>JAEZTQ010000100.1 GCA_023443625.1 Bacillota bacterium | reverse complement strand
AACCGCAGTTTCGTACTCTGGAATTACACGAAATAATGTGCCATTAATTGATAAGATATAAGCTGACACCTATTAATATTAGGTGATTTTTTTTTGCACATTACTTCGTATAATTCTCTATTCAAATAACGAATTAAAGACCACAGAGCCATGCTCATACTGATATTGCGTATAACGTCTATGTATTCCTGATGTTTCTCAACCTTAGATAGCTCTTATCTTAGGTTGAGGAATATGCGTAGCGAACAGGAATGCTTTGTTATAGGATGCAAAAGAAGCCTACCTTAGCCACTCGGGTAGCATATTTAGCATATCTTCACGCGCTAATTCATCATCTGATAAATCTCTCATTGTGTATTGTCCTAAGGACATAATTGCTCTCTTCAACTTTTCAAAAGCAACATCCTCCACTTCTATCGTCCCATCTTGAAAATTGTTCAAAAACGCCATTATCCAACGCATATATTCAACTGGTATTTTTAAGTCATTTATATCTTTCCAATCAGAAATGAATCCCATCTTTTCATATTTTTCTTCAAGAGAGTTATCACAAACACCTTTACATGCAAAATACATATCTACAAATTTCTCTTTATAGTACGCATGTTCTCGAGAATATTTATGGTCTCGTACCATTCCAATTAAAGCTCCCTTCTTTAGCATCACATCTTGACTAAGAATATCCAAACCGCAATTTGAGCAGTATAATGGTTCATATTTTGAATATAAAATTGATGGTTGAACATTATTACGGTTCCATGCTTCATATGATGCTTTAAAAAACCTTTTGAATAGAAACTGCCCCTTAGGAGATTCTAATAATTTTTCTTCTATTTCTTCATTATTGAAAACTTTAATTTCAAAATCGTCCTTATAGCTATCTAACCTAGTATTCAATCCAGCACTTGGCAAAGTGGAATAAAACCCAATAAAGCCATCTGCCCTATGCTGACTCAATCTATCTCTAATGTTTTGCTCATCATTAGGTGTTACTGATCTACCAGAATGTGCCTTATGTTTGCAGCTAACTAACCATTTAATCTGCGTAGTACCAAAACCACCTTTTCTATTCTCAATACATAGTATATCCACTCCACCATCCGCTCCTCTATCTGGTGAAGAAATTATTTCTAGTCCTTGGAACTTTAAAAATTCTTGGCAAAACAATTCAAAACTATCTTGATTACCATCAGCAATATGTGCTTCTGGTATTTCTTTAAAATCTATAACTGGCATAAACAATTCACCTCTTCTTTTATTTCCTATAACGTCTCGTGTTCCCGACGCCCAGAGCCTTAAGGTGGCCGCTCATGGCTGCGAGCTTGCGAGCGGCCTTAATGCGGACACCGAGTGCTTGCACTTTGGCGCTGGAGTGTGCGGGAACATATTGTTATGTGATGTTGTCAACCGTAAATCAATTACGATATTTTTCTCTATCATCAAGTACTTTGATCAACATATTTATACTTGAAATAACTGCTTCAACAACAAATTCAGGATTACTTATTAAATTGTGAGCAAATGAATTTCTAAAATACCCAAACAAACCAGTACAATAATTCATGAATTCACGTCTTTTCTTTTCATCATCATCAATAATTATCAAACCATTATTAGGTGAAAATAATTTCTTTACTAGTACATCACCATCAATATCCTTCTGTATGGAAAAGTTTCTTACAGCCCTCTCTTTTAATACAATAAACGCTTTTCTGATTGCTGAATCATACTCACAATTACATATTAGGCCTTCACACGCTCTTCTTAATTCAGGATCTAAATGTGGAGATGTCTTTAATTCCTCGTAATATAATTGTTTAATCAAAGGCAAATCAATATCTATTATATCATCGAGATTTTTTTCACCATATGCATACGGGTCTTTCATAATAAAAGATAAGTGTCTTTCGAAAGCTCTTATCCTGTCAGTATTTAAATGGACTATAAATCTTTTTAACTCATTAAATTTGCTTTCTAAATGATTCACTTTTAGTTCAATCTCATCATAATCAATTTCATTCTTTTCTACTTTTAAATTTTTCATTAAAGATTTAGCTGTCTTTTCTAAGATTTTAAATATATCTTCAATCATATATTCTTTAATTAACATACTAACCTTCCTTTTCTTTTGTAGTTAATCCATTTCGTAATCGAGGTTGACAATTTCACCTAACGTTCCTTGTTCCCGACGCCCCTGAGCCTACAGGTGGCTACTCATGCCGGGGTACCCTTTGGGTCGGCTAATGCAGCCGCCGACTCGGTTGGCGATGGGGTGTTCGGGAACATTTTGTTATCTGATGTGCACGATATTATTTTAAAATAGTACTAAGTTTTTGTTAATGTAACTATTATTACGTATATTCATTAACCTTATATTGGAATACCCCGCTTGTAAAGCTCCACTCTTATAATAGAAATTATTAAATTGTATCAGTTTTTCCACAGCTTCATCAAAACTTTCACCATACTTATACATACGTCCTCTTATGATATTCAAGTCACTTTCATAGGACAGCAAAACAACGTCCTGAGATAATTCACGTAACGTAGACCTTGCATTTAAAAAATCAATTTTTTCACCGACTATCATACTAAATATACTACCATATCTTTTTATATAAGATGGCTGTCTACCAACTTTACTACCACCAATATCATTCCATTTTGGTAACCTGTTATTTTTAATATTAAATTCTTCAATCAAAGCTCCTTCAATTTGTTTAATCTCATCGTTTTTATCATCTAAAAATAAATCGTTATGTTCATAAGGGCTTTGAACTAGTAATGTATATCCTAATCTTTCTTTTTCTTTAAAATATTCTTTTATATATTTATATTTATTACCTTTGCCCTTTTTCCCTAGCAATCCATTGTGTTGTCCAAATCTGCTTCTTAAGTTATTAGATAAACCGATATATAATATTTCCTTTGTATAATAATCCCAAAAACAATAAATTCCATAATGATCAAACGAAAAATAGTTCTTTCTATTACAAACAATATCCATAGCATCATAAATATCTTTTGTTTCATCAATTGAATATGTATCAATAATAATGGTTCCAAATAACACAGTGCCTGTTAGTAATTGTTCAATTTGATCTTCTATGCTCATATTATTAGGCTGTAATTTCTTAAATAAATTTGATAATTCATTATTCATTTTTCAAAACTCCTCTATCCTAGATTCACTAAAAAGCATGTCAGATAACTATGGCATTCACGAACCCATTTTTTTAAAACAATGGAAATAAGTTTCATATTCCACTTTAATATTATCTACATTATAATACTAAATCATATAAATTACCATGTTGTTCCTTTTAATAACAACAATAAAAGAGGCTACCTATGTTCACGTCAGGTAGCCTCTTCTATGATTAGATATATATTCATGCCGGGGAAATTAATTATTATAACAATCCTTCTAATCCAGGTAAATCGTATTTAACTTCATCCCTTTTAGGTTTCTTTATCATTTGTTCTGGATCGGCTAGCAAATCTAAAACTAATCCATTAATTATTTTTTCATCCATATCAAGTATCTTTTTCTTATGTTTTTTATATAGGAATTCGAATGCTTTCTCGATATCACTAACTGGATATCTATCCTTTAAAAATAATACTATATTTGTTATTATATTATTACGGAGTGAAGTAATGGTTATATTTTCTGTCTTGCGAGTATTATCTAAAATTATTTCTTTTGCTCTTTTTTCATTTAGTGCATTAGCTACCACATTTACTGAATTCTTATCTGCCTTTCTATCATATAAATCATCCCATTTTTCTGTAACTTCTTCACCTTTACTTAAGGCATATAAAACATCTCGAGTTGTTGAAAAGTACTTTACTGATATTTTCTTTACATATTCCGGAGAAATATCATTTACACTTTCATTCTCCTGTAATATTGCATCTAGTTGAACTGCCTCAAATAAGTTAATTACCCTATCGATTATTCCAGCAGTTTCTTCATAAAATACGTCTTTAAGCTCCTTCGTTAACGGAATGTATTCTTTTAACCATTGATACTCCCATAATTCTTCTATCATATCATCCCAATAAAGATCCTTCTCATACCTTTTTACTGAAATTTCATTACCGAGCCGTCTTGCAAGGAGAAACCCCTGGTATGTACCGCTTTCAATTCTTTTTGTAGTAGATATTGTATCAACGGTATCCGAGATACAATAGACATTCGAAATAAATTTATCCGATAAACATTTTGATGTAAATAAATTACTAATAGACTTATTTTGCATACTTTTATTAATTAAATCATCGCTGTAATAATTTCGAAAATAAGCATTAATATTAGTGTCTGTCGAGCATTGCTCTGCAGTGGCTTTAACATTTTCAAAGCCAAAGTTTAAATATGCACTTGTCATATTAATGGTATCTCCTACGGATGATTCATAATTTGTTCGTATACCATAGGAAGCCTTTTGATAAGATACATATCCTAAAATGAAAATAAACATAACTGGTACCATATAGGTTAAAACTATCTTAGATCGTAAGCTCATAAAATAAGTCTTAATTCTTACGAAGCCTTTTCCAGGTCTAATACGGTCATTGTTACTTTTCTTAGAACTTATTCTGTTCTTATATTTTTGAAAGATTCCTCCATCGTTCATATATTCTACTCCTCCATCTCTTATGTTAATTTATACAGATGAAAATCCAGCTTTGTATCAGATCTTCCCATTTGGCAAATCATTCTGGTATGATTATGTCATAATGACCGTATACCTGCTCCATGAACTAATAAAAACTATAATTATAAAAGATGCTTTGCCGATAATTTATTCAATTATCATCCAAAGCACCTCCTATAATTATGGATTAGTTTAAATTAATAGCACCTTATTGACCCATAAATGCATCTGCTTGTGTTTGTATTTCTTTTTGTACCTTTTCAATGCCTGCATCCATTAACTTTTTCTTTAAAGTAGCGATAGCATCATCCACATTCTCTACCATACCTACATTGAGCGGCCAGCCATATTGCTGAAGAACATTCGTTAAATTAGCAGTCTCTGTTTGAATATTAGTTAAATCCGGTGCAAAGGCTGCAAACTTCTGTTTATAAATCATATCTGGAATCTGAGCTTTTAACGCCAAATATTCATCTGACCAAGAAGCTAAAGGTAAATGCTGATCTTTATTCAGGAACCATAAGCCGGACGCATCCGGAGGGTAAGTGTTGTTCTCACTGGTAACTCCCTCTGGAAGACCAATTTTATTATCCGCTGTCACAACATAGTTCTCACCTTCAATACCAAAGTAAGCAAGGTTATTTATTTCAGGCTCTTCCATGATTAAATCAAGCATCATCATGGTTCTCTCGGGATTCTTACAATCTGCAGCAATTGCTACACCATTATTAAGATAAGAAATTGCCATGGTTTTGCCTTGTACATCCAAGATTGGAATAAGACCTACTTCATAACCTTTATCCTTTGCTGAAGCAAGAACACTCTGCATATCAACAGTGTTACCAAATGCAACTGCTGATTTTCCTTCGGTGAAGGATGCTCTTGAAGTGATTGTATTAGACAAGATATCTTTATTTACATAACCAGCATCATACCAATCCTTCATCATGGTCCAAGCAGTTTTTAAAGGAGTGATATATGGTTCTTCATAAGACGGTTTCAAATCGATAACTGTATCCTCAGTAGCATAGCATAAACCATATAAAAGCTGAGAATTTATTTCATTACTTGTTTCATTAGCTATATAGATATATGGTGTATCATAAGAGTTTGACAAATACATTGGAAGGACATCTGTTTCATTTTCAGCAATAGCCTTAAAATAAGGTGTAAAATCTGACAGTTTATTCAGGTTTGTGATACCGTATTTATCTGCCAAATCTTTTCGATATGCCATCATAGTACATCTTACGTCAGGAGTAGATGTAGTAATCATATATATCTTGCCGTCTTTCTTGGCTTGCTCATAAGCTATGGGATCGCAGAGCTCATAATGACGTGGCATATACTTTTGAATCTCATCCATTGTAATCTCTCTGAAAGCATTCTTAGGTGCCTCAGTATTATATTGACACCAGTCAGCAGTAAAAATAAAATCTACATCCTCACCCGTTGCTAATACCAAAGGATATTTTGTGGTATAATCACCCCAATCAAGATATCTGAATTCTACAGTTGCATTAATTTTTGCTTTTAACTTTTCGTTCAAAGCATCAACAACCTTATCCATACCTGAGGGAGCACTTCCCAACAAGTAACCAACAAGATTTACCTCTTTTGAAGTATCAACATCCGCCCAAGGATCTGTTGACTCTACACCTGGTGTTGCTTCTGCTGCATCGGTATCCTTCGTTGATGCAGTTGTTGGTTCAACCTCTTTTTCTGGTTTGTTACTACATCCACTGAATGCCATAGTAACTAACAAGGTGAAAACAAGTAACAAACTACTTACTTTCTTTAAATAACTTTTTTTCATTCCCCTACCTCCTAATTTTTCATTTTTATCTATCAGAGAGGATATCTTAGTTATAATTCTAACCATTGGTTTTGTTATATCTATGAGACCCCACCAATATTCGCATTAACCGTTAATTCTTATTCTTTTATTACTCCTTTACCGAACCAATCGTGATACCAGCAACAAAATATTTTTGAACAAAGGGATACAATAATATAATTGGGCCAGTAGCCACAACAGTCATTGCTAGTTTCAAACTCTCTCTTGGAAGATTAACTATAATCGCATTATCAGATGCTGCTGAGGTAATTTGTGCAGTCGATAACATACGATATAACATATATTGAAGGGAAAACATAGGTTCCTTTTCAACAAACATCATAGGTGTCCACCAGTCATTCCAATAACCCAAAGCCGTAAATAATCCAATAGATGCTAATGAGGCCTTTGATAAAGGTAGCGCTATCTTCATAAATATAGTAAAATCATTTGCCCCATCAATTTTTGCGGATTCTATAAGCGAATAGGGAATGGAGGATCTTAAGAAATTACGAAGTATTAATATGTTAAAGGTACTGAATAACGGAACCAATATCATTACAAGGTAGGTGTTACGTAGGTCCAAATTTTTACTCACAATTATGTAATAAGAAACAAGCCCACCGTTAAACAATTCAGTAAAATATAAGAAGAAAGCCATTTTGTTACGATACTTTACTTCTTTGCGAAATAACACATAAGCAGCCATTGTCGAACAATACAAGGATAATATGGTCCCAATAACAGTTATACCGATTGTTACCCCATAGGCTCTTAAGATATCAGCCGGTTCTCTAAATATCTGTTCGTATGCTGCGAGAGAAAATTCTTTAATAATCAACCGATATCCGTCATGAACAAGCGCATGCTCAGAAGCAAAGGAACTAGTTACCAAAGAAGCGAAGGGGTAAAATGCTAAAAAGGCAAAGAGTGATATAAAGACATACGCAATCGTTTTCATAATTCGAGCATCAAGCGAGGTAATTTTATTTTTTTTCAATGTTTTCCTTCTCCAATCCCTAGAATAGCGCAGAATCTGCATCAACCATTTTAACTATCTTATTAACTACTACAATGATTACAAAGCATAAAACTGATTGATAAAAAGCTGTAGCAGCTGCCATACCAAAATTGGAGTTCATCATGAGGGAACGGAAAACCAATGTATCGATTATATCTGTCTTATCCATCAGTAGACTGTTCTTTCCTACTAATTGATAGAACATATCAAATTCTCCTCTTACAATTCTTCCAACTCCTAGCAATACCAATGTAATAGTCGTTGGCTTCAAAAGCGGTATTGTTATGTACTTGATTTTTTGAAATGCACTCGCCCCATCAATTTTTGCGGCTTCATAACAGGAAGCATCCAATCCTACGATAGCGGCTAAAAACAATACACTTCCATAACCAACCCACTTAAACATATAAAGGAAGGGAAGGAGAAAATACCATATACCAGTATTGGTAGCCAAATCAACAGGCGCACCTCCAAAATATGTAATTAGATGATTGAAAACACCTGTTTTATAATCAAAAAGTCGATAGATTAAACTTGATATTACAACCCATGAAATAAAATAAGGCAGAAAGATAATCGTTTGTGCAATCTTTTTAAATACTTTATTTGTCAATTCAGCCAATAAAATCGCTAATAATGCGGAGCATATGATGTAAATCATTAGGAATAATGCATTGTACATGATTGTATTTAGCGTTACCTGCAAGGCTTTGCCCGACTTAAAGAAATATTCAAAATTATCTAATCCATTCCATGGACTTCTGAATATTCCATCCCGATAGTTGAAATTCTTAAAAGATACTACAATTCCAGCCATGGGATAATAACGAAATACCAAATACCATAAAGCCGTTGGTAAAAACATCATATATAGCAGCTTATTTTTCCATATCTCTCCAAAAAAAACAAATCGATGCTTTTTCATTCGAGTAATATTCCTATCATTCTTACTCATACTAAATATCCTCCCTAAGTTGTCATCCGTTACCATATTATCCAAATACAATAATTGCGATTAAAATCGAAACCTGCTTTGCTTTATAGGTACTGATTTCTGTTTTTCTCTGTTATCTTCTATAAGTAGATTATATAAAGTTATGAGCCTGCCAACCACAAGGCTATATTTTGATTTTCTTTGAAATATTACTATCGTTAATTGTTTAAACATAAAAAAAGGGTATTAAAAACCCTGCAACTTACTGCAAAGTCTTTCATACCCATATTATTCTTTATGATTTTTCTGTTTCTTTTTATTATTAAGCCAGGACTTTCCTAATAGTCTTTTATTTGTTTCTTAACCTCTGATTCCACCCTATCAATACCGGCTGAAATCAACTTTTCTCTCAGCGTCTCCATTCCTTCATCAACATCATCTATCATTCCAAAACACATTGGCTGCATATACTGCTGTGTCACTAAAGTAATATCTGCAACCTCTGTTTGTATATTTAATAAATTTGGAGAAAACTCAATGTATGGATTGGCACTTAACATATCAGGAATTCTCCTTTTTAAATCTATATATTCGTCGGACCAGGAAGCTAGAGGAGGATGTTGGTCCTTATTCGTAAACCAGAAACCGGCGGAATCTATAGGATAGGTATTGGTATCATTGGTAACACCTTTTGGAGGTCCAATTCTTCCATCTTCGGTTATAACATAATTCGTGCCTTCTATTCCAAAATAAGCTAGACAATTATAATCTTTTTCCTCCATAATCAAATCCAAAACCATCATTGTCCTTTCAGGATTCTCAGAAGATGCAGCGATAGCCACACCATTATTTAGATATGTTATAGCAGCTGTTTTGCCTTGAGAATCGAGTAAAGGAATGATACCCACTTCATATCCTTTATCCTCACAAGCGGCAAGAACGTGTTGTATATCAACTGTATTCCCTATGGCTATTGCTGATTTACCTTCAATTAAAGCTTCTCTTGAAGTTATTTCATTTGGTAGTACGTCTTTATTTACATAACCAGCATCATACCATTCTTTCATAATACGAAAAGCATATTTGAAGGAAGCAGCATAAGGTTCTTTATATATTGGTGCAATATTGACTCCGCTATCTTCTGTATAACAGCAGAGTCCATTGGATATGTTAATTTCATATTTGTACTCATTTACAAGATGTTGCCAGATACCATCATAGGAGGAGGCCAAATACATGGGTAGAATATTGGATTCATTCTCTAGAATTGCCTTGAAATACGGTGTGAAATCACTCAGTTTATTTAAATTTGTAATACCATATTTTTTAGCCAAATCCTTCCGATACACCAGACAAGATACTCGCTTATCCGGAGTAGATGTGGTAATCATATACATCTTATCATTGATCTTGGCTTGTTCATAAGCTTCTGGTCTACAATTTGCATAATGACGTGGCATGTACTTCGCAATATCATCTTTTGTAATTTCTAAAAATGCATTCTTAGTTGCTTCCTGTGTATACATACACCAATCAGCAGTAAATATAAAGTCTACATCTTCTCCCGCCGCCAATATGAGAGGGTATTTTGTCTTATAATCAACCCAGCTCAGATAGTGTAATTCAAGAGTTGCATTCAGATCCTTATTTAGTTTCATATTTATAGCATCTAAAACTGCACCAAGGCCTTCCGGGGGGCTCCCAATTAAATAACCATGAATCGTTACTTCCTTAGATATATCCATATCCGCCCAGGTTCCTTGATTGGCCAACGCCTCAGTACCTCCTGTTACACCCAAATCCTTGGTGGAACCTTCCCTATGGTTTTTCGTGCCATTATTACATCCGGAGAAGGCTATCATACTTACCAATGTTACAATTACTATTTTATAAATGTATTTCACGATATCGTACCCCCTCTAATCTCTTCATTATATAAAACAACATGAAAACTGTAGAAATATCTTATTACACTTATTATAGTTTCTTTTATTACCCATTTCAAGTAAAAACTATCCATAACATGTTTCCCCATTAAAATACCAAATGTTACTTTTTATTTGATTTATAAAATCGAATGTAATATAATTGAATTGAGTAGTTCCATTATTTTATACTTAATCATTTTAGCAAAGGGAGACTAATATTATGGTTTTGTATCTGGTAGACGATGAAAAGAATATCCGCGATAGTATAAAAGCATATATTCCTTGGGGGGATTTTGGTGTTACTCAGGTAATTACAACAAAAAGCGGAATTGAAGCTTTGGAAAAGATGCAAATTAATCCTCCAGATGTCCTTTTATCAGATATCAGAATGCCTAAAATGAATGGCATTGAATTCGCCACCAAAGTAAAAGAATTGTATCCAGATTGTGTTATTCTATTCCTAAGTGGATATGCAGATAAAGAATATCTAAAGTCAGCAATTCAACTAGAAGCTTTTCAATATATTGAGAAACCTATCGATATAAAGTCTCTTCAAAGTATATTGACTGATGCCGTTTTCAAAAAAAAAAGGATTCGGGAAAGTAACGATTATTTAAGCAAATTAGAACAATCCCACCTTGAAAATCGTCATGTTATCAGACAGAATATAATTAATTTGTTAATTTCGACGGATTCGAATGAGTTGACCAAACTAGTTAAATCATCTCAAAATATATATACATATCTACCTTCACGTTCCTTCATTCTTGCATATATTAAGTTTAATTGGCCAACTGACGTTGAAGAAACACTCCTTTATGATATTAAGAATAAGCTCTTACAACTGGTGAATACCGAGGAATGGATCTCATCTACCTTAGCCGGCTTTAATACCGACAATGATCTAATTATCCTTTTTGAAGGAAATCCCTCTGGATCACAAGTTACCAATTTACTTAATTCCTTAACTAAACAATTTGATTTTCCTTATACCTATAGTATTGGATTAAGCCAATTAAAAAACTCAATATATGAATTTAGGCAAGCCTACTCAGATGCTAAATCTGCTTCAGCGTATCAATTTTACTATGGTACAAAACAGATTATTGAATATAGTCTTGCTTATCTTTCATCCTATGAATTTCCTTCAATTTTGGAGGAGAAGTTCATGGAAGCTCTTAAAAATCCGGAAAGGAGCTTTGTCTTACAAATCATTGACAAGATTCACAATGAGATGCTTTTACACAAACCTGATATCTCAAAAGTCAAAAGCATTTACACAACTCTTTTTACATTGCTAGATCAAGAAGCAAGGAAGACAAATAACCCAATTACCGATTTTGTTAAAAATGAACAGATTATTCGAGTTATTGATAATGCTTATCTATTGCAGGATATACAATCATTTCTAACTTATAACATTGCAGCCTATTATGACGCCCAAGTGGAAATTGGAAGTAGCGATAACCGCATCAAAGAGATAGTACAATATATTAGGAAAAACATCAGTAATTCACAACTATCCGTTAATACCATAGCTGAGGCCTTTCGATTAAGTCAGGCTTATCTTTGCAGTTATTTTAAGAAAGAAACCAATTATACAATAAATCAATATATAACCAATGTTCGTATAGATCGTTCCAAATATTTACTCACCTATACTAATGAAAAGATCTATGATATTGCATTAAAAGTCGGCTTTTGTGATACTAATTATTTTTCTGCATTATTTAAGAAGCAAGTAGGCATAACTCCACTTGAGTATCGGAAAGGAAAGTAATTATGTTCAAAACGCTCCGATCTATTTATAATAATTTAAGTATTAAAATAAAGATTTTTATCTTCTATATTGCTATTTTGTGTATTACCTTTATTATTCTGCTTCAATCAAATACCTTAATAACAGCAAGACAAACCAGGAGGGAAGTTGCTTTTTCTGCTGAAAAGTCATTAAATCAGACGAAATCCTTTCTGGATTTTAAGGCTGCTTCATCGAGGGAAATTGTTAATATCCTTGCCTCCAATGGCGAACTGCAAAATATTTTAAAAATAGATTCGTCGGTGTATCAAGATAATATTGGACAGTGGTTGCCGGATAAAGATAATATCTATGAAGGTATTTATGCTTCACAAACAAATCCCGATATCAAGGATATCAAGATCTATATGAAAGAGGGGCCAGCATCTGCCTTTGAGACTGATGTAATTTACACCATGGACACCTTTCAGCGCATTATATCTTTTAAAGACTATGATTTTCTTAAGCCTGCAACCCAGTGGTATAAGGGCGAGGAGTTTTCTGATGAGACCTCACAGGCTGATATAGTGGTGCTTAAAAACATCGTTGATAATATTAACCACAAAAAAAATATTGGTGTTATACGTATTGATTTCGAATCCAGTGTTTTCACTGATGTATTAAATGAATCTAATATTACGGAATCCTCAGTTGCTCTACTAACTAACTCAAATTACATCCTGTGTAACTCTGACATTTCACAGAAGGCTGTTGATCCAACCTTATTGAAATCTGTTCAAAAGTATGTAGAGAATTTGAAAATTGACAAATATCCTTATTGGGATTTTGAGGTCACCATTGACAATCAAAAGTTACTTCTGGGCGTAGATGAAATAGCTTTAACGAAATGGCATTTGATTTTGATTATTCCCGAAACAGATGTCTTGAGGTCCATTTCACATACAAATCAGCAGACCCTGGCACTATTTATTCTTACAATTCCGCTAGCTTTTGTTATGACTTATATTGCTACTATTTCTTTGACAAGACGTCTTTCAAAACTGGCGTCTGAGATGCATAATCTAGATACTTCAACCTTTCACAAGGAGATAACACCTAGTAGTCGGGATGAAATCGGTATTCTAACACAAAACTTTAATTATATGTTAACAAAAATTTCAATGTTGTTAGATGAGAAGTATGAGCTTGGACAGTCCGTAAAAAATGCAGAGCTCATAGCACTTCAAGCACAGATTAATCCGCATTTTCTTTATAATACTCTAGATCAGCTTTATTGGATGGGAGTTCGTTATAATGTTCCTGATATCAGCAATCTGGTAATTGATTTGTCCAGGTTTTATAAGTTGAGCCTAAGTAAAGGAAAATCTATCGTTACTTTGGAAAATGAGATTGAACTGGTTAAAGCATATGTAAACATACAAAATGTACGCTTTGACAACATAATCACTTTAGAAATCTCACTCCTAGACGAATATTCACATTACAAAATTCCAAAAATCACGCTTCAACCCATTGTTGAAAATGCGATTCTACACGGTATCTGTCAAAAGGAAGAACCAGGGACAATCCGTATTACCGCTTATACTGATGAGGAATATTTTTATATTATTATTAAGGATGACGGGCAGGGAATGGATGAGGAGACGCTTTTATCCCTGTTAAACAATCAACAACCGGATTCTAATGTGGTTCATGGTTATGGATTATCTAATATAAACAGTAGATTGAAGTATTTCTATGGGCCAGAATATGGACTAAGTATTGATAGTACCTTTTATGTTGGTACTGAGGTCAAGATTAGACTTCCATTAACCCATAATGGAAAACTGTAGGCTCCGCCTACAGTTTTTTTAGGGTTTCTATGCATATCACCACATAATCATTTTATAAATATCTATCCATTAAGCGACTAAGCTCGTCACCCTTCAGATTCAGAACTGAACCATGCCTTTTCTTCGTATCGCCCAGATGGTAGCTGCCGGGCTGCAATACTCTAAATTCCCCTTTTCCTATATCCTCCGAGATTAATGGCAAATAACCACCATTCGTAGCATATTGGTCTACCATTAGACACCACTCATCTGTGCCATTTATTTGAAAAGCTGCCGGTCCTTCAACTCCAGTCAATTTCTCGAGTTGTGGAGCTGGTACCTGTATAAATGGACCTTCAAGCAAATCCTCACATTGATCCATTTTGATATTCTTGGTTGTTTCATCCTTAGAGATTCGATAATAATAGTTCCTATCTCTGATTATTGTTGTGTCTATGATGTGGTTCTCCCTTTCAATGTATTTGATTCCTTTTGAAAAGGTACGAAAATCCTTCGTTGAAGAGCAATAGATCCTATGTTTAGCCTCTCTATCACCTGCTTCCTTTACCATAGACGCCCAGAAAACCAGATAATCCCCTGTTTTATCATTATATATTGCCTCCGGTGCCCATACACAGCCAGCCCCAGGTATCCCCACTTCAACCAGCTCTTCCTTGGACCAGTTGATTAAATCATCTGATTCCCAGACGATGATGGATTTACTCCCTTTAAACTGAGCTGTCTCCCAGCCTTTTCCTGCCTCGATCCTTAAATCAGTAGCAATAATATAATATTTACATCCATCAATTGAGCGTATTATGAAGGGATCTCTTACTCCTTTCTCACCAACACCAGACTTTAAAACAGGTTTACCAAAGTTTAAATCCTTCCAGTGTCTACCATCCTTGCTAATGGAGAAATACACCTGCTCTCCATTCTCATGCTCACCGGTGAAATGTACAAATAAATAACCACCTAAAACATCCATCGTATCACTTAGCCTCCTATCTCTATGCTCCCTCTATTTCATCTGTTAGAAGTCGAAAATCAAACTTCTTATCACGATCACATATAATCTCGCCATTGGTAAATTCCAATAGAGCCATCATCTTTTCTTAGTCCTGGCTTATTTAAAATATCACTTTTCCTCTCCCAGTTTTCACCATCAACTGAGGAATAAACACCTAACCCCTTCCATGTAAATATGTCTTTTAGATTATACAAAGGTGTTTCTAGATGATACCAATGCGCCTTGCGTATATATTCCGCCCAATATCCCTACAAGCTGCAATTGTCTCCTCATAGGGCTTATCACATATATCAACAAATCCAATCTGATAATTTTCTCCATCATTTCTTCCTGTATAAGGCTGATCGCAATATTGAAACCATCCACTTCCAACGATTTGTTTGTGATCAAGACAACTTGAAACATAGTTATGATATGCCTTTGCTCTTTGTTTCTGGTCTTTCGTACTTCTTAGTCCGGTATGAGGCAACCCCCGATCCAAGGCTCCAAAATGGTACTCTCCAATAATCACTGGCTTATCCATACCTCTAGGTAAAAGAAAATCCTTCATGGTGTAACGGTAAAGGTTAAAACTGATAACATCACAATAAATACCGGCTAGTTTTACAATATCATCAAACTCAGCAGCCATATCAGGATACCAATGATAATCAAATCTGCTGCCCAAATAAAGCTTGTGAGGAGCAGCCGTTTTAAGTTTTTCACTCACGATACTAAAATATTTTTCCCATTTTAACGTATCCATGGAGCCATGAATCTCATTATCAACATAATAACCAATACACCAAGGATCATCCGAAGTCTTCTCAAGCACCTCATTCATATTACGAATGAAGCGTTCCAGCCACTCTTTACTATCCACTTGAGGAAATTCCCGCTTAAGCCACGATCTGGTTTCAATCCATGCAATATATGGGGTCTTTTGCATCTGATAAATATCTTCCTGACACCAGCAGGCCATAGTATTCATCCCCCAGCTTCGCAAACGTCTATGTGCCAGTTTCTTGCTATATTCCTCCCAATCTGAGCCATACTTCTTCATAAGATTTTGACTTCTATAGTCTCCTTCTGGTAGTACATTCTTAAAATAATACTGCCTGCCTTCAGTTTCAGTACTCTGCTGTATACGAACACAATCCATTCCATGGGACCAGAATAAGCACCCATCCGGGTCAACCAGCCACCACTTTCCATTATATTTTTCCGTTCGAAAATGTCCCGTTGATTTAAACCTTGGACCTGCAGACCAACCGCCAAACTTATTCCAGTCCTTGGGTTCAGTATACTTTTGAAGATCTTTTTCTTCTAATTCTCGTTGGCATATTAAGTCTTTTTTATTATTCGTTTTGCCCGGCCAATCCTTATGAATATATTGTCCATACTCGTCAATAAATGGATAAAAACTCTCTACTTCTATCTTGTCCATATCAATCTTGATTGGTTTAAACGGCTTAATGCTAATAATATCTATGGAGGATTTCTCTTCTGGTAAAAGTAAGTATAAGCATAATGATTGTATCTTAGTGGTATCAATGGGATCCCACAACCACATCCTTCCATCGGGTAGTCCATTCATACCTTTAAAACAGCTACTCGTAAAACTTTTTTCTTGGTGCCTTTTAAAATCAATAATCAATTCCCCTGACTGTCCTGCTTCAATTTCCTCAAAACCAGCGCACCATAAATTCTTGTTCAGATATCCATATATAGTAATCTTCTGCTTTCCAGTATTGACAATATCTAGTGAGATTCCAAGGTATCTATCCAAATTAAGACCTTTGCAATTTAATATAACAGAAGGCTTATCCACATCTGAGTTAAAAGTCACCTTTCCCACGATAGCATCACCTTTTAAGATTAGTTTTGCTTCCGAACCAACCCCTCCGATTGAACAACACCTACTAAGTAAATTCTCATCTTCTATAATATTATGTATATCCTGAACACATGCAGATTGACCAACATTGTCACTCTCTATTTCTTTTACTTGAGTGAAATGCTTGGGATTATTACCATTTAACAAACGGATTGTATCCTCTGCCTGTAATATGTCAAATTCAGCAAAGGAATATTTCATTTCGTCTGAATTCAATATATGAATTTCCTTTTTATTAGCTTCTTGAAGCAAATCTATTGAATACGACTTACAGGCAATCACTTTTAACCTTCTTGCTTCCCACATAACTGCCTTATCATAATCGGCCCTGTCTGTAATAATACCATCAAAGGAACCAATCACCTTCAATAGAATTTCTCTATCCTCTGTTGTACACTCAACATCTGCATATAGTTTAAGATAATCCAAGGCTTCCTTATGTAAATGCCTACAAATTAACACTTTCGGTTTCTCCTTCATCATACACCTACCTTTCATTAAATGCATTCGTACTAGAATTGTTAATACACAAAAATTATAAAGGATTCTATCCACTAAAAAAACAGGGTAAAATTAAGTTTTTCTTGAGATTGTTTTGATTATGAAGGTAGGAAAAAAGTAGTATTAATATAAGTTTAAAGTAAGCATCATTTGATATATGTAAGTGTACAAAAAAAGAGCAAAAACCAATGTATTATTAGTCGTTGCTCTTTCTGGCTATTTCTCTTGATCAGGCTTATTAAGTGCACCCTAAAACCACATATAGAACTATAAATCATGAACATCACTTTATCTGATATCATTGGGATTATGGCAGTTAATCCATTACATAACTAGTTTTTGACATAGGGTAGGCCTTCTGAAAAGCTTTCGATTTATATTTTGCATCTCTGACATGTTCACTAAAATCTTTATTGTTCTTAAGAAAATAATCATATCTAAGTACTTGCTTTCCCGTACTTGTGATAGGATCATCCCAGGTTAAGTCAATGTTATACCATTTGCCATCTACTTTGACTATGTTCCAAGCATGTGATCCACCACCTGCTGTCCCAGAGATAATTCTTGCTTCCAATCCTGCATCAACGAATAATCTGTAAGCTGCTGTGGCATATCCCTCGCAGACAGCGGATTTATCAATTAATGCATTATAGGCCGAATGCTTCTTTAAGGATTGATCATAACTTATTCTATTAATCAGATAATCGTGAATTGCTTTTACTTTCTCATAATCTGTAGCTTTCTTTAGGTTTAAGGACTTAAGAATGCTTATTATCTTCGCATCTACTTTCTTCTCCTGTTCCAGTGTTGTATCATACTCTGCGCTAAAGGTCAATGTTGCCGTGTCACCCCCAGTGCTCCATTTCCAACTTGCACTCCAACTACTAACAGAAAGCCTCAAATAATCAAAGTCCTTAGAAGTACTTTCACCATCCATCAAAGTCACTTCATCAAAGAGATTCGTATTGGTTCCAATAGCTTTCATAGTTTTTTTACTCATTTTAATGATAAATTTCTCATTACGATCCAGTAGATTATCTTTTATTGTATTATAGACTTCTTCCTTATTCGTATATGTTTTTGCACTAACCTCCACCTGCACCCCTAGAAAGATTATACAAGAGAATATTACAAAGACCAGTATTTTTTTTACCATAAGTCCACTCCAATCTAAAACCAGGTTATGTGAATCTTCCACTATTTTAATTATAAAGAATCTGACCTTTGAAATCAATGGAAGGATTATATCTTAACTATGTTTAGCTAACAGGTTTTTAACTTCAAAAGTCTGGATGCAAGTCCTTGAAAGATTTATAGCCGTAAGCTGTCTCTGCATTTTTAACCGCACTAAGAATTGCCTGCTCAACTGCACGTACAGACAATATGGCTACAGAATCTAGATTAGCTGAAACTTTTCCTGATGCCATTGTAAAAATAGTATCACCATCATAAATTGTATGAGCCGGTCTTACTGCCCTTGCAATCCCATTATGGGAAATGGATGCCAGCTTACTGGCCTGGTCCTTGGTGAGTCTTCCATTGGTAATTACGGTTCCAATTATGGTGTTACTGCTATAGAAGTCGGTATGATCCTCATAATTATCTAGCATAACCGCCTCGCTGCCTGCAAGGGATTTCTTATCCTCCTTTAGAACTCCGGCAATGAGCCTATTTCCTTCATGATCAAATACATCTCCCACGCAGTTTACTGCCATAACCGCTCCGACTTTAAGTTCTCCTACCTGATAGCAGGCCATGCCCAGTCCGCCCTTCATTGCATAGTTTGGACCTTTTATTGTTCCGATGGTTGCTCCAGTCCCTGCACCATAGTTACCTTCTCTTGGTCTTTCTAAATAAGCATTGTGGCAAGCCTCGTATCCCATCTGAATATCCGGTCTGGTCCTATAATCACCGCATCTTAGATCAAATAATATTGCACCACATACTATGGGTACCCGTGTTATACCCACATCCCTGCCAATGCCCTTCTCCTCAAGAAATTTCATCACACCCCCTGCCGCATCCAGACCAAAGGCACTCCCTCCTGCAAGGGCAACTGCATGAATACTCTGGCGATGATTACTGGGATTTAAGGAGTCTGTTTCCCTGGTTCCGGGAGAGCCACCACGGACATCAACTCCCGCAGTTGCCCCCTCCTCACAGATAATCACCGTACAGCCTGTCCCTGCTTCTTCATTTTGTGCACTGCCTATATAGAAGTCTTCCAGATTGGTAATATCAATTTTCTTCATCTTTCTTCTCCATCACGGTCTTTACAGCTTTCACAATATCTTTCACATCAGCCATTGCTCCCTTTCCAAGGTCTCCACAGGCTAGTAGGCTCTCCTTTGGATCAATAAAAAGATATCCATACCTTTTTAGTTTTTCAATGTTATCCTGAACAATGGGATTGTCCCACATATTGGTATTCATAGCCGGAGCGATGAGTACCGGTTTGTTCCTGACGGCTAATAATGTAGTTGACAACATGTCATCTCCAATACCGGCTGCAATTTTACCTATGATATTAGCGGAGGCCGGGGCAATGAGAACCACATCTGCTTTCTGGGCTAGGGAGATATGTTTTATCTCCTTGGGGAAATCATCCCTAAACATTTCAGTATAAACATTGTTTTTAGTCAAGGAGCGAAAGGTTAAAGGGGTAATGAATTTAGTCGCACTTTCTGTCATGATTACCTCCACCTCATGACCCTCTTTATACAATAAATGGGCAAGTTCAGCAGCCTTATAGGCTGCAATACTGCCGGTTACTCCAAGAAGTATATTTTTCATAGTTGGTCTCCCTATCATATTATTTTCCTAAAACTCATTAGTTTCAAAACAAATTATCACTTGATAAATACTTTACTACATCCAGTTTCTCTTATTTTATAAGCAAACAGTCAGCAATTCCTTTTGCAATCTCCTTCTTATTTGTAAAGGTTTTATAGTTTTTCTCTTTATCAATAAGATAACCCACATGCTTATCCTCCCTTATTAGATGGGTATCATTTGCTAATACATAATCACATTTATTTTTTAGAAGAAGGTTATAGGCGGTATCAATTAAATTCTCCTTACTCACCCCGCTAAGGAGTTTAAAACCCACTAGGGTTGTCTGTGGGCTAGCCTCTTTAATCATTCCTATTATTTTGGGTGTTTTTTCAAGCATTAAGAGAGGGTGATCCAAATCAGAGCTAATCTTTTGCTGCCCTATCAAGGGCTTCCCCTGCACTGCTTTAAGAATTGCCTTCTGCCAATCTTCATAGTTTCCTTTATTCAAAAGTTTATGCCCCTCTTGATAAAAAGTCTGGGTGACCTCTTCCAGTGTAGTCACATTACTTACTTTATAATCACTTACCGCCATAGAATGAATAACGGCATCAATCTTTAAAGAAGTTAGAAGTCTCTTCATTTCACTTAAAAGCTGATCTGTTCCTTCGATATATATAATATGAAGTCCTACATTATTAATATTAGGAGTTACTGCACCCATCCCGCACAGATAATAAATATTATGTTCCTGGTTAACAAGCCTTTGAGAAAATTCCTCCCCAATAAGGCTGCCCAACCGTCCCGTGGCATCATTAGTAATAGCTCTGACAGCATCTATTCTTTCCCTTGTCCCACCAGCTGTTATAATTAAATTCATACTAACAGTACATTCCTTCCCTTTGAGCTAGTTTGTGCCAAGGATTACGCAGGCACAAACTTCTAAGTGTGAAAATTGCTTTTATTTTCACACTAACAGTACATTCCTTCTCTTTGAGTTAGTTTGTGCCGAGGATTACGCAGGCACAAACTTCTAGGTGTGAATTATGCTTTTTAATAATTCACACTAATTCCCTGTAATTGTATTATTTACATATAAGCTATATATTGTCCATTATATGTAAACAATATCATTTGTCAAATAATTAAGTCCATGTAATCTTCTTTTCTACATATAATTTACTTAGGGTAAATTATTGACCTTCTACACTACCAGTACATGCCTTGCCTTTGAGTTAGTTTGTGCCGAGGATTACGCAGGCACAAACTTCTAGGTGTGAATTATGTTTTTCAATAATTCACACTACCTCTCTAACAAGCTCTGGCGGCACTCTTTTTAATAAATCATTGGTGGCACTGTAATCCCTAATCCAGGTATCAATTTCATTCTTAGGAATGACAAGAGGCATACGATGATGAACCTCCTTCATGGATTCATTGGCATCTGTTGTCAGTATAACAAAGCGCATCTCATCCTTATAGAAAGAATATAAGCCCGCCATATAAAGGGCACCCTCTCCTGCAAGGTGAAATAGATGCTTTCTCTTTTCACTATCCCATTCATAGAAGCCTGTGGAAGGAATAATACAGCGTCGGTTCAGCAGACTATCTCTGAAGGTTTTCTTCTCAAAGGCAGTCTCTGCTCTGGCATTGATTATAACACCTTTACCATCAAACTTGGGAAATCCCCATATACTCGGCGCTACAGTAACATCATTATTCTCATCAATTAGTGCCGGGGCAAGATTGGTGGGATATACTTCTCCTTTTCTTACCTCCTTGCCTTGATATTTGGCATTGAGCTTTTCTAATATCTCCCGTACTTCATCACTTTGTTCAACGGTAAAATTATACCTGCCGCACATGAAATATCCCTCTCTCTCTTTACTGATCAATCTTTATTTATAGCAGCATTATAAACCAAATGTTTTCCAATTTCTATAAGTTAAAGCAAAAGTTCATATCTTTTTATATAAAGATTACCTGCATATATTTTTAATATTACGATATATTGTAAAAAAACAAGAGAAATCTTATATGCCAAATAAAATACAAGGAATTGATGAGGCTATCCTTTTCTATATACAAACACATCTAAAAAGCCCTGCACTTGACCGAATTATGGTGTCTATCACCTCTCTCGGTAATGCAGGACTTATATGGATTGTAATTGCCTTTCTTTTTCTAATTACTAGAAAGTATAAAAAATGTGGTATTTCTATTATCTGCACTCTGTTTCTGTCTAGAATTATGGGTGATGATATATTAAAACCATGGATCGGAAGAATTCGTCCCTGTCATAAGTTTACACAAATCCCATTGGTAATTCCTCCACCCCATTCTTTCTCATTTCCCTCTGGACATACTATGATAGGCTTTGCTTGTGCAACAATCATCTTCCACTTCAATAAAAAACTTGGAAGCTGGGCTTATATCATTGCTTCTCTCATTGCCTATTCCAGACTGCATTTATTTTTACACTATCCAACGGATATCCTAGGTGGTATAGCATTTGGTATACTGACCTCACAGATACTTCTTCTTATCCTTGAATTTCTTAGCAGAAAGCTAAATCAAGATAAGTTTCATTAGCTACTCCGTAAGATCAATTACATTCCAAGCCTCATTATCTACGATAATATCATAATTTACATACCATGCCTGATATAACTTTGAGAACATCTCATTACGGCGATCATCAATAATATTTTCCTTCACTCTTATTACTGCATCCCTATTAAAGTCCGTTACACAATAAAGTATATGCCAGCCATTATCCGTAGTGATGATATCACTAATCTGCCCTGTTACCAGTGCCATCGCTTTCTCTTCAAAAACATCACCGTAATCCTTAGGTCCCTCATCCTTACCAAAGGTATATTCTATGGTATCTCCATCAGAATTTGCCTCCGCAAGAGCCCTAAAATCCTCCGTCTCTCTTGCCTTTTCTAAGAGAGTTGTCACCTTCTTATAAGCAGCCTCTTTATCCTCCTTAGATAAAGATACCTTCTTACCTTCAGAATCTAAATTATAATTCTGAATATAGATATCCTGCACCGTAATCTGTCTAACCTCTACATCAGAAACATTCGTATCCACATCTATTGTCTTATGTTCAAAAACCTTGTTGGCCAGAAGGTTATCCTCGTAAATCTGTTGCAGCAACTCTTCTGTTATTAAATAACGGTGCTTCTCCTCCTCTGTAAGACCCTTATAGTGTTCCCTGGCATAGGATTTGGCCTCCGCCATCTCTTCCTCTGACAAAGCTATTTCATCCTTGGCTGCTTCCAAACCGATAATCTTAAGCTCGGTAATCTGGTTAATTACTTCCTCCTTAATCATCTTTCCAAAGGTCTTACCATCACCTAATATATCCGCATTCCATATCTTATTACTATAATCAGCCTCGTAAATATTCTTGGCTGACTTTAGGTAAACCATAACTTCATTATAATAAACCTCGGTATCTCCTACCATTAGCATTAACTTACCTGTGCTAGCTGGTGCCGTAGTAGCTGCGGCTTCCTCCTGCTCTTTCGGTGCAAGCTTGTTACAGGATAGCCCAACCACTGTCTCCTTATTAATATCATAAGAGATAAATAATTGCCTTTCATCCTTAATATAGGAGTAATTTTCTAAATTCTTGCCTGTATTCGTGGTCTTAGTGACTTCTTTTCCAAAGGCTTCTTCCAAAAGCTTAGTCGCTTCTGTCTTTACCATGCCAATTCCTATACCATAAATCGTATACTTATCTGCATCCTGTAATAAGGTAATAGATGTAACCTTTTTATCCGGGGCTATAACCTGTACTACCCCATCTTTTAAATAAACACCGTTGCTCTGCTTCGTAAGATTTATCCCAGCTCTTCTTTCAAAGGTAGACAGGGATTTGCCTATATGATTTGTTAATTCTAAACCCTTGTCCCCTGATTTGCAGGCCGCAAGAAATAGTAGTATCAATAGTACCGGAATAATCTTAAGTCTTCCTATCATTATTCTCATCTCCTGTTTCCTTTCTTATTCTATCACCCTCAAAGTAATAATTTAAAATCTTCTAATAAACATCTAAGTTCATCAAAGACAGATAGATTATCTGTCTTACCCTTTACGGGTATCTTATAGATAAAATACGGACTGGCTTGGGGAATTAGCTTTAGATTATTATTATATTTCGTTAATAGCTCAGGTATTTTCTCCACCTTAAGCTTAGCTTTCGGATACATCATCAGCTTAACTTCCTTTGCCTTATGAACTAAACCTACAATATAGACACTGTGACAAATAGCCTTGAGCAGAGCTATATTTAGCAAGTTATTGACAGCTGTAGGCATCTCTCCAAAACGGTCCATAAGTTCCTCTTGCATATCCATCATTTCTTCATCGTTTTCTATTTCTGCGATTCGCTTATAGATATCCAGCTTTTGAATCTCATTTTTAATATAGGTGGCGGGAATGTAAGCATCCATGTCCATGTCCACTGTTGTTTCAAAGGTATCTTCTTCTGTAAAATCACCCTTCATAGTTCTTACTGCTTCATTGAGCATCTTGCAGTAGAGATCATAGCCTACAGCCTCCATATGCCCGCTCTGCTGTTCCCCCAGCAAATTACCTGCCCCGCGGATTTCTAAATCTCTCATAGCAATCTTAAAACCAGAGCCTAATTCCGTAAATTCCTTAATGGCATGCAGCCTCTTCTCTGCAACTTCTTTCAGCATCTTGTCCCTACGATACATTAAGAATGCATAAGCAGTTCGATTGGAACGTCCCACACGACCTCTAAGCTGATAGAGCTGGGATAACCCTAGTCGATCCGCATCATCAATTATCATAGTATTCACATTGGAGATGTCCAGACCCGTCTCAATAATTGTGGTAGAGACAAGAACATCTATTTCACCAGAGATAAAATCAAACATGATTTTTTCTAAGGTTCGTTCATTCATCTGCCCGTGGGCAAAGGCAACATTAGCCTCAGGGACTAGCCTTGCTACATTATTGGCTACTTCATCAATACCATTTACACGGTTATAGACATAGTATACCTGCCCATCCCTTGCCAGCTCTCTGCTTATTGCCTCTCTTATGATTTCATCATTGTGTTCCAGGACATAGGTCTGGATTGGCAGACGATCTACCGGGGGCTCATCCAATACACTCATATCCCGGATCCCCACCAAGCTCATATGAAGGGTTCTGGGAATTGGCGTTGCCGTAAGTGTAAGTACATCCACATCCTTCTTTAATTTCTTAATTTTCTCCTTATGGGTTACACCAAAGCGTTGTTCCTCATCCACAATAAGTAGTCCTAAATTCTTAAACTTCACATCGGCAGAGAGAACTCTGTGAGTACCTACTACAATATCCAGACTTCCTTTTTTAAGTCTTTCTAAGGTTTTCTTCTGTTCGGCAGCACTACGAAAACGTGACATTACATCTACACTTACAGGGAAATCCATCATACGCTGTACCAATGTATTATAGTGCTGCTGTGCCAAAATTGTTGTAGGCACCAGAACCACTACCTGCTTGCCATCGGAAACAGCTTTAAATGCAGCGCGGATTGCAATCTCCGTCTTACCATAACCCACGTCACCACAGATAAGACGATCCATAACTTTCTTGCTCTCCATATCCCTCTTCGCAGCTTCAATGGCATGCAGCTGATCCTCTGTCTCCTCATAAGGAAAGGCTTCTTCAAATTCCTTCTGCCATACTGTATCGGGACCAAATTGAAAGCCTACCTTCTCCTGTCTCCTAGCATATAGCTCCACCAAATCTTTAGCTACCTCTTTGACTGCACCCTTAACTCTGGCTTTTGTATTCTTCCATTCAATGGAGTTAAGTTTATTAAGCTTTGGCTTCCTGCCTTCAGAACCAGAATATTTTTGAATCACATCAAGGCCTGTAGCAAGAATATATAACACACCTCCGCCGCCGTATTCTATTTTAATATAATCCTTTGTGATTTTATCAACTTCAATTTTTTCAATACCTTTATAGATACCCAGACCATGGTTTTCATGGACTACATAATCTCCAGGAGTCAGCTCCGTAAAGCTCTGGATCTTATTACCTTCATAGGTAGATTTTTTCCGTTTTTTCTTACGTTCTGTTCCAAAAATATCACTTTCTGAAATTATTACCAGTTTAATCAGGGGATACTCAAAGCCTCTTCGTAAATTGCCATAAGCAACCATTATCTCACCGCTTTGCAGTACACGATCCATATCGTCACTGTAAAAGGTATTCAGACCCAGTTCCTGCAAGTCTTCACTTAAACGCATAGCCCGAGTTCTGGAACCAGATAAGAGGATAACCCGGTATTTATTCTTCTTCCAACGTTCAAGATCCTTTACTAGAACATCAAAATTCTTATGATAAGAGGCCACAGTCTGTACTGTAAAACCATATTTATTCTTTACAGAATAGAAATTATTCTTAACCTCCATGGTACTGATTAAGATTGTATTCTTGTTAGCCAGAATACCCATAGCTTCCTTATATCCGAAGATAACATCCATCTGCCCCGGAAGAATATATCCCTTCTCAATACGACCAATCATGCCCTCACGAAATTCTGTCTCAACAGCTTCCCCTTTTTCTGCTGCTCTCCCCGGCTCGTCTAAGAAAAATATACTATCCTCATTATTAAAATAATCAAAGAAGCTCACTGTCTCATCATAAAAATAATTAATATAGCTCTCCAGTGCCATAGAACCTAAAAAGCCCTCTACACTCTCTTTAAATTCTGCAACAATACGATGAATTCTTGCAGCTTCCTCTGTCTTAAATTCATCTCTAAGTTTTTTATAATATAGTTTTTCTTCTTCCTCCACTTTACCCATGCCAGCCTGCATAGATTTCTCATCAGGAATGATTTCTGCAGCCGGGTAAATAACAACTTGCTCCACCTGTTCGATGGATCTTTGGCTGCTAACATCAAAGGTTCTTATAGAATCTATCTCATCTCCCCAGAGTTCAATCCGGTAGGGTGTCTCTTCCGTCAGAAGAAAAATATCTATAATACCTCCACGAATGGCAAAATCTCCTGGGGCTTCTACCTGAGCCTGTCTCTCATAGCCCAGACGTATGAGGGCAGCACTAAACTCCTCCAGATTGATTATGGAGGACTGTGTAATGGTAATGATACGTTCCTTTACCATATTCAGGGGGAGTAATCGATCCATCCCACCATCTAAAGTAACAATAATGGTTGTATCCTTCTTCTCAAGGATTCTGCTAAGTATCCGAAGACGATCTCTGACAATTGCATTACCATGGATGTCCGCACTATAAAAGATGATATCTTTCGCAGGATATAAATAGACATCCTTGTCATACAAGCGGTAATCTTCATAGATTTCCTTTGCCTTCAGATCATTGTAGGTTACAATTATCTTATATTTAAACCCCTCCCCCAGTCCATGGATAAGATGGCATTTTTGGGAATCAATACAGCCGGTAACTTGTACCGGCAGAGCTTTCAGTGTTATATTGTCTCTGATATCATTAAATTCTTTTAACTCCTTCAGAGGTGTAGTAAAGGTTTTCAACTTATACCCTCCTATCATTTCTTTCGATTATATTGGTTCATGGCCGCCTCAATACCGGAATTTATAATCATCTTACAGGCATCGGAGGAATCCTTTAGTGCTTCTCTGATAGCAGGTTGTTCATCTGTAGTAAATCTTGACAGAACATAGTCTGCCAGATCCCAGTCCTTTGGTTTATTCCCAACACCAATCTTTATTCTTGGAAATTCGTCTGTTCCCAAATGACTGATAATACTCTTTATCCCATTATGTCCGCCGGCGCTCCCTTTTTTACGGATACGAAGCTGCCCAACCTCCAAACTGATATCATCATAGATTACTATAATTTCTTCTGGAGACACCTTATAAAAATCTAATAATTCTCTAGTACTTTCACCACTTAGATTCATATAAGTGACTGGCTGTGCCAGTACTACCTTCTCTCCTTCTATAAAGCCTTTTCCACAGATTGCCTTATGCTTCTTATAGTCTAGGGGAATCCGAAAATCGTCGGACAGTCTTGTTATGGCATCCCATCCAACGTTATGTCTTGTAGCCTGATGTTTATCTGTTGGGTTTCCCAACCCTATAATAATATACATTATAATAAACCTTTCTTCCATACCTTATTATTATATAAATGCGCCGAGCATAGCGAGTGTGCATCCGCCGGAGGCTGTCGAATCTCATGCGGGCTTATATTAATAGTGGTGCTGATAAAATTAACATGAGAATTTGATGCATTTACTTAATTATGAATATCCTTTTTAATAAATATTCTTATTAAAGGCTTAAACAGTTCCTATATAATTGTCTGCAAACAAAGCCAATCTATTCCCAGCATTCCTTATTGCTCCCTGTTTGCTCTTCTTCTGCAACTTAAAAAAGCCCCTTTGAATTAACATTATAATCCTTAAGGCAGTTGGTGGCAACTGTAAAATACATAAAAACGGCAGCCATATCGCTGCCGTTTTTAGCTTGTTAATTAAACTGCTTCCTGTTCTTCTGTTTCAAGTGCTGCAATTTCGTACTTCTCAAGGATTATCTTCTGAATCTTATCCCTTGTGTCCGAATTAATCGGATGCGCAATATCCCTATACTCTCCGTCACCGGCTTTTCGGCTTGGCATTGCAATGAATAAGCCTTTATCGCCTTCTATTACTTTGATATCATGAACTACAAATTCGTTATCAAGAGTAATTGAAACAACAGCTTTCATCTTGCCCTCCTTACTAACCTTGCGTACGCGTACGTCGGTAATTTGCATGGCATAGTCCCCCTTCTGTCGTATTTATCTGTAAGTGCTCTAGAAAAGTTGATTAATACTAATTAACTTCACTTTTCCTGTTACTAAACAACCCGAAACCCCTCGGTTTCAACAAAATATTCCTAATCTTTGATATTTAAGAGCATTATATCATATATCTTCCAAAATGTGAATATAAAATATGAAAAATTTGTTAATTTTCTTAATTTTTTTGTCATTTTCAGTATTATATAGGTATTTTTGGTACTTAAAAGTACTATTTATAAATTATTTTCATTATTATACTAGCATCCTGTATAATAATAATGAATATAATGTCTATAAAATGCTCAAAAAAGGTCCTGGGTTATCTATATATGGAACGAATTTTATATTGTAATTTGAAGGGAATGGGTTATAATAGCAGGTGTCATCAAATATTACGGAATAGGAAGTGTACTATGTATAAAATAGATTTTGACAAGCCGTGCCGGATTCATTTTATTGGTATTGGCGGAATAAGCATGAGCGGCTTTGCAGAGTACCTGCACACCCTTGGATTTAAGGTCAGCGGCTCTGACGCACACCAAAGTAAAATTACAGATCGCCTAGTTGATATGGGGATTCAATTCCAACTAGGTCAGAAAGCCTCTAATATAACTTCTGATATTGAAGTGGTAGTCTATACTGCAGCCATTTCTGAAGATAACGAAGAGTTTATAGAGGTTAAATATAGGAATATTCCCCTTTTAAAAAGATCAGAGATGATTGGTCAAGTTATGCTTAATTTTGATAATGCCATAGCTGTAGCTGGAACACACGGAAAAACAACCACAACCTCCATGCTTTCTTTGATATTTATGGAGGGTGATTTAGATCCCACCATATCAGTAGGTGGTATTCTTGATGCAATCGGCGGAAATATCAGAATAGGTAAATCACAGCATTTTATTACAGAAGCCTGTGAATATACCAATACATTTTTACATTTTAATCCCACACGCGGAGTTATTCTAAACGTTGATGCGGATCATTTGGATTTTTTTAAAGACATTAGTGATATACGCAACTCTTTTCATTTATTTGCAAAACGCCTGCCAAAAGAAGGACAGTTATTTATTAATGGAGATATAGAAGGATATGAGGAGATCACTTCTGATTTGGAATGTGAAGTGATTACCTATGGAATACTGGATCCCATAAAAGCAAATACAGGTTCTACATACCACATTACTGCAGATAACATTGAATTTGATGATCAAAGCAGGGGTAGCTATGATTTATACTATAAAGGTCAGTATATAGATCGCATATGCCTGAATGTCATTGGTTTACACAATATATCCAATTCCTTGCCTGCAATTGGGATAGCTCTTGAAGCTGGTATTCCAATAGAGACAATTAAAAAAGCCCTATATTCTTTTGCAAATTCTAAACGACGCTTCGAATACAAGGGAGAGATAGGTGGTATTACAATTATCGACGACTACGCCCATCATCCTACAGAGGTTTCTGCAACTTTATCTGCAGCAAAAAATTATCCACATAATAAAATATGGTGCATTTTCCAGCCCCATACTTATTCAAGAACCAAACAACATCTGGTAGAATTCGCAAAGTCTCTTTCCTTGGCAGATCACATAGTTTTAGCTGATATTTATGCTTCCAGAGAGAAGGACCCCGGTGATATATCCTCTAGGGATTTAATGCAGGAACTCCTTAAAATTGGCAAAGATGTTACCTATTTTCCTTCTTTTGATGAGATTGAAAATTATTTATTACAAAATTGTATGAACGGTGACTTGTTGATAACCATGGGCGCCGGAGACATCGTATCCGTGGGAGAAAATATTCTAGGCTTGTAGTTATCCACATTATCCACAGTATTATCAACATTATTTCTGATAATCGCTGTGGATATTTTTCTGCCTGAAAACTTTTCTACAAATATAGACTTTATAACCAAATAATAATCAATTTTGCTATATTTCTATCCATATATGCATTTATTTACATTTTTTTACTTGCATTTCATCCACATTATCCACGATATCCACAAGATGCAGCTTCGATAGAAACCCATAAAATAGGCTATTTCCAGAAAGATTTAACTGTGCTATAATGTTGCTGGCATTACACAATCCAATGCTCTTGTGGTGTCATGGAAACAATTGGGGGTAATTAAATATGAGCAAAATTTCATTGTACGCAGAAGGTATGTCTGCTTTTACCATCATACCAAATTACTTTATAGACCAGTTTATGCCTTCGGCAAACGGTGCCTATGTAAAAGTATATCTGTATTTACTTCGTTGCTTCTCAGGAAATTGCCAGGAAGTAACTATCTCCTCCATTGCTGATCGTCTTGAAAATACGGAAAAGGATATTATTCGCGCTTTAGCCTATTGGGAAAAGCTGAAATTAATTATACTATCACGAAATTCTTCAAAAGAAATTACAGCAATTCACTTAGTAGACCTGATGAAAGAACAAAAAGATAATACGAAGCTCACTGATTTGGATTCTCAGCTGGATGAAATAGCAGTCAGTATCCATACTGAAAAAAAACCAGCGGTTCGAATGAGCTATTCACCCGAGAAGATTGAGGAGTTTATTAATAATGACGAAATAAAATGGGTTATGCATATTGTAGAAATCTATTTAGATCGTCCATTAAAGCCCATGGATCTTCAACTCATTCTCTACCTCTATGAAGAGCTTCATTATTCTGCTGAATTAATCATGTATCTATACGAATACTGTGTATCTAGGGGAAAGAAAAACACTTCTTATATTGAAGCCGTAGCACTGACCTGGGCCTCAGAAGGCATTGATACAGAGGAGAAGGCTAAAGTAGCCACAGCTACATATAACGACCATTTTAATGTTGTAAACAAGGCCTTTGGCTTAAATCGGGCGCCAGGCCAAATTGAGCGTCAATACATAACCAAATGGGTTGAGGTATTCGGGTTTTCCGATGAAATCATAGCTGAAGCCTGCAACCGTACCATACTTAGAACACAAAAACCTGATTTTAAATATACAGATAAAATTCTTGAAACCTGGTTTAAAAAAGATGTAAAAAGCCATACTGATATTGCTAAATTAGATGCGGAATTCAACAAAGGCAATAAGGCAAATGTGGCAAAGAAATTAGTCACTGCGCCACCCAAACAATCCACGAATAAGTTTAACCAATTTCCTCAGCGTACTTATACAGCAAAAGATTATGCCGAGTTAGAACGTAAGCTTATCAACAAAGATCTTTAGTCCTTCTCTAAAGCAAAATACGCAATCCCTATAACAAAAATAAATTAATTCTTAATAGAAGGAGGCCTAGTAGCATGGCATTAAAAAATGACCAATACAATAAGATTCTAAGGATGTATGACAGCCGCAGACTTAAGAATAAGCATGAGCTAGACATCCGAATTAATAACGCTTATAAGCTGATTCCACAGCTAAGAGTACTGGAAGAAGAGATGATATCCCTTTCTGCAGAAAGTGGGCGTATGGCCCTTCGCGGCGATGACAGCTCTCTTAAGGCTTTGAAAGAAAAAGCCCTTCAATTGAAAGCCAGCCAAATTGAGCTTTTATTATCAAATAATCTTTCGGCAGATTATCTGGACATGCATTACCAATGCTCTAAGTGTAAGGATACAGGTTATATTCATAATAAAAAATGTAATTGTCTAAAACAAGCCATTGCTGATGTGATGTACTCGGATTCTAATATAAGATCCATTCTTGCAGAAGAAAACTTCAGCAAATTCACCTTTGGCTACTACTCCGATGATTATGTCGATGAGACGGTTGGTTTGTCACCCATGTCTAATATGCAAAAAGTAGTAGCTAAATGTAAGTATTTTATAAAGCATTTTCATAACCAAGGAGATAATTTATTACTCCTTGGCAATACAGGTGTTGGTAAAACCTTTCTTGCCAATTGTATCGCGAAAGAACTTCTAGATCGAGGGTATACCGTAATTTATCTTACAGCTTTTCGGCTCTTTGACCTTCTGGAAAAATATAAGTTTGGGAAGGATGAGGAGAGCGCCTATAATGCTTCCAATCAATTTAATTATATCCTTGATTGTGACTTACTAATTATTGATGATCTAGGAACAGAGCTATATAATTCTTTTACAAACTCACAGTTATATTTAATAATTAACGAACGATTATTAAGAAAAAAATCTACAGTTATCTCAACTAATTTGTCTCTATCTGATATGAATACTAATTATAGTGAGCGGGTTTATTCCCGAATTATAAGCAGCTACTCTGTCCTTCGTATTATAGGAGAAGACATTCGTCTACATAAGGCGGTCAATGGAGCAATTTCCAAATAAAAGCTCAACAAATGACGTAAAGCGTCTTGACTTACTAAATTTATAATGTTATAACTTTAATGGCTTTTGTAACCAATCTACTATTTCATGGAGGGAAAACTAATGTCAAAGAACGAGAAAATCGTAGAAACTATTCCTGTGGGCCCACTTGGTATTATAGCTTTAGAAAGCAGCAAAACCTTAGGACAGCATGTGAATGACTATATTGTAGAATGGCGAAATGCAAGAGAAAGTGAACACAAGGGGACCATTGCATTTGCCGGGTATCAGCGAGATTCTTATTTAGTGAAAGCTTGTTGTCCACGATTTGGAACAGGGGAGGCAAAGGGACAGATCAAAGAATCTGTTAGAGGTTCTGATCTTTATCTGCTAGTAGATGTTACAAATCATAGCTTAACCTATAAAATGTCCGGAAATATCAACCACATGTCTCCTGACGATCATTATCAGGACCTGAAAAGAATAATAGCAGCAGTTGGTGGAAAAGCCAGAAAAATTACTGTAATTATGCCTTTCCTTTATGAAGGCAGACAGCATAGAAGAACTTCCAGGGAATCCCTTGACTGCGCTTTAGCATTACAAGAATTAATTAATATGGGCGTTGACAGTATCCTTACCTTTGATGCCCACGACCCTAGAGTACAAAATGCTATTCCATTAAACAGTCTAGAAACAGTTGCTCCAAACTATCAATTCATTAAAGCAATGCTTCAAAATGTTGAGGATATTCAATTTGACGAGGACCATATGATGGTTATAAGCCCCGATGAAGGTGGTATGTCCAGAGCTGTATATTTTGCTAATGTACTTGGCCTGGATATGGGTATGTTCTATAAGAGACGTGATTATACAAGAATTGTCAACGGACGTAACCCCATCGTAGCTCACGAATTCCTAGGCTCTGATATTAACGGTAAGGATGTATTAATTGTAGATGATATGATCTCCTCTGGCGAAAGCATCCTTGATGTAGCATCAGAATTAAAGAAAAGAAATGCTGGTAGAATTTTTGTTGCTGCAACCTTCGGCTTATTTACAAATGGATTTGCAAAGATTGATGAAGCTTATGATAAGGGCCTTATCCATCGTGTCCTTACAACAAACCTTATTTATCAGACTCCTGAGCTTTTAACTAAGCCTTGGTATATCAATGTTGATATGAGCAAATATATCGCATTAATTATTGATACCTTAAATCATGATAACAGTATCAGTGGTTTACTAAATCCAGTGGAGCGTATCCAAAGTATTTTAAAAGAATACAACCAGAGTAGTAAATTAAACACAGATATATAATAGATCACCTTCTGCCCTAGGCAGATCAATACTAATTGCGAAGCAATATACAAATAAAGAAAAACCACTTTCTTGGTGAGAACTAGATATGAATATTCTCATCAGGAAGGTGGTTTTATTATCATTTTTCAGCTTTGGGCACCATATATTTGGCACCCTTTATTAGAGAGATATTCAAACTTTTTATTCTAAAGTTTCCTCCTCTTCCTCACTAATGAAGCCCTCCTCTAAAGGGTCTTCCTCAAACCCTTCTTCTGGATTTGTATCCTCACCATCGTAATCTTCTTCCGTATATTCTTCTGGGTCTTCTATTGTATCGTCCTCCTCCGAGTTCATATCCTCTTCCCAGAACTCTTCTTCCCAATACTCATCTTCTAAGTTTTCATCAGAGAATTTATCTTGATTCTCCTCCGTATTTCCCTCTGGTTCCACATAATCCGGAATAGGTGTCAGGGTTATACTTGGAGTAGGAGTCAATTGATTTTCTAGCTCCTCTAACCTTTTTCTTTCTTCCTCCTCGGCTTTTAAGACTGCTCTCCAATCATAATATTCAAAATCTCTATTCATGGAGGAAGTGTGAATCTCCTCCATGAAATTATGCCATATCTTTAGGGGATAAGTAGAACCCATGAGGTTTTTTACACTCTCTGGGATATCATAACCAACCCATACACTCGTGGTATAATAGGGAGTATATCCTACAAACCAACCATCTTTTTTATCATTCGTTGTGCCTGTTTTGCCTGCACTAATTGTATGGGAAAGCCCCTTCCCCTTTGCTGTTCCTCTCTTAATGACTCCAGTCAACGCCTCTGTCATAATCCTGGCCCCATTGGTTTCATAGATTTGCTTTGAGTGAGTACTGTCACTTACTATCTCATTTCCCTCAGCATCCATAATTTTTACAATACAAGTGGGTTCTCTATAGTAACCGTCATTCTCCAAGGCAGAAAAGGCCGCTGCCATCTCTACCGGGCTTACTCCATAGGTGAAGCCTCCAAGAGAAGCGGCAAGGATATAGTCCTGCTCTGACAATCTAGCAAAATTCATTTTATGTAAATAAGATAAACCTACTTTAGGCGTAATTTCCTCAAAGACCTTCCAGGCTATTACATTCTTTGAGGACTCAATTGCTTTTTGTAGCTTGATTTCACCCAGATAACTTCCTCCTGAGTTCTTCGGACCACCTTCAAAATATGTATCATCAACTAAGGATTCCGGGGTGTAGTCTCTCTCAAAGGCCGGAGTATAAACAATCAGGGGCTTAATGGCACTTCCCGGCTGGCGGTAACTTTGAAAAGCTCTATTTAGGGTATATCCACCCAGCTCCTGTTCTCTCCCCCCTACAACGGATACTATTCTTCCCGTGTCATTATCTATACATACGGCTGCCCCCTGCATTTTATATATGCCTTCTGTATTCTTATCTTCAAATTCTGCTAAGCTATCATCAAGCTTTTGCTGCAGGAGCTTTTGTTTATCCAAATCAATGGAGGTATAAATGCGATACCCCTTCACATACAAGTCCTTTTGAAAGCTGTAATAGAGGTCTTCGTAGGCTTCTTCATAAGCCTCCTCCTCCTCTTTACTGTCAAATTGGTATAAAAACTCAAAACCCTGCTCTTTCATTAATGCCCTTATAGCGCAATAATAGGCATAGGTTTCAACATAATTCTTCTTATCTGACGAAGTATCAATAAGGGTAATCTTCTCCTCTAATGCCTTTTCATAATCCTCCTGGCTAATCATCTCATTCTCATACATCTGCTTCAATATACGATCTCTTCGCTTTAAGGTATTCCCCTTATTGGTTAATGGATTATAGAGATTAGGGTTATTGGGTATTGCACAGAGGAAGGAAATCTGTGAAAGGCTAAGAGAGGATACTCCCTTCCCAAAATAAGCTTGCGCTGCTGCCTGTATCCCATAATGTCCGTTAGCAAAATAAATACTATTTAAATAATATTCCATGATTTCATACTTGTCATAACGCTTCTCTATTTCCTGGGCCACAAAAAGCTCTTTTATCTTTCTTGTATAGGTTACCTCCTGGGTAAGAAATATACCTCTTGCCAGCTGCTGTGTGATGGTGCTGGCTCCCTGGGTTATCTGACCTTTATGCTTAATTAAGGCAATAGCAGCTCGAACATTGGCCCAGTAATCAATTCCATCGTGCTCAAAGAATTTTCTATCCTCCGTAGCCAAAAAAGCATCAATTGCCGCAGTGGGAATATCCTCATAGTTAATATAGTAGACATCCTTCTCTGCCTTTAATTCAGAGATCAGATAGCCTCCCGAATCATAGACAAGACTAGTCAGTGATGATTTAAAGGTATCCTCTGTGGATTTATCCACCATATACTTAGCTTCTGATTGCAATTGCAATATTGTCTTTCCGTAGTTTAAATAAAAGTATAAAAGAACTCCTAGCATAGTTAGTAATGTCAATAGAATTATTAACTGTATAGTTAATTTGATTTTACGTCTAAGAGGGCTTTTTCCTTTTTTATTTTTATTTACCTTGCTCTTTGGCATAGTAACGCCTCCATTCTATCTCCCCAAGGATAAATCTACTAGATGATAGGAAAGACCCAGCTCTTCTAATAGCCTCTGCTCTCTCTTATGACAGGTAAATAAAATCACTTGTCCTCTCATTGCAAGCTTTGCTAAGACTGCCCCAACTCTTGTATCATCGTATAAAGCAAAGCTATCATCTAATATAAGGGGCACTTCCTCTGTGCCCAATAGCAGGTCAGCCACAGCCATACGTAGGGCAAAATAAACCTGATCTATGGTTCCTGCACTGAGGCGATCTAGTAATACATATTTCCCCTTCCAGTCAACCTTAATCTCAAGCTTCTCATCTATCTTAAGGTCCTTATATCTTTCATCTGTAATTTCACTAATCACCTGGGATACCGCTTTATTTAACTGCTGTCCGAAGCTGTCATGAATATCCGTTGAAAGCTCCTGTATTGTTGACAATGCCAGCTTAACCGCATTAAGCTCAATGGCATCCTCTTTCTGCTTAAGCTCAAGTTCATTGTATCTCTCTTTGTTTTTAAGAAGCTCTTCTTCATTTCCCTCTAAGGCTGCAATTTCCCACTTTAGCTTTTCAATACTAAGTCTGCAATCATGAAGCTGGCTGTTAATCTCGGAAAGCTTAGCTACTGTTTCATTCCTTTTATTGGTTATCTCTTCCTTAAGTCTCTGAATTACTGCAGGTGTAAGCTCCTCCTCATAAACAAAATATTGGATATATTTCATAATCGTCTCGTACAAAATATCTCGATTATCCTCTAAGACAATTCTTCTGTGACAAAGTGCTTCTTTCTGCTCCCTTGCATGTTGAAGGGCATAAGTATCCCGAAGGGAATCCTCCAGTTTAAGGGTGAGTTCCTCTACTCTTGTAACCTTATATTTATGTAAAAGCTGATGAAGCTTCCTTTGCAAGGTTTCCTTTTCCTCTATTAAGACTACTTCCTTTTCTTCCAGAGATTTCATCTTAATCTTACTATTTCTTTTTAAAAATACATAAGCAATAAGCCCTCCTAAGAGAATAAGAGCTCCTGTACATATCCCTATAAGATGAAATGAGGATAATAATATAATAAGACAAGCCGCTATACTGGCAAGGGGGATACTTACCAAAAGATTACGTTTATCTTCCTTTATTAGACTGTCCTTCTGCCTTTTAAGTTCCATTCCATTGTTTTCCTGCTCCAGAATCTCAGTCTGAAGTCTTTGCGCCCAAGGCATATCATCCTTAAGATTGGCTGACTCTGATTGTTCCTCTTCCAGGTGGCTTATCTTTCCTTCTAATTCCTTTATCTGACCACCTAAATTAGCCTCCTGCTTGAGCATATCCTCATAACTGTGATATTTCTCTATAATGGCAGGAAGCTGCTCCATCATTTTTGCCCTTTCACTATCTATGGTATTTTCTACCTTGTCCTTTTCAGCTTCCAGAGACTTCTCTTTCTTTTGCAACTCCATTAATTTAAGGGTAATACCATCAATTTTTTCCTCTTTCATGAGACCTTCTTCAATTTCAGCTTCTAAAGTCTTTAGCATTGCCCCGTTTTGTGTAAGTTCCAATTGCTTACGTTGCTCATTCAGCATATTTACTGCCTTTGCAACGTTAACCTCCTTACTCTTTGCAATAGAGAGATTGGCTATATAATTACGAACCTGTGCCGCTAACTCTGCATCAGTCTGGGCCTTTAGCTGTTCTATACTGATGGTATTTTTAAAGGCAGATTCCGTAAGTCCCGGAATAAGCTCACTAATTAAGTTCTCTTTTAATTTCACCTCTCTCCCCGTTGATAAATCAAGAACGGTGAAACTCTTATCACTCGCATGGAAGCTTCGTTGTAATCGATATTCCTTCTCTCCAATTCCAATATCCATACTTCCGCTATAAGCTCCTGGATAATCCCAGGGCAGATATCTTGTATAATAATCTTCCTTGGAGGCCGATCCTCTGCCCCGCAGACGTTCTATGCCAAAGAGCATCCCTTTGATAAAGGTATGAATTGTTGATTTACCTGCTTCATTCTCCCCATAAATCAAATTAATACCCGGCTTTATTTCTATTTCACAATCTTGAAACCGGCCGAAGTAATCCAATTTCAGCTTAGTAAAAACCATTCTTTCACCAAACCCTTCCTACTGTATAATGCCATATCTAATTAGACATTGTATTTAATTTGTTTCTTCATCCTAATAGTCATCTATTACTAATTCTTAGACCCAAGAAGTGCCTCAATTCCGTAATACAGTGCCTTCTTAGCCACCTCATCCTGCTTAGAATTATCACGTATGCGCTGTATAAACAGACCTATCATATTATCTGCATTCTCCTGATAGAGGGCATCAAAATCATAATCAGGTATGGACTGATCCTCTACTTCTATAACATTGCCCAGGGATTTCAAGGCTTCTCTATCAAAATGAATTGTCTCATCCCTCACTCCTTGAATAAGAAAAGAATATATATTAGTGACACCATTCATTTCTATTGTTTCTTTGCCTTGATCTAATAATGAACCATTGGTGGTATCTTGGTCTACATTTAGAATTATTCTTTTATACTGGCGAACTGAATTTGGAATAAAGGATATCCTTGTTGAATACTCTCCTTCTTCTTTCTTTAATATCTCTCCAAGGATATAGCCCCGTTCCCCTAGCTCATTCTTATCAAGAGGTTCTAAAGAACCGGAATAGGCCATCTTCTCTGAGATAATCTCCGGTTTATGTATATGCCCTAAGGCTATATAATCAAAATCTGCTTCCTGCAATTTCTTACGGTTAAAGGGTATATCTTTCTCATCACCACCATGGGCTAGAAGGATATGTATTCTGTCATTCTCCTGAGGTTTTACTTTATCATAGAGTGGCTCTGTTATGTCTCTTGTATGATAACTAAAACCATATATCTCTGTATTTAGCTCCTCCAGTACTAAGGTTTCTAGCTCCTCGTTCATAAATAAATGAACCTTCTCATTCCATTCAAAGCTCTGATAATTGGAGCGGGCCCCTATAAAATCATGATTACCAGCCATTATAATTACCCGAGTTGTATTAAGCTTACTGAATATATAATTCACTTCTTTTAATTCCCTTACCAGGGGTTGACGATGAAATAAGTCCCCTGCGATCAAAAGTAAATCTACTTGTTCTTCATTACAAATGGATATGATATGTTGAAAGCTATTCCAGATCTCCTTTGCTCTGTCCCCAGCCCAGGGCATATTCAAGTCTGGCGTTGCTCCAAGATGAACATCCGCTATATGTATAAACTTCATTCCTTCCTCCTTATCACTGGTTAAAACTCATAGCACTACTATAATAATATAATAACATAATTTGATAATAAATAGAATTCCCTTATGAGGAAAAGGCAACCAATTTATGGAGAATTATAAAGAAAGGGCAGTTATAAAACTTCAATCATTGATTATAAGTTTTACAATTGCCCCTTATTCATATTGCTATCGTGCTATATTTATATTTCCCTTATTATTCTTACGTCTTTCCATTGGATCCATTCTTATCCATAATGTTTTTGATCATTTCATAGGTTCCTGTACTTGCCAGCCCACTGGCCATACCCCCCAGTAATATTTCTGGAGTAAAGTTCCATCTATTCATCCAAACATTTAAAATTGTACCTACAACAGCCATGATAAGTGGGATGTATTTATTGGGAATAAAGGAAATGCTGTGTTTTATGATGTAACCCAGGCACAAACAAATTGCCAGAACTACAAGAACAACATATCTAGATAATAACTCCACTTGGTTTTCTCCTTTCCTATGCTAAATTCCCATCTCCATCTTAAGCATTAAGTTTTTATCTTCTATAAGTTATGTATTAACTGATAGTAAAATACCTGAATAACATTTTGAGTCATATTTTTTATTTGTTAACACAAAATATCCATGATTTCTTCATAAATTGTTCATTGTTTCTATATAATCTCTACACATTTACCCTATATAATAAAGTCATAAAGGAAATCAAAATAGCTTACAAGTAAATTAACATAGATTTTTTCATAATTTCTCCCTTTAAGCCAACTTATATAAGTTGGCTTCTCCTCTTTTTATCCATAATAAAATGCACCACCAAAGGCTGAGTATTTTCTAACCTTTGTGGTGCATTTCCTTTACCTCTTAATTACTAAAAAATCCTTATTCTTTTACCTTATTGTTTAATAATTTGCAAAAGCATTCAATTCAGGACTTATAATTGACTCATTACCATTTAAATCAGTGACGCCATTATGGAGCACATATATCCTTAAGTAGGTACCATCCAGGGGTGTTGTGTTAAGGGTAATTGTTACTGTATCCCCGGCAACAGTAACTACATTACCTATTGGATATCCAGTATTACGCTCATATACATTGACAACCATATTTCCTTGCACTGCTTCGGTAAATATAATATCTATAGAGTTTTTCGTGGTGGAATTATATTTTATACTCTTGATGGCTGGATCAATATTTTCAACCAACTCAAGCTCTTTTGTATAATCTGCCATTTGAGTGGCACTGTAGTTATGTCCCTTTAATCCAGTAATGGTAATTTTACGTTTTCCTGTTGTTGTAATGCTTCCTTTTCCTAAGGTAAGCCTAACGATTGCTCCATCGGCGCTATTCTTAACTAAATCCACCTTCTCAATTGATAATCCGTATAGATAATAGTTATTGATATTAAGGGCTGAGGTCTCATCCAATTTATCTGCAAATTCCACAAAGATAAAGGAATGATTTACGCTGGATTGGTATATGGAATATGGTTCTGCAAGTACATTAATACCTCCATCTCCGTTTCCATTATTAATTGTAAGTGTATTGCCATAGCTCAAGTTCCTATAATCATCGATGGCAAATCCATCAGGGAAAGTTATAGTATAATCCCCATAGATGGTTAAATTCTTGAGCATAATTTCGATAACATTATCCTTTACACTAGCCTTAGCATAATTGACAAAACCTCGGTTATTACTGTCTTGTCGGCCAGAGGGCATTGTATACACTAAATAACCGCTATCAATTCTCAGGCGTACATTTTCGCTATATATTAATGTTAACACATTTAAGTCTGGATCAAACTTATGGGACACTAATGCAGGTCTTATGTTCTCAGTCATAAAATAGACAGTAAATTCATGCATCTTATTGGCATAGGTATCCGTTGATATAACATTATAGCTATCCCAATATCCAATGGATACCTTATAATTACCGCTTAAAGTAGAATCATAGGTGGAAAGCTTATATAAAACCTGCTTATCATTATCTGGATTGACCATACCAAAATATAAGCTGCCAGTACTTACTGTGGCGCGACCTGGATTCTTAATGGATCGATCAAAGGTTGCAGTAATTGTATCATAGGAGGTTCGTAGCACAGAAACTGGTCTTGCCTGAGGTTTTGGCGCTGTAACCGTACTTATTATAACAACAGCGCTATCATTAACTAATCTATTGCCTGAGGTATCTGTAACTCCTGATATGGTAACAGCAAAGCTTTTATCATGATCGATGGAACTAATATTTGACATATTTATGTATATGGATTTCCCATCAGAACTAAAGTTATAACTTGCTTCATTATTTAAATAATTAATTGTGCTTGCTTCAAAAGGTACATTTGCTGATACTGTTTTTGCATCAGTAACCTTAAAACCACTAAAATCCATCTGCTCTTTGAAGGTTATTATAGTAGTCATGCCTTTATCATCTAACATCACAGTATCTATCTCAGGAAGAACTTTATCTATATTTGAATTCCCTGAATCTTCCTCATCATCATCCCTATCATCGTCAAATATATCCTCATAAGAAACTGTAGAATAAGATAACTTATAGGTATCCTCATATAGTGCATCTCCTGCTGTAGTACGGATATCCTTGGAAAAGGTAACATTATAGCTTCCATCAAAGTAGTTGGTAGCTGTTATGGTCAAGGTCTTTAAATCATTCGATAGTCTTGCCTTTAATATCCCAGGATCTCTTGCCGTATTACCAGAGGAATCAACAAGCCTGCCAATCTCAATATTATTTGATAGCTGACCATTGGTAATTACGGTAGAATCTTTGATTGCAGTCCCAAAAACTACTTTTATTTCCTTAGAATTTGTAAATTGGGCAGAAATAACCTCTGGAGAAGGCCCCACAACTTCAATAATAATAGCATCCTTAACCTCACTCTTTGCTGCTTCCTTTGCCGTAGAGGCTTTTGCCGCCGTTGCAACAAGAACAATTTTACCTCTTCTTACTGCAGTAACAGTTCCTTTTGTATTATCATCAATACGTATGGCATTAGGATTTGCCTCTTCATCAGAAGCATCAATTGACCAGTAGGTCTTATCCGAGGAATTACTAGGTGTTAATGTCCTGTTGAAATTAAATTTATCACCAACCAACATAACATGAGTGCCGTTGTCCATAATTAATGCATTATTAATCTCTATATCCGTTGCAGGAATTATTACTGTAACCTTACAGTACAAAGTCTTTACTTTCTTGGATGGATAAGTAATCTTGCATCTAATTGTTGCAGATCCCTTATTTACAGCAGTAATCAATCCCTCTTTCGATACTTTCGCTACCTTATTATTGGATGAGTACCACTGGTATTTACTACCCTTAACTTTATTCATTATCGCAAGCTCATATACTTCGCCCAAACCTTTAATCTCAATGCTCTCCTTTTTAAATTTAGGAGCTGCTCCCTGGGCTATCGTAATGTTTTGCTGTAAAAATAAAGGTATACAAATTCCTAGTATAAGTAGAAGTCCTATCTTTTTTAGATTACAAATCTTCATTCTGCTATACCTCCTCTGGTGTTAAAAGATCATAAATTCTATTAAAATTACTTCATTATATATTTCATATAACATACAAGTTTTCTAATATATAGCATACCATAAAAATAATGTCAAAATAATGGCAATTTTCTAAAATATACCCAGTAATAATTCCTATTGCACTGAGAAAATGAATGCACATCCACTACTCTCAAGTTAAGAATATGAATTTATTATAAGAAGGGTATATTGACCATTGGATACCCATTCCCAGTAGATAATTAAAACAGCGATTTAAAATGAAATCAAAATCGCTGTTTTAGCTGTTGCTTCTTAATTCAATTTATAATTTCTATACAAAGCCTACTAAGGTTGCTATAATAATATAAATCAGTGTTATAAGGAGGTATAACCTTTGAAAAAAGGACTTCTAAATTTAAGTAAAATAAATTATATACAATTAGTCAAGATAGCCTTGGGCAGCTGCATTGCAATTATAATTGCAGAGAATCTTGGTTTAAACTATAGTGCTTCCGCAGGTATCATAACCCTGTTGAGTATACAAAACACTAAGATGGAGACCCTTCTCATTACTGGAAAGCGCTTTATATCCTTTCTCTTATCTGTAGCTATTGCCTTTATGGTATTTGGGCTTCTAGGTTATCATGCCTTTTCCTTTGGTATCTTCCTGCTATTATTTGTGGGTGCAAGCTACCTATTAAAATTAGAGGTGGGTATCTCCATGAATGCGGTATTAACCACACATTTTCTTATAGAAGGAACCATTAATTCTTACTGGATTGTCAATGAATTATCCCTATTTACCATTGGTGCAGGAATTGGTATCTTACTTAATCTTTATATCCCCAAGAATATTCATGCCATTAAGAAGGACCAATTAGAAATTGAAGAGGATATCAAATCCATATTAAGCAATATCTCCAGTACCCTTTTGGAGGATAAAAAGAATATAGCCACAGAAAATTATTTCCCACCCTTACTGCGTCATATTAATGAAGCTCTCTCTAGGGCTTATGACAATATGAATAACACCTTGCTAAGCGATACCAACTATTACATCCAATACATGCAGATGCGTAAAAGTCAAAGTATCATCCTAAAAAGAATTTATTCCTATCTGGCATCCATTCATACAGTCCCCAGACAGGCGCATATTATCGCAGAATTTATCCAGAAGATAGCAATTACCTTTCATGAATATAATAATGCCCTTAACCTTCTAATAAGACTAGAAGAGATCAAATTGGAGTTCAAATCAGACCCCCTCCCCATCAGTCGTGAGGAGTTTGAAGACAGAGCCATCCTCTTTTATATCTTAAATGAACTAGAGTCATTTTTGCTCTTAAAAAAGGATTTTGTTATGTCCTTATCTCATGAACAAATAAAAAAGTATTGGAAGGAGAAATAATTGTATTAACCCTTGTATCAATAACTTACACAAGAAGTTTTCTCTCTCTTTCAAGAAAATTGTTATATTTTACAAAATAAATTTTTTATATGCATATTGACATGTTAAACAAAAAGTGTATAATCAAATATGTACAAAGTAACTATATGCGCATAAGGTTAAACGATTATCCATTTAAGCTTTTTCATACAAAGTATATAAAAAATAAAATATGATTTGTGTAAAGCTATTTTTTTAGTCAAACAGTTAATCGATTAACCAAACATCTTTATCCAAATTTATTTCTTTAGCTGCAGCAATGAATAATTATTGGAAGTATGTGTAATAATAATTTCAAAATTCCTACTATAAGGGGGCATTATCATGAAATTGAAGAAATCTATAATTAGTTTATTACTTGTAACAATGTTAAGTGGTCTATTGGTGGGTTGTGGTACTAATAAAGAGCCGAATAACAATAATAATAATACCAACAACAACAATAACAATAATACAACCCCAGCTACAACCAATGCTGAAATTACACTGTCCGTATGGAATGAGCCTAATGCAAATGATGAATTAAACATGTATTTGCAGGCAGAGAAAGCAACTGGTATTAAGGTCAATATTAACGTAATTCCAGAAAGTGATTATTCTTCAAAATTAAATCAGATGGTATCAACCAAAGACACTTCATCTGATATTTATGTTGTATGGGAGAATGATATTAAAAACTTTGCTGATGCAAAGGGTATCCTTTCTCTAGATGACTATTTAGCCAATTCTACAATTAACCAAAAGGATTTTATTGATGCTGTTAACCAGTTAACCAAGGGGTTAGGTGCAACTTATGGACTTCCTTGGTGTGCTGCTACTGAAGTACTTTATTATAACCAAGATATGTTTGATGCCGCAGGAATAGATTATCCTAATAATGACTGGTCTTATGATGATTTCTTAGCAGCTGCAGAGAAATTAACAAAATACAATGATGATGGAACCACTGCTGTATATGGATTTGATATTCCCAATACACAGACCTGGTGGGCTGGAATTGGTGGCGCAGGTGATCAGGTATATGATGCTTCCACAGGCGAATTAGTAATTGGTGATGGCGCTGTTTCCTTTATTACAGATTGTGCTAACTTAGTCAAAAAAGGTGTTATGCCTGAGCCATCCTCTGATACCAGTGATAAATTTGCATCAGGCAAAGCAGCTATGAGCTGGCTTGGTAGCTGGAATATAGGTTCTTACAGTGATAAACTGGCCTTTAATTGGGATATCGCTACAATTCCTACAGACAAAATAAAATACAATACCCTTCACACAGGTTTTTATACCATTAATGCAAACAGCAAGAATAAGGATGCTGCTTGGAAGGTTATTGAATGGCTTATGGGAGAAGAGGGTCAGGCAATTAACTCCAAAGCAAGTGGTAATCCTTCTGCACTTAAAACCATCGCAGATAAAGGTGATTGGAAGGTAGAAGCTGCAACAACAATTGAAAACTGGGATGCTGTAACAGATTCCTTAGCAGCGGGCGTATTCGGTTATACCTGTCTTCCTTCCGGTGTAACAAATAATGCTATCAGTTTATTCAATACTGCTCTACTTGGAGATATTACACCAGAAAAAGCAGTTAATGAAGCTATGAAATATGCTGCAGAAACCATTGGATACACTTTAAAGTAAATAGGATACAAAGTATGAATTGACGAATAATTTTAGGCGGTTTCTACGAACTTAGGAACCGCCTTTTATAGAGAAAATGCACATAGTTACTTTTAATATGAATAAGGAGGATAACCTATGAACAACAAAGTTAAGAAGAAGAAAAATAAGCGGTTAGCCAATAATCTGACTGCCTATGCATTTATGCTACCATGGTTCATCGGTTTTATATGTTTTACACTGTTCCCCGTAATATTTATGTTTATCGTAAGTCTTACAAACCGAAAGTTGAATGGTATTTCAAAATATATCGGCTTTGGCAATTATATTAATATTTTTAAAAGTTCTACCTTTTGGAATTCCCTGCGTGTTACCATCTTCTTCACCCTTGTGATGATGGTTATAACAGCTGCTTGGGCACTGATTATGGCTTTATTATTAAATCGTAAACAAAGATGGAATGGTATTTTTCAATTTTGCTACTTTTTACCCTCTGTAGTACCTTCCGTTGCCCTGGCTTATGCTTTTCGTACTATCTTTGGTAAGGATGCCGGTCTTTTAAATGCATTTTTATCCTTAATAACAGGCTCCAATATACAAATTAACTGGTTATTTGATAGTAGTACCATTTACTTCGTAATCTTTTTTATCACTTTATTTACTTATAATACCGGACAGATGATGTTAATCTTCCGTTCTGGACTAAATGATGTTCCCAAGGAACTATATGAGGCAAGTGATCTGGATGGTTGTAATGCATGGAGAAAATTCACAAATATCACTTTACCTATGATATCCCCCATCTTGCTATTTAATACGGTTATGGGAAGTATCAGTGCACTTAATGGTTCCTTCGCACTCCTATATCCTCTTACAGGAGAGACAGGAGATCCAAATAAAATGACACAGGTTCTGAGCCTTTTAATCTACAATGAAGCCTTTAGTAATCAAAAGGTAGGATACGGTAGCGCATTATCCGTTATCTTATTCTTACTCGCCTGCGTTATAGGAATTGGAATTTTCTCAGTTTCTAAAAAACTTGTTTATTATGAAAATTAAGGGGGCACTGCTATGATTTCAATAAAGAGAAAAGCAGCAGCAAAGAGAAATGGTGTTTTAATTACTATTTTAAAGATTCTTGTTGCCATTATCATGTTTTTACCTATCATATGGATTCTTTCAGGATCCTTTAAGACTTTAACAGAATTTACCACATCCACGAATATTATTCCTAAAAATGCAATTACGGATAACTTTGTATATATTTTCAGGGATTCCAATTTCTTCCTATATTTTAGAAATACTGTTATCCTAATGCTGGGAACAGGGGTAGGAACCTTAATATCTTCCTCCTTGGTTGCTTATCCTTTAGCGAGAATGGATTTCCCAGGAAAGAATATTTTCTTTGGACTTATTATCGGTACTATGATGGTTCCCGGTATTGCTTTAATTATTCCTCAATACATTATGTTTGGTAAAGTTGGCTGGTTAGACACCTTACTTCCAATGATCGTACCTGCATTCTTTGCCTTCCCTTATAATGTGTTCCTTTTTAGACAGTTCTTTCGTTCCATACCAAAGGAATTAGATGAGGCTGCAATTGTTGATGGTTGTACCCATGCGGGTATTTTCTTTAAAGTTCTTGCTCCATTATCCAAACCAACCTATGCAACCATTGCAATTCTTTCCTCTGTGTACTGGTGGAATGAGCTTACACAGCCAGTTTTCTACTTAAACAGTGAAAGATGGCGTACTTTAACAATATCATTAATGACTAGCTATATGTATATTAAGGGTAATGCCTTTGTAATTAACTGGCCTACCATTATGGCAGCATCAACTTTAATGATTCTTCCTCCTATGTTGCTCTACTTATTTGGATCTAAATATCTAGTGGAAGGAATTAAAACATCTGGTTTGAAAGGATAAATGATTATGTATACAAATCTTGAAAACAATAATTTTAAATTAGTGTTAGACCCGGATACCGGCCTTATGGAAGGACTGTATGCCAAGAATGACGCAAGTGACGTCAATTTCTTAATTTCAACAGAAACATTAAATAAGTTGAATTTTTCTGACTATAAAAATCGCTTACTTGGATCAACATTATTTGAAACAGATGGAGGAACAGCTCAAACCGGAGACCTTTCTCCCCTTAATATAACAGCAGATGATGATAAAATAGTTGTTACTAAAATGTCCCTGGGATTAGAATTTACTTATGAATATAGGCTACTGACTGACGGTATTCATTGGAAAGTGACTGTAAAAAACACTACTACCAAAGATATTAACTTAAGCAAATTAGTTCACTGGATTCCTATTGCATACCTATGCAATACTGATATAGATAAAAACCTTACAGCATCCTGGTCCATGGTTCCAACCCTAGGAATTAGTAAGCCATACTTTATATGTAAAAAGAGAAATGGTGAAGGACCAGATTATATCCTTCAGAATATTACAGGTGGTATGAAAGCAGTAGGTTCTGCCTGTGCATATAGAAATTTATTTTTTGAGCAGGTGTCACCATCTCTTAGCGGTGCAATCTTCTTTAATGCAGCCCTTGCTTGGCCTCACCTGAAAGAGGACACTTCCCTGACGGATTGGCAATATAGCGACTTATACCGCACGATTACACTGACTCCAGGAGAGGAATTGGCTGAAGTATTTGAAATAAGACAATGCAAAGCAAATAAGGCTGAGGAAAAATTACTTTCCATGGATACTGCTGTCGTTGATTATCCCCCCTATTCCTTGGTTGGTGAAACCGCTACTTTAACTGTCCGAGGCCCTAAGCCTATGAGCTATAAATCTATTTGTGTGACGGAGAAAGACCAGGAGCCAAGAATTGAATTTACTGGTACCCCGGGGGAGGATGGCATAATTACCGTAGGTCCTTTTACAGAAGCTGGTGAGAGAAAGGTTGTGATAGAACTAGAAAATGGAGAATTTAGCAGTGTACTCTTTTCTGTATATACAAGTATGAAAGAATATATAGAAACCATCTGCAATTATATCTATACCAACCGTTTTATATCAGACCCTGCAGACCCTGATTGTTATGGGTATCGTTCTATATCTCCCCAAGGTGAGTCCTGTGGGAAGGGTTCTGCCTTACTATTAAAAAATATTTTATCCACTAATCCTAATAAAGAGGAAATAAGACAGGTAGAGTTAAATACGGTAAAATATATAATTCCAACCTGGTTAGATGACAATCTCATTCCTAAGAAAAAATACGGTAATGGTGAAAATCACTTTGCCAGATTATATGATTTGGAATATATCATCCTACAATTATATCTATTAGGTACGGTAGAAGAAGACTTACTAACAGAGAACTCCCCACAGACCTATATAGAATTGGCAGCAAAGCTATTTCGATATCGGATTGAGAAGACTCCAGATAAGGATACAAGAGAATTAGAGGAATTGGATCTTGCTATGGCTCTTCATTGGGATATGGAAGACCTACTAAATCGTTATGCCGCTTACGGTCATGAAGCAGAGACCAAGGAGATTAGAAGTATTCTTAATGAGTATATGGAAAAACAAAAGCAAGTGGTGGATTCAGGTCGTAGCTCTGTGACTGAGATTTATTTTGATAATGCAGGTGTTGCTATGACTACGGGTACCCTTCTATCTTACGGGGATAAAGAAACTGGACTAAAAGCCGCACAGCTTCTACTTCCTAATGTGACCTTTTCCAATGATTTTCGTTGTTATGCTCCCGATCGTTGGTGGGAATCCCAATCCCCTATGTATCATAACCTTTGGGCAGTGAATGTCTCCAAAGCTATGCTGCAGACTTATATTGCTAGTGGGGATGCAAGTTATTTGGATGCAGCTTATCGTTCCATGATGCCAATGTTTCATAATTATGATTGGACAGCAAAATCCTCAAGACGTATAATGAAGAAAGGGGAAGGCGTTTCCACCTACTGTATTACCGCACCAAACTTAAACCATGAACCTTGTTCCCATAATCGTTTTGGTCAGCAGATATTCACCAATGATGACTTTATCAACAGCTTAAAGCTCTGTGGTGATGATTGGGATAATGGCGTGGATCTGGTAATTTATCTTCAAAGTTTTGGACAAACCTGTTATGTTGATGGAACACAAAGTAGTCCTTATGCGGTAGGCGGTAGAGTAGAAAACACAGAGAATGGATATCTCATTCATTCCTTTAGTGCCTACCCTGCTCGTTATTCTCTAAAGCCTTGGAACATGATAATTGAACGCAGCAAAAACTCCTATACCATCGATGAGATTGTAATCAAAGACGGTATTTGTACTGACGTAATTGTACATGGAACTATATCAGAGAATACGAACTTCCTTTGGATGATGAAAGATGGGGAAAGAACTAAGATTTACCCCAATTTTATTATAAAATAATTTATATAAGAGGTGTTCAATGTCCACTATCAAAGAAATTGCTAAATTAGCAGGCGTTTCCACTGCAACTGTATCTTATGTATTAAATGGAACCAAAAAAATAAGTGCCGAAACAACCAGCAGGGTGAATGAAGCTATTAAATTACTTGATTATTCCCCTAATACCATTGCAATGAATTTAAGAAAGGGAAAAACCTCTACAATCGGAGTTATCGTGGAAGATGTCAGATGCTTTCCCACTCCCGAAATTCTTAATGGTATAGGGGAGGGCTTGGACATAGCAAATTATCAGATGGTGGTTCATGACCTGCATTTATACGAAAAGATATGGCCAGATTACACCAAAATCCTAAAGTATAAGGATAGAATTAAAAAGGGTGTCCAACTTCTTCGCCAATCCATGGTGTCAGGTATCATCTATGTCTGTATGCATGACAGAGAGATAAATGACCTGATAGAACCCTTGGATATCCCCTTGGTATACGCCTATTCCCGTTGTACCAATGATAAAAGTTATATTACCTATGATGATTTTGAAAGTGCAAGGAGTATGGTAACCCATTTAATCTCCATGGGTCATAAAAAGATAGGCATAATTGGAGGTTATCCCCATGCTTATCCAACCCAGACCCGTATAAAGGGTGTTCAGTTTGCTATGGAAGAGAACAATCTGCCCCTGCCGGCGGAGTATATAAAATATGGAGATTGGGAATACCAATCTGGCTATGAGCAGGCACTTAAACTATTTGAATTAGAGAATCGACCAAGTGCTATATTTGCGCTCAATGATATCATGGCAGCAGGATGTTATCATGCTGCATCACATTTGGGGTTAAAGATTCCAGATGACATCTCCATAGCCGGATTTGATAATCGGGATATCTCACGTTATTTGTATCCCTCCCTCACCACTATGGGCTTGCCATTACAGGAAATTGGAAAGCAAGCATTAGATATACTTCTAGATTTAATCATGGATGAGAAGGAAAGTTCAAATCAAATCATACTACCCTGTCAGGTCATCTCAAGAACTTCAACAGATAAATTGATAGAAATAAAGTAAATTTATAATGTAGATTTATTAGCTACATAGAAATGTAATCCAAGTGTCTAGGAGTAAGTTTGTGTTTTTATAAGCATAAGGAAGATGGTTATGGTAATAATATTTAGATTAAAATAGATATTAATAAAGGAGCTAACATATATGAAACTTAAAAACACATCAATGGTAATTGATAAAGATTTTGTTATATCAAAAGTGGATGACAGAGTGTACGGTTCCTTCATTGAACATCTGGGAAGAGCTGTATATGAAGGTATTTACCAGCCAGGACACTCTAGCGCCGATGAGGATGGTTTTCGTCAGGATGTTATAGGACTTGTGAAGGAACTTAATATCCCAATAATTCGTTATCCTGGTGGTAACTTTGTATCCAACTATTTCTGGGAAGATGGTGTTGGCCCTAAAGAACTTAGAAAGAAAAGATTAGATCTTGCTTGGAGAACCTTAGAGACCAATGAATTTGGTTTAAATGAGTTTGGAAAATGGGCTAAGAAAGTGGATAGCCAGATTATGATGGCGATCAATCTTGGGACTAGAGGCGTGGCTGATGCCTGCAATCTTCTAGAATATTGTAACCACGACTCTGGCACTTATTACAGTGATCTTAGAAAGAGCCATGGCGTAGAAAAACCCTACCATATCAAGACCTGGTGCCTAGGCAATGAGATGGATGGTGAATGGCAGATTGGCCAAAAGACTGCAACGGAGTATGGAAGATTAGCAGCAGAGACTGCTAAGGCCATGTTACTTATTGATCCCTCTGTCGAGTTGGTTTCCTGTGGCAGCTCCTTTGTTAATATGCCAACCTTCCCTGAATGGGAGGCAACCACCCTAGAGCATACCTATAATTATGTGGATTATGTGTCCCTCCATCAGTATTATGGCAATACCCAGAATGATACTGCTGATTATCTGGCCATGAATATGGATTTGGAGCATTTTATCCATACGGTAATCAGTACCTGTGATTATATTAAGGCGAAGAAGAGAAGCAAGAAGACGCTTCATCTAAGCTTTGATGAATGGAATGTATGGTTCCATTCCTCCGAGCACGACGATGACCTTATGAAAAATCGCCCTTGGCAAACTGCACCTCACCTATTAGAGGATATCTATACTTTTGAGGATGCATTACAGGTAGGTCTTATGATGATTACCTTCCTAAAGCATGCAGACCGTCTTAAGGTGGCTTGCCTTGCCCAACTTGTCAATGTAATTGCACCAATTATGACAGATACCAAGGGTGGTGCTTGGAAACAGACTATCTACTATCCTTTCCTTCATGCCTCCAAATATGGTCGTGGTATCGCACTTCAACCACTGGTTAAAACCAGCAAGCATGATACGAAAAATCACTGTGACGTAACAGATATTGAAGCCATCTCCGTATACAATCCGGAGAAAGAGGAACTTGCTATCTTTGCTGTTAACAGAAACTTGGATGAGGATATCACCTTTGAAGTAGATCTTCGTAGCTTCAGTGGCTATGTGGTGAAGGAATACCTGGTCATGGAAAGTGATAACTTAAAGCAGGTCAATGGTCTTGGGACAGAAAAAGTATTCCCTAACCAGAAGAAGGAATACGAGCATAAGGACGGTTCCTTTACTACCATAATGAAACGTGCTTCCTGGAATGTAGTTGTTCTTGGTCAATAAAACTATGTAAATGAGCCATATAGATAAAACAATCGCCTACAAGGGCATATATAAGACCTTGCAGGCGATTATTAGTATAAAGTTACCTAAATCAATATTGGAGGGTGTAAATTTTTCTGTGTCCAGAACTGAAAGGCAATAAATAATATCAGCTTTCTAGTAAGAGTTAAATATGTACTTCTGTGTCGAAATATATGTTTGTCTTATAGTTTACCCATTTGCTGGATATTCTATTCATGAATATATCTTTTATTGCATGATAAGTAAACGTGGGCGCTGCCCACACCCGGCCTCTGGAATAAATATGGGTTTCCCGGCAATAATTATAGTGCCGACGGAATTATAGTTTCCCGGCGTAAGGATTCAGATATCTGAAACTTACGCCGGTTGCTTTATCTGTTTACAGGTAGATGGCTAGTCTATCATCAAAAAGAAGTCCCAATTGGCTTAATACCATATCCCAGTTCCTATACCGCTGTGTCCATTTCTTGATCACGTTCATGGATGCCAGGTATAGCATTTTTTCAAGGGATGTGTCATTTATGAAAGCGCTTTTTGTCTTAGTTACCTTTCTGAACTGACGATTCAACCCCTCTATGATATTCGTTGTATACATGATTCTGCGAATATCATCGCTAAAGCGAAAGTAGGGGCTGATCACATCCCAGTTAGTCTCCCAGTTACTGATTGCATAAGGATACTTCTTTCCCCATTTATCTTTAAGCATTTCCAGTTCTACCAGTGCCAGTTCTTCATTCGGAGCTTTATAAACTGCCTTGAAGTCAGATGCAAATTTCTTGATGTCCTTATAAGATACATACTTAAAGGAATTACGTAGCATGTGTATGATACACCTCTGTATCTGAGCATTCGGATATACACTATGAATGGCTTCTTTAAAGCCTGAAAGCCCATCTACGCAGAAAAACAACACATCTGTAACACCTCTGTTCTTAAGATCATTCAGCATTCCAAGTCAAAACTTAGAAGTTTCATTTGCTCCGATTGTTATACTTAAAATATCTTTTGTTCCTTCAAGAGTGACACCAAGAACAATGTAAGCAGCGCGATTAATGATTCTGCCATCTTCTCTGATTTTGTAGTGTATAGCATCCATAAATATAAATGGGTACATGGGATTAAGCGGCCTGGACTGCCATTCCTTAATATCAGGGATGATGCGGTCCGTGATTTTGCTAACCATTTCAGCAGATAGCTCAATACCATATATATCCTGTAGCTGATCATGGATGTCACGAGTTGACATACCACGGGCATAAAGAGAGATGATTTTTTCTTCAATACCGGATACGTCTCTTTGATATTTAGGAATAATTTTTGGTTCAAACTCACCATTTCTATCCCTGGGAATGTCAACTTCTATTTCACCATACTGACTCTTTAAGGTCTTAGGAGTATATCCATTTCTTTTGTTGTCAACCACAAGTTCTCCTTTTTCATTCTTTGGATAACCGATAGAAACATCCATTTCTGCTTCAAGCATTTCCTGCATCATGTCTTTGAAACTGTCTTTAAGTAGGTTATAGATATCACCTACATTTTGAATGTTGTTTTCTTTGATAATCTGTCGTAATTGTTCCTTTGCAATAGCCATATAAAAACCACCTTCCGGATGAGAATATTCATATCTAATTCTCACCAAGAAAGTGGTACTTATTACCAAGACACAAAATTATTTACACTACCCAATATTGCAGTGTGTTATTGTAATAAGTATTTTTCCATTGCTATATGCTCTATTCCTACTTCCTCAAAGATATCAGATTTTGTAAGATAGCCGCATTTTTCATAAAATATAGATACTTCAAACTTGGCATCCATTACAATCTTATCTTTTCCCATACTTCTGTAATATTGTTCAATAAATTCTAGTGCTTTTCGTCCAAGACCAAGATTGCGAAACTCAGCTAAAAAACAGAAACGTTGCAATCTAATAACCTTCTTGTCTGTCATTACCCTACAACGTGTTGTACCCACATTCCGATTATCATAACGAATTAGAAAATGCTCACACTCTTTATCAAGACAATCGAATTCATCTTCCTCAATTTCCTTGGGTACTTTTTTTTCAATCTGAAATACTTCCCTCCTGATTCTTAAACAGGCCATTAGTTCTTCTTTATTCTTTGCTACTGAAATATCTAATTTCTCCATTATGTCTCCTTTTTTAATGTTTACTATTTATTTACTATTTTACCCATTTATATAGACAAGTTTTTTTATATGAGTTATAATGAAATGGTAATATATGTATATTACAATATAATATGAAGGGATGATTTATATGAGGTTTGTAAAGAAGATTAAGAAACTACTAACTGGTAGCATTACCTGTGTGTTACTAAGTGTCATTTTTCTTAGTTCATCCACAGTAAGTGCTGCAACCTACCTGCAAGTTTACCCACAATGCTATCCAGAAACAACCTTTAAGCTAACCTGTGAAGCAACAACAAAAAATATTTATTTCAATGTGGATGATGCCTGGAGTGCGTCAACCGATGTAAAGTGGATTGTCCTGAATAAAACAAGTGGAAGTGGTACTAACTATATTACAGCAACAATAGCAGGAAATTATTCCGGTACTAAAAGAACAGGCAATATTACAATTACTTCCGGTGCTTTATCACACACAGTACCTGTTGAGCAGGGAGCAGATGCTGCTTATTTGAACATCGGCTATTATGAAACCTCTACCTGTTCTGCATGGGGTGCCAACCTGTATATTGGGGTTAGTAGCAATACCTACTGGTATGCAACTGATGATGTGGATTATGTATCCTTTGGATCTGGCACAAGCGGATATGGCAATGGTACCTGTCAGGCATTTATTCCTCAAAATAATACTGGAAGCACACGAACAATTCATTTTACATTTACTGCAGGAACTATAACAAAAACCATTACAGTTATACAGCCCTCTACATAGTAAAGCATTACGATAAACCCAATAAGGCAGCTTATTCCTTATTAGGTGCTGTTGCAAAATGAAAGTCTAAATCTATATAGAATGCATATTAGTTTCCACACACAGACCCCTAGTGCTTTTCGGAAACCAATGTGCATTCTTTATTGTTTCCCTATGCTTTACAGCCGCCTTTTTGATTTTATCTTCTTCTCTTTTTATCTGGTTCTCTTACTTCTTCAGCCTGTCAACAAGCACCTTGGTTACAGACAAGGATATCACAAAGACTCCTACGGTTATACTATAATAGACCCATAAGCTATGATCTATTACCATTGAATTCACTCCCAATAGATGATCACCCATCACATAAGGTATACATTGAGGAATATATTGAACCATACCTGTATGACTGAGTGCCATACAAATGCACATATTAATTATTCCAAAGATTAAGCCCGATATAGAGATCTTGGTTACTATGGCAATACACATATACATTGGTACCAATAAAAAGTGCATGGTACCCGTATGTAATATTGTTTTTATCAGCTTCCACAACAGTTCTTCTGGTATCATAGTTTCAAACATTCCCCTAGCTACAATCATTGTTGTAAAAAAGAAAAAGGCAGCGGTAACTACTATGACTAAAAATAGTACTATTAACTTAACTAGTACCAAATAAAACCTGGGGAATGGATAGCACCATACCAATTCCACCATATTTTCTTCCTGTTCTCTTGCCCACATATAAGTTGCAAAGGTTGCAAAGGTAAGTAGGGATTGGACATTAAAGGAGAGCAGGGACATATTAATAAACCTAAGCCACTCCACCCCTTCTTTATTATACAGTGTAAGATAGGTGATTATTGTAGGCAAGGTTCCACCTGCTATCACCAGCCACCAAATATTTAAGGAGCGTAATTTTTTAAGTTCTGCTTTAAAAAGTCTTCCCATGTCTATTTATCCTTCTTCTTTGATATTCTAACCACTAAAAATAAAAAGATTGCTGCTACCCCAATTAAAATGAATACCGCATTCAAATAACTTACTTTATCATAGACTGGATTTCCAAAAAACTTGGCTACCAGAACCATTGGCAATAGATGTGGAAAAAGAGCTCCATTTTCTGAAAATATATAAGGAAATGTTAGCATGAATATCATTAAAAAAATAAGTGCTGCACTTGAAAAACTACGCCTGATAAGACTTATGAATATCATCAAAGGAACAAGACAGCTAAGCGCTCCTGCACTTATGAGTCCCGCTTTTATGTATTTTAGCAACAAGTCGGTATCATATCCATCTATCACCCTATTTATTATAAAGAGCATGAAAAAAGAAAAAATCTGTGTAAGGCTCAGTTCCAGTATAATTACAATGAACTTGGATAGCACTATCTTGACCTGTGATTGTGGTGTAATTTTCAGATAAAGCATCATATTATCCTTATATTCTCTCGCCACAATAAAACACCCAAAAATGACAGTCACTGCAAATGGTATCAACTGCACAAATACGCTATTACTGATTACCACTTCTAAAAAAGTCTTTTCATCATTGATAGCATACATCACAGCAATCATAGCTATAGGCCCTGCTAGGGATACTAAAATCAGAAGCGATAAAAATGTATGCTTAATTTTCCTTATTTCAAACCCAATTAAATTCCTCATCAATAAACCTCCCACTTCACTTATGCACCTGTAATCTCCATAAAATAATCTTCCAGTGAAGACCTTACAATTTTACTCTCAAGAACCTCTATTCCATGATCAACTAGTATTTTATTAAGTTTGCCATTGCCTGATTGCTCCTTTGAATTAAAGGAAATGGTATCTTCAGATATTGATAAATCCTCAATATTAAGGTATTGTCTTATAAGTGCTCCTGCCTTTTCAACATCATTTACTTTGTACACAGTTGTTTGTCTGCATTTCGCCTGAAAATTATCCTTGGTTATCTCTTCTAAGAGTTCTCCTTTGCTTAATATCCCAATTTTATTAACCACTTTCTCAACCTCAGATAAAATATGGGATGATACAAGGATCGTTGTACCTTCATCTGCTATCTTTAATAGGAGTTCACGGATTTCTATAACACCCTGAGGATCCAGCCCATTAATTGGCTCATCAAGTAATAACAATTCAGGTTTATGTAATAATGCTCTGGCAATTCCCAGTCTTTGTTTCATTCCCAAGGAATAATTGCGAACTTTCTTATCTCCTTCCCCAGATAATCCAACGGTTGCCAGTTCCCTGTCTATGCAGCTTTTATCAGAAACATTCATCATTAAGCGATGAATATCAAGGTTTTCTCTGGCAGATAGGTTCATATAAAATCCAGGAGTTTCAATAATTGCACCCATTTTTCGCAAATTACTAGGCATGTTTTTATCCCCTACCGTCTCTCCAAAGAGTTCAATGTGACCCCCAGACGGCTTAATTAAGTTCAGTAACATTCTCATCGTTGTGGTCTTGCCGGCACCATTTCGTCCTATAAACCCGTATATATCACCCTTTTTGATATTTAAATTAATATCCTTTACCACTGGTGTCCCTTTATAAGTCTTTGTTAAATTCACAGTTTTAATGATATCCCTCATCTAATTTACCCCCTAATCAACCCCATATTTTATTAAAAAATATTCTATATGTTTTGTTAACTCCTCTGATATGGTCAATTTAACCTCTTCCGTTATTTCTCCGCATATCAAATATCTATGAAATAAATAAACCACCATAGTGTGATAATCCATCACCATATGTTCCACCTGGCCTGTTTTTAAAAATCCCACCTGAATCAGCCAGCTAAATATAAGTAACTGGTTACTTACTGCTTCATCAAACATAATATTATGATACATCTTTGCAGCTACTTCATTAATGCCTTGCTCTATAATTAACATTCTAAGAAACTGATTCACTCTCTCTTCCATGAGATAATGCGTAAAGTAACTATGGCATACCATATAAAATGCTTCTTTTTCTACCTTCGTAACTTTCGCCATCTCTTTGGCAAACTGAGGCGGTATTGAATACATTACATTATCAAAAGATTGGCACAACACATCAAATATATCCTGCTTATTTTTAAAATGATAATAAATTGCACTTTCTTTAAAGCCTACTCTACTAGAAATATCTCTGATAGACACCGCACTATAACCTCTCTTTGAGAATAAATCTAATGCAGTATCTAAAATAAGCTGCTTTGTATCCTGCTTTTCTTTTCCCATTTTTGTTTTTCTCATCTCCTTCACCAATTACTTAACGCTTGTTATAATCATACTTAACAACTGTTAAGTTGTCAACTGGAAAGATAGTTTGATTAGTGATAAAAATGAATAAAAAATGATTATCCTGCGCCCTGAGAAGTTTAGGATAATCATTTCTTATATTATTTTATAATTTTTCAACATGCTTGTAATTATATTCGCTCAAATACACATCTACAAGGGATTACTTTATTTTTCTAGATATATACTAAAAATAACCCAGTTATCCTCTTCCCTTACAAGATCCAGATTAAGATAAGTAAAGGAATCTTCATCTTCTAATTCATATTCATATTGAACATTTGCTTTTTTATCATCTGAGGCAGTATACCATTTTGCCAAAATATGAATTAGTTTGTTATAAACATTGACTTCTTTACCATCATCATCCCTATATACGCAGCTATCATAATCTGCATCCTCAGCAAGATATGCAAGGGCTGCCTCCTTATCATTAGAAAAGTAAGCCTTAACAAAGCTGTCAGATCTCTCCTTAAGAAGCTTCCCTTCCGGACTGTCCAGGTATTCCTGTATACTATCCTCCGCTACATCCTCTATTTTCATTTCCTCTATCTTGGTATCCCCTTCGCTGTCAGCATTATTATCAGAAGCTTCTTGCCTAATCGGCTGGGAATCAAAGCCGTTGATCAAATCAAAATTGCCCTTATATAATACCTCCATCGGAATATAGTTATCGGTAATTATCTGAGGGGTCACCCAATTACCCACTTTAGCTGCAGGAAGTACCTTTAGAAAGATCCTCTCATTACTAAAATAAAATTCCCCATAGCTTCCAAAGAAAACCGAAGTTAATTCTTCTCCCCATTCTTCTTCAAGGGATGCGATATTTATTCTATATCCTGTATCCTTACCGTCAATAGAAATTGTTAATATCCCGTCCTTCTCCTGGTACTCCATTCTCTTATTTATTATGTTTTGCCAGTCGGAGGAGGCAAATGAATGAGGCGTCCATCCTCCCTCCTTTCTTTTCTCCAGGATATACAAATCATTAAGGGAGATATCCATTCCACTTTCACTTCTTGATATCATTGCCAATTCTTTTATTCCATCACCATCATAGTCCTGATACCTAAGCTTTGGTAATTCATCATAAACACCCCAGTTAATATCCAATACCTGAACTTCACTTCCCTGCTTCACACATATTCCATGAAGTGTATAAGTCCCCTCTTCCCTACCAAGCTCTTTCAGGCCATATACATAGATATCCTCTTCCGGTATATTTGCCACTAAGGCAATTGTTCTGTCACTTTCTAAAAATTCATTCAACTGATCACTATTTTCAATGAGATTATCCGGCAGCTTTGTATTCTCAGGAATAAGACTGACTGCGCCATACCAGATATGTCCGTCTGTGTCCCTATGTTTCTTCTTTTCTCCGCCAAATGAAATCAGAGCGCCAATGCCTACTACCAAAATCAAGCTAATGAAAATAATAATCAGCCCATTACGTTTTTTCTCTGCACTTAGAATATTCTTTAATCTATCTTTCAGCGTTTTGGCAGTATCATTAAAGCCTGTCGTCAAAGCAACTTTTCGTATTTTCTGCTGATTAATGCAGGAAAGAATTGTTTCACCATACTTCTTTCGATCATCTACAGACATACTTTTAATTACCTCATCATCACATGCGACCTCCAAATCAATATATGCTTCATGGCGCAGCAGATAGACTGCCGGATTAAACCAGTGAACTGCGTTTACAACAATCAAAAATAATTTATACCAAATGTCCTTTAACCTGTGATGAGTGAGTTCATGCTTTATTATTAAGGACATTTCTTTATCAGAATAACAATCCGGGGGGATTACCAGAACAGGATGAATAAACCCCATAAGGGAAGGGCTTGCTATTTTATCACATACATAAACCTTTAGCTGCTTTTGTAAGGATAATTGTTGGGAAACCTCAGCGATTATATTATGTATTCTTTGCTCTTTATCAGCCCTGCTCCAGCGTAAAATCTGCTTTCTATAATAGAGATATCCAATCAGGTGATACATTATAAATAAAACACAGCCGGTACCCCATATAAAAACAGCAATATTCATCCATGGGATTGTTTTGTTTAAACTATCACCTGTACGTACAATAAGCCTGTTATCCTGTATACCAGTATTAACCTCTGTATCTTTAAAACCTTCTATTGCAGTTTCATCTACCATGTCTGCATTTATATCCGACGAAGCTGTATATGAAATATTGTTTGCATTGCTTGAACTCAGAAAGCTTAATTGGACTGGTGCACCAAAAGGCGAAAAGTTAATTGGTAGCAGAAGCCTCACAGCTACCATCAGCCATATGAGTTTTATCCACTTAGCAGCATAATTCTTATTTATAAAAAGCGACAGTATTTTAATGATAACAATCCCTATACCTGTTGTAAGCGAAACCTCCAGCATCGATAAAAACAATTGACTGATCATGCATTATACTCCTTTTCCAATTGTTTCAGATAATCCTGTAATTCTTCTATGTCTGTATGATCTATTACCTTGTTACTATAAAGATTTGTTACCATGCTTTGCAGTGAATTCCCATAAAATTTTTCTAAAAATGATTTGCTTTCCTGCACCTTATATTCGTTTTCTGCCACCAGTACAGAATATAAATTGGTACGAGTAGTTCTATCACAGTAAACAAATCCTTTCTCCGACAACCTTGCGAGAGAGGTCATCAAGGTTGATAACCCCCATTTACGCTTTCCTTTGAGCTCCTCCAATATGTAACTTGAGGTAACAGGTAAAACACTACGCCATAAAACCTTCATAATTTCTAATTCCGCATCTCCTAATCTTTTGATCGAATTACCCAACTTTATCACTCCTTTCCATTAATGCATAACATTATATTTGTGTTAATATTACACCATTGTATAATCAATGTCAAGAAAAATATGTAACAAAATTCCAGAACTTAATAACCCTTTCCCAAACTCCAAAATCATAAAGGCATCAAGGTTACTCCCATCGGGTGTTGGAACCAGAAGAAACACGCTACGCTAGTTTCTCCGGTTATCCCAGGTGCGTACGTGAACAAAGCATAGCTTTGTTAATACTTCACTTTACCTTCGCATAAATAAAAAGCAGCCGGATCTTCTGGCGAAGTCCGACTGCCTCTCTATTATAGTCATAACTAAAATAATATGTAGCAATTTATTTCATTCTTCTTTTCTTTTGATCAGCAATCAGTAGAGCTGCAAGTACAATTCCCATTATCGGTAAGATAATCACTGTAGGGCTACTATTATCTCCTGTTTTGGGCACAGCAAGGAGAAGTCCGTCGTCGGATTGGCCCTCATCAGGAAACTCATCTTCAGAGGCAGCTTCACTGTTGTAAAGTCCACCCTCCAATAGGCTATCATCGGAAAACTCATCTTCAGAAGCAGCTTCATTATCGGTTTTTCCTTCATCACTTTCATCCGAAGTTTCGCTATCATCATCCGGGAGTTTATCTTCAGAGGCATCTTCATCCGCTTTTCCTTCATCACTTTCATCCGGAGTCTCGCTATCATCAGGAAGCTCATCTTCGAAGCCTTCTTCATACTCGAATACATCTTCATCACTTTCAATGAGAGGTTTGCTTTCATCAAATGGAATATCTTCCATGTAATCGGAGACAGCAACTATGGTCTCTTCCTCATAACTATCCTTTAAGATCTCGTCAGCTTCCATGAGGCGATAATCGTTCTGGAACATGAGATTAGTATAGTTGTCTTTACCATCCCTGTTTTTAATCCCTTTATTTAACTCAACACTATCCCCATTAACAAACCAGTTCGCTGGCGGAACATAGTTCTTACCATAATAACCCTTGATTGCGGATATATAAAGTGTATCCTTATTCATATACTCAGCATCCGTAGCTCTGCGATAGAATAGATAAAGATATGGTCCGCCTTGACCCATATTTAAATCCAAGGGTACTTTATGATAATTATCAAATTCTGTGCTTTTACCCTTTGCAACTTTAAAATCCACAATTGGATTAAGTCTTTTCTTCTGTTGATTTACAACAGGTTTATAGGTGCATGCAAGGAAGATGTATTTTCCACGGCCGTAATGATTTGCATCGAGATTCGGTCTGTCTATATCTGAGGGATTTTCTGCTTGTACAATATAATAGCCATCGGGAACCTTTGCCTGTGCAGCCTCGTAGGAATCTGCATAAAAGGCTGTAATATCGGTAATTGGACCTCTGTCCATGTTCTTAAGACCCAGAGCCTTACGCTCCTGCTCATCTTCATATGCCTTTTTCAGTGCATTTCTGATTTCAGGCTCGTCACTGAACAAATCCCATATGGGGTACAGGCTTCCTTGCTTAACCCCACATATGTCAGGTTTTTTGTCAATGCTACTCTGCCAGTTCTTAAACTCCTGTGCAACTGCTGCTATGGATCGACCGGTGATTTGAGCTTCTGTCGTTCCTCCTGTTGAAAAGCTTATAAGTGTGGCGTTATTCTCTATTAATTCAGATTTTTTGCTCTGACTGGCATGTACACTTCCCGATACCTTTCCATAGCTTGCTTCCACCGATTCTCTTATCTCTTGTTCTGTTTTCTTTTCCTTGTTCTTGTAAGAAAAGTTCAAGTCCAACCTACCACCGGTATAATACTGGGTGATTAAATGGGTACCATATGTATCGAAAATCTCGTAAGGTTTTGTAGCATATAAGGCTCTTACATCCTTCTCAAATCCCTCTGCAAGATTTTGATTCAAATCGATGATAGCGGTTTCATTAGAATAGTCCTTAGTGTAAAAATAGGCCGTATGGCGAATGTACAAACGATTTTCCGTAGAATTCATAGTTGTACTAAACTCTGCTTTGGCCTTGCCGCTAAATGCCACACCTTTATAGTTTACATTAACTGTTGCAGAAAATTTTTCATAAAAGCTATAGATTGAGCTGTCATAGATATAACTGGTTGAGCCATAGCTAGCAGGATCAGCAGCTCCTTGAAGAGTCTCAACTTTGCTAAGTATTGGCTTTGAACCTGTATTTGTTGTGTTAACATAACTACCTTCCAGTGTATTGTACCCATAATAGAGATAGTTTTTACCCGTATAGGATCCATCCTCGATTAAAGCCTCCTCAGCTTCTGCCCCAACTGTGGTTTGTAGCCCAGATAAGGAAAAAGCTACGCATAGTATCATTGCCATTAAGCGAACCTTGATTTTTTTTTGTTTTTTTGCCATTGGAATCCTCCCTTAAAATAACTTACACAATTGTAATGGCGTACTTCCCACAAGTTATATATATAAAGCACATGACTATAAACACTTCACTTCCTCACATCATGACCTGCAGGACTACTCCCTCCCAAATATTGACACACAAACTTATACTCTAGCATAATTATAGAAAATTCATTTATATCTGACAATGTACTAAAGTACAGTCTGAAGCCAAAAAGTGCAGTCCTAATTAATTAAGCTGCACTTTACATCTCCATATTCTACTTAATACCCAATATATTTCAATCCTCAAAAAATTTATGTCTACTTGCATATGCAATTACTTGGGCCCTGTTTTCCATTTGAAGGTGCTCAATGATATTGCCCATATGGTATTTGACCGTTCGCTCTGTAAGCCCTATAATAGCTCCAACTTCCTTATAGGTTTTGCCCTCAGCCACCAGCTTTAGTATCTCATACTGCCTATCTGTTAAGTCACTATATTCCTCAGGGGTAAGTTTCCTGTCCAGTGAATATCCTTTATGAGAATAAGATTGTCTAAACTCTTGCAGAAGCCTTGAGGCCATGCCAGGGGAAACAGCTACCTCACCACTGGTAATCTGTTCTAAGACACGGATCAATTCCTTTGCATCGGTGTTTTTAAGTAAATAGCCGGCTGCTCCGTACTTGATCGCATCAAACAGATCCTCTTCCTCATCCGAGGTGGTTAGCATGACAATCTTTATATCAGGCTTCTCTGCCTTTATTATTTTTAATGCTTCCAGTCCGTTACATTCAGGCATTCTTATGTCCATAATAACAATGTCAGGGTTTAAAATCCGTACCTTATAGACAGCTTCTCTTCCATTTCTTGCTTGCCCTATTACAGTGATGCCATAGGTTTCAAGCAGGTATTGCAGACTATCCATAAATAGAACATGGTCATCTACCAGCATAAGTCTCATTTGCATCATGGCTTCTCCCTTCTGTCAGCGGGACCTGGAGAAAGATTTCCGTTCCTTTACCCATTTCTGATTTTATCCTAATCTCTCCCCCTATCAATTCAGCCCGCTCCCGCATAATATCAAGGCCAAATCCTTTTTGAGCTTGTTTATTTTCAAAGGAATGTGAAATCCCCCTACCATCATCTTTAACCAATACATATAATTGCTTGTCGTCCTGGTGCAAGGTTATTTTTACTCCTTGTGCCTTAGCATGCTTTCGAATATTGCTTAAGGCTTCCTTCATAATATTTAGAATATTCATCCAAATAGAGGGGTTTAAATCTTCCCCTGCTAAATCCTGGGGATAATCTAAGTCCACCTTTATTCCTGTCTGCTCTTCAAATAAGCGGATATGCTCGATAAAGGTATGAATAAAATCCTTCGCAGACTCAACAGTCCTTCTTATATCACTGATGTATCCCCGAAGCTCAGCATGGGCCATCTGTGTTACCTGGGTCAGCTTATCCAATTTATCCGAAACAATGTCAATGCCATTATTCTCTAATTCCTGATTAATCCCCTGGGTCTGCATGTTAATAAACCCCAGAAGCTGTCCAAGATTATCATGAAGATCTCTTGCCAAACGCTCCTTTTCTTTAATTCCCGCCAGCGTCCACTGTTGTTTCATAAATTCCTGATGCGCTCTTTTTTTTTCCGTTACCTCATAGACCATTACCATTCTGGCAATGATTTTTCCCTTTTTATTAATTAATGGAGTTAATAGCACTTCATAGATACTACTCTCACCATTGTTATGTATTGTAAATTCTATGTTAGAATCTTTGGCCTCTTTTAGTGCATAAAGAAACTCTGGGATTGTGTTACATACCTCTTCCACTCTATAATCCAGGTATTTTCCCAAAGGAGGCTTTACCAGTTTAACTAATGCAGGATTGATATCCTGTACCTTGTCCTCCAGGTCCAAAACCATAATTCCTATGTCCATTGTCTCTATTGCTTTAGCTCTTGCCAAGGGGATTAATTCAAATAGCTTATAACGAAAGATTGCCCATACAACTATGATGCCTGCTGGTCCAAAGAATATCGGTGTAATATCCATAGACATAGGACGAAACCCAAGTACGTACATTACATTGGGAACTATGATGAGACTCGCCCCCATCATTAATATAATCGCCTTCCTTCGATATGCCAAGCTTTTCTCAAACACTGATTTTATGAGAATTATTACCGCAGTAATGTTAAGCAAATGGGAATATACCGCATGAATATAAAAGGCGGCCCCATATTTCTTAGTAATGACTGGGAACAATTCATTATATTCCATCCCTACGTCATACCTTATAAGCCCGTGATATGGATTGGTCCATACCAGAATAATTATGATCGTAGGAAGTACCGCAAACCAGGCAAATTTCCTATTGCGTATCAACTTATTATATCCTGTAAACTCCATACACAGTCCAACCAGTGTCACAGGAGAATAGCAATATGCTATATACTGTACATTTGCCCAAAATAGCTTAGCCGGTAGTCTAATAGCCATTATCTCAAAAGCATTGGTTAAGGACCACAGGGTCAGTACCAGCATACTCAGGGTAAAAAAGATTGCTTCCCTTGTTTCTCTCCGCCAAAAGAATACTATACCTCCCAAGAATGCAGTAATTACAGCGGAGAAGAAAAGCATCCATATGTATACCATATATTGGTAGTCCATGCCAACCCTCCCTGTTAAATTATGTATATATTAATACTATTATAATCTATCACTGCAAAATTCACAATACAGTTCTCCAACCATATTCATGACTGTTTCCAGTCCTATGCTCACTTTATACCTATTATATTTCCATCTTTATCTGTTACATATCTGCCTTTTGTCATATCAAGTAAAACATATTCATTCGACCACTTATCTCTTACCACGGCACATTTTCCAATCGGGATGTCAAATGGTCCATAAATGATTTCTCCCCCGATTTCTTTAATCCGGTACACTGATGGAAGCCGGAACACTTGCTCGAAAAAAAGTTTGTGATTTTATACTTCTTTTTACCATGTCCTTTGGTATATTTTCAGCCTTATTCACACTAATAGCAGCCATATATTTAATACGTCCGTTATCATAATATTCATGCTCACAGATACCATACATCGTCATAGGTTTTTGAACTTGATTAATCTCCTCTACTCTCATTAAAAAGTTGCTCCATAACTTCCCTATATTACCGTTGCCATCCCAAATTTCTGCATTGATAGAGTAGGCGGGTGATATCTCACCCGCCCCTCATCAAACCGTACGTGAGGTTTTCCCTCATACGGCTTTCCGACATTCTTCTTTCTACAGCTTTACGTTATGCAGTCATTCTTTTTAAACCTTTCTCGTAAATGGTAATGCGGACTTTTC
>JAEZTQ010000066.1 GCA_023443625.1 Bacillota bacterium | reverse complement strand
TAGTGTGAATTATTAAAAAGCATAATTCACACCTAGAAGTTTGTGCCTGCGTAATCCTCGGCACAAACTAACTCAAAGGGAAGGCATGTACTGTAGTGTGAATTATTAAAAAGCATAATTCACACCTAGAAGTTTGTGCCTGCCTAATTCTCAGCACAAACTAACTCAAAGGGAAGACATGTACTGTAGTGTGAAACAGATTAGAAGCTATTGTAAGGAGGATTATATTTGAATGAATATAGTAATCCACAAAATATGTATGCACCTACTTGTGGAGAGGGAAAAGCTATAAATTTTCATATGGCAGATGGTGCATATTTATATGATGAGAATCATGAAAAATACATAGATTTATGGAATGGCTTTGGGTCAGTTATTTTGGGCTATAACGACAAAGATATTATTAAGAATGTTACAAGGATGATCAATCATAGAATGCTGTCCATGCAGGCTCCTAATGACTATATAAAAGAGCTAAAAAGTTTATTGCTTGAAGACTTTCCATCTAAAAGTCATGTTGGTTTATTTACAACGGGTACCAGTGCTGTTAGGGCCGCCACTCTCACGGCTATAGAATATACCTGCAAGGATATTATTTTAAGTGCGGGCTATCACGGATGGGATCCTATGTGGCAAAAAGGGAAGGGACTATTTGAGACAAATAAATACCAGGTTATTGATTTTTATTATATTATAGAAGAATTTGAAAAAATGGTATTCCTTTATAAGGATAAGATTGCAGCTGTTGTAATTTCCCCGGATATCAGCTATCTTAGCGACAATTTTTATGAGAGATTGTTTCATCTGTGTGAAGAATACAAATTGTTGGTCATTGTAGATGATGTAAAATGCGGGTACAGATATGGAGTTGGTACATCCCTAAATCCCCATAAATATAAGGCGGATCTATATGTTGTCTCCAAAGGGATTGCTAACGGGGCAAGAATAAGTTGTGTTATAGGCAATGAAAATATTATGAGATGTATGAGTGAATTTTGTTACACCAGCTTCTATGATCTATATCCGGTTATCTCAGCAATTACTACGCTGAAAAAAATAAAAACAGATAAAGTTCCGGAGACCATTAGAGCAAAAGGAAATATATTCATTGAGAAATTGAATAATAAAATTCTAGAATTTGGCTTGCCAATTGCAATTACCGGAAATGGAAATTTATTTCAATTTGTATTAGGGACCCATGGGCTAAATGAAGCTTTCTATATAGAGTGTGTTAAGGAGAGGATATGTATGTATAAAGATGATAATCAATGTCCATCCTATGCTTTTAATGATGTGGTCCTTCAGGAAGCCCTAGAGAGGTTTCACCGTGTTTTTGAGAAACTGGCAGTACAATTTCCCTATGTGATAGGTGAAAAGATACCCAAAGAAAGATATTACTTAGCTGCCTATAATCAAACAGATGGATGTGCAGAAAACATGTCTTATAAGGAAAAGATTGATTTGATTTTAAATATTGTATATGGGGAGGGCTAAAATATCAAGAGGTTCAAAGATAAAGTGATTGTATATTTAAGTCCACACTTGGATGATGCAGCATTATCAAATGGCGGATGCATTCGACTGATGAAAGAAATATGTGCAAAATTTATACTTATAAATATTTTCACAAAAAGTATATGGACTTCAGACGATATGCAAACATTAGATGAAACAACAGTCTCTAATATTAGAAGATTGGAAGATATGGAGTATTGTAAAGAGTTGTGCCTGAAGTCCTTCTATATGGGGATGAAGGACAGTTCCCTTCGTGGATATGATGCAATCAGTGAAGTGGTAAGGCAACTGGTGCGTGATAATTTTTATTTAGAGGTTAGGAAACAACTGTTGAATTTACTTAATACTTTAACTTATGACTATATTTTTGTTCCTTTGGGATTAGGCGGGCATATTGATCATTTGATTGTATTTGACATTCTAACTAAGACGAATCAAAAAAATAATGTGATTTATTATGAAGACATACCCTATGCTCTTAACTATACGAAGGAAAACATTGCTGATATAGTCCTTCTAAAGGGGCTTCATAACTATGTTAAATTGGATGTTACAATTCAAGGATTATTTGATCTGAAAATTAAAGATATATTGAAATATAAAAGCCAAATAGAAGAAGGTCTACTTGATAAAATTACAGAATACACCTATGGTCATAATTCATTTCAAGCCATAGAAAGATTATGGGTTAGTTCATGAGAGGAAATAGAAATCTAAATAAAAGGTCAACTAAAGATAAGAAAGGAGATAATTAAATGGCAGATATATTATTGATTAATCCACCTCTGTATGATACATCAAAAATGGGCAAGCTGGATTGTGATGAACATTGGTCTCCGCCATTGGGAATTTCATATATCACATCTCTTCTTAACCAAAATAACTATAATGCAAAAGCATTGGATTTATATTATACGCCAATGGAAAAAGCGAAAGAAATTATACAGAAGGAATTGGGTTATATTGTAGGTATTTCATGTTTTTCTGAACAACGGGTTTCTACATATAGAATAGTTGAATACATTCGTTCCTTAAGCAAGGAAGTCTTAATTGTAGTAGGAGGTCCACATAGTAATTTTTTATATAAGCAAATGCTAGAACACTTTCCCATTGATGCTGTTGTGATGGGAGAAGGAGAGCTGACCTTTTTAGAAATGGTTAAAGCTTATATGAATAAAGAATCATTATACGGGGTAGCAGGTCTGGCCTTAAAAAATGAGAAGGGGGTATTTTTAACAAAGAAGAGAGAGTTGATAAAAGACTTAGATATCTTGCCCTATCCGGCATATGAGCAGTTTTTAGATACGAAGTATGCTTCCATTGAATGGTTTCGTGACTTAAAAGTCAAAGGTGTTAAGGCCAATGATCTGAAATGGATGGCTATTGTTGGGAGTAGAGGATGTGCATATGACTGCAGCTTTTGTTCAACTCCGTTTTTTTGGCAGAGAAACTGGAGAAGAAGAGACCCTAAAAAGATTGTAGACGAAATTGAATTTCTTAATAAGGAATATGGATATGAATTTATTGATTTTTCAGATGATATATTCACATTAGATCAAAGTTGGACTATAGAAATATGTAAAGAGTTAATTAATAGAAAAATCCCCGTTTATTGGAATTGCTGCACAAGGGTAGATGCCGTGTCAAAAGAGGTACTCTACTGGATGAAAAGGGCGGGGTGCCTATTCACAGCTTATGGTATTGAGTCCTTTTCTTCAAAAATTCTAAATGCCGTTAATAAAAAGATAACAAAAGAAAAAATAATGCGTGCATGTGAGCTGAGTAATAATGTAGGGATGAATGTAGAATTGTTGCTTATTGTTGGCAGCCCTGGAGAAACAGATGAAACCATTGGAGAGACAATAGATTTAATTAATACAGTGGTTCCTTTTGCAGTGGCACCAAGCATTATGACAATATTTCCTGGAACAAAACTCTATAATGACGCAGTTAAAGATAACTTTATTAATGATGATTATTGGCTTTCGGATTTACCTTGTCCATATGACACAAGAGAACATAAATTTGAAACTTTGAAAAGATGGTTTGAACAGATTCAATCCTTAGATACAGTAGAAAAAGCAAAAAGGCCTAATATATAAAAATATCAGTACTTTACTGTCTTATATTTAAATTAACACTGATTTGGAGGAGGTTTAAAGGGATATGAACACTTCTCTCATGAGAGGCTGGACCAGCACTTCAGAATATGAAAAGGGTAATCTAAGGTTTCCACCCATAAAGAAAGCCAATGGAATATATCTATATGGATATGACGGGAAACAATATATTGATGGGAAAAGTCAGATGATGAATGTCAGTTTTGGCCATGGAATACAGGCTTTTAGAGATGCTGCAGTGAATCAATGGGATCAGATAGCATATATTCCTACTATGGACGGGCATGCAAATCCTTCTGCAGAAGCATATGCTAATAAGCTGTTGAGCATTTTACCAGATGATTATAAACAGGTTTATTGTTCGGGAAGCGGTACGTCCTGTACTGAAATAGCCATACAATCGGCACGAGATTACTGGTATATTCAAAATAAGAGGGATAAAGGCAAAATTGTATCCATAAGGGGCTCCTATCACGGTAATTCAGCCATGATGTCTGAAGTATCAGAGTACAGTGATAACAATTGGGCATATAGATTAAATGATTTTAGTACTTATCATAAAGTGGTACAGCCATATTGTTACCGCTGTCCCCTTGGACTTGACGCTTCAACCTGTGAAGAAAAATGTACAGATTTATTACATACTCAAATCCAGCAATTAAATCCGGACAAGATCTGTGCAATTATTATTGAGACGGTTCAAGGGAATGGAATGATAGAGCTACCCTATAAATATGTGAAAACACTCAAGGAAATGGCGGATCAATTTGACATACTTCTAATAATTGACGAAGTTTTGACGGGATTTGGTCGTACAGGATATGATTTTTCTTTTCAGAAATATGACATACTACCTGACATTATTTGCTTATCAAAAACAATCTCCAATGGATTACTTCCTTTGGCAGCAACAGTATTTCATCAGAAGATTAGTGATGTATTACATGATAGGGAGATTCAGATTGGATCTACGCAAGATGGTAATCCTATCTGTACTGCTCTGGGTTCTGCAGTCATTGAGCATTTTACCGGCTATCAATGGTCTGACCAGGTAAAGGAGCTGGGAGAATACTTCTTATTGAACCTATCAGACAATCTTTTGGAGTATCAAATTATAGGAGATATCAGGGGTTCGGGGTTACTAATCTGTGTCGAGCTGGTGGAGGATAAGGTCAGCAAGAAGCCATTAGAAGAAATGAGACCAATCCATAATGGATTAATAGAGCATGGGATTTTTGCTTTTATTGAAGAACATTTTGTTTATTTTGTTCCCCCTTATACTATTGATAAAAATACTATCGATTATATTGTGAGTAAGTTTAAAGGGATCGTTGAAAATTATATTCACTAGAGAGTGATTAAATTCTATGGAAGGGAAATATTGCTTCATAGTTAATTATGAAGATATTGCATGGGAATAATATGGATAAGGACGCTATTTGTAAGGTGAAATATGATGACTATAACTATAAAGAAAGAATGCTATTGATGTACACTGACAAATGCACGGCTAACTGTTTACATTGTGCTGCAGAATCATCTACTAGTAATAATACAAAAATGAGTATGGATGAAGCAAAGAAATACTTACAGGTTGCCGCAGCAAAGAATTTTAAATGTATCCTATGGAGCGGTGGAGAAGTATTTATCTATTTTAATGAAATATTAAAATTAACTGAATATGGTAAATCTCTTGGTTTAGTATTTACCATTGATACAAATGCTTTTTGGGCGCAATCAGAGGAAGTTGCTTATGGTAAGCTGAAATTACTGAAAGAAGCTGGTGTCATTCATATTGATGTAAGCTGTGATGCCTTTCATATGAAATTTGTTCCTGTGAAGAATATTATTACTGCAGTAAAAGCCGCACTGGATTTGGGAATAAGTTCAAGAGTTAGCTTTACATATAGCGGAGATAAAGAAGTCGATCATATGTTACTTTCTATATTAAAAGAGCAAGAAGTTCCCTTTGTTGAATCTGAGATGGCCAAAGTGGGGTTTGCAAAAAAACTACCCGATGAATTATTTGGAAGTATTGAGATAGCAGACTTAATGGGATGTGAGGAACTTGGTCCATTAGTACGTACGGATGGAAGTATAATAGGCTGTTGTAATCCTACGGTATCCAAAGAATCACCTGTACATATAGGCCTTGGCAAAGACAACTTTGAGGACAAGATTGATAATTATTTGAATTCAAAATGTATAAATTTACTAGCTAATCTAGGTTTTCGGAAATTATATAATTTATTAAAAGAGGACAAGACCTTTGAACCATACAAGAAGAAAAAGTATTCACACAATTGTGAATTTTGTTTTGATCTATTCAATGATAAGGAGTTATATCAAAGGACAATGGATTATATAGAAAAATATGAAGGAGTATAGTCGATGAAGTATTCTTATTTTTTTGATTACAAAACTGCAGAGAAGATATGTTTGATTTACACATTAAAATGTAATGCTTCATGCGGCCACTGTATTACCAAATCCAATATATCCAGAAATGAAAAGATCGACTTTGAAACCGCAAAAAATATAATAAAGGCAGCTCCCAGATATAATAAAAAAGTAATTATATTTAGCGGAGGTGAAGCAATGTTATTTTTTGATGAGATTATTGAGCTATCTAAATTCGCTTCATCCTATGGAATAGATGTAATGATAGAAACCAATGGTTATTGGGCTTTAAATTCAACTGTAACACAAAATAAATTGGAACTTCTTAAGACTAACGGATTGAAGACTATTTTCGTAAGTTATGATTATTTTCATAGTAAATATATTCCTTATGAAAATATCAAGTCAATTGTAAGAGCTTGTAATGACTTAGATATAAAATGTGAAATTATGTTTACCAATTCTACATATCCAAAGGAGGACGAGGCTATTTTAAGTAGTTTCAAAAAGGAGAAGCTTCCATATTATGAAGATGACCTTTTACCTTTTGGAAATGCTTGTGACATGTTTTTGGGTGTTGATAAGAAAAGTATTAAGCAGCTTAATAATTGTGACAGTTTCGCTACGACATTTTTACCCAATGGGGATGTGTTTGCTTGTTGTAATATTAATGATGAGAATCAAGAATTGAAAAAGACTCCCATGTATTTAGGAAACTTACATCAAGATAATATAGAGAGGGTATTTAGCAAAGAAAAAGGAAGTAAATTTTTTTCTATTATTTCAGACAAGTCCTTGATTGAGAGGTTTAGTGATTTCGTCTGGGAAAAAGGATTGTATTCTGATAATTTAGATAAACAGTTTTTTTCCACCTGCGACTTATGTATGTTTTTGTCATCAAATTCAAAATGCTTAGATTTAGTTCATGAGTTTTATAGTTAATGAAGAAAAGGAGAATGATACTATGGTTGCAAAAAAAATACCTGTTTATGCAATACATTTAAATTGTGACAGACCCCCCTTTGGTCTGGCCCTCATAGTTTCCTATTTAAAGAAAAGCCTATCTAAGGAAGAGCTTAATAATCTGGAATTTGTTTCAGAGTACATTATAAGTAAAGAAGCATTAAGAAAAAAATTAGAGGAAAAAGGGAGCGGAATTTTTTTATTTTCCACTTATCTTTGGAATGTTAATAACCATATTGAAGAAAGCTTATTTATAAAAGATCATTATAAAGATGCCTTGATTATTTTTGGAGGACCTTATATACCAAGGGATGAACCTATGGCCAAAAAGTACATTCTGGATCATGACTATATTGATATATTGATCCATGGTGAAGGTGAGGATGCTGCATTAAACATTATAAAAAGTTACTTATCCCATAAAGATTATGGAAATATACATGGAATTACCTATATGAATCATGAAGGACCTGTATATTCTGGAGTAGGATATACGGAGGATGTTAATAAAATTCCTTCGCCCTATTTAAGTGGAGAATATGAATTGTTTGTCAAGGAACATAATCCACATATGGTAACCTTAGAGATGACTAGAGGATGTCCATATCATTGTGCCTTTTGCGATTGGGGGCAATCCACCAATCAGAAGATAAGAGAGTTTAGCCTGGAAAGGATTTACAAGGAACTGGAATGGGTAGGTAAAAATAAGATACCTGTTATTGAACTTGCGGACTCCAACTTCGGGATCTTAAAAAGAGATGTGGAAATAGCAGAATATATGTGTGAAATGAAGGAAAAGTATGGATTTCCGAAGGAGCTTGCCGCTAACTTTGCAAAAAATAATCATGATAATGTTATTAGCATAATAAAGAAAACAAAGAATGCAGGGCTTGTATCCCAAGCTATTATGTCCATTCAGACTCTATATCCCAAGACCTTAGAGATTATTGGACGGAAAAACTTAAATGAAGATTACTATAATAAGTCATTAAAGCAGTTTAGGCAGTTAGACTTGCCCGTTACAATAGAATTAATGCTGGGATTGCCCGAGTGTACGACAGAATCCTTTATGGCGGATCTTCAATGGGCATGTGACTTTAATCTCGGTGTTTATGTACATTCTACAATTCTAATCCCTAATACGATAATTGCAGGAAAAGATTTCAGAGAAAAATATAAGATTGTAACTGCAGCAGAAAGTAACCTATCCGACCCGGAATATTTAAAGAGTGTAGGTCTTAAATCAATTAAGGACGATCAAGTAGTATCCATTGCAAGTATGACACAAGATGAATTCATAAAGATGATGAAACTAACTGCCATATTCCACATTTTTTATGGAGAATCCATATTAAAATATGTATTGTTCTATTTGAAAAACGAGCATGGGATACCACAAATAAAGTTCCTCTATGAATTACAGGAAAGAGATTTGTCTTCCTACCCCTTATTAGAGAAAATGAGAGATATGGGTGATCAACCGGCATCAACAATCACCTTTGAAGGGGATGAAGATGTATTGTGGAATGCTGTATATGAGAATATGTGGATTGGCTTATATGATGAACTAAAACAATATATTCTGGAATATTACGAGATGGAAGATAATGAGGAATTACAAACTATTATTGATATACAGCAGTTTGTTATGGGATATCATGGTAGAGTTTTGCCAGAAGAACGAGAATTTAAATATGATTATCCACAGTATTTTAAGGATATTATTAACGGGAAGGAAAAGAAAAAACTAAGGGAATACGGAAAGATTATAATGAAAGTAACCGACCCCTTAAATTTATGTTTAAAAAGTACAAAGCCTGATTATTATGAGCCTCACCATGGGCATATTGAACTATCATCTGATTTAAATACAATCCGTTTTGGCTTCGACCTTAACGAAATAAAAAAGGATAAATAAGTGCTTACATAATGGAAGGGAGGATGACATGGGGGTATTGAACCTTTGTAGTAGATATACGGATAATGATAAATTTAGCAGGTTTCGATGTATTATAGAAAATATTAAAAAGCTTGGTGTTGATGAATATGGAAATGTTATGCTGAAAGTATTTGAATATGTATCAGAGATGAAGATAGAAGGGGACTATCTAGAATTTGGATGTTTTGGCGGGTATACTATGACCTGGGCTTATAAAGCTGCCAAATATTTTAATATGAAGGACATCAAGTTTTATGGATTTGATTCTTTTGAAGGTCTTCCAAAGATCCAGGGTGTAGATGCAGAATATCCGGAATTTAAACAGGGGGAATTCTCCACTTCAGAGGAACAATTTTATAAAGATCTAAAACGTGGAAAAGTGGATACATCAAGAGTTGTTACAATACCCGGCTGGTATGATGTAACATTAAATGAACAATTATACAAAAAGCTACCTATAAAAGAAGCATCGGTTATACTTGTCGATTGTGATTTGTATTCTTCTACAGTACCTGTACTTGAATTTATCACAAATTATGTCGTAGATGGTACGGTCATATTATTTGATGATTGGAATTGTTTTAGAAGCAGTCCTGAACATGGTGAGCAAAAAGCAGTCAAAGAATGGTTAGAAAACCATAGAGATATTACTATGACAAAATACTTACCTTTTGAGGCTTTTGGACAGAGTTTCATTATCCATCGGTAAAGTCAGTGTTTGAATGGAAAAGGGGAAGATAGAGAAGGATGAAAATCAATTTGGGTTTAATTTTTGGTGGGAAATCTACTGAACATGAGATTTCAATTATTTCTGCGATGCATGTTTTACATTTCATTGATAGGCAGAGATATTCGGTGGTACCAATTTATGTGTCGAAAGAAGGAAAGTTCTATACACATGAGGCTCTATTAAATATTAGCACTTTTAGAAGTCTAGAAAAAATAAGTGACTTATGTAAAGAAGTTATTTTGAGCCCTGGAGGCGGTTCTAATAAAGCATTTTTCCTTTCCAGAGACAAGGAATTCCTTCAAATAGATATACTACTGCCTGTTTTCCATGGTCTCAACGGAGAAGATGGTACCATGCAGGGGTTATTTGAAATTCTTAATGTACCATATACAAGCTGTCCAGTTCTGGCTTCAGCAATATGCAACGATAAAGTGGTTTTTAAGTTCGTCATGCAGTCCATAGGAGTTCCTGTTCTGGAGTTTGCTTGGTTTAATAAATGGGATTGGGATGATAATAAGAAAGATATAATATCCACAATATGCCAGGGAATTGGTTTTCCTGTCGTAGTCAAGCCGGATTCCAGTGGTTCAAGTATTGGAATTAGTACAGCAAAGAGAGAAGAGGAATTGGAAGAGTCGGTTCATAATGCTTTGAAATATGGGGAACGAATTGTTATAGAGCCTTTATTGACTAATTTTAGGGAGGTAAACTGCGCTGTTATAGGAAGGAGGAATGAGATAATCGTCTCTGAAGCAGAAGAGGAAATACCCTTTGAGGATATCCTTACTTTTTGGGACAAGTATCATGACCATAGGAAGTATAATTTTCCTACAACTGTATCGGAGGAGATAAGGGAGACAATTTGTGCATTGTCTAAAAGAATTTATAGAAGTATTGATTGTAAAGGAACTGTCAGAATGGATTACTTTTATGATGAAACTTCCAGAAAGGTCTACATAAATGAAATTAATACCATTGGGGGAGCCTTATCCTATGATTTGTGGGAAGGATCAGGCAAAAATTTTACGGAAGTAATAGATAGTATGGTAGATGAAGCTATGTATAGATACAAAAATAAACAGAATTTAAGCTATAGTAATGAATGTGACATTGATATTGAAGAATGTTTAAGTAATGATGCACTGTTGCTTTAAGCATACAGCAAACCCCAGTTATTTACTTGATTATGAAGGAGGAAATAAATATGTTAGCTATACATGGGGGAGAGTCCGTAAGAAGAAAAAATTGGATTTCTTGGCCTATATGGGATGAAAATACCTTAAAGGGATTAGAGTCGGTATTATCTAGTGGAAGATGGGCAATTAGTGGAGAGTGGAAAGGCCAGGTTAGCAAGTGTGAAGAATTTGAGCGGAAATTTGCCCAGTTTAATCATGCCTCTTATTGTGTTACAACGACTAATTGTTCAAGTAGCCTCATTATAGCCTTAGAAAGCTTAGGCATTGGTCCTGGAGATGAGGTAATAGTTCCTGCCTTAACATGGGTTGCTACAGCCATTAGCGTATGCGATGTCAACGCTGTTCCAGTAATCGTGGATATAGATCCGGAGACATATTGTATTTCAATCGACGAGGTAAAAAAAGCTATCACTCCTAGAACAAAGGCGATTATACCTGTTCATTTATATGGATGTATGGCTGATATGGATGAATTAATGGTAGTTGCGAAAGAGAATAATCTGTGGGTGATAGAGGATGCTTCCCATTCACACGGTTCTGTATGGAATGATAAGTTTGCTGGAACAATAGGTAATATTGGTTCCTTTAGTTTACAACAAGGGAAAGTTTTAACCTCAGGAGAAGGGGGAGCTTTTCTGACGAATGACAAAAGATTGTATGAGTATGCTATCCAGTTACGCTCTAATTCAAGAAGCTATTTAGAGGAAGACAAGCTACAAGTGAATAAAATGCAACTTGTGGAAAAGGGAACAATCATGGGAACAAATTACTGCTTATCTGAGTTTCAGGCAGCAATCTTATTGGATCAGCTTGAAAGGCTAGAAGATTTGAATAGAAACAAGGAAAGAAATGCAGCTTATTTGAATAAACATTTGGGGGGTATACCAGGTATAAAAATAATGTATCGGCACCCACAAATAAGCAAACAATCTTATTATCGTTACGCTATAAGAATTAATAATGAATATTTTTCCGGAAGATCTGTGAAAGATATCTGTAAAGCATTAGAGGCAGAGTTAAATTTTGTTGTTGAACAACCCTATAAACCAGTGCATAAATCTCCTTTGTATAGACCACAAACTAAAAAAAGATATTGTTGGAGTGAAGAGTATTGGAATGCCTTATCAACAAATAAATATAATTTACCAGTATCTGAAAAAGCTAGTGAAAATGAAGGAGTTGTTATGCATCATTCAATTTTACTTGGAGACCAAAAGGATATGGACGATATAATTATGGCCTTTGAGAAAGTTCGTAAATATTCAGAGCAATTATAGGATGTGAGATAAAAATGCCGCCTTTGGCGGCATTTTATGTATTCTATAAGAGTATGGTTGAATTATATGCTTTACGCCTTTTGCTAATGATATAAATCAGCTCATTTTGCGTGGTGTTTTTATAACAGATATTGAATTCTCCATTAATACCATTCTCAAACCAATTACTGTAATACTCCTTCATGCCCTTCTGTATTCCAGATAAAGATATAATAGGAAATGTCACTATAATAAATTCAACATTTAGACTTGTTAATATGTTTAAATATAACCCCTTTTTTTGCTGCTCTATAAGAGGTAGCAGCTTAAAAAGAAACGCTACATGAGCCTCCTGTGATGGCGTCCTGCTGATAATATCCAGAGGCAAAGCCTGGGAATCTAATTGAATTGCTTTAAAGTATTTGTTAATCAAATCAATGGTCGTTAAGTTTATATCATATGCGAAATATTTTAAGGGAACCTTTGTTTGCATCCATGGTAATGAAAATGGGTTAAAACCACAACCAATATCGATGATTGAATCTATGGCTCCAATTTGAGCATTTATCTCAGAATAAAAGGTACTCAATTCATTTATACGCTCATTTGTTGAAGAATGTAAACGCATAATAGAATCACATGTTGTTTCTTGACCCTTTAGATCAATATCTTGGAGTAAATCTGTTGCCACTTTATGACTATAATTCTGCAAAAATGCGTTATTTATAGTATGAAGCTTCTTTTTGACAGATTTAATTACATCTTTTGATTTCTTATATTTAGGTAATTCTTCATTACATATTCGAAGGATAACATCTTCACATATGGCTGAATAGTTTTTAGCCTTTTTGATTTCTTCAATTACTAAATTGAGCATAATACTTTTTGTATGATGTATTATATTCACATTACATCAATACTCTCCCCCATGGTATTATTGTTCTGTTTTAGTGAGATCACTCATATCTCCCATTTTAATCATCTCTTTACTAAAATATATACATATTCCTTGGATAATAAATAGAACACCACATATTAAGAATATCAGTCCTATATTCAACATGTCCGCCGCTGGCCCCATTAATATCATACCAAAAGACATAACTAAATTAGATAACAAATTAGATACGCCAAATATTCGTCCCAAATAGTCTTGGCTCACTCTTCTTTGTAATGTTGAAGTAACAGACGCAGAAAAAAATGGAACCACAACACCTGCTATAAGCAGAAAAGTTAAATAAACCATAAAGGGAATAGGTAAGCCAAGTATAAAAGTACAAATTCCGGATATAAAGCATGCTAAAATAATCATATATGTATTGTTATTAAAAAATGTTTTGACTGAAACAATTATTCCACCAATAATCATACCCACTGATATTGCTATTTCAATTGCAGTCATTTTCCATAAGGCATCTCCATATAATCTGGCAGTCTGAAGTATTGTTAAAAAGTTTATTGGTGTGAATAGAATATATGTAGTGCTATAAACTAAGAAGAACTTCTTTAAAAAAGTACTTTTATGTATATACTTAAATCCTGACATTAAGTCATCAAAAAAGCCTGTATTTTCCCCTGTTGTATCTGCTTTTATCAGAGGTGGAACTTTTAAAAGAGTAAGTACAAAAATAGCCAATGCTGCTGTTACTACATCAACAAAAAATACAGTTATAATAGAAGAGGATGTTAATAATGCTGCACTAAGCATAGGAGATAAAATCATTGTTGCTGCCTGTATGCTGGTATTAATCCCATTAATTTTAGTAAGTTTATCATCAGGTACAAATTGTGGTAGTACAGCGTTTACTGCGGGAGTCTGAATTCCTGTTCCAATTGCTCTCAATACAAGTAATACAAAAAGTAATGGAATAGATGTATATCCTAGTATAAATAAAATTGCTACCACGAAAGTTGAAAGAGCAATAAAGCAATCAGAAAATATTATTACTAATTTTCTATTATATCGATCAGCCCAAACCCCTGCAAATAATGAAACAAAGAACGTAGGTAAAATTCCGCAAACGATTGATATAGACATCATAAGGCCTGATTTTGTAGTTAATGTTATATACCATGCAATTGCAGTTTGAACTAAGGCACTGCCCAAAAGTGAAATAGATTGACTAGCTAAAAAAAATACACAATTTCTTTTCCAATTTTCCATTTTAACTCCTATACAAAAGTTCTATTTTTCACATCTTTGGTAATATAGGTACCGATTAATCAAATTAAGATGTGGTTATGAAATATAATCCTTCATATTAAAACATAATTCTGTAATTACATGGGGCTATTTTTTAAGTTCCTCAAATGCTCCATTAACATTGTGTAAAATCTTAGATTGTGTATAGTTGCCAACCTGTATGCCAGCCCGTCCCCTATCATATACAGATGTCTTAAATAAGCTCTTGAATAATTCCTGCAGGTATGGCAATCACAAATCTTAGAAATAGGTCGTAAATCCCTCCAGTAGATATCATCTTTCACATAATAATAATTATAAAATTTTTTATCACTTACATTAATATCTTGTATTGACTCATAATCCTCATTAAAAGTATAGAGTCTATTGTGGCGTGCTTCTCTTGTTGGAATAACACAATCGAACAAGTTATAACCCATCTCAAAACATTTTACGATTTCTGAAGGAGTTCCTAACCCCATAGCATATTTTATTGTATTATTTGGCATTAATTCAGCTGTATATGCTAAAATGTCATCAATTATATTACCCTCATTATCCAAGGGCCATCCCCCAAAGCCAAAACCTTCAAAACCGATTTCAATTAAGGCTTGGGCACATTCTTTTCTTAATACCTTATCATTACCACCTTGTATGATGCCAAAAAGCTTGGGAATTTCAGTGTCTTTCCATTTTTTATTATCTAAATACCGTAAATACTCTTTTTTACATCTTTTGGCCCAGCGGATGGTAGTATCAACTGATTTACGATTAATTTCATCGGGATCATTGGGGTGTATGCAATAATCCAAGCACATTAGGATATCAGAACCATAAGAAAATTGTACCTGTATACATTTTTCCGGTGATAATATTATTTTTTTATTACCTGAATCACTCTTAAAGATGATTTCATTATCTCGAATCTCGCCATATTTTCTATTTTCCCTAATGAGAGAAAACACTTGAAATCCGCCTGAATCTGTTAGTATAGGGTTTCTCCAATTAATAAAATTGTTTAATCCTCCTAATTTTTTAATGGTATCCGGACCGGGCTTCGTCATTAAATGATAGGTGTTCATTACCAACCCAGTCACATGTGAATTCTCTAAATCTGTACTATCTACAGTACGTACTACCCCACGGGTACCATCTGGAAAAAAAGCTGGTAACATGATTTCCCCATGAGGTAACTTTATCTTATTCATCTAATTGTCCTCCGTAATGTATGTTCTTCGTCAATGTCCAGTATGAGCCACTAAAACTAACCTATATTATATATAAATTATCATAAGTGTGAAGGAAATTCAAGTTGAAAATTACTAAATTATGTAATATAATGTTTATATAAGGAGATGTCCAATTATGAAAGATAAAGTTAAAGATAATTTAGCAATATCAATGTCTTCAAAAAACACTGATATTATTCCCTTTCTTCCAGAGCTGCTGCAAGATTTATGGGAGCTGGGTAGTGATTGTAATGAGATCATAGCTTTGATTCAGAATAAAGTAGACAATCATGAGATCAAGAATGTAATTGATTTAGGATGCGGCAAAGGAGCTGTTTCAGTGAAACTTGCCAAGGAATTGAAAATAAAGGTAAAGGGAATCGATATAATACCTGAATTTATTAAAATCGCAAATCTAAAAGCAATGGAGTATCATGTTGATGATTTATGCTCTTTTGAAATCTGCGATATAAATCAGGCAATAAAGTATGAGAAGGATTATGACTGCTTAATCTGGGGAGCTGTAGGAAAGATTTTAGGGAGTTACAAGGAAACCCTTGCTAAAATTTCTGCTACCGTACGGCCAGGTGGTTATTTAATAATCGATGATTGTTTTGTGAATAATGCTTCTGATAATAAGCTTCTAAGATATGGTTATGAATATCCAACTCTGGGGGAATGGGAGAAACTGATATCGGAGGTTGGATTATCTATAGTGGAACAACGCATAAATGATGAAAAGGATTTGAAAGCGGATTATGATGAAGATTTTAAGCATATTTCCATGCGCGCACAGGAACTTTCTAATCGGTATAAAGAGAAGGAATTGCTCTTTAATAAATATATAGAAAATCAGAGGAATGAATACCATGATTTGCAATTTAATGCTGTGGGAGTATTGTGGTTGTTAAAAAAACAATCATAATATGAGTCAGCAGTATTTGTTAGGAGAGGAAAGTAGGTACGGATGTCATCAATTCTATCTTTGAGTATCTAACCTATCATAGAGTACCTAACCTATCATAGAAGTAGTAAATTATGGGAACACCATAGGAGTGGACTTATGGAAGGTAAGTTATTTGTAGTCGCTACCCCCATTGGGAATATGGGTGATATATCTTTAAATGGGATTCAAGCTTTAAATAATTCCCATCTGATATTGGCAGAAGATACTAGGGTATCTAAAGTATTATTAAATCGATATAAGATTAACACCCCAATGATATCTTATCATAAATACAATGAGAATTATCGAGTAGATTGGATCGTGAAGCAATGGGAGCAAGGGAAACATATTTCTTTAATTTCTGATGCAGGAACACCCTGTATTTCTGATCCGGGTGCAATCATCGTAAGTCATGCTGTAAAATGTGGTGTTCCAGTTATGGGAGTTCCAGGACCATCGGCAATGATAACTGCCTTATCTATATCTGGTTTTAGCTACAATTCCTTTGCATTTTACGGGTTTTTACCGAGAGATAAAAGTAAATGTAAGGAAATGTGGAAAGAAGTTTTAAACAATGGATCTGATATAGTTATTTTATATGAATCTCCCAAAAGAATTATGGCTACAATATCTATGATAGGAGAATATTTATATGATAGTAATATTTGCTTGTGTAATGATCTCACCAAAAAATATGAAAGAATATACAGAGGAACTGCCAGTAGCCTGTTGGAAGAATTAAGAGAGAATATTAGCTATGATAAGGGTGAATATACCGTTGTAATTCAAAAAAACAAGGGATTTACTCAAGATAAGGAACAAGAGCAATCACAATCATTAGAAAGTATGTTGGTTGATATCATTATAAAACAAAAGGTTACAATAAAGGAGTCTATCAATATATTAAATAAAAATTTACCCAATATCTCCAAAAAAGAAATATACGCTGCATCCTTAAATTTTAAGGATATATTACAAAATTAAGGGGTGATTCATAGAACGCCTTGGTCAGTGGGGTGGTCTAGTTTTTAATGGCAAGCATTGACATCGAGAATATTTAAGGTATAATAATATAATCAATATTTAATAAAAAATCAACAGAATTAGTTAGGAGATAACATGGGAGAAAAATCTTACAACCCTTATGTAACAGCGCAGACTCAATTTGACAATGTAGCAGACAAGCTTGGTCTAGATCAGTCTACTCGTCAATTACTTCGTCAACCAAGTCGTGAATATCATTTCACGATTCCAGTAAAAATGGATGACGGAACTACGAAGGTATTTAATGGCTACCGTATTCAACATAATGATGCAAGGGGACCAGCGAAGGGCGGAATCAGGTTCCATCCACAAGAAACCGTTGATACCATCAAAGCACTTTCAATGTGGATGACATGGAAATGTGCAGTGGTAGATATTCCTCTAGGAGGAGGTAAAGGTGGTATTATCTGTGACCCACATAACCTTTCTTTAAATGAGCAAGAGAGATTATGCCGTGGTTATGTAAGACAACTTGCCAAAAATATTGGTCCTTTATCGGATGTACCAGCACCAGACGTAATGACGAATGGACAGCATATGCTCTGGATGATGGATGAGTATGAAGCAATTCATGGTGGACATTATCCGGGAGTAATTACCGGTAAGCCAGTGGGAATGGGCGGTTCCTTGGGACGTACGGAAGCTACCGGTTATGGTGTAATCTTTACCTTAAGAGAAGCATTAAAGACACTGAATATTGACATAACCACTAGTAGTGCAAGTCTTCAAGGATTTGGTAATGTAGCAGAATATGCAGCCCGTCTTTATACTAGTTTGGGCGGTAAAATCGTAGCTATATCCAGTTGGGATAATAAGGATAAGAAATCTTATACCTTCCGTAAGTTGGAAGGACTTGATATTGAAAAGATGGTTAGCATTAAGGATTCCTATGGAACTATTGACAAAGATAAAGCTGCGGAGCTTGGATGTGAAGTCCTAGCTGGTGAGGAGTGGATTGCTCAGGATGTAGATATTCTTCTTCCTTGTGCATTAGAGAATCAGATTACTCCAACAGCCTTTGATAGGATTAGTAATCAGGTGAAAGTTATATGTGAAGGAGCCAATGGCCCTACAACACCGGATAGTGATGAGTTGATTAAAAAGAGAAATATTTATCTTATTCCTGACTTCTTATGTAATGCTGGTGGTGTTACCTGCAGTTATTTTGAACAAATACAATGTAATATGAATTATTTCTGGTCAAAGGAAGAAGTCTTAGAGAAATTAGATTTCAAAATGACCAATGCTTTCCACGCGGTACACAAGCTTGCTACAGAGAAAGGATTATATATGCGAGATGCAGCTTATGTAATTGCAATTAATCGTGTTGCAGATGCAGTTAAATTACGCGGATGGGTATAATTATGAATTTAGACTATATGCTTTTAGCTATAGTCTAAATTTAATTTTATAAGAAAATACGTCCTATAACATTAAAAATAGTTGGTAGCAAATTCTAAATAGTGGGGTAATGGAAATGGATCGATTTAAAAATCAACGTATGGATGTTTTGGTAGAAAGGGCTAAGGAGTTGGAATGCTTTTATCTAGTGGATGAAGCTCTTACTGGCACCTCTCTCTCGGATAGTTTACTAAAAGTCACAGAAGTAACACCTGTGGGATTTCATAATTTAAAAGACTGCTCCGTTATCATAGTGCTGGATGGCCAGATGTATGCTACGAAACCCGTCATAATAGATTGCTATGAATTACAATCCGAAATTATTCTAAATGGAACATCCCGTGGATATATTAAAGCTATGTATCCAAAACATATTTTTGTAAGTACAGACCTCATTTTTCTTCCAGAAGAGCAAAAACTATTAGATACCATAGCCAATCGTATTGCAGAAAGAATATATAAAATAAATTTCCAAGAGAAGAATCGTTTTCGTGGAGAGTGGGAAACAATTGTTACATTATTGCAGAACACGGATCAGGATATGCTTCTTTATGTATGTGAAAAAATGCTCGCTCTTCTCGCTAGAACCAATCCAAACCTGCTGAATGATATTTTTGATAGAATGGATTGGAAAAAATATAGAATCCAAGGTGAAATTAATTTTCCTTTGGAAACCATACCTGCCTTTGATGTTACACGCTTAAGTCAGCTTTTATTTTCCTATGCCTGCTCCTGTCTGGAAGATGATCAAATTTACAATTATATAAGTTTATGGATCTATCAGGGTAAAACCTATGAACTTATTAAAAAAATTGATAAGAAAGATGCTGATGTAAAAGATATTACCCATGCCTTGTCCCAATATATGAATGCAGTTAGGGGTAATGAAACTGTAAGTGAGGCTACGAAAAGATGGCTGACGGTGGAATTAATTCAGCGATTCTTAACGGATAAACCAACAATGATTGCTAATGCACAAAAATATATCTCTATAGAAGCCCTATGTAGCCTACTTGACAATGTGATTTGTTCTCCGAAAGGCATTGGTAAAATCGGAGGCAAAGGCACGGGTTTCTTTATTGCAAATCAGATTATTGCTTCCCATAAGAACGAGAATCCAGAGTTTTCCAAGATAAAAGCCCCTAGGACATGGTATATTTCCTCCGATGAATTATCAAATCTGATTGAGCGAAATGGTTTGGATGAGTTAAATGAACATAAATATCGTGATATACTAGAAATACGTACAAGCTATCCTAGAATTATACAAATGCTGAAGAACTCCAAGTTCTCTTCTTACATTCTAAATGAGTTGGGGCAGATATTGGAGTGTTGTGAAAATAGGCCTTTAATTGTGCGTTCCTCTAGTTTATTGGAAGATCAAATAGATACCTCGTTCTCAGGGAAATACAAAAGCCTCTTTATTACCAATGTAGGTACCAAGGCAGAAAGACAGCAACAGTTAGTAGAAGGTATTTTAGAAGTTTATGCTTCTTTGTTTAACCCAGACTCTATCCAGTATCGAAAGAAGAGAAATTTAATCGACTGTTCTGAACAAATGGGTATTATGATTCAAGAGGTAGTAGGAACCAAAGTAGGACCTTACTTCTTCCCCCTCTATGCCGGAGTGGCTTTTAGCAATAATGAGCTCAGGTGGTCCCCTAGAATCAGGCGAGAGGATGGTTTGCTGCGAATGGTAATGGGGCTGGGAACTAGAGCAGTAGACCGAATTGGAGATGATTATCCCATACTGATTTCTCCTGGGCAGCCCAATCTTCCAGTAAACCAGTCAGCATCAGATTTGTTAAAATATTCACCACAAATGATGGATGTTTTGGATGTGGAGAATAATCAGTTTTTAACTCTTCCTATTTCTCAGGTTATCAAAGAATATGGAGATCAGATACCTCATGTTAACTATGTTGCCTCTGTCTTGAAAGAGGATATCCTGGTCGGTGTTAATTCTCTAATGACGAACTTTAAATCAGACGAGATTGTAATTACCTTTGATCATCTCATTAGAAATACATCCATGGTTAAACAAATTCAATCTATCTTAGTTCTACTAAAAGAAAAATTAGGGTATCCTGTAGATATTGAATTTGCCAGCGACGGTGATAACATATACCTGTTGCAATGCCGCCCCCAAAGCAGAAATCACGATAATAAACCCGTAGCAATCCCTCCCAATATATCTTATCAACAAACCATTTTTACAGCGGATAAATATATTTCCAATGGCAAGGTTACTGGGATTAAAACAGTAATTTATGTGGATCCTTTGGAATATATGGCCTTAGAAAAGTATGAAGATTTAACGAATGTGGCATATGCAATTAGCCATCTTAACAGTATTCTTCCTCGTAAAAGCTTTATTCTAATGGGCCCAGGGCGGTGGGGTAGCCGTGGTGATATTAAGCTTGGTGTTCCTGTTGTATATTCAGATATTAATAATACTGCCATGCTCATTGAAATTGCCACGAAAGAGTCAAAGTTTCAGCCTGAGCTTTCGTTTGGTACCCACTTTTTTCAGGATTTGGTGGAAGAAAATATCAAGTATCTTCCCCTCTATCCAGAGGACAATCAGGTTATTTTTAATAGATCATTCTTCTCCAATAGTAAAAATTCCTTAGAGGATATGGTCTCGTCCTATTCCTATTTGAAGCATGTAATTAAAGTGATTCAGGTAGAAGAAACCTTTTTCAACAAAGAATTGATTATTTTAATGAGCGCTGATTTAGAAAAAGCCATTGCCTACCTTGATACCCCGTCAAAGCCTATTGATGTATCCAATTCTGAGCAAATAGGAACAGAGAGCAAAGAAGAGAACAGGGAAGACTATGGCTGGAAATGGCGGCACTATATGGCAGAACAAATTGCTGCCGGGATGGATATGAATTTATTTGGAGTAAAGGGAATCTATCTCTTTGGAAGTACAAATAGTTGTATGGCAAGATGTAATAGTGATATTGATTTGATTATTCACTTTGATGGTACCGACGAGCAAAAAGAGCAACTTTCTATCTGGCTTCAAGGTTGGAGTATGGCTTTATCGCAGATGAATTATTTGAAGACAGGGTATCAGTCCAATGGACTTTTAGATATCAATTATGTGACAGATCAAGACATATTGGATAAAACCTCATACGCCCTCAAAATAAATTCTATTTATGACCCTGCTTATACCCTTCGTATCAGGGAATAAAAGTGGTTTCATTTCACAATATCAGTGCAGTAAGGAAAACATCCCGGTCAAAGTGTAAATATTGGCCGGGATGTTTTCCTGTATAATTTATGAAACTTGTTGAGTGTAAAAACTACTGAAGGAATCATGTTGTTCTTATAATTCATCAAGGGTCCCGCATTGGGTGATTCCCCCACTTTTCAAATATTATTTGGAATATAATATAACATTCTATTCTGTGTTATTGGATAGGATTAATGAATGTATTAAGCAACATCAAATATTGTAAGAATATCTTAAGGTATAAGGAGTTGTAAATATTGGTAAATAATGATATATATACTATATACTAATACTTAAGGAGTAGAGATTATGAATGAGTCTAAGTTTAAAACCTATGGAAATATCATTATAGCTTTGATACTATCATTTGCTGTTATTATCTCCTGCTTTATAGGAGTAAACGGCTTGGCAGAATTTAAGAGAAAAAAGTATAATATTAATATCAAAGGATATACAAAACAGCAAATCTTATCGGATTGGATTGTATGGTCTGGTTATTATGATGTACAAGCAGAAAATCTAAAGGATGGTTATAGCCTACTTGAAGCTGACAAAGAGAAGGTAAAAAATTACCTTCTAAATAAGGGGTTTGAAGAAGAGGACTTAATCTTTTCTTCTATTTCAATTTCAGAACAACATGCTTTAAATGAGTATGGTGGTTATACCAACGAGGTAAATGGATATAATTTAGCACAGACTGTAACGATGAGCTCTGAAGATATTGATAGAGTGACAGAACTCTCAAGGAATGCAACGGAATTATTAAATGAAGGGGTGCAATTTCAATCACAAGCACCCGAGTATCATTATACGAAGCTGGAGGATCTAAAGGTTAGTATGCTGGCAGAAGCAACACAGGATGCAACGAAACGAGCAGAACTCATAGCTGTTAATGCAGGAAGTAAACTAGGAGAATTGACACATGCTAAGCTTTCCAGTATTCAGGTCACACCCCTTTATTCTGTTCCAAATGATTATTATGACTGGTATGGTTATAGCAGCTATATAGATAATGACACAGTGTCCTTAGAAAAAGAGGTAACGGTATCTGTAAATTGTACCTTTGAAGTCAAACGGTAGATAGAGTAATCTGGAGTAGGAGTTATATGCGAAGAATACATAAAAAAGCAATTGCTGTAATATTAGTTCTCTTATGCATTATGAATAACGGTATTTTTATAGAGGATGCCTATGCTAATAATTCCAATCAATACCTGGTATTAGTTCAACAAAAGAACGGTACCTGGAAAGAGTATAGGAATATTATTGAGTTATCTGATAATGGATATTTAATGATCAAGGCAAAACGAATCTCAAAAGCACTAGGATTTACTTTTCTTATAAACAGCAACGAAAGCTTTGAAATACGAAGAAGTGATGCAATTTACAATACTTACACTAAGAATGCCAATGAATATATATATTCCGATGGTATAGAGGAACTTGTTAAAATGGCACCTGAAAAGGCATATACCAGTAAGCAAAGCAAAGCTAGTCTGTGTCAGGTCAGCTCATTGAGAACATTGGTTTACTATAATTGCTTCAACAATACAGGGGTAAAAGGGTATTCAAACTACGATGGGATTATATGCTTAAGTAAGTATAAAGATATTCCAGAATCTGTTCCAGAAATTGAATTGAAGCCTACCATAGTACCTATTCCTACACTGGAATCGGAAGAGGTAACTGTCGATATCGAGGGTATAGAGTTCCCCGTAAGAAGTAATTTTTTAGACAGGAATAAGACTTTCAGTGACTGGGGTGGCTCGGCTATAGTATGGAGTGAATTAGAACGTAAAGTTGACGGTAAGATAATCAGCTCAACAAACTTAGCTATAGATAGTGATAAGATTGAGTTTACTCACCTTGCATTAGGTTGTGATGGTATTTCATTAACGAAAACAGGTCAAGGGTATAAATTATCTATCAGCGTAGAGCTTAATGGGTCAGTAGTAGATGATCAAAATGCTTCTATAGTAAAAGCTATGGTAGCTACAATATCATCAAAGCCTTCATTAGTGTATGATGCTATTTTTACATCTTTTACTACAAATGAGACACATGGCATCAATGAAGACACTTATGTATCTATAGGTGACTGTAAAATAAAAGTTAATATGAAAGATGGAATTGTTAACTACTATATCAGGGGAAACAAATAATATTGTGAGCTTTAGCCAATTAGTATACTAATTGGCTAAAATAATATGAACTTTTATATTGAAGTATAAATTACTTAAATTTAGTTTAATTTTATCTGTGATATGCCGATATAATAAATAAGACATTTGGCACTCAAATAAAATTATTGTGAAGGAGTACTCATTCATATGAAAGTTTGTCCGGAAAATCAATTAACTTATGAAAATACAGTTATGACAGAGCGTAATGTTACAAAGCTAACAAGTCTCTCAGATATCCAAATAGACGTAAGTCAGGTTGAGGAAACCCGTTTAGTTTCTTTGAAAGTGGATATTAGCGAAGAAGCTCGTAAAAAGTGGGTAGAAAGTATGGAGCGTGAGCAAGAGGAGTTACCTATTATCCATAATCCTGGTAGATTAATTATTCCAAATATTCAAACAAATGAACTATTAGTCAGAAGTTTAGAGGGCGCTCAAGAGGAAGTTATAAAAGCTGTGTATGATACGATTTGTAACGATTTGTTAAATGGGAATGTTGGTGATATGTCGGAAGATGATCGACAGCAAATGATTGCACTTGGATTAGAAAAGGCAAAGTATATTGCATCGAATCATTTAAAGGGGCAGCAAGCAGATAATTTCTTAAAGTCAATGGATACAATTGCAAAATATGCCATCAATGGTACTAGAAATGAAGAAGGATATATAACATATCATATTGAAAAGGGACCATTAGTTGGTGCCCCAGATGATTATCTTGATACCTATGAGTTAATGAGACGACATGATCCAGAGACTTACGAAAAGCATGCTCTAAAGCTTCAGGAAGCAGCTTCCTCTAATGATTATAGTAGATTAGTTAAAGTAATGAAAGAATTTAAAGATTGGGTAGTAGGCTCGACTCGAAGAGATTCTACATTAGTCAAAGAGGCTGTGAATGATTATGTTAGTTGGAAAAAGATACAGGAGGAAACAGCATTACCAACATATTTTACCAACACAGACACTTCTTCAAAAGAAGGGTTTGTTAATAGCTTATTAAAAGATAACCAATCAAATAATTCTTTACAAAATAGCATTAACCGATTTTTTTCAATGTTACAGGAATAAGGGGCTTCACCTGTAAGCTTTGCTTTTAAGAGAATGGAAACTGTGTGATTTTAATAATGTTAAGAATTTTAAAATTTCAAGAATGGTATAGCATAAATTCTATAATTTTATTTCAATACACCCTGGATGTGTTTTTTATAAGAACATATCCAGGGTGTATTATTCGTAAAATGCTTCTATATCAAGTGATGGGTAAGGATTTGTCTTCCCTAGACTTAGAATAATTTTATAAAGCTTAACATTTTAGTTTCCTATAGGAAGGGCTCTTGTAATTTAAATATTTGCATAATCTTTACAAACTTCTAACTTTAATATGATAGTTTGTATATTTTATAACTGCTATATTGGATACGGAAGGTAAAACAAATAAAACAAAGAAGGAGTTAAAGAGAATGAAGAAGAGATGGAAGAAAATCTTATCCCTTGTCTGCACTATTGCATTCATAGTGTCAACAATTTCTGTAGTGAATTACTATAATAATAGTAGTGCACAAGCAGCCCAAAAGAATAGTGAAGAAGTAAAGATTAAAGAGACAACAACAAAGACAGGTACGAAAGCACCAAAGTATATCTTTTTATTTATTGGTGATGGTATGAGTTACCCTCAAATACAGGCAACAGCCTATTATCTAGGTGCAAAAGCAAGTAATGGGGGAGTAGTTAGTGAACCCCTAAGTTTCATGAACTTTCCCATCGCAGGATCAGCAGAGACCTATGACAGCACATCCTTCGCACCAGACTCAGCATCAACAGCTACATCCATAGCTACTGGTTATAAGACTTACAGCGGTACCATTAATATGGACACTACATATACCAAAGAGTACGAAACCATTTCAGAAAAATTGAAGAAACAATTAGGCTATAAGATTGGTGTCATTTCTTCAGTTAACTTAAATCATGCGACTCCGGCTGCATTTTATGCACATCAAGCATCTAGAAATAACTATTATGAGATTGGCTTAGAAATGATTGAAAGTAGTTTTGACTATTTTGCAGGTGGTGCACTCATTAGCTCTACTGGGAAAAACGGTGATAAAGAAGATCTTTATAAAATTGCAAAAGATAAAGGGTATAAGGTAGTTACGAAGCAGAATGAGGCAGAGAAATTAAGTGCTAAGGATGGAAAAGCAATTGTTATTGCTGAAACCTTGGCAGATTCCAACTCCTTTTCCTATGCAATTGATGCAAAGGAAAAGGAATGGAAGCTTGCAGACTATGTTGAAAAGGGAATTGAGGTACTAGATAATGAAAAAGGCTTCTTCATGATGGTGGAAGGTGGAAAGATTGACTGGGCTTGCCATGCCAATGATGCAGGATCAACAATTCATGACACCATTGCATTAAGTAAGGCAGTAGACGAAGCAATCAAATTCTATAATGAACATCCGGAGGATACTTTAATTCTTGTTACTGGTGATCATGAGACAGGTGGATTAGCAATAGGTTTTGCAGGTACAAATTATGATACATACTTAACAAATCTAGCTAATCAAAAGATTTCCTATGCTAAATTTGACGCTGATTATGTAGCCAAATACAAGAAAAATGACACCAAGTTCTCAGATGTGTTAAAAGATATTGATACTAACTTTGGTCTAGTAGCAGAATATAATGCTAAATCTACTACAAATCCTAATTTAATCTTAACTGATTATGAGTATAACAGATTATACAAAGCATATAAGATGACTATGGATGGATATAAACAATTGGATGAAGAGCAATATGTTCTTTACGGAAGCTATGAACCTTTAACAGTTACCATTACCCATATATTAAATAACAAATCTGGAATTGATTTTAGCTCTTATGCTCATACTGGACTTCCAGTACCTGTGTTTGCATTAGGGAATGGTGCAGAAGTCTTTGCAGGTTACTATAATAATACAGACATCTATTCAAATATGGCTGCACTAACATCTGTAAAATAGATTTCCTACAAGAATATTTCATGGTAATAGTTTTTAATACATAAGTTGACATTGGGGATGTTAGCAGGGTATTGATAAAATGCATGCAGGCATGAACATAATGTTTGTGCCTTCATGCAATTGATTAACAAGAATACTGGCGGAGCCTGGGGCTCCTTGTTTATTGACATAGATATGAGCTGGGATTGGCATCAATTGAGTGAAAGAAAGGGTAATTGGTTTCATATGAACAGAAAAACTATAAATGCCTTAAGAACACATTTACCAGCAATTCTTTGCCTTGGTCTTTTCTTTATCCTGCTATTTCTTCCCACGGGATATGAAGAAGCAATTATTTTTCAAGGTACAGACAGAACGGTAGGGAAGGTCCTGGAAACAGACAATAGTAAGTTATTTAGTACGGGAATGATACAGACAGGTGAGCAAAGATGTAGAATTAAATTAATGGGTGGTATTTTTAAGGGTAAGGAAGTGGAAGGAATTAATATGTTAAATGGTTCCCTTGAGCAGGATAAGATCTTTAACGAGGGAGACAGGGCATTGGTTGTGATCAGCTATTTGGATCAGGAAGTCAAATCTGTCAATATGATTGACCATTATCGTATGGGGAAGGAATTTTTACTTATAGCCATTTTTGTTATACTTCTGATACTTTTTGCAGGTAAAACCGGTGTAAGGGCTTTGTTATCCTTTGCAGTTACCATATTGATGATATGGAAGGTGCTGATACCAGGCTATTTAAATGGTAATAATCCTATAATCATGGGATTTATCATTACCCTAGCATTGACTATCATTGTAATTACAATGGTATATGGATTTGACCGTCGGGCTTTATCTGCAATTCTGGGCGCCCTTCTGGGAACCATTACAACAGGGATCCTTGGGATATTTTTTACTAATATATTTCAAATTCATGGAGCAATTATGGCATATTCCGAAAGCCTTCTTTATAGTGGATATGCTCATTTGAATTTAACACAAATTTATATGGCAAGTATATTTATTGGTGCCACAGGAGCAGTCATTGATTTAGCAGTTGACATAACCTCTGCAATATATGAGGTAGTAGATAAGAAACCAGATATATCCTGGAAAGAGGCAACATTATCCGGTATCCGTGTGGGTCGTGCTGCCATGGGGACAATGACAACGACTCTATTATTGGCTTATTCAGGTGGGTATATTGCACTTCTAATGGTATTTATGGCCCAAGGAACTCCAATTAGTAATATACTCAATTATAAATATGTATCATCACAAATCCTTGATACAATCGCCGGCAGTATTGGACTGGTTACGGTGGCACCATTTACCGCCTTGACTAGTGGTATATTACTTACAATGAATAATAAAGGAAGACCAATAGAGGATCTTGTATAATAGAAGGAAGGAAATCTGCCACCGGTAAAAACATGGTAAGAGAGAAAGAGTGATACTTTGCTCTTTCTCTCTTTGTCTTATTCTTCCACAACGCCGCCTTCAACCACAAGGCTATCAGGATCAACAGCGTCACCGTAAACAGGGGCAAGGGTTTCTTCAAAATTCTTATGGAAGAAGTTCTCCTTACCTAAGGTTTTGATTTCTTCATTGAGCCATTCAAGGAGACTAGTGTTGCCCTTTTGAACAGCCCCAGCGATGGTATCTAGGTCTCCAAGACTTTCTATTCCTACAGTAAAACCTTCGTTCTGTAAAGCCCATGCCAGAACTTCCGTATTGTCTGTTGAGAAAGCATCTCCCCGTCCATCTAAGAGAGCATTATAGGTTTCCGTATACTGATCAAACTTAAGTAATTTTACTTCTGGATAATTGGCTGTAAAGTAAGTCTCGGCAGTGGTTCCTTTTGCAACGATGAGGGTTTTACCATCCAGCTGAGATACATCAGTAATCAGTGACTTGTCGGGGCTTACTACACCAAGTGCCACTTTCATATAGGGAAGAGCAAAATCTACGGATTGGGCTCTTTCTTCTGTAACTGTAAAATTAGCAAGGATAATATCTACTTTGCCTGTTTTTAAGTATTCCACACGACTGGCAGGTTCAACAGATACAAATTCTACATCTACACCCAGATCTTCACCTATGCGGTTTGCAAAGTAGACATCATAGCCCTGGTACGCACCATTTGCATCTACATAACCAAAAGGAGCCTTATCGCTGAATACACCAATGATAACTTTACCGCTGGACTTTATGTCTTCCAAAGATCTTGCGGTACTAGTAGAGTTATTGTCATCCTTCGTTGCGTTATCACTAGGGGAGTTTGATTTCCCGCAAGCAGTCAGAAGAGTAAGTGTCATAAGCAGCACTAAGGTAATTGAGAAAATTCTTTTTATTTTATTCATATTTTATCTCCATTCTTATAATATAGTACAAATTTGGTCATCAGCTCAAATTTGCCATGTGAAAATATATTTTCACATTTCCTTTTTCCTTTAATAATGAAATATATTCAAAAACTTGCGGGCACGCTGGGTTTTTGGTTCAGTAAAAAATTCTTCCGGATTCCCGGTTTCTACTATTTCTCCATTGTCAATAAAGATGATACGGTCTGCAATTGCTCTTGCAAATTGCATTTCATGAGTGACAATAATCATAGTCATGCCGCCTTTTGCTAATTCCAGAACTACATCCAGTACTTCACGAACCATCTCAGGGTCTAGGGCTGCAGTAATCTCATCAAAGAGTATCATTTCCGGTTCCATCATCAGAGCTCTAACAATAGCCACCCTTTGCTTTTGCCCACCAGATAACTGGCGGGGGTAGGAATTAATTTTATCCAGAAGTCCCACACGTTCCAGTAGCTTTTTTGCGGCATCACAAGCTTCCTGCTTATTTCGCCCCGCAACTTTTGTTGGACCAAGGAGTACATTATCCAATACGGTCATATGTGGAAATAGGTCATAGTTTTGAAATACCATACCAATTTTTTGACGTATTTGGCTCCACTGATGTTTACCGCCGGTTATGACTTGGTTGTCAAGTAGGATATCCCCTGCTTGTATGGGCTCAAGACCATTGATGCATCGCAGGAGTGTGCTTTTTCCACAGCCGGAAGGACCTATGACCACCACAACCTCACCCTGATGGATAGCAAGGGAAACATCCTTCAAAACCGCATCATCTCCATAAGACTTATTTAGATGTCTAATTTCCAACACCTTTTGTTCCTCTATCACAGTGATCACCATGCCTTTCCATACCCTGCAATTTTGGGGTTGCAGGTCCCCATTAATTCAACCAACGTTTTTCCAACCGGCCTGCAAGGCGGGTAATTGGAAAACAAACAATAAAATAAAGAAAGAAAATAGTTCCGTAAATCCATAGTGCACCCGAGGGTGCAGTATAGCGGTTCGCCTCAATAATCTGCTGACCTACCTTCAAAACTTCTACAACGCCGATGAGAACAATGAGAGAAGTAGTCTTAATCATGCGTGTCATAAGGTTGATTGATAGGGGAAGGAGTCTGCGTACCGTCTGAGGAATGATGATATAGCGGTACACCTGCAGGTTGCTAAGTCCTATGGCTGTTCCGCTTTCATATTGGTGTTTTGGTATGGAAATCAGTGCACTTCGTACCAGATCCCCCATTTCAGCAGTTCCCCACAGAACAAAAACAATGATAGCTGACAATTGTCCTGAAAGATTAATTCCAAAAGCTTTTGTTAAACCAAAGTATACCAGGAAAAGGAGTACCAACTGTGGCATAATACGGATAAACTCCAGATAAATCCTTGTTAATACCTTGGTTACAGGATTTTTTAAGGTCATCAATATTCCAAGAAAAATTCCTAGTATTAAGGAAATAGCAACAGAGATAAGAGCTATTTTAATCGTAATCCACAAACCACCTAAGAGACGTATAAAATTACTTCCTTCAAAGAGTACTCTAATACCCAAATCCTGCATAGCGTAACCTCCTCTCCAGTAATGACGCAATCATTGAAAGTGGTAGCAGAATAACAAGATAGGAGATAACCAGCATAAGCAGTGCTTCATCGGTTTTGTAATACAATCCGATCAAATCCTTTGCCACATACATTAGATCAGCCAGAGCCACCACACTGAAAACAGAAGTTTCTTTAATTAGAAATATCATATTTGCGCAAAAAGCAGGTACGGAAACTGAGATGGCTTGAGGTAAAACAATATACCAAATTATTTGCTTGTGATTTAGCCCAATGCTAAGACCTTGTTCCACCTGACTTTTCTCTACGGTTTCTAATCCGCTTCGGAAAGCCTCAGCCATATAGCTGCCTCCTAGAAAGGATAAGCCTAGTATGGCACAACCCTCAGAACTGATCATGATACCCAGCTTGGGAAGACCAAAATAAAGGAAAAACAGCTGCACCAATAGAGGGGTATTTCGGGATAATTCAATATAACCTGATACGATCCGTTTTATGGCAGGTATTTTATAATACTGAATCAAACTGCATATAAGACCTATCACCATAGATAAAACAATTCCCAGTAATGCAATTCTTAGGGTAAGTCCGGCTGCAGTAATATACATGGGTATGTACTCAGTAATAAAATTATAATCCAAAATAGCATGCTCCTTTCTATTCTCTAAATTCGGCTATTCCAATTACTGACACGCCAGCGCAATTTCAATTCATACAATTCATATATGAATGAAGTGTTTTATATGTTACAATATTTTTTATTAACTGTCAATAAAAATAATCGTAAATTTTATCATATGTTTTATCATAAAAATAATCGTAAGTTTTATCATAATGTTTTATCATAAAATAGTTGTAAATTTATCATAAAACAATTGTAAGTTTTATCACCATAGCCTTCCTTCCCTTTTTATGCGATTTAGGATAGGCATTAATCTAGGCATTTACTTTACTGATATATAGGGATTATCCTTAATATAAAACCTCCAAAGAAAATCCTTGGCTTCCTCTGCATAATCGATACCTACTCGTTTGGCCGAAACCACTTCAAATTGATCCTCTTTACTAATGGTGATATAAAGTTTGTTACCGCACAAGTCTTCTCCGTTCTCCTTGCGATCAATGCGAAGGGCTCTACATAGCTTTCCTGGGCCATTGGTTAAGTTTTTCCTTTGGCCTTTACTTAAATCTTTATATAATTTTCCATATCTATTATGAGCAAAAACATCAAAATCTCCTATTGGTTGTACAGCCCGAATTAATACAGCATGCGGAATTCCCTCTTGATTGGTTACCACATTAAAGCAATCATACATACCATAGATTAAATACACATAAGCATGACCTGGAGAGCCATACATTACTTCAACCCTTGGTGTACGCCTTCCTCCATAGGAATGTGCTGCTTTATCTTCAATTCCCATATAAGCTTCAGTTTCTACGATTTTTCCCATTAATTTAATTCCTTCAACTTCATGAACAAGATATTTTCCTAATAACTCTTGGGCAACTACTAGGGAATCTCGATTATAAAATTCTCTACTTAAGATATTCATGACCTAATCCTCTCTATGATAGAACTTCATTTTGCATTATAAAGGACTTTTGTATTTTGATAAAACATCATGCTCATGGTCCTTTGAAAATATCATATTTATTTTATATTATATTATGCTATAGAATTATCATTATATATTTTTACCTAATCAACAGTAATATATGACACACAATTGGGAAACAATAACTGCGGAGGTGATTTTATCATGATATCGCGTAAGTCAGTTATAACTTTCGGCATGGTGGCAATTCCTATCGCTATGTATACAGCCACCCAGGATAATGACATTCACTTTAATCAATTGCATAAAGAAGACAATAGTCGTATCCGATATAAGAAGACCTGTGCTCACTGTGGTAAAGAGATAAAAGGGGAGGATATTGTTAAAGGATATGAGTATGATGAGGACAAGTATGTAGTCGTCACAGAAGATGAGATTGAAAAGATTAAGACGGAAAAGGAAAAATCCATTCAGATACTTCATTTTGCTCAGTTGAACCAGATTTCTCCTGTCTACTATGAGAAAACCTATCAGGCTGCACCGGAAGCAGGAGGAGAAAAGGCCTTCGAACTCCTTCGTTCGGCACTCATGGCAGAACAAAAGATCGCCATAGGGAAGACTGTTATGGGAACCAAAGACACTTTGATGGCAATTATCCCCCGTGAGGATGGAATTTTAATTTCTACTATGCACTATGCTGATGAAATAAAGGAACTTCAAAAACAGTATACTAAGCCCGATGTTGTGGAACAAGAACTTAACATGGCAAAGTTATTAATCAATTCCATGGACACACCCTTTGATCCTGGGAAATATAAGGATGAATATCAGAGTAAGCTTCGGACCCTCATTGAGACCAAGATATCAGGCAAGGAGGTTGTGGCAGCAGAGACGGAGAATGAAGGTAAAGTTATTGACCTTATGGAGGCATTGAAAGCCAGCGTCGAGAAAGCGAAAAAAGAGAAGGAACCAGCATAAGGTATGAATACAAAGCTGAATGAATACAAGGAGAAAAGGAATTTTGATAAAACTACGGAGCCGGAAGGCATAGGAGAGGCTGAGGATGAGGATTTAAGATTTGTCATCCAACACCATATGGCACGGAAAGAACACTATGACTTTCGACTAGAATGGGGCGGCGTCCTTTTAAGCTGGGCAGTTCCCAAGGGACCCTCTTATAATACCCGTGATAAGAGGCTGGCCGTACATGTGGAAGAACATCCCTTAGAATACAGAAACTTTGAAGGAACCATACCCAAAGGGGAATATGGAGGCGGAGTAGTAATGCTTTGGGATGAAGGTTACTGGGAACCCTATGGTAATGTGGAGGAAGGACTTCGTGAGGGTGCCTTAAAGTTTACGCTCCAGGGAATAAGACTTAAGGGAAAGTGGGCTCTGGTAAGGCTAAAAGCAAAAGCAGGTGAGACAAAGGATAACTGGCTTTTGCTAAAAGAAAAAGATGAGTATACACAAACCCATGACGGAATCTCTCAGTTTACGACCAGCATCAGAACCGGGCGAACCATGGCAGAAATTGAAATGGGGGAAGAGGAGAAGGTAAGGAAGAACCCTTTTAACCAGCTCAATGTACAGCTTGCCAAATTAGTAAATACAGTTCCTGAGGGTGATGATTGGCTCTTTGAATTAAAATATGATGGTTATAGAATTGTAGCCTTTATTGAAGGAAATAAGGTAAAGCTTATGACCAGAAATGGTAATGACTATACTAAGAAGTTTCAAAATGCTGTCTATCCCCTGATTGAGCTTTCCCAGGGAAAGGCAATGGTGGTAGATGGTGAAATGGTAGTCACTAACCCGTCAGGTAAGACAGATTTTCAGGCCTTGCAAAGCTATATAAAAAATCCCAAGGATAAGAACCTGACCTTTATCATCTTTGATCTTCTTGCTCTAGATGGTGCAGACCTTCGAGAACAACCATTGCTTGACAGAAAAGAAAGGCTGGAAGCTTTGATGACGGATTGCCCTAGAGGCCTTTATTACAGCCGGCATGTGAGAGGACATGGAAAGGAAAGTTTTGCAGTAGCCTGTGAGGGAGGCATGGAGGGGATTGTAGGTAAAAAAGCCAACTCCTCTTATAGGGGAACCAGAAATGGAGACTGGATTAAACTAAAATGTGATAAGAGACAGGAATTTATTATTGGAGGTTATACCCTTTCGGATAAAAAAACCAGTGGAGTTAGTTCTCTGCTTCTTGGCATCTATGAGGGAGAGGAATTAGTCTATGCAGGACGTGCCGGAACTGGTCTCACTCAAGAGGATGAAAAGGAACTGGAGAAGAAATTTGAGGATATAAAGAGACTTGAGTCCCCTTATAAACGTCCTCCAAAGCTTCGGACAAATGAAGAAATTATATGGCTGGAACCTACCTTTGTGGCAGAAATTAAGTTTGCCGAATGGACGAAAGAAAATCTCCTAAGGCAGGCAAGTTTTAAGGGATTGCGAACTGATAAGAATCCAAAGGAAATAAAGAGGGAAATAGCAGAGGAGGAAGAAGAGCTTCAATCATCTGCCCAAGGAATGGAGAATTGTATGGAAGGAAAGGATAAGGGGCTGATAGTCCAGGGAGTAAAGATTAGCAACCCAGACAAAATTGTATTTGAAGATTCGGGAATAACCAAAGAGGATGTCATTAGGTATTATGAAAAGGTGTCAGAGCGCATGCTTCCCCTAATAAGTCATAGGATTTTAAGTATAATTCGCTGCCCAAAGGGGATATCACAGACATGTTTTTTCAAAAAGCATCCAGGTCAGGGCAGCAAAGGAATTATTACAGTTCCTGTGATGGATGATAAGGGTGAAGCTGAAGATTACTTTTATGTGGAGAATACAAGGGGGCTTATATCCGAAGTGCAAATGGGAACATTGGAGTTTCATATTTGGGGAAGCAAAGTAGAGGAACTTGAAAAGCCTGATCTATTGGTATTTGATTTGGACCCAGACGAGGGAATGGATTTAAAGTTAGTGCGTGAGGGTGTGAGGGATCTAAAAAGTATTCTATCTGAATTATCTCTAACGTCCTATCTTAAAACCAGTGGCGGTAAAGGCTATCATGTGGTCGTCCCTTTAAAACCTAGTGCTATGTGGGAACAGGTTCATGATTTTGCCAGATCTGTAGCTGAGGTTATGGAGAAGAAGTGGCCTGATAAGTACACCAGCAATAGTAGAAAAGTAAAGCGCACCAACAAGATTTTTATCGATTGGATGCGCAATGGGAGAGGTGCTACCAGCATCGCACCCTATTCCATAAGAGCAAGAAAAGGAGCCAGGATATCCATGCCCATTCCTTGGGAGGAACTTGATACAGTTGCTCCAGATGGTATCAATATGGAGGAGGCACTAAAAAGGATTGGCAGTATTGATCCCTGGAAAGATCTTTTTCAAAATAGTCAGAGGCTTAAATGAACAAGCATGGATTTATCCCCGATCTACATCTAATCATGAATAAGATGAAGTGGGGCTGTAGCATATTCAAAAGTGTGCAGCACCCCTTTCATTAGATTATTTTGTCTAATAAAAGGGGTTCACTTCAGTCTGGCATGCTATTCTTTTCGTAATTTATGTGATAAATATTCAAGTTATCCGAGGCGCCGTTCTATTTTTCAGCCCCCATTGGCAACCAATTTAATGCCTATTTTCTACCTTTTGGGATAGACATTTGGTCGAGAAATGGTAAAATAGGATTATGAAATATATAAGTATTCAGTAGAATTTTTGATAATACAGCATTAAAATAACAGAATAAATGGATGAGCTAAATATGGAAGAGCGTTACGTAATAGGTAAGTTTTCATTTACTTCTAAGGAAGAATATGAAAATGGCATAAAAGATTTAAAGTACATAAAAATGCTTTCTCAAAAACTTAATTTAAATGACTTAAATGATATAAAGAAATTTCTAGTAGCCTTTGAAAATTCAAAATTTGAATTTAAAACAGAAATAGGAAATGAATTTATAAGTACTCTTAAAAAAAGGATTGCTGTTCCTAGTAAAGAAATACAAAATAAAGAAATACAAAATAAAGAAATACTAAATAAAGAAGTACTAAATAAAGAAGTATCAAATAGAGAAGTACTAAATAGAGAAGTACTAAATAAAGAAGTACTAAACAAAGAAGTACTAAATAGAGAAGTACTAAATAAAGAAGTACTAAATAAAGAAGTACTAAATAGAGAAGTATCAAATAGAAAAGCATCTAATAGTGAACTTTCTAATAAAGTGACGAATGTAGATGGAAATAAGAATGCAGTAAAGCACAATCAAGCATATCAAAATAAAGGTAAAGTAAAAAAGAATGTTTCCGTGAATCCATTCATTGCATATTTACCTATGGTATATATAATATTACTTTTTTTATTGCCACCAGCTGCAGCTATGATTGCGATTGGCATTGCCATAATTTCAGGAATACTTGCAATAGTAGAATACATTGCAAATTATAAATGGTACGTGATTATCTTTTTAGTTGTTAGTATATGTTTGCCACCCATTGGGATATTGTTAACACTTATCGCATTCATAAAAAAAATTAAGTTTATCGTACTTAATGGTAAAATGATATTCGGTGGATTTGTATTTTATCTTGGGACAGCTTATTTAGAGTTACAATTATTTAATTTACGCTATAATCAATATGGAACACCAGGAATTATAGATGTAATAAACCATTGGAAAGAACTATCAAGACTGGATATGGTAGGTTATCAAGTTATCATGGTTATTACTTATGTGTTTATCTGTTTCATCATGTTATTTATCTCAATAAAGATATCAAATGTGTTTGGTAAAATTTTAAGAGAAAATTTATTGAGGGGAATAACGCCTTTTCAAACTTTAATATTTATTTTTAAAGCCCCCTTTACGATTTTACTACTGTTTTTACCGGCTATCCTGGGCAGTTTTGCAGAAGATTTGTTTAATCAGATAATTGAGGATATTGATATTGATATTGATATAGATAATAATGATCATTATGTTCAACCACATACTAGACATACAGCCGATGGGAAAGAGGTAAACGTTCGTGGACATTACAGAATGAACCCAGATGATATTGATGAAAATAATTATTCATTTAAGGGAAAATAGTTTATATCGTAAGGGGCTGTTGCAAAATATAACGAAACAATGAAGAAAGCATATTGGTTTCCGAAAATGCACTGTTTGACAGTTTGATGTCTGGGGGTCTGTGTGTGTGGAAACTAATATGCATTCTAAAGATCAAAATGATTCTATAGGAATGATTATAAAATCATAATTTAGTTATAATACATAATTATTAGGATAAAACAACTTGCAATTAGAGTTGATTGGTTTGCTCTATGGGAGAAGTATATGATAAAGCTCATGTATTTAGTCAGCAGATAGATTTAATACAATCATGAAAGAGGCGGAATAATGAAGGAACATTTTTATTTAAAGAAATGGGACAAGAAATATAAAAAAGAATTTACCTTGGATGGGAAACGGTATGGGTATTATTCTCTTCAAGCCTTAGAAGAGGATGGATATAATATAAATAGTTTACCATTTTCCATAAAAATATTACTGGAAGCCTTGATACGTCAACAGGATGAAGATGGAATGACAGAAGAAGGGGTGAATAGCCTTGCAGCATGGACGAAGGAGCAGGGAGCAACAGGAGAAATCCCCTTTTTGCCTGCCAGGGTAATTTTGCAGGATTTTACGGGAGTTCCCGTGGTTCTTGATTTGGCTGCCATGCGAAGCGCCATTGCGGTATATGATAATACCTCTAAGGAAGAATATGCCTTCAGAGATGAAAACATCTCCCCAGATGCAAGAACTTTTCTAGAAGAGCGAATTAAACGGATTAACCCGGAGATTCCCGTAGACCTTGTCATTGATCATTCCGTACAAGTGGACTGCTATGGAAGTAAGGAAGCTCTGGAAATTAATAATAAACTGGAGTTACAGCGTAATGGAGAAAGGTATTCATTTTTAAGCTGGGCGAAGACTACCTTTAACAATCTCTCCATTGTTCCTCCCTCTACCGGAATTGTTCATCAGGTGAATCTAGAATTTTTAGCTCAGGTAGTGAGACAAAAGGAAGAGAATGGAGAGGTGATTGTCTATCCCGATACCTTAGTGGGAACGGATTCACATACGACTATGATTAACGGACTTGGTGTCCTTGGCTGGGGTGTAGGAGGTATTGAAGCAGAGGCTGGAATGCTAGGACAACCCTCCTATCTCTTATTCCCAGAGGTAATAGGCGTAAAGCTCACCGGAAAACTACCCATCGGTACTACGGCAACGGATCTTGCCCTGTATCTTACCAAAATGTTACGTGCCCATGGGGTAGTAGATAAATTTGTTGAATATTATGGAGAAGGAGTACAAGGTCTTTCCTTGGCAGATCGGGCAAGTATTGCTAATATGGCCCCTGAATATGGGGCAACCTGTGGCTTCTTCCCTGTGGATGAAGAAACCTTAAGCTATCTACGCTTAACAGGACGTAGTGAAGAGCAGATTGCTCTCATTAGAGCTTATTTAACAGAAAATAAGATGTTCCAAACCTATGAGAAGGAAGCTGTCTATTCAGAAGTACTGACCTTAGATTTGTCCACGGTCAAAAGTGCCTTATCCGGCCCAAAGCGTCCCCAGGATTATATAGAATTGGGTCATATGAAGGAAAGCTTCCTTCAGTCAGTTACAGCACCCCTTGGCAATCAGGGTCATGGCTTAAAGCAAACAGAGTTTCATAAGGAAGTGGAGATATCCTTGCCTGATGGAAGACACAGTAACATGAAGACGGGATCTGTTGTCATTGCAGCCATCACTTCCTGTACCAATACATCCAACCCCTATGTTATGCTGGGAGCAGGAATTCTTGCGAAGAAGGCAGTAGAAAAGGGGTTGTCCGTTCCAGCTCATGTGAAAACTTCTCTGACCCCAGGGTCCAAAGTCGTAACCTCTTACTTGGAAGCCGCAGGCCTTATTCCCTACTTAAATCAACTTGGATTTCACATTGTTGGTTACGGCTGTGCCACCTGTATTGGTAACTCGGGACCACTGTTACCAGAGATAGAAGAAGGAATACGGGATAATGATTTGCTTGTGACCTCTGTATTATCAGGAAACCGCAATTTTGAAGGGCGAATTCATTCCTTTGTGAAAGCAAATTATCTGGCATCACCTATACTGGTCATTGCCTATGCTTTGGCAGGAGAGGTTGGTATAGATTTGACAGAGGAACCCCTTGGTGAGGATCTTAACGGTAAGCCTATCTATCTTCGTGATATCTGGCCTACCAATGAAGAGATCCAGGAAGCCATCGCAGCATATGTAACCCCGAACCGTTTTCGTTCGGTATATGATGAGATTTATGAAAATGAAGCCTGGAATAAGGCGGAAAATGCTGGACAAAGGGTATTATATGACTTTGATGGGTCTTCCACCTATATTCAAAACCCTCCTTATTTTGAAGATTTTTCAAAAGAAGTTAAGCCCATAGGAGAATTACAAGGGCTTCGTGTACTAGGCAAATTCGGTGATTCCGTAACCACGGATCATATCTCCCCAGCTGGTGCTATCGGTCAAAATACACCTGCTGGTAGATATCTTATAGATAAGGGGGTACCACCCCATGAGTTTAACACCTACGGTTCCCGTAGGGGAAATCACGAGATTATGATGCGGGGTACCTTTGCTAATATTCGAATTCGTAATCAGATTGCCCAAGGAAGGGAAGGAGGTTATACCACCTATTGGCCTACGAGAGAGATCATGCCCATCTATGATGCGGCCATGTTGTATAAGGAGAACAAAACCGGACTTTTGGTTCTTGCTGGAAAGGATTACGGCATGGGTTCCTCAAGAGATTGGGCGGCAAAAGGGCCTAACCTTCTGGGTGTGAAAGCTGTATTAGCTGAAAGTTATGAGCGAATTCACCGTTCCAATCTAGTGATGATGGGAATTCTCCCCCTACAGTATATAGATGGAGAAACTGCAGAAAGCCTGGGATTAAGCGGGGAAGAAACCTTTGATATAAAACTTTATGAGGAGGTAAAGCCAAAGGAAGTTCTTCGGATTACTGCTACAGACCAAAGGGGAAATCAAAAGGAGTTTGCAGCAATGGTACGCTTTGACTCTGCAATGGAGATTTCATATTATAGACATGGCGGAATTTTACCCATGGTTTTACGGGAGAAACTATAAATACTTAACTACTTTGTTGCAGCATGAAGGAAGGTTTATGTAACAGATCATAAATTGAAATAATAAAGTTTAAATAGCATATGCTAGAAAAACTCATAAGGAGATTACTTTATGAATAATGAAAAAGCAGAATTGTCATCCCAACAAGGTGAAGAGCTTTTGAAAACTTTGAAGGCTCGTTTTGATAAAAATATAAGTTACCATAAAGGTCTAAAATGGGATCAAGTACAAAAAAAACTGGAAACAGATACAAAAAAGTTGTGGTCACTTCATGAAATGGAGAAATCAGGGGGAGAGCCGGATGTTGTGGGATATGATGAAGAAACAGGCGAATTCCTATTTATGGATTGCTCGTCAGAAAGTCCTAAAGGCAGAAGAAGTGTTTGTTATGACGGCGAAGCACTGGCGTCAAGAAAAGAACATAAACCAGGAAATAGCGCCATCAATATGGCTCATGCTATGGGCATTGAGATTCTATCGGAAGAACAATACCGGGAGCTACAGAAACTAGGGAGTTTCGATATGAAAACATCTAGCTGGGTGAAGACACCTGATCATATACGAAAACTGGGGGGAGCTATCTTTTGTGATCGTCGCTATGACACTGTCTTTGTGTACCATAATGGGGCTGAATCTTATTATTCGTCTAGGGGCTTTCGTGGTTTCCTAAGGGTTTAAAAGGGATGTTTTGACAGAAAAACAAGTTTATGCCATAATGAGTAAAAAAGATAAATAGTGGGGAATGTGGTTTATGAAAATTGAACATATTGCAATGTATATGATGGATTTAGATAAAGCGAAAAACTTCTTTATAAAATACTTTGATGCAAAAGTAAATGATGGCTACCACAATATAAAAACTAACTTCAGATCCTATTTTTTGTCCTTTGATAATGGAAGTCGACTTGAACTTATGAATAAGCCAGATATAGTAGATAATGAAATAACATGGGAGAGAACTGGGTATATTCATATTGCTTTTAGTGTGGGAAGTAAGAAAAAGGTGGATGAATTAACGAAGAAATTAAATGAGGATGGTTATGAGGTTCTCAGCGGACCAAGAACAACAGGCGATGGGTACTACGAAAGCTGTGTTGTTGGTATCGAAGGAAATCAGATTGAAATAACGGTGTAAGAGGAAGAGAAATAAATCATTAGTATAATCCAAAGGAGGAAGGGACAATGGGGGGCCAAGACCATAACTGTGATGAGACACCGAAGGTGATTGAAGCTTATATTGAAGGGCAACCCGAGGAGACACGTGGATATTTATATCAAGTTAGAGATACCTTACGGAAGGCTTTACCGGAGGCAGAAGAGTGCATCTCTTGGAGGATGCCAACTTACTGGAGGAAGCAAAATATTATCCATTTTGCAGGCTTTAAAAAACATATAGGGTTGTATCCGGGTGATAAGGCTGTAGCACATTTTGCAGAGAAACTCACGGAGTACAAGACAAGTAAGGGTGCAATACAATTTCCCTATAACAAGCCGCTCCCCCTAAGCCTAATAGCTGAGATTGCAAAACGGTGTTACGCTACGGGTAATCACCACTAAAGTACAAAGTTTAATTTCATCCTTGACTTTTATCCCTTTAATTTATAATATACCTTAATCAAGAAATATATGGTGCCTATAATGGATGAGCACGAAATTAATCATTAGTTTCGTGCTTTGTTTTACCCTAAATCTTAAAACTATATCCTTGAAACTTCAGCAAAATCAAGATTCCCATGATTAATCCTTGATTTGTTTGATTTTATAGGTATAATGTAAATGTTGTTTACAATCATCCATGACTAATCTTTACAAAGGAGAATAACTTTGAAATCACAGACAGTATCAAATATTAAAAGACAGACTCGGTCACATAAATCAATCTATTTAGGATGCTTCTATAGCTTTTTTGTTAATGGTGGTATTGCATTAATTCTTGGTGCAATCCTTCCTTACATAAAAAGCTCTTATGAATTAGATTATGTTATTGCTGGGATACTACTGGTGGCCAACTCCGTTGGTAATTTAATAGCAAGCTTTACAGGAGGAATAGTCCCCATTTACCTTGGGAGAAGAAGGAGTATACTTTTGTTTTGTAGTGCTGGAGTATTAGGATTTGTTTTAATGACTATAACAAGTAATCCCTTTCTGTTGGTAATGGCATTTTTTCTTACAGGTGTTAACCGTGGTGCAGTCAGTAATTTTAATAACACGGTAATCAATGAAATTGCAAAGGAAAAGGGTGCTGCATTAAATATCTTACACAGTGTGTTTGCCATTGGTGCCTTTCTATCACCCTTCATCGCCATGGCTTTCGTTAGTAGGAATGCTGATGGATGGAAATATATAGCTTATATTTGGGCATTGTTATGCTTTTTTGAACTTTTCACTTATGGATTTATGAACATACCTAATAATAAACCCATGGCTAAAGAGAAAAAGAGTAAAATGTCTAATTTGGACTTTCTAAAAAATAAATACTATTTAACAGCTTGTGCTATTTTGTTTTTTTATTTATGCGCAGAACAAGCAGTAAATGGATGGTTAGTAACTTATTTTATTGAATCTGGTATATTAAGCAATGATTTAGCCCAGACAATGGCTAGTTTATTATGGCTTGTGATTTTATTTGGGCGGCTATTAACAGCTTATCTATCCTCAAAGGTAAAGAAATCTAAGTTGCTATTAATTAATGCATTGGGATATGTTGTATTCTTCACTGTTCTGCTCTTGAGTAGATCGGTTGTTCCGGTCATCTTAGGTATTGTAGGTGTAGGATTTTGTATGTCAGGACTTTATCCAACGACGGTTGCTTCCATTGGCAAAATCCTAAAGGAATATCCCATCGGACTTAGCTTTATGATGGTCTTTTCAGGGCTTGGCGCTACACTAATGCCTGGTATTGTTGGAGGTGTAGCAGAAAAGATAGGTATTCTAGGTGGAATGAGTACGGTTATTGTTGCTGTGATACTGACACTATTCTTTATTATATATAATGCCTATATTAATAGGGGGGTAGAAGAGGATGCGGTCAGCATTAGGCAATAAATAAGCAGAAGATGTTCTGGTAAGGATTTTGTCCAGAAGATATGAGAAAGAACCCCCAAGACAGAGGTTCTATAATGAAAAGGCATCGAGATGTAAAAAATCTTGGTGCCTTTAATGTTGATATAGCATTGAATAGCAAGTTAACTGGGAGATCGCAACTACTCCCAGTTTTTTTATTTCATAGAAAATTTCATCCTATTGAACAACTTAAAACAGACAATTTCTATCAAATACAATGTAATTATAAAAATAGTAGTAATAAATTACTATTAATTTACTTATTATGTAAAAAATAATGTTGACAAAATAGAAAATAATGGTAATATAGTTATAAAAGAGGGAAAAAATTACTATTAAGAAGAAATTATATTTATTAAGGGGAAGAATAGCATGTCTAGAGTTCTAAAAATTGGTATTATTCAACAAGAGATTCAAAGTTCTACTTTTGGGACCAGAAATCGTACTGTCAATATGAATAATATTGAAAACAATATTAATTCTTTAATGGAAAAATGCAACCATATTGATGTTATTGTATTACCTGAAGAATTTTATACAGGCAGTTCATATAACTTTACCAGTGTTCCTGAAAATTTTGTTAAAAACAAAGGTATTCTGCGACTATGTGAAATTGCAAAAAAGCATTGCTGTTACATAATTGGAGGTGTTACCGGTTCATTATATTCGGATAATGATGATAAAAGATATACCAACGTAGGATTTGTTATTGGAAGAGATGGAGATATTATAGGACAACAGGAGAGGGTACACTTATTTGAGCAGGAGTCTAAATATATTGTTGGAGGTAAATTTAGCCAAACCTTTGAACTGGATTTTGGACGAGTAGGATTGGTCTCAGGAATTGATATGTTTGATTCAAATATTATCCATACAATGGTCTCACAAGGTGCTGAACTTATTTTTTCATCAAGTCTAATACCGGTTCTTAATGATAATCAGAGGTATAATAAGTTACTCATGGAGAAATGGAAAAACATAGCAATAGCAAGAGCTATGGAAACAGGTATATTTGTGATTGGTGTTAACGGAATAGGAAGAGCTGTATATACGGATGGATTTTTTAGTGGCAGTAGTTTTGTTGCTGGCCCCTTAGGGTTGGTGAAGGAATTTGGTAATTCTGAAGAAATTGATATCCTTGAGATAGAGCTGGAGGACATCGAGCTAGTAAGGACTTATATGTCTACGGTATTGCTGGATGTATACAATTAACTTATTTTATAGAAATAAAAGATACAAATCTTTTAAAATAGCAGTCTTAAAAAAATAATGTATACCAGGAGGTGCTCAATGAATATTGCTGAATTACACGTAAGAGACTATAAAAACCTACAAAACTATCTTGGAATTGGTGTTGGAATTATCTCCATCGGCGATGAAGCCTGTGTCTATCATATCCCTTTGGGAGATGAAGCATTGAAGATTGGCAGAAATATTATTAAAAAGGGTTATAGGTTTAAACTGATTACACCAAAATTATCAGACAAACATCTTCAGGAATTTGTTTTAACTTTGAGATTATTACATAACAATAGCATAGATTATATTTTGGTAGTCAATGATTTAGGATTACTCTACGAAGCTCATAAGAATAACATTCTCCCCAAGGAAGTGTTCTTAGGACGGGGTATAACTCGGTCATTAGAAGATACGCCGTGGATTGAGGAATATATAGAAGATGAGAAATATCCGGAGGATGTACTTGCTAATACTTTGGCAGATGAGTTCAAAATTGAGCATTATTCAAAATATGGTGTTACAGGGATAGAGACCAGTTTACATATTAATTCTTTTAGAGGGTTTAAAAAAATTACAGATAGGGGTTGGAAAATAAGTTGTCATATAGGTAATTATGTAGTTGCATTTTCTCGAAAATGTGCCTATGCAATTTATGATAAATTGCAGCTGGGTGAATGTTCACAAGCATGTAAAAACAAAATTGAGATTACCATGGCTCAGACAACCAGTGATATAGAGTATCAACCTTGTATTAATAAAAACAATCGTGATTTTACCAACCTCTTCTTACTAGGCAATGTTCTATATAAAAAGAGTGAAATCCCTTTATGTGACATTCTAAAGAATAATGTAGATATATATAGTTATGTCATTAATGATTATGATTTTACAGTTTCTGAAATAGAGGAGCTTATTAGTAAATTACAAGAAAGAGAAAGTAGGGTGTCCTGATTAAGACCTTAGCCTAAGTTTCAGTGAGGATAATTGATGATTTAGCCACTAACTGATTATATAAGGAGATAGTGTAAAAATAAAAAGCAATTTTCACACTTAGAAGTTTGTGCCTGCGTAATCTACGGCACAAACTAACTCAAAGGGAAGGCATGTACTGTTAGTGTGAAAAATAATTTTTCGCACGCAAATATTGCTTGTGGCCCAAAGCATGCAGGTTACAGAAAGGAATGGTTATTATATGAAAAAAGTTATTATTAAAGCTCCTGTAAATACCCTACAAGGTGCACATATGCAGGCTGATGCAGGTGCAGGTGAGTTCTATTGCGGTTTTGAATATAATGATTATGGTAATAATATTACCTTTTCAGGCAGAACAAAGTATTCATGCTTTGATAAAAGAAAAACAGTTTTATCCTATGATGATTTTGTAGAGACGGTTGCATTTGCACATGCCAATGGAATTAAGGTGGAATTGGTTGCCAATGTACCATGGGCAAATAATTGCAATTTTACCGGCGAAAAGGATACAAGGAAGCATTATTTGGATTATGTAAAAAGAGGGATAGATGCGGGAGTAGATCGGGTAATTGTTGGAGATTTGGGTAATTTATTATATTTAAAAAACTCTGGAATTAATATTCCTATTACAATAAGTACGTTCTTGATTACGCTTAATAAGTCTACATTAAAGTTTTATGAGGAGATGGGGATTGATAAAGTAGTGCTCCCCCATCCCTTAAGTATAGAAGAAATTAAGGATATCACTCAAAGTACCAAGGTTAAAATCGAAATATTCGGCCATTTTGGATGTTCGTTTTTAGAGGGAACCTGCGGTCTTCTCCATCTTAATAATCCCAATTTTCAAACTGGTATACCCTGCCGTGCAAAATACAGAATTAAGGAAACGTCAGAAGAGATTAATATTCTTGATGTCAATGAAGATTGTTCTCTTTGCCAATTGGATAAGATTATGGAGACAGGGGTTGATTCTATTAAGACAATAGGTAGAGATTTGGATCCTGGATTTATGGCAGGAATTACAGCAGTCTATTCCAGAGCTATAGATTTATTTCTTGAAGGAAAAGATAATAGAGAAGTATTAGAAACTATTAAGGAAGAAATGGATTTTTCATTGTGGGAACAAGTATTTTGTAATTATGATCGCTGTAAATATCTTAGCAATGCTTATAATATTTAGTGCGAAAGACTAGGAATAGGTTATACTGCTAGGTTGAGTAAGAAGCTATTCAGATGCTTTTACCATGGGGATTAAAAATTTCTATATAGTAATCTGTGTTCAAATCTTTGCGGATATAATAATTTGAGATAAATGGAGGATTAAATGATTCAATGATTAAAGTACAGGGACTTGTGAAAAAATACGGTGATGTCATAGCAGTCAACAATATCAATTTTGAGGTTGAGGATAAAGATATTCTAGGGTTATTAGGGCCAAACGGTGCCGGTAAGTCTACTACTATAAATATCTTAAGCGGCATTATTAGTAAAAACAGCGGTAAGCTAGAAATCTTAGGAAAAGATTTTCATAAGCATAAGAAAGAACTTCAAAGCTATATGGGACTAGTGCCACAGGATATCGTTATATTTGAGGATTTAACAGCCAGAGAAAATCTTGAGTATTTCGGAAGTCTATATAGGATTAAGGGGCAAGAATTAAAGAAACAGGTGGATGAGACCTTGGAGTTTATAGGGCTTACAAGCGTCGCAAAGAAATTGCCTAAGACATTCTCCGGCGGTATGAAGAGAAGACTTAATATTGGATGTGCAATTGTACATAAGCCAAAACTTATTATTCTAGATGAGCCTACCGTAGGTATTGATGCTCAATCGAGAAATCATATACTAGGTTCCATTAAGGAACTAAATGCCAGAGGAACGACAGTAATATATACATCACATTATATGGAGGAGATTGAGTCCATTTGTAATAAAATTCTTATTATAGATCACGGGAATATAATCGAAAGCGGCACAAAGGAGGAGATCTTAAACAAGTATAATGCAGAAGAGAAGTTTCATATTCTGTTAAACCAAGCTCCCGAAGAAGGGCTAATCAAAGCTATTCAGGCTTTAGGTGGCGTGATCTCCTGCAAGGTCAAGGACTCAATGTTAGAAATCATAGCAAAGACAGCTGCTCATGAGTTGAAATATATATTAGAAGCCATTGAAAAGCAGAAATATGAATATTACTCGATTGATATGAAGAAGAACAATCTGGAAGATATCTTTCTTCAATTAACAGGACGAAATCTTCGGGATTAAGGAGGCAAATGAGGATGATTTGGACCACATTAAAATATACCTGTAAGAGAGAACTTAGAGATGTTGTAAGTATGATTCTTATGGTAATATTCCCAATTGTTTTGGCGTGTATTGTTGGTAATGCCTTAAAAAGTGATTTTCAATCACCCATAGTGGAGAAAGAAACATTTGGGTTAGTTAATGATAATAATTATGCCAATGCCTTGTTAGAAATATTTCATACAGACATTATGAAAGACGTCATTAACATAGTTGAAGTTGATTCTTTAGGGGATGCCAAAAAGCAGTATGAGGATTCGGTATTAGACGGATATCTCTATTATACAGAAGTGGATAAAAATCAAGAAATATCTCTCTATGTAGAGGATAGCAATACCCAAGGTACACAAATTGCCAAATATGTCATTGAAAAATATAATACCACCAAGGCGATGTATACACCTGAAATTATTAAGAATAACAAGGCCCAGATAATAACTGATTTAATTGGTGATACTTATATTGTCCCTGAGAGTTTAACGGGTAATCATACCCCTAAGGCTTTTGATTATTATGGGATTACTCTGGCAGTTTTGATTTGTCTATATGGTTCACTTTATGCCATAAAAATACTAAGCGAAACCATAATCGGAAAGCATGGAGCAAGGGTAAAAAGTATCACTTGTAAGAAATTTTCAATTATTTCGGGGATCTTATTGGCTTCTTTTATCTTAGTATGTGCACAGGTCTTATTTCTTCTTTTATTCTATAAATTTGTATATGGTATCTATCTGGGCAATAATTTGATTAATTTAATCCTAATTCTCGGAGTATTCATTGTCTTCACTAATCTATTTGGTGCAGCTCTAATTTCTATCTGCAAAAATTATAATATTGCTTATACTTTGGCTAACATTATCATTTTAGGATGCACTTTTTTGGCAAGCGGATTTGTGATATTAGATCTTGGAAATGGAGTATTTGCCAATTTGGTAGAAAACTACCTGCCCAATGCAGTATGCCAAAATGCTTTATTTAGCGTAATATATAAAACCGATGCAGTAGATATTACAAGATATTTATCGGTTATTTCCATATGGAGTGTAGCCTTATTGCTGATCATATTATTTACAAATAGAAGAGGTGAAATGGGATGAAAATAGTATGGTTTAACGTAAAAAGAAATTTACACGGGATATTTAGTAGTGTCTTATTTGTGATACCGATTATTGCAATCCTTTTATATGCTTTTATTTATAAGATGAGCCAGGAGACCTCGGATAATTTGGATAAAGTATTTGCAGACTGTCGGGTAGGAATTGTTGATCATGATGATTCTGATATAACAAAGGAGATAATCAGTCACTTGGAGGAAAAATATACAATCACTCTTTTGAGTGAAGAGCAAGCTTGCCAAAACCTGATTAAAAACAAGGTAAATTATGTGGTGATTTTTCCAGAAGGTATGAGTAAGAATATTCATGATAGTGACGAGGATATTAAGGTTAAGACAATGAATTTAACGGGAAGTGCCATGTTTACTTTTTTTGAGGAAGATTTAAATTACTCTATCAATAAATATACAGTGGCTGGTAGGGTTACAGATACGGATACAGACTTTGCTTCCTATCGCTCTCTTGTTGAAAATCCATCTGTTAAGCTTAAGCTAATAACCCCTTCAAAGAATACAGAGGATGTAAGTAGTGGTCAGGCTACATTTTGGGGCTTTATTATTTTCTTTATGATTTATTATAATTGCTACATTGGCAATAAATTCCTTGAGGATAAGAGAAATCATATAGTTACCCGGGTCTCAAATACAAGGTACAACTATAGACAATATATATCCTCCCTTATTTATGGATCCCTGGTAATTAATCTAATCCAGATTTGTATCATAGCAGTTGTTTTAAACTGGGTAGTAAACTTAAATTCCATCCAGATAACCCTAGGTATCTCCTTGGTACTGTTTTTGTCAGGTCTAATTGGATTGGCTCTGGGAATATTTATCTCTACTGTGTCAAAAAGTAAGAGCATGTTTTTGGCATTGGTCAATATCCTTATTAATGTATTGGCTATGCTGGGTGGATTATATTGGCCCATTACCTATATGCCAAAGTACATGGTGTTAATAGGGAAGTTCACACCAACCTACTGGCTAAGAGAAGTAATGACTAGAGTGCTTGACCGAATGGCTATATTTGGTAATTATAGCTTATACATAGTATTAATGTTCGCTGGGGTAATTTTCTTTGGGACTCTTTTATATCATAAATACAGTTTTTATAAGGAATAGGGTGGCATTAGGTGAATTATATAGAAGCTATTTTTGATGATTTACATACTGCTTATGAAACGGATAGTAATAAGCAATATTATAATACAATTGCAGATCAAATAATCAAGTTTGCTAGGGATTATACGAAAAATCAAAGAATAGAAAATATAATAGATATTTGCTGTGGGACAGGCATTTTAACAAATAAGCTTTCTAATGCTTATCCTGATGCTGTGATTACTGGATTGGATATTTCAGACAAGATGCTTTCTATTGCAAGAGAAAAGAAAATACCACAAGGTAAGTTCTTTCTATATGATGCTAATGATCTGGAATATATACATCTGAAGGCAGATATAATAGCCTGTAATTATGGAATGCAATGGTTAAAAAAAGAAACGGTTTATGCTATAGCCAATTCCTTAAAGGAGGGAGGTATTTTCATCTGCTCTTTGCCAGGTTATACTCTTGGCAAAGTTGATTTAGAGCGTAAGAATGTAGAGTATACTGGTAACATGCTATTTAAGGCAATTTTAAAGGTATCTAAAAGATGCCAAGGAGAGATGAACTATCCGAAAAAAATTATTAATAATTGGGGAAGCCGTATGGAAAGTAATGATATTATTGAATGCGCCCTTAATGTTGGATTAAAAGTAGAAAAGCATACATTTTTTAGCTTTCTTACTGAGTTTAAATCTGTTCCAGATATGGTATTTAGTATAATTGCTAGAGGTACTTTTGGAAACATATTAGCCGAAGCTAGTGAGGAGTATATAACAGAATTGTTAAATGCAATGGATCGATTGGTAAGTGTTTATGATAATAAGATAGAAGAAAATATTTCCGAATATATAATGTTTTCGAAATAACAAAGAAAGGAGAGGTTTATAATAAACACGATAAAAATTGCATTAGTACAGACAAAAGCTAATATAGATTCGAAACAAGAAGCGATTGATGAAGTAAATAAGATGTTGGAAAAAGGTGTTAATTCATCATATGATCTAATTTGTTTTCCTGAATTATTTGCATCAGCAATTAATCTTTGTAATATGGATAAAACAGCCGAGACCATGGATGGATATCTATTTCATGAATTATCTAAGATTGCCTTAAGGTATGGTTCCCATGTCATAGGGGGATTACTGGAGAAGAGTGGAGATGAATATTACAATACAGCACTTGTTATTGGTAATAATGGAAGATTAATCGGAAAGCACAGGAAAATATGCTTGAATGAGTTTGAAGAACAATTTTTATGCCCTGGAAATAAAGTTGGTATATTTGAAACAGAGATAGGCAAATTGGGAGTGCTCATAGGCAATGATATTAACTCCTTATTGTTATGTGAAAGGCTTGCAGTTGAAGATGCTGATATCCTAATATGTATCTCCCAAATACCTTTCGAATACAGCTGTATAGTAGAGAACGTTGCTTTATCAAGGGTAATGGATATTCCATGCTACCTCTTGCTATCAACTATAGTTGGGACAAGTAGTATATCGAGAATTGATTTCTACGGCTTGACATCAGCTATGTTAAATACCAATCTTTTGGAGGATTGTATTTGTACTAAAGTTGATAACTTTATATTAGGAAAGTTAAATGATAATGAGACCGGATTACTGAACCTAGAAATAGATCTAGATAAATTAAGAGAAGGGAAGAATTTCTCTACCAATAAAATTCAGCATAAAGAGATTAGAGAAATATTAGAGCTACATAAATAATTATTAGAAAGAAGAATGGATTATGATTGAGGACTTGGTTGGAAAAATAAATTACGCTTTAGATAATGCGTTAAAGAGTCCTTTTTATATGAGAAAAGGAATCAAAAAGAGCATAAATAGCCTTGATGATTTTCGTACAATTCCTCCTACAACGAAAGAAGAGCTAAGAAATAGCAGTCCCTTGGATGTCCTTTCTGTTGAGATGGAAAGGATACAGGAATATCATGAATCTTTTGGAACTACGGGAAAACCTGTTCCAGTATGGTACTCACACAAGGACATGGAGGTTGCTGCTTGGCAGTTGTTTAATAAGGATTTGGCCATTAGACAGGATGATATTGTATTGATGCGTTTTCCCTATGCAATTTCTGTACCAGCACATATATTTTCAAAAATGTTTATTTTAAATGGTGCCACCATAATTCCCGTCAGCCGCGGGTCTGTTATAACACCATATCCTAGAGTATTAGAGATTATGAAAAGATTAAAAGCTACTATTTTAACATGTAATCCATCAGAAGCAATTCTCCTGGCGGATGTCGCTGTTCGCCTGGGGTATGACATACAAAAGGACTTTCATATAAGAGCACTTTGTCTTGCTGGGGAGATGTTATCACCAAAAAGAAGAAAAAGAATTGAGGAGATATGGCATGCAACAGCCTATGATTATTTTGGTTCAACAGAAACGGCGAATATTGCTGTGTCATGTCGTGAAGGTAATTTGCATTGCTCAGAGGATTTTTATTTGGAAGTAGTTGATTTAAAGGATGAAGTTACAACGATTCAAGAAGGAAAAGGATTATTATTAGTTACACAGTTAAACAATGAGGCTTTTCCTCTCATTCGCTATAATACGGGTGATATTGTAGAAGTTAAAAAAAGCCATTGTCCTTGTGGAAAGCTAGAGGATATTATGATTCATCACGGACGAATTAATGATATGATAACCATTGGCAATAAATCCTGTTCCATGAGAGAGTTGCAGGAGGCTTTATTCCAATTGGAGGAGTTAAAAGATGTTAACTATTGGAAGTTACAATGTACACAAGATTTACTGAAAATATATATAGAAGGAGAGACAAAAAATCTGAAAGTACCAACATTAAATCTTCCCTTCCCAAGCAAGGTTATCTTTGTTGATAAACAAACATTACAGAATATAGACAACTTATTGGTGATGACAGAACTTCGAAAGGCAAACTATTTTTTATAGGCTACATAATAATAAAAAAAGGATATTCGTAGATAAGAAAGGAAAAGGCATAATACACATAAGAAATTATGCAGGTGATGAGTATGAAAAATGAATTATGGGTTGATATTACAGGAATCAATGAAAAAAAAGCAGTAGAACTATTAAACTATGCATTAAATATTGGATATTCCGGTGTTCTTTTAGATTTTAATCAAATTGTGTTGACTGAAAAAATACCAAGAAATATAAAAATATTTATAAAAGCTAGCAATGAAAATAAAGATTTATTAAAAAAATACATTGCTGAACATAAAGATCAGAGGATTATCCCTCTCTTATGTGATTTTGATAAAAAATCAAGTTCTGCATGGGATGATACGGAGTTAGGAATATTTATTTCAATAAACGATAAAGAAAGCATGGATAAGGCTATTGAGCTGAGCAAAAATTATAATACGATTATAATACAGTTTGAGTCCGTCACAAATATCCCGTTAGAACTGATTCTTGCTTATTCGCAGCAATATAACAATACCATCTGTAAATTAATCAATAACAGTGAAGATGGTTGGGTTGCATCAATGACAATGGAAATGGGAAGTCAGGCGGTATTGATGAAAAATAATAACATAGAAGAATTGAATAAACTTAAAAATAAAGTAGAAAGTTTATCTTTAAATAATATTGATATAGAAGAACTTAAAGTTGTAGGAATCCAGCATGTGGGTATGGGGGATCGTGTTTGTGTAGATACGATTAGTAAATTAGATGATGATGAAGGAATGATAATCGGTTCAACCTCTTCAGGAGGTATCCTTGTCAGTTCAGAAAATCACTTTCTGCCGTATATGGATTTGAGACCCTTCAGGGTAAATGCTGGTGCGATTCATTCCTATATTTTATGCCCAGATAATACAACAAAATACTTATCAGAATTAAAGGCAGGAGATGATGTTTTAGCTGTGAATTCGGCGGGAAGAATTAGAGCAGTCAGTGTTGGAAGAATTAAGATGGAAAAGAGACCAATGCTTCTTATAAAATGTGAATCACCCAAAGGAGAAACTGTTAATGTAATTGTACAGGATGATTGGCATATTCGTATTCTCTCAAGCAAGGGAACGGTTAAAAACAGTGTACTGTTAAAACCCAATGATGTGGTTTTGGGGTACACCATGAAGAAGGGAAGGCATTTGGGGGTTGCCATTGAGGAGACTATTTTAGAAAAGTAAATATTCTATTGTTTGGTATCAGGGAGGAAATTGCATGGAAAGCTTGGTTGGTTATGTTTGTTTGGCTTCTTCACGTAACTATGGTGTGTTGGAAAAATACAACAATGAATTAAAGAATATTTCTGAATTAAATCAGGGACAAATAAAAGACTATACGGAAGAATCGTTAAAGGAATTATTGGACTATCTTTACCATAAGAACTTATATTATAGAGAAAAACTTGAACAGGCCGGATATTCACCGGATAAAGATTTTACCTTAGAATTGTTTCAAAATATTGAACCGCTCTCTAAAGAAGTAATACGTAATGATAAAAATATAATTCTTTGTGTTCCGCCAGAGGAAATTGTTCATATTCATACTTCAACAGGTACATCAGGTGGAGAAAATATCTATGTCATGTATACTATGAATGACCTTTATGGAAGTGATTTAATACCAAAGTTAGGAAGGTTATTTGAACTTCAAGCATCGGATGTTGTCGCTGTTGCGCTGCCATATGAGATGAGTTCAGCGGGGCAGGCCTTTCAAAGGGTAGCCCAGGTGGGTTTTGGAGCCGCTGTTTTACCAGTTGGAAAAGGAGGTGCATATTCAGAACCTTCTAAAACTATAAAGATGATGCAAGATCTTCATTGCAATACTATCTTTACATCTCCCTCCTATATTGTTGAATTAATGAAAGCTGCAGAGAAAGCCCATGTGGACTTAAATAATGATATTAGCTTAGATATGATATGGCTTACCGGAGAAGGCTGTTCTGATGCATTTCGAAAAAAAATTGAAAAGAAATGGAATACAAAAGCTAGATTTTATTATGGCTCATTAGAATGTGGAGCATTGGGAATTGAATGTGAAACTAACAGTGGCTATCACATACCTGCATCTCATGTTTTTCTTGAAATAATCAATCCTGATACAGGTGAAGCCTTAGAAGATGGTGAAATTGGTGAAATTGTGGTAACTACATTACTAAAAGAAGGAACACCCTTACTCCGTTATCGAACACAGGATTTGGGTTACCTTGAGAATGAAGATTGTGAATGTGGGATTTCCTTAAAAAAATTATATCTTCGTGGCAGAAAAATAGATCAAATATGCTTAGAGGGCAATGAATATTCACCTATATATGTAGAAGAAATGCTCATGCGCATAGAAGAAGTTGGATTTAATTATTATATGAATGTACATAAGGACTATATTGAAATAGTAATTGAACTGGACGATGAGGTAGAGTATTACGAGGGAATTGAAGAGATAATTTCTAGTAAGCTGGAATTTAGTTGTGGAATTCCAAACAAAATAGTTGTTAGTAATGAGATACCATATACAGGAAAGAAAATGAGACGTGTTAATTACCTATAGAGATGACTTTCTGGGATGATGTAAATGTCATAGGGTTTTTCGCTTGAGAAATGAAAATTACAAGGGAGGAAGAAGAATGATTATTGACGCTCATGTACATATGGGAAAGGGGAAATTTGGCACTTTAGAAGAGTTAAAAGAGGACTTGGCCAAAGCAGGTATAGATAAGGCTGTCTTAGTTCCTGGTGGTATGATGGATGTTAGAAGAATGACAAAATACATCACTGGTGAGGAAAAACCGGAGGGTGATTATATACCAAATGATATCATTGAAAATATTATTAAAAATGAACCAGATAAGTTTTATGCCTTTTATTGTGTGAATCCCTTAAAGAGAAAAGAGGCTGTTGAGGAATTGGAAAGAGGCATAAGAAACGGTTTTTCAGGTTTGAAACTGGCTCCTTTGGTTCATGGATTTTCTTTGGCATCCCAGACAGTTATGGAACTTGCCGATTTGTGCGGTCAACTAGGTGTTCCATTTTATAGTCATACCCTGTATTCGCCGGGAGCTTCTACTAAAAAGATTGGAGCCTTGGCAAAAGAGTTTCCTAAAACAAATTTTATAATTGGTCATATGGGGTTTGGACCAGCAGATGTTGATGCTATGGAATATGCCACAAAGTATGATAATGTCTTTCTTGAGACTTCTCAAGGTAGTTATGCCGGAATAAAAACTGCACTAGAACAATGTGGAAGTACCAAATTAATTTTTGGAAGTGAGTTTCCTCTTTACAAACCAATTGTGAGTCTGATGGTGATCAAAGAATTGAAATGCAGTGAAAATGAGCTGGATAATATATTATATAAGAACATTAAAATGCTTTTGCATATTTAGCAAGAGGTAAAAGCAAATATTTATTACTGTTATGGGTTCTACTATAAGGAAGGAGGGAAATAAATGATAATAGGTAAAGAAAAAAGGCTGAAGAGAATATATAATGGAAATGATAATATAGTTATTCTGCCAATGGATCATGGTTTTACGGAAGGGCCGATTGATGGTCTCCAAAATATAGGTGTAACCTTGGCAAAAATTGTAGAATGTAATTGTGTTGATTCAGTTATTCTGCATAGAGGTGCCATCATAAATAACTATGATATTTTGTCAAAACAAAATTTGGGACTAATCATGCATTTATCTGGTAGTACAAGCTTATATGGTCGGGGGCTACATAAAATACAGACAGCCACAGTTGATGAAGCTATTTCACTTGGTTGCGATGCTGTGTCCGTTCATGTTAACTTGGGAAATGAATATGAAGCCAGCATGCTGGAAGATATGGGGAGAGTTGCAGAAGAATGTGATAGAAAAGGGATGCCCTTAGTCGCCATGGTATATGTTCGAGGTGATGAGATAGATAACGGACGAGAAGTAGCATATTTAAAAAGAGCTGTACGTGTTGCAGATGAAATAGGTGCGGATATTGTAAAAGTCAATTATTGTATGGAAGGTGAAGATTTTTCAGAAGTGGTGAATAGCTGCCAGATTCCTGTTGTAATAGCAGGGGGAGAACAGACAGATATGATTAGTATACTTAAATTGGTTGAAGATTCTATGAAGGCTGGGGCTAAAGGGATTTCCATTGGAAGAAATATATTTCAATCGAGAAATTATAAAGAATTATTGAATGGAATTAATCGAATAGTCCATAATCATGAAAGTGTTTCCCACATTTTGAAGAAAAGTAATCTGTATAATATCGTTTAGCAAAAGTCCAATATAATTTAAAAAGTTAAGTTCTTGTGGACAGTCTGACGTAAAGTGATGTGAGAGGAGGTAGCTGAAATATTCAGCTACCTCCTACTCGATTACAAGAGCTTCTATTTACTTAAATCCTGAAAGAGGTAGCTTTTGTGCCAAAAGGAAAACCATGTAACTCAAAAAACTTATATTTCCCCGAAGGTATATCTAAAGTAATGTATGTGCTCTTAGACTATCCCCTTATCCTTATCGAAGCACCTATGGGGTATGGAAAAACAACCTTTGTGCGGGAAAGCCTGAAAGATATTGATGCTAATATATTATGGAAAAAGGTTTCTAACAAGGATTTATCTAGCTTCTGGAAGAGCTTTTGTCGCCTATTTGGAAAAGTTGATCAAGACTTAGCTCTAAGTCTTGCAGCTTTGGACATGCCTTGTGACAGCATCATTGGATATGAAGCACTGAGCCTGATTGAAGAAATAAAGCTGCAGAAAGATACAGTGATGATTATTGATGATTACCATTTTGTTACTTGTACTGAGACAGATAATTTTATTCTGTTGCTGGCGAAAAGTGAAATCCCCTATCTGCATCTTATTCTCATTGCTCGTCACACTGAGCTACAGGGATTAGAAGAATTAAAGCTAAAAGGGTATTTGCTGCATATCAAAAAAGAAGTCTTTACATTCACTGAAAAGGATATAAAAGCATATTTTTGTCTTTGTGGAATTTTCCTCAAAGGGGTACAAGTGAAGACACTGTACACTTTGACTGAGGGATGGATCAGTGCTCTGTACCTAATCATGCTTAACTATAAGGAAAATGGTTGCCTGGATTCCTCTAAGGATATGTGCAAGCTCATGGAAAATACCATATACCGACATTTTACGGAGGAAATAAAGGAGTTGCTACTCTCTCTTAGTATTTTTGATAATTTCAGTGTCGAGCAGGCCATTTATGTAAGTAAAAATAGAAATGCCAAAAACCTTTTATCGGAGGTTATCTCTAAAAATGCTTTTGTAAATTATGACAGTATCAACAAAACATATCATATTCATAATATTCTTATGATTTTGTTACAAGAAGAAATCGAGAACAGGAACCTACAGAAGGACCTATACCAGAGTGCAGCACAATGGTTTTTAGAAATAGAAGATTACAATCTTGCCCAGCACTATTTTTATTTATGTAAAGATTTTGAGAATATTTATATTGTCTTGGAGAAAGAAAAACAAGTGGCTGGAAATTATGTATACAAAAAGGAACCACTTATCAAGTTTTTTCTTGAATGCCCTAACCAAGTCAAGGAAAATCATCATTTTGCTATGCTGGCCCTTGCTTTTGAACTATTCACCTATAATGAGATGGAAATTTTCTGGAAGGTGTGTGAGGAATTTTTAGAAAATATTCAGAAAGATCAGAGCATGGAGGAAGATGATAGAAATCGGCTTTTGAGTGAGTATGAATTACTCATAAGCTTTACCGAATATAATGATATTCGTAAAATGTCCATCCACCATCTAAAGGCATGTCAATTACTTAAGGAACCATCTTGCCTCCTTCCCAGGAACGGGATATGGACCTTCGGCTCCCCATCTGTTTTGTATATGTTTTATAGGGAAAGCGGAGCACTTGAGAACACTATCCAGACGATGTTTGAAGCTTTACCTAACTATAGCCTAGCTACAAATGGGAATGCCAATGGTGGGGAATACTGTATGAAAGCGGAAGGGTATTATTACAGAGGAGATTTTGAGAATGCCTTAATCACAAACTATCAGGCAATTAATCGTGCAAAAACCAAAAGACAGATCACAAATATAATCTGTTCCCTGTTTCTGATGATGCGTATCGCTTTGGTAAAAGGTGATTTTGACTATGTACTGGTGCTTATGCAAGATATGTACCACGAGGTAACAGTGGCCAAAGAATATTTTTTATTACATACGATAGAAATTTGTAAGGGATATATCTACTCATTATTGAGTCAGACACATGGTATTTGCGGATGGCTGGAAGAAGGGGATTATAGCAGCGATCATTTGCTGTTTCCCAACTATACCATGCTGAATATAATTTACGGTAGAACACTACTTATAAAGGGAGAGTATCATAAGCTCATCGGTAGCATGGAAAGTTTTATTGATATTGCTTCTGTATATCCAAACCTTTTGGGTCATATTCATACATACATTTACGTTGCGGCGGCAAATATGAGGATTTTCAGGCAGAGAGAAGCTCTTATGTATTTAGAGAAAGCTCTTACCCTTGCTATACCTGATAAACTTTATATACCTTTTGTTGAAAACTGTGATTATATAAAGCCCTTATTGCAAGAATTTCAAAAAGAGAGTATCTACTGTGAGGATATTGAAAGGATCTTCAGATTATATGAAATTTATGATAAATCAATTGGAATGATAAAAAGAAAATTTTTTGCTAGTAACCGAGCTAGGCTTTCAAGACGGGAAATGGAGATTGCCTGGCTCGCTGTAGATGGGTTGAGTAATAAGGAAATTGGAGAAAAGCTTTTTATATCTCCTAATACGGTAAAAATGGCCATAAAGAGTATTTACTGTAAGCTTTCCATAAATAACAGATTGCTGTTAAAAGATTATATGGAAGGCTCTGAAATAAAAATAAGTAAGGAAAAAACTACCTCCACGGGTAGTATCAACAGGTAAAAAACTGCTTTATAATTATGACTGTGATTGAGTTGCAAAAATAAAAAAGTAGGAGGAATGGTAATGGTAAACAATAACTTAGATAAGAATGATAATTACATTTCATGTTCGGCAACATTAGGAATTCCAATCCCTGGCCTCGATTCATTAGGAAAAGGATATAATGTTTTTGATTTATATGCTGATCCTAAAAGTACAACCTTGGATTTATTTGATTTTGGTGAACAGGAACAAATATCAGTTTTAAGGAAGGACTACTATAAACCAAAGATAGTTAATATACAAGAAATCCTGCAGGGTAATTTTTCTTCTTATTATGACCTGACAATTTCAGGTTATTTACAGAAATTAAAAACATCAACATCATTGGAGGGTGAATATAACTTTTTTAGTGGATCTTTGAATGTTGACTTTGAAAAAACAGAGATAGAAAATAGAGTTCATGAATATACAAAGGTTTCAGATTGCATTCAAAAACTAAAATTAAGTATTGCAGCTGCAAATAAGGATTCATTCATTAATCTATTGAAAAATCATGTAAAAGCTGATATTAATACATTATCGCCACTAGAGTTATTTAAAAAATATGGAACTCATTTTTTAAAGGAAATTATAGTCGGAGCTAAGTGTGATTATTTTTCATCAACAAATCAAGTAGAATTTCATAAAGAAATAAATGTTAAAACCATAGCTGAACTATCATATAAACGTTCAATTTATAAAATATCAGCAAGTGAAGAAGCCCAGTATGGATCAATAATAAATGAATTTAATAAATACTCCGTAACAAAGCTTAATGTATATGGCGGAAAGCCTGAATATGGAAAGTATATTACTACAGCTGGTAATTATGATAAATGGATTGAATCCATAGATGAAAACCCTGTATTTTGCAGTTTCACAAGTAATAGTCTAGCTCCAATTTGGATACTTAGTGATAACCCTTCAAGACAGGAAGAACTTAAAAATGCATTTTCAGAGTATGCTAAAAATAATTATTCTAGAATTTATCAAAAGTGTATTACTTGTCTTGATGTAATTGGATCATCAAATGCTGGAATTGCACCGAAATTTGGATACATTAAAATAAATAAAGATTTAAATGCTGGAGCCGGTGGTCAATACATTTATTTATGTTATAAAGAAGGGTTAGATGATATAAATAACTCTGATAAGCCCATTACAAATATAGAAGTTGTTGTAGCAAATAGTCTTAATGAGGCACGAAATATAATACCAGCCAATCATACATTAATGGAATATGATTTAAATGCTGGAGCCGGTGGAAAATATATTTATATATGCTACTCAAAAGAAACTACATATGAACCTATTCGTAGTATTCAAATCATATCTGGAAATTCCGCTGATATACCTGCTTCCTATGGCTATACTAAAATAGGAAAAGATTTGAATTCTGGTGCTGGTGGTGAATATATTTATCTATGCTATTCTAGATATTTTTAACTATTAGGGTAGCCTGAATAGGTTAAGGGCATTGGTCTGAAGGGAAGCTGTTGCAATTCTAACATTATAAAGTTAGATGAGCAACAGCTCTCTTTTTGCATCATGATGTTTTTCAAATTCCAGTTGCATCTGTTCATAGTTTAGTATAATATAAAATATGGTAATTGATGTAAATATTCGCAAACATGTGGACATAACTCTACTTTAGACGCTAGAATTTCCTATTTAAAGTGTTTAATATTATGATAGTGAGGATCATATATGAAAGATGGAGTATCACCTGATTTATTATGTATGAATTGTATGTCTACTGAGTTGATGGATGGTTGCTGCCCTCATTGTTTCTTTCAGGAAGAAGGATATCAACCATCACCTCATCACCTTTCATTACGGACCATATTGAATGGAAAGTATCTTATAGGATGTGTACTAGGTGAAGGTGGCTTTGGTATTACCTATCTAGGCATGGACTTAAATCTTGATATTAAAATAGCCATAAAAGAATTTTTCCCGACGGGTTTTGTGACAAGAGAAAGTACTATAACGAATACAGTGACACCCTTTACTGGTGAGAAGATTCAGTATTTCCAAAGCGGACGGGATAAGTTTATTGACGAAGCAAAACGTCTTGCTAAATTTTACTCCTTACCAGGAATAGTCTCAATTAAAGACTTCTTTCAGGAAAATGGTACTGCCTATATTGTTATGGAGTATGTGGAGGGAGAGACCCTAAAACAGTATTTAACACGGATGGGCGGAAAAGTTCCTGTAGATATGATATTTGAACTGATGAAACCACTCTTGAATTCCTTGAGTGAGATTCACGCATCAGGAATTATTCATCGTGATATAAGTCCAGATAATCTTATGCTAACGCCTGAGGGGAATATAAAGCTTATTGATTTTGGTGCTGCAAGAGATTTTGAGAATAGCGGCAATAAAAGTCTATCCGTCATGTTAAAACCAGGCTATGCACCTGAGGAGCAGTATCGATCCAGGGGGGTTCAGGGGCCTTGGACGGACATTTATGCATTATGTGCTACGATATACAGATCAATTACAGGAGTAACACCGGATGAATCCAGTGAACGTATACGACAGGATGAGCTAAAGAAGCCTTCACAACTGGGAGTGAGCATTCAACCTCATCAGGAAGCAGCACTAATGAAAGGTATGGCTGTATTACAAGAGAAAAGATATCAGAGTATTGGAGATCTCACAAGAGAATTATATAGAATAAAGACTTCGGCTGTATCGCAAGATGAACCCAAGGAGACATCACAGAGTTATGAATATGCATCTGATATAAATTCAGAAGATAAAATTAATAGAGATGATGCAAAGGAAAACAACAATATTGAACCACAAAAATTGAATAAAAAAATACTTGGTATCATAGCAGGAATGACTCTGGTTCTGATTTGCTTTGTTTTTTATATTCAATCTACAAATAGAAATAGTAAAGATATTCCCGCCAGCGATAATATACTTCCTACAGAAAGTGTTGCCTCAAGTAGTGATTTTTCCGTAAGTAATTTCAAAGAGGCAACGCCGGCACCCGTAACCAATGACCTGGAGGATAATGACGAAACAACGCCTGTGGGTACTGTCACGGATGAAGGAGGTCAGGGAGAGGCCAGGAAAGAAGAAACAGTTGGATCAGATAAAACAGGCGAGGAAGAGACGGGTAGGGAAGAAATAGTTGGGTCAGATAAAACAGGCGAGGAAGAGACAAGTAAGGAAGAAACAGTTGGGTCAGAAGAATCAGGCGAGGATGAGATAAGTAAGGAAGAAACAAGTTCGACAGAAGAAGCAGGAAAGAAAGACAGAACAGAGACAGCCGCTGATCCAGGGGCAGATTTTACTGGATCAGGCAATACCAGCGGTAATATTATCAATGAAGGTATTCTTGCAGCAAAGGATGGCTGGATTTATTATTCCTTTTACTCAAAATTATTCAAGATGAAATCGGACGGCAGTGAAAGAACAGAGTTGTATTCAGAAGCATGCAAAAGTATAGCGGTGCAGGGAGAGTGGATCTATTTTTGTAATATATCAGATGGTGAAAGGCTGTATAAGATCAAGACCGATGGTAGTCAGTTATCAAAAATGGACGATTCAGAATCTTGCAGATGTATTAATGCTGTAGGAGATTGGATCTATTATTCCACATGGAAGGAAGGGACTTATAAAATTAGGCCGGATGGCAGTGAAAAGACCCTGCTAATCAGCGAAACAACCTATAATATGACAGTGATAGATGACTGGATTTATTATGGAACCAATCCCCAATTCTATAAAATGAAGACGGATGGTTCTCAAATCACACAAATCATTGATTCTGCATATTATACAAATGTTGTGGATGGCTGGATTTATTATGATGACGATGGACTATATAAAATAAGAACAGACGGTAGGGAAAAAACCCAACTAAATGATGTAGAAAGCAGTAATATTAATGTAAATGGAGACTGGATTTATTATACCACATGGAGTGATAAAAGTAAGAGTAGTCTCCTTTATAAAATGAGAACGGATGGAAGTGAAGAAACCAAACTTCATAAAGTGGGAGGCTTTAAAATTCATATTGCTGGAGATTGGGTTTATTATTGTAATCCCTACGACCTCTATTATTATAAAATTCAAAAGGATGGTAGTAATAATAAGAAAATCAAAGAATAATGTTACAAGAACATGGTCTCTTTATTTAAGACTTATTTCATAAGAAACAGATAGGATATTAAATATATATATGTAGGAGGAACATATATGCAAATGAAACAATGCCCTAATGGTCATTTTTATGACCATTCAATAACAGCAGAGTGCCCCTATTGTAATAGTGCATCTGCAAATATTAACATGACCAGGCCAGTATGGTCTGGCGGGGAAGAAGATGATATTAAAGCAAAAAATGATGTCGGTGTCAATGCCCCCAAAATTATGCAGGAGCAATTTACAGACAGGACCCGTTCCATGAATGCTTCCCTTGCTGGCGATACAGAGCGGACCCAGGCAGTTATAAAGAAAGAAATGGGAATCGATCCTGTGGTTGGTTGGCTTGTTTGTGTTGAGGGAAAAGAAAAGGGTCGTGATTATAGAATTCATACGGATAATAATTATATCGGACGTAGTGATAAAATGGATATCTGTGTACGTGGTGATGATACCATATCAAGGGAAAATCATGCTGTTATTAGCTATGATGCCAGAGATAGAATCTATTATTTCTCTCCAGGTGAGGGTAGAAGTATTGTTCGTTGTAATGGAAAGGCAATCTTTAGTACCATAGAATTAAAAGACTATGATACCATTGAAATCGGAAATACAAAACTATTATTTTCTGCGTTATGTGGGGAAAGTTTTAACTGGTAATAAAGATAAGGATATGATCATGGATAATCTTTTACTATTCACAATAATCCAGGATAAGGGATAATGGAGCAATATGAGAAATCGTATGTTAAAAGCCTTTAAGGTTAAAATTGGCAATGTACATAATATTGGAAAGCGAGAAAATCAACAAGATTCCTTTGGGATATCGGACCTTTCTAATAAGAAGTTATGTAAAGAGAAAGGGATATTTGCAGTTGTTGCAGACGGTATGGGTGGTTTATCAGGGGGTGCAGAGATTAGCGCCCTTGTTACCACCTATATGTTAAATTATTTTGCGGGTTCCAATACAGAGGATATCTCGGGACTACTACTAAATATGCTGCTATCTGCGAATCAAGAGGTTAGAAAATATCTTGTGAATAATGATAACAGACATAGTGGTTCCACAGTAGTTAATGTAATAATTAAGGAGAATACTCTATATTTCTTGGCAGTAGGTGATAGTAGAATCTACTTGTTCAGAGGAGGGGCTCTATTACAATTAAATAGAGAACATACCTATGGAAGTGAACTGGATGAAAGAGCAGCCCGTGGTGAGCTATCCATTGAGGAAGCAAGAAATGATGCACAAAGAACAGCCTTAACAAGTTATATTGGCATGGATAAAATCCTTCATATAGATCGAAATCTCAGACCCATCCCCTTGATGAAAGGTGATCGTATTCTTCTGATGAGTGACGGTATATTTGGTACACTTTCAGAAGAAGAATTAGTGACCATTGGAAAATTGCATGCCTATGAAGGCGCTATCCGAATGGAAAAGATGATTGTATCAAAAGAGAAGGAAAACCAAGATAACTATACGTCGATTATCATTGAGATAGAATAAGGTGTAGCATATGAAGTTGATAATGAAATATAAATGTTTTTTATGTTTTATATTAATATTGGTGATGATAATTCTATCCTACCCCATCCCTGCAAGGGCTGCTAATAAAGAGGTGCAAAATGCCAGAAACGGTGTTGTGCGTGTCCTTTGCCAGGGGGAAGATGAGAATGGTACTTTTATATCAACAGGATCAGGATTTGCCATTGGCAGAGAAGGAGAAGCTGTTTGTTATTTTGTTACAAACAATCATGTCATTTGCCATGCACCTGAAAATGTATATATTATATTGGAAAGCTTGGAGGAGCAGAGTAGTATTATACAAGCTCATGTTGAGCAGACATGGACATCGCCTGATCTGGCAATTCTTAAGATAGACACTCCTATTACCCAACGTATTGCCTTGCCTATGCTATCAGGTACGCAATTGGAAGTTACCCAGGGTGTCTATGCACTGGGATTTCCTGGTGTATCAGATAATATGAATGATAATGGTGGCACTTGTCCGTCTACAATTGATGATATCACTGTAACTTCTGGTACGGTAACTAAGACCAGTACAAAACTTTTAGATACAGTCTGTGTTCAGATTGATGCAGTGATTAATCACGGTAATTCTGGTGGACCGTTAGTAGATGAAGAAGGACAGGTAATGGGTATTAATACCTACGGAGCGGTTAATCAGGATGGTACTGCAGCAGATGGGATGAATTATGCTATTTACATCGATTATGTGATGGAGTATTGCGACAGTAGTAATATACCCTATTATCAACTCAGCCAGGAAGCAATCCTTTCGTCGGAGGAAAAGGAAACAAAGTCAGTAGACGGTATTAATTATTATATGGTCCTCAGTTTTATTATCTTAGTAATTATTATTGTCAGATTATTACTGAAGAAGAATAAGACAAATAAAGCTGGAATTAGTCACCATGAAACCAATCTAAATCATAAAACACCTGACAGTCAACATAGGGATGGAACTGGAATAAGTAAGCAAATTACTGGAATTGACGGGGTTTATGCAGGAAACAGCTTTCCTGTGAAGGATAGAATAATTATGGGAAGAGCCTCGGATAAATGTAACATAGTATTTCCACCAAATACGCCCGGAGTAAGTGGTCTACATTGTGAACTAAGAAACACAAAGGATCATCTGGAGCTATTTGACAGAGGTTCAACCTATGGAACTTATTTAGGAGAAGGTACTAAAATAGAAGCAAATACCCCATATAAATTGAATTACGGAGATACCTTTTATTTGGGATCAAAATTAAATCTTTTTAGAGTTGAATAGTGATAAGTTATGATTAACCAAACTTATGCAGGGACAAAAATTTTATCTTGCGGATAGAGAGACAATGTTTGAGATACGCATACAATAAAGGGGAGAAGTATGGAGTTTACTATAGCTAGTTTTACGGGAAAAGGCGGAAGAACTGTAAATGAAGATTCAATCTTCGTAAAGCAGGAAGGGGATTTATGTCTAGCCATTGTGGCAGATGGTCTTGGCATGCATGGAGGCGGCGAGATAGCATCGACCTTAGTGATCGATGTGCTTTCACGATACCTCTTAGAGCATCCTACAATGAATTCAAATAATATATATGATAGTTTTTCAGCCGCCAATCAGGCTCTTCTTTTAAAGCAGACAGCTGTCTGTAAAATGAAAAGTACCGCAGCTCTACTTTTTTCAATGGATAAGAAATTGGCATTTGCTCATGTAGGAGATTCACGAATTTATCATTTTGTGAATGGTGCTATCCGTTATCAGACTTTGGATCACAGTGTTTCGCAAATGGCTGTAGCTGCTGGTGAAATTACACCTTCGCAAATTAGATTCCATGAGGATCGAAACCGATTATTGCGTGCTATAGGAGGAGAAAGTATCCGACCTGAAATTATTATACTGGACAGACCGGTAAGTGAAAGTGATGCGTTTTTACTGTGTTCAGATGGTTTTTGGGAATATTTGAATGAAAGTGAAATGGAACTGGATCTGATGAAATCCCAATCACCTCAGCAATGGCTATCTTTTATGCTGGAACGGGTTGCTAGGCGGATTGATAGTAATAATGATAATTTATCAGCGATCACTATTTTCTATAAGGATTAAGGTGTCAATAGCACCAACAGTAATATATTGTATCAAAATGAGTGCTACGCACCATAATCTTATAAATAAATTGAGTGATAATCTTTCTTAGTAGGGAATTATTTATGTGGGGGGCATTCTATGAAGAAAAAATTAATAGGCTTTTTCATTATCATCACTCTGGTACTAAGTTCAACAGCATATGCGGAGGAACCATTACATGTTAACTTAGAAAGTTTTACAACCGCAACAAATAGTTTGGATATATTTTTTAATACTAATTATGAACAGGAGATATCATCCAGTCAATTATCTATATCCCTTGGAGGACAGGAGCTTCCCATTCAGACCTTGGAACAGGTGAAATCCTCGGATATAGGGACTACATATCTGTTCCTTGTGGATGTATCCGGTTCCATAAAAGAAAACAAGATGGTAGATATGAAAGCTTTGTTAGGTTTGATAACCAATCAGTTGAATGATAATGACAATGCATCAATTATGCTGGTGGGAAATGACACGATTTTACACCCTTTTGAGCATGACAAAGAAAAAATACAGAAGCAAATAGAAGCGATTGAAAGTTCCTCACAGGACACAAACCTTTATTCCGCCATCATACAAGCATTAGGTGTATTAAGTACCAATGCTTCAGTACAAGCTAAAAAGTGCTTAATTGTATTATCTGACAGTGCTGATGATTTTATAACCGGATTTACGAGAGAAGAAGTAAATACCAAAGTTGAACAATCGAATATTCCTGTGTTCACCGTGGCCATGTTGAGTGAAAAAGCTTCTTCTACATTAATTGATTCATCTAAGATTTTTGGAAGCTTTGCAAGATTATCAGCGGGCGGAGAAGCTTTTGCTTATGGACTTGATCAAATATCAATGGAAGATATATCAGAGAGTATTGTAAAGAAGATGCAAGAAGGTTACATTGTTACGACAGACATTAGGGGCTTGACCCTAAGGGATGGTCAAAGCTATTTGGAAATTATATTAAATATTGATAATTATGGAACAGCAAAAGATGGTTATACCATGACTACATTCCTCATACAAGATCAGATAAAGCCAACTTCTGAGATAACGCCCGAGGCTACACCCAAGCCTTCGGCCATGCCCGAGGAAATAGAAGAAAGTAGTTCGGATAATGTAAATCATCAAAATAATGGCTCTATTATTATCGTCTTAATAGCAGGTATCTTTAGTATTTTGATAATAGTATTATTCCTTGTTTTCATAATAAGGAGGAAAAAGAAACAGAAGCAATCGGTAGCAGCTATTGCTGATGAAATTCAAGGGGATAGGAAAAGAAATCAAAAGATAGAATTAAATAGTAAAGGAATAATGGATAAACTGGAGCTGCGATTTACGAAAGTTGGTCTTAGGGAGGGGGAGACATATAAGGTATTCCTTGACAAGGAATTAATAATTGGGCGGGATCCTGGGAAAGCCCAGTATGTATTTGAACAGGATGAACTGCTCTCCTCCCAGCACTGCAAGATAACCAAGGAGAATGGTCGTCTGTATTTGAAGGATATGCAGTCTACCAATGGGACCTATTTAAATGGGATCCCCGTAACGCAGGAATATTTGTTAGAGCAGGATGATATTATTATGATTGGTTCAATGGAACTCCGTGTGAATTGGAGTGAAGAAACAAGGAAGTAGTTAATAAGGAGATTAGAGGGAAATGATTAACCAGTACTTAAAGGAAAGCGCTTTGTTTCAACAATCTAAAATGAGTAAATTAAAATTGAATGTTCCTTTCACCATACTACTTGGGGAAAAACGGAGAAGCCGGTAACTTCTTTGAAGATACGGCTTAGATAGGATTTGCTGATAAAAAATCGTTTTGCCAATTCAGGGATATTTTCGTCCGTCTCACAATGGCGTTGGAGATATTCTGCTACTTCATGAACCTTCTGATGCTTTGCGGTCAGTACAGTTTTTGGTACTTCATTTATTACCATGGTCTTACGGTAGCGATAAATTAACAGAAATAATTCTGTTAATTTTAGAGTTACCAATACATTCCATTTTACTGCTTTTTCTTTCATTTCATCCCGGATTTCAAAAAGTAAATCTTTCGCTTGATCCCACACTGACTCTGTAAGGTGGATCACACCATAATAATCAGAAAATAATTCATCCAGTGTAAACAGCTCGCTGGATTTTAAATACGGTTCCAAGACTTTTCCATCCAATTGAATCAGAATTCTGTCATGATAAGAATTACCTGCTTGGCTGGTTTTATGAATTTGCTGGCGGTTCACAAGGAAAGTAAATAAGAGTATACGATGAAGTGCATACAATTAAGTAAACGATTAAGTTTCTATATTATTCAGTGTTCAAAAGTATAATTTACATAAAAAAGCTTCAATTATATAAGAATTATATTGCTATAGTGTAGTATTATTAGCAATATAGAAATCAGAGTTTATTCAAAGTAAACTTGATACAATGTAATCATTTTGAGGAGGATGCAGTATATGAACTACGCAGATAATAAAGTTACAGATTTAAATATTACTTATATAGGTGGAGGTTCAAGAGGGTGGGCTTGGACGTTTATGACAGATATCATGATGGAAAAATCATTAAGTGGTACGATTCGTCTCTACGACATTGATGAAGCGGCGGCCAAAAGTAATGAAATCATTGGAAACCGATTGACAGAAAGAGAAGACACGGAAGGCAAATGGAACTATGTTACATGCTCCAGCCTAAAAGAGAGTTTGAAAGGTTGTGACTTTGTTGTTATTTCCATTTTACGGGTACATTTGAAGAGATGGACTCTGACGTACATTTGCCGGAACGCCTTGGAATCTACCAATCTGTAGGAGATACTGCAGGACCTGGCGGCATCATTCGTGCTCTGCGTACTATTCCAATGTTTGTAACAATTGCAGAAACTATCAAAGAATATGCTCCAAATGCATGGGTCATCAATTACACCAATCCCATGTCATTATGTGTGAAAGCCCTATATCATACCTTTCCACAGATTAAGGCGTTTGGGTGCTGTCATGAGGTGTTTGGAACTCAAAAGGTATTAAAAGGAATCTGTGAAGAGGCGCTTGGTTTAGAAGATGTCGACAGACAGGACATCATTACCAATGTCTTGGGCATCAACCATTTTACCTGGTTTGACAAAGCTTCTTATAAGGGCATTGATTTGTTCCCTGTTTACCGTAAATATATTGAAGAACATTATAAAGAAGGCTATAACGAACATGATAAGAATTGGGCAAATACAAGTTTTGATTGTGCGCACAGAGTTAAATTCGATTTATTTAAACGATATGGTCTCATTGCAGCTGCTGGTGACCGTCATTTGGCGGAATTTATGCCAGGTGAGGAATATTTGAAGGACCCAGAAACTGTTAAATCGTGGAAGTTTGGATTAACAACCGTCGCATGGAGAAAGGGGGACCTTGCATTCCGCCTTGAAAGAAGCAAGCGACTATTGAGAAGAGAAGAAGAGATTGAGTTAAAACCGACAGGAGAAGAAGGCGTGCTGCTAATTAAGAGTTTATGCGGACTTGGTCAGGTTATTAGCAACGTTAATATCCCAAATACGCAGTTACAAATTCCCAATCTGCCAGCGGAAGCGATTGTGGAAACAAACGCAGTATTCACCCGTGATTCAATCCAGCCAATTATGGCAGGAGAGGTGCCAGAGAATATTAAGAAACTTATAATGCCACATATTAACAACCACGAGAAGACGTTAAAGGCTTCACTTACCTATGACAGAACTCTGGTTTATGAAGCGTTCCAAAATGACCCGCTGGTGAATGGACGTATCAGTGAAGAAGAGATCAGAAAGCTGGTTGATGACATGATTGATAATACCATATCTTATCTTCCGAAAGGATGGAAATAGTTTGTACTTAACCTATGTTAGATAGTAGCGTGTGTTTATCTATGAAAGTTTAAGTAAGTTATATCATAAGAGATATGATTAACAAAGAAGGAGTAGTGTTTATGGCAACGATACATTTAAGATTTCCAGAAGGCAAAGAAAAAGCTCTTACTTTTAAGCTATGACGATGGAGTAGAGCAGGATTTTAGACTTCTTAAAATTATGAATGAGAATGGTTTAAAAGGAACTTTTAATATTAACAGTGGATTGTATGCGGAGGAAGGTACGGTTTATCCCAAAAATCAAATTCACCGTAGAATGACAGAAAAGCAGATTACAGAAGCTTTTAAAAATTCAGGTCAGGAGGTTGCAGTACATTCCTTAACTCATCCCTTTCTTGAGCAATTGCCTACGGCTATGGTTGTCAAAGAAATAATTGAAGACAGAGAGAATCTTGAAAAACAATTTGATACAATTGTTCGTGGAATGGCATATCCATTTGGCATACTAAATGATAATGTCATTGGTGCACTTCAATCTTGTGGTATAGTATATGCGAGAACGGTCGTGTCGACCTATGATTTTGGAATACCCAGAGATTGGATGAGGTTAACAGCAACCTACCATCATAATGCATCCCAACTTTGGGACCTGGCAAGTAAGTTTGTAGAAGATAAAGTAACCAGAGCACCCTATTTATTTTATTTATGGGGCCATAGTTATGAATTTGAGGACAAGATGAGTGTTGAATGGATAAAACAGGTACTGGGTGACTTTGAAACGGTCTAATTAAATGAATGAGTGCATACTAAACTATCCTTGGATACTTAAAACAAAAAAGACGATACAAAAGGTTCTGGCATACTAAAAATCCTTGAACCTTTTATATCGTCTTGTCTCCATTTGTAATGGTAGCAGTAAATAAAATGATTAAGAACAAAGTAGTAGGTGGTTACAAGAAAATTGAAGATACTGTGGTGGGTGGGTATAAGAAAATGGAAGAAAACGTGGTAGGGGTATTTCATAGGGTTGAAGATAACTTTAAAGATTCTTATCTGACCAATGACAAAGAAACTGTGAAAGAAGCGAAAGAGAAATTACAGGCAGAACAAAAAGCGAGAATAGAAACTAGTAAAGTATAATTAATAAAACGTAGGGAAGAGTAGAAAGCAATTATAGAAGGAAGTAAGCAAAAGGCTTATGATGTTTCCTTGGAAGTTGCAAGAAAGGCAGGTATACATTAATGAAAAAAAGTACATTTACCTCCATGATATTAGGAAATTAATTACTAAAACTAAATATGTTGAAATCTCCCTCAGAAAGATATACAATTATGTTAACTCTGCATAGAAATTGAAAATTATGTTTGTCTTTTCTGTTTTATGAAATCGATCGAAAGAATTGGATTTCAATAATACCCACGGCTGTGTTTTCCCTTTTACATCTGATTTATGGTATTATAATTTTATAGTATAGGGACAAAAATGACTATCAGCTCGGATGCAAAGTACTGCTTTATGCTATCATTATTGCCAATTGATAGTGAAATATATTAAGGATATACACGAGAAAAGCCATGAAAGGTAGAGGAAACTATATGAATATTTTAATATCAGTATGTGAGGATTTCTTAAAACCAGCCAAAGTGATGCTTTATTCCCTGGCTAGCTATCATGACAACCTTAATGTTTATTTGTTGTACAGCTCCCTAAGAGAAGAACAGATCGAAGAACTGAAGGGGTATTTGGCAGATAAATGCAATGCCGTACTTCATCCAATTAATGCCTCTGGCTTTTTTGTTAATGTACCACTGTCCAAGCAGTATGGAAAGCCAGAACTTTATTTTCGCTTGTTAGCGCCTTATATTTTGCCAGAAGATCTGGATCGGGTGTTATATTTGGATGCAGATATTATTATCAATGGATCTATTGAAGCCTTTTATAACCAGGACTTTGAAGGTTCCTATGCCGCCTTCATTAAGGATAGATTTGACTTTTGTGACGAAGTAGTGGCTCAGAAGAAGAAGCTTGGTTTGAAGGAGGAAGATGTATATTTTAATTCAGGTGTTATGCTAATTAATTTGTACTTATTTAGAGAGAAGATAAAGCTTAATGATATTATGACTTTTATAGATGAGCGTAAGGAAGACTTGTTCTACTTTGATCAGGATATTCTTAATTGCATATTGTTAGATCATAAAAAGCTTTGTGATTTGATATACAATTTTCAGGCTTATCCCTTTGAAAGCTTAAACCTTTTTGAAATCATGGACAATACCAAGGTTCTCCATTATACGGATTTGCCAAAGCCATGGGACCCTAATTATAATGGAACACTGGATTATATGTACTGGAGTAATGCCCTGAAGGCAGGATTTGTTGAAGAGTATTTGGAATACTGGCAAAATAAGATTAGAGTTTTGGAATGTAAGTAATCTATGTTGTAATAATTAAGGAGCGTTAATTGTTGTTTTACATGACGATAAGGATTTATTGGAGAAAGAAAAATATATCGTGTATGAAATATATACTAGGCTCTTATATTTCCTGATTTCAATATAATCAGCATTTTGTTTGGTTCGTTTTTATTGTTTGCCAATAATACCATATAGAAGAAGTTGATGAACAGCATATTGTTCTTGTTCTTGATTTCAATGTCAAAATTGAATTTTGTTATTGCATCGATAAATTTGAGATATATTTCGGTCGAGATAGAAGCATCAATTACCTTTTCAATTTTACCAGCTTCAATATATTCATGAAATATTTGGCGTTTATAATCATTAATATTTTCATTTAGAGGTTACTGTAATAGCCTTAGTATTATTGACACATAAACCGGCCGATGCACTAACCAAGAAAGTAGTAAAAGAAGGGGACAGTTTAGTGCCCACATCCTGATCAATATTCTCTTTTGCGTGCTTTTAATGACAATCTTCTTAACAGTAATTGGCACATGGATTGGAAGTCGTCATATCAGCATGGAGCCAATTCGTATGTTTTACTACAAATGGCCTCGTAATTTTGCGATATCCTTATTCGTTGAGGCATGTATTGCACAACCAATTGCCAGATTTGTCATCTTCAAGTTACATCAATATCAAGATGCAAAAAATCCAGAAGGTAATGGTGTGTAAGTATAATAATACATGAGTTAATTAGGCCTGCATCTCCAAATGCCAGCTGAATTTGGATTTGATAATAAGAACTTGATAAAGGGCCAAAATATAAATTGATAATATAATAAAATTATGTTAATATGTAAACGGGAATGAAGTTCTCCCTTGGTAAAGACCTAAACCGCATTTATGCTGATGACTTCTGTGTAAAACTACGCAGAAATTGTCAGCTTTTTTATTTTATAGATGAGGAAAGTGCGTGCTATTAAATAAAAAAATTAGGATGCCTGTGCAAAAGTATGGAAATATGTCGCATAAAGCGAAACATCAATCAAGCATTGCTTGGTTAGATAAAATTTTAGGAGGATATTATGCTTACCAGTTTAGCACTCATTATATTATTAGGACTTATGTTAGGTAGTATATTTGATAAGGTCAAATTACCAAGATTATTAGGTATGATAATTACGGGCATGATTTTAAGCCCCTACGCTCTTAATGTATTAGATTCCTCCATCATAGGAATATCTGCAGATTTAAGACAGTTGGCCTTAATTATCATACTTACGAGGGCAGGTTTGTCCCTTGATATTAGTGATTTAAAAAAGGTTGGAAGGCCAGCCATACTCATGTGTTTTGTTCCAGCTTGTTTTGAGATTGTGGCTGTTGTATTAATTGCACCTAAGATCTTCGGTGTTACGATCTTGGAAGCTGCTATAATGGGAAGTGTCCTTGCGGCCGTATCACCTGCAGTTATTGTTCCTAGGATGATTAAAATTATGAAGGAAGGTTATGGAAAGGAAAGAAGTATTCCCCAATTAATTCTTGCAGGGGCTTCCGTGGATGATGTATTTGTTATCGTCATGTTTACTTCTTTTACCTCTCTGGCTATGGGAGGAGATGTGTCAGTAAAAAGCTTTATTCAGATCCCCATATCCATTATGGTAGGTATTCTCTTGGGTATTCTAGTTGGGTATATTTTGATTAAGTTATTTCAAAGGCTTCACATGAGGGATACAGTAAAGATATTGGTTATACTTAGTGTCTCATTCTTGCTAATCGAAGGTGAGAACCTGTTAAAAGGAGTTATCCCTGTGTCCGCTCTGCTTGCCATCATGAGTATGGGTGCTACGATTTATCAATTAAATCATACTCTTACCTTAAGATTATCAGAGAAATATAATAAGTTATGGGTGGGTGCAGAAATTATACTATTTGTCTTGGTGGGAGCTACGGTGGATTTAAGTTATGTGGCTCATACTGGTGCTTTAGCTGTTGTGGTAGTATTGGGTGCTCTGCTAATTCGAATGGTGGGAGTTTATGTATGCTTCATAAAGACCAAGCTCACCTTAAAAGAAAGAGTGTTCTGTATGTTAGCCTATACTCCGAAAGCAACAGTGCAGGCAGCCATTGGCAGTATTCCCTTAGCTATGGGACTTAATTGTGGCAAAGAAGTTTTAACTATAGCAGTTTTATCCATCTTAATCACAGCACCCTTGGGAGCAATCTTTGTTGATAGAAGCTATAAAAAGCTTTTACAAAAGTAATTAAAGCTTATACAAATGCTATAAAATTTTGCAAAGCACAAATTTATGATAAACTTTTCATCTAAGGATATAAATAGAAGTCAAAGATGGTAGTGTAAAGTAACGTATGAAAACCCGTAGCCTAAAAAATAGGCTCATTCAGAACCTTGAAAATTGCTAGATATAGTTTTTTGGCATGCTACCGCCGCCCTTGACAGCATGGCAAAACAATGC
>JAEZTQ010000014.1 GCA_023443625.1 Bacillota bacterium | reverse complement strand
AGAAGAAGTCTACCTATGTGATGTGGATAACTAGCCTGTAAAAACGCAAATCAGTAAAAAGATATCCACAATTGCTGATTTGGCTGAGATTAGGCAAATCCAAAGAAGTTTACCTTTCAGTACTGGTTGGTAATGCTGGTAATTGCAACAATCATTGACTTCTATTATTATTAAAAGTTATAATGGAATCCGAAATCCCAGATGTTAAAATAACTTCTACTAATATATCTTGGGTAGCTATGTGTTATGCTGGCTCAAACCCTAATCCCGTATTCATACAATATAAGGCAAAGGAGTTATGAAATCCTTTGTATTCGGATAATAGTAGCTTTTATATATAACCTAGAAAGGACCTGGACAGATGAATATATTTTTCCTATCTGAATTAGCGAATGAAGCATTCATGGACTATATGAAAACCAAAGGAACTGTTATTCTTGTTCCCAAGGATGAAAGATTTGACAGTAGAATTAGCAGTCATCCGGATCTAGTTATATCTATTATTGATGACACCTTAATCATAGATGAAAATGCTCACTTTAGTATCTTTAAACAATTAGATACCCTGGGAATTCCCTATGTAATTGGCAGTTCAAAGCCAAATTGCATTTATCCCCAGGATATCCCCTATAATGTAGTAGTCACTAAGGATTTCTTAATCCATAATCTTGATTACACCGATCCTCTTATATTACTCCATAGCAAGTATACCCATAAGACCTTAACTCATGTCAAACAAGGTTATACAAAATGTTCAACTGTTGTAGTGGATGAGGATGCTCTGATAACAAGTGATAAAGGCATCTATCAAGTTGCAAAAAACCAAATAAATATCCTTTTGATTCAGCAGGGACATGTATTACTTGAAGGCTATGATTATGGTTTCCTTGGAGGTGCCAGTGGAACGTTTGAGGATACTGTGGTATTCCATGGAGATTTAAGTAAGCATCCTGACTTTATAGAGATTGCCTCCTTCCTAGAAGCAGCACAGAAAGAGCTTATTTATTTTAAGGATTTTCCCTTAACAGATATTGGCTCCATCCTTGTCTTTAAGCATCAAGAAAGCAAACCTCAGGTGAGTACACCCTATGGAAAACATGTCAATATTCCAATCTTTATATCACATGAAGGCTGTCCCAATGATTGTGTGTTTTGTAATCAGAGAAAGATTACCTCTAAGAACAAAGCAATGTCCCTCCAGGAGGTAACCGAGCAGATTGATACCTACTATTCCACATTGGATGATAAGACCTATATTGAACTTGCTTTCTTCGGTGGAAGCTTTACTGGTATTGACCAAAGGCTTCAGGAAAAATACCTTAGTTTAGCTTTTGAATATAAGAAGGCAGGTAAAATAAAAGCCATTCGCTTATCAACGAGACCGGATTATATTAATGAGGACATTCTTGATAGATTAAAATTATATGAGGTAGATATCATAGAGCTTGGAGTTCAATCCATTGATGAGGAGGTGCTTAAGGCTTCCAACCGAGGGCATCAAATTTCTCATGTCTATAAAGCAGTTGGATTAATTAAAGCCTATGGCTTTCGATTGGGAATTCAGTTAATGGTAGGCCTGCCAGGAGATACCAAAGAACGGGCTATTCTATCTTCAAAGCTCACTGCTTTATTAAAGCCTGATTGTGTTCGTATCTATCCTACCCTTGTGATTAAGGAAACTAACTTATTGGAGCTTTGTAGGCAAGGACAATACATTCCTTTATCTCTGGAAGAAGCTGTTGATTGGACAAAGGAAATGTATCAGGTATTTATTAACATGCAAATACCTGTCATTAGAATGGGTCTACAGCCCACTGATCTTATTGCCGAAGGAAAGGAAGTCCTATATGGCCCCTTCCATCCAGCCTTTCGTCAGCTTGTAGAAAGTGCTTATTTCTTAGATCATATAGAAAACAAATTAAGTAAACAGGCCTCTCTCCTAACGAAAGATGCAAATATAAAAATCCTATGCAATCCAAAAGATTTGTCACAGGTTATAGGCCATAATAAAAGCAATATGATAAAGCTTAAGAAAGATTTTCCTCATATTCATGTTGTTTCGGATAAAGATATTAAACCAATGACAATTGAATGCTTATTTTAGAAATGGAGTGTTAGGAACTACCCTTAGGGAGGATTACTGTGAATTTACTTCCCACATCTATGGCACTCTCTACGGTCACTCTACCATCATGGGCGGTAACAATAGATTTAACTATGGCTAAGCCTATGCCTGCACCACCGGTAGCACGATTACGTGATTTATCCGCCCGGTAGAAACGCTCGAATATATAGGGTAGTTCCTCCTCTGGTATTCCACTTCCCTTATCTTCTACATAAAATCCAGCCCTATACTCATTGTCAAATAAGCCAATGTATATTTCACTGTCAGCCTTGGAATACTTAATGGCATTGGATAAGAGATTACGGATTACTTGACCTAAGCGGTCCTGATCCGCCACCAGATCAATGTCCGGGCCATCTATATTCACTTTCAGATTCTTATTGTCTAATTCAACCTCAAAATTAGCCACCATCTTCTTAATAAGCTCATAAAGATTTATTCTTTTTTTAACTAATTTTAGATTTTCACTTTCTATCTTCGTAAGCTTCTCTAGATCTCCCACTAGCTTACCCATTCGCATCACTTCATCATAACAGCTCTGCAGTCTCTCCGGTGACGGCTCCCACACCCCCTCTGTCATGGCCTCAATATAAGAGCTTAAAATGGTTATGGGCGTTCTAAGCTCATGGGCCACATCTCCTGTTAACTGTTTTCTTAGCTTCTCTAAGGTCTCCAGGGATAAGGCTAGATGATTGATGGAATCCACCAGCATATTCAGTTCCTTCGTATTGGTTTTCTCTTCTAGACGTACCTGATAATTACCTGCGGCTATCTGCTTGGTTATATCCACGGTTTTTAAAATAGGATTACTCATTCTCTTTGCAAGAATATGCCCTACTCCAAGGGATAAGATTAGGGCTATACCACCAACCGTAAATAGAATTGTATTTAAGGAATATAAAAACTCAAACTCATTCTCATTTAAGAAAAAGGGTCCAAAGTAACTGATACTCACAGAACCAATTTTCTCACCTTTTAAGGTTAAGGGATAATTAACTGCTTTAAATTCACCACTGATTTGGGGGTATTTTATTTCCATTCTGGTGGAAATGTCATGAATTATCTGATTACACAGTTCCATGTCATGTGCCTGGGCATCCCACATAACATGATTCTCTTGATCATATACCTTTATGATATAACCCTCATAGAGGGAGTTCATGCCAATTACATAGATATAATCCATATTCCACTGCCCTGTAGAGTTAGAATATTGTTTGCTAATACTTGTTGTGATTATTTGCGTCTTTAATTCCTGCTGTTTTGATATATAGTTAGTAAACTGTTTATTGATAAAGAAGTTCGCCAAAAGGCTTATAAGTGCCACAGTAATAAGGACGATAACCAGAATAGTTAAGGATAATTGCTGCTTTATACTTTTCATCATAACCTACCTTTACACGCCTTGGGCATTATTGCATAAATTCTTAGCTAATTATTGGTTAACCCCCAAATCTGTATCCCACCCCATGAATGGTCTTAATATAAATGGGATTTTTAGGGTCTGTTTCTATCTTGTGACGAAGATTCTTGATATGACTGTCAATTGTTCTATCAAAGCCTTCATATTCTTCTCCCAAAGCAGTGGAAATTAATTCTTCTCTGGTAAAGACTTTATTGGGATATTTCATCAAGACTGTCAGCAACTTATATTCATTAGGTGTTAATTTAACTTCCTCATAACCCTTGGTTACCCTATGACTTTCAAAATCAATTCTTAATTCTTCCTTTGCATTTGTGTCATAGATAGAACTCATCTCATCATAGGTTCTTCGCATGACTGCTTCCATTCTCGCATGTAAATTCTTTAGGCTGAATGGTTTTGTGATATAATCATCTGCACCAATGCCTAACCCTGCCAGCATATCTGCCTCATCGGATTTGGCAGTGAGCATAATAATTGGCACTTTAGATTTCTTGCGAATAATCCTGCAGACCTCTTCACCAGATATCTCTGGAAGCATTAAATCCAGAATGATTATATCTGGGTTTTCTTTCTCAAAGATATGAAGTGCCTTTCTACCATCTTCTGCAGATAGTAAAATAAAACCCTTGCTTTCCAGAAAGGATTTTATTACACTTAATATCTTCTCTTCATCTTCAACAACTAATACTTTTCGTATGGTACTGATCATATCCATCCTCCGGATTAATGACGATATGTTCTTATCTTAGTTTTGTCCACCAAGATTATAGAATTTGAGAAACTTATCCACATAAATGATCTTCCTATTCTCATTCATGATATCTGCTTATCCATCTCCTTGATAACCGAATCAATTTCGCAAAATATTTACCAATAACATCAAGAGCATTGCCACAAGCAGTAAAAACTGTAATCCAAAGGCCCTGAATAAGTTATACTTAATATTACGGATTATACTTTTACTTAGTTGCTGTAGGTATTAACTACAGTATATGCTACCTTATCTATGGTGGTATTTGCAAGTCCTTTATATATATTATCAACTTTCCTCTTATATATAAATTTGCTTTATCTTTATTCATTCCCTTGAAAGAGGATTATAAAGGGACTCTTCCTTGGATATCGCTTCCCTCTTATTTATTAATTGCTATCATATCAATAGGATATGAAGATTTTATGAAGAAATTCAAATTATTCTAGGAAGGATTCATTGACAATACAATACAAACAAGCTGCCTTAAAATCAGAAATACATCCCATATCACCTGCTACTAACCTAGCTTAATGATATTTCATGCAGCTGATTTTAAAACAGCTTGTTAATTATCATATTAATATACCTGATTACCCCATTGTAATCCATGCATATTTATTCTACCAGATACCCTGTGCCATCATAGCGTCAGCAACCTTCTCAAAGCCAGCAATATTAGCACCAACAACATAATTTCCAGCTGCCTTATATCTCTTAGCTGCATCATTCATGCTATGGAAGATATTAACCATGATCTGTTGTAATTTAGCATCAACCTCTTCAAAGGTCCAGCTTAATCTCTCGCTGTTTTGAGTCATCTCAAGAGCTGAAGTTGCAACACCACCGGCATTAGCAGCCTTACCAGGTGCAAACATAACTTTATTTGTGATTAAGTACTCGGTTGCATCTAATGTTGTAGGCATGTTAGCACCCTCGGCAACAGCGATACAGCCATTTCCTACAAGAGCCTTTGCATCCTCCATGAATAATTCATTCTGGGTTGCACAAGGAAGAGCAATATCACATTTTACTGTCCATAAACCTCTGCCTTCATGGTATTCTGAGTTGGGTCTACATTTCTTATACTCAGTCAATCGCCCGCGTTTTACTTCCTTGATATCCTGAAGTGTTGCAACATCAATACCATCTGGATCATAAATCCAACCAGTGGAATCACTACAAGTAACACATTTTGCACCTAATTGATGTGCTTTTTCTATAGCATAGATCGCTACATTACCAGAACCGGATACGGTACATACCTTGCCTTTAATATCATTATTATTACATTTTAACATTTCCTCAACCAGATACAATAAGCCATAGCCAGTTGCTTCTTTTCTTGCAAGGGAACCACCGTAGGTCAAGCCTTTGCCTGTTAATACCCCTTCATAGGTTCCTTTAATCTTCTTAAACTGTCCGTACATATAGCCGATTTCTCTAGCGCCTGTACCGATATCCCCTGCAGGAACGTCCACATCTGCACCGATGTATTTATATAATTCTGTAATAAAACTTGTACAGAATGCTAATACTTCTCTATCAGATTTGCCCTTAGGATCAAAATCTGAACCACCCTTACCTCCACCGATGGGAAGGCCAGTGAGAGAATTCTTAAAGATCTGCTCAAAACCTAAGAATTTGATAATTCCCAGATTCACTGATGGATGTAGACGTAATCCACCCTTGTAAGGTCCAATTGAATTATTGAATTGTACACGATAACCGGTGTTAACCCGTACCTTACCACTATCATCTACCCACGGAACCTTAAACTTAATCTGTCTATCCGGCTCAACAAGCCTTTCAAGGAGTCCTTCTCTTCTGTATAACTCTTCATTAGCATCTACAACTACTCTTAAGGATTCTAATACCTCTTTAACAGCTTGATGAAACTCTGGTTCAGCAGGGTTCTTCTTAACCACTAGCTCAATTACTTCATCAACATATCCCATTTTCAATCTCCTTTAATTAATTAGATAACAAGCTGAATATTCTACTTATTCCCTTGTCTGTCTTTTAGTTATACGAAAACAAATACCCCTTTGTATTTGATTTTTTTATTATAGTTACATTTAATAAATTATGCAAGAACTTTAGTACGGTGAACCCAAAAAATCTATTAGACCCTGATTTTTGAAAGGGGTATTCATTTATGAGCTAATATGCTATAATTCATAAATGATAAAAATTGACCCTGCGGCCATAGGTTTGCAGGTTAGGGAAAGGCATGGTTATTATTATGGCTTTTGATGGTGTAGTTATTGCAAATCTAATAAAAGAACTGCGACAAACCCTTATGGGTGGTAGAATTAATAAAATTTCACAACCTGAAAAGGATGAACTTATAGTCACAATTAAGGGACAGGCAAGAGAACAATATAAACTTTTACTCTCTGCTGGAGCCGGACTCCCTTTGATTTATCTAACAGAGAATACAAAACCCAGTCCCTTGACAGCACCAAGTTTTTGTATGCTTCTTAGAAAGCATTTAAATAGTGCAAAGATACTGGATATCTATCAACCAGGCCTGGAGCGTATCATTAATTTTAAATTGGAACATCTTGACGAGATGGGTGATGTTAAGATTAAGTACCTTATCATAGAACTAATGGGTAAACATAGTAATATTATCTTCTGTGATGAGGATATGATCATTATTGACAGCATTAAGAGAATCAATCAATTTATAAGCTCTGTTCGTGAAGTACTCCCGGGACGAAACTATTTCATTCCAGAGACAAGCGAGAAATTAAATCCTCTATCTGTTACTTACGAGGAGTTTATTCATACCATACTTAAAAAACCCATGCCTGTGTCCAAGGCCATATATCAAAGCATGACCGGCATAAGCCCCTTGCTTGCCAATGAAGTCTGCTGCCGTGCTTCCATTGATGCTGGTATTCCAACCGATGCCATAAGCGAAGCTGCAGGCCTACACTTATTTAATAATTTTGCCAGATTGATTGAGGATGTTATAGGTGGTAATTTTACACCTAATATTGTGTCTTTAGATGGTGTACCCGTGGAATTTTCCAGTGTAGTCCTTAACTGCTATGGCAATCATGAGGTGAAAAGCTATGAATCCATCTCTAAACTACTTGAGGATTTTTATGCCAGCAAAGATGCAGCAGCAAGAATTAAGCAAAAATCCTTTGATCTGCGCAAGATTGTAAATAACGCCATTGAACGTGCCAGTAAGAAATATGACTTGCAGCAAAAGCAATTATTAGATACGGAAAAACGTGATAAATACAAAGTCTACGGGGAATTAATTACTGCCTATGGTTATGGACTTGAACCAGGGGTTAAGGTATTAAAAGCACTTAATTATTATAACAATGAAGAAATCTCTATCCCCTTAGATTCCACTCTTACACCTATGGACAATGCCAAGAAATATTTTGATAAATACAGTAAGTTAAAACGTACCTATGAGGCATTGATTACCCAGATAAAGGATACAAAAGAGGAATTAGAGCATCTGGAATCTATTCGTAATTCCCTGGAGATTGCAAGGGAGGAAAATGATTTAGTAGCATTAAAGAAAGAGCTCACAGAGTTTGGCTATATTAGGCGTAAATATGTCAATGGACCAAATAAATCCGGAAAAAAAGAAAAGGGACAAAAGAATACAGGAAAAAGTAAACCCTTTCATTACATCTCTTCAGATGGCTTTCATATGTATGTGGGAAAAAATAATTATCAAAATGATGAGCTTACCTTCCAAATAGCAGAGGGCGGCGATTGGTGGTTCCATGCTAAGAAAACTGCCGGCTCCCATGTTATAGTGAAAGCAGAAGGTAAAGAACTTCCCGACAGAACCTATGAAGAAGCTGCCAGACTTGCCGGCCATTATTCCAGTCTAAAGGACACCAATAAGGTGGAGATTGACTATACCTTAAAGAAGAATGTAAAAAAACCCGCTGGAGGAAAGCCTGGCTTTGTTGTCTATTACACTAATTATTCTATGGTATCACCAACAGATATTACAGGGATAACCCAGGTAGAATAACAACATTATTATCAAAGGAGGAACACTATGATTATTGGAGACTATCATGTACATTCGGATTTTTCCAGCGATTCCAAAACTCCCATGGAAGAGATGATCAAGAAAGCCATTGGACTGGGATTGAAGAAGATTTGTTTTACAGATCATATGGATTATGATTTTCCTGTAGTTACGAATTATAGTTTTGTCTTTGATATTGATAAATATGTAGCAAAACTTAAGGATTTAAAAGAACGCTATCAGCAGCAAATAGATATTCTCACAGGTATTGAGCTGGGGTTGCAGCCTCATCTGACTCATCGCCTGAATAAGCTTACCACTGACTACGCCTTTGATTTTATCATAGGTTCCTCCCATGTAGTAAATCAGCTTGACCCCTATTATCCTGAGTATTGGGAGAAAACAAATAAAGAGGAAGGTCTCCGAAAATATTTTGAGACAATTATTACAAATTGTAAAGCCTTTCATAACTTTCACGTATACGGTCATATGGACTATATCATACGCTATGTCCCTGAAAGGCTTTATGATGCAAATGATACCTCTGGTAAAGCGGACTACTCCTATAATGATTACAGGGACCTCCTGGATGAGGCACTTAAAACTATTATCTCTTCGGGAAAAGGAATAGAAATCAATACTTCTGGTTTAAAATATGGCCTAGGCTATACTCACCCTAAAGGGGAAGTCATTAAGCGCTACAAGGAACTTGGGGGTGAAATCATCACCATTGGTTCCGATGGTCACAAGCCGGAGCATCTTGCCTATGACTTCTTTCTTGTTCCCCAGTTATTAAAAGCCTATGGTTTCTCCTATTACACCCTTTATAAAGAGGGTAAGCCAATCTTTGAGAAATTATAAGCTTTTCCTTAAAGTAAGTCATTAAGCGAAGGAGATTTCACCATCCCTCACATAGATAATACGGTTGCCATAGGTAGCCGAATCCTTGGAATGGGTCACCTGAATCACAGTCTTTCCTTCTTCTTCATTTATTTTTTTAAATAATTCCATAATTTCAATTCCTGTTTTTGAATCCAAATTTCCGATGGGTTCATCTGCAAGAATAATATCCGGATTATTAATCAGTGCTCTGGCAATAGCAACCCTTTGCTGCTGCCCGCCTGATAATCTGGTGGGATAGGACTTTCTCTTTTCCGTAAGACCAACCACCTTAAGCAGATGTAAAAGTCGATCCTTGCAATCCTTTCTCTTCCCTCCATTTAAAAGGATGGGTAAGATTATATTATCATCCACAGTTAAATGAGGAACCAGATTATAGAATTGAAATACAAAGCCCATAGAATTCCTTCTCATTTCACTTTCCTGGGAATCCTTCATATCTTGAATTGGCTTATGATTAATTTTCACCATACCTGAGGTGGGTTTTTCTAGCCCTCCCATGAGATATAGTAATGTACTTTTACCGGAACCGCTTGGTCCCATAATTGATACAAATTCTCCTTTATAGATATCCAGATTTATTTTTTTGATTACATCTACTGATACATCTTCATTCTTATATGTTTTCATTAAATCACTTATTTCTATTATTTTATCCATATTATGGTCTCCCTTATTTATAATTATCCACAGTTACTACTGATATAGGATGCTCTATCAACATTTTACCAACTTTATTCCACTAATTACTCGTACCGTAGTCCACTTACTATATTATTCTTTGCAATACTTATAGCAGGTAATATTGCAGAGATCATAGAAATGATAATACCGGATATCAATACAAAGAGGTAATCTTTTATATTATAGGTGAATAGATCCGCTGGAATGCCCATGGCCTCTACTAAATAACATATTCCATTTAGCAGTAATGTACCAAGAAGTAAGGCATCGATGGTTCCAATTAGACCACAGATAAAAGCCTCGGAAAGCATGTTCTGTATAGTCTTCATCTTACTGAGTCCCAAGGAACGCATAGTGGCGTAGAGCTTTTTACGACTGATAAAGCATATGGTAAAGTTATTAAATATTCCAATAACACCGATAAAAATAGCAATAATTGATATAGCCTTCATCATAAAGAAAATCATATTATTATTTTTAACATTTTGGCTGCGCATTTCTTCAAGTGTTTGAATTGGTAAAATCCTGTTTTCCTCTAATTCTTTAATATCTTGAAGTATCTTAGTTGCACTCCTATCTTCACTGAGGTTTAGATACATGGCTTGATGATTATTAATACCCGCATCCTCTTCTAAGAACTTGTCATTAACAAAACTCATATTACCATTATTCATGATGGATGGAACTACAGCGATGATTTTATAATTTGCCTCCTTGTCATCAAAAGCAATTAACAGATTATCCCCCACAGATAGCTCATATTTTCTGGCCGTAAATCTTGAGATAATTATACTTCTCTTTGCTTTGAATTCCTCCATTATGTCCTCTGTTAAATAGCTACCAAATTCACTCCATGCATACTGGCTATAATTACTTCCGTCAAAACCTTCAATATAATAAAGATCAACAGCACCCCCATTGGCAGTTAAATCTGTTACTATTTTTGTAGTATAGATGTGTTCCACACCCTCAACCAAGTTCACTTCTTCCAAAAAAGTATCTTCTATATCACTGTACACAAGAGCATCCATCTTTCCCGTTGCATATACATCTGTTACCGCTGAACTTACCGAAGAACTGAAATTATTAATTAATAGGATAACTCCTAGGCCCATGGCTAAAAGCATAATATTATTCATCATAGTACGGTCATTTTTAATATTGTTTGCGACAATATCATACCCATCCTTATAAAAAGGCTTCAATATAATAGATAAAATCCTTCCTAAAATCATAGACAAGGTGGGGATTATCAGTGATCCACCAATCATAACGAAAATTATCCCAAGGGTATCCAATATAGTCTGTAGCTTAAGAGGTGCTAGCTTAAATATAACAAATCCTGCAATTAGAAGAATAATTCCTATTACCGTCTTGTAAATTGAAGCCTGTTTTTCATTATGTAACTCTGAAAACATGATACTTTTAATGGATTTCTTACTCATCTTTACTATAGGGATCAGGGCACTTCCAACTGCTAAGCCTATGCCAAGGAGCAATGCAATTAAGATATAACCCAAATTAAAATAGGAGATATTATCAAAGGTAATGCCAAAATTATTCATCATCATCTTCATAATTCCTTGTATGATTACTGTGCCAAGTAAATCTCCGAGAATTCCTCCGCTGATGCCATAGAAAGCCGCTTCAAGTAATAAGGTCCTTACTGTCATCTTTCTTGTTGCTCCAATGCTTCGCAGGGTACCCATTAAGGGCATTCGGTCAATGGCTATAATTTTAAAGGAGGAATATATAATGAAGGCACTCACCATAATTACTGCCATAACCATTAAAGCTAGGAATATTACAAGGGTATTAATAAATTCCTTATAGTCCGACATATCAGAAACATCATATATCTGATAATCCGAAAATCTAGCTTCCAAATCACTAAGTGCAGCAGTCTTACCATACTCCTGTGTACTCTTTATGTAATATCCATTCACCATACCGTCAAGGCTAAGAATATTATTCAATGTATCTGAAGTAATCAGAAGTTTCAAATTCCCAATATTGTAGCTCAGGCTGTTATTATCTTCAAGAATTGCTGAGATAGTAAAATGATATTCCATACCTGATATTGTTATCATTAAGCTATCTCCAAGCTCTACTTCATAACGAGAAGCTGTTTCTTTACCTATAAAAGCTTCCATATCCCTTAGCTCTTTTGAGGTGCTTTCTAAATAACTAATCCCGTATATGGTTGAAAAGTCCTTCTCTGACATTCCCGTAAGGACAACAGGAAAGCTCTCTTCGTCATATCTATAATATCCATAAGCCGATATCATAGGAATATGATATTCAATCCCAGATACCTTACTTAAATCTAGCTCTTTCACATATTGCTCGCCAGAGTTTTCCTTAGGTAGTATCATTAACTCTGCATTGCCGATTTCTTTTTTCATTATTTGCTCAAATATTTTTGTTGTTGATACAGAGAGTGATAAAATGCTGTAGATTAGTGCAACTGATAAGATTAAGGATAGAACAATTAATAGCGATCGAAATTTCTTTTGCCTTATATTCGCTATAGTCAGTTTTACAATAGTTATCATATAGACTCCTTTAAATTAGTGGATTTTTGTATAACAGGCTTTTCATAAATAATCATGTCTTAAATAATACGTATGGTATATTTCATATAATATATCTCGTATAGTATTATCTTCAATATGATATTATATGTCAATATAGATAGCTATTTTTTAACAATATTCTAATCTTTCTAATATATGTCAATAACTGCCATCTCTGGGAAACTACCCCTCCCCATTCCATCTGAAATATATAAACTATTTTCAAATATAAAAACCTTCAATTTATGTATATTAATTTTTATAAAGCCTTATTTGATAACATTGGGTGGGTGCCCCTTGTTTTTTTGTGTTTTAGAATAGAGTTTCTATAATAATAAAAGAGCCAGAATATTGATGTGACCCCACAAAGTCTCAAACTTTGTGGGGTCACATCAATATTCTAGCTCTTTTATTTGTTTTTATCTATATTTTATATATTATATCTCTATTTCATAATTGTTCCGCCACCAAGGACATAATCCTCCTGGTAAAAAACCACTGCCTGTCCGGGAGTTATGGCTCTCTGGGGTTCCTCAAAAATACAAAGAACTTCATCTTCTGCAATTCTCTTTATCTTGCATTTTGCACCTTTGTGACTATAACGTATCTTTGCTTCAACCTCCATCTCACCCTCTAAATCCTCAATAGCCATGAAATTCAGATTGTTGGCTATAAGTCGGTCTGAGAACACATCCTTGGAAGTACCAATCACAACCTCATTGGTCCCAGGCCTTAACTCTAAGACGAATACAGGTTGTCCCATTGCTAAATTAAGTCCCTTACGCTGTCCAATGGTATAGTGCACTAGACCTTGATGTCTTCCAATTACTTCCCCGGCAGTATTAACAAAATTTCCAGGGGTTAGCCCTTTAAAATCTGTTGCAACCTTATGCTCAGGGGCTTTTTCCTTTAGATAATTGGAGATAAAACCTGCATAATCATTATCCGGTACAAAGCATATCTCCTGACTATCAGGCTTATTAGCCACTGGAAGATTTGATTCTATGGCCAAAGCTCTAATCTCATCCTTAGCATAATCACCTACGGGCATTAGGGTATGGGCTAATTGAAATTGTGTTAAATTATATAAGGCATAGGTTTGATCCTTTGCTGTTGTGACTGATTTTTGAATTGTATATCTGCCATTGGGTAGTTTCATTATTCTTGCATAATGCCCCGTTGCAATATAAGAAGCTCCTATGTCCATGGAACGCTTTAAGAGTGCTTCCCATTTCACATATCGGTTACATGCTATACAGGGGTTGGGAGTTCTAGCCTGAAGGTACTCATCTACAAAATAGTCAATGACATTTTCTTTAAAATCCTTCTTAAAGTTCATTACATAATAGGGTATATCAAGAACTGCTGCCACTCTCCTTGCATCCTCAACGGCACTTAATCCACAGCAACCACCCTTTTCCTCCATGGAACAGACATCTTCATCCTGCCAAATCTGCATGGTTACACCGATTACATCATATCCCTGCTTTTTTAAAAGGTATGCCGCAACTGAAGAATCTACTCCTCCTGACATTCCTACTACCACTTTCTCCATCATAAACTCCATTCTGCACAAGTATAGCGAATTTGGGTGTGAGGAGTTAATTAATACTCAATCTCTTCCTCTTCCTCATGAATATCTGACTTAGGCTTTGTTAATCCCTCTATGGTAATATTCTTCTTCTCAGCATAATCCCAAAGAGCTGCGTGAATTGCTTCTTCTGCAAGAAGAGAACAGTGAACTTTAACAGGAGGAAGGCCGTCTAAAGCTTCCATAACTGCTTTGTTTGTAATCTTCAAAGCATCTTGAACAGTCTTTCCCTTCACAAGTTCTGTAGCCATACTGCTCGTGGCAACGGCTGCACCACAGCCAAAGGTTTTAAATTTTACATCATTTATAATTCCAGCGTCATCAATATCAAGGTAAATTCTCATAATGTCTCCACACTTTGCATTACCTACTGTACCCACGCCGCTTGCATTCTCTAGTTCACCAACATTCCTTGGGTTTGTAAAATGATCCATAACTTTCTCTGTATACATAATCTTTCCTCCTAAGATGGTAAGTTAATTCTTAATGATTTGTACATTTTATCTTTTCTTCATGTAATCTTCATAAAGAGGGGACATTTTACGAAGCTTATCTACGATTTCTTTAATCTGATCAACGGTATAATTGATCTCATCTTCTGTATTCTCATGGCTTACTGTTAGTCTTAGGGAACCATGAGCCACCTCATGGGGAAGACCGATGGCCAAAAGTACATGGGAGGGATCTAAGGAGCCAGAGGTACATGCTGATCCACTAGATGCACAGATATTCTTCATATCTAGCATGATAAGAAGAGATTCTCCTTCAATAAACTGAAAGCTAAAATTAACATTATTGGGAAGTCTTCTCACCTTGTCACCATTCACTCGCACAAATGGAATTTCATTCATTATCCTGTTTATTAATAAGCTTCTTAGTTTTATTTCCTTTTCGGCTCTCTCTTCCATGGTATCTACTGCAATCTTGGTCGCTTTACCTAATCCTACGATTCCCGGAACATTTTCTGTTCCTGCTCTTCTTTGTCTTTCCTGTGCTCCGCCATGAATATAGGAACGGATTTTCACACCTTTTTTGATATAAAGAAAACCGATTCCCTTAGGTCCATTTAACTTATGTCCACTGGCACTCAACATATCAATGTTTAGTTCCTTTACATTGATGGGTATCTGCCCAAAGGCTTGTACTGCGTCTGTGTGAAAGAGTATGTCATGTTCTTTTGCTATCTCACCAATTTCCTTAATGGGTTGTATTGTTCCAATTTCATTGTTGGCAAACATAATCGAAATCAAAATAGTACTAGGACGGATGGCTTTTTTCAACTGGTCTAATTTAACAATACCATTTTCATCAACATCAACATATGTCACTTCTACACCATGCTTCCCTAGATATTCGCAGGTGTGTAGAATAGCATGATGCTCTATTTTAGTAGTAATGATATGATTACCTTTATGAGCATAGGCTTCAACAGCAGCTTTTACCGCCCAGTTATCTGCTTCTGTTCCACTTGCAGTAAAGTAGATTTCAGAAGAATCTCCTCCTAAGGCTCCTGCTATAATTTCTCTTGTTTCATCTACAGCCTTCTTATTCTGGGTAGCATATTCATAAATACTGGATGGATTACCAAAGAATTCTGTAAAGTAAGGGAGCATTGCTTCCACAACTTCCGGTCTGGTCTTTGTTGTTGCTGCATTATCAAGATATATCTTTTTATCCATGTTGCCATCTCCTAACACTATTATTATTTACCACATGTCTGTTTTGCTTTTGTATCATCAGCTCCTGCTGAAGTATGAATTTTTTTGCTCTCCGCTACCAGTTCCGATAACATAATTGTATCTACTGCGTCATTTATACTATCACTTATACGCTTCCAAACGTATTTTGTTACACAGGAATCTGAGTTGCTACATGGACTGTATCCTTCATTTACTTCTGAACATTCCACCGGATGCAAGTCGCCTTCTAGAGCCCTAAGAATTGCTCCTATTGATATCTCCTCGGCTGGAGCTGCTAGGATATAACCACCCTGAGCTCCCCTGATAGCATTGACAATACCGGCTTTTTTCAGTTTGGCTATTAACTGTTCTAAATAGTTAATAGATAGTTCTTGGCGCTCAGCGATTTGACTTAAAGCTACCGCTTCTTCATCCCCATGGATTGCTATATCTAGTACTGCTCTTAATCCATATCTGCCCTTAGTAGACAGTTTCATATAATCACTCCATTCTGCAAAGTACAGCGAACTTGGGCGTCAACACTTGTATCTAAATATGTATAATGTCCTATGATAATATTACTTATACAATTCCTACTATTTTAATTCCTATTAAATTACTCGGTTATAATATATCACCCCCCTTAGTTCTTGTCAATAATTTTTTTATTATTTATAAAATTTCTGTTACAGTTTGACCATGGAGGAGAACTGATAAGTGATTGTGCATGTTTCTATGCTCCTTCTAACATAAGTTTTCAATTTTAGCAATATATATACATAGAAAAGGCATGTAAGGAACATGAAAATGAATAAAATAATTACTGCGCAGCAGGTTAAAAAAATAAAAAGAAGTAATATCGTAAAAGGGACTCTCATCCTTACCTTTACAGGCTTCATCATCCGATTCATCGGCTTCTTTTATCGAATCTTTTTATCTAATACCATGGGCGCCGAATTAATGGGTATCTACCAGTTGATTTTCCCTGTCTTTAGTATCTGCTTCACCATCTTCGCAACGGGAATTCAAACTTCAATATCCAGACTAGTTGCCAGTGAAGTTGGTAAGGGTAACCCTCATAATATATACAAAATTCTTCGTATTGGAACGATTATATCAGTTACCTTGGCTGTATTATTGTCTCTATTACTATATTACAATGCAGATTTTGTTGCCATGCGTTTTTTAATGGAGAAACGCAGTGCTTCCTCCTTAAGACTCTTGGCCATCGTCTTTCCCTTCTGCGGTATAACCTCTTGTATTAACGGTTATTACTATGGTTTAAAAAAGGCAGGAGTGCCCGGTGCTACTCAATTGCTAGAACAGATTGTCCGGGTTGCTGCTGTATATGTAATTGCTCTTTACGCTGGTAATGGTGATATGAAAGTAACTTGCGAAATGGCTGTAATTGGTGTCGTTGCTGGTGAAATTGCCTCCAGTGTATATAATTTTGCTGCTATTTTTATAACGAAAGCCCCTTCAGAAATTATTCCTCCTTCAAATCAAAGGAAAGTCTCCTTCGGAGGCACCCAGATTGTAAAAAGTCTCCTTAGCTTAAGTATACCACTATCAGCAAATCGTCTCTTATTAAGCATTCTACATAGTATAGAAGCCGTACTTATCCCTGCCATGCTTAAAAGAGCAGGCCTAAGTACACAGGAAGCCTTAGTAACCTTTGGTGTTTTAAACGGCATGTCCATACCCTTTATTATGTTTCCCACAGCACTCACCAATGCTTTAGCAGTTCTCCTGCTACCTACCATCTCAGAAGCTCAGGCAGTAAATAATGACAAACTAATTTCTCATACTACAGCTATCTCCATTAAATATAGTTTAATCATTGGAATTATCAGCACAGGCGTTTTTGTTTACTTTGGCAGTGACCTGGGAGCAACTATTTTCCATAATAAAGCAGCCGGTGAATATCTCATTACCCTAGCCTGGCTGTGTCCATTTTTTTATCTTACAACTACATTGAGTAGTATTATTAATGGACTTGGTAAGGCACATATAACTTTTATCAACTCGATTATTGGCACCCTATGTAAAATCCTTCTGATCATAATGCTCATTCCCACCAAGGGAATAGACGGCTATTTGATTGCCTTACTAATAGGACAACTGATTATAACAGGACTGGATGTCTTTGCTGTTATAAGAAATATACATTTTAATCTCGATAGTATAAACAGTATTGTCAAGCCCGGAATTATTGTTGCTTTTGTTGGCTTTCTTATGAACGAACTATATGAATTCATAAAAAAAATGACACACATCAAAGAAGCAATCCTATTACTGACCTTTTGCTTCCTTCTATGCATCATTTGTGCTATCCTATTTATCATCACTGATACTGTTACAAAAAGTGATTTTAAGTAGAAGGGGAGAAAATATAATAATTATTTTTGCCCTGCTCCTTAACACGGTAAAGAGCCTGATCTGCCCGATCCATTAATTGTTCATAATGAAGACCGCTTTCCGGATAGAATACAGCTCCTATACTAGCAGAAAAAGGTATAGTGGTATTATTATCACTAATAAAGGCTGTATCCAACCGACTCTTTAACAAAGCTGCCTTTTCTTTTCCTTCATTAATATTTTGAATATTTCCGGCAAAAATAACAAATTCGTCACCACCGATGCGACCAATGATTTCTCCTTCCGTAAATATCTCTTTAATACGACCTACTATATAGACTAAAACCTTATCCCCTATTAAATGTCCATAGTTATCATTGATACTCTTAAAGTCATCAAAATCAATGAACATAAGCATATGCAAGGCATTTTTATTACCTGATATATATTTTTCTATTTTTTTAATAGTTACTTCTTTGTTATAGATACCTGTGAGGGGGTCTCTTGTTGCTTTGTATTCCAAAGCTTCAAGTTCCCTTTTCTGTGCATCAATATTGACAATTTTTCCTATCACCCGCAAGGGTTTCTTATTGTCATCATAGATTGTCTTACCAATCGATTGACACCAGATAAACTCACCATAACGATTTTTAATACGATACTCTGCCTCAATTATATTATTACCTTCCGATAACTCCTGGCACAATTCCAGGTATATACCCCAGTCGTTAGGATGGATGTGGTTCCTTCGACCATCACAGGTACTTCTAAAGTTTGGTATATTGGATTCCAATCCGAATAATTCCATGTACTTATCTGTATAAAGCATCTCATCTTTTTGGATATCATATTCAAATAGGACATCATTAGAAAGCTCCGTTGCTATTCGATATCGTTCTCTGTCCAAAAGAATAATCTCCTGCATTCTTTTTTGCTCAGTAAAATCAACAAATACCACTGAGAGGATATGTTTTCCCTCTTTACTCTTTGAGCTGTTTCCATTCATCAACATATTCAGGATACTTCCAGACTTCGTTACCATGTTAACCTCACAGCGGATAGTCTCATTATTTAATTGTTGTTCAATCTCCGAAGTAAAAGCCAAGTCTTTGCTATGGATGTAATCCAGTAGAGAGTTCTTATTTTGTACTTTAGTTTTATTTTTATCATAACCTAAAATATCATAAAAGCCTTTACTCGCATATAAAATTTTACAGTTATCTTCCAGCACAAAATGTACCAAGCCAGCTCGAATACTGTTGGTAATTTTCTTCAACTCCACTGCTGCCCTTGTAACTCTTTTTTCACTTTCCAAGCGATATAAAAGAAACATTACAAAAAAAACAACACATAGACATATTACAATAATTACAAGTGCTAACAAAGCAGCTGTATTATCCATAATATAGTTGATCCATTTCATTTAAGCTCACCCCCAATTAAAAACTGATAATTTATACAGATACACACATATCCTTGTTCATGGCTTCTCCCCATATTGCAACCACGACCATTAACTATACCAGTTTATAATTCGTAAGGTGTAACTTGGTATACATAATAATTGAGCCAGTTTGTATACATGGTATTTGCATGCGCTCTCCATACGAGGTTCGGCCTAGACTCAGGCTGATCTTGAGGATAGTAGTTTACTGGTAAGGCTATATCTAGCCCTTTTTCAATATCTCTTTTGTATTCCTTATCCAGTGAAACCCTGTCATATTCCGGATGTCCCATAACAAAAATCTGCTTTCCTTCCTCAGCCATAACCATGAAAACTCCTGCTTCCTCTGATTCAGCAAGGATTTGCAGCTTCTCACACCCTAAGATAACCTCTTTTGATACAGTTGTATATCTAGAGTGGGGTGCGAAGAAAACATCATCAAAGCCTCGGACAAAAGGCACTTTTCTCTTTAATACCTTATGTTCGAAAATACCAAACATTTTTTTATCTAAAATTTGCTTCTGAATATTATAATGATAATACAAACCAGCCTGTGCACCCCAGCAAATATGTAAGGTTGAAGTCACATTGGTTTTAGACCATTCCATAATACGGACAAGCTCATCCCAGTAAGTTACTTCTTCAAACTCCATTAACTCAACGGGAGCACCCGTAATAATCAAACCATCAAATTTTTTGTTTCTGATATCTTCAAAGGTCTGATAAAATTGATCTAAATGACTGGTAGGTGTATGGGTTCCAACATAAGTTTCTGTTGTTAAAAATGTAATATCTACCTGCAGAGGAGTATTGGATAGACTACGTAATAACTGTACTTCCGTATCCTGCTTTAAGGGCATCAGATTTAAAATAGCAATCTTTAAGGGTCTGATGTCCTGATGCATGGCTCTAGTCTCATCCATGATAAATATATTTTCATCTTCCAGTATTTTTTTTGCAGGTAAATCACTTTGAATTCTAATGGGCATATTCAATCACCTTTTTCTTGTAATTTGTCAAAATTTTGACAAGAGAGCACCGAAGTTTATGGCCGACTAGGACTTTTTATCTATAGTAAAATTTATAATAGCATGATTCCATTGATAAATCAATATATTTAAGTCAAAGTAGTAATCATTGCTAATATTTCTTCCTCTGATAAAATCTTAGTCCCAAGCTCCTGTGCTTTTGTCAATTTACTTCCGGCATTTTCACCGGCTATTAAAAAGTTTGTTTTCTTAGATACACTTCCGGAAACTTTTCCACCATGTTGCTTAATAACCTCCTCCATCTCCATTCTACCCATTGTTGGTAGAGTTCCTGTAATTACAAAGGTCATCCCATCAAATATTTGGTCAGCTACATTAGCTTCTTCTAGAGATTTAAAATTAACTCCACCTTGCTCCAGGCGTTCTAACATCTTTTGGTTGTCCTCTAATCTAAAGAAATCTACAATTGCATTGGCTGAAATATTTCCAACATCGTTAATCAAAACCAGTTCTTCATAGCTAGCAGTCTTAAGATCATTTAAGGATTTAAAATGCTTCTTTAGTTCAACTCCTGCCTGTCTTCCTATATTTTTAATACCCAGACCGGTAATCAAACGATCAATATCATTCTTCTTACTTTCCTCTATAGCCCTAAGCAATTTATCCGTATTCTTCTCTTTACCAATCAAGCCTTTCTCAATGAGTTCATCTCGATACTGATGGAGATAATAAATATCAGCTATGTCTTTTAAGTAGCCCTCTTTAATTAAGGTCTCAATATAAGCTTCTCCAAATCCCTTGATATCCATTGCATTTCTGCCAACAAAATTCATAATATGCTGGCTAAGCTGTGCTGGACAATTGATATTGGAACACCTAGTATCAACAGTATATTCATCTCTGAAGGTTGGGGCACCACAGCTAGGACAGATCTCTGAGATTTTGTATGGTTGTGCCCAGTCAGGACGTTTGTCCTTAACAACGGATAATACCTCTGGAATAATTTCTCCCGCTTTTCTAACTACAATAGTATCTCCAATCCTAACATCCAGTTCATCAATCCTATCCTGGTTATGCAGTGTTGCTCGTTCTACATTGGTTCCACACAGGCGGATTGATTCAAATATTGCTGTCGGAGTAATTCGCCCTGTTCTTCCAACTGTTAATCGTATCTCCTTCACTACTGTCTCTTTTTCTTCAGGGGGATATTTATAAGCAACTGCCCACTTAGGAACCTTTGAAGTAGTTCCTAAGGACTCTCTGTCCTTCAAATTGTCTACTTTAACAACTGCTCCATCTATATCATAGGGCAGCAAACCTCTGGACTCGCCAATGGCAGTTATAGCCTCCCAGACTTCCTGGGCACTACGGCATAATTGATAATCTTCAATTACTTTAATTCCTTGTTTTTTCAACCATTCTAGACTCTCGGAATGAGTGGTAAAAGTAACTCCCCTTGATTCTTGGACATTGAAAACGAACATTGACAATTTACGTTCCTTTACAACCTTAGGATCTAACTGTCTTAGGGTCCCTGCTGAACAATTACGTGGATTTGCGAACAGTTTCTTTCCTGCTGCTTCCAATTTCTCATTTACTGCTTCAAAATCTTCATTTTTCATATAGACTTCGCCCCTTATCTCAAGATAAGGAACTTCATCCTTTAATTTTGTTTTTACATCCTTAATCATTTTGACATTATCTGTTACATCTTCTCCCTGAATAATTCCATCCCCTCTTGTTACACCCATGGTTAAAGCACTGTTGGTATAACGAAGTGAAAGAGATAATCCATCTATCTTCTTCTCTACAACAAAGACAGCATCCTCATGCTCTTTTTGTATTTTTTCTACGAAATTAAATACATCCTCCTTGTTAAATACATCCTGGAGGCTTAACATGGGCACATTATGCTTAACTAATACACCTGCTTCTCTTTTTGCTATACCGCCAATGGTTTGGGTGGGGGAAGTGGTGACCTTAAATTCTGGATTCTCCTCTTCCAACTTACGTAGGCGTAAGGATAATTGATCATATTCATAATCTGAGATCTCTGGATCATCCTGATTATAATACCTGTCATTGTGATATTTTATCTGTTCTCTTAAATTTTCAATCTCCTGCTTGATGTTCATATAGTACTATACCTTCCTTACATTTTTTATCCTAATCCTACATACTGCCAAAGAACAGCGAATTTGGGCGGCAGCACAAATTTGCCTATTGACTTATTTCTTACTCCGTCTGATAAGTCCCTTTAAATCTTCAATTTCTTTATCCGTTACATTACGAAAATCTCCAGTTTTTAATCTACCTAGTTGTATATTCATAATGCGGATACGTCTTAGGTTCGTTACCCTATAATCTAAATATTCACACATTCTTCTAATTTGTCGGTTTAATCCTTGGGTCAGGATAATACGAAAGGTATATTTATCAATTTGATTTATCACACAGGGTTTTGTTACCGTATCCAATATGGGAATACCCGATGACATCTTTTTAAGAAACTCTACTGTGATTTCCTTATTCACCGTAACAATGTATTCCTTTTCATGATGATTTTCAGCTCTTAATATCTTATTAACTATATTGCCGTCATTAGTAAGTAGGATTAATCCTTCAGAATCCTTGTCCAAGCGTCCAATAGGATAAATCCTCATTCCATAATTCAGATAATCAATGATATTATTCGGTTCTCTGTGGTCAGTGGTACATACAATACCTTCCGGTTTATTAAATGCAATTAAAGCCAACTTCTCTTCCTTCTTAACAGGCTTATCACAGAAGGTAACTATATTATCCTTTGATACTTTGGAACCCATTAAAGCAAGGACTCCATCAATTTTAACTTTACCTTCCTCTATATACCGATCTGCTTCTCTTCTTGAGCATATACCGGCTTCACTAAGAAATTTATTAATTCTAATTTCATCGCTTTCATCACCTTGTGAGGTTAGTCTTTTTGTTCTTTTTGGCATAATCTCCTCCATTCGGTCCAAGGTAGCTGCAATGCATTCTTTCTACCCATTCTCCATAGTATTAATAACATATTATACTTGATTTGATATATTTAGTCCACCGTTTTTCCTAGTTGGGTAAGATCAGTAAATACATACCATAATTAAATTATGAGACTATTTACTTAATAGGTGGAATTTTCCTTGTCTAAAAAGAAAAACTGCTTTTCGCGAAATATATCATTCGTTCCAGCAGTTTTCTCCTATAGATATTTTTTCATTCTTTCTATATTCTCTTCTTCCTTTTTAACAAAATCCTCAGCAATCTCAACACATTCTCCATCTGCTCCCTTGCTTTCATGAAGAAGCCTTGTCATTTGGGTTACACCCATGGTACTACCTTGAATCACCATCTGAGCTATATGGCTATGAGAAGAGTTAATTGCTGTGTTTATTTTAACATTTCCCTTCATCATCATTTTTTCGTAAAAGGAATTATCTTTTACTTTTGTTCCATTTTCCTGTAATTTAGTCTTTGTCTTATCAGCAATGTCTTGATAATCTCTAAGTTGCATATATAAAGCTGAATTAAAATCCCTATTCTCCGCTTTGTTGAGTACAGCTTCTATAGCAGTTATTCCAATGGTTGCATTCTGATATGTTTTTTCCAATAAATCCAAATCAACATTACCAATCATAAAAATACTCCTTATACTATATTGATAAGTATAGTATAAGGAGTACAATTTTAATTATTCAGCAGAATCTCCTTCCGCTTTTGTTATATCATTTTTCTCAACCAATTCATTAATATTATTCCAGAAGTTATTCAAATCCTTGTCTGCTTTCTTAGCTTCTTGGCTCTGGGTATTGGTCATATCAATTAATTCTACAACATCCTTGTCTTCATTTCTTTGATCATAATATTCTTGGGTAACTGTATCTAAATCACCTGAGAAAATCTTGAGATTATTCTCCTCATCTGTTACTAAATAGAATTTGGCTAGACCTGGAGCTGGAGTCTTAATACCAGTAAACTTAATCTCATGATATACATATGCAATATAAGTACCCTGTTCAAAGCCTTTCTTTGCATATGTCTTAATATTGCGGTATTCCTCGATGTATTGGGTTTTTTTCTCGAGCTTATCCTGAGAATCCACCTTGGTCGGATCATCTAATAATTCTTTAATGGCATCAATCTTACGCTCATTCTTAGCTGCATAGAAATCCTTGAAGAGTTTTTCAATTTCTGCATTGGATTCTTTTTCAATATCATAAACAGGGAATGGTGTGGGTGTTGGTATTGGGGTCGAGCTAGGTGTTACAGTAACTGTAAGATTATCAGCTCCACTTTGTGTATCTGATAATAGACTAGCTTCCATAGAAGATTTTACCTCTTTCTTCTCATGTGCCTGCGTCTTGTCATTGCTTATAGATAAGGTTAAGATACCTATTCCCATTGTGCTCATTGCAGTTAATAATATGGCCTTTTTATATTTAAATTTCATGTTATCTCCTTTAGAATATGTATTAACGTCATTTTATGTACTTTTTTATTCTAACAAATAAAAGAGGAAAAAGCAACATAATTATTTCATCATTTTGTAACATTATTTAACACTTTCGTAACAATTGGGATTTGTTAACAACATTAGATATGAGATTTTTTAATGAGAATATAATTATACATAAGATAGGTGGAAATGTATAATTATTGTAGTGTGAATTATTAAAAAGCATAATTCACACCTAGAAGTTTGTGCCTGCGTAATCCTCGGCACAAACTAACTCAAAGGGATGGCATGTACTGTTAGTATGAAAATGCTCAAATTCCCGGTACTTGCGCAGAATGGAGGATCACATGAAACTTAGCATTAGTCAACAGATTGAGAATTTAGAGAAACAGGAACAAAAATTTTTTAAAAGATCTGATAGCTCACTAATAAAAACTACTATCTCACCCGTCATGGATAAGATACAGGATAAAATACCAGAGAAACTCCGCTCCAGCTTAGATATGGCTTTCTACAAAGGTTTTCAATTAGTTTTTGAGAAGGGTACTGCTTTCCTTGAAAAAACATACAACAAAGAAAGACTTGTGATGGATTTTGATGTTAATAATTATGCCATCAATAAAGATGCAAATAAAAGGCATATTAAGAGGCTAGACAAACGATCCAAGCAATCGAAATTATTGAACTCCTCTTTTTCAGCCATTGAGGGCAGCGTCCTCGGCCTTCTCGGCATTGGTATACCGGATATCCCACTTTTTCTCTCTGTTATCGTGAAGACCATATATGAAATAGCTCTAAGCTATGGTTATCCATATGATACAGAGGAAGAGGAAGTATTTATCTTACTCCTTATCAGTGCTTCTGTTTCAACCGGTAAACAGCAATTGGAATTCGATGAGCAATTAGAGCTGCTTGGAGGACAGATAGATCAAAACACATATGTTGATGTTAAGCCTGATCAATATATGAAGAGCACATCAAAAGTATTATCGGATGCTCTATTAACTACAAAATTCATTCAAGGAATACCTATCGTTGGTGTGGTAGGTGGTGCTGCTAATTATTCCATCCTAAACAAAATTAGTCAATATGCTTGTATCAAATACAAAAAAAGATATTTAAAGAAAAAGCTATATAATTTTAAGGATTCTACAATTTAATTTCCTACATTTCCTTCTTTCTCTTTAAAACATTCTTTACTTTGTAATCTTTATATATTATAATAACATAGTCAAAAGGACCTCTTTATTAAGGGGCCTTTTCCTTGCACCTGTAGCTCAGTGGATAGAGCGTTCGCCTCCGGAGCGAAAGGCCGCTGGTTCGAATCCAGTTAGGTGCAGTTCAAAATAATAGCCCGGTGTTCAAAACACCGGGCTATTTCTATTTTATTAATGCATTTTCAAAATTACAGTTCTCTACAGGAGATGATTATTCTGCTGCTGGAGTTACTACTGGTGCTGCTGCCATCGCAGCTAATTGTGCATATTTCTCCATAGCATTTTTCTCTGCACTAGCAAATAGCTTTGCTGCTCTCTCAGGATTTTGACGACTTAATGAATTATAACGAACTTCGTTCTTTAAGAAATCCTGATAGCTTACACTAGGAGCCTTACAATCTAACTGGAATGGATTCTTTCCTTCTTCCTTCAGACGAGGATCATAACGGAAGGTATTCCAATAACCAGCTGCTACTGCATTCTTCTCCACTGTCTGGGAAACACCCATACCACCCTTAATACCATGGCTGATACAAGGAGCGTATGCAATAATAATGGAAGGACCATTGTAGCTTTCAGCTTCAACAAATGCTTTCATTGTCTGATTATAATCAGCACCCATTGCTACTTGAGCAACATATACATAGCCATAGCTCATTGCAATTGCCGCTAAGTCTTTCTTCTTAACTTCCTTACCTGCTGCTGCAAACTGTGCAATAGCACCGGTTGGAGTAGCCTTTGAAGACTGACCACCTGTATTGGAATAGATCTCAGTATCGAATACTAAGATATTAACATCCTGACCACTTGCGATAACATGATCCAAGCCGCCGAAGCCGATATCATAAGCCCAACCGTCACCACCTAAAATCCATTGTGACTTCTTGGAGATGAAATCTTTATCCTTTAAGATATCCTTCGATGCGTCACAGCCACAAGCCTCTAATGCTCTAACAAGTGCACTTGTTGCGCCTGAATTCTCTCTACCATTATTATAGGTCTCAATATATCTTGCAATTGCTGCTTTAACATCTTCATTGCTGCTGCTTTCACCTAAATCAACAATTTTGCCTTTTATTCTATCCCTTAATGCCTGTTGTGCAAGAGCCATACCATAACCATACTCTGCATTATCCTCAAATAAGGAGTTAGCCCATGCAGGACCCTGTCCCTTCTTGTTTACAGTATATGGAGTAGAAGGCATGGAACCGCCCCAGATAGAGGAACATCCTGTTGCATTGGAGATATACATTCTATCACCAAATAACTGGGTAGCTAATTTAGCATAAGGTGTCTCACCACAACCTGCACATGCACCGGAGAACTCAAGTAAAGGCTGTTTGAACTGGCTACCCTTAACGGTAACATCCTTAAACTTCTCAGCAACTTCAGGTTTCTCTTCTAAGGAGAAGCCATAGTTAAAGATCTCCTGCTCATGTAACTGGCTTTCAAGTGGTTGCATAACAAGAGCCTTGTTGCCCTTCTTACCAGGACATACATTAGCACAAGAACCACATCCTGTACAGTCAAGTACGGATACAGTCATACCAAATTCCATACCAGCAACACCTGTCATAGGAACTTTCTTAGTTCCTTCAGGAGCCTTAGCAGCCTCGTCAGCAGTAAATACTGCAGGACGAATTACAGCGTGAGGACATACATAGGAACAGAAGTTACATTGGATACAGTTTTCTGGAACCCAGGTAGGAACATCAACTGCAATACCACGTTTTTCATATGCAGATGAACCCTGAGGAAGGGTACCATTAGCCTGATCAACAAATGCAGATACAGGTAAATCATTACCCTGCTGTGCATTAACAGGAGTTAAAATATTGTTTACGAAATCAACAACTTCTTTTCTTCCTTCAGTTACTTTTACAATTAGCTCTTCATCTTTTGCATCCTTCCAGCTTTCAGGAACTTTAACTTCCTTAAGACCTGTAAGACCACGATCGATAGCTTCATGATTCATCTTAACGATTGCTTCACCCTTGCGACCATAGGATGCTGTAGCAGCATCTTTCATGTATTTAACAGCCTCATCTACAGGAATGATATTAGCAAGTTTAAAGAATGCAGCCTGAAGAATTGTATTGATACGTCCACCTAAGCCAATTTCTTTACCAATGCTGATACCATCAATTGTGTAGAATTTGATGTTGTGCTCAGCCATGTATCTCTTAACCTGACCAGGTAAGTGCATCTCGATTTCTTCCATATCCCAACCACAGTTGAGTAAGAAGGTACCGCCATCCTTTAATTCCTGAACCATATTGTATTTTCTTACATAGGAAGGATTATGGCATGCTACAAAGTTAGCTTCTGTAATCAGATATGTAGATTTAATGGGTTTTTTACCAAATCTCAAGTGAGACATAGTAACACCGCCGGATTTCTTAGAGTCATAATCAAAGTAAGCCTGTGCATACATGTTAGTATGATCACCAATGATTTTAATGGAGTTCTTGTTAGCTCCTACAGTACCATCTGCACCAAGACCCCAGAACTTACAGCTGATAGTTCCTTCAGGAGTTGTGTTAGGATTAGCCTTTGTCTCAAGAGAAAGATAAGTAACATCATCCTTAATACCAACAGTGAAAGTCTTCTTCTCTGTGTTCTCGAAGATTGCAATAATTTGTGCAGGTGTAGTATTCTTTGAGCCTAAACCATAACGACCATTGAATACAGGAATGTTAGCAAACTTACTGTCTTTTATTGCAGCTACTACATCAAGGTATAAAGGCTCACCAAGAGATCCTGGCTCCTTAGTTCTATCTAATACAGTAATTTTCTTTACTGTAGAAGGAATTGCTTCAAGTAAACGCTCTGCACTGAATGGACGGTATAAACGTACTTTAACGATACCAACCTTAGCACCATTTGCATTCATGTAGTCAATTGTTTCTTCAGCTGTATCACATACAGAACCCATAGCTACGATTACCTGGTCAGCATCCTCTGCACCATAGTAATTAAAGAGTTTGTAATTTGTACCAATCTTAGCGTTAACTTTATCCATGTATTCTTCTACGATACCAGGAACAGCATCATAATACTTATTACAAGCCTCTCTTGCCTGGAAGAATACGTCAGGGTTCTGAGCAGAACCTCTAAGTACAGGATGTTCAGGGTTTAAAGCATCACGACGGAATGCATCAACTGCATCCATATCAAGCATTTCTTTTAAATCCTCATAATCCCAAGCTTCAATTTTTTGAATTTCGTGGGAAGTTCTAAATCCGTCAAAGAAATGAACAAAAGGTACTTTACCTTTAATTGCTGCTAAATGAGCTACAGCTCCTAAATCCATAACTTCCTGAGGGTTGCTACTTGCTAAGAAAGCAAAACCGGTCTGACGACATGCATAAATATCAGAGTGATCTCCAAATATTGATAATGCATGGCTTGCTAATGCACGAGCAGATACATTAATTACAGCTGGAAGTAATTCACCAGCCATTTTAAACATATTAGGGATCATCAATAATAAACCTTGAGATGCTGTAAATGTTGTTGTTAAAGCACCCGCTGCTAAAGAGCCGTGAACAGTACCAGCTGCTCCAGCTTCTGACTGCATCTCAACTACTTTAACTTCCTGTCCGAAAATATTCTTTCTGCCATCAGCTGACCACTTATCAGTCACTTCAGCCATTACAGAACTGGGCGTAATTGGGTAGATTGCTGCAACGTCAGTAAAAGCATAAGAGACGTGAGCTGCCGCATTATTACCGTCCATTGTTTTCATTTTCCTTGCCATTGAAATGTCCTCCTTAAATTATTAACCTGGTTTATGTGATTTAGTATCACACGAACAAAACGAACACACTTTGTTAAAAATAAAACAAATTCAAATATAAAAGATGCAGATTGCATACCTTATGTATTCATCTTGTTCGTGGGGTACTTTAATCACATCATCAACCAAATTGATGAGAATCTCTATTAGTTTTCATTACTCAATTCATTATTATAACACATTGTAAAATATTTTGAAACATAAAATGTGTACAACAATATAAAAAACTTATAAAAAATAATTCTTATTCAGTATATAATACACATTTTAGTATTTTTTGCTTCCTATTGTAAATAACAGGTGTTAATCTACAGCCATACATAAGGTAATATAAGGACATTTCAATTCTTAGTCATTTAACAAAAATTAAATAGAATAAAACTACATACTGATGGCATTATTTTTTCTTAAATAGAAATAAACCCTGTCAGATAGTACCTCATCTCTGGCGACCTGGGTATGATTCACATCTTTGACCAACTCAGACAAGGCTTCCATCCTTATTGTTCCATCAAAGGGAACCAAAATTACTTCATGTATACTACTGGGAAGTATAAATAAATCAGATTGAATTTCATTAGAGAATTCTTTTAGAACATCCTGATATAAGAGACAAGTGGCACCATTAATGCCTTTCGAATTTGATAATACATACATTTTATATTTATTAGTTTTATTATCACCCAACAAAAAGCCGTCTAAAATTTTATCCGACAGAAGATCTTCTTTTCCTTCCATATACTCTTCTTGAAGCATTGGAAGGAGCATCTCATCCATACTTTTAATTATCGCTGGAAATATTAGCTTGGTATTGTTGACAGCGAGAGTATGAAGCTCCTGTAATGAGGTTTCCCACATCTGCAAGTGTGCGTTAGTAATTCGTATTGTTCCTATACCCTCCTCGTCCTCACGAACTAAGCAATAATAGGTTATAACCATATCTAGATATTTCATATGAGGTATCTTCTCAAGAAGTTTCTTATTTCTCTCGTAACTAACCAATCTATAAATGATAAATGGCTTTATATCCTCATAGGCATATGAGAAATTCTCATTGATATCAGGTACTAGGTTATTATTATAGGTATCACATAGTTTTCGCGCCAATTCCTGAATGCTTAGTCCCTGTATATAGGCTTCATAATAGGGTTGTAAATAAATATTTGGGGCAAATTTTTTCTCCTTCTTTAGGATTACGAGACTATCAAGTACTAAGGAATTATTCTTGGTAACCTTATATACACTGACAGTATACTCCTCTCCCATCATTTTCCTTACCTGATCCATTATACTGCTGATGAAATAATTATAGTCATAGACTTTTTCTTTAACATATTGAAGCATCTTTTCTTTCCTCCTATAAGTGATATATTGGGGTTATTACAGAAATTGTACTGCCAGAATAAGGCAATTGAGATTTATTAAGAGATTATAAATATGATAAATTACAAAGTAATTTTAGCAAATAAGTCAAGCAATAACAAGTATTTAAATAACATATTTTTACATAAAGTTTTTTAGATTTCTTGGTGATTATGCTAAAGAATACTATAAAAACTCAATTTCAATGAAAAGCTGACGTCTTACATTGTAAGAAGCAGGTTATCTTTTTTATATAACTAAGAATTAAACCCGAGAAGCTTTTGAGGGAAGTATGGAGACACATAAGGTAATAAGAACTTGAGAGGGTGCATAAAAAGTCCACATTAATATAGAAGAAAATTCATAGATTATTCTCGCTAGATTTGCTGGCAATGGAATAAAGGCGGACATATTAAAAAGTCCAACATTAATGTCACACAAGACAAATAATACCATACCAATGGCAAATAATAATAGGCTTTTATTATTAGGGCTACCAAAGGCCATTTTAACTGCTGTTATTGTATTAGAAAGAATGAATACAAAGTAAATTACACTCACAATAAGTAATCTATCCAGAGTAACATCAAAATTGTCAAGGAGGATTATAACTATGATTACTGCTAAGAGTCGTTTAATAAGAGAAATACTCATCTTCTTTATGAGAATTCCCCCTTTTGTATGAAATTGTAACAATGCTACTGTATAGAATATCTGGACTACAATAAAAGTTAACACTCCATAGTAATAATGGTCTGTGATTAAAATGAAAAAATCTGATATGACTGTGAATAAAAGAGCTGCTTTATAGGAAAAAACAATGCCTTTGTTATCACTTCTTCTTTGAAAAAGTGCATAACAAAAGCATAATATTACAACAATGTATTTAACATATATAGAAAGAGTGTTATGAAGACCAGTTATATCTAAAGTTAAAAAAACCGCATATAATAATATTTGAAATAATATAAACCCTTTATTCCTTAAGAAAACTTCATTTTGTCCTTTCACCCAAATAACCCCTTTACCCATATGCAGACCTAAATACTCTCTTGCTTCCTTAGAAATAATATTGCCTTATCTTTTGGTACAGGCTTACTATACAAATAACCCTGCGCTTTATTACAATTGGCTTCTTTTAAAAATACTTCCTGTTCCGAGTTTTCTACTCCTTCCGCTATAACGAATAAATCTAAATTTCTTGCAAGGGTTATAATCGCTTGAATGATTTTTTGATCGCTTTTATCCTCCATGACTGTATTAAGGAAGCTTCTGTCAATCTTTAAATTACTAACCGGAAGTCTCTTCAAGTAACTCATTGAAGAATAGCCTGTTCCAAAATCATCAAGTGAAAAACTTACACCTAACTTCCTTAACTCTTGAATAATGGTAATAGTATATTCAATATCATCAAGGGCTATAGTTTCAGTTATCTCAAGCTCAAGTCTGCTAGGATCAATTCCAGTTTCTTCGATTACGTCATAAATCTGCTTAACAATATCTCTGTCCTTGAATTGTCTGGCTGAAAGGTTAACAGCCATTGTAATATCAGGATATTCCTCTGACCATTGTTTTAATTGGCTGCAGGCTGTATAAAGCACCCATTTTCCTATCGGTATGATTAATCCCGTTTCTTCTGCTATATAAATAAATTCATCAGGAAAAACCAGACCCCTTGTGGGATGCTCCCATCGAATTAGAGCTTCAAAGCCTACAATCTGCTTTGTCTCCAAATTCATTTGCGCTTGATAAAATAACACAAATTCCTTTCTCTCCAGAGCTTTTCGAAGCTCAGATTGCATCTCAATTTTCTCCGTTAACTTCTGGTTAAAGGCATAGTCAAAGTATGCATGAGTATTTTTGCCATTCGCTTTGGCAACATACATTGCGGAATCTACATTTTTAATAAGGGATTGAGAGGTCTTTCCATCCTTAGGTGCATAAGCAACTCCAATACTTACAGTAACAAAATATTCCTTTGTTGATAGTATAAAGGGATAACTAAAGACATTCTTTATCTTCTTTATCTTCTCTTCATAGGTTTCTGTATTATCTAAGTTCTGGGTTAAAAAGATAAATTCATCACCGCCAATTCGGGCAAGATAATCATTTTCATCCATCACCTGTTTTAAACGATAGGTTACATCGATTAACAGCTCATCACCATAAGAATGTCCAAGGGAATCATTAATATTCTTAAAATTATCTAAATCTATATCCATAATTGCAATGGTTTCTTCACTACGAAGAGTAAGCATGATACTATCCAACATCTCCGTAAAGGCTGCTCGATTGGGAAGTTCGGTCAAATAGTCTGTATAAGCCAGCTTCTTCATGTTTTCTTTATTCTTATTAAGTTCTTCATACCTGCCTGTTAGTTCATTTAAGGAAGATAGAGTAGAATTATAGCTATTTTCTAATACCTTATAGCTTTCCTTCACTTTAAGATTTTCCTCATTAGTCAGGCTTTCTTTCCTTTTTAAGTGATTAAATCGGGCAATATTAATGATTAGCATAATGAACATTATAACCATTAATGCAACAAAGCCTATCCCAATTAAACGGTCAATCATAAGATATCCCATACATCCTCCAACATGTTCTCCAAATGAATTATCTTTTGTTATTTAGATTTTAAATAGTTATCTATTCCTGCAGCAGCTGCTCTTCCTGCCCCCATTGCAAGTATTACTGTTGCTGCTCCAGTTACTGCATCACCACCGGCAAATACTCCCTCTCTTGAGGTTAATCCAGTTTCTTCATCCGCAATAATGCATCTGTACTTATTAGTCTCTAAACCTCTGGTAGTTGATGATATCAATGGATTAGGACTTGTTCCTAAGGACATGATTACTGTATCCAGTTCTAATACAAACTCAGAATCCTTCTTCTCCACAGGTTTTCTTCTTCCTGATTCGTCCGGCTCACCAAGTTCCATCTCGACACATCTCATACCTGAAACCCAGCCATTCTCATTCACAAGAATTTCTTTGGGATTCGTTAAAAGCTTAAAAATAATGCCTTCTTCTTTAGCATGATGCACTTCTTCCACTCTTGCAGGTAGCTCAGCCTCACCTCTTCTGTAAACAATGTAAACCTGTGCTCCCAACCTTAAAGCGGTTCTTGCAGCATCCATGGCAACATTACCGCCACCAACTACAGCAACCTTCTTACCAGCAATAATCGGGGTATCGTAATCTTTATCAAAAGCTTTCATTAAATTATTACGTGTCAAGTATTCATTGGCTGAGAATACACCGTTGGCATTCTCCCCGGGAATACCCATAAATTTCGGAAGACCAGCTCCGGATCCGATAAATACAGCCTCAAAGCCTTCTTCTTCCATCAATTCATCTATTGTAGTGGATTTACCAATAACCACATTGGTTTCTATTTTAACACCCAAAGCCCTAATATTATCAATTTCTGTCTTTACAACCGTTTCTTTTGGTAATCTAAATTCCGGAATACCATATACTAACACTCCACCAGGTTCATGAAGTGCTTCAAAGATTGTCACGTCATAGCCCATCTTAGCAAGATCTCCTGCACAGGTAAGTCCTGCCGGACCTGCACCAACTACAGCAACCTTTCTATGATTAAACTCCTTGGGTTTTTCCTGGGCGATTTTATTATCTCTTGCCCAATCTGCTACAAAACGCTCCAGCTTTCCGATAGAAACTGGCTCCCCTTTAATACCGCGGATGCATCTTTGCTCACATTGGGTTTCCTGTGGACATACTCTTCCGCATACTGCAGGAAGTGAGGAATATTTGCTTATAACTTTAAAAGCTTCTTCCACATCATTATTCTCTATTGCTGAAATAAACCCTGGAATATCAATGGATACCGGACATCCCATAACACATTTTGGATTTTTACATTTAATACAACGGGAAGCTTCTTCTCTAGCTTCCTCCAGATTATATCCATAACAAACCTCTTCAAAATTAGTTGCCCTAATCTTAGGGTCCTGTTCCCTTACAGGAACCTTCTTCAAAATATCCATTACTATCTAATCCTCCTGTTATTCCTCGTGACATTCGCAGCCTGCATGATGATGGGAGCTTCCCTCTTTCTCTCGGAGGACCTTTTTCCCTTCTTCTGTTTTATACATTTGAAGACGCTTCATAGCTTCATCAAAATTAACTAAGTGACCATTAAATTCTGGGCCGTCGACACAAGCAAACTTGATTTCATTACCCACTGTTAGCCTACAGGCACCGCACATGCCTGTACCATCAACCATAACAGGATTCATACTTACGATTGTCTCTATTCCCAGTTCCTTAGTTAAGATGCATACAAATTTCATCATAATCATGGGACCAATAGCAATCACTAAATCATATTTCTTACCTTGATTATTAACTAAATCCTTAATACAATCATTTACATTACCCTTAAATCCATAGGAACCATCATCTGTGGTTATGTAAAGATCTTTCACCTGTTCTCTCATTCTATCTTCTAATATGATAAGGTCTTTATTTCTAGCACCAATAATACAATCTACATCATATCCATTCTCCTTCATCCATTTTACCTGAGGATAAACAGGAGCAGCGCCAACACCACCAGCAACAAAGAGTATCTTCTTCTTAGATAACTCGTCAGCAGACATATCAATCAATTCTGATTTACGACCTAAAGGTCCTGTAAAATCACGGAAGGCTTCTCCCTCTTCATACTGTGCCATTAACTTTGTTGATGAACCAAGTGCTTGAAAAACAATTGTTACAGTTCCTGCTTCTCTATCATAATCACAAATTGTTAAAGGAATCCGCTCTCCTTTATCATCCATTTTAACGATAACAAATTGACCTGGATAGCAATTTTTAGCTACTCTTGGGGCCTTGATATCCATTAAATAAATAGCATCTGTAAGGTGTTCTTTTTTAATAATAGTGTAGATATAATTTTCAGTCATCTTAACGAACCTCTTTCTAAATTACAATTACATAAATATACAAGGCAAGCAAAATAAGGATTGCCCTGCTATGAATTACAAACTCATTATAAAGTACATACTATAAAAAATCCAGTAAATTTTTTATATCACCCCATCATCTTAACAATTTTCGTCAATTTTTATATAATTTATCCATTTCTTATGCATAATGTCAGAGATTTATGAATTAAACCTTAACGCCTTAAGTGAATACATTATAAACACTTACTTTGTAATGCAACTTTTATAAGAAAAAAAGAAACCAATCACAAAAATTACGCTACTAGACAACTAATAATAGCTCAATGATTGCATTGGTCCCTTTATATATATGGTCATATTAAGTCATACGATTGAGAAGCTGCCTAAATTCATTGTACATCGCATCCTCAGTCTCAATATCTGCACCAGTTCTACCCATACGGTCACAAAGGCATAGCAAAGTCAAATCGTTGATGTCAACTCTATTAAGTAGCCCTTTAATGTCACTGTAAGGTAACTTTTTTAACACATAAAGCATATGCATATGATACCGAACCAGCGCTGAAACCTTCTCTACAAAAACCTCTTCTTCTATGAAATATTCCAGGAAGTCCACACTTAATCTTTCTCCTGCTTTATCATGGTCATAAGAGGTGATTCTGCCTTTTCTTATTCTGGTAGTTTGCGGTTTACCAATATCATGAAGAAGTGCTGCCCACATAAAAGCCATGGGGTCTTTACTATCCTCTCGTACCTTAGCTGCCTCATCCAGAACAAGCATTGTATGATTCCAAACACTTCCCTCTGGATGATATTTTTTGGATTGTTCTGTATCTTTCAATTTCCAAAGTAATGTAAAAGGATGTTTGTTATAAGCCTCGTCTTTTGACAAAGCATTTATATATTCGCTTGGCTTATGATCACCTAGTAGATGGTCCGTAATCTCTTGAAATAATTCCTTGGTTGTCTTTTCTTTAATTACCGTCATTTTGGTTCATGATTGGGCACTTTATATGGATTTGCTTTTTCATGTCCCGCCTTTGCCTTTCCTTGAATCTCCGGAACGGGAGGCACTTCATTCTTCTGAATATGCATTCTTTGCCTTCCTTCTGTTCCATGAGGTTCTGTTACATCCGGTCTTCTCATTCCTGCTTTAGCCATAGCCCTCGCTCCTCTCTATACATCATTATGATGAATGGATTTTCTTTTAGCATTATCATTCTTATTCTGATTCTCTCGAGTTATGGGTGTCTGACCATTTGCTTTTTTTACTCTTGCTCTTTTATTATCTGGTTGACTATCCTTTGGCATAAAAATCCTCCTTATATCATGTAGACTTCACTATGCCTTTAGTATAAGCAATCTTTACTTTTGTATCCCTAACTTTTATATTCCCAATTCTTTAAAACTTCCTAATTTGGATAAATAGTGATTCGAGTAGCGTTTATCCGATGTTAGTTCTTTACCAAACCAATTGGGTGCAACAAAACTATTGGAAGCTTCTTCACTTGGAAATTCAACTTCTACCATAATCAGGCCTGTAAGAAGTCCTTCAAATACATCAAGTTCAGCAGTAAGTCCATCTTCAAGAGGAACAAGGTAACGTGTTTTTTGAACTAAGTTTCCATCCCTTTTCGGACGCAATTCATTATAAGCTTCTTTTGTAAGAGGAAGCTCAACTTCATTATTAAATATAGCACTTCCTACTATTTTATCCTCTATTCCTAACTTGGATTTATAGGTCAAGATATAGTCTTCATTACTCCTTCTAAAACGAAGAATTGGTTTATGGCACAAATAACCCTGTTCAATTTTTTTGAACTTATACTGTGATAATTCTCCTGGGAAAGACATAACTGCATATTTGCGTTCAATTTCCATGTGCTACCTCCTAGTGATACCAATTTTAATTTATATGAATGACAAAAAATATCTGTATAGGATAGATTTTTATGAAGATACTAATACCATGAACAAGAAAATCAATACCATGAACAAGAAAAAGTGCTTTTTACAAAATTTTCTCCTATGCGGATTATGCGGTTGGTGCATGGAATGCCTCTGGACTGGTCTTTGTTCTCTTTTTAAGCGTACGGATAGAAAACTATCCTGTCACACTTCTGTATGGATGTTTCCCATCTATGGCATGGCCGCATGTCTGACTCCAATTTGCAGTAAACTGAAAAACCGGAATGCACTAGTTAGAGGGGGTGTTTACGCGATTTTTATCTATACGGCAGAATTTACCACTGGTGTTCTTCTGAAAAAATTTAGTGCCTGTCCCTGGGATTACAGTAAAGCAAAATTGAATTATAAAGGAGTCATACGCCTCGATTATGCACCTTTTTGGTGTATCGCAGGGCTTCTCTTTGAAAAAATACTATGTCAAAGTAAATAACCTAATGCTAATTCAACAAGATTCTTTAGAGGAAGTATTCCCTTATCAATATGATAACATGATACTTCCTCAAATTATTATGTTGTCATAAATATATTCACTGGCTTTATAGGGATTATACAGTAAATTCCTTAATATCTGCAATAGTAAAGTGAACTTAAAAGGTAACATAAAAAGATGTATACTAACTTACATTAATAATGAAAATTATATATAATGTAACAAAATCATAGAAAGGAGGGAGTATCTTGTTAAAAGCTGTTATCTTCGATATGGATGGTGTAATCATTGACAGTGAACCCATGCATGCAAGAGCAGTAATTGCTGCTCTAGAGAAAATTGGTTTGAACATTACCATGGATTATGTCCAAAACTTTATTGGCCGGACAGCTTATTCTATGTGTCAACAAATAATAAAGGATTTTCAGCTAAATAATACTCCTGAGGAATTATTAGAACTAAATAATGAAATGAAGCGTTATTTTTTAAAAAAGGAAGGCCATACTGTTGTTCCTTATGTTATTGATTTGATTAAGGATTTACATAAAAATGGTGCCAAGTTAATTATTGCCTCCTCTTCCTCTTCAGAAGAAATCTGCGAGGTTATGGATTCTCTTCAAATCAGAAAATATTTTCATGACTATATTAGTGGAATGAGTGTAGCACATCCAAAGCCTGCACCAGATATCTTTTTAGCCGCTGCCAAACGTCTTGGTGTCCAGCCCAATGAATGCATTGTCATTGAAGACTCCTATCATGGAGTCACCGCTGCCCGTGCTGCTAATATTACCTGTATCGGTTATGCAAATCCTAATTCCGGCAATCAGGATCTAAGCCAAGCTGCAATTTTAGTAGAAGGCTTCGATGAGGTAGACCATGCTTTTGTAAAGAAGATATATGAAGCAAACAATAGACCCTTAACAATTTTAACCACAGATCGACTAATAATCAAAGAACTTACCCTAGAGGATATACCCGATTTATTTCATATATATCAACAACCTGGCATATTAGAGTTTCTTGATGATTTTACTAATAATCTTGATGTTGAATTGGAAAAGCACAAGGCCTATATCCAAAATATATACGATTATTACGGTTATGGGTTATGGGGCGTCTTTTTGAAGGAAAACAACCATCTCATCGGCCGCTGTGGTATTGAATTAAAAATGCTAGGGGATGAGGAAATATATGAAATTGGTTATCTCCTTGATACAACTTACCAAGGACTTGGATATGCCAAGGAATTTGTCACAAATATTATTAATTATTGTTTTATTGAACTGAATATACCCTGTATTACAGCAATAATTGACAAAAATAATGTTAGTTCCTTGCATTTGGCACAGAAGGTTGGCATGATAAAAGCTGGAGAGTGTTATAGAAATAATAGAGAATGTCACCGTTATTCCATTGAATATCATCCCTAATAATCCTTACAAAATAAATAGGGAAAATATAATAATATAGGATGCTGCATCTATATTAAAGCTTGCAACATCCTAAATCTGCTATACCTATTTATTTGTACCTGTACCAGTTCCAGTGCCAGTTCCTGTTCCATTCATGGTTCCGGTTCCTGTAATATTACCAGCACCATTTCCTGTACCGGTTCCTGTACCGGTTCCAGTGGTCGTTCCTGTTCCGGTTCCAGTGCCATTGGTGGTTCCAGTTCCTGTGCCATTGGTAGTTCCAGTTTTATTGGTGGTTCCGGTTCCATTGGTGGTTCCGGTTCCTGTTCCGGTTCCAGTTCCAGTGGTGGTTCCGGTTCCTGTTCCGGTTCCAGTGGTGGTTCCGGTTCCTGTTTTATTATCATTGGTGTTGGTTCCTGCAGTGGTAGGATTATTGTTTGTTCCCTTATTTAAATTAGTACCACATGCGGTAAGCACAAGCATAGAAACAAAGCATATAGATAATAATATTGCTATTTTCCTTTTCATCGTACTCCTCCTATAGAAATTTAAATTACAAGGATAGTATCTCTAGGTTCAACAGATTTATGCATTAATATAACAGGGTCATTTTTGTTTTAAATCCATATACAATATATATCAATAATTACTTAAATTCAGTCATATCCCTACGATAACGAAGAGGAAGATTATTACGTTGTAATTTGTAATTAATTCGCTCCTTTATTGCAATATTATGATGAAATATTTTCCATAATTCTCTATAATCATCTTCGCAAAATGATATATGCTCTAAGTCCTGAGAAATAATCTCAGGAACGGAAGCTAAAATCCATGAATTTCCTGGAACATGAAATGAGGCTAACTGTCTATTTTCATCATAAATCATAAACCTTTCCAAAGGAAACCTATCTGCAAAATGTGGTGTTATTAAAGTTAATACATTATTATTCGGGTGAATTACAGAAGTAAGTAAACCATTATCCTGTTCAGAAAAACGTAAAAATTCAATACAATGAAATGCTTCCCTGCTAACATATCGATTAATACGAAAAATCTGATTAACGATCTCATTACTCATTTGCTCTGTTATACTCCTTCCAACATGGAAGCCAAGAATTAAAAACCGATATATCAAATCTGCTTTTCCGCAAAAATCTGATAAAGCGACTCTACATACCATCTCATATGCTTCTTCTGAGATTTTGCTCTTGATGGAAGAGGCTACTTTTGATGATAGAGTTAAATCTGTATCAACGCTTATATATTCAGAAAACAACTCAATATTTGAATATTTACTTCCTTCTAATTTTTCTTCTATCTTGATATTAGCATGTCCGTATTTTGAACTCCAACCAATGTAAATTGCTGTAAAAATTCCATCTAAACTATTATCACATAAATATATATGTTTTGTAATCATAAATTTAAGCTCCACTTTGATTAAATCATAGCTACGCTATTTGCCCTTAGATGCTCCTGCTGAAAATTAACATCATCAAACAGAGATAATTGTCTATAAGTGATATCTTTGTCAATCCCAAGAACAGGCTGATCTTTCAAGGCAATCAACTGCCTTGTAATAAAATTCTCTTCTATATTAATAGGATACATCATCCTACCCTTGCAAGTAATAAAATATACGGCTCTTTTCAGCACAATCCCCATTCTTTTTAAATCATTAAAATCCAAAACCGCACTTTTTCTTGCCATAATAATACGTTGCGCTGAATTAGTACCTATACCGGGTACCCTAAGAAGGGTATAATAATCCGCTCGGTTTACTTCTACTGGAAACAATTCCAGATGACGTAAAGCCCAATCACATTTGGGATCAAGGAGAACATTAAAATTCGGATGACTCTCATCAAGGAGCTCCATAATCTGAAACCCATAAAACCGCAGAAGCCAGTCCGCCTGATACAGGCGATGTTCTCGTAGTAAAGGTGGACCCAGCTCTGTCGACGGTAGTTTAGAATCCTGATTTACATTCATAAAGGCTGAGTAAAAAACTCTTTTTAAGTCAAAATTCTCATAAAGTGCTTCCGCCACCGACATAATCTGATAATCGCTTTCCTTCGTAGCTCCGATGATCATCTGTGTACTTTGCCCGGCAGGAACAAAGCTTCGCTTACTTAGTGGTTTATGATGATAAGGAGTAAGTCTTGTATCAGTTATTGTATCCAGAAAATCTTTATCCTTGTGACTATCCACAATCTGCTTTGGTGGTTCTTTATGATTAGGAAAGCCCAGAAATCTACGATTTTCTTCTCTTCTAAGCTGTATCTGCCTTATGGGTTTTAAAATATTCCTACGACTCTTATGGGGTGCTAAAGCCTTAAGACTCTCAGCGGTTGGTAATTCCAGATTGATACTCATACGATCCGTATACCATCCCAAGAGTTCAATCAGCTCAGGGTCAACACCAGGAATTGCCTTACAGTGAATATATCCATTAAAATGATGAACCTCTCGAAGGAGCCTGAGGGATTCTAAAATTAATTCCATGGTATAATTAGGACTATGAATAATTCCCGAACTTAAAAACAAGCCCTCAATATAATTTCTTCTGTAAAATTCCATTGTTAATTCACTGATTTCTTCGGGCGTAAAGGAGGTTCTTACTATATCATTAGAAGATCGGTTATAACAATATTGGCAATCAAAAATGCACTCATTCGTATAGAGTACCTTAAGTAAAGAAATGCATCGTCCATCAGCAGAAAAACTATGACAGATACCGCAGGCCAGGCTATTACCCATGCTCTTTCCTGTTCCTTTACGGTCCACACCGCTTGAAGTGCAGGCCACATCATATTTTGCAGCGTCAGACAATATTTCCAGTTTTCGCGATATGGTCATACTTTCTTGAATAATCATCCTATACTCTCCACAATCCAAACATCTGTTCTGTCATCATTTTAACAAAATCCCTACTTAAAGTCAACACATTTCAAACATTTGTTCTGGTAAAAGGTTTGTGTTTACATTTTGAGTAAAGTGTTTACATCTTGCACACTTATTCGTACTAAAAAGGGGGAAAACCTATAAACAAAAGAAAACCTATAAACAAAAGAAATTATATTGACATATTTTAGAAATATCTGTATACTGTGATACTATTAACAGTCTATTATTTTCGATTATTGCAGAAATAATTCTAGGACTTATGCTCCTTATGAAATATTATTTCAACATAGCCACTGATTATAATCTAACCGGATATTTATTTCTTCTATATCTAACATAATCCTATGACTTTGACCTCAGCTACACAAATAACCCTTAGATTGAACATCCTGCATTACATAATACTATTAATTTATCTAATAACAGGAGTGGTTATGAAGAATAAATTTCATTCATTTGAAATCTATAATCGTCGTGGTAAAACTATTATTGTGTTATTATATCTTGATATTTTCATCTTAACTTTATCACTGTTTGCAACTCTTACCCATATTTCTATGCTAGTAACCCACTGTATTCTAACAGCAGATTTATGTCTCCTTCTTGGTTCCTTGTTTTACTTGAAGAAAAACAATACCTTATTATACAATATCGAAGATTTTTTAATTCGTGATAAGTATAAGACAACGGCTTTTCGCATTCATCAATTCCATAAATTAATGAATGATAATCTCTTTGAATATCATTTTCAGCCAATAATCGATGCAAGGACCGGTGAAATCTTTGCATATGAAGCTCTTATGAGAACCAAATCTGAGAAAATAAATATGCAACCTAAAGAAATTCTTGATTTAGCTGCAAAAGAAAACTGCTTAAGCACTTTGGAAAAACTCACTTTTTCTAATGTGCTAAATATCATGAAAGAATATTCTGATGTTTTTAGTACGAGGAAGCTTTTCATTAATAGTATACCAGCCCACCAGCTAGAGGATGGGGAGTTTCATCAACTCTATGATGCTTTAGGCCCCCTCTTTCACAATATTGTTCTGGAGTTTGTTCCCCTAGCCCCAATTAACGATAATAATATTCAATTAGCCCGTAAGAGACTTCAAAATACCCATTGTCAGCTGGCTTTAGATGATTATGGCACAGGATATTCCAATGCATCAAACTTACTTAACATAAGTCCAAATTATGTCAAAATTGCTCCTTCCATCCTTCGTCACATCAATATTGACATAAAAAAGCAGCAGCTTGTAACCACCGTAATTAACTTGGCATCCCAATATAACATCAAAGTAATTGCTGAGGGTATAGAAAGCTATGATGAATTTGCATTTGCAATAAACCTAGGTGTAGATTATGTCCAAGGTTTTTATACTGCCAGACCCAACATGGAATTAATTAGAAGCATCCCTAAGGATATATTACATAAACTCCAAGAAATTAATCATAGCCGCCTTTATAATAATAAATCAAAGTTAATTTATGAAACCAAAGGCGAAGATGTTTTATCCCCCTATACAATAGCTCTCTCTGAATATTCTGGTATAATTATTAAGGAAAAGAATATAACCTTTCAAGGTGGACAGGGGAAGCTTGCCGATATTTCTTTGATTGTACCCAACCACTGCAACTGTAGTATAATTCTAGATAATGTCAGCCTTCGAGGTAATGGTAAGCCCTCAATCATTATAGGCAAAAACTGTTTTGTCACCATCACACTTATGGGAGACAATTACCTTACAGGTATGGGTATCAGGGTAACAGAAAGCGCAACCCTTAAAATAAAGGGAAAGGGTAATCTCTCAATCAATGGGGAAGGTGCTAACACTATAGGAATTGGAGGAGCCATTGATCAGGATTATGGGAATATCTTCTTGGATTCTAAAGGAAGCATCCAGATTAAAAGTAAGGCTAATAAATCTGTAGGAATTGGTGGTGGAAAAAACTCGACAAATTCATTAATTAGTATAACAGCTGGACATATCATGGTAGAAACCCTAGGCTATTTATCCCTAGGTATTGGATGTGTTTCCGGAAATTCACGCATTGAGATTACTAACTGCAAGCTAGATATTGTAACAGAAGGACGAAAAGCTATAAGCATAGGAAGTTTAGAAGGTTGTGTCGACATTATGATGAATGCCGAAATCAATGTTATGTGTGATGGTAAATACTGTAATGGAATCGGAGCTATTGATGATAGCAATGGAACAATTACGATTTATGGAGGAACTGCTAACATTCAGTTTTCCTCAAATACAGGCTCAGGGATAGGCTCCATCAACGGAAATGTCAACACCTATATTCTCGGAGGTGACATTTCCATTTCTGGAGAAGGAGCTGATATTATTGGAATCGGTACACAAAAAGGTTTTGGAAAGATCTATATCAATGATGGTATTATATCGATTATACTATACGCTGCTAATGCAGTCCCTATAGGCAATGTACAGCGTAATGTTATAATTGAAGGCGGTAATATACAATGCGATTTTCCCGAAGACATTATCCCTGTAAATTCTCATCAAATTCCTTTAGCAGCTCATATTATTACTGAAACCGATGAGTTTTTACAAGCAATCGAGACCATACACTATTCCTACGTATATAAAGCAAAGCATTCAACACGTTTTCCTTATATTAAGGTTTATCTTCCTGAAAATATACTATTACCATAATTAATATACTTCATTAATTAATATACTTCATTGTCGTGAGTTGCATAGCCTTGCGCTGTTCCTATCAAATGATTCAAGGAATATATCATACAGCTTGTTGGGTCTTCTTCTTGCTAATTACTAAAGCAACGGATATAAAAGCTATGGTAAAACCTATTTGAATAGCCATATAACCAAGGACTTCTGATAGTTCATTCCAGCCAAAGGATGTCATATACTGGAGGGTATTATTGGCCTTTGCATACCAATAAGTAGGCATGAAACTTGCAACCCGTAAAACAGCTGAATTCAAAAACTCCTGGGGTATAAAGACGCCGCTGATAAAGGATAATCCTAAAGATATTGCGGTAGATACAGCACCAATGGCTTTCCTGCTATTTATTGTTATTCCTATGAGATAACTAATACTCAAGGCTGTGGTAGCAAATACAAAAGCATTCACCCACATAAAAATAGTATTCAGATTAATCAATCCATTCCTGTTAATTACACATCCCATAATAATGAAAAGAACAACAAAGCTTAGGGCAAAGATTGAGTTTGCAATAATCAGCCAGATATTTAATGTGCGGTTTGCTATGGGTGAAGCTGCATGCTTTCTACGAATTTCCACACCGTTAAAAGCAAACATTAATATACTAATTGCTGTAATAAAAACTACAAGAATGACATATGCCAGGAAGTTATAATACATGGCATTAAATTCATTGGAGGCAATTTCTACTTCTACCTTAGATATTACTTCTGTTTCATTATCCAAGGTATTACTAATGTAATCATTTAATTTATCTAATTCCAAAGCTGGAAACTGTTTCAGGTAGACTCTAGCCATATTAAAATAATTATTAATGACTGTATCTAGGGACATGGCTTTCACTGAGTCCGGTACTGTTTGCTTTGTAAGCTTAATTGCCCCGTCTATAACCAGACTTTCACTAAAGCCCTCAGGAATAATTAACACATACACAGCTTCCCGAAAAAACAAGGCTTCTCTTACAGCATCCATATCTTCTTTGGGTTCAATAAAGTAAACATAATCCGCCAGATATTCTAAGAAGCCCTCAATTAAAGTATTTTCTCCATCCTCATTAATAACCATAATCCCTACTTTTTTTTCCTCATATTCCTCATCTGTCTTCAAATTAGAAGATCTTATCAAAGCCAAGCAAAGAAACAAGACTACATATATGAATATGGAGGACTTATGTTTATCCATAATACGAAAATAAGTTTTAAATACTTGCATAATTCTTCCTCCTAATTCCTAGTAATGATGCTATGCTAAGGATAAATGTCATGGCACATAATAAGCCTGCATTTAAGTAAAATCGGTCATAGCTATCAAAATAATACAGACTATATAATCCATCAGACACGAAATTAACCGGATTAATATATTTCATAAAGGGAACATACTTACTAACATAGAATTTCACATCTACAAGCATCATTCCAGAAAGGAAGCTGCCCCCTAAAATAATCGCTGTAAGTAGAGTTTCTTTCATTTCGGCACTTTTCCTAAACCAAACACCTACGACACCTCCTAGAGAAAAGCCAGTTAAGGCACCCAGCAAGCATATTAGAATTACATGTTTTAAGTCATTACCAAAATCAATTTTAAGGATAAAGTATAAATACACAAAAAATAATATGACACTTCCAAGATGTACTGTAAAAGCAGCCAGGGAATTACACAGGAATAATTTCATTTTATTGACGGCAGAAGCATTTAATCTTGCTGCACGGCTCGATAAATTTGCTTGAATATTAATTACTTCATCTAAGCCCCAACAAGCAGCATAGATACAGGTATAGGCCAACAATGAATAGAAATATATTAATATTGGATCAGGCTTTTTATCCTTTCCTATTTCCTCTGTAAATTTAACATCACTCATAACATCCATAAGCAGACCTTCATTAATTGCATTGGGGTTTTCCTTTAAAATACTTTCAACAACCGTGGCCCTTTGCCTATAATTATCCAGAAAGCTCTTTATTATTGTGACATTCAAACTGTTTTTATTAATATATAATTTGGGGTCATTACTTCCTACAATATAAGCCTCAATATCTCCATCATCAAGGAGCTGCTGAGCTTTCTCTTGATTACATTCCACAACTTCAAACATAGGCATATCATCCATTACAGCTGTATTTAATACCTGTAACATTACATCTTCCTCAATACCCTCAGTATCATAAGCGATGGATATGGTCTCAAAATCCTCTATCCCCCAGAAATTATTAAAGGCAAAGAAAAAGCAGGAGGACAATAATATGGGGAACATATAACACCAAAACATATTTTCTTTGTTTTTTAGCAGACATTTTAGCCTGGTAAAATATAATCGTAAGCCCAAATTCATCCCCTCCTTTAATCCCTTAATTCTTTGCCTGTAATCTCAAGAAATACGTCATTTAGTGTTGGTAACTCAGTTATTACTTTTGCAAAGCTTATGTTCATACGTTCCAGAAAATCTAGTATGTTAATCAGATTATTCCTACCCTTAGCTGATTTGATTTCTAATAAATTATCATGATATTCCACCGAAAAAATCCCCGGAAGCTTCTTGAGTTCACTGATATGCTCCTCATTCATCTCATAAACCTCCATAGAAATCTTCTCACCTATAGAAATCATGGATTTTAATTCTTCCTTAGTACCTTCTGCAATAACTCTTCCCTTATCTATAATTGCAATTCTAGAACACAGTTGTTCCACTTCCTCCATGTAATGGGAGGTATAGATTATAGTAGCTCCCTCTTCATTTAACTTCTTGATACCCTCAAGTATCTTGTTACGGCTTTGGGGATCCACTGCAACCGTCGGCTCATCTAATATAATCAGCTTAGGTTTATGGACAATACCACAGGCAATATTGAGTCTTCTTAGTAATCCTCCACTGAGCTTCTTGGGGTGAAATTTCTGATAATCCTCTAAAGCTACAAATTCAATGGCTTCCTTAGTAAGTCTCCTTACTTCTTTTTTATCCTTGATATAGAGACTACAAAAATAAGAAATATTCTCATATACGGTCAGCTCTTCAAAGACTGCTACATTCTGCATAATGATACCAATATTCTTCTTAATATCATAAGCATTAGGGTTCATGGGTTTATCAAAAATCTGAATTGTTCCTTTATCATACTGTAATAGCGAAAGGATGCAATTAATCGCTGTTGTCTTTCCTGAACCATTTGGTCCGAGTAAACCAAAGATTTCCCCCTCCTCCACCTGAAGATTCAAATAATCTAAAGCTACTAATTTATCATATCTCTTAACTAACTCTTTAACTTTTACTACCATGGCTATCCTCCTATAGCATTGCTTACTATTCTTAAATAAACTATATATAATTTTAACTATACTTACCAGTGCAGTGTGTCATGACTTCAAATGACATTTGTCATCCTCATGCCTTGCAACCAAGGGGTTGTCGCACTGAATTTGCGGTGCCCTTTTCGAGTTAGAATGTTTATCACACGCTATTTTTTAGTCGTTGATCTGACATTCTAGCTTTTTGTAGGCACCGATTTTTTTGAAAAAAAAATAAACCCCAGACTTCGCAAAGAATGGGATTTATAATAAAAATTGAGATGATTTTATTTGATTAACTTTGAAATCACCTTAAACACATCTGTTTTTGCCTTCCTGGTTAATTCAAAAAGAATTGCTTCATAGGTGGTGGGAAGCGCTCCTTCTGTGATAGCCCTCTTAATACCCACCTGACGGTCACTTTCCCTTCTTGAACCAACACAGTCTTCTACTAAAACTACCTTGTAGCCTTTTGCAATGAGATCGATTACAGTTTGAAGGACACAGATATGCGCCTCAACACCGCAGACAATAATATTTTTCTTTCCACTTTCTGCGATCTTACCATAGATTGTCTCATCCTCAGCACAGCTAAAGCTTACCTTATCTAAATATTCAAAGGAGCCTTCAAAGACTTCCATTAACTCTGAAACTGTCATTCCGATACCCTTGGTATACTGCTGAGTTACTACCATCTCAATACCTAAGGCCTTGAGTCCCTTCATCAAAATCTCTGTATTATGGAGTAGCTCCTCCTGATTATTAATAACCGGAACAAGCTTTTCCTGAAAATCTATAATAAGTGCCAAGGTATCCTCTGCCAATATTCTCATACTTATTCTCCTTCATTTTATACCATATTGCTATACCTTATTTCATCCTTAATATATGGTAAGCATCCTGATTATAGCATTCCCAGCCTAGATTTTCAAGGAAAAGCACCCCTTTTGTAATTGACATCATAGCGCTGTCATGCCATACTATTCTTTAGAAATACTTGCATGATAAGTATTATTATTCTAATTGATAAATATCTGTTAGACGGTAATAGCCGGCTAATTCTAAAGATTAGAGGAGTTCCTTATGAACGAGATTTTTGATAAATTTTTATTATTCATGTGCAGCCTGGCTTTATTCTTATTTCATGTTAATAACAACTTTGCAATTGTACCTATTATTATCAGCATTATCCTCAGCAGCCTCTTACTATATTATGATAACGACAAGATTAAACTCTTAGGAAATCTTCTTTTTGTAGTGCTTTGTTTTATCTTTCCTCTTTATATCATCTTTCTTCCTTTACTCCTTTACGATATAATAAATACCAAATATCAATATGGGACTGTTATTGTTCCCCTTCTACTGCTGCTTAACACTGCTACATATAATATACTAACCATATCCTTCACCCTAATTTTCCTCTGTTTTTCCTTCTTATTAAAATATAAAACTGATCGATTAAGGAAAATCAATACAGAATATAATGACCTGAGAGATAGTTCCACACAGATGTCCCTGTTACTTGAAGAACAGAACCAGAACTTGCTTCAGAATCAAGACTACGAGATTAATCTTGCGACCTTGAATGAGCGTAATCGTATCTCTAAAGAAATTCATGATAATATAGGGCATCTTCTCTCTAGAGCGATATTACAGGTAGGGGCCTTGCAGGTGGTTACTAAGGATGAAATAACGAAGAAAGGTTTAGTTGATTTAAAGGATTCCCTATCTGTAGGAATGGACCAGATACGAAGCAGTATTCATAATATGTACGATGAATCCATTGATCTATATGTACAAATAGAGCGACTTGTGAAGGATTTTACCTTCTGTAATATCAGTTATGATTATGATATTAAGAACCCTCCTTCTCTCCCTTTGAAATACAGCCTGATTGCCATCATTAAGGAGGCTCTTGCCAACATCATCCGTCATTCCAATGCAACAAAGGTAAGTATAGCCCTTCGTGAGCATCCTGCCATGTATCAGCTGATCATCCAGGATAATGGAAGTATTGATGAATGCCAGCAGACAACATTATCATTATCCCTTAAGAATCAGGAAATACAGGAAGGAATGGGACTTCGTAACATTTACGATAGAGTAAATAACTTTAATGGAAAAATTAATATAACCCTAAACCAGGGATTTAAGATTTTTATCTCCATACCAAAGCAAGGGACTACTTAAATTATATTCTAAAACGGAGGTATTTGCATGAATGTACTTATAATTGATGATGATAAACTAGTCTGCTCCTCTTTACAAATTATCCTTTCTGCTGATACAGAGATTTCTGTAGTAGGAACGGGCAACAATGGGTTAGAGGCTATTAAATTATATAAGAAACTTCTGCCCGATGTTCTACTTATGGATATTCGCATGGAACTAATGACAGGCTTAGAAGCCGGAGAGCAGATCCTTACAGAATTTACGGAGGCTAAAATTCTCTATCTTACCACCTTTTTAGATGATGACTATATCATTAAAGCTTTGCGTATGGGTGCAAAGGGCTATATGATGAAGCAGAATTATGAGAGTATTGTCCCCGCACTGAAAGCGGTCTATATGGGACAGAATGTCTACGACAATGATATCATCACAAAGCTTCCCAAACTTATGGGAAAGACCTCAGCTACCAAGACACTGGAAGGCCTAGGTATTACTGAAAAGGAATATGAGATTATTACTAAGATAGCAGATGGTCTCTCCAACAAGGAAATCTCAGAACTACTTTATCTTAGCGAAGGAACCATACGTAATAATATCAGCACTATTCTAGAGAAGCTTAATCTTAGGGATCGGACTCAAATTGCAGTCTTTTATTACAAGAATATAAGATAAGAAGGAATTTATATAACCTAATCCGACAAATGGAACCACTTATTTCTCCTTACATATAATACAGTATAAGCAAATATGGAGGAATACTATGGGCGAATTACTCAAAATAGATCACCTCAGTTATACCTATCATAGTCTTGAGGGAGAAACACCGGCACTACTGGATGTTTCTTTTCATTTAGATGAAGGTGAATTTGTTGCTATCGTCGGCCCTAGTGGCTGTGGCAAATCCACCCTGCTCTCTCTGATTGCCGGCTTACTCTCACCCAGCAGTGGTTTCATATATATCAATGGAAAGGACATAAAATCCTCCGGAAAAAACATCGGTTATATGCTTCAAAAGGATCATCTGCTAGATTGGCGCAACACCCTTAGGAATGTTACTCTCGGTCTGGAAATACAGCACAAGCTGTACGACAGTAGTTATGTACAAATAAATGAAATGTTAAATACCTATGGCTTAATTACCTTTAAAAACTCCTTCCCCTCAGAGTTATCCGGCGGTATGAGGCAAAGAGCAGCTTTGATCCGGACTTTATTATTGGAACCAGATATTCTGCTGCTAGATGAACCATTTTCAGCCCTGGACTATCAAACACGCCTCGATGTAGCGGATGATATCTGGGGTATTATTCGTAAAGAGAAAAAAACTGCTATTCTAATCACTCATGATATCCCAGAGGCAATCAGTATGGCGGATCGCGTAATTATCTTATCCTCCCGTCCAGGAACAGTAAATCAAATACTTGATATTAATCTTTCCATTGAAAACCGTACTCCTTTTACCTCCAGAAGTGCACCTGAGTTTAGTGAGTATTTCAATCAGATATGGAAGGAGTTAAACCACAATGAGCAGGAAAAGCAAACGGGTTAAATGTAATAACATAGGCATATCCGCTGCACAGCACGCTTATATTAGAAGACATGTACTGCATCTTCGTTGGGTTCGTTTTTACCAAGCCATAATTTTAATCACTTTTATCTTTCTATGGGAGATAACCGCAAGGCTGGGTATTCTCAATTCCTTTGTATTCTCCAGCCCAACAAGGGTCTGTAAAACCATGGTTGCAATGGGCTCTACTGGTCAGCTCTTCTATCATGTGGGAATTACCTTATTAGAGACTTTAATCAGCTTCACACTAGTTAATACAATTGGATTATTATTCGCTGTTATTCTGTGGTGGAATAGAAGTATATCCAAGGTCCTTGAACCCTACCTGATTGTCTTAAACAGTCTGCCCAAATCAGCACTTGCTCCTGTCTTTATAGTATGGTTGGGCAACAATATGAAAACCATCATAGTCGCTGCCGTGTCGGTTGCTGTCTTTGGTACAATCATCAGCCTATATGCAGATTTTACCTCTGTTGAAAAGGATAAAATTAAACTTATTTATACCTTGGGAGGAAATAAAAAGGATGTACTATTTAAAGTAATCCTCCCTTCCAATATACCTTCCATTATAAGCCTTATGAAGGTAAATATCGGTCTCTCCTTAGTTGGTGTAATTATCGGTGAATTTCTGGCTGCCAAGGCAGGCTTAGGATATCTGATTATCTACGGCAGTCAGGTATTTAAACTGGATTGGGTCATTATGTCTATCGTAATACTATGTATAGTAGCAACAGGGTTATATAAGGTTCTAACCTATTTCGAAAAGAGAGTTGCCAGATTCTAAAATATAAACATTATGATTAATTTCTTCACAGATACTATTTCTCTATAGGAACCACTTTCCTTCTGTAATAACAGATTTCTATAATTTAACCCCGGCTGCTTATTAAGCTACAGCCGGGTTTTATTATAGAAAATAAACTGCTTATAAATATAAAATTTATATAAACCAAAAATAAATATTTTATAATCTTCTATTGCTTAATGAGGCTACCTCTAGTAGAATGAACATATATTATCTATTAGGAGGAATATATAGAGATGAAAAACTTTGTGATCACCACTGATTCAAACTCCGACTTGCTTGAGAGCTACATTAAAGATAAACAAATCGGTATTATTCCCCATTATTATGATTTGGAAGGAATAACCTACGGTGATGAAATCAACCTGACTCCTAAGGAATTCTACGACAAAATGAGATCGGGTCTTATGCCTACAACAATGGCTAGTAACCCTGAAGTTATCCGAAAAACCTTTCAGGACTACGTAAACCAGGGCTTAGATATTTTACATATTAGTTTCTCTTCTGCCTTAAGCGGAGGTTGCAATAATGTTGAAGCTGGTGCCCGTGAAATATGCGAGGAAAATCCTAATGCTAAAATAATTGTACTTGATACACTGAGTGCTTCCATGGGAGAAGGAATGTTTGTCATGAAGGCAGTTAATATGAAGGAAGAGGGTAAATCCTTAGAGGAAATTGCTGCCTGGCTTGAAGAACATAAGCAGGAATTCTGTATTCGTTTTACTGTGGATGATTTAGGCCATCTTCACCGTGGAGGGCGAATTTCTAAGACTACAGCAATTATCGGATCAATGATAAATATTAAGCCTACTCTGTACTTAAGTCCTGAAGGTAAATTAGAATCTCACTCTACCGCAAGAGGACGTAAAAAATCCCTCTCTACCATCTGTAATAATATGTTAGATAGCATGGGTAAGTACCTAGATAGTGACGATGTAATCTGTATCGCTCATGGAGATGCTTACGAAGATGCCTTATATTTGGAAACTCTCATTAAAGAAAAGTTACCTGATAAACAGATAATTATTAATTATATAAGTCCCAGTATCGGTGCTCACTCAGGTCCAGGAGCTATCGGTTTATGCTTCATGGGAGAGAGTCGTTAGATATACAGGTAAAATTCATTAATAATTTAGCAAAAAGAAGCAAGTCATAAATTCTAACCTGCTTCTTTTTTGATTGACTATTCTATCCCTGAGCAAATCACTCTAATCCTATATGTTACCAAAATCACTCTAATCCTATATGTTGCCAAAGCAGATTGAAAAGTCTGTGAATTTTAATCTATCTATATAATCAAAATTCCTTTTTATGTGTTTATTCTGCAGTATATGCTGTTTCCTTGGACATCTTATTTTGAATATCATATCTTTCCAAATACAATAATATTAATTCTACACTTATTCTTTTTACAAAATGATCTCTAACCAACTTGAGGATGTTTTCTCTTGCATTATTAACTTTAATTTTATCATCATCTTGAACAAACCTTTTTTGTTTTGTAGTAATTGTAAGGACTGCATTAATATAAATTGTGCTATTTTTCTTTATATGAATTTTATAGCAGAATACAGAACCCAAGATTTCCTCGTTCTCAGCATTGATCTCGTCTGTACTGTTATAAAGATATTGATCACATTTTTTTGCATCTTCTTTTTTATTATTAAAATAATAGGGCTTGGTACTTTGCAAAAGATAGTTAATGGTTGACTTGCTATTTAATAGGTAGTCCACCGAAAATTCATTGTCGCAAATACCCTCAACACAATACCATTCACTATTTTCAAAAGGAAAATTATAGGCTAGGGATAAATTGAAATCATTATAGGAGTACTTTTCTACTGCTTGCGTCATCAAATTAGCCAAGCAATTATTAATCTGCTCTAATATTCTTTTGAGCTGATTACTTGGATTGGATATGATTACAGGTGAATCCATCTTCTTATTAACCACATTATGTAAAACTGTTTTTAACTGCTCTAGCTTCTCATTACATATTATATCCGTACTATCACATATTTCTTTCAAAAATATATTTTCACCTTCAAGTATCTTAAGCTTCTCTATTCTAGATCTGCTGGAATAGTAGTTATTAAATAGCGTTATTAAAAAAACCCCAAATACTATAATATAGGTTACTACACTTCCTGTCCCTGTAAATCTTTTATTTCCTGCTGTATCCACTGTTAATAATTTCAAGGATACACCATAGTAATTTATAATAAAAGAAAACCAGATGGTTGGCAAAAATATAGTAATGGAGTAAATAATCCAATGTTTCTTTATTAAGTTATAGAGTATTTCGGTTATTTCACCTATTTTCTTCTTAAACATTTTTCGATTATTCCCTCTATTTTTTCTTTCAAGGTTGGCTGAAATATTTTAGATTCAATAATTGAATATTTATTCTTATAATATCGCTGCGTCTCTTTCCCATATACGGTTCTCTCCAGTATTGAGCCAGAAGTATAATTTCTGGCTAAGTAGTCATTCATAATTTTTATCCTCCTTTTTACTTTTTTTGCCATATCTATACCTCTCATATTACCATTCCTTAACAATATATTCAAGTCTAATTTCAGTGTTGACCGATTGATTAAATAAATTATTTAGGAAGAGTTCCAATAAATTCTATAAAATCTATATATACTTATTCTCATATCCAAATTATAGATATATTATTTTAATGGAGTTAACATTAATTCCACCCTAAATTCTTTATTATATAATATATTATAAGGAAAATTGACACCATTTACCATATTAAGCATAAATTAAAGTATGGGAACCAGTTTCCTAAATATAATGAAGGGGAGGCTGTAAGTATGAGTTGTTTCTGCAGAAGAAGTAGCAACAGACGAAACCGTCGCCGGAGAAGATGTAGAGTATGCTAATTCATAAAATTTGAAAATAAGAATCCACTGCATCTGAGTTTGTATGAGCTTATGCTGCAGTGGATCTTTCATTCTGCAATTACTCCTAGTCGTGTATAGAAATTGAATTCTGAAGATACTATTTTGATTTTATTAGCTTGACAAAAATGACACTGTGTCATATGTTATTTATGACATCAATGTCATAAACTGTAATTAAATAATTTGGGGAGGTTAATTTTGAAAAATCAAAATAACATCAGAAGGATGACACTAACAGCTCTCTTCGGGGGTATCATCATCATATTAAATTTTACACCTGTGGGATACATACAATTACCACTAATTAAAGCCACAATCATTCATGTACCCGTAATCATAGCTTCTATATTGCTAGGGCCAAGAATCGGAGCCAGCTTAGGCATTTTATTTGGACTAACAAGTCTATATAACAACACATTTACACCCTCACTTTTATCCTTTGCCTTTTCACCTGCCATATCCATCCCCGGAACAGATAAAGGTAGCTGGATAGCACTTATCGTTGCTTTTCTTCCTCGCATCTTGGTAGGGGTAGTCCCTTACTTTGCCTATAAACTCTTTAATAGAATATTAAAGGGAAAAGCCAGGATAATATCACTTGGTTTAAGCGGAATCCTTGGTTCAATGACCAATACAATTCTTGTTATGCACCTTATCTTCTTTCTATTTCGAGATGCTTATGGCAAAGCATATAATATCTCCATTGACGCCATATACAAAACAATACTGACCGTTATTTTTGTCAATGGGATACCTGAAGCTATATTAGCTGCCTTTATTACGGCAGTGACTTGCCAAGTACTGCTAAGATATGGAAAGGTAAATGATTAAACGTTTGTCCCTTAAAGCTATACTTTAACTATATACTGAGAAAAGATAAAAGCCCTGTAAACGTTGATTTACAAGGCTTTTCTTAACAGCTCCCCATGGGACTCGAACCCACGACCTACGCATTACGAATCTCTAAAGTATGGATTTGTAACATATCGCAAAACGCTACAACGCTTGATTTTGTTGAATTTCTTAAAACTTATACCTCATAAATTGTTATCTTATTCTGTTACTCTTTATAAAAATAAACCCCAAATAAACCCCAAGATTGTTTTACATCCATTTAACTATTCGGATCCTATTGAAGCGAATATCCACCTTATTCTTCCTCAATAAAGTCATTATTAAGCCAGAAAAGAATTTCCTCCTCTATACGAGACTGCAAGTAATTTAATACAACATCCTCTGTAGTCTCCCATTTCATTTTAGTTCCTAATTCAAAAACCTCTTCTATGGTTACATGAATGCTGGCCATAAATCTTAGTGCATTAAGTTTAACTAATATCATATATCTGTCTTCTGGTAATTTATGTGCCTCAAAATGCTCATATTTACCTTGAACTAATTCTTCCAGGTAATCTTTAATATCTGGTAATAGTTCATTTTCTTTTTCTATAAGTAAATCAATGGGGTGTTTATTCATATGTATCATTCCCTTACCTCTCTATGCTTCAATGTTTTCATTAATAATATGCAATAGTATTAACGAACTCCATGTTTAGACATAACGTAAGCAACCCGAAGGATGTCTTGTTTACTATTTTTTTCTAATCGCAAAAATAAAAGAAGTATTGTTAGTAGTATATAACAAATCACCTTTTTTTACATTCAATATTCTTTTGGCTATTAGTGTCGTTTCAATTTCCTCATCTGTTCCCTTGGCAATCCCTTTAAAGCTATATATATTGTAACTAAGAACATTAAGTATTGGGTTGATGTAAATCATATTGCTTCTAACATAGATAAACCCAATAATCATCATTACTATTAACAGGGTGACTATGTCTGTAAATGTTCCGATCGATAAACCAATACAAGATAATAAGTACACAGAAATATAATTCAAGAAATTTGAACTGGTTTCATCTTTTATCTCCTGAACTAAAATATAAGTATTTCCTTTCACTCCTTTAATCATTTTAAGTAAATATATAAATGATAATATAGTTATTAAGAATAAAATGACTATCATTATATCATTAACAGAATTAATAATATAAAATCTTTTTAAACGCCCTAACCCATATAATTCAATTCGATATACAACGTCTTTTATAATGAGTAAAATATAGAGCGGTATATAAGAAGACAAAAACAATATCCATTTATGAATAGCCATCTTAAACATATCATCACTCTCTCATATTATATTTTTCTATAGCTTTTGCCAGCATAGCTCTACTACTGAGCGCACTGATAACATAATGGTCAAGTAGCATATTTAATATTTCTGGAATATCTTCTTTACCTTGATAGATTATTTTATTATCATCAGATATAGAAATAGATAGTCCGTACAAGTCCTTAACTTGCTTAATATTGTTTGAATTTGCACTTAGATTCTCAATACAACCAGAAGCTATTGCTTTTGCAAGTCTTGGTAAATACAATCCATGACTTTTACAATCTTCAATAAACATGTCTGCAGCATCGAATATATTTGCTGTTGTTATCTGGTAATGTCCACTATCAACTATTCTTTTAAATCCTTCTTTGTAGTTAAATATCGAATTAAATCCATTTCGACTTATTATATAATATTCATCATCATATAAAATTGCATCAATATTGTCAGTTATTGTTAAAACAGATTTATCAAATATTTTAGGCTGAACTCCATCAAAAATTATCTTTACCGATTTATTAAATGCTGTAGATGATTTAATATACCTTTTGAACAAAAGTATATCTTTTATATCATCCTCCTCTGAAATCAATTGAATTACTATAAAATCCAACTTATCTAATCTCGATGTTTCAGATAATGTATTATTATCATCCAAATTTACTGATATATTTGAAATAATTTCATCCGAAAATATAACATCTGTTCTATTAAGATGTTGAATAGATTCATCCTGAACGCATTCAAAATCGTAATCACAAAGAGTACTGACTTCTATTCGCTTTTGAATATTATTTAGCGTCTCTATTACAGTCCCTTTGATAAGACTTATGTCACAGTTTAAATTATAAGCTTTATATATTGTCTTTCTAGCGTTATCTTGATCTACAAATATACAGTTAACACCTACTTTATCAATGTTCTGTTGATAATACGAAACCGTATTCTTTAATTCAACCAATGCCATTACAATTCGCCCCCTAAATATAATATTTCCATCATTATACATGAACTGGAAATATTATTCAACAAAAAGGGGGTATTTATGACATTTCTTTATTTTTTTGGTATATTCATTATATCGAACATAAGTTCTATTTTCAATAGTATTAATCAACAAATATTTGCTAAAAAAATGGCATTTTGCATATTAACAGATGACCTCTCCTTAATGAGATACTTCCCCTTTATTATCTATTAATTATTCTTTTTTTCTCTATGTAATCAACCAAGCGCTCCTATATAATACTCTGTTATATGAATCCGTTTCATTAACAATTAAACGTATTTCCTTATTTGTGTGTTTGTCTAATAGTATTCCAATATCATGCTTATATTGCTCATACCATAATACAAAGTCATCTTCATCAGCACGCCAATCATGACCAACTTTAAATGCAGGTGAGTTTTTATGATGTAAAAAACTCTGTATCGTAGAGTTTGTTAGATTGTATTCCTTTATCAATTCTGTTCCGATCTCTTATTTTGACCATACAAGCATTTTTATTCTTTGATAATATAAGTATGGCTTGTATGGTTTTAATGCCTCATTTTAAGCTATGCGAGTTATAGTACATATGTTGCTATATTCTTTCAAAGTAATTTTTCGCTATCATCTAATCCATGAATTTCGTTGTTTTAAAATTCAATTAATATTTTTACTTTGCATTGTACTCCATCGCTTCCATAGCCTGTTTTCTCTCTGAATGGCTGCATGGGTTGCCTATCAGCGTACCTCTAATTACTATGGTTCATACGTTTTCACCCAAAGAGATGTATTTCCATTATTATACACTAAATTCTATTTTTCATCAACAAAAAGATACCTGCCGGAGCAAGTATCTGCCTATTGCGTATATGTAAAATATTTTAATATATAAAGGAGATCACTTCTCAGATCCGTCTAACACTACTGCTCTTTATAATGAAATTCCTTCTGCCTTAAACCATCTCCATTTTATTAATTAATCTGATCCTCTTATTCATTGAACTTGAAACAGATACTCATTCTCTATTCACTGGTTAATAAATTCCATTAAAGCTTCTCTTGTAATTCTGGTTTTACCCAGAAGTTTTATTTTTTTTAGTTCACCTGTTCTCGTTAATCTTCTTACAGTTTCTTCACTGACTTGTAAGTACTCTGCTACCTGTTTTACTGTATTTACCGATGTAAGCATATAATACCTCCTTTTATGATTGATAAGTATAGTATTATACGTATATTGTGATAATTCAAGCTTGAAATAATGTAGTAATTCAGAGATGTTTATCTGACAGAAATTTAAACCCATTAGCACATATGAGCAGATCTCGATAAATATATCTTCCATCTCGAAGCTTCTTTTGGAATCTGATACATCGGTTGTGTTATACATTGATTGTCTACATACGAGGTAAGTCCAAAATTGGACTGTCTAAATTCACCACTGCAATCAAGCTCTCTTATGTCCCTCAAAACATGCTTGTGCTCTTTAATAAATGTTTCAGCTACATCTAAACTACTTACTACGGTTAATTCTTCTTTATTGTTCTTTGTAATTTCTACTAACATAAATACATTCTTTATAGACTATATTTTTATATCCATGCTTCCCTATTTTTGGGGGAGACCCTAAAGCGGAAATTTCCGCTTTATTCTATCTGCACAATTTCGTACAGTGTATTACAGCCGAATTTTCGGCTCTATTAATAAATAGTAGGTCAACGCAATGTAGCACGCACCAATTTAATCCCGGCTTACCGTCTCCAGGTTTCTAATTGCAACATCCTCTACAATAGAACTCCATGTATTTTTAAAATTTGTTAGGCTACCATGATATACACGTGCATAATTTACTTCAAACTTTTCTTCTAGCTCTCTTCTTATTCTGGGTAGTCTAAGCTTTCGTAAGGCTTTAGCTTCAATTCCCCTTGCTTTATCTTTGGTACATCCAACAAGCTGCCCTGTAGCTTCTAGAGATAGGTCTTTACGATATCTAGCCATAATCACTGTATTCTCTTCTGGGGTAACATTATCCTTTACAATTTGCCACAATTCATTATGTAAGCTATCTTCGATTATTCCGTTAATCACATCATTCTCTAAATCAATGCTTTGATCTGGAATGCTATCCCCAACAATTAAATCCTCTGTGCCAGGAAGAAACTCGTCAATGCTTTGTATGTTATTGTACTGACAAGCCTTTTTTACTGCCTTTAGTGTATCGCTATTTATACCTAAATACATAGTTAATTCATACTCTGTAGGTTTTCGTCCTAGTTGCAATTCATAGTCTGAAATAGCTTTTTTATATCGGATAATTTTATTATTCATTGCGGAAGTAAGCCTTATGCCTCGTCCATTATTCTCTAGATATCTTGTAATAGCATGTCTGATCCAGAAGGCAGCATATGACATAAATAAGACTCCAGCTGTATCTTCATAACGTTGTACAGCCTTATATAACCCAAAATAAGCTTCTTGCATTAAATCCTCAATATCACCCATGAAAGAATACTTCTTGGCTATTTTACGAATATAACCAACGTTTTGAAGGTAAAGCTGTTCCATGTATTCACTTGGATTATTTCCCTTTTGTATGAGATCAACTAATTCCTCATTTGACATTTTCATACTCCTTATAAATATGGCCTTACCAATACTAGGTAAAGCCATATTAATACATCTTATTGTTAAGTTAACACTAGTCCTGCCCTCTTGGTCTGTTTGAAATCTTTTGCTATTTTAACTAGCTTTGATACCTCGTCTACTTCATCCATGTTCACATAGAGATTTTGTATGAATGTTTCTCCTGACATCCTCCTTGTTTCTGCTGCCGTATGGACTTGCGCCCCCTGTGGCAAATCAACAATTTCGGGACCTTCTTCACCCACAAGAGCTCTTCCCCCGGGGTGATACTTAGTGCCAACTGCATATCCTCTCATTCCTGCGCTCTGAACTGCTCCTGACACGCCTGTTATACCTGGTATTTCTGGTAGACTTTGCTCTACCTGCTGCCCCCTTCCGATTAATACGTTGATCTGCTTAATTAAATATCCTATAGCTAAAGCCACTCCAATAATAATTAAAGCCCATTTTGTCATACCCATAAAGGCTGTATTGTCTAGCAAGCCTTTAAAGGCGGTTCCTGCTTTGCTCACTCCGTCTAAAATCTTTGGGATAGCTCCAATTCCATTGCTTATATTGGAAATCATTTTAAATACACTACTTAGCACCATTAGTATAGGCCCTGCTACAGCTACTACACCGGCAACTGTTACGATAAATTGTTTTGTTCCGTCACTTAAGTTCGCAATCTTTTCCATAAAATTATTTAACCAATCTATAATCGGCTTAAATATTGGCAATATTTTATCTGAGAAGCTTACTCCTAACTCTTGAATACCTTCCTGAAAATCTGATAATGTTGTATTTGCATTACCTTGTTCTTTCTGATAATGGCCCATAACACCCGCTGACTTCTCCATCACATAATCATATCTCAACTGAACTTTTTCAGCTTCTGTCATGTCAGATATTTTCTTGCGGATATTTCTACTGTAAGCATATTCTTGTAAATTAGCCTGTGTCATTACAATTCCGTACTTCTTAAGACTTTCTGTTTCTCCAGTAAAAATGGAGTTCAATGCAGTTTGTGCAACGTCTAGCTTTCCGCCATGGAATGCTATCATATCTTTAGTTAATTCAGTTAAGCTTTTTGAGTAGTTTTTCGTTAAATCATCACTTAACCCCATACCACTGGCCAATGCACCAAACGAGTTAGCCATATCTAAGGCTGTAGTTCTTGCCAACCCAAAATTTTTATAAGCACTCTCTCCCCAATCGGTGATTTCTTTTGCATTTTGTTTAAATACTGCATCTGTTTTTCCTAAAGCATCTTCAAAATCTGCACCTATTTTAAAGATTGCTGCACCAACCGCTAATATTGGTACAGTGAATTTTGTAGTCATAGAACGACCTAATTCACCGGTTTTATCTCCAAGTGTTTTCCATTCCTCTGCGGTCTTTCCAAGAGTAGTCCTGTTTTTTTCAAGTTCTTCTGTAACTCTTTCAAGTTCTGCTCGGGTTTGACCTAACTTTGCTTCTGCAATTTCAAGATCTGTAGTTGCATTTTGCACCGCCTTAGCGTTGTTCCCCTGTGCATTTCGTGCCTTTTCAAGCTTCTCGGCATATGCATCAACTTCTTGTTGTTGGATTTTAAGTTTGTTGCTTAAATAGTCATACTTTACACCCAGGTTATCAATCTCTTTCCCGCTTGCCTTGGCTTCCTCACTTGATTTTTTATATTCGGCATTGAGAACCGCCATCTGCTTTTTTACATTAGGTATACCTTCTTTTACCTCGTTATAATCAAATTCAAGCTTAATTGATCTTTTATATCCTTTAAAGGCCATATTATCACCACCACCTTATTAATTGATAAGTTTTTTAGTGTAATTATCAACTTCTTTGATAAACAACTCTTGTTCTTGCTCTGAAGCATTAGACATAAAATTGCCAATCAAAGAGCTTGTAACTTCTCTCATTAACAAATCTCCTCCGCCGATTAAAAGTCTTTCAGCTTCTTCTATCGTTGCTGATGTATCCAACACCTTCATTCCGCAATAAAGGATTTTGGCAACAAAGTCATATGGTTTATTCATTAATTCTTCTTCATTAATACTGCCAAATTCTCTGATAAACATTTTAAACGCATCGTTATTAAACAAAGCTTCTTTAATTATTCCATCTGGAAGTTCCATTTCTAATTTTTCAATATTTTTAATAGCTATTCTAGGCATAATCTCTTCCCTTTCTTATAATCATCATTTTATTAGTTTTTGTTTTATGAATATTATTAGGGGTGACTTCATGTAACCCTTTACCACCCCACCCCCCTCATGTGAGAAAATCAAAAAATATGTTTTGCGAGGTCGGAACCTCGGTTAACACTATCAAAACAAAAATGCGTTTTTTGAACCCGGGGGTATGTTTAAATAGTATCTCTGTATTTATTTAATACAGTTTCTTTTTCTTCCAACTCTTTCAGTTTTAACTCTCTCGCTTTTTCTGCAGTGCTAATTTCCTTTTCGATTTCTTTTCTATCCATATATCTTAAACCTCTTAGCCTTGTTTCGCAGTTATACTTAAGTGCCTTGAGATCATGTATTGACGGTATAAGCATTCTCGTATCTGCCACACCAAGACTACTTAACTTGTTAATGTTCTTGCCAAGTTGCTTTGCTTGATCAATAATTTCTTTTAGAAGCTCAATGCTTTCATTGTTGGTTTCAACTCTATTAAGCTTCTCTTTGGCAATATCAACAGGATCATTCAAGTCATTATTTGATACCATTTCTTTGACTAATAACTCTAGTTCTTCTTCCTTCTTTGTTTTGCCATTCTGCAACTTATCGTATATTTCTTTCAGTTCCTTACTGAGCGCAATGTTTTCACCTGGCTTATATGTACCTTTATCTTTGGCATCTTGTACTACTTCTTGCTTGAATTGTTCAAACTTTAAATCAATGTCTTTAATTTCCTGCTCTAACAATTTCTTTTTATCATAATTTAATATAGCCATCTCTCTTATCCTTTCTTACTTAAAGTTTTTAAATAAGTTGTTATTTGCTTGCTTATTTCCTTTGTTGCTATACTTCTTCATCAGGTCAGCTACTACTTTACTTTGCTTTCTGTTATTGGTTAAGTTTTTAATTAAAGAATTACTTGCATTATTTGTTCTGTTATCGTTTTCTATTATTTCATCACAGAAGCCAAACTCTTTCGCTTCCTCTGCTGTTAGCCAAGTTCCTTCCTGGATTAAGCTTTCCAGCTCTTTATCCGTTCCGGTAAATCTGGCCTTGTAATTCTCCTTCAAAGACTTATCCATTTTATCCAACTGGTCCGCTGCATTCCTGTGTCCCTTAGCATCAGCATAAGTAAGTGTATGGGCTGGATGTATAAACAACATAGAATTGCTATACATAGTGATCTTGTTTCCTGCCATGGCTATTATGGCCCCGCCACTAGCAGCAACTGAATCGATAACCATTTCAATATCTGCTTTATGTGACTTGAATAGATTATTAATTGCAATTGCAGAGAATAGACAACCGCCATCACTGTTCAGATGAACTTTAAGCTTATTCGTTGTAACCTCTTTAAGCTTCTTTTTTACATCATTAACAGTAATTGTTTCCTCACCTTCATAGATAGGATTTCCTATTCTTCCGTATAGATAAATATCAGTAACATCTGATTTCCCTTCATTTCTTACCACTTCTAACCTTGTCTTAATTTTACTATTTAGCATACTTCTCCGTTTCTAGATCATTCAATCTAATTAAATAATTACCAAGTCATAAGCTGATTTACCCTTTTTACTTACCTTCTCCAGATATTCTACCCTTTCACCTATCTGCAGTGTTTGATATTCTGGACTTAATACATCAGATGCATGGAAGAATAAATGATCCTTATTACTCTCAGCTCCATCTGGTTTAATAAATCCGTATCCCTTTTCTTTTTTCATTGTTACAATAGTTCCTTGATTTGTTTCCATTAGTTTTCAATCCTTTCTCTTTAAATTAATAAAAAAAGGGAAACAATCAAAGAATTTAATCTTTAATCATTTCCCGCACTTTCTCAAGCTTCCATCTAAATTAGATGGGGTACTTTCTCACTCATTCTGTTATACTTATTATACCACATATAGAACTTAATTACAATTTGTTTTCTTTAGGTATTATCCTTGCTTTCTTATATTTTCCCTGCTCATTTTTTGATTTATGAATATGGTGTGTGATAGGCCTAAGCAGACATATGATTTCTTGTAACTCCTTATCATCAGTGTATGATACTGTTATTTTTGCTGCCATTGTTCTCCTTTCATTAAAGTCCCCACTGCCCCTTCAAATCATTTATAAGTTGCATCTGTTTAGAAGTGTCTTTATCCGGGTTAGCATCGGGATGAAATTTTTTAGATAACTCCCTATAAAACTGCTTTAAAATCTCCTTATCCTCTGGCTTGTGGTTACTACAATCATTATCCGAGTAACTATGATTACTTTCATTTGAATGTTTTCTGTAGTTACTGTAATACTCTTTTTGGTAACCACGACTTTTTTCCTCGTATTCTTGTCGATACTTATAATTCTCTTCCACTTCATCAAGCCTGACCTTATTCATGAGATTGCCGAATACGTCGTAAATTTCATCGTATTTATTGCTGTGCCCTTCATAGCCATACTTTTCATTGAACTTTACTTTATTAGCAGCGTATAGAGTAGTAATTCGTTCATGTTCTTTGTGGGTTTTATACTCTTCTGTCTTGTGAAATTCGCTTTGTACGGCATTTATTAATGGGTTAAGCTTTGCCTCTACTAAATCATTAATTACACATGCATCTATCCCAAGGTTAGTAGCTATATCCTCAATTATTCTGTGACAGTAGTCATAAGGACTAAACCATCCATCTGCTATATCATAATAATTTACCGTACAAAGATGATATTGCTTCTTTTTAACCTTTCCTTCCTCTCTATAGCTAATATGTATACTGACTTTATAAGCTTTCTTAATTGGGCGCTCAAAGCGTTCCTCACTATAGGAATAATAATAATGGCTTATATCCGTACCATTTATTGACATTTGCATAAACTTTGATATTAGCTCCTTGGGATATCCTCTCTTGTTAGGCTTTTTTAGATTAATTTCTTGAACCACACAAAACATGTTCATTCTCCTTTGTAGTTACCATAAAATAAAATATAGTAACTATACTCATATTTCAATATCCGTTACATTAACCCTTTTATCCATTGCTACATTGAGCCCACAACCTTGTATTTCATCCATACAGGAAACAAATCCCTGCATAAAGGCTTCATGTTCCGCTATAAGCAATTGGTTTTCCATAAGGCTAATAAGCGTGTTATGCTGCTCTGCATTTAATGGAAGCTCCTTAAGATAATCACTTATGGCCTTAACAGCTTCCAGGGTATGCATTCCATGGTTTATTATTATCGTATCTTCATTCTGTCCTTCTCCTTTTGCGATAAATGGAACGACATTACTGTTACTATATGTATTCATCCCTTACTAACCTCGCTTTCAATTTGAATTAATAATATGCTGCATTGCATCGTTAAAACCTCTGATATAACATAATTCCTCTGCTCTAGCTTCCATGGTATTCTTGATTTCATTAGCTAACTCATTGTTATTATTATTTTGTGCTTCAACATATTTATACTGTAATTCCATATATTCGCCATTCTCCTTTAATGCCTTTTCAACTCTTTCGTAAACATACTGCATAAAATCATCATTGGTCCTTGTAAATTCTTCTGTTGTCAAATTGAAAGAGCTCGCTTTAGGTTCTGCAACCTTGAAACTCCTATTCATAGATAAATTGTCCACCTTAGCCATATCTAATAAATTATCTATATTTACAGAAGCTTGCTTTAGGTCTTGTTTGACATTTGAAACATACTCACAGGCTATATTAATGTATCCCAATATTCTTTTTGCTTCATAGGCTAATTTATCGGCCTCTTTCTTTGTTGGATGTTCTCCCATAAAACTATAAGTAGTAGAAAGATCACTCAAAATCAAGAACGCCATTTCAGATTTGCTAAGTGTATCAGCGTTACAAGTATCCAGATTAATAATCTCTTTTATCATACAATTTTCTCCTTTTCTCTTGCACCGGATAATGTATTGTGCTATAATACACATATAACTCCGGCAAATGGGTGTTCGGGTTACCTGCCATTTCTAAGTTGTAGCTTAGTCAAATGGCTTTTTTTAATTCCATACTACTATTTTCTAAATACTTTCTTTCAAGTTCATCTACTACCGCAACAACTAAATCATTGCATAGTTGAGAATTATATGTATTGCTTATCTTCCTTGCCTCCTCTAATACTCCTGGCCAGTAGTCTGAATTAAATGATTGATCATAACAATACTTATATAACTTCCAAACATCAGCAAAAATTTTATACTCTTCTTGAGCTACTTCATTTGTTACCATATTCCCTCCTAATCATCAAAAGGTAATTTCTCTCTATCATTTACTTTTATAAATCCTTTGTTATCTACCTCCCATCCATAATACTTTAACTCTCCTAACGTGTTTAAGAACCTTTTACTCTCCTTTTCGAAGTATGTACCAATAAATGCATCCTGCACTCCTAAATCCCTGTTTTTACAGATTTCAACCACATTAGAATAGCAATACATAGGGTTATCATCTTTAAAGCCTAAATCCTGCTGTGTAGCCTTTTTAAAGTCTGTTCCTACCCTGTGTACTATGAATACATTGTCTGCTGCATTAGTTAAATCCGCTGATCCTGATATATCCGTCTTTCTCAAAAAGCTTATAGACTTCCTAGGGTGTGCCACAAAGTGAATATGTACGGAATATTTCTTTGCTAGTGAACACATTGTTTTTACTAGAGAAGATTGCCTATCATATTTTTCTCCATCAATACTTACCATGTCCAACGCCATTAAGTTATCAATAATCACCGTGTTAATATTATTCTTGATAATGCAATCCCTGACAGCCTTTAATACTTTTACTGCATTATTTCCATAGTCATTGTTGTAAATGAAAAGCTTACCATCTAGCCATTTAGTAATCCGTAACCTAATTTCACTAGGTACCGTGTAGTAATTTTCATATTGTGTACATTCAACATATTTCTTACCTGCTGCCTGTAATGAAATCCAATCCATAACCCGATCCCCATCAAGTTCACCTGAGAAGAGTGCACATCTAAACTTTTCATTTACACACTCAAGGGCCATTTGAGATAGCATACTGGATTTTCCTGAACCATTGGAACCAGACCATACACTTAACTCTCCTGGATTAAAACCTATAATCTTCTTATCCATGGCAGATATCCCACTTCTGATAATTTTACTTATATCTCTTTTCTTCTTCTTGATATTTGACGGTTCTAAGAAGATAGGATTATCTTGGGTCTCTACCTGCTCTACTAATCCTAGTTCATCCATTAAGGACTTGCTCGATCGTATTATTCTAGGTGTGCTATGTAATAACTCTATCTCTTGATTAGTTTCCTCTAATTCCTCACGAATAGTCTGAATTTGCTCATTTGGTAGAGATTTATTCTTTTGCATTGCTAAAAGCATTATTCTTTTTCTAAATAGCAATTCCTCTTTCGTCAACCTTATTCACCTACCTTAATTGCATTACACCATCAGCATCAATTATCATGTCTACTTCATTGGAGGATGATAAATCCTCTTCATCTTCCCATCTTCTCTGATTAAGCCATGTAGTCGCATGAGGAATGAATTGTGGCTCCTGCCATTGCTTACTTTGCTTTTGCTTATCTAGTGCTGATATCATTAGTGCTAGTACTTCATCATTGACCTTAAGTTTATTAAAAACTCTATTCGCTGCTGCTTTAGCTACCTTTCGAGGATAAGCATTCCAAAACTCATCAAATAGATTTACTTCTAACGAATGGGGCGGTTGATCATTATATATATATTGTTTTAATACTTTATTATCTTGGGGAGCTAATCCGCTCCCAGGTAAGTCTACTAATCCGCTCCCACCCCTGGGTGCTAATTGGTTCCCACCTGTGGGTACTGTTTCGCTCCCTGTCTGCTTAATAGTTCCCTGTCCACTAATTAGTTCCCACCCTTCATAGTTTTTATTAAATGAAATCACTCTTGATTCGTATGGGGTAGACTCCTTTATAACGTTAATAACATTCCAGTCAATCAACTCCCTAAGTTCCCTAGCCACCTGCTTACGATTAATATTGGTCGCCTTAGCAATAAATCCTTCGGACAACTCATGCTCTTTTCTAGAAAAGCCATATGTATATCTCCATACGATTAAGACAATCCGGAATTGTGTACCGTTAAGCTTAATTCTGGATAACTGATCTAATATCTCATTTGCTATTTTAGAATATCCCTTCTCTGTTTGTGGGTTGGCCATTACATCACCCCTCTTCGCCAATCAATTTAAGGCTCCCATTTAAGCATTGATAAATATAATCTTTCACTCTAAAAACTATGTAATTCTTATCTCTGCTTTCAAATAAGGGATAGCATACTTGCCCCTTGACACTCCGTATAACGTTTATTTTCGACTTATCAAAGCCAAAATTGTCCGATACGAATTTTCTTATATCATCACAATTTGCTACTGGAAGTTTTTCATCAAAGAATAATTCACTGAACACATCTGCCATTCATTCACCCTGCTTATTCTGCTACCTTTCTTATCATTCCTACTTCATTGATTTGGATCTCGCTTCCTAGTGGTTCGCTATTCAAATATTGAATAAGCTTGTCTAAATTTATAAGGTGTTTTGCCCCAGCCTTAAATACTGGTATATCTCCACTCTTAACAAGCATTCTTAGGTAATGTTCTGATATGCAGCTATCTGGATCGCCCAGCTTGAAATATTCCAGACATTGTTTAACCGTTCGCATTCTAGCCATTGCCATACTTCTACACTCCTTTCTGTTCCATCATAATATCTACTAGTAGTTCTTTTTGCTGATCAATCTTTTTTAATGCTCTTGCAATCCCTCGCTTTACGTAATCTTCCATGTAGGAAGGGATTGTATATTCCTGGTCTACTTCCTCAAGGATGATACCGATTCTTTTATCTGCCATACACCGCTCCTTTCTTTAATCTTTAGTATCTTTTAAAGTTACTCAATCATTAAAAAAAATTTCAACTGGATTATTAATATTTAGTTCCTTTATCATTATTTTAATTTCATTGCTTGTAAATACCCCGCTTTTCATTTTACTATAAAATGTTTTGGGGGTAATTCCTAGCTTTTTGGCAACCTTTTGCTGTGATAAACCATTTTGTACAATAATACCCTTTAACTCGTTTATTCTCATACTTTACAACCCTCCTTCCAAATAGTAACTTCATGAGTTACCCACATTATAGCACATAGAAGTAACTTGTCAAGTTATTTTTTTATTGACTTGTAACATATTTGTGATACAATAAAGTTACGAGGAGGGAAAATTTATGACCATCGGTGATAGGATTAAAGAAGCAAGAGAAAAATTAGATATATCTCAAAGCGAATTAGCAAGACGATTAAATACTACTAAACAAACTATTTACAAATACGAAAATAACATCATTACAAATATCCCCAGAGACAAAATAGAAAAATTAGCTTCAATTCTTGATACAACTCCGCCTTACTTAATGGGCTGGGTAGAAACAGAAGAAAGATTAGTGTCATTTTACAGTTTCATGGATTTTATAAAGGATTTAGGATATTTTATTGAACCTTATACCACCGGAACATGTTTGACACGCAACAATAAATCTGATGAAGATAAAATAAGCTATGTTGAAGATTATATTGTCGGGTGCAAAGATAATTTATGTATTAACTGTCCTAAGTTTATTAATAGTTACAAGATAAATTATAATGGAGATACATTAATAATTAATTTTAATGATTACATTAGTTTAAAGGATGAAGTTATATCTTTTATTAGATTTAAAATGAATGATTTTTTTACTATAAAAAATGAAGATAAATAAAATAACAGCTCCTGGCGCTACCAACACCAAAGAGCTGCAGAAGAATGATACATTATCATCCAAACATAGATATTGTATCATAATTCACTATAAAAGAAAAGGAGAATGATACAATGGCAACCGTTGAAAAGCGAGGCAATAACTGCCGCATAACAGTAAGTAATGGCTACGATATTACCGGTAAGCAAATAAGGGAAAAGGCTACGTTCACACCTGATCCGAACTTGACACCTAAGCAGCAACAAAAGGCCCTTGACAAATTTGTTTTTGAGTTTGAGGAAAAAGTGAAAAGCGGTAAGTATTTAAGTGGTGAAAAGATAACCCTAAAGGAATTCTCTGAAAAGTGGCTTAAGGAACATGGTAAACCTAATCTTGAACCAACTACCTACGCTTCATATCAGCAATATCTAGATCAGAAAATTCTTCCAGCCTTAGGACATCTTAAGCTTTCTAAAATACAACCCATGCACCTACAAAGTTTTTATAACAACCTACTTGAAAGCGGAATAAGGAAAGACGGTAAAGAGGGTGGTTATAGCGTCTCAACAATAAAGAAGTGCCATGCTATCACAAGCAGCATATTAACAACTGCAGTTCATTGGCAAATAATTGAAACTAACCCATGTGAAAGAGTATCCCCTCCAAAGCAAAAGCAGGCTTCTGATAATGTAAAGCATTTTACTTTAAAGCAAGCTGAAGCTTTTTTAAAAGCCCTTGATATGAATTTTACAACTACTTATAAGGCACATGATAGGATAGACGACACCGGGAAGAAATATCATGTTGAAACATATACTGAAAGCAGGAGTTTACCAACCCAGTTAAAGGTATTCTTTAATCTTGCACTATTTAGTGGGTTACGTAGAGGAGAGTTAATTGCATTAACCTGGGATGATGTAGACTTTGATAATAAAACCATAAGTGTCACTAAATCAACCGGTTATACTGGAAAAGAAACCATAACTAAATCTCCTAAGAATAAAAGTTCTGTACGTGTGATAAAGGTACCCGAACCAGTTATAGATATTATTAAGAAGTATAAGAAAGAACAACAAGAGCTACGTCTCTCCTTGGGAGATCAATGGCAGGGTGATAATTTTATTTTCATTCAATGGGATGGCAAGCAGATGAATTTATCAACCCCCTATCAAGCCTTTAAAGAACTTATTAGCAAATATAATGCAACTGTAACAGATGAAACTCTTAAGTTACCAAATATACCTCTTCATGGCCTACGACATACATCAGCTACTTTATTAATTTCAGAAAACATTGATATCAGAACGGTATCGGCCAGACTTGGACATGCTCAAACTAGTACCACTATGAATATATATGCTCATAGTCTCAAACAAATGGATGAAAAAGCAGCTGACACCTTGGGAAGCTTACTTAAGAGAAAAGCATAAACTATACATTAGAAAGGGTACGACTTCAAATCGTATCCTTTTATTTTATCTTCAATAAACCCCAAATAAACCCCAAACATTAAAAAAGGCACTCATTTGAGTGCTTTTCCCTTTTCTTTAAAACGCTACAACCCTTGATTTTACTAGTTTTCTTAACAGCTCCCCATGGGACTCGAACCCACGACCTACGCATTACGAATGCGTTGCTCTACCAACTGAGCTAGGGAAGCATCTACATAATATTCATTACTCATGGCTACTTACATATTCTATTATAAAGATAATGAAATTTCAAGGTTTTTTTGTACAACTTATGAACTTATGATAACCCTGCTACTGGACTTCTTCTTTCCATCAATACTGTATTCTGCCATACACCATTAATATCTTTTGCAATCTTCTCTCTGTAACCCACTGTACGAAAACCGGCTTTATTATGTAAGGCTATGCTTGCTTTATTAATCTCTATTATCACTGATACAAGAGTCCAAAATCCTTCTTTTTCTGATTCATTAATGAGAATCTGCAACAGCTGCTCTCCCACATGCTTACCTTGATATGCACCTGCTATATAGATACTAACCTCGGCTACCCCTGCAAAGACACTGCGACTGCTGGTAGGAGATAGGGCTATCCACCCAATTACCCTATTGTCTGCTTCCGCTACAAAACGGCAGGACTGAATATGAGCTTGATCCCATTCTTCATAGGTGGGAACCTCCGATTGAAAAGTCGCAATCTGAATGTCAATTCCTTCTTTATAAATTCTAGCAACATAACTCCAATCCTCTTTATGCATTTTGCGAATTACACACTCCATAGGCTTCCTCCTATAATATGACCTTCTATTCATGTAATGTTATAGTATCTCATCCTTTTATTATTTCTGTTATAGGACTCAATTTCCTATAACAGAAAGCAAAAAACCTAACAGTTCTAATAAACTGAAAGGTTTCTATAGTCGAGGCGACGGGATTCGAACCCACGGCCTCTGCGTCCCGAACGCAGCGCTCTACCAAACTGAGCCACGCCTCGATTTATATGTGGTAACAGGCTTGTATCGCATTAGTTATTATCTATCAAATGCATTAAAATGTCAACTAGTTATTTCACTTTTCCTTAGGATATATTTTAAGTTATATCATCAATAAATAGTGCCTAGCATCAATTTATACTATGGGGTTATGATAATTAAGTCAGATTTCAAACAATAAAACATGATAGTGAGGAATGATATCTTGCATTTTGCTGCTATCATCAGTTTAAAGGAATTCTCTTTCATGTGCTTTAAAAAAATCATAATAGGCACGTACATTCTCCAAATCCGTCCAAGGTTCTATCCTGACAGGATTCTTATCTAGATTATAAATTCTTGCTCCTCGCATAGATAAGAGAAAAGGTGAGTGGGTTGATATAATTAATTGACATCCGAAAAACCTGGCTGACTCCTCAAGAAAGCTTACTAATTCCATCTGACGCTTTGGAGAAAGACTATTCTCCGGCTCATCCAACAGATACAATCCATTTTCACCGATTTTTTCAGTAAAATAAAGAAATGCACTTTCTCCATTGGAATATTCTCGTACATTATCGATCAATTCGCTTCTTACAAAACGGGACTGAGTTTTACGTCTGGCATTATTCACTTTTTTCAGCTGTTCATAGTCTGACATTGATTTCATCTGAAATTGGGAATACTTTGCATCTAGGTATTCATCAAATAACTTTTCCCGTTTCAAATCGATTCCATCGTTTAAGTTACGGATATTCAACATATAGTCAAACACATCATCACTGGTGATGATCCTGCTGCTATCCGGAACGTCTTCTTCCATGTTCATGTTGCACATTTTCACATAATCCGGGAAGAAATTAGATTTATTATAAATGGAATCTCGACGAATACCAGCCTTTTCTGCAATGACATTCAGTGCTGTAGATTTTCCAGAACCATTGCCTCCATATAATATGGTCACCGTATCAAAATTTAGCCTGTCAAGGTCATGCTTCGATAGTATCTTAAAGGGATAAAATGAGTCGTAGCAGGTTCTTTGAATACTCAGTAAAAAATCAAACTCCATGTCAGGATTCGGGAAGGTAAAGCTCCTTAAGTAAATCATTCTATACTCCAATCGTATTTTATATGCTAATAGGATTTTGTCCAATTGTCATGAACTGTATCAAACAAAAAAGTTATACATTTCAACTACATGTTTTTAAATTAAGAACCATTCCTCCTTCAGTTTTTACAAATCCACATTTTTCATATAAGGGTCTACCTGCCTCAGTTGCATCAAGACTTATTTCCGTAACTCCCTTTTGTTCTGCTTCTTCAATCAGCATCTTCATCATTTGAAATGCTATCCCTTGTCTACGATAATTGTTACGGGTATATACATTCATAATATGAGCCCTTTTCCCACTTGGATGGTCAAAGGTCGGTAGAACATTGATATAGCAGATTGTAGCACAGCCAATCACTTCTTCATCCACTGCCAATAAAGTAGTTTGATTTGCTTTACATAGATACTCTCTGGTATTACAAATAAACTCTTTATCAAATTCTGTATCTCTCGATAAACCATTGACAACTTTAAGCATTTCAATTCTACTGCTTATAACTCTATCTAAATCAGCAGTGGTTGCTTTAATAATATTTATCATCTGAACTTTCTCCTTAGTCTTTATTATTCTCCAAATCAAATAAGAAAAAGCAATCTCATGACAATCATATCCATTGAACAAATGCCGTCTTATCATTTCGATTGTATCCAGCCTGCTCATAAAAACGCAATGTACTCTCATTCTTAGACCCTGTGAGCAACATTACCTTATAACAATTCTCTTTTAATGCAATTTCTTTTGCATATTTCAAGCATTCTGTTGCATATCCTTTCTTTCTGTAATTCACATCTGTAATTACATTTTCTATCAAAGCATATGATTGCTGATTATGTGTAAGATTTGGGATAATAATGCAAACACAGGATGATACTATCTTTCCATCTACCTCTGCTACAATAATATGGTGGTCTTTCTCATCAATAATTCTATTCCATAATTCTATTAGATTGGACGTCTTTTCAGGCATAGGATTATCATGTAATTGCGTATATAATTTCATCAGTTGGTCAAAATCATTTCTTGTAATTTCTCGTACCATAATACCTCCAATACTTCTGACATATCTTTATAATGTTCACCAAGAAAACTTAACAGATTCTTTCATATATGCATAGAATTTATTATGTAAGCCCCTCATCTCCTCGGGTGACCTCATTGAGTGCCTATACATGAACTTGTATCCAAAATCACTCTTAAATATATATTTGAGTACTAATGAAAGAAGCCATGAAATTTTCTATCCTGTCTTACCATTCTGGGTAGATAGTAATAATTTTATCTTTAATTACCATTTTACACCATGTCCTTATATTTTACTACTCTTATCTGTTGACCGAACATCTAGGAACAGTTTTTGGCTCATCAATAATTTATATAACTAAGCGAGACAAATCTCAGTCATTTTAAGTCTTGTAATAATATTCGAAACGTATTCTATTTTAATCATAGTAAATAATAAAACAAAGCTGACAGAAGCCCTACCTGACATCGGGGACAAAACATAGAAGGAAATGCTTAATTTTTCTGCATTTCTTCAGAGCTTTTCTTTATGTTTGATTAAAAGCTAGGCATGGTCTGGTCTGGAAAGGTCATAAAAATAGACCTGAGACGGGGTGGTAAAAGCGAGCCGTATCTCGGTTCACCGCCTGTCTAGGTCTGAATTTTTTTGCTTTTTAGAGTTCACCGTAATATCTCAGAATTGCTTTCGCAGTATATTCTGCACATCCCTCTCCAAACTGAATATCAGTTGCCTCTGCTAATTTTTCATTCTTCATATATTCCTTAGCCAGATCCAGAAGCATAGCTCTTGCATTGTCCAAATTGAACATTTTCTTATAGAGCTCTGCGTATTGTGCAATAGTTTCTTTCTCTAAGTCAGTATTTCCCGTATTCTTTGCTTGCATCAACTGTTTATAGATTTCCAAGTTTTCATTTTGCTGCTGTTCTAATTCTTCATTATTCGGTATTGACTGAAGGACAGCTTCTACTGCTTTTTCTTTACCTCCATACCATTTTAATACATCTGCTACTGCCTGCTCATTTTGTAAACCGATAGCTAGATATTCACGGTACTTTTCTATACTTCCATGTTTTTCGATTTGTTCTGAGAGGGCTTCTTGTGATATATTCTCAAACACATGGTCTAACATTATTTGTACATCCTTCTCATTAAATGCTTCAAAACTCATTGTATTAACTCCTTTCATAACATCATTTATTAATTCAATAAGACCATTTAGACGATTTCGTTTGCTTTCCAAAAGAGATTTTTGACTTAATAATGCATGTTCTTTATCATAATTAGAATTTTCCATTATCTTCTTTATATCAATTAAAGGTATCTCTAATTCTCTAAAGAACATAACCTGCTGTAGCTTTTCTAATGATTTGCTATCATATAGGCGATAACCAGAATCAGTTAGTTGAGTGGGTTTCAATAATCCGATTTCATCATAATAGCGAAGTGTTCTAATACTTACTCCGGTAATGTCTGATACTTCTTTTACTGTTCTCATTATATCCTCCTTTCGATTAAAGACTAAACCATTACGCTACGAGAGAGTCAATAGATAAATTTCAGCAATCTGTAAAATTCAGCAAACAGTTTTTTATTGTCTTCATTTTGCTCCTCTATAATAAATGCTTTCGCCATTTAATTCATTTCTGTCAGAACATTTGAATATTGAGACTTAACTATAAATGTGAAGTAACTATACTTCGGATTATGCTTATACAATTAATTTGGTTGCATGGATAAATATTGCTTTGTAAGCCATATTGCATTTTCGGTAACTGCCTTTGTTCCGTCTATACGCAAAACAGGACAATGTAACTCCGTTATCCATTGTTCATCCCGTTTTAGGCATACTGATGGCGGTTCTCCTGTATCATATTGTTCAGCAAGAATTAAGCTATTTTGATTAAATTCATACATATCCCCACCTAAGAGCACTCTATTTCCCCAACGCTTTAAAGCGCGCAAACGATACCGTTCCACACAGATTTCTGTTGGTGCGGTTATAAAAACCGCCAATTCAAATAGCGGATTAAAGGTTTTTCGGATACTCCACATCTGCCCCGACATTACAAAATGAGGGAATTGCGATATATCATTCATCAAACGCTCTGTTTTATGTTCCTTTGTATACGATACCGTATATGGAATTTCTGTATCCCACCGATAATGGTAATCATCTAAATCGAAATGTTGAAAATTTAACTGCTGTGCCAACTCTCTGCCAAGTGTTGTTTTTCCTGTACCCATTGCACCGAAAATTATTATCCCTCTGGACACTGTGTCACCTCTCAAAATATAGATTTTATAAATATTCTATTCTGATATAATCACTGTTTCGCAATATGTAACGATGGCAAAACAAAGATTGTTATTGCTTTTCCTTCCTACAAATCTGATTATTTGTATGACTGAAAGCTCAAATTATTAAGATATTGGATTTCTCTTCTTCCGTTATCATTTAATAATAATTTTGAAACTCCACCTGCCATTCCCCATGTACCAAATTGGGTCAACTGTTCAAATTCTAAACCCTATCCACATAGAAAATAACAAATGCAATGTTATTCCATGTGAAACAATCACTAGATTTCAGCTTTATTCAGATTATACCATTCACGGGATTTTCCAGTTGCCTCACCTTCATTTATTCTCTTAATTCTTTTCTTATAATAAGTTTCGATTTAGTATGCTGTAACAGCGGTTCATTTTCTATCAATTCATTTTTTAATGCATTACTTATGTTAAATGCCTGCTTTCTTACTAACTCCGTCAATTCCTAGTCTGTCCATGCTCCGACCATACCATTTGTGTGATGAACGGATTGCGTGTGTTGTATAGTAATAATATTTTTCATTAATTTTCCCAACTTATCCTCGAAAAAATCTTTAAGGTTTTCTATGAATTCTATTCCATTATTTGTCATCAAATTAACTCCTCTCAAATATTCATCTGCAATATGCTTTATATCATTATTTTTGGTTAATATACTATTTCACTTATACTGCGTCTTATAGGTTCTGCATCTTCTTTTCTAAAAAGAACCAGATTTTTTCCAGATACTTTATTTGTTCTGGTACATGGATAGATAATTCCAATAACTCCTTTACTCTCTAAATACTCTGCTAAGACATGAAAAGACTTATATGCAGCCTCTTTCTTATCCTCGTCATTCTCATCAACTTTTTTATAAATACAACTGCATATCATTTTTAAGTACTGTTTTGCGTATGATTCTTCAATAATATTTCTATCAACCGGATATTTACGATTCAGCTTTTTTATTGCTCCTTTTAACTTCTTTTTATTATTTCGATATTTTTCAGCAGCCAATGGGTCAGACATTATCTCTGCTATCATCTTCTTTGTGATTTTATCTTGGTAATCATCTACTATCATTTTCAGCTTCCCTAATGAGACGTTATTATAAGATAAATCCAAGATATTTCCCTCTGTTAACGGCTTAAAATGGCAAAAAGAATAATGGTTACCCTTAATCGCACGATATTCTTCTAAACAAATATATTCATTGAGTGAAAGTTCTTCTGAGTATTTTTGTTCTTTTTCAGAGAATGATAAATATAAATATGTTTTCCCTGGAGGATTCCATCTGTTATTAGTTAATGGAACCCTTGGAATAAATCTATCGGTGTCATGGTTCCATCCAGAAACAACTCTACATAATATATCATTCTCTTTTAATTTGTGAAAAAATTTATTGCTATGTAATTCAATACATTTTGTAAAAATATCATCAAATATTTCTATAAAAGACAATAACCCATCCTCTGATGCATTAACATCTTTCCATTGTTCTTCTATAATCAACCGAGCATTTTCCATTTGGATTTCATTAATTAATTCATTAAAATAAACTCCATCCAAATGTGGATACACAAAAACACCGTATTTGCTTAAATATTTTACATACTGAATTATACTGCTTAATTCAAAATACCCGGTATATTTTGTCATCCAATCAAAAACAATATTTAGTCTCATCAACAAGCTGGATAGTTTTTCTGTGTTACTATCAATCCAAAAATCTTTTCTTATCTTCTTACTAAGGTACCTTAATTCTCCCTTGTATTCAACTGACAAATTTTCAAGTCTTTGAAGTTCTTCAAGCATCTTAATCGTATAATCCATATTGTATATCTCCTAAATTAATCAGTACTTGAATATGAACTTATCTCAATATATTTTCCAGCCTCGCATGGTATATATAAGAGTAAGGATTATCTGCTAATGCTGTCTTTCTAATATTCCCAACTTCTCTAAATGACAAATAGATACTCAACGCAGTACCTGCTGCAATTCCTATTCCCTTTTGAGTTAAGTTTACCGGCACTCCAAACATTTCAATTGTATTTAATATACCCGGTAATGATATTCCAACCATTGCATTCATTAAACTGGGTTTTAGCTTCCATCTACATTCTTTCATAACTCTATGAATATCATTAGCCTTCATGGCCAATTTTTCTTCAAATTCAATACACAATGACTTTACCTCAACAATATCAAATGACTCGCTTAATTTTTCTTCAAATTCGGTTAACAGCTGTCTAAAATGTAGCAGTTCATCCGCTCTCCTCCTCTTAAAATCGATTATCTCTTCTATCGATGTATCCATATTAGGCACCGGTAAAACACTACATTTATAATTTAAGAAAGGTTGTCTATTATTATATTTGTTTTTAGCTCTCTTTGTTTTATATATGTAGTCTTCATTACCTTGCTTATCACTTCCAATTACAGTGTCCTCATGGTTAATAGCCGCTAGGTATTTAGCCAAGACTGCCATATAGATATTACTCAGTTCTTCTTCAATATATATCCACTGCCTATTTTCATTGTAAAGTATTTCTGATTTTTCTTGCAATAAAGGCAAAATATCACTAGATATTTTTGAATTATGTAAATGATAAAATGATGACTCTACCTTTGACTTATGAACGCTACTAAAATTTCCGCTTTTATGTAATCGAGGATTATATTCATTAATATTAATTTTTACTTCATCTATAAAATTACTGTACAACTCAGAAAACATGATATCATCTGGCCTCGTCGGTACATAGTAATGCGTGTCCATTAGATTCTGAATTTCAGGTGATATTTCGAAATCATCATTTTGATATGGCATAATCGAAGATATTTCATCCCAATAAAGAAGAGCATTTCTCAACCATATTCCATCTGTTATATTGATGTTAGGATAATATAAAATCCTTCTTTTCATAAGCTCTTTCCCCTCTTTTCTGTATAATTTCGACATTATCTTAAGTATAGCAATCCATCCACAATTTAACAATACTAATTATTCTCAATCTTCACATTTCATAGAAAAAGACGCCGCATAATTATTTATACAACGTCTCTCAAATTCTAATTGCTGTAAAATTTCTTTCAACTTATCCACTTCTTCCTTTGTCAGCGTCACACCTTTTCCCATCTTTTCATGGTTCGGAGCCCAATCACGAATATCGTACTTTGGAGCTGCATCATTCCAGCTGATAAGATTTAACTCTTTTCTCCAGCCCTTTACGTTTTCTGTAATACTCCGATTTCTTTTATTATTTCATATTTAATGTCAGTCATTTTATCGTCAGTAGTAAAACGAGATGCATTTTTGTACGCCGAGAATCAATCTTTGTAAGTGAGAATAAATATTTGTAAACGAAACGCAACTTTTACCCCTGTTTGTAAACAAGAATCTACTTTTGTAACCGAGATGCTGTTTGATTTTTACTCAAAGTCGTCGTATTATACTTATATAACTGCATGCCAAAAGGAGTTCGACTCTCGCTCGACTTTTTTGTAATCGGAGAATCCACCCCTTGTTTACGACTATGGACAGATGTCGGCGGCTTAACAGTTTACAGGTTACTTTTTAAGGAGAGATGGTTTTAGTATGATGTCACCAGGTGCGACTGGTTCACATCCAAGCATTCGTAAAACATCTTCTCCGTGGTAGAAGCTGAATGTTTCGTAGGGACTACGATTGTTCAGCTTCTTTCTTTTATAGGAATTGATGTGATTCATCATTCGATTGATATCTTCCTGTATCAGCTGTTCAAAGCTTGCTCCCTTTGGAAGAATCCTTCGTATCAATTCATGGTTCACTTCAATGGCTCCCTTTTGGTATGGCTTTCCGGCATCACAGTAGAATATCCTTGTTTTCAGTCCAGACAGCTTATCAGGTTCTTCTATGGATTTTGGATTTGAAAACTCACTACCATTGTCTGTTTTATACCGAATTCGTGATAAAACAGACTATGACGAAGAAAATACTATGCCGAAGTTTTATCTTTATTACTATAATTCTTATTATTGTTTTTATTTCTTCGGCATAGTTTTTTGTTTAATCCAAAGAGTAAAGAATCATTTTCACATCTTTCTTTTTCCAGAGCTTTTCTTCACCAGAAATTGTTGGTGAGGCCTTATTCATTGCATCAATCATCATCTCAAGTGTTGCAAAAGCATAAAATCCTGAGGTTGTAGACATGCTTTCATGTCCAAGCAACTGCATAATAAACGGCAATGGTACACCATTCTTATACAGATCCATTGCTTTTGTTTTTCGCATCATATGACAGTGAACTCCATGCGGTATATCGCTACATGCTTCCTTCGCTTTATCAGCAGCTGTTTTAAGCACAAGACTTATACTGTCTGTTGAAAGTCTATGTGGTTTCCCATCTAAAATACTGTAAAACAGAGGATTTTCAACACCCTCCGGATGGAATTCTTTAAGATATACCTCCAAATGCTGAACAGTCTTTTTTAATAGTGGGACATTTCTGCTTTTCTTTCCTTTACCCATTAGCGTTACAAATGGATTGTCTACAACTAAATGAAGAGAACTGAGGTTTAAATCTGCCAGTTCCTGTACACGGGCTCCTGTATCATAAAGCATAATGAGCATCATACGATTTCTTCGATGCTTTGATGTTTTTGTATCAAATGCAGATAAAATAGCTTTAGTTGCACTAGGCTGAAGATACTCAATCGGCTTCTTTTCTTCTTTTTGTTTTTTTATTGTACATACATCTGTATAGACTCCTCTTAGTTCAAAGTCTTCTTCACTACAGTATTTAAGAAATGACCTTATTGCTGTAAGTCTTAAATTAATTGTTTTCGGAACATATCCCTTTCCATTGAGCCAACTTACGAATCCCTTGATATTTTCTCTTGAAAAAGAATCAAATGTCACCTGCTCATTTACTAAGGACTTCTCAACCTCCAAATACTGTAAGTAAGTTTTCAGCGATTGCTTATAAGCTTCAACTGATTTATCTGAAAGATTTCTTGTTACAGGCATGTAATCATGAAGATATCTTCGAACCAGTTGCCAAAAGTCTTTTTCTTTCTTCCTTTTATACTTCATAAGGCTCTACCTCCGGAATTAATTCTTCAGTAGAGACCACAAGTTTACTGTATTGTGGAAAGAAATCAGGTATCAGGTGAATGTAATAATACGTGCTTTCAATCCCTGTATGTCCCATATATCTCATCAGATATGGGAGCATTGCATGTATATTTTTCCCTTCCGATGACCATCTCATTATGTTTGCACAAGCGAAGTGATGCCTGAAATCGTAAGCACGTGGTTTTACTTTTCCATCTTTCTTAAGTCCTGCAGCTAGCCAAATGTTTCTGAAGTTGGAAGATAGTGCTGTGGTAGAGCATATACCGCCATGTCCGCCTGGAAAAAAGTACTCTCTATCTGGAAGACACTTACGTATTGCTTTATCATACTGAATTAAATATTCAATTAACTCGTCTGATAAGAATAAACGTCGATCTCTGTGTGCTTTTGATTGAAGGATATCTACATATCCCTTATCTAAATGTACATCGGAGCATTTTAGTCTGCGTGCTTCGCCACATCTAGCACCACAACAAAACAAAAATCTATATAATGCAGGTAATACATATGGTCTACCAAGTGCTTTATAGTTCAATACAAAGTGATCACATTCCTTAAAAAAGCACCGTATTTCATGTTCTGTCATTAAATACACTTCTGCATGATATCGCTGGATAGTAAATCTGTTATCAAGTACATATGCATCACTATGTCCCAGACTTTGAAGATATCTACCAAACTCTCTTATTGGAGATATCCAGCTTCTGTCTCCAGTAATTGATTTTTCTGCATGAGACAGTGCCCATCCTTCAACAGTATCACGGTCAGGAATGCAGACATTCTTATATTCATAATTATAGATATCAAGTTGCTTAAGATAATAGGCCCCCGTATGGTATTGAATTCCAAGTGCATTCTTAAACTTTATGAAATCTGTTATGAATGGAGCAAGGTTACTTACATACTTGTTCATGGGTTCACCTCCCTTGAGATGCCCACCATTGGAAGAACACAAACCTTGAGTCTTTTCTCATCTGTTGTTATGTATATATCTGTTGTATCTGGACTTGAATGGCCAAGTATAGCAGCTATAGTTTCTATTGGAACCTCATTTGCTACCATTGTAGATGCCGCGTTATGACGTAGCATATGCATCCCATAGATGCGGTTTCCTTTTTCAATACCCGCTTTATTAAATACTCTACTTACAATTGCATGGCATGAAGCATGATCAGCCAAAGGAGTAAATGGAGCTAATTGTCTCATAAAAAGATAATCACTTCCTACATCGGGTCGTTCTTCTGAAATATATCTTGCTATAGCATTTCCAACAGTTACTGTAAGTGGTAGACAAACTAAGTTCCCTGTTTTACTCTGCTTAAAAGTAATTATTTCATTAATCCAATCTATATCAGATAATCTGAGTTTTATTATATCGCAAGCTCTGATTCCACATGATAAACCAGTAATGACAATAGCAGCATCTCTTAACGTGACCTTGCCGCCATATATGGCATCATTAATTCTCTGATTCTCGTCATTCGAAAGCGTAGGAATTATTCTCTTTATCCTCGGTGCATGTATTCCAGCTATAGCCGTTAAGAGATCATTTCTTTCAAGATACCTAAAAATGCCTCTTAATTCACAGAGCACCTCTCTCTGTCGAGTCTGCTTTGTTTCCTTTATGTATTGAATTACCATTGAAGACTGAAGTTTTTTCAGATCGTTAATATCAAGTCTGTTTAAAAACTGTAAAACACAATACATCCCATACTCGTAGAAATGGATTGTATTTTCATTATCATATGTGGAGCGAAGATATTTTTGGTAATCCTCATAAATAACCTTATGATGAGGATTATCTGGAGTAATCTTTCCTCTTTTAAGCATAGAAAAGTTAAATTTACCCGAATAGAAGTATGAGTCAATTAGCCTGACAAAACGTCCCTGAGTATGATAGCGATTTAAGCTAAAACGTCCCGTTTTCTTGCTGATAACGTCATCTGCGTACAGTTTACCGATTTCGCACGAGTATTCTGTAACAGCTTTATCTTTGCAGAATTCTTTGAACCTCCTAACAACACCTTCATAGTTTAATATAGTTTGTTCATTGTATCCTGCATTTCGTACTGCTTCAATACACGAAGCACAAATAGCATCAATAGTCATCTTGAAGTACCTCCTTAACTTTGTACTTCAAGTATAAATGAATACTATGCCGAAGAAATAGAAATAGGAGCAGTATTTATACTGGCATCCTCAAAATTTCGGCATAGTATTTTCTTCGGCATAGTCTGTTACGATGACTGGAAATAGATTCTTAAAGGTTCTGTCACCTAATAGCTCATATAGATATGCAAATACGTCTGTCACGGATTTCGAAGTATTGGCATCCCTTAAGAACGCTATCATAAAACTAGAATCTACGAAATGAATGGTAAGAAGACATTTTCCACCCTTGCTACCGATTACAGAGTCCATCTGCACCACTGCTGTATCCGGATTTTTCTCCATGAACTTTTCGAACTCTTCATATGTTCGTCCAACTCGACAACCTTTGTCTACTTTGAATTCTGGTTTTTTATATCGCTCTCGAAACCTTACCTTTCTTGGCAGATCGATATTTCGAACATCAAACAGACAAGCGTCTATGTAGTTATACATGGTTTTTTCACTGCACATCAGTTCATCCTTATGGTTGATATAAATCTGATGAAGTGATTGCCCTTGTTGCACCAATGGAGATAGGATTTGATTCAGGCGAATTACCTCTTGTTCCGCCACACACAGGCCACTCCTAGACTCAGAAATAGTCTCATTTGCTCTGATGTGCGCTTTCTCTGCATCATAAAAGTTCTTCACTAAAGAACATTTTCCTATCTCTGTGCAGCCATTGCATATGTAAGGAGCGCGGAACCTAGCCCAGCAGACTTCTTCTATATATTCAGGACAGCTTTCATTACAAAGGTTGCAGTTTCTACAGTAGAGAGCTCTTCGAGAGCAGTTTTCACCACAGATTCTTCTACGGTTACAGGTTCTACGATTTCTACAGGTATTATGAGCCTGACCTGGATAACCTGTTGCAATTTCAGAACTATACTTACGAACTTCTCTGGATATGGTACTAGGATTTTTCCCTAATCTACGACCAATTTCTTTAAAAGGGAGTCCTTCCTTTAGATAGCTTTGCAGGTGAAGTCTTTCTTCATAACTAAAAAATGCTGACATGATTTCCTCCAATCTGCCGCCAACAATCTCAGACTAGAGGAATACTTAAAAAAGTGCAAACAAAAAGACTGGTATACACCAATCTTTTGTAAACTAAGATGCAACCTCTTAGCAAAGATATAATTAACTATTCAAAAACTGTTAGTTGTAGTGGAATGGGTTGCGTTTCATTTTACAATTAACGTCAGTCATTTTATACTCTCTTATAAAATTATATATTAAAATAAATTTCATACTCATTTATGATTTTCGAAATCTTTATAAGGCTTTGAATTTTCACTTGGATGTTGTTGCAGTATTACATCAAATAAAGTATCTAAGCTAATTTCGTTCATTATGAAGCCATTTTCTTTAAAAATAAGTTTATGTGAGTTTGTATATCTAATACTATTTTATCTTTACTATCAATGATACATGTCCCTTGAACTATTTCTCCATCATTTGAAAGACAATCATACAAGTAATTTAGATTTTCCTTTACCTCTGGATTAATGGCTTTGGTAAGGTCTTTATTCATATCTGTAAATATCTTATGAAAATTATTAATTAAAAGCTCAACATCTACAGATTTATTCTCTCCTATCATTTCTACTAACTCTTTAACAACTTTGCTTTGCAATCTAGACTTCCCCTTTTCAATTAGGTCCTTCGGCGGGATATAAATATGTACTTCTTGTTTGTCATAATTTATCTCTGTCTGTGTTATGCCTATTTCACAATGAGTCATATAAACTCTTAGATTATAAATCATGCGGTAAGTAAAATACTCATCATAATATTTACTTTTAATTACAGCAAAAATATTCTTATAATTTGTTTCATAGAATTCAACCCAAGCATAATAAGCACCTAAGATATTATACATAAATCTATTTAAAGTTCTAAAACTATTTTTATCAAAGAAATCACAGGTCTGTATTACCCTTTGCCAATCATCTATATTGTCAACAACCATAAAGTAATAATCTTTACAAAACATTACTTTCTGCAAAGCACTAATTTTTTCTTTAATAGTTACAAGTTCATCTTCAGATATTTCCTTTACAATTTTCCTTACATTATCATCATTAAATTTTACTAATTTGTAACTCATATATTCTCCTTCCCTTTTGCTGCTTATAATTATAATCCTGATTTTTATAGACTACAATCTTTCCAGTACAAATTTATAGAACAAAGATATTTATAAAAATATTTCTACTCTCAGCTTATGAAAGTTATTAGATTAAAATAGTACCCACTTATGCGAGGTCATGTTATATGTTAATTTTAGCTTCCTTTGGATACCTTATCCTCTCTATATAACAGACAAAAATAAGGCTTGTGTTACCTGCTCTCTTATCCTCATTGCCCGTTGGAGGACGTCCTAAGAAAGTGACAGATGAGGTCCTTAAGAATCAATAGAGGATTCCGCTACAATGAAGCTGACAGAGCTGGCAGATAAATATAGATTATCCAAATACCACATTTCCAAGGTTCTGAAAGAATCCGCAAATCCAAAAAGAAAAAGTAAATAATACGATACAAAATTTCATATGACAGGCATCCAAATATGTCATATTAGATTATAAAACAAAACGCGAAGGGAGAAATAAAATTATAAAAAACGCAAGAAAACTTGATATTACAAGATATGATAATGTAAGAGGTCAATACTATGCAGAAGTGGAGAGGACGAAGAATAAAATCTTGTAATCTTGATTTTCAATATTTAATGATTTATACCAGGAGCTAATCTCCTGCTATTTTTTCCGATATCAAGCAGCACTTTCAATCATATTATCAATATAGAAAGTAGACCACCCATATGACTGTATGTGACTTTCTGTCTATGCTCTTATTATTATTCTTGAGGGGTGGGTGTGAGCAAGGCCCACAAGGCTTTCTATCTTACACCTAATTACATTGAACTAGGGCTCCCGTAACTAAGCTACGAGAGCCCTAGTTCTGCCTAAGATACAAGTTACGATTACAGCTCTTTTTCATCGAATACAACACTTGCAAGGTATCTTTCCTTATCTTCTTCGCGGATTTTATAATTTTCTGGAGGGAACGGTTTTCTTTCGGCTATCATTTTCTGATATTCCTCAAAACTTAGTACCGGAACTTCGATTTTGTTACTATCATTTTTGTTTTCGCTCATTTACAATGTCTCCTCAGATTTTTTCGATTTCTTCTATAAGTACTCCGGAAATATTATGTGTTTTTTCCCCATTTAGTCGGATTTCTGCTTCTTCTAATATGATTTCATCGATTACTATATTATGATAGTTCGGAAACCAGTATAGCAGTAATGCAACATCAGAATTATCACTTTCTTCCATTATAATATGAAATCGCATATGCCTACAACTTTGAATAGTTTATACTTGAGTCTCATCCACTTTGCAAATTATAAGGAAAAATCAAGATAACAGATTACTTTATCATCTTGGCCAATAACTAAATTATATTGAGGAGCAGAAAACTCTATGGTAGGCACAATTACTTTATCCCACACTAAGCCTTATCCGCTTATAAAGCGTCCCACAAATCAGCTGCCTCTTCCTCTCCCATTTTTTCTTTAATTGTATGTATGTTTCCTGTATTTTCATATATCCGATTATGAAGAGTATTATATCTGACACACAATCTCTCAACTTCATAAGATAATCCGCTTGAATGCATGTGATAACTATTCACATAATATTTTTCTTTTGTGTATCTATATTCATAATTAAAATGAAAGCCATACTTCTCAAGGATTTTTTTCACCTCTTCTATATATGCTTCACATATGTCTATTGTTAAATATTCAGCTTGATGAGATGAATAAGTCCTGCTACCATCAGATATATCAGTAACTAAACGGCTCTTTTTTACCTTTTCACCTAACTCTTTTTCAAGGGTTCCTAACAAGTCATTCATTTCCTGTTTCATTTCAGTCAGCTTATCCGAGTTCATGTTCTTAGTTTTCTCATACGATTTTTGTACTGTTTCCCGAAATATTTTTTTAATCTTTTTGTTATTCGGCTTTTTACATGCCTCAGATCTTTTCCTTTTCAAGCATATTAAAAGAAGGTACTGTGTAAATCATTCTGATGCATTTTATGGCAGATTGTTTTATCCAGTACCTTCTTATGTTATCA
>JAEZTQ010000086.1 GCA_023443625.1 Bacillota bacterium | reverse complement strand
ACCAGTTCCAACAATATCTCCTGCTTTAAATGATGATATGGATTCAAATAACACAGTAACATTAACTCTGGCAAATAATATGGATGTAAATTTAAATGAATATCTATGTAGCGAAACGGAAGAGGTTTTATTTAGTTTCAATATAGCTAATTCGAATAAAACAGCATCCATCTGTATTTCTAAGAGTCAACCAGATTATATCATATATCGATTCGGCACAAAAGATAATATAGAATTAGAACACCCAGGAACGAAGGATTCGGATTCTTGGAGTAAGTTTACATATTCATACTATGTACGCGGTGGGGGAACAGAAAATGATGGATTGGATCTAAATTATTTGATTTTTGATAATGGTAGGTATGAGTATCAAATATACGATGAATATAGTTCGGAAGATGATAAAACAAGTGTAGGAATTACCGTTACTGATCTGGACACAGGTGATGAAACAGACATAAAAGGTATAAGTGACAGTATACAAGGGAGCCTCATAACTTTAAGAGATAATAAAAAAATAAATATTGTGATTCAATAATATTCTGAATTCTAAAGAGGATGCTCTAATCAGGTAATTGATACAGATAGCATCTTCTTTTGATAAGAAATTTTTTAACATCGAAATAAAAAAGATAATAAAAATAATAATAAGGGAGCGAGTAAGACTTGGTTCCAAAAAGCAACAAAACCAGGTGATTATCTAGACGAAGCGTTAAATAGGCAAGGACTTAAAATTGTCCCAAATAGTTTTAAAGAAAAGTGGTCAGAGTATGGATATGATTTTGAAGTAAGAATACATCCTGCAGACTCGAATTATGGTAAAACAGGAAGTATTTATAGAGTGGCAAGAAGACAACAAGGTGTTGATGCTAATGGACAAGGTTTTGGGTGGGAATACATGGATGAAGCAGGTAATTGGTATCACACGAGTCTCCTAAAAACAAATAATACTGCTGCAGAAGCTACACATATACAGCTACCTTAGAATAAATTAGGCTTATATTAATTGATTGTAGTTAAGACAACTAATACTTAAAGGAGGATATCTAGATGTATGATTACATAAGTCTATATTCAGATGACAATTATTCTAGAAGGATTAAAACAGAGGTGTTAGAAGAATATTTATTATCAACTTTGCATCTACGGAAGGAGGGTAGTTTAAGATATTACAAAGAATTTAATGGAGTGAGAATCGTAATAACAGGCTTTATGGCAGATGCAAATGGTAACTATGCATTTGATACTCTAAATGGAGTTGATGAAGTAAATCTGATTGAGATTGAGGTTCCTGGTAGTATAGATGAAAAAATCGAAGAGGATATAACTAAAATTGCATTTACAATAGCATCAGAGTATTCATGGTGTGTTGTTGACCATGAAACTTCATCAAAGATTTATCCATAAGAGATAATACAACTAATGATGTAGATGTGCGAAAGGAAAGAGGGTCACACAGTTGATGTGACCTTTCTTTTTTCTTCTGTGTGTGCCAGGCATGGCACTAATCTAGCTAGAAAGGATTTTTTGTACTAACTGTGTAGAACCATCAAGTGAAATAGCAACAGAAAAATTACTATGTTTGCTGCCGTCAGGTAGCATAAAATATACGACATTAGATTTGCTACTTACATCAATTCCGACGTAAAGTGGGTTCATAAAATCACCTTCTTTCGTAATTAGATTTGAGTGTTCAATCGGCTTGGTAAAACCCATGATCATGGAGCATCGACACCCTCGCATATAAGAATTTAGCTTAAGATGGACAGATGCGAAAGCACACTGCTGGTCGGTCGTCCATGATCTTAAGCAAACAGCCAGCCGGTTTGAAGCTAACTTCCATGTCAGGGGAATAGACTTTCTATGTAGCAACCATTTTAGGTTCAACAGGAGAAACAAGAACTATTACCTGATTGACACTAGGACAATTATATCATGGGTTTAACTAAGCCTATTGAACAATTATTAATTAAGTTATCAAGGTACATTTATGTATCTAAAAGATATTATACGAGGAAATACTACTTATGAATATGATTTACCATCAGAATAGGAATGGGAGTTTCTTGAAGAACAACCGACCCTAAGAAGAATATAACAATAAAGAATTATGATAAAGTTGGAAGAATATCCAGTGTTTTGGTAGGAGAAGACACAACATTTTATCAATATGAGGAAAATGGAAGAAAATCTAGTGTTACTTATCCAGATGGAACAACGCAAAACTATCAGTATGATAAGAAGAATCAGATTACAAAACTGGTAAATCAGTTGGTGGATAAAAGAGTAATCTCAACTTATCAATATACCTATGATGGAGCAGGCAATCAATTAACAAAGATTGAGGAAAAAGGCACAACCACTTATCAATATGATAGCCTAAATCGTCTAAGTAAAGTTGCTGAACCAGAAGGGAAAGTAACTAGCTATACCTATGACAAGGCAGGTAATCGTATAACAGAACAGGTAGAGATAGGAAATGCAACTGTCACTACATATTATACATACAATGAGCAGAATCGACTTATGAAAACACTTACATCCTCAGGAGAAGAAACCGTTTATTTATATGATAAGAATGGTAATCTCACTAGTAAATCAACAAGTACAAG
>JAEZTQ010000067.1 GCA_023443625.1 Bacillota bacterium | reverse complement strand
TTTGGCGAATCATCCTGCTTAAATAAATCTGAAACCCCTTTAATCCCGTTAATTGAGTATTCAACTAATTCATTAAATAATTCTTCTTTAGTCTTATAATGACGATATAAAAGTCCTATACTAATACTTGCTAAGTCCGCAATCTCTTGAACATTTGTAGAGCCATATCCTTTTTGAACAAATAGTTGCATTGCTGCTAATTGAATTTTCTCTCTTGTTTTATTACGCATTTCTTCAAACTGTTCTTTAGTTCTTGGCAAATATAAACCTCCTTTTTATAATGAGTTATTGTTCACTCATTATAAAATATAGAGTATTATTTGTCAATATGCTCTTTTATTTACATCCCAAGTATCTTCCAAATATATGCTGGAGCAGTGAGAGTAAACACCAAACATGCAAACAAGATAGCTGGAGCTGCCCATTCAAATTGTCCATGCTTCCTATAATCAAAATAAGCAGTACCAAGTTTTGCAAAGAAGAATACTGCTAAAATAAGATCAATCGCTGGGAACACAACCTTATTTACAACTGTTTTTATCTGCCCTGATGCATCCTTCCAAGTTCCTTCAATAGCTCCAGCAACATCTCCTGTACCTGAAGCTAATGCTGTAGTACTAAATAATAATATGCCAATCAGCACCATGCACATTGTTAATGCTATTTTCTTATTTATCTTCATAAGTTCCACCTTTCTTTTTCTGTATTATCTAAGGATTTAAGGGTGCAATGTGCCAATCTTGCCACAAGTTCCCCTTTATTATTAATGTGTCAGTAAGATTCATTGAAAGCATTCCATCAGGAGTCCATGCGTCTATGAGCCATGTATTTACTGTATAAGACCCATCTGGCATCCATATTGGTGTAAAATGTGTACGATTTTTATAAGTGGAATAATTGTTTTTCTTAAACTCAAACCTAGCATTCGAACCACTTGAAATAAGTTCTAATAATCTCCAGTAGGTTTCATATCGAAATTCTGGGAAATAGGAAACAGCATTTTGAGCATAGGTTATAGCTGAACTTTGATTAGTACTCACATTTCCAGTCACTGTTTGATTGATTCCATATCCACTTTTAAAAATACTTCCACTTGCAGTAGGATTCTTACTATCGTTTTTAATACTCATATCGCTTGAAAGTCTCGCTGTATATTGGTCAAGGTCAAACTCCCACCAACCATGGTCACACCAATATCCCGAATCCTCTCCTGTACTATGCCACACCCAATATGTCCTCCACCAAGGACTCCATATACTCCAATTTGCATTTGTTTTTTCTTCTCTGTTTGGAACAGAAGAATAAGAAAAAGAGTCATTTCTATCATCAGCAACAGGATTTGGTGGTGGATTTTTATCTAAATCAACAATCTTAACATTAATAATTGATTTCGGAGTACTACCCGATCCATTTACTATTACATCTATTAGCATATCTTGTTCCGTATCAGGAGTTGTCCACTTCACCCAAGCAAGCTGAGAGTCGCCACTTGGGTAATATACATTTCCAACATTATAGGTTCTTCCATCAATAATAAAGCTTACACGGGTGGGTCTGTCAGGATCGGACTGTCCTCCACTAATCATAACGGAAGTGATTACCTCTGTATTTACTCTATATTCATAATCATAGGCACTTACAATTGGTGGTTCAGGTTGTTCTGTAAATCGCACGATACCAAGTCCAAGTGAGGATTTTATATCTGCATTAGTAGCTGGTGTTGTAGTACTGCCACTCCATGCTGGATATCCCAAGTCTCCTACCTCTAAAAACATAGCAAGTGGCAAGTTTTTATGGGATAAAGATACCATCTTTCTTCGAAGCAATCCACTTAATTGTTCATCATACATGGCTGCTTCCGTTGCAGTGGTAGCTATCATAACTCCTTGAAATGTGTAATATGCCATTGGTTCTAAAAGTAATTTATAATCCCCACCAATTAAAATGCCAAAATCCATTCCTGTTATTGATGCAATTGATCGGATAACTTGCTCATCTGTAAAATAACTCTTTATGGCTGCAATATTGTTACTACCATTTGTACTTACAATCCTCGGCATTGTTTGAGATGGGTTAATATAAGAATATGCACCTTGAATAGGTGACAGATTTCTTCCGCTATTATATTGAATTTTAGATACTTTACCAAAGTGAAACATAGTAGATGGAGGTTGTTTGTTTGTTAAATCAATAGGGGTAGTTACTGTGGCATGGTCACCTGCTCGAACTACAGTAACACGTACACCATCGAAGCCAGGAGACCACTTATCAGTACTCGTTCCATCTCCCATGCCTCCACCACCTGAGTCAATATTTCCATCTCCAACTGCAAATACAGTAACGGGCATCATTAAACCAAATATCATTGTAAGTATCATTGTAAATATCAAAAATATTTTTAATATATTTTTCATCTGCTCTCCTTTCCGCAAATAAAAAACACTACATCTCTGCAGTGTTTTTCATTGCTAGTTATATTAATCCATATTTCCTATCTTATTTCCATTCTCATACATATCTTCAGCTACAGTTCCTTGATTTTCTCCACTATTCTCTATCCACCCGAATCCAGGCAAGTAGGTTTTTCCTTGATTATTAGTATCCCCACCTTGTGGTTCATCATTGCTTTTCGGTGTTTCCGTAGGTTTCTCTACTTTATCATGTTCTACAGGTTCAGGTGGTGTTTCTACTCTCTCACCATTTGGTTTCTGTGTTGAATCTGTAAGCTGTTCCTCTGTAGGCTCTTTCGGTTTTTCTACATTTCCTTGAATGGTTTGCTCAGTGCCTGTATCTATCGCACCATTATCTATCGTTTCATCCTTTGGAATCTTAATCTCTGGTACTATAATTTCATCTTCTTTTTCTGTAATTACAGGTTTTTCTACTATGATGTCATTTGTTTCTATGCTTTGATTTGGCAGTACTGCATCCTCTATGGGTTCTTTCTTAAACTGAGCACTTATTAGAACTATAAGTATTACACTAATTATTAAACCACTCGCCACAATTAGTCTTCTTTTGGTTTTATCATTTATATTGATCATAGGTTTCTGCCTCCTTTTAATCTTAATTATCTGTTTCTTTCAAGCTACAAACTACCACAAGATTTATTGAAAGTCTATTAAATTCTTCAAATCCTTTAAAATTTAGGTATATAACCAGCACTTGTCTTTATTTTTATCTTCATACTTGGAAGAAGTCTGCCTCCAAAGGATACTGGTACTTCAAGCATTATACTGCTATCCGCCTCAAATCTTGAATCTGATCTATCCCCAGAAGCTAATGGAGCATTCCTTATATCTACTTCTAAATTCCATATTTTAAACTCTATTTTTCCTTCTGATGTGATCTTAACATGATATCCACTTTTCCTACTTAATCCAAGAATTGTATCTAGTCTATCATAAATTGCTCCATAATCAAGGGATTCTTCAAAGTCATCTGCCATAGGCTGATATCCTCCTGAATAACCTTCACGAACTCCATGATAAACATCATCATAGTTATCATTTACAGTAGAAATAACTGCATCTTGAACAGCATCACGCACACCCTGTGCTATAATCATGAGCCTAAAGTATTCTGATACTCCTGTAAAAATCATTACAAGACACAAAGTCACTGCAACAATAAGCGGAAAGGAACTACCTTTTTTATCGGTTAATATTCTTTTTATTTTATGCAAGATTTCACCTACTTCCAATATACTTCTGATTTTCCAGCGGCATCAGCTCTTAAAGTAACAGGAAAGGAACCAAATCCTCCAAACAAACCTATATTTGTTTCAAAGGTAACAGTAATACTTATCTCTTCATTTAACTGAATTCTTCCTATCTTCGACCATTTAACTGTTGGTGTAATACCTGTCTTTTCTCGAAGTAAAAGTTCCCTGTTAGAAGTTTCTGTTCCTACCCTTCCTGCAATTTCTGCTTCCCTTACAAGCTCTGTAGCAAAGGTATCTACCTGTTGTTTTATGATATAAGCCGGAAATACTCTCACTGCAAGAGCAATAACAAGCATGGCGCAAAGCACAAGAATTGCAACATCTATATATCCCTCTCCTTGCTTGGATTTTAAGATTTTTAACACATAGACACCTCCTAGAACATTCCACTAAGGGAATGTATAATCTCATATACAATGATGGCCATATATGTCATCAAGAAACACATGAGCATTACAAAAGAGAACACTCTAATCTTAGGTGGTATTTTCATCGCCTGTGCTTTTAATCGTTGAAGTTCAAGCTGTTTCATATCATGAGATAGCATTTGAAAATACATGGATCCATCATCTCCACGCAATACCCCAATTAAGCCTCTCGTTATATCCGATAGCATCGGTGAATTAATCCTTGCCTCAAACCTTGTAAGTGCTGCCTCATAAGAAGAGGAACGCATATCTGCTGTTAGGATATCCAGCTCATCAGCAAATTCCTCTCCTGCATTTTTCTTATAGTTCTCTATCATAGATAAAACATCCCTACTTGCCTTTAACTCCTGAGTAATGGTTGCTACAAATCTTGGCAGTTCTACTTCAATTTTTTCTTTCTTTATCTTTAATATCTCATCTGCTTTACGAATTTCTTTAAAATATATGATAATGCTTAAAAACATAAGTATCGGTGCAATGAGTGGAAGTATCATAAGGCAAGGGATAATTAGAATTGCAATTATTCCCGACTTTAATATTGCTGATGAAATAAACTCTTCAGGAGTAAAATTCATTCCAGCAGCATTTAATGTATTTTTCATTCTGCTTTTTTTATACTCATCCATTGGAATATATCTAGCAAGCCTCACTGCCCATCCCATAAGAAGTGCATCTACAGTTTTGGCTTTTTCTTTTCCCTGTTTACCAGCAGATAACATAGCCTTTTGTGTTGCAATGCTTGGCAGTTTCAGCAAATCAGCAGAAATTAGAAACAGTCCAATGGCAAGCAGTATACCAAATATAAAGATTAAAATTGTCATATTCGGCTACCTCCTATACTCAATTGGCCTAGTTAATTTGATTACGAAAGCTGTAGATATAAAAATAGCCATAGCACAAATAGAAAGAATAATCTGTCCTAAAGCTGAATGCATTAAAGTGTGGTACCAGTCTTTGTTTAGAAAATACAAAAGAGGTATATTTCCAATGACCAATATGACCATAGTAATAAATTCTTTTCTTGGTTCAAAGACCATATTTTCAAGCTCTCCATTTACTACGCGCATATCCGATAGCTTACTTACAATGGGTGTTAGGGTTGTCTTTAAACTCCTATCAAGCTGACAAGCGATTAACGCATCACACCATTCACGAAACACAGCATTATCAATCTGTTCTTTCATAGCTTGCAAAGCTCCTATAATATCTGGGTTTATCAGCTTTACCCTCGAAACAAAACCCTTAAATACAGACAGAACTGGTGGATTTAAGTAGTTCATATTTTCTTCGACTGCTGTAAGTATATCTTCATTTCTTAAATAAGCAGTTGTTATAATACTCAGTGCTGTTTCTAACTCTGCAGCAATATCCCTTTTAAAATAACTTTGAGTAAGTCTTATATACCAAAATGGCAGAAACATAAAGCCTATTGCCATGACTGGAACCAAGAAAAAGTTATTAAGCATGATGGCAATAGATCCTCCCATAGCAAACAATAACAGGGATAAGGCACAAAGCATTGGAAATTTCTTTTCTCTCCCTGTTACTTTTAAAATCTCTTGCACTTCCATGATTTCTCGTCTTAAAAAAGATACCTTCTTTCGCTTTGTAGTCTCATTAATCTCATCCTTTATGCTCCTTGGCTTACTCATCAGCTTTATAAATATATTTTCTGTGAACTCCATGGGTGAAATTCCAAATAAAATAAAAAAACCTGCAATCATTCCGATACAGGCAATCAACAAGATGGTACTCATAGAGTTTTCACCTCCATTGTTTTCAATTTTTCTATGATGTCAATTGGCATTCCATTTTCCAAGAATCTTTTACTAAGGCTATCTGAAATGCTACCAGTCTGCTTATGGTAACCATTAATTATAAATTTCCCATCCTCCATACGATTTTCAGTAATCACATATTGATATAACGGGCGATAGTTTCTTGTGCCATCTGATAGGATTTCACACTCCATTATCTCCATCATCTTTCTTTCCTTATTTTCTAGCTGCTTACAAAACACGACAATAGGATAAGCTTCTGTTACATATCCCATCAATGTTTCATCTGACATATCTACTGCTCGTTTGCAAAGGGATACCATTCTACGATAGGTTGCCTCACAGGAGTTTGAATGGATGGTAGTAAGAACAGCTACCCCTGTCCTCGCTGCTTCTTGTGCTGCATTGGCCTCTGCTCCACGCATTTCTCCTACTACAATAATATCTGGATTAAAACGCAAGGACATATCCAGCAAAGTAATCTGATCTACTCTTTGCCTTTCATTCTCGCTATCACGTGTTATGGTATGAATAACAGAATTAGTTACTTTTCCTTCTTTTTCACGAACCAAGGCAAGCTCACGTGATCCATTTTCTATGGTAAATATTCGCTTATTATCAGGAATGGTAGTTAGTAACCATCCAGCAATTGTTGTTTTACCAGAGCTTGTTGCTCCTGCCACACAGACAGAAATACCATAGCGAATACATTCTGATAAAAATTCAAGCATAGGATTTGTTGCTGTACCACCATCTACAAAGTCCTCTTTTTTCATACTTTGAGGATTTACAATACGGATAGAGGCTGAAATTCCAACATCTTCATCCACTAAGGGAGTTTTAAGCACTGCAATACGAATATTTTTTGTAAGATGACCAAGTACAGCTGGACTAGCATTATCAAGTACCATTCCAGAAACATGGAGCATCCTTCTTATTACATTAATTGCATGTTCAGGAGAGTCAAAATGTTCTTTAAGCTTTTCATTTCTTCCATCAGAATACTGGACTTCGATATCCTTCCAAGAGTTAATGTCTATTTCTTCAATACCTTCTCCATAAATATATTTTGTTAAAAAGCCATACTCAGCCATTTCAGTATAAAGTGCATCAATTAATTTATTGCCATTCATACCTTTTACTGAGATTCTGCTATCCTGAACATATTTAGAGATATATCGTTTCATCTGTTCTTTAGAATCCTTCATTGTTCCATCAGTAATAAGAATAGAATAATTGCTTGAAATATATTCTTGTACGTCCTTTAGAACAGTAGAAAAGTCCTTACCCTCTGTTTCAGGGGTAAAAAACAGGGAGTGAGTTCTATTTTCAGAACCTAACTCCCTTTGGATTTCATGAACTTCTTGTGATTCTTGTACCTTTTCTGTTTTCCCCTCTATTCCTTTAGATTCCAACATTTCAGTTGCTCTATCAGAAACACTTAATCTTACTTTCTTTTCTGAATTGCTTTTATTTGCTACATTTAATTCTTCAGTAGTAGATGTGTGATTCATAGTTTCTTCTTTTGTTGCCTTTTCATCTATAAATGCTACTTTCTGTTGCTCTTTTGTCTTTAGAAACACAGAACTATTTCTTTTCTTTCCTAACACCCAAACACCTCCCTTGTTATCTTCTCAATTTCTTTACGAAATGCCTTGCTGTCCTTCATGGATAATTCTTCAAATAGGTTTCCAGCTAGGTATTGTTCCGCAAGTTCCTGTGAATGTGAAAGTTTAAAGGCTACACTTCCAAGTGCTTGACTCATATGGTCTACCCCTTGCTGTGGCTTAATGTTTGAAGCTATTTTATACTGCTTATCTGCATCCCACTTCCCATCACGGAGAAGAGGCAATTGACTTGATAAATAGCTGATACTTTTTAAATCACAATTGGCAAGTCTTAATACAGAATCAGACTCCATTAGAGAAACAGCAGATAGAATATCATTTGCGATATAACTGCCACAATCTATAATAATAAATGGTGCTATTTCACGAAGGCTATCAATTAGCTCTCTTGCTTGCACTTCTGAATATGGTGGATAGGTATATTCATTTTCTCCCTTTAACATACCAAGAATAGTAAGGTATGACAGCTTTTTATGGGTTATCATATTGTGTTTTACAAGTGGCTCTGTTACATGGGTTGCAGCAAGGATACTTCCCAATGATTTTTCGCATTCAAGTTCTTGTGGCGGGCAGATGCATGAGAGCATTGGTGCTGTCATATCGCACAATACCAGCACTACATTCTTTTTCTTATCAGCAAGATATTTTGCAATCTTTGTGGCTACTGTTGTTTTTCCACTCCCGGGACTCCCCCAAACAGCTAAAACACCACCATGTAAGATTTCTTCTTTAATATTTTCATCCCTTGAACCACGAGTAAAAATACTGTTTTTCTTAAAGTTTAACATCTTTACTCTCCCTCACTTCCTGTTTCTTCTACTCCTTCAGAGAATGTGTTTAAATTATCTATTACCTCATCTATTATTTCTTCTTCAGATACCTCTTCCGTTTGATCTTCTGATACTGGATAATAGAGAGCTTCTATGATTTCCTCTTGCATATCAATAAACTTCTTTGTATTCTCTGGACTTCCACGATATACAAGTGATAAGTGAGATTTAGAATCTGCCTCTAATTCTGCCAGAATATTAGCTTGTTCAGGTGTTACAAGGAGGGTTACCGTTGATGGAAGTTCTCTTTCATCTTCTATTCCTTGTTCATTTGTATTAGCATCATATCCTGATGAGGCTGTTACAGAAATCGCCTCTACATATTTAAGCTCTGCTGGGATAACTGTTGCACCTTGCTTTTTATAATCAGGTGCAATAACAGATACAATATCTCCACTTTGTAGCTTTCCCGAAAGGCCATTGGCGAAGGTCTTAATGGTTATGGACATTGCTTGTTTACTTCCATCTAGATTATATAAATAGGCATTTTCAGCTGCTGGTATCTCTGATAACTTTGTACTTAAAATATAATCTCCAATTCCTAAATCTGTAGTTGCAAACTTTCCAATCACTGTTTCTTTAGTACGAACTACATTCTCAGGCAGATTAAATCCACCTACTTCTACTATTTGGACCATATCCTTTGTAATCTCATCACCTGATTTTATCTCCTTTGTCACACGGACAATTTCTGTCTTTTGACTGATTCCTTTATTAAATAATGGTGTAATACCAAAACATATAAGGAGTGACAATACGATACAAATCACTCCAACTACTGTTCTATTCTTTAAAAAACTCATAGTAAATTCCTCCTAATTTATAAAATACATCACTATAAAACCTATCCCTAAAAAGGGAGCAAGTGGCATAGATAGATTCTTTGCCACTTGCTTTTTTCTGATGATTGATGAAACTCTTAATATGATATAAAAAAATATCAACAAGGTAAGTCCTATTATTAATCCATAGATTCCTTTCCAAAATCCAAGGACAAAACCTACGGAGGCAGTTAATTTAATATCCCCACCTCCAATACTATTTTCTTTCAACATTGCTGCTATAAGAAATGGCAAGGCAACAAATATTCCTAATAGATTTTGAAAACTAAATTTTTGAAATCCTGTTAATACAAGGATTACGCAGACCGTGTCTGGAATTTCCCTTCTTTTAATATCCGTATAAGATGCTGCCAAAAGCAGAGAAGAAAAAAGCACCCCTTGTAGGATGCTACTAACCTGCATAATTAAACATTTCTTTAATTCTCTCTTCTAATGTCGGCATAACCACTTCACCGAATAATGCATACAGGCCTACAAGGAGCAATGCTCCTAATACTACGGCAATAAGGATTTTTACTGCAGTATCAATATACCCTTCTCCACGGTTATTGTTAATTGCAATCTTTACAGCCACTGCTTGTCTTCCTAAAATTTTTTTTGTTTTTATCATTATCTTATTCATAGCGATTCCTCCATTTATTCAAAGTGATAGTTAACGGAATAGGTGATATTTGATTTGTTATACATACAGTTATGGTTGGTATAATAATAAAATTCTAGTTTAGAATAAACACCAGCACCAAGAGCCCTACTAAATGTAATACCATTGCTTGTAGTTCCATAATCAAGCTGATCCCACTGCTTTGTTAAAACATTGTATCCACGAACTCGTCCATGGTCACTACCACTATGTCCAGATACAGGTGGAACAGTAAAAGTATATTCTGTTATAGTTGCACCTTCTAATCCATTTTCTAAAATAACCGAATCTGGGCCAGTCAAGGTCATTCCACCACTACCATTGGAATCAGCAACAAAGAACACAATTGCTGCCCAAGGAGATTCTGCACCTGTGGAATCTACTGCCTTAACACGAACTACATTTTTCCCTAATGGATATACCTGTTGTTCTGCATTACGCCCTTCCCAAATATAAGTAATTGGATCATTGTCTGCATCAGTACTACTAGCTGTAATACTCACCTTTGTACCTGGGGCAACACTATTTCCATTTGGTGTTCTACTAATTACAGGAGCCGTTGGAGCTGAGTTTACAATTGTAAAACTCTTTTCTACCCATGACGAATAAGCACCAGCTATATCTTTTGCTCTCACTCGGATGGTGTGTGTACCTACTGCATAGTAGTTATCAGCTGTTGTTCCTTCATATTCCAAGGTTGTTGCATCTCCATCTGCATCATTAGCAGTTGCCTTGATATCAACAAAGAATTTACCATTCTTAACAGTTCTAGTTGGCGTAGCCGTGAGTGTTACTGTTGGTGCTGAATTTATAACTGTAAAACTCTTTTCTAACCATGGCGAATAAACACCGGCTATATCCTTTGCTCGCACTCGGATAGTATGTGTACCTACTGCATAGTAGTTATCAACTGTTGTTCCGTCATATTCCAAGGTTGTTGCATCTCCATCTGCATCATTAGCAGTTACCTTGATATCAACAAAGAATTTACCATTTTTAACAGTTCGTGTTGGTGTGGCAGTTAGTGTTACTGTTGGTGCTGAATTTATAACTGTAAAACTCTTTTCCATCCATGGTGAATAAGCACCAGCTATGTCCTTTGCTCGTACTTTAACGGTGTGTGTACCTACTGAATAATAGTTATCAGTTGTTGTTCCGTCATATTCTAAGGTTGTTGCATCTCCATCTGCATCATTAGCAGTTGCCTTAATATCAACAAAGAATTTGCCATTTTTAACGGTTCTAGTTGGTGTAGCTGTTAGTGTTACTGTTGGTGCTGTATTAGTAATTATAATAGTGTCATTGTAGGTGAATATTCTACCTTCACTGTCTGTTATGATAGCTGTCAAGGTGAATTCTCCTGTATCCTCAATTGAAATCTTCCCTCCATCGTTTGTAAGCTCTCCTCTAAAAGAAGCTGGTTCGCTTATTTTTTTTAATTTCCACTGAACCTCACTATTTCCAAGGTTTTCAGAAGTGGTTTCTACTTCAAACTCTTTGCCATAATGAATTGATTCAGGCATTGTAAAATTATATTTTATAACAGGCTTTATGGTTATGTTTTGGGAATGTGAGAAACTCCTTTTTAGAAAATCTGACATTGTTGCAGTTAGAACATATTCCCCTTTTTCAAGAAAAGTGATTTTTCCACCATGTGCATTTAAGCTACCATCAAATGCTTTGCTTTCAGAAATGGGTTTATCGTCTTTTGTAATACCCCATTCCACTGGCAGTACATTATTGTTGCCATGTGTTCTTATATCAATTATGCTGTCGGTATATGCAATGGCAGGCAGTTCAAATCCTATGCTTAACACAGGAAGTACTTCTGTTTTACCACCCATTTCAAAAAGAAATACTCTACCTGTTTCATCGGTAATTCTAGCTACCAATTCATATATACCAGCTCTTTTGAATTGAATAGTTCCACCGTTATTATTTAACTTACCTTCTACATAGGTTGACCAGTCTTGAAAGCCAAAGGTATTATCAACTAGCCATTCAATCTTTAGTCCATCAAGTTCTGTACTATCTACATCTACACTAATATCACTATCAGTATGAACATATTTAGGGAGTGTATAGCTCACGGATGGCACAGGATAGACTTTGAGTACTTGCTTATAATTATAAGTTCTTCCTCCATCATCAGTGAACGATGCCTTTAGAGTGTATTCTCCCTTCTGATTAAATTGGATCATTCCACCATCATTGGAAAGATTCCCAGTGATGAAGTTAGTAAGCTCAACCTCCTTACCATCTTTTACAAGGAACCAATCAGCAATATGATCTCCGATTTCTCCAAATGTAGCTTCAACCTTTATGGTATCGTCTGTATGAAATATTTCAGGAAGATAAAAACCGGCTGAGCCTACAGGATATACTGTAATAGCTACAGTTTCCGTAAATACTCTTCCGGTCTTATCAATTAATGAAATACTTAGGTTGTATACTCCTTTTTCTTTAAAACATATAATACTTTCCCCTACCCGAATGTTGCCCTCAATGAAATCTTCAATAATAACTTCTTTGCCATTTTGAGTAAGTGACCACACACTCTCCATTTCCTCTGAATTCTTTGTTTCTGTTTTTAAAGTAATGGTCTTATCCGTATGGGTAATATTTGCAAGCTCCATTTTTATTTCTGCTACTGGATATACTGAAATAATATCTGACACTGTAATTTCTTTTCCTAACTCATCGGTAATTGTGGCACTTAATTCATATACTCCATTAGTTTTAAATAATATTAAGCCCCCACTTCCTGTAAGTTCTCCTGTAATTACAGTTTCAAGGTCTATTTCTTTGCCATCTTTTTTAATTGTCCATACCAAGGAATTATCTTTTAGATTCTCAGTAACAAGATCCACGGCTACTGTAGTATCAGTATGTGCTGATTCAGGCAAGCTAAATTGTGCTGATATAACTGGATAAATGTTTACAGTCTGTTCACAGACAACTGCTTTGCCCCTACTGTTTAATGCTGTCGCTGAAAATGTATAACTACCTGTAGACTTAATCTTAATTACTCCACCTTCTGCTTTCAATTCCCCTTCTAACACAGAGGAAATTTCAGTAGGAATACCATTTTTAGTAACTGTCCATGTTACAGATTTTACATTACTGCTAGTTGGAATAATCTTTATTTCTTCTCCTACATAAGCAGTATTTGGAAGTGTATAATCATATTTCGGTGCAGGAACATAAGATGAACCTCCATTTGAGGGCGAACCATTATCTGAAGGCTTATCATCAGACTCCAAATAAGGAGAATCTACAACATCTTCTTCTATTTTATCAGTGGCTTCTTCTTGCTTAATTATCTCTTTAATTTCATCATGCCTATCAAGGATTTCAAAGGCTTCACCTCGTGTTGCCTCTCCATCAGGACGTATTGTTCCGTCTGGATAACCAGAGATTATATTATAATGTTTGCCAGCACAAATATACTCACGTTCCTCTTCCGACAAATCATCTTCATCAGTAAACCCTGTATTACAAAGACAATCTGTATTATGTTCTTCCTTACCTATGGCTCTAACTAACATTTTAATCATTTCCAATCGAGTGATAGGCTCATCTGGAAAATATTTAGCACCATATTCTTCTTTGATGATAATGCCTTCATCTATAAGTGCCTCAATTTCTTTTTGAGCAAAATGTCCTACAACATCTTCAAATGCTATGTTAACCGTATTTGTTTCCTTTAGCTCAAGTTCCATGATTCTTGCTAAAAGGGCAGAAAATTCTCCCCTTGTAATTATTTCATCTGGATGAGAAAGTCCATCTGGATATCCTTGAATTACACCTCTTTTTGCAAGATTATTAATTGCATCCTCAGCCCAATGACCTATGCTATCAGAAAATACAAACCTTGTTGCATAGGCAGAGCCTACAAAACTAGTAATTAAAATACAAACTACCAATAGAATATTTATTATTCCTTTTGATTTATAATTCATTTTAAACTTTCCCCCTTTTAACCAGCATAGTTAAACATTTCTTTAATTCTCTCTTCTAATGTTGGCATAACTACTTCACCGAATAATGCATACAGGCCCGCAAGAAGTAATGCTCCTAAAACTACGGCAACAAGGATTTTTACAGCTGTATCAATATATCCTTCTCCACGTTTATTACTAACTACTACCTTTGCTGCGATAGCCTTTCTTGTTATAAATTCATTTGCTTTTCTTAACATATTTCTCATCACATTTCCTCCATAATTTTATTTTTTAAATACTCATATTCATATCTTGTGTCTGACCCTTTCCTCCAAAATCAATTTCTTTAAATCCAAAACGATCTACATAATAAAACTTACTGCCATAGTCATCATATAGCTCTACTACATCTGACATTGACAGTGAGTGTCCAGTAAACCCACGAGGATGATTTAGATTAAACTTTGAATAGATAGATTCTAAATCATTTGTTTCTATTTCTCCTTCATATACAAGCACATAGTTACTTTTATCTGGTTCTCCAAAGTTCACTTTAAGTTCCTCATATCCAATAAACTTACATTCAGGACTTATATCAGCTCTTAGCTGCCAGATACGACAGTCTTTAAGAGGTACTGGCCTTTCATGATTAATAAGGAGTACACCTTCTTTTGAAAGTCTTTCAAACACCCCCTCTGTCCATTTTGCTATAAGTTTACGGTTACTAATCCACTGGCTGAATTCTTCGTTTTGAAACAAAGAATCTACTATTGCAGTACCGTCTTCCACATATCCTGAAGGATTTCCATAATAAAATATACAGCCATTTTTAAGTTCAATTCCTGTCATGATTTACCTCCCATCATTTAATCTCCATAGACAATATCCTCCATCATAATCCTTTCTTCTAATTCCCTGATGCAGACACCTGACATCTCAAAGATATCAATAACAAACTTTGGTACATCAGCTATATCATAGTCATAATCTGCTTGCATCACTATGATTTCCCCACTGTCTTCTTCTGTACAAGCACAAAGTTTTGCATCTTTTGGAATACCAGCTTCTTCAAGGAGATAATCAGGGACGATAATCTCATCATATTCTTCAAATCTATCGCAGTAGGAGCAATCATGGCATCTCCCACAAATGCCTGCTAGATGAACGATTAATTCTTCTGAGAGATTTTTAAGTCCCTCTGCCACCTTTATAAGTTTCATTGCATTCATAGTTGTTTTCATAACTACAACAGCATTCTCTAAGGTATTAAATTCAATTTCATCACAACCTGTAAGGTCTGCTGCATTAAGTATTTCATTTGGTAAACTAATATTGTTGTCTAAGCATTCTTTAATCATTTTCATTATAAATTCCCTCCTGTTTTCCTAGTCCATTTTTCATTTCAAATAAATTAATTTGGGATGGAGAATTTATCTCCCTTTCGTGCATATCATAATTTGCCACCAGTATTTCAGGAAACTGAGCACCATTATCATAGCGCTGTTTAATATTATTAATACGGGTGTAGCTTTCAATTTGGATGTTTGGTGCATCGTATAACTCTCTGATAAAAGAACAATCATTATAGGAAAGCAAGAACTTACCCTCAATGCCCATCAGGGTATCCCTAAGTCTTATATGATCTTCTTTCTTAAATCCATCTTCACCAACATTTTTATAATATTTTTCTGTTTCAAAATAGGGTGGATCTGCATAGAAAAAGCTGACAGGGCGGTCATACTGCCTTATCAGCTTTTCAAAATCTTTATTTTCAACCACTACTTTGCTAAGTCTTCTATGTGCCTGTTCAATTAGTGGAAAGTTGCCCCACATATCATGAGGCTGACTTCCGAAGCTAGTAAGGCCTGATGCATAACTATAGCGGATCAATTGATAAAAATATGAGGCTCTTATTACATCACTTTCTGGACTATCTCTTGCTAGTGCCCCCTTTACTATGTCAAAATCCTCACGAGAGTTTAACACAAAATATAGTGCATCTATTAATTCATTTGGTTTCTCCCTTACACAGCGATAGAGGTTCGTTAGAAGTCCATTAAAATCGTTATATACCTCAAAATCATTGCCCGGTGGTTTATAAAATAATACCCAGCCTCCACCTCCAAACACTTCTATATACCGTTCATAATATAAGGGAAAGAGAGATACTATTAATTCTCTTAAAGATTTCTTGCCACCTATCCAGCTCATAAAACTATTAATACTTCATCACCTCTCTCTTACCTCTTTATCAAGGTCTAATCTCAATTGTCCGTTTGCATCTGGAAAATGCTCTAAAGCTTTAACTAATCCTCTCTTTGCTTTTGCAATTTCTCTAATTCGACTTGTCATCTGTCCTATACTTGCAAGCAGCTCCTTTCTATCAGCAGCATAATAATATCCGTTGTCACCACTGCATATGGGATTGCCATCATTCCTTAATTGATTGACTAATTTCCTGACAGTTCTTGAACTGATACAGAATCTACTTTGCAGATATGCACTAGGGACTGCCTTAGAGGTTCCAATATGATACTCTTTTATATAAATCAAAAAATCATGTTCCACCTCCTCGCCTCCTTTCTCATGCCATGTTTCATAACACTGTGGATATGATTGTTTTTAGGCAACAAAAAAAGGCCGACTGCTATGTTGTAATTTACAGCAAACAATCGGCCTTATCTGTCTTTAGATATTAAAAAAACACGGATATCTTCCGTGCTAGCTTAGAATATTAAGTTATGGGATATATCAATAAAAAAATTTACTATTCCATGGATATTTTCATACCATTTGGATCTTTACTAAATTCATAGTGAAACTGTTCCTCGTTTGATTTTATAAAACCATTTTTGCAAGGTGCTAACCCTCTATTATCAATATCTGCTTTTGCATATAGAGTATAATCAAAGTTATCTCCAAGTATGGTATCAGGTTCTACAATACCATTTTTACATGCAATTGTCAGCCGTATTTTTCAAGTTTATCTTCCTTTGGAGCAAAGTCATAACAGTTTAGATTCTGTGAAATATCAAGTGCAAAGTCAAGTCTATTACAACCTTCAAGCTCCATAGCCGAATCCAAATGCTCTATAAAGAAAGTTCTCCCTTGTCCTTGCTCATCGCAGACATATCCAAAGTTATTACCATCAGATATTAGTTCTTCTATGGAGTCATATTGTTCTGCCAACTCTTTAATATTAGGGAATACACACTTTGCATCTAGTAATGCACATCTACTTCACTTATTTGTACCAAGTGCATCTAAAGCTATTGTCATTTCATCAGGTTCTAAACTAGAAAATTCATAGTCAGGCAAGTTTATCCATACACCTTCAGCATAATCTTTATTACCTACTTTGATTTTAACGGTCCAGTCATCTCCTGTCATCTTATCTAAGTTTGTGCCATCATAAATTGGTTTGAGAATATTTCTCTGATATATATATCCCTTATCCGTAAATATCCCATTGAAATCTTCATGGTATTCATTGCCAAGCTGCTTGGTTTTAATAAAGGGCAGTATATCATCAGGTGCATTTTCCTTATGCCTTGCTATATATTCTCCAAGAGATTCACTATCAGTAGCTTTGTAATGAAAATCAAAATTACTAAGTTGTTCTGTTAGGTCAATCAAATCTGATGCATTATTTACTTCCACAATCTGAACAGCACCCTCTAGAATATATTTTTCTTTGACTGACATTTCAGCAAATCTCTTTTCTAGATATTGCTTTTCTTTCTCTGTTCCTCCAATATCTTTCCATAGATATTCTAAGTTTTTCATAAACTCATTCCTCCCATACCCTGTGATTGCTCTTTTGACGGGTCATCTGACTCTTTAATCTCTTCTTCCTGCGGACGAGATAACACTTTAAAATTATCTTCTCCAGGAATAAGACCAAGACCCCTTCCATTATCCCATTTCATGTGTATAGTTCCAATGTCATCTACCCCTATAACTGTTCCCTTTGTACCTTTTTCAACGCCTTGCACATCATCCATTGTCTGAATTAATTCAATTCGTGTCCCTACAGGATAGCCGTTCTTAATTCTTTCTACTTGATTTCTATTATTATTCAAATTTCATACCTCCCATTTTTTGATTTTCTTCTATACCCATTTCATCAGCTGTTTTAATAAACCAGTTATCGCTGTTCCAAAAGCTAACATAAATATCTCCCATATCAGTACTAATTTCTCTCTGCTCAAAATTCTCTGACCAGCCATCAGATGCCTGTCCAGTTATATTTTCTTTGATCTTTTTAAGTTCCTTTGGAGTCAATTCATCATTTAAAGTAAGAATAGCCACCCCCATTAGTTCCCCTTCTACAAGCTCAACAGAAAACACATACTTTGATACTTTTGCATTCACACTATCATGGTCATCATAATATTTCATCAGACCTCTTTGTTCTTCTTCTGGCAGATTGTTTTCTTCTATTGCCATTAGGATTACATCTAGATATTGGATAACTTCAGCATTTGAAATTTCCTGAGGTTCATTTGCATATTCTTTATAACCATATTCATTTTCTATATCATATGTTGTTATTTTGAGAGGCATATACAGTTTTAAGTTCTGCAATTCTTCTTGTTCAGGAAATACCATTCCAAGATTTTCAAATAATAAATTGGCAAGCTTTTGATTATATCCATGGTAAGTGATATATCCCTTCTCTGAAAATGCTCCAAATTCATTTGACATTTTCTCCTGTCCATATCTTTTAAAGTCAATGTATTCCTCTAGATTATCATCATATTCAAAATGCCCTGATTCACAAATCATATATCTGCCGTAGCTCTCTACACTATGGATACCATCAAATAATTCAAATTCATACATAGAATCTGCTAGCGCGAAGACTTCCTCAACAGTTCTAGGTTTGACATAGTCCATAAGCTTTTCAAAATATTCTATATCATGGTTTCCTATTTCCTTATAATATTCTGCTAATTTATTTAAGGTATCTATCTTAATTAATGGTGTTGCATCAGCAGAAATAATATCTAATACTTCTTTTGAAAAATTGTCATCTATAATTGTAACTTCACAATCATGTAAGTAAGGAGTTTCTAACCTCATCAGTGCCTTTTCAATTTCAACATCAGAACAGGGAAGATAGATAAATTCATTCGCATCTTTTACGGCCAGCTGTATTGTTTCGACAGTTTCTTTCCAATGGTATTGGGGAAACTGCTTGCCATTATATATTTGCTCTGGTTCATTTGAATTCTTATATAAAACTCCATAAGGGGTAATTCTAGAATTAGGATTGTTTTTTATTACCTCCATTGCAAAGGATTCACCATAAAGTTCATCTAATTCTTTTACTGCTACTGCTTGCTTTTCTGATAGATATAAATCTTTTCCTATAGTTTCTAGATTATTAAAGTCACTTACAAGGCTATAGCAATGAGTATTAAAGCTTAGATTGATTAACTCTGCTATTATTTTACGATTTTCTGCAAAGGCTGAAGCAAAAAATATTTTTCTTTCTTTTGCATCGAAACTGTCCATCCTCTTAAATAGAAAGTTTAGTTCATCGATATTGCACTCTTTACCTTTTAGAACTTCATTCATATCTGAATCATAGACCACTCCATCAATATAACAGTTGGGAGCAGTTGAAGGTTCAAGCTCCAGCTGATTATATACATTGGATATTTCATTTTCCTCATAAGGAAAATTAAACATAATTGACTCATCTTCTTTTCTGTCGATTCTTTTTAATCTAATTAGCATATCTCTCCTCCAATCTATTTCATAATTGAAAATACATCTGCACCATACTTTGCAATTAATGATGCGTTGATTATTATCTTAAATGCAGTATCATCAATGAGATCTCTATCTGCTATCTCGCTGATTCTTATATATTCTTTTCCTGACCATATAGTTTTTGCTGTTTGGTATAGGGCATATCCTTCTGTACTGATTTGTCTAAGATGTATCTGTGAAAAATCAAATCCATGTAAGCAGACTGCACTTTCTGAAATATCCCATAATATTTCATCTGTGGTAAGAAGGAATATTACTGCAAGGTAGCTTGGTGATCCATCCTCTATATCAATATCTTGTTTGTGAATTAAACGATAAAATCTTTCTTTGTGGTTATGATTTAAAAATAGTTGACCATTAAATCTATTGCTAAGTAATTTCAATCTTTCTTTTAGAGTATAGTTTTTTATACTTCTAAAGCAATCTCTTATCAAATCCGTATATCCAATTTCATCTGCCTCTAGTTTTTCTTTGAAACAAAAGCAGTTATTAAGGTTACCTCTGCTTTTAATCTTGGCTATACAGCCATTACAAATACTCATACCTTCCTTACAATTAAAATGATTATTAATGACTATTCCACTTCCTCTTTGAGGGAAATTTGGCGCCAGCATCATCAGCTGCTCTATCCCTCCCAGTGATGTACCATACATAAAATATCTTGACATTTTTCTCAATCCTTTCTTCCTATTAGTTTTTTAAATAAAAAAAGAGACGAAGACTATCGATCATAAGTTGACCGAAGACTTCACCTCTTTGGGTTTCTTTATTTAGTTTTGGTTTATATAAAATTAAAGCACCAAGGTGCTTGTATAATTTATTGTTTTATCATCTGACAGAAGAGCCTTAGAAATATAAAGTGCTTTGATTCTATTTCTTAAAAGCGAATGTTGAGATGTCCCTTCTGAAAACTTAAGTTGCATTTTTTCACAATTAATAATGGTAGAAGATAGTAAGGATATTGCCTTTTCTAACTCCGTTTTACTGAATTCCACCATGATCTCCTCCTGTTCAAATTTGAATTTGTATATTATTTTATTTTTTTATTGGATGTCTAATAATGGTTTTCAATTTTTCAGGACTCGCTTTACGTGGATCACCTATATATATTTCATGATGGTGCCTAGATGAAAAGTCGTGTTCATAACCATTGTCATAGACGAACTTTGTCATTTCATTAACTGTTCTTGGTTCATCATCATAAGGTCCTATATGCATACATTGAACAACTAACCCTTCGTCATAAGTCATGTAGTACACACTTGAATAATCCATATTCTTCTTTTGAGACACTTGCGTAATTGCCCAGTCAACATTATCTTTTGAAATAAAGTCTGGGACTCTTATTAATGATATAAATGAGAAATCATCTTTTCTCCTATAATCCATTCCTTTAAGACCCTCTATCCACCAAAAACCTTCTAATGGTGGAACTACATATTGAAAGAACCCTTCAATTTTATAATCAGTTTTATAACTCATTTTCAAAGTATAGGCTACGCCATATAAAAGTGTTATAGACTTACTATATTCACCATTAGCATCATTCGGATTCCCTTTTCCGTTTACTGCAATAAATTTCATCTTTGGAATTGCGATTATCTCAGGTTTATTCTTTGGCTGATAAAAGTCTTTGTATTCTTTCTTATAATCAAAAGCCATATTTTACATCTCCAATCTATTTTATAAATTCCTACTTGGCTATTTAATTTTAAATAATTTATGTTTCATTACTTTACTTTTCTACACTATATAATTTATCCATCGATTTATCAACTTAAATTTCCTATTTTCCTCTGTCATCACTCAAATTACCCTATGTCATCTATAAATCACTCCAAAACAGGGGTCAAAAGACGATGTTTTTTGCTTTTCTTTAGCTATCGGTAGGCGGAAACATATCAATCACTGTTAACTTTTTTGAGAAATAGAGGGAGTGTTCTAGCATTAGGTTGTTTAATTACTATTTTTTAATGCATACATTTCTGCTACCGTATAAAAATAATAACTAAGTCCTGTCTGTTGACTTTCTAACATATCTCTGTGAAAATCATCTTCAATAAAAAACCAAGCCGTCTCAACTAGTTCTTTAGAATCAGTGGGCATGTCATGACTATTTAAAAATTCTATATGCCTCGATAGTTCACTTTCTAATCTATTATCATTTGGGTTCCATTTATCCTTTAGTGCATTGGCTAAGAAATTCATAAATCTTTCTGATTCTGCAGATACTTCATTTAAAGCATCTGCATCAATTGCCTCGGTATCCATCTCAAACTCATACTCATTTCTTAAATATTCTTTTTGCTCAGATAGCGCCTCCTTCCATTCTTCTTTATTAAGTCCTTTAAACATTTTAGATTGATCCATATTTTCTCCTTTCTCGGCAAAGATAATTGATTCTTCAATTGTCTTTATTATGCTCTCCATTCTATCTTTACGCTTACTTAAAAATTTGTATTGCTGTTTTAAAGTATCAACTCGATTTTCCTCATCATTCAGTGCTTTTATAATATCTTTTAATGAAAAATCTAATTCTCTATAAAACAATATCTGTTGTAATCTTTCTAATTCTTTTATACCATATATTCTATATCCAGCCTCAGTAATTCTACATGGTTCCAAAAGAGCCACTTTATGATAATGATGTAGCGTCTTTACTGTGGTTCCTGTTAGCTCCGCAACTTCTTTAACCGTATATTCCATTCCATCATCTCCTTTCTCAAAAACCATACCATTATCTAAGGTAAGGGTCAACACCTTAGGTATCTTTAATTATATAAATTGTAATATAGACCCTCTTTACATATTTATATTGAACTTTGAAAAACCCTAAATGATCGAAGTGATATCAAAACACAAATTCCTCCAAACAAGAACACCAAAGATCCATTTGTAATAACCGTAATCCAACTAATCTCTGAACTCAGTATCTCACGGGCTCCTAGTATTGCCCAGTCAACTGGATTTATAGTGCTTATGACACGAATCCAAGATGGCATAAGTTCCCTTGGCATAAATGCTGATGATAGAAACATAAGGGGTAAGGTAAAAAACTGCATTGCCCCTATCATAGATTCATGCTTACGTGTTATAAGTGCTAGACTGATGGATAGTGCACTAACCGCTAAACCTAACAATATTGGGATAGCCAGAAATATTACAATACTGTAAAAATTAAAGGGAAATCTTGCTCCCATAATTAAAGCCAATAAAATGATACTAATAAACTGAGCTAGTAAAAGAATAATTAGTTGTACTAACTCACTTAAAATTATAGCAATTTTATTTATTGGTAGGACTAAAAAACGTTCCATAACACCAGTGTTTATATCGTTTAGTGTCCCCATTCCAGTATATATACCTATAAATAATGAATTCATAACAATTATTCCAGGTAGCAGATATTCTATATATAAATCAGTTGAAAAACCTGGAACTTCAACAATCCCTTTGAATAAATTTCCAAATAGCAGTAGCCAAATAATAGGCTGTAACATTGATATAATAATGGCCATTGGCTCTCGAAATGTTGGCCTGATACGACGTAGGGCCAGATACCAAATATCATTTAATAATTTCTTCATTCTAATTCTCCTCTTATTTTATTTTTTTCTACTCATTATCTAATTTTCAATATTCTTACCAGTATGTTGGAAATAGACTGCATCAAGGGAAGGAGGGATAACCTCAACTGACATTATATCAATTGATAATGAATGTATTGACTGTAGTATATATGGAAGTATACTTGAACCATGGCTAACCAACAGTTTTAACTCCTTATTTTTAATCATTACTTCTTTAACATTTTGCTGTTTTTTTAGTGTGGCTTCAATATCTGAAATTTTATCCGAGTAATTTTTTTGTAGTTCTATCTTTATTATGTCCCCCTCTAACTCCTCCTTTAGTTCTCTAGGCGAACCCTCAATGACAACTTTGCCTTTGTCAATAATAGCAACACACTCTGCAAGACGATCAATTTCCTCTAAATAGTGAGAAGTCATCACAATTGTCACCTTCTCCTTTTTGGATAAATTATAAATTGTTGTCCAAAGGGTTGATCGTGCCTCTGGATCAAGCCCGGTGGTAGGTTCATCTAAAAACAGAATTTGAGGTTTGTGTATAATTCCCATTGCTATATCGAGTTTTCGGAGCATTCCACCTGAATAAGTCAAGGTAGACCTATTAGCACTCTCTCCTAAATTAAAGATCTTAAGCAATTCATCTACCCTGTTTTTGAGATCATTTCCTCTCATTCCATATAGCTGACCCTGTAACATTAAGTTTTCACGACCTGTAGAATCAAAGCAAATCCCTGACTTTTGAGAGACACACCCAATTAAACCACGTATTTTATCAGGCTGAGATGTAACATCAATTCCTAATATTTTTGCTTCGCCGCTATCAGGTCTTGATAGTGTAGTCAAAATCTTTACTGTTGTCGATTTTCCTGCACCATTCGAACCAAGAAGTCCGTAAATAATTCCAGTTCTAATATTAAAAGTTAATCTATCTAATGCCTTTATACTGTCTTTGTAGTTCTTTACTAGGTTGTTAACTTTTATAGCATATTTTTTTTCATCATTTGGTAACATTTGATTCCCTCCTTGTAATTGTTAGATTTCCATTTAAAGTTTCTTAGTGACAATTTAAAATCAATAACATTCAATAGTATCACTTGAAATTAATAGTAATGCCTCCCCTTAGGTAGGAGTCAAGGTAATTAGTAAAAATATTTTTGTATTGTGATATCCTGAAAATAATTCACTCCCTAAGCCTATTTTGAAAGCATATTTTATTAGTCTTGTTACCGCTATCCTTTCTTGATAATTACTATTATCGAGACCTACCATCTACAAAAAACCGCCAATCAAGAGAACTTATCCCCTAATTGACGGTCTGGTAAAAATGTTATTTTCATACATCTAGACAACGGTATCTTTAAAATTTAGAGCATTACAAAATATCTTAACTACACATTGCTTTCGTTTTAGGGATGAGTACATTCACAACTCTTTAAAATAAGTTCTACGACTTCATCAATACTCAAGTTATCCGTTTTAATTTTTATGCCCATGATATCTTTCTCAAGAGAAGGTAAGCATCTATCCATCTGTTGGGCTGGCCATGAATTACTTGAAGCACCTCTTTTTTCTAATCTGCTCAATATAGTAGACCTTTCAGCAAGTAAAATATAATGATGCATAGAAATTCCCTCATTAATCAGCCTACCAATAATTTGACTATAATATTCTTTATTCACCAATGTCATTGGTACAATGATTGGTCCGGAATAATTTTCATGTATATATTTTAACATCTGATAATTAAAATCACGCCACATTGATATATCTTAGAAATCACCTTTATCATTAATACAATCAGGTGAATTATCCCAAATAAACTCTCCTGCTTTTTCAGGGTCATATACAAAAGAATCTTTTAGCTTTTTATGTAATTCATTTGAAACCGTTGTTTTTCCAACTCCAAATGTACCATTTATCCATATAATCATAATTTCCACCTCCATAAAATATCATATATCATAACGTAACATGAGGTTCAAGTGTTTTATTTATTATGCTATATGAGATCATCTTCTAACATATATGAGTTCTACCATACCATCAACTGCTTTTGTTTCGATAAGTTTAAGTTTAATCTCTGGATTACTTTCTATAAAAAGTGGAATGCCGTCACCTAAAATGGTTGGTATTATTGTTATAATATACTTGTCTACTAAGTCTTTTTTAATAAATTGGTCAATTAACTTTCCACCACCAACAAGCCAAATATCCTTACCCTGCTGGCTTGTTAGATTGTTAATAAATCCGGTAATATCCTCTGATATATACTCTACCCTATTATCAGATTCATAATTTCTTGTTGTTGCTACATAACATTTCTTATCTTCATATACCCAAACTCCAGGTGATAGTTCATTAATGACTTGTTCATATGTGGCTCTACCCATTACAACTGTATCTATTGAACTATAAAATTTATTGAATCCCGAATCCACATTTGGATCACCACTACTGCCACTCAACCAGTCAACAGCTCCATTGTTCCTTGCAATATATCCATCTAAACTCACTGCAATATAAAGGATTATATTCCTACTCACTCTCTCACCTTCCTCTTTCTTTTCTTGTATAAATTATATCTTTAACCACATGGTCCTTCCTCATTCCTGCCTTAATCTGTATTGTCTGTATTATGTTTATCACTAATTTTATTGACTAGTATATGGTTAACTCCTCCAAAACACTAAATCTTTCAATTCACTCATTAGAAACTTTATAGTTTCATTTCTTTCCTGTTCTTCTTGCTTATCATACAAAAGTTGTTCAATAAATTCAAATATATCTTCTAGTTTACGTCTAATACGATAGAACAATAATGTATCCATATTGATTGCAAAATCTTTATGGAACCCTTGATATGTATTAATAAATGCATCATAATATGGTTTATCTACAAAAAACATAAGATCCGCTTCTGCAGGAGCCAATTTCAAGCCTTCCCAGTCAATTAAAACGATCTGCTCATCTGACTGCATCAAGTTCCAGTTATGAATATCTGTATGGCATAGAACCATTTTAGGATTACTCCTTCTTATATTGATAGCAAGCCTTTCTACTCTATTAATATATCGTTCAAGGGGTTTTATATATGCCCCAAGCAAATCTGTTAAATCCATGGATGAACTGATAAACCCTTTATGCAATATTTCTTTTAACTGATTCAGAAATAGCAGGCTAAAGTCTTCCCTGACATCCTTTGTATTGACAGGTATTTCATCCTTATACGAATGAAGAGTTGATATTATCTTTGCAACCTGCTGAACCTGATTCTCCGTCAATTCACTACTACCTATGGTTATGCCATCAATATATTCGTAAAGCAGATAAACGCCATTATCATCTTCCCATTTATGCTTGCTATCTTGGGTTAGCAATGGAACAGGAAGTTTTCCTTTCATATCCGTATTCTCATTCAGCCACAAGGTAATTGGCACATAGGTATCAATAAGGGCTGTCAATTTTGGTGTTGAGGCTCTACTTTTTTCGTAGACCTTTAGAAAATAATCCTTCACACCGTCGGATACTTTATATGCAAGAGCTGACCAGCCACCTTCTTGATCAGTAATATCGATACAGTTTATACCATACTGTCTTTCTAACATATTAATGAGTCTAATCATATCAGATATCATCTTATTGCACCTCTTTTCTGTTTATTATTAAGGGTTAAAGTTAAACTACTATTTTTTCTCTGCGATATAAAATACATAGCTGTAATAATCCTTAAACCGATTATACATGTCGGCTTCAATTTTACCTGCTTCAATGAATTCTTTAACCTCATCGGCATAATCATACTTTTTAAGGAATTCTTCCGCATTTTCCATAAGCGTCTGATAATAACTATCTATCCAACATTTGTCATCCAGAGCAAAATGGGCGACAGAAGTATATCCACATTTCTCAATAACTGATAGCCTATTCTCGATTGTATCAATCTCTGGATATGCATTAACCCAGTACTGCTCGATTTCCTCTGGTCTTGTATCAGTTGGCCATGAGATTTCAGAAACAGCGATATAACCGTCATCCCTCAAATATTTTCTCCACAGGGACAGCCCCTTTTCAAAACCGATGTTGTAGATAGCCCCCTCCGACCATATTACATCAAAGGAACTTTCATCAAAGACTAAGCTTTCCATTAGCATTTCTTTCGCTGTTATACGGTTAATAAGGTTATCCTCTTTAATTCTATTCTTTAGCGTTTCTAAAAACTGTGGTAGCATATCGACAGCTGTAATTTGTGCACCTGTGTTTTTTGCAAGGGTTATTGTCTGCCCACCAGTTCCGCAGCCGACGTCTAATATTTTAATTTTTTCATTCAAATAAGGAAGATAGCCCAGCGCTTTTAGTGTTGCGTCTTCGCTGCCCGGTCCCTGCCGTTCGTTATCTTTATGATACTCTATAATTAATTCTAATAAATCCATTTTAATTCTCCTCGTAAAAAATTTGATTAATTTATAATACACTATTTTGAAATGAGACTATCAAGATTTTCCATGTCTATTTTATCAACTTCTCTAAGCTCATACCCACTATGAAATAATTTTTGAGCTTCAGCAGAAATACATGGAATAACCCGGCCTTCAAACACCGCTGCGGAAAACCATTTTGCTTCAAACTCATACCATCCACCTTGTGGATTAGCCTGTCTGGCACTTCCATCTTTATTTATTATTAAAGGATGTATATCTATATATCCCAATTCAGGATGGTATAACTCAATACGAGAGGGACTCCAATCAACTACGATTTCATAACCAATCCCTTTCAATTTATTCAATAAAGTTTCCGTAAACTCTCCATCAAAATCAACGTCAATATCTCGATGTTCTCTGTTTTGTTTCCCAAGTAAAATATCTACTCCCCAGCCGCCATCTATCCAATATTTCATTTTCATACTATCTAATAAATCCAATACTTCTATTAGATTATCCTTAGTTACAATTTCTTTCTTATTCATATAATCTCCCTTTATTACCTTATTTGTTATTTTCCATTAATTCTTCTAACCCAGCTTTCGATGTTAACTTTTCAAGATTATTAAATATCTTCTCTTCGTCCCAGTTCCACCACCCTAGCTTTATCAAGAATTGAGTCTTTTCATCACTAAACCGTTTCTTGATAAATTTCGCTGGATTACCACCATAAATTGTATAAGGTTCAATACTTTTTACTACAATTGAGTTAGCAGCAATAATAGCACCATCACCAACTTTAACACCCGGCATGATAGTAACATTTTGGCCTATCCAAACATCATTGCCGATCACTGTGTCCCCCTTGAAAGGCAGCTGTTCTATTGTAGGAGTCACCTTTTCCCATCCACAGCCAAAGATATTAAAGGGATAGGTTGTAATACCATCCATTTTGTGATTTGCACCATTCATAATGAATTTAACACCCTCTGCAATTGCACAAAACTTGCCTATTATAAGTTTATCCCCCAGAAATTCGTAGTGGTGCTCTATATTATCATAAAATTTCTCAGGAGATTTATTATTGTCGCTGTAATAAGTGTATTCACCAATCTCAACATTTGGCCTTTTAGGTAGATTACTTATATAGCAAACCGTTTTTATATTTTCATTTGGATATAGCTTTTTCTTATCTGGTCCTGTCATTGAATATTGGCTCCTTTCAGGTGTTCAACCTCATTTACTAGTCTTTGAAGAATCTCTATCCCTTTTCTTGTACAATCTACATCAGTTGATATTAAGGAAATAACCTTATCCACCCTTTCCTTGTAATCGCTTGGTTTGATCTTAAAATCTTCAATCATCTTAACAGCCTTTTTCTCATTTATACAGTATTCTCTGTTTACTGCAAATAATACTTGATTAAGGGAAGATATGCTTCGGAAGCAATGCCCACAAACATAGGATGCATCATCTTTATCTATATTGTTGTCAGCAAACATTAAAGAGAACCCTGCCTCAAACATAAAAAATTCCGCTAACCCTTTCTGTAAAGCAGTTGGATAACGTTCTGCCCGCTTTTTTAATTCATAAAAGTTTTCATCAATAGAGTATTGTATCTTGCTGATTGCCAACTCTCCACGATACATGGCACTGATATATCCATGGGGATGCCCCGTCTGATAATTGGCAGTAACAATTCCTTGCTCCGTATCTTTAATTATTTTTTCAACCCGTTTTTTATCACGCAAAATCAAGTCAACATGATACCCATTTATGACTAGCCATCCACCACCATTAACCCAATGCCCCCACGCTCCAGGAGGTACAACAAGTTTGCTTCTATGCTCATCATTAAGCTCTGTAGCAAGTTGATTGATAGCAGTCAGGTCAAATGATTCTGAATTGTAATAGATTCCGATATCTATATCAGAATCCTCTGTATGGGTGCCTCTTGCCCGTGAGCCTCCTAATACAATGCCTTCTATAAAAGACAAAGAGGATAATTTCTCTGTTACTAATTGAATGATATTATCTACCATACGAACACACTCCTTTTTTCAACATCAAAAACTACATCTTATGTTGAGTTATACATTTTTGCAATATATTACTTATGTTTTTCATTATCCCTATGGAAATGAGCCTTCAAAGTTTATCTTGAAGGACCTCATTTTTCACATTAGGAGTCTAACCTACTTAGAAGGTTAGACAAAACTCATAATCTCTTTCATAGTCCTCCCTTTGGTCTATCAACACGAAGTATAAAATAATTATTGGACTAAGTTCAATCCCTTATCTTTGATTTCATAAGTCATATCAGCCACATTATCAAGAAGCCGTTTGTCGTGGGTGATAACCACAATAGTTCCTGCATACCCTTTCATAAGCATTTCCAAAGCCTCTAAACTTGGCAGGTCAAGGAAGTTGCTCGGTTCGTCCATTAACAAGATATTATACCTGCCCATTAGCATTTTAGCCAACAGCAGCTTAATAATTTCACCACCGCTTAAAACAGATAACCTTTTACGAATAGCATTATGCTCAAAACCCATAGAAGCCAATACTGAGCGAATTTCCGATACATTGTAATCGCAATCCTCCTGCATAAATTCCATAACCTCTTGATTACGGTTATATTTATAACCATTTTGGGCAAAGTAACCTATTTCAGCCTTAGGTGAAATAGAAATACCCTCTTCATGGTTTAATATCATTTGGATTAAAGTTGTTTTTCCTGAACCATTACCACCAGTCAGCGCCACCTTTGCTCCAAGCGGGATGCTGAAAGATGCATTTTCAAACAACACCTTATCTCCGAAACCTTTATTGATTTCTGTTCCACAAATCGGAAATGGATTATGAAGCTCCAACGCTTTACTCTGGCGAAAACGAATAGTCCTAATGTTTTCAGGAGTTTCTACCTCCCCCAAATCCGCAATCCTATGTTCCATAGACTTAGCAGCATTATACAATGTTTTTTGCTTGCTTCCTATTGCTTTCTGATGAGCCAAACGCCCACCACTTTTAGAATTGTTTTTCTTAGCAGCACCTTTTGCTTTCTGATCTATTTTAAGTGCTTGTTTCCGCTTTTCCTCAGCAGCCTGTTCCAGTCGGTCACGTTCAGCAATGAATTGTTCATATCTTGCAGCCTGATTTTTTCGCTCTTCCTCTTTCTGACGAAAATAATCAGAATAGTTTCCCCAGTACTCTGTAATTTTGCCGTCCTTCAGTTCCCATATTTTATCTACCACCTTATCAAGGAAATAGCGGTCATGGCTGATAACTAGCAATGCACCAGAAAAATACTTTAATTGCCCAATAAAAAAATCAATTCCTTCACGGTCTAAATGGCTGGTAGGTTCATCCGCTAAAATACCATGCACCTGAGCAGAAAAAGCCTGTGCTATTTTAAGCCTTGTTTCTTCACCACCGCTCATGGTCTGTACCTCTAATTGATTAACACCGACACCAAGTTTGCCCATAAGTGCAAAATCTTTTTCCTCCTGCAAAGCTACTTCTTCTAACTGAGGGATATAGGCAAATTCCCCAAGCCGATTGATTTTACATCCTGGCGGAGTTAATTCTCCCATTAGAACCTTGAATAAGGTACTTTTTCCTGCACCATTTGCGCCAACTAAACCAATACGGTCATAACCATATAACTCCAATTCATTTATATCTAAAACTTCATGCCCTGTGTATTCCACACGAAGGTCTTTTGCTTTTATTATTAATTCCATTTTCTTTCCTCCTGTTCAAAATCGCATCTTTCCATTTACTTGTTCGCAGGGAAAATCCTGCGATTTAAGCAGGAAGGATTATCTGAAAATATAATACATAAATGTACCTCCTGGTTAAAGTTTTTCATTTTCTATTTAATCTAATTTCCTAATAGAAGTCACCAGAGGACAAATTATAGCAATGACTATAATTAAAATACCTGATATTAAAAACCAATTATTCACACCAATTCTATCAGCAAATATTCCTGATAGAATTAAACCAACGGGCATAGCCAGAGACATTATACTTCCTGTAAGTGAAAATACACGTCCCAAATATTCAGGTTTAATTTTTTCTTGAAAAAGAGCCGTTTGAACACCACTGTAAAAGGGAACTGAAAGTCCCATAACTGCACAGCATACTACAAATATGGCAAACCCACTTGAAGGAAGCAGTCCTGAAATAGTCAAACTAGCTCCCATCATAAAAATAGATGCCGTTATTAATACTATTCGCTTTTTAAAACCACCTAATTGTCCTAATAATAAACCACCTGCCAGCATACCAGATGCATAGGCAATTTCGGTAATAGATACATGCATCGGTGTTCCCGAAAAATATTCCATGCTGATTAAAGGATAAAGTGCATTGATTGGCATATAAACAAACATATATAGTGTGCCTATAAGTAGCAAGGCAAATAATCCTTTGCTTTCTTTTAAAACAACAAGTCCTTCTTTCATCTCTTTCATAAAATTTTGCTCCAAACTTTGTTGCTCTAAACTAAGCTTGGGAATACGTACAAGTGCTACTGTAATACATGCAATCACAGCCCCCAGTACGTCGATGGCTATAATTGCATTTAATTCCCATACAGAATATAAAAATGCCGCAGCAGCAGGGCTAAGAATAAAACTTATAGATTGCAGGGATTGGCTGTAACCTGCACATCTGGTTAGTTGCTCCTCTGGTACTAAAAGAGGGGTAACTGCACTTAATGCTGGGGAATGAAAAGCCGTTCCAATACTACGAATAAATAATACTATCATAACCATCCAAACTGGCAGTTCCATGTACAATGCAATAATAGCCATTGCTACTCCAGCTGCAGCAATAATTAAATCAGCAGCAATCATTATCCTTTTTCTATCATAACGATCCACTAACACACCTATCATAGGGCCAAAGACTGCATAAGGCAAAAACCCTACTAATGAAGCAATTGACAGTACCATGGCCGATCCTGTTTTTTCTGTAAGGTAAAAAATTATTGCCATTTGTAAGATGGCGCTAGTAAAAAGTGAAATCGCCTGTCCTGTCCATATAGTAAAAAAATCTCGTTTCCATTTTAAAGTTTCTTTTGTCATATCAAATTTCTCCTTGCATTTTTATTGTTGATTTCATACTAGTTTTAGGCAATAAAAAATGCAGGCTAAAATCCTAAGTGGGATCTTTAGTCTGCATATCAACGTTAAAAGACATAGAGAAAAATCGTATAGCTTCAAACATCTACACTTCACCCCTATCCATGTCATAATACGTAAAATAAGCACAACAAAAAAGCCCGTCATAACGGAAGTTTTCACCACTTTTTTATTGCCTACTTATCTTAAACGTACTGAATACATAGATATATGTCCTCCTTAATCAAAATATACAAATACTATAGCATAAAAATAAAAATGTTACAAGATTAATTTCTGAAATCTTCAGCAAAGTGCTTCACTACCTCCTTCACTCCATAAGCCTTTTTATCTAGTTAATCGCATATTACATTTTTTCCTTCTTCTTGTAACTTTTTTAAAGATGTAAGCATATGATTTATGTCTTCATCGGAATGTCTTTCCCATGAACCTAATTCAGCTATTATTTTCAAAGGAGTTTTAGACCTATAAGAACGTGTAGGGTTACCAGGAAATCTTTTGTCAGTTAAATTTGGATCATTTTCAAAATCACCTAATGGCTCTACAATATAAATTCTTTCCTTTAATTTAGATGCTGCTAATTCAGCACCCCATTTAGCTGCATTTAAAGTTGCAGTAAAATATATATAGTTGGATTTTTTATCTTGGTAATTTGATAAGTGCTGCGGTTTTAATAAATCTCCAATTTTAAGTTCTGCTTTAGTACCATGAAAGAAAGGTCCGTTGTCTAATACATTATGTTTAATATCCATACTGATTCACCTCTTATATTTATTTGATTTATACATATCATTATAATGTGTAAATTATAAAAAAAGTAGTCTATAAATTATATATAAGTACTGGTATAATATAAGTAAAGGGAGTATTATCTAATATTCTTTGAGCATAGTATCCTTTCTTTCTCAAAATAAAGCGAATATGTAGAATTTATTCTATTTCGTAACCAATTGTCCTAAGCCAATTTGCGACCTCTTCTGATGTAACAGTACCGTTTACAGCTATACCCGGTAGTATTATGGATTTTGAGCACTCTTTACCTATATCCTTTTCAATTTGCCCAAATCCACCCCCTCCATGGGTACAAAACGGAATTACTGTTTTACCTTCAAAATTATGTTGTTTAAGAAAGCTCATAACTGGTGGGGCTAATGTTTTAAACCAGTTAGGCGATCCTACAAATATTGTTTGATAATCATCTATTGGCTCACTTCCAGATATCAGCTTAGGGCAGAATCCTCGAGAAATTTGATTTCTTACTTCTTTAGCGGCAGTATTATAATCAAAGGAATAATTCTTATCAGGAATTAATTCTCTTATAGTTCCGCCAGTTTGAATTGCTATTTCTAATGCTAAATTCGCCGTGTTTTGAAAAAGCGAATAATAAACAATAAGTGTTTTGTTCATTTATGTTACTTCCTTTCAGTAAATGAATTTATCATGCTATTTGGATTTGTTAGCTTCTGTTACTTCATTTTTGATCTTCTCAAATTGGAATTTAATAGTTACTTGTATTTACTCGGAACAGGAATATCAAATCTCTCGCACAATAGTCTTACATCATGCATATCATTTTCATCATGCTCATAGCCCAGGTGAAATAACACTTGATTTTCAGCATCAATACATCTTACCATTTTATCTTCTATTTTCCCAATACCTCTAAACACCTTTGGAGGATATGCTTCTTCTTCAAAAACAATGTATTCTTGTTCGTTGAATTTAAATATATGAAGATCAATCATCCTACCTTTAGTATCCTTCCAAACCGTGTGAGATGTGGTGTTATATACTTCTGTAACTTCAGCATACGTTATTATCTCAATGGCGTCAATTTTATTTACCATGCAATCCCTCCGTTCAATTCTGATTTATCTATTTGATTATAAATAATACTTAACTCTCAATATTGGAAGAATGCGAACTACCTTTTATTATCAAAAAGTCTATTACTTTCTTGTATTATGTAATCTATATAACCTAAAGCATCAATTCTTCTTTCAAAGATAGAATTGTAATAAGGCTTTTTGTTATCTTCTCGTAATCTCATGGATTCTTTAATTATCTTATGCCATTGTTGAGGAACATTCTGTAATGCATATTTACCTGCCTCAACTTTTGATGTTATATCCCCTTCTCTTAAGGTATAGTATTGGCGAGAAACACCCAAAACTCCCCATTCAACTAATTTTAGACTAACTAATAAACCTATGTATCTGATGGAAGGAAACTTCCTACAATCATTTAGCCAATTAAGCCAATAAGTATTTAGATTATCTCGCATTTTGCTAATTAAGATGTCAAAGTCTACTGTATAGTCCAATTTTCCTATTTCTTGTCCTTTTACAGTTATGCCATGCTTTATTAATTGGAAGGCATCAATTGAATTTCTATCAAACTTTTCAAATCCTTTAAACTCCCCATCGTTAAATCGAAGACATGAAATTTCACTTTTATTCTTTAAAGACTCAACATCATCCTTCAGCAAATACATTCCATCTAAAATAGTATTGCGAAATTTCTTTTGCATATCACTATGAATTTTTTTCAAAATAATTATATCTGTTTCTATGGCTTTTCTTTTCACAACTACAATAAAGTCAATATCACTTTTGTTATAATCAAATGCTCCTAAAGAAACAGAACCATAAATATAATATGCTTCAAGAAAATTAGGTAAAATTGATTCAATCATTTTAATATGCTCGTCTACAATTTCTTTAACTTTTTCAGGTATATTCTTCATCACTTTCACCTCTCAAAATTGATTTTTGATTTCAGTATCTTTTTATCTTTTATATGCAGCTTACTTCGTCTTATACTACTAATGTTCATCCATAGTATATAATTCACCCATCAATTTATCAACCTGTTTTTCTCATTTTTATCTTATCATCACTCAAATAACCCTATGTCATCTATAAATGACCCAAAAAATAGGGGTCAAAAAGTGGTGTTTTTCCACCGATTTTTGACCCCATTTTAATCCTCAAACCACTACATGTTGTGGTCAAGCTCTATTATTTCTTCCCCGAACCACAATACGTCATCAGAATTATACTCTCAACGTGCACCGTCTCCGGGAACATATCCACTGCACAGACCTTCTCCACCTTATACCCTTTTTCCTGCAGTACTTCCAAATCCCTTACCAGCGATGTCGGCTTACAGGAGATATAGACAATCTTATCTACACCAAAATTTATAATCTTATCTAAGGCTTTTGGGTGAATTCCATCCCGTGGGGGATCGAGAACAATAATATCCGGTTTATCTTCCAGTGAATCAATGACCTTAAGCACATCCCCGGCTATAAATTCACAGTTGGAGAGCCCGTTTAAGGCTGCATTTTCTTTTGCCGCCTCCACTGCTTCTTCTACGATTTCCACTCCGGTTACTTTCTTTGCTATAGGGGCAAGAAGCTGGGCAATGGTGCCGGTACCACTATAAAGGTCAAAGATAGTTTTATCCTTCGTCTCTCCTACATATTCTCTGACCTTAGAGTATAAGACCTCTGCCCCCAAGGAGTTGGTTTGAAAGAATGAGAAGGTCGATATCTTAAACTTCAAGCCCAGTATCTCTTCATAAATGTAGTCTCTTCCGTAAAGTGCTACCATACGGTCACTCTTTACCACATCCGCCAAGCTGTCATTGTAGATATGATATATTCCGGCAATCCTGCCTTGCAGTGGCAGTTTCAATAGACTTAAAGCCAGGGGAGCAAAAATATCCTCTGCATTCTCTAGCTTAATCTCATTATCAGCCATATCCATGCTTATGTCCTTATCTCCTGCTGCCTTGGTCCCTTCTTCCTGAGAGGTGCTAATGATATTAACAAGTATCTCGCCGGTCTTTACTGCCTTTCTAACAAGCAGATGTCTCAAATATCCCTTATGGGTAAGCTTATGATAAAAATCTAGTCCCAGCTCTGAACAGTACTTTAATACACATTCTAAGACCAAATTGAAGTCTCTATCCACAATTTGGCAGTCATCTACAGTAAGAATATCGTGAAAGCTTCCCTTCTTATGAAGTCCCAGGGCCAGCGGTCCATCCTTAAATTCATCTCCAAAGGAGAATTCCATCTTGTTGCGATATCCCCATTCCACAGGACTTTCCAGTATTCCTTCGAAGTTATATTCTTTACAGACCTGATCTATCAGCCTCATTACCTGTTCTTTCTTCATGTCTAATTGTTTTTCATAAGACATGGTCTGATAACTACAGCCTCCACACTCACCAAAGCCTCTACAAGCCTTCTCTCTACTTTCTAGCGGAGATTTTGCAAGTACCTCTAGAAGTCTACCCTCCACTTTACCGCTTTTAACCTTATAAACTGCAAAGCTAATCTTCTGTCCTGGCATGGTGTTCTTGACTACTACCTTTTCTCCTTCTATATCAACAATTCCTTTATTGGGAAAATCTACTCTGGTAACTAACCCTTCATAAATCTGACCTTTTTTCATCTATCTTTTAGGTTGGTCCATATAAGGACTTACCTGTCCTCCTCTTTCTTATCAAATCTCTATCTTTAACCACGTATCATTATAAAGATAATCTTAAGATTTGTCTACCTCTGCTTGAAACCATTAAGGTTGGCTGAAAGTGGATTGACAGGTTGTATCTTCAAATTAATTCCTAGGCTTTCGTAATTAAGGTGTTCATCTCCTGTTCTAAGGAGGCTATGGTAGCCAAGGTCTCCCTCTCCATACCTTTAAGCTTAGCAACTACCCTCTCGACTTGACTTTTGGTGCTATTAACACTTTCTGAAGAATCCTTAATCTTTGACTGCATATGCCAATCGGCAATTAATCCATCAAAGAAGAAATCAGCAAATTTGGCAAAGTCGCCAATCTCAATACTAATGTTTTTGGAAAGTTTCACATCTGCTAACTCGCTACGAAAATGGGATAATTCTCTTTGTGCCATTGATACCGCATCCTTTGCCTCATCAATATGGGAATGCTTTGCCAAATCTGAGATAAATCCACCACCAAACATATCCCAAGTACCCCAACCTCTTGCACTATCAAGGCTATTAGAGGCTGATTCTAAATGATTTAAAACCTTCTTTCCTGCATGGATAGCCTCCCCAATCTCCTTATTATAATTCTTTAGTACAGTAATCTTTTCCGATAGATTTAATATTTCTTCCCCTGTCTTAGAGCTGGATGACATTAATTGTTCCTTTTTCTCTTCATATAATCTCGAATATATTCTTTCACAATCTTTATATTCTTCCTGTTCCAAACGCAAACTTGCAATATTAGCCTCCACACTACCAAGTTCTCCATATGCTTGATCATATTTTAGTCTGGCTGCCAAGGCCTCATCTCGTTCTTTATCTAGTTTTTCATCCAGGTTTCCTAAGATTGAATAAAAGATATGTGTGATACTCTTTCCTTCCAAATACTCCACATCCAAATCTTCCTTCTCTACCTGCTCCTTTAACTTACTCACTTTATCTGTCAGTGCAAGCCGCTGTTCTTCCAATTCCTTTAGCATGGACATGATTTTTTTGTATCGAAGCATTCCCTCCTGGGCTTTTTGTAATTCTTCATTCATTTTGCCAAACATAATTATTTTCCTCCCATTACTATTAATAGCTTATTTTTCAGTATACCTTAGATTATTATATCATAGCATCTTCTGGAAAGATTAAGATTTGTTTAAAACTTCATATATAATGAATTATAAATCAGAGCATATTTTCTAGATAGGTCCATATATAGATTACCTGACTTTTGTCTATTTCCTGATAAAATAAAATATTTTTAAAAAGTCCTTATTTTTCACGGGACAAGGAAACTATTGCATCTTTTCTAATAGATTATAGTAGATATAGTTTCTTTTGCGGAGGATGTCCTCCCCTTAAGAATAATAAACTATGTATGGAGGATTTATATGCAGCATAGAATAACAAAACCTTCGAACCTGTTAGACAAACAAGGAGAGCTAATACAAAAGGGGTATGCCACATCTCCACTTCTTAGATATCAGAGGAAGGATGCTGCATGGAAATTAAGGTTAAAAGAATGGGACTACTATCTGATATATAATAATAATTATGCTATAGCACTGACTGTAGCTCAAAGTACTTCTATTGTACTGATCAGTGCATCCTTTATTAATTTTAATGATAAGACAGAAAGGACAAAAACCTTCGTGAGAGTTGTCCCCCATATGTCCATGCCCCAGTCCTCCAAGACAGGTGATATCCAATATCAGGATAGTGAAGTCAATGTATCCATTAGGCATGTAAATCATCAGCGTGAAATCAATCTATGGATCAAAGATTTTAATCAGCAGGAAAATACTATAATAGATACACTAGTACAATCCATTCAAAAACCTATAGATGAACAGAAGGATAATGACAGGCAGCTGGAGCTATGCATAACCCTATCCCCTGAGCCAAAGGATTCTATGACCATAGCAACACCATTTAAAGAAAGTAAAAAACAGTTCTACTATAATCAGAAAATCATTGGTATGATTGCATCGGGCAGCGTTAAAACAGGTGATAAAACCTACTTCTTTGCTCCATATGAATCCTTTGGCCTTCTGGATTGGGGGCGTGGAATCTGGCCCTATAAGACTACCTGGTATTGGGGTGCTTCTCAGGGCTTCGTTGATGGTAATCTTTTTGGATTTAATCTGGGTTATGGATTTGGAGATACTTCTGCAGCCACAGAAAATATGTTGTTTTTTAACGGTCATGGGAATAAATTAGATGATGTTACCTTTCATATTCCCAAAAATACCAGGGATGAATATGAATATATGAAGCCCTGGATCATAACTTCCTCGGACCGCAGGCTTAATTTAAAATTCACACCCATCCTGGATCGCAATGCCAATTTATCAATTATTATACTATCAACTAATCAACATCAGGTATTTGGCAAATACTCCGGTACAGCTGTTCTAGATGACAGTACCATTATATATCTAAATGATTTTTTGGGCTTTGCAGAGAGAGTTGAAAACCGTTGGTAAAGGGGATTACCTCAATATCCCCATCAGTTCCACCACCCAACGGACGGGGCTGGTAAAGCTTAATATCCTAAGTAACCCTGGCATAGCCTCCACAGCTACAAATACCCCTCCTAACAATGACATAACTGCTGCCAGGGCTGAAGCAGTAATATTAGCCTGAACCTCGCTATGACTAATAAGGCAGATAAGCATAGAGAACACGGTAGCAAGGGAAGGGATTACTATGGATATAAGAATGCCCCCTGCAAGACCTGGATTATAATCCTTTTCCACTGCCATTAGTACTCCATTGCAAAGCAATACCTGACAATAGGTAATAATAAAATTGTAGAGCATGTATCCCAGGATATAACTTATGCTGCTCTTTCTTGCAAATTGAAACCTTGTTAGTATACCGCTTTTTCTGTCTCTAATTATTGCAGAAGTATAAATGGAGGAGAAGACCATAAAAAGCGTCAGTAGGATTGCCACCGATCTTTCCGTTACGGATAGCCCTTCTTTGTTCAAGCCTATGAGAGAAACTGGTTCTCTCTTAGTGATTGCCCCATGAAGGGCATCTTTAATCAGCGCTATTTTATCTTCACTCTGATAGGATAATACCTCAAAATGATCTATGGTAATACTTTCGCGATAATCCATTATCATATGAAATCTTCCCGACATTAAATCAGTATTTATCCTATCTTCCTTCGCCTCCCTATACTCAACTCCTATTGAACTATCCAGCAAAGGATATAGTTTATCCATATCAGACACTTTTATCTCTTTCCTAGCAGGCAGAAGAATTCCCACCCGGATACTGGGCTTATCAAATTTCACCATTCCAAGTAAGAGGCATAGTAGAACAGGTAATAGAAAGGTTACTGCAAATAATAACTTATGATGCCAGCTCCTTCTTAAATTATTTATCATAACCAGGTAAATCCCCATGGATAAATTCCTCCTTCTTAAATAATCTGACAGCTAATAGGGTGAAGATAATTCCAACAAGGATAAAGACTGAAGCTGTCTGCCACAGGAGCCTTAAGTCCTTATCATAAATACAAAGAAACATGCTCCTGTTTACCCAGGTTAAGGGAGAAAGCTTTATGATAAACTCCAACCTGGAATTGAAGGTTCCAAGGGGGAAAAATGCACCTGCCAGTACTGCTGCCCCGCAGATTGGAATATTAAGAATATTTTTCATTAATACAAAATTCTTCATGCCAAGTCCAATAAACAAACCAATGGCACATACTGCAAAGGTTTCAGCTGTAAGTAGTGCGGTGATTGGTAATATATAAGCTATCACAGGAAGCTTAAATACTAGAAAGGCAAAGATAAGAACTAAAGTATTACAGCAGCTGATTACTAAGGTACAGGAGAAGAGCTTGGCCGCTACGATCTGGGCATAAGATATGGGTGCAAAGAGAAATCGTAGGGCCGTCTTCTTGTATGTATCCTCCTTTCCGGTATATGCTGCTGTTATTACAGCCATAGCAATGCAAAAAGGAAGGATGACAATACTATAATACTGATAACCTGTAAAACTCCTGCCATAACTTTCTGAGGACAGATAGCCTAGTAAAACAATCATAAGGATAGGAAAAATAATATTATAGCCAATGAGGAAGCTGTCCTTCATTCTGCGCTTCATATCATGGCAAAACAAATTAAAAAAGCCTGTCATAGTCTTTAAGCCTCCTCATCCCGCAGTTGAGTACCTGTTAAATGTAGAAATATTTCTTCCAGGGTATTCCTGCCCTGCTCCTTATATTTACTCTTTAGCTTATCCTTCTCCATATCTTCTATGATCTTACCGTGATCCATAATGACTACACGATCACAGATTGCTTCGATTTCTTCCATATAATGAGAGACATAAATTACTGTTGTCCCTCTTTGGTTCAACACTCTAATGGCATCCATAATATGATTTCTGGATTGGGGATCAATGCCCACAGTAGGTTCATCCATAATCAGCAGCTTTGGTGAGTGGGCAATAGAGCAGGCAATGTTCAGTCTTCGCTTCATGCCACCGGAAAACTTCGTCGGCAGCTCCTTTCTGCGTTCCCATAACCCTACAAATTCAAGCGCCTCCCTTACCTTCTCTGTTAGCTCTTTCCCACGAAATCCATATAAGGAACAAAAGAATTTAACGTTGTTATAAGCACTTATGTCATCGTAAACAGCGATATCCTGAGGCACTACCCCCATGGATTTTTTAAAGGCTGCCGACCCTTTTCCTGACTTTAATCCTTGCTCTATCCTCTCACCCCTTAATAAAATTTCACCAGAATCCTTAGTCTCAACATCGATTAACATTTTAATAGTGGTACTCTTTCCTGCCCCATTAGGCCCGATAAAGCCAAGTAATTCACCCTCCCTCACTGCAAATTGAATGTTCTGTACCACCTGTTTTTCATCATAGGCTTTTGATAAATCCTTAACCTCCAGTAATAAGCTCATATTAACCCCCTCCAATTAATTTTTAATTAAGCTCAATCTAATTTTATTAATAACCCTAATAGATATTAGCTTATACTTTTATATCTTATATAAACTATTTTATGTTACATATCCAACATTGGGTATGTAGTTATTTTTTAAGTTCTCCCTAGATATATCTTCAGAGGAAAACTTAAGTAAATCCCTATATTGAAATCTAAATAACATAAAGTCAAAAATAAACTCATTACTTCATAATCTGGTTATGCAATTCCTCTATAATTCTATCCAGGTTTACCACAGCATTCTGGGGATCCTTCATGATCTCTTCCTTTAGCCTAAGGGCATATTGAAGCTTTTGCTCCTCCTCTGAAACTGTAGAGTTTTCATACATTTGATCAAAATTAATGCTTTTAATAATCTGCTCTGTCTGCTTGCCGGCCTCCATATATTCATCCAGGTTATCTAAAAGCTCCTGATGCCACCGGATTTGATACTCAATATTGTCTATTGTCATAAGAAAACTAAGTCTGGTCAGTTCTGTAGCTGTATTATCCCCCTTGACATGAAACCATTTCTCCCAGAAATCCTTCTGCTCCTTAAGCTTAAAGATGTGATTACTGATAATCTTAAACATATCCTCTTTACTCAAGGTATCTAAAATAGGGTCTGTAAAGAACTTCATGGAACCGATATTGGCAATGGGTCTGTCCAGCTCCTCTGACATTTCTTTATTCAATTCCTCCCTGCCGCTATCGGTTATCTCGAAGATTTTACGTACTCTTGAACCGGTGCGCTCTTCCCGGAGTACCCTGATATGCTTCTCCTTCTCCAGCTTAGTCAGGGCATAATATATGGAGCCTGATTGAATTTTAGCCCATTGGTCTGCACCGGATACCTGAAGAAATTTTTGTATTTCGTAGCCATGGGTAGGCTTTATATTCAGATAATATAAGATAAATGCACGAATCATAATTTCACCTTCTTTAATGAGTAACATATTTTATATCAATACAACATATCCAACGTTGAGTATATTGTATATTCCACCTTGGATATTGTCAATATAAAAATATAAGAATTACCAGCCAAAAAAATATCTTAAGTAGAATTTATAATAGGACATACAGTTGTCATATTTTTTCTGATATATTATTTGATATAATAATAAAGAGTACTTTATTCAATTAACCTATTTTGGAAGGTTCTTCTCATATAAGCATTTTTTGCTCTTTGTTATATTCACTTTTGTTTATGAGCTGCCTTGCAGTAGAATGGAGACTATTATGTCCTTAAGTTTATTCTGTGATAAATACTCACTTCCCTCAGAGCAGGAAGTGACTGAAGCCTTAGGTGTAACCGCCGGTTTTTGGATGGATTTAAAACAATACATTGAAAGTCATGGTGTGGTCAAGGAAGAATGGAAGATTTACACCCAGAAAGCCGGATGGTGCAAAAAACTACTCCTGGTGTCCGGTAAGGAGGAAAGAAATCTAATCTTTTTGTATCCAAATGCTAAGTATTTCACCGGTGTCCTAGTATTTGGCGATAGAGCTGTGGAAGCTGCCCGGGACAGCGGACTGCCTTTTGATATTATCAACAATATATTGCAGGCAAAGGCCTACAGGGAAGGACGTTCCTTTCAGATTGAAGTCAGAGATAAGCAGGACTTTATCAATTTGATAAGGCTAATTGATATTAAGCTGCAAAATTAAGGGTTAGAACAGGGGGCTGTGTAAAACCGTATACTAAATAATTTACAGCCCCCTGTAGAGTTTATCCTGCTGTAGATAAATTCCAGCAATGATTTAAGGGTCCGCTTCCTTTTCCTATGTCCAGATTTGCCTTTAAAGCACCGGTAATATACTCCTTGGCAGATGCTATACTGCTTCTGATATCCTTTCCGGCAGCCAGATTACAGGCGATTGCTGAAGAAAGGGTGCATCCGGTTCCATGGGTATTGGGATTATTGATATTGGATTGTTCAAACCAGTAGCAATCACCGTTGTCATAAAGCAGATCATCGCTGCTGTCGGGGAGGTGACCGCCTTTGATTAAGATATACCCGGAATAAGTATGTGCTATTTCCTTTGCGGCTCTAATCATATCAGCTTTATCATGAATAGCCACTCCGCTCATACACTCAGCCTCAGGAATATTGGGAGTTATAATGGCAGCACATGGCATTAATCTGTGGATCAGCGTATGAATTGCATCTTCCTTAAGAAGTTTATTTCCGCTGGTTGATATCATAACCGGATCTAATACGATGTTTTTTAGGTTATACTCCTTTAACTTTACCGCTATAACCTCGATTATATCTATATCGGATACCATACCGATTTTCACTGCATCCGGATAAATATCCGTAACTATCATATCCAGCTGTTCTCCTACAAATTGAGGGCTAACCTCAAATATACTGCTGACACCCGTCGTATTCTGGGCGGTAAGTGCAGTAATGGCACTCATCGCATACATTCCGTGTGCCGTAATCGTCTTTATATCAGCCTGGATACCAGCTCCTCCACTGCAATCGGAGCCGGCAATTGTAAGCACTTTTTTCATTATGTGTTCCTCCAATCAGTTTGAAAAATCAAATAAATACTTAACACCGAAGTTAAGCCAAATTCCCAATATAGCCTCTAAAAATTAATCTATCTACCCGAAATCATTTTTTTTGCCAATCCAAGCATCTTATCAGTAGCTTTCCCAACATTCTCACTGGCAAAAATAGCTGAAATCACAGCTACTCCATCCACTCCGCTTCCGGATAAATTCAATATGTTATCCTCTGTAATTCCTCCAATGGCTACAATCGGAAGAGTAACTGCTCTACAAATGTCCTGTAGGGTTTCATAGGCTACGGTATTGGCATCTTTCTTGGTTGATGTTGAAAATACTGCACCCACTCCAATATAATCCGCACCGTTATTCTGAGCCTTTAAGGCTTCTTCCACATTATGAGCGGAGATTCCGATGATTTTATCTGCTCCGAATATTTCTTTTGCTTTTTTGATATCTTCATCCTCCTGCCCCAGATGAACACCATCGGCATCAACAGCAATAGCCACATCGATACGATCGTTAATGATCAGAGGAATACCGTAACGCTCCGTAATATTTTTTATTTGCTTTGCTTCAGCTACAAACTCTTCAAAGGATAAATCCTTTTCCCTCACCTGAAGTAAGGTTGCTCCGGATTTTATTATTTCCTCGACCTGGTCCCTTAGTTTATTCTGTCCCAACCAGGTACGGTCAGTGACAACGTATAATAATATATTTTCTTTCTTAAGCTTCATTATTCACACCCCTTATCTGTTATCTGGTTTAAATATGTGTTTATTACAAACTCCTCGGTTAGTAGAATTGATTACCCAGCAAAAACAAATCAGAAATCAATAGTACTAATCTGTGATATTTCAAATTTTAAAACAAAAACCTTTATTTTCTCATATAGCTTCAAACCTGGCTCTTTCCATCAGAAGTCTTGAATCCATTTTACTCATATAATCTATCAGGTTTACTCGAAAGGAAGCTGTACCTTCGTTATTTTCAGAAATCTTTTCAAAAGCCTGCTCACCGCAGATGCCCATGGCGCAGGCTCCTGCTGCTGCAGCATCCAAAAGCTTCTCAGGATTGGCGGCACACAGCGCACCGATGACAGAGGTAAGCATACAACCGGTACCTGTAATTTTACTCATCATGGAATGACCGTTTCTAATAATGTAGGCTTTATCTGTATCTGCTGCTATATCAATCCTTCCGGTCATTACGATTACAGCCTTCGTGTATTCAGAAAGATTTTTAACCATTGCCACAGTCTGTTCGAGATTACTTTCTGTCACCTGATCCATTTCGCTGGCATCCACACCTTTGGTATCTCCAGCTCCATGATAGAGGGTTTTTATTTCAGATGCATTTCCCTTTATTACACTAAATCTGATTTCTTCCAGTAGACGCATAGCGGTATCGGTACGAAGCTTTGAGGCTCCCGCTCCGACTGGATCTAATATTACGGGATGATTTAACTCATTGGCTTTTTTCCCTGCTTTAATCATGGAAGGAATTGTTCTATCATTCAATGTTCCGATATTAATAACCAGTGCATTGCACAATGAAGTTATTTCTTCAACTTCACGAAGGTCATCTGCCATAATAGGGGAAGCGCCACAGGCAAGTAATATATTGGCGCAGTCATTTACTGTCACATAATTTGTTATGTTATGTATAAAGGGAGCCTTTTCTCTAATATTTTGAAAGATTTTATCAAACATAATTACACCTCATTCCGATTAAATATTACTAGCTAATTATTTTATTCAGAAATCCTGCTTAGCTACAGGATTTCTACCTTCTCACCATTTAATATCTTATTAGTTGTTCTCATGGCACACATCTTGCCGCACATGGAGCAGCTGTGTTTATCTGAAGGAGGAGCACTTTCAAAATATTCTCTTGCCTTCTTCGGATCTATGGCATAAGAGAACATTTCCTCCCAATCAATTCTTCTTCTGGCATCACTCATTTTATTATCAATATCTCTTGCTCCCGGAACCCCTTTTGCTATATCAGCCGCATGGGCTGCAATTTTGGAAGCTATAATGCCCTCCTTCACATCGGATAAATCCGGCAGCCTCAAGTGTTCGGCAGGTGTTACATAGCACAAGAAATCTGCTCCGTTTGCAGCAGCAATTGCTCCGCCGATTGCTGAGGTAATATGATCATATCCGGGAGCAATATCCGTAACCAGAGGTCCCAGTACATAAAAGGGGGCACCATAGCATAGTCTCTTCTGCAGTGTCATATTGGCAGCGATTTCATTAATTGCCATATGTCCTGGGCCTTCCACAAGAACCTGTACATTCTTTTCCCAGGCTCTTTTCGTCAGTTGGCCAAGCTCAATAAGTTCAGAAATCTGACCCGCATCGGTGCTGTCATGGATACTTCCTGGACGTAGTGCATCCCCTAGGCTTATGGTCACATCATATTCCTGCAAAATATCCAGTACTTCATCGTAGTATTCATAAAAAGGATTTTCCTTTCCCGTCATTTCCATCCAGGCAAACAGTAAAGATCCCCCACGGGATACGATATTAGTTAATCTTTTTGTTTTTTTGAAAATATCTACTGCCCTTCTGTTGATTCCTGCATGAATCGTCATGAAATCAACTCCCTGCCTGGCATGTGCCTCGACAACTTTCAGAAAATCCCTGGCAGTTATATCCATCAGATCCTTCTCCAGATATCCTATTGCATCATACATAGGCACCGTACCAATCATTGCCGGTGAATAATCAATTAACTGCTTTCGGAAGGTATTGGTCTTGCCATAATTACTTAAATCCATAATAGCTTCCGCCCCCAATGCAATGGACAGCTTAACCTTTTCAAATTCCTTGTCATAATCAGCACAATCCCCGGATACTCCAAGATTAACATTAATCTTTGTCTTTAAGCCTTCCCCAATCCCCTCTGGATTTAAGGAGGTATGTAATCTGTTGGCAGGAATTACGATATGCCCTGCGGCGATACGTTCCCTTAAAAGCTTCGCATCAATGCCTTCCTTTGAGGCTACAATCTCCATTTCTTTGGTTATAATACCTTTTCTTGCTGCTTCCATTTGAGTCTTATAATTCATACTTTACCTTACCTTTCATAATCTATTTACTTCATTATCATCACATGACTATATTCTAAAAGTGAATTTAGGGTACCATATACTTTCACTCAGACAAGGGATAATCAATAATGGGATTTCTATTTTTATAATATTAACAATTATCTTAAATTAACGACATTAAGTGCAGATCCTCGTGGAGCGTTTTTATTCAATAGGACGTAATTTCCTATTGAGTTTAGGGAGTCAAAAGGTCTTCCTCAAACATAGCTTCGTCAATTTGCACATATACATGCTTGCCCAGCGGGATGTTTAAAACATAGTTTAGTAAGCAACTGTTATGAAGCTGTTGGTGCTTAGGTCCTGTGTTTTAGGACCTTATGAACCACTACGTGCTTCATTCAAACGAGAGTATGTTGCGAACAAACGAGTTTTCATCACGCAATCATAAAGAGATTGTGCAAATTGACGTAGGATATTTTCAAGAAGACCTTTTGACTCCCTAATCCTATTGAATAAAAAAGGATGTACCCTACGAGGTACATCCCATAAATTCATTATCATCCATGTTATTCCCTACGTTGGCATTACCCAAATCAGGTACGGTCGAAACTATAATTTCCTCTCAGCCTGCACACAAGCTCCCGCTATATTTTATTTTTTCCATTATATTATGAAGTCTTAATAAAGTCAATCAATTATTCTTCAATTATATGGAAGCCAGAATTTGGAGATGATTATTTGCACTATTTTAAGGCTTAAGAATCACCTTGATACAATCCTCTTCCTTCTTGTCAAATATTTCATATGCATGGGCTCCCTTACTAAGGGGTAGCCGATGAGTAATTATATCAGTAGCATCAAACTTATTATCTTTAATCATCTGCAGGATAGGATCTACATAAGTCTGCACCGGACATTGCCCCATTTTAAGTGTTATATTCTTACCAAAGAAATCACCCAGAGGGAACATATTATACCTAGTTCCATAGACACCAATGAAAACTACAGTTCCTCCTTTTCTGACTGCCTGTGTAGCTATTTCTATTGCTGATTTAGATCCTCCCTGAAGCTTTAAAAGCGTCTCTAACTTCTCTAACTTTGTCATCTTGCCATCAACTCCGACACAATCCAATACCACATCAGCTCCGCCCCCTGTTATTTCATGAATATATTCACCTGTATCATCATGATGATCCAGATTAACAATTTCCACACCATATTTTTTAGCATGTTCAAGACGATATTTTATATAATCAACGGCAATTATCCGTTTAGCTCCTGCTAGAATAGTCCATTTTATAGCTGTTAGCCCGATTGGTCCGCAGCCTAGGATAACTACTGTATCATTCCTTTTTACTCCGCCTATATCTACTCCCCAGTAGGAGGTTGGCAGAACATCCGTTAGAAAAAGTACCTGTTCATCTTCTAGTTCTTCGGGAATAACCTTAGGTCCTATATTCCCATAGGGTACCCGAAGGTATTGTGCCTGCCCGCCATTATAACCTCCATAAGTATCACCATATCCAAAGAGAGCACCCACTTCTCCATGAGGGTTGGAATTATCACATTGGCTGTATAGATCATGTTCGCAGTACCAGCAATGGCCGCAGGCAATGGGAAAGGGAACGATAACTCTGTCACCTTTTTTAACTTTATATACTTCAGGGCCCACATCAATTACAGTCCCCATAGTCTCATGTCCCATAATAAGGCCCTTTGGCATATTCGGAACCATTCCATGAAACAGGTGTAAATCAGAACCACAGATAGCAGTAGAGGATACCTTTATAATAATATCATCCCTTTTCATAAGCTTAGGATCTGCTACCTCCGTATAATTTATATCTTTTATTCCGTTATATACCATAGCCTTCATAATATTTGCCTCCTAAGTTCTTATATACATTTTTATATTCTTTCCAAAAAGATCATGAATATGTAAAGCTACTATAGGAGCTTAGCTGCAAATAAGGAGGATAAAAGACCAAAAAAAGATATCCAATTTTTTATGATTGCATATCCTTAAAAATGCTCTTGGGCAACAAATTTAGATTAAAAAAGCCGAAAGTAATATTAGAGTACTAACTTACTTTCGGCTTTCTAATTATCTTCTAGTTTAAACCTTCCACAATTGCTGAATAGGTAATTGAGGTTACAGAATCACCTTCCACTACAAATGCCAAAGTGGAATCTCCCAGGGTATAAGTATAACCACCGGATTTATTCTCATAAGCATCACCATAAGCTGCTGTTACATCAGCTAAGCTTGACCCAATAAAAATACCTTTATCAGTACTTACAGAATCGTCAATTAAATATATGGTAGATATAAAATCCTTATCCCCCTGTGGGTAGGTAGTTATTTCAAATCCACTGTAGGTATAGGTTTTATCCAAGCCCTGAAATGCACAGCTGGCTGCTTCAAAATATGTGTCTTCTTTTCCTAAGGCTTCTAAAACTGGTGCTGCGTCAACATTAAGAGGCACTTTGACATCTTCATATACAAATACAAAACCTTCTTTTGCTTCACCAGCTTCTTTATCATCAACAGAAGCTTCCACTGATCCCTTCTTGTCATTAGACTCAGGTGTTGTCTCTTTCTTACTACAACCTGCTAATAACAATAAAGCTAATAGTATCAACAATCCTTTTTTCATATACATTCTCCTTTTCTATTCTGCCAAGGGAGCCGGTGCTCCATAGCTTTTTAGATATCCGTATTCCTTCATCTCTTGTAGCTGGTCATCTCTCATTTCATAATAAAAATCAACTTTCTCATCCCAAATCTTCTGATAAGCCGGATCCTTGCGATGATCTTCTAAGTCAAAGTCCTCGCTGAGTATCTTACCAAAATGTTTGGTAAATTTCTCAGCTCCAGATAAATTCAGATGGAGACCGCCGTCATAAGTGTCCATACTATAATCAATATCCATCTCTTCTGCCATATCAAGAAAATTAATATATGTGATATCATTTTCTTCTGCATATTGAACCATCTGCTCATCCCACTCTGGATACCAGTAAGGATATACGCTTGGTGATTTGATCAGAATAAGTTTTATTCCCTTATCTTTACAAAGCTTTGTTATGCGGTCAAGATAATCATAGCTGTTCTCACCAAATTGATAATCAGCCATTTTCTTAGCCTGAGGAAAGGACGTTACAGGTTTGATATCGGCACGCATGAGATAACCATTGTGAGATATTGTATCTCTATTAAACCAGTACTTGAAATCTTCTCCAGTTAACTCCTGCCATCTAGAATGATAGCGAAGGATTGGGATGAAATACGAAATAAAGGATTCATCCTCCATCATAGATGCATTCACTGCATCTATTTTTGTTTTGGAAAACTTCATACCATCAATGGTTAGTCGATTATAAGCTTCCTTCTGGGGCTCATTGTACTTCATAGCTAAAACATTATAGACAACAACCTTCGGTTTTTCATATCGGAGCGTATCCTCAAGAAGATAGTAAGAATGCCAGATTAACTGCTGGGCACTACCTCTGATATAGCTTGATATCCCATAATCCTCCCATAGCTTAACAGGGGACACATTGGAGAAGACCTCACAGTCTCCAATAAATATAATGTCGTGGTTTTTCTCTTGCTCATAATATTCTGCTACTAAATTACCCTCATGAATTTCATTCATATATTTGGGCATCAGAAGTTCTTGTAGCAACAGAATTACCAGTAATGCAAAGCTAATAAAAATTATAGAGATCAGTAATCTTTTATATAGAATTTTATTGTGCTTTTTCCTATCCTTTAATAATTTCATAAAACTCCTATCATATCCTGTTAGAAATATTGGTACAAGGTCCTATCATATTCTGATAAAACTCTAAAATTGGCTGTAAATAAACTGATTAGAATCGTATCCTACTCCATAAGCGCCCAGTATTAAAATTGCAAGGAAAATCGCAAAATAAGCTACATATCTTAATAACATGGGTTTGGTAGAAAGCTTCTCTCTAACACTTCCAGACCTACCAATAAGACTAACCGTAAGTAGTACAAGTACTCCAAGAATCAAAACAAAATAATCTGCCAGAGTTAAACCTAAGTTCATCAATCCACCCTGGAATATCTCATTATAATTGAACTTCGTTAAGATAGTACCATACATTTTGACTGTAGTTCCTACATTCCGGTAGCAGTCAAAGGTTCTTAGAAAGCTCATAAGCCAGAAAGTTCTTCCAACCTGAAATAATCGGTACCAAAATGTATGCTGTACATGAAATCTTTGATGAAATCTCTCATACAAAGGCATCAGTTCTTGAGAAACAAGAATTACGAAACAGTTTAATAATCCCCATACAATAAAATTCCAGGCTGCTCCATGCCATATACCCGTCGTAAACCATACTATGATGGAAGCTATATATATGGAAATCCTCTTTCCTAACCAATCTCCTACCTTCTTTTTCGAGGTTTTGGTTAGATTAAGCATTGTTTTACTAACGGATATAGGATAAAACATATATTCCTTAAACCATGTACCAAGAGTTATATGCCATCTTCTCCAATACTCTGCAATGGATTTTGAGAAGAATGGACGTTCAAAATTCTCTTTGATCCTGATGCCCATCACTTCAGCTACACCAATTGCAACATCGATTCCTCCAGTAAAGTCTGCATAAAGAGTGATCCCATAGAAGAACATGCCCACAAGTACATAAACTCCCTGAAACTCATCCGGGTTATGGATTATGGTATTTACACCAGCTATCAGCCTGTCCGCAATAACAACTTTCTTGAATAAACCCCATAATATTCTCTGTAATCCAAAGGACACCCTTTTCCTGTCAAAGGAGTGTTCTGAAAATAAGGTTTCCTTTAAATCATCAAAACGGCTAATGGGCCCTTGTATCAACTGAGGGAAGAAGGATATAAATAAAGCAAGTTTAAAGATATTCTTCTCACAAGGATATTTATCACGATAAACATCAATAAGATATCCCATAGTCTGGAAGGTATAAAAGGATATTCCCAGAGGTAGTACAAATCCTATTAAGGGTAATTCTTTCGTAGAATTAAAGAGGTTTAATACCCCATTTATGTTGGAAATCGTAAAATTCCCATATTTTAATATAGCCAATATACCAAAATTAAATACTAATCCCATTACCAACCATAGCTTCTGACGGGCTTTCATGGAAGCCTTGTATGACTTACGTTCTTCTCTCGATAGCTCTGCCTTTTTTTCCTTCAGATAGGCTGACGTAATGCTTTGTATATGATCTAATCTGCGGCTTATCAAATATGATGTTACTGTCGTCGCTATTATGTAGATTAAATATTTAACACCCGCAAAACAGTAAAATACATAACTAGCAATGAGTAAAAGCATCCATTGAAATCGCTTTGGTATACTATAAAACAGTATAAACAGTACGATTAAAAAGATGATAAAACGAAATGATGTAAAAAGCATAGCTCCCCCTGTTTATTCTTCTTCCATTAAGCGTTCTACCATGGCATATAGAGCTTTTGCTGAATTAAAATTCTTAGGTATAATCTCATCCACTGGAATAGTAATGTCAAATTCATCACTAATATCTGATATAATTGATACAATATCAAAGGAATCTATAATCTTATCATCAATTAAAGTATCACAAGTATCAAAATCAACCTCCGGGTGTAATCCGCTTAAAATTTCTAAAATAGCATCCATATCAATTCTCCTTGTCTTATATGGGAGCTTAACTCCCTCAATTATGTGCATAATTATCTTTCTAGTTTCAAATGAGTAACTATCTTGTTATTATATCAATTTATGACTATATTACAATATAAAACTTCCTACATTTTATAGTTTTATCATTATTTATTATGATATTTTTCCTTTAAGAAAACACGATTTATCTTACCATTGGCAGTTAGTGGCATTTCCTCTAAGGTTTCAATTACGTTCGGTATCATGTATCTCGGTAATTTTCCCTTTAAATATAAGGCAACCTGAGCATTGGTTAAATCACCAACATAATATAGTACAATTTTCTTCTTATCCTGATCAAAGATGCAGCAAGCACTCTTCATCCCATCCATTTGATTTGCTACAATTTCTATTTCACCAAGCTCAATTCTATGCCCCATATGCTTAATCTGGTTATCCTTACGAGAGACAAACATCAACTCTCCCAAGTCATTATATCTACCCAGATCTCCCGTTCTATAAATTAGCTCCGGATAAGCAGTATTTAAAGGGTTTTGTACAAATACCTCATTGGTTTTCTCAAAGTTTTGATAATAACCTAGTGTGAGTGAAGTTCCTCTGATGCAGATTTCCCCCGTCTCTCCCTGTTTTGGTATCTGGTTTTCTTCATTTAATAAGATAATCTCCGTATTCGCAAAAGCACGTCCAATGGGAATCATCTCGTCCAACTCAAAATCACGATTTACTTCATAAAAGCAGGACATTCCTGTTGCTTCTGTTGGTCCATAGAGATTAATAAATCTTGCATTAGGAAGATGTTTTTTCCATAAATTATATTGCTTAATAGGAAAAACCTCACTTCCAAAGGCTATTGTATGCAAATATTTCGGTACCGCCTTTTCTAAGGCTCCAAAAGCTGAAATCATTGTTAAAGCTGATACAACCCAACAAACCGTATTGATCTTATGCTCATTTAAAAACTCTACTAATTGTAAAGGGAACATAAATAAATTCTTCGGAATAAGATAGGCTGTTGCTCCAAACTTTAGAGTAGGATAAAGTTCCTTAAGGCAGGCATCCACGTAAAGAGGGGTCTGATTGCCAAAAACAGTGTTTTCATCCACTTTCAATATCTCTGAGAGATTTTCAATATAATCAATGACAGAACGATGGCAGGCTACAACTCCCTTTGGTATTCCTGTTGAGCCGGAGGTAAATACTATATAAATTGGGTCTGTGTCAATCTGTGAATCTCTTATCTTAAGAAGAGCATTCTCATCAATTGGAATTGTTACCATTTTATCGTAATTATAAACCTTACCCTCAAAAGGAAGTTCATCAAGAAGGTTACAGGTCTCATTGTCGCAAATAACAGCTCTAGGCTTAAGATTTTGAAATATTAATTCGATACGATGTCTTGGCATCTCCTCATCAATAGGAACATAGTAATTTCCTGAATAAATAACACCGTAAAATGCCACGATGGTCTTGGGCTGTTTTCCCATAAATACAACAACAGGCTCCTTCTTATAACCCTGGCTATTTAAAAATGTACCAATTGCCCTTGCTTCATCATATACCTGCAAAAAACTAAGTCCACTTTCTTCATTTGCATATGCAATTTTGTTTGGAACTCTTACTACGGTCTGTTCCAAATATTCTAATACATTTCTCTGCATCTTTAATGTCCTTCCTGGTTCTTATTAATCTTAATGTTTCTTTGTCTCCAACCAATGGTTCTCTTTCTTAGTAATCAAAGAATGATACTCTGCCTTTAAATTAGCTCCACTTAGAATGATAGCACGCATGGCAAGAACCTCCATGGCATCCAGATATCCTGGACCGATATCATAATCCCTCTTAATCAAGGATAATTCTGTACAGCCTAAGATAATTACTTGGGCCCCTTTATTCTTTAGCTCATGAGACACTGTAATAAACTTATGAAATTCTACAGGCTTGTTGGCCTTTACATTCTCATAGATTAGGTAGGTAACATCCTCTTGTCTTTCTTTGGAGGGTACAACAGCCTTTATTCCACATTCCTCCAACCCCTTTTGAAACAAATGGCTGTATATGGTTCCTTCTGTTGCCATAATTCCAGCACAGGTTATCCCCTGGGCCTTTAGATACTTTACTGTTTCTTTAATTAAATGAATTATAGGCACCTTTATACCCTGTGATAAGATATCATGAAAATAATGTGCAGTAATACATGGGATAGCAATATTATCTACACCAATATCTACTAATGCTTTGCCCACTTCAATCATAGCATCAGCCGGATTATCCTGGCTTTTACCTAAAATAAACTCTGTTCTGTCTGGAATAGAGGGTTTACTAAAAATTAATATCTCAAGATGCTCCTGATCCTTCTTTGCATCCGTCATCTGTATCAGCAATTCATAAAAATAAGCAGTTGCTATTGGACCCAAACCGCCGATTACACCTAATCGCTTCGTATGGTTTCCCCCTCTCTTTTCTTCATTGTCAAAGGTATGAAATAATGTTATATCTTATTCTTCCGGTGTTGCCGGGTATAAGGTTTTATCAAAAACATAATAGTTATTTCCTCTTTTATCAGTTAACTCCTCCACTTCCTTATCTGTAAGCATAAAGGAATCGCCGCCATCTTTATTTGGACAAGAATCAAAGTGATACCAGCCAGAGCCGCAGTTAATTAAGTTCCAGAAGTGCTTCGTTTTACCACCTACTCTGGTTACCAGCATATTCTCTATTCCTGCTCTTGTTAAGAGGGCTTGTGACACTGCATAATAGGTAAAGCAATCTCCCTTATAGTCAGTCATTGCTCTATGAGCCTCTCCTAACCAATCTGTTTTATCTGAGTCACCAGTATAGCCTACATTACCTTTTATCCACTTGTAAATGGCCTTTGCCATCTCCTCTTGTGTCATACCATCTTCCAGTATCTTTACAAGAACAGCATCAGCCTCCTCATTCACCATCTCTTCAGAAATGGTTAAATCCACCACTGTTATCTTTTTCTCTACTCTGGCTTCATTACCTGCTGTATCCTTGGCAGTATAGAACACACTATAGACACCCTCTGTTTTCAAGTTCACACCGCTGCTATCTACTTCAAAAGTTAAATTCTCATCCTTGTTATCTGTGACATAGACATCTTTCTTATATGATATAGCATTCCCAATATATACCGTTTTATCTCTTGCACCTACAATAACTGGAGCCTCAGTATCTTCTTTTACTGTAGCTAATACAGAACCTTCCGCCGTATTACCATACTCGTCTGCTAATTGTATGGTAACTTCCTGCTGGCCAAGTTGGCTAAAATTAGGCTGTTCTTTGTATGTAGCCGTCACCTGGGATACATCAACAACCGAGCTTACAAAGGTCATAGCATCCGGCATATCATCCTTCCAAACCACATTATCTACAAATACTGCCTCTGGAGCAGTTGTGTCAACAACATCTATAGTTACAGCAACTTCTCTTCCATCTACCAAAAGAATCACTTCATGGGCTACCACCTTACTGGTATCAAGTGATGAAATATCCGTTACTAAGGTAACATCGTACTGATTGCTGTTTACAAAATCATGGATAGTAATTTCCATAGCAGAACCAGCTTCAACGGTTACACTACTCTTTATATCTAATACCGTTACAGTAGCTTGAAGTTCTGTATGGTTTTTACCCTTATCTTCTAAACGGATTTTGACCTTTTGCTCACCCAGCTTTGTAACATCGGGTTTCTCAATATATGTTACAGATACTTCAGTTGCATCCTCTATATCTGTTACAAATTCCTTGGCCTCTAATTCCTCATCTTTCATTGCCATTCGGTTAACTGCTTTGGCTGTAGGTGCTACAGTATCAACAATATTTAATATTGAAGTATAGATTTTCCTTCCTACTTTCACCTCAACGCCATAGGATCCTATATCTTTTATCTCCTTAAGATCCGTAATAAGAATTCCGTTGCTTTTCTTATCCCGAAGAAACTCTGTAATATCTGGCATTGCTGTACCAGCTTCAATTGTTACTTCATCCACAACCTTAGAAGACAATTGCAAATATAACACAATTACTATCACTAGAATACTAATCATCATTATAGAACTGATAAATATCTTTTTTAGTTTCTTATTACGACCTCTCATTATAACCTCCGTATGGGTAAATCAGATATCATTTATCATCCTATTCCTCATCTACAGTCAAATATCAGATTTATCTATTATTTTGTAAATAATATTAATATAACTTGAATTTTCATTCCTATCTTATAATAAGCTTCTTAATATCTCGTCTTGCTTTAAGTCAATGTATATGATAATATTAATAATTCTGCTTGTCAATACTTTGAAACAGCTCCAAAAGGTAAATACTTCTAAAACAAAGGATTTTGTTTACTAGCATTTTTTAACGTAAAAATGCTCTTAACTCTCAAAGGGCACTCCCTTACAGAATTAAGAGCTAGGATATATGGTTTTTAAAATAAATGTGAAAAAGCTTTACTTTAATACTTTGTAGTGATAAAATTGTAATGTGTGAAATTCAGAAGCATTATTGTGAAAGGAGTCATACAGATGAGCAAAAACATAAGAACAACTGCGGTTGATCATTTATTTGAAGCTATATTAAGCTTAAAAGATGCGGAAGAATGTTATACCTTTTTTGAAGATATCTGCACAGTAAATGAGTTGTTGTCCCTCTCTCAACGCTTTGAAGTTGCACGTATGCTGCGCAACCATAAAACATATCTTGAAATAGCTGAGAAAACTGGAGCATCAACAGCAACGATCAGTCGTGTAAACCGTTCTTTGAATTATGGTAATGACGGCTATGATATGGTCTTTGCCAGAATAAAAGATAAACAGGATGATAATATAGGATGATTTGTTCTGGGCTGTTGTAAAGCAGCAGCCCATCTACTTGTTTTTGTTATTCTTTATCTTCACGCTTTCCCTTATCTACATCTCCAGCCGATTTCTTTTCTTTATTTCCAGCCTTTTGATTTTCTTTCTTCGGTGCTGCTTTTGCACTAGTATTATTTGCTTTATTAAAGCCTTCTCCCATTAACGCATCGTCAATCATCTTCTCAATCATATGTTTTCTCATATATACATCAAAGCAAAGCATACAGATATAGGAAAAGGTTGTAAGAAAATCATGATCCTCCTTATTGGTAACATCGGCAAAGGCCTCTTTTGCTTTGGTCATCTTTCGGATCATATCCTTAGTGAGTGCCTCTGTTTGCTCCTTCTCTAAGTGAAAAATCTCTTCATAGATATCCTCTAACTTAACTCTGGAATTTTCCCCATAATAACGCTCTGTCAAAGGATTAAAGATACTTTGGATATCATTAATAGATAGAATATTCTTAAAATAATAAATAAAAATTAAAAGGAACATATGCTCCTTTGTATACTTCTTCTTACTGGGTGGAGGCAATAGTTCATTCTTAGTATAGTTATTTATCATTGTTTTGGTCAATAGCTTATCTTCGCTGTAACGCTTTGAGGACTTTAAATGCTTGTCCATAAAGGTTGTCACTTGATCCATATATAAATCAATATTAGGTATATCGTCAGGCATGATATATTTGATATCCTTTAAACTATCAATCAAGCCCCTGATATACTTTTCTTTCGTCGCATCCAATCTAATCACCTCTTTTTCATTATATAGTATTAGATACTAGATGTCAAAGCAAAAATATATAGATGAGAGGTAGGATTTTACAATCTTTTACCTCCTTGTAACACTTCTTTTTCTTTCATTATGGTTAGGGTGTCAAATTCCCATGCCAATGTTTTGGCACCACTACGAATATAAATGTCGCATGGGAATTCGACAGCCTCCGGCGGATGCACACTCGCTTCGCTCGGCGCGTTTATATAATAAATTCCCATGTCAATGTTTTGGCACCACTACGAATATAAATGTCGCATGGGATTTCGACAGCCTCCGGCGGATGCACACTCGCTTCGCTCGGCGCGTTTATATAATAAATTCCCATGTCAATGTTTTGGCACCACTACGAATATAAATGGCGCATGAGAATTTGGCTACTTGTGGTTATTATCCACCATATATGTGAATATATCTACCGACTTCATAAAAAAATGATTCTATACTAATCATAGGATGTGCTTATTATCATAATAATTTATAGCAAGAATCTTTATTAAATCAAGAAAGAGATTATTAAATGGAGGAAAATAATGATTAGATCAATTAACATGAATAAGGTTAAGCTCTTACCAAGCATTTTCAAAGAACGTTATGACTTAAATCGGAAATATCTTATGAGTCTCAATACGGAAAGCTTACTTCAAAACTTTTATTTAGAAGCTGGAATCATAATACCAGGCTTTCAAGTATTACATGATCCTGATACAGATGAGATTCACTGGGGTTGGGAAGCACCAATATGCCAGTTAAGGGGACATTTTTTAGGCCACTGGTTATCTGCGGCAGCTTCCATATTTGCTTGTGAGAAAGACAATGCAATAAAAGCCAAGCTTGACCAAATCATCGATGAACTTGAAAAATGCCAGGAATTAAATGGCGGTGAATGGATTGGATCCATACCGGAAAAATATTTTGAGAAGTTGGAAAAATCACAATATATATGGTCTCCACAATATGTTATGCACAAAACACTCATGGGATTAACGGATGCCTATCTCCTTGCAGGTAATGAAAAGGCACTGCTTATCATTGATAAATTGAGTAACTGGTATGTAAGATGGACAGATGACATGTTAGTAAAAAATCCTCACGCTATCTATAGCGGAGAAGAATCTGGAATGCTGGAAATATGGGTTACACTATATGAGGCAACAAGGTTGGATAAATATCTAAATCTTGCAGAGAAATATTATAATCCAAGAGTTTTTCGTGATTTAGAGGCAGGAAGGGATACTCTAACCAATTGTCATGTCAATGCAAGCATTCCTTGGTCCCATGGTTCAGCCAGACTTTATGAAGTTACGGGTGATATAAAATGGAGAAAGCTAACAGAAGCCTTTTGGAAAAATGCCATTACCGATAGAGGGTATTACTGTACTGGCGGACAAGGCGCCGGAGAATTTTGGACCCATCCACATAAATTGGGTCATTTTCTGTGTGAGACCAACCAAGAATTTTGCACTGTATATAATATGGTTAAGACAGCTTCTTATCTTTATAAATGGACAGGCGATAGTTTATATGCTGACTACATAGAACTTAATCTCTATAATGGCTTCCTCGCCCAACAGAATAAGTACACAGGAATGCCCTCCTACTTCCTCCCTCTCAAAGCGGGCAGCAAAAAAAAGTGGGGGTCTCCCACTCGTGACTTTTGGTGTTGCTATGGTACTATGGTTCAAGCACAAACATTGTATAGCTCATTGATTTACTACGAAGATAATAACAGGCTAGTAGTCAGCCAGTATATTCCATCTGAGTTTAAATGGAATTATAATAACACCGAAATAGACATAATCCAAAGTATTAATATGAAATCTTATAACAACCTTGCTCTCTTTGACGAAAAAGATGAAAGCCAAATGTCAAGATGGTTTTTAAAATTTCAGATTTGCGTGAATGGTAAGGAAGAATTTACTCTTTCACTTAGAATACCACAATGGATTAAGGGGAACCCTGTAATAACCATTAACAACGAAACTATGAATTCTGTATCCGTAGAAGAAGGATATATCCATATTCAAAGAGAATGGTCAAAAGACGAACTACTTATATTTTTTCCTTGTGCTATTTCAACCTCTTCCCTTCCTGATTTACCCAATACCTATGCTTTTATGGAAGGTCCCATTGTATTAGCCGGCTGCTGTGACAAAGAAATCAAGCTCCATGGTGATGCAAATAAACCTTATGAATATTTAATACCTCAATACGAGCATAATTATAAAATATTTCCTTGGAAGCAAAGCACTTATAGAACCATAAACCAGGACCAAAATATTGATTTTGTACCTTTATATGAAATTACAGATGAAACATACACTGTCTATTTTCATACTTCAAACAATAAGCCTTCTTAAGATACATATAGTTGTAAATAGTTACTTAAATATTTTTTTCAAAATATTGATCCTAAAACAAAATCTATTTATTTCATATTTACTACATATAAGAGGAGAAGGGAATGTATTATCACCCTTCTCCTCTTATATGTAACAGTTTTATTTCTTCTATAATGTTCTGTTCTATATCTGTTCTGCCTGTTCTATATCTGTTCTATTCTGTTCTGCTGTTCTGCTGTTCTGCTGCTCTATCTGTTCTGCTGCTCTGTCTGTCCTGCTGTTCTGTCTGTTCTGCTGTTCTATTCTGTTCTGTCTGTTCTGCTGTTCTATTCCGTTCTTCTGCTCTGTTATACTGTCTGTTTTGCTGTTCTGTCTGTTCTACTGTTCTGCCTGTTCTGCCTGTTCTGCTGTTCTGCTGCTCTGTCTGTTCTGC
>JAEZTQ010000099.1 GCA_023443625.1 Bacillota bacterium | reverse complement strand
TCATCCTGAGCCAGGATCAAACTCTCATGTTTAAGTTTTTGATCCAGCATAAGATAAACTTGGCTTTCAACTAATAAGTTGTTGCTTACGTTTGTCTTTACTGTTTTTGTGGTGTATCAATATCGATTTCTCAATACTAATACGGTTCGCGATAACTCTTTCGAGTCATCATTGAAAATCTATTTTGTGTTCCTTGGAACACTTTGAGCTCCCATGTGAAGAACTCATTTTTTTAGAATTTTCAGGGTTGTTTCACTGTTCAATTATCAAGGTTCATATTTTGCTGTCTCGTTTGAAGCAGCTTGTCTAATTTATCACATTCGCTGTATTATGTCAACCACTTTTTAAAACTTTTTAATTTTTATCAGTCTTTATTGTGGAGGCAATCAGCAACGAAAATTATCATATCACATGTTATCTGTTATGTCAACCACTAATTGTATTTATTTTTTATTCATTATATACAATTTGCAATATTTCATTTATAACATATGGCCAACACCAATTTACATATTCAAAACATGAAGGTATGGAAAATTCTAGTATATTAAGCTTTTCGCAACAACCTCATCGGTGGTGGAACATTATACTAACATATGTACCTATCTACTGTCAACTAGCAATTGTATTAATTTTATATTCAATTTTTAACATTTGTTACAGTTCAGTCATGCAACAGAATTGAAAAGTGATTGTACAAGTTTACTTGCATGCAAGCAGTTTTTCATATACTGTTATATGGCGTTCTGCCAAAGCACGATGCAGCGTAGGCGAAATCGATCTTATGGCTGAACTGTAACAACAATTTTAATACTCCTTCAACTTACTATATGTTGTAAGTCTTTGTGCTAACGTACCTGTATGTAATTCAAATAGATGATTATCATAGTCATAAAAATATATTGACAATCCCTCCCCTTTCATCCTATCTCTATCCTTCTTAATCTCAAGTCCTAGGTTTATTATTTTTTGCTCATAGACACCTAAATCACCATCTTCTATCTTAAAAGCTATATGATTATATGTACGATTATTTAATTCCTCTCCTTTCATCAGTACAATCCATAGGTCGCCAATAATAAAAAACCTTTCTTTAGAAATTGAAAAAAATTCATCCCCACTCGAGTACACTTCTTCTGCGTCAAATATTCTCTCTAACATTGTAGTGGATCTCTCTAGATCAATCCTTAACAATTAGTGTAATATGACTAATTCCTCCAATCATAAAAATTATTCCTCTCTAAAATAATGTATAATTAAGTGACTATCAAATGTAAGAACATTATAGCAGATATGTATCCTCTCAAACTAATAATTTATTCATAAATCGGAATAATATTCCATTGTTTTGAATATATATTAGTAGGACCAGTTACAGTAAATTATTCAGAGGAGTTTGCCTGCAATTGGGACAAGATATATAAAATAAAATAGGAGGTGTATGTATGTTCAAGAAAAAAACAGTAGCATTTTTGGTAGCGTGTACAATGATTCTAAGCAGTATATTCTATCAAACAGCAAAGCTTGTTACAGCCGATTATGGTAACTTAATTACGGATGATTTTGAAACAGGTATCAATGATTGGGGACCAAGAGGTACAGAAACAGTAGAAATAACTACCGAAGAAGCCTATTCTGGAGTACAGAGTCTGAAAATCAGTAGCCGAACGAAGACCTGGAACGGAGCTACTTGTGATAAGACTGCTGAATTAACCTTGGGTGAAACTTATGATTTCGGAATAAGGATTAAATACAAAGGTGATTCCTATACCAATACGCAGAATTTCAGCCTGCAGCTTCAATATAATGACGGCGTAAGTGATCTGTATAAAACAATTAAATCTGCTGCAGTAACGAAAGGTCAATGGACATTATTAGAAGGTGAATATACAATTCCTACGGATGCTGTTAATGTTAATATTTATGTAGAAACTGCATACAATACTTCTCCTTCTGCACAAGATCTAATGAATTTTTACATTGATGATTTTACAGCAACACCTTCTGTTTTACCTGAGATAGAGCAAAATATAGCAAGCTTAAAAGATGTTTACTCAAGCTATTTTAGTATTGGATGTGCTTCGACAGCAGCTGAACTAGCGCCGGCTCCAGCCAAAAATCTAATTTTAAAGCATTACAAAACCTTGACACCCGGTAATGAATTAAAGCCTGATTCAGTACTAGATTATTCTGCTACAATAGCATATATGAGTGATAATGGTGGTGATCAAACTAATCCACAAGTAAATATAAGAGCTGCCAGAACATTGTTAGAATTTGCCAGAGATAATAACATCCCTGTAAGAGGTCATACTTTAGTATGGCACAATCAGACTCCTGACTGGTTCTTCAAGGAGAATTATTCAACAGAATCTTCTGCTGCCTGGGTATCCAAAGATGTTATGTTACAAAGACTCAAAAATTATATTAAAAATTTAATGGAACTAATTGCGGTAACTTATCCCACTGTTGAATTCTATGCTTGGGATGTTGTCAATGAAGCTGTGGATCCTAACACCTCTACTGGATATAGAAATCCAGGTTCCAATACCACAACCTCTGGATATTCTGCCTGGATGCAAACAATTGGTGCTGATTTTATTGAGAAAGCCTTTGAATATGCCAGAGCATATGCTCCAACAGGATGCAAACTCTATTACAATGATTATAATGAATATGAAGTTGTAAAAAGCAACTACATTTACAATATCCTTTCAAACTTAAAAGCAAAAAATCTTGTTGATGGTATGGGAATGCAATCCCATTGGACTATGGATTATCCCAGCATCAGCATGTTCGAAACTGCCGTAAGAAAATATGCTACCTTAGGGATAGAAATTCAATTAACAGAATTAGATATAAAACAGCCAGATAATAGTACAAGTGCATTGAGCTCCCAAGCTAGTAGGTACAAGCTGCTCATGAATAAAGTAACTGACTTGAGAAAAGAGGGAATTAATATCACAGGCGTTATATTCTGGGGAATAACAGATCGTACAAGTTGGCTGGGCGGATATCCCTTGCTCTTTGATGGAGACTATAAGGCCAAACCAGCCTTCTATTCCATCGTAGATGGAGTAACACCCATTGCAACACCAACTGTAAGCGTAACTCCTACTATTACGCCAACTCCTTCTATTACACCCGTAGTTACTCCAACAGTAACTCCTACACCAACTGTGACCCCAACACCTACACCTTCACCCACTCCTACAATAACACCAACACCTACACCAACTGTCACTCCTGGAACAGAGGGAGTCCCTGCAGTTACCGTAACAACGAAGAATAATGGTAATACAATTAGTCAAAGCTACAGTGTAACTGCAGTCAATGGTACCATTGATATATCAAAACTTACCTTGGTATTTAGCGCTGATGAGATGAATAATAGTATTCAAAATTTCTGGTGCGATAATGCAGCTTTACAGCTAAACGTTGCCCCCTGGTATACATCATTAAATGGTAGCGTAAGCGGAAGTATAAGCAATGGAAAACTTACTATTACAATTAATAGTAGTACGTCGTTAGCCACAGGAAACGGAAAATTTACTATGGATATACGCTTTGCCAAATCTGATTGGTCAAATTATGGTAGCCTGAGTAATCCAACTTTAAATGTATACTATAATGGTAATTTAATACAATAGATTTAGAAGTAATAAACTCAAAATATAAACAACAAAATGCCTACCATAAGTTTCAAATGGTGGGCATTTTGTTGTTTATTATAAGGAAAAGAAAAACAGCTATAATTTATGTATCTATCTATTTTGCATACATTAGTACTTTTTCGTACATTTTTATAAATTGATTATAATTATCTATTGAATTCAATATAATGATAGCTGGATAAGCATTTATCATACGATTTTTTAACATCTTATAAAACTGTATGTTTGAATTCAAATAAAATCTTTGATTACTATAGGTAACAAACAGTGGCCGTTCTGTCTCCATCCTTTCCTTCTCATCGTCATAATTTACGTTGTCAGCTAGATGGATCAAACGTAAGGGTAATTGAACAACACCATAGTATATGGGAGCATTGTCATCATCTCCTCGAATGTCAAATATATTATCCCCAGGGAATAAGCGATACAGTTCCATCCATTCATCTAATAAACCTTCATTTGCATATTGAACAGCAGAAGCAAGTGTCGCTTCATAGGTCAAAAGGATTTCTTTCTTCTTAGAATAAATGATTTTCTTGATTGCATCTAAGGATAAATAGTACTCCTGGGCAAGCTCAGAGATAGTTACTCCATGATTGTATTTATTTCTAATAATTATGTTTCTTTTTCGAAGCTTATCTCGGTATCCGGTGGCCTCACCCCATACTTTCTTGTTGTCAGACATAGGGATATATAGCAATTTTCCATTTACATAGTTTTGAATTTCAGCAAGCAAAGCTTCTGGCAATACATCCTTAGCATTTTCATATTTCATTCACATCACCCTATAATTTATTAATACGATCGGTTAGTTCATTGATTGATTTCATAATAGATTCACAAGATTCTACATCATCGATAGAAGCATGCCAACGTAGAACATCAATACCCTTAAAATATGACAAACACAAAAGGCGTTCTTTAATGTGATCTACTGTTATACTATGTTTATTGCAATAATCATAAAATGACTCAATAATATTAAGGTAGGGCTTATTCAAATCCATGATTGCAATATCCATAAGCCAGTCCATAATTCCTGCTCGACTCCAATCTGGAAATCCAACCTCATTCTCATCAATTACCATGTTTACAAAGAAAGCATTATTATAAGTCAAATATCTTTTGTTTTCACAATATGGAATATATTCCAACATAAGATTGTAATATTTCTCAAAGAATTCGCGAGTAAGGATTGTAGTATGAAATATCTCTTTCCAGTGATACCAGTAGCCTTCTTGATCTTCTGCAAATGTCCCAATCATATAATCATGGCAAGAATTATATTGGGTTTCTAAATTGTCATTTAACTCCCCATAGCCATGAATACTGGAAATATCACTCCTGCTAATCTCAATAATCTTATCAAAAAATTGTTCCTTGTATGCATGAAAGTTCTCTCCTGGCAACTGGTCTGCAACAGTTCCAACCGGTGTCATTGAAATCTTATTACTCAGTATCCCTTTTAACAAATTATCTTTATTCATCTTAATTATTCTCCCATTCAATATATTTATAGAACAAATGCGCATCTGATCTATAAACATCTTATCATGTAGGGACTCTTAAATATAGGGAAAGAATTTCTATACTTTTTAATTATTTTTTAAAGCATGTTACTATGTTATTATCTATATACTTACCATAATTGTCAATTATCTGGTACCCCTTCTTTCTTCTTCACTTGGTTTCATAAATATTTCTTCAGTATTTCAATGAACAAGCTTACACCTCTTTGTAATTAAGTTATAATTCACCTTAGGGCATAATGATGATTGGTGTTCCTAGAGGACAATTATCCCATAGGATATCCATAATATTGTTTTCCACTGCTACACACCCAGCAGTCCAGTCTGATTGTGCACCATGACCATGGATCATTATTTCCCCTCCTAATGCTGTATTCCAGGGTGGCTGCTTATTCTGATTAATTGCATCCACTATTTGCTGATGGGTACTTTGATCAATATATCCGGCTTCTATTGCCTCATCCGCATCCTCCTTATTAGGATAGGAAACACCTAAGGACAGATAAAACCTACTATAGTTGTTTCTAGTACATACATAATATGTCCCTTCTGGAGTACGCCCATCTCCTTCTTTCTGTTTATCCCCAACAGGCTCCCAACCCAGACCAATAGGATAGCTTCCATACAGACTGTCATTATCCCAAAGTTCCAATATTCGATCACTTTTCCTTACAATTATTTTAGGATTTGATATAATATCCGCAGTATCACCTGTATTTGCTGCCTCTTCCACCTTTGTCTCCTCCGCTGTTTTCACCTTTTCGTCTTCCTCTATTTCTTCAATAGATTTGTCAGGCTTTTGACTGCTTACAATATCAGAGGAAGGCTCCTGCAGCTCTACAGAATCATTCGAAGGTGCTTTTTTGTTTTTATCAATAGAGTCCATAGAGGATTTTTCATGGGTTTTATTACAAGCAGATAAAAGAAATACTGTACATAATAGCAGAATCGTAAGGCTTCGCAAGGAAATATGATATGATATTTTCATTTATTTTCACCGCCTTTACCAATATATATTTCATCCCTTTCATAGGGAATAAGTTTATCTTACTATTTATTTCTTATCACTTCTATATTTCAAAAAAGCCCAAAGTAGCAACTCTTTGAGCTATAAAAGATATAAGGAAAACTGTTTAAAAACTATTCTTAAAATATTTATATTTTTTTTAATAATTCCTGTGAACTTTTAACTATTCCTAATTTATTACCATGTTTCACAATTTTATTCAATTTATGTATAGCCTTTTCAGCGTCATGCTTTATAATATCCATCTGTGCCAAGAGAAATAATACTTCAAGATACTGCCTTTTACAAAGATCCCTATTCAATAACTTTCTTAGATGTTCATAACTTTCATCATATTTTTTTAAGTAGAAATATCTTTCTCCTACTAAAATTTGAATACTTCTATAATAGCGCTTTTCATAGGCTCTTAATAAGACAATTTCCTTTTCATATATTTTTTCAGCCTCTTGGAATTCACCAAGTTCATAATAACAAGTAATGCGATTAATTATATAAGTTGTATAGGTATGATTATTTTTACTGATTTTTGAAATGTCTATCTCATCTAAATAAGAACTTGCTTCTTGATAATTACTTAATGCCATTTTAGCGACGGCTTTATTAATTAATATCATACTGATGTATAATGGATTTCTAGATTTAGAATTTTCCATTTTAATAATCTTGCTTAAAAATGCTTCTGGATCACACTTTTCATCAAGTATATTAATAAGGTATGTATTTTTTATCCGTAAGTAAATAATATAGACAATCAATGTACTTAGTAATGTGAGAAAAAAAGCAATTATAATTGGTATGCCTAGATATTTAAATATAAAGGCAAAGGTTATTGCAGAAATAAATATTAATATCAGCATTTCGAAACACCCACTATTCCTTTCCAAATAGAGTCATACCTAGGTCATGCCTTTGGTATGACAACCGATGTACCAGTGGTTCGTCCAACCCGGTCCTCTCGTACTAAGGTCAGCACTCTGGAACCTTTGAGCGCCTCCGTTACTGTAACTTTAACGACTTGGTGTAATCCAGAAGTTCTTGTATAAGCTACAGCATAAGCTGTTCCAGCTCTTTTTGGGTTCACAACTCCTTTAGAGGAAATATCAAATATATCATTATTGGATGAATTCCAAAAAACCGTTTCGTTAGATCCTTCTGATAAGGTTCCCACTAAGGTATAAGATGTGGCTGTGTTTATGTTAATGTTCTTCTTATTAACAGATAGACTAGTGGATTTCACTACATTTTTTGCCTCTTCCATTAATATATTATTGCTTAATAACTTCCTATATTGGTTAAGTCCATTTTTAGATACCTTTACTGTTGTACAATTTTCAATGGCTGATGTAATATTTACAATTGGTTTATCATTTAGAAATGTTACCAACTTAAATCCATATAATGAATTCTTTCCTAAACTAGTAATAGATTTGGGTAAAATGATACTTGCTTTATTCATCATAAATATTTCGAAAGCCTTATCCTTAATCGTTGTAACCCCTTCGGGTACATAAATAAATTTCAAATAAGAGTAATCATCTTCATCGTATACAGAGATAATATTTGCTGGAATTTCCTTTATATTCTTGGATAGAAATATAATCTCTGGGTATTGGTTAAATACCTCTGATTCCAGTTCTTTGACTGTATCAGGGATAGAAATAACTTGATTTCTAGCACCCAAACTAAAGCTACCTAATTTTGTGATTTTATAGTCATATCCATTATATTTTACTGTATCTTGAAGTTTATAGTAACCATAATCTGATTTATAGGACTGAACCAGTTTGACTTCTCCACTTCCTGTTGCTCCTGACTTTATCACTTGACAGAGCAGCCCGTCAGCTTGAAAAAACAGATATTCTATATCTTCTTTATCTGAAGTTACAATTGTAGCTTCTATCTGATATTCATATTCATTACCGGAATTCTCCAATATGAATTTAATATTTTTTCGATAATCTTCTTCCTTCCCTGCAGGAACCTTAAATGCTACATTTAAATCTTTCCAATCTCCTGAATGGAAATAATGTATTTTAATAGTTTTTGGAGGGATATTTCCTTTAAATTCATAAGATTTTACATTATAAAAACTTGACCAAATGATAAAATCACCTTCAAAATCTTCTGAAACAATTATTTTTTTTACTCCGTTATATTTATTGTTAAAATATGAATATTGAAGACTGAACTGTGTTATCGTATATTCTTTATTAGCTATTATCGTTTTGCCTGGTATTATTAATTCTTCTGTAGAATCATCTATTTCAAATCCGATTAATGTAACTTCCTTCTTTATATCATTGGTTATTTGATAACGATATATTCCATCTTCATAGATTGCACTATCTTTCGCCTCTGCATTCGTTGCCCCAAACACTACACACAGGACCAGTAATAGCATATTAACTAATAACTGTCCTTTTATTTTTTTGATTAAAGTCATATAAAGTCCCTCCATTAATATTTATTAGTCCTACCCCCTGTGCTAATATGAACTATCCTATTAAAAATGTAACTAACTTAAATCCATAAAGAGAACTCTTACCTATGTTACTTATCACCTTCCTATTGTAAGTTATCCGAGAAATAATTGCCTACATTTCCCTGTTATTTTTTAGTATAATTTTATTATTTGTCAAGATTATGACGATAATAGAACTATTATACATTTTTTAATCACCTATAGGGTGTAATTATTATGTTGCCTTTGTATATTTCACTTCTATTTTATAACATAAAAAAACCTCGAGCATAGCTCCAGGCTTCAATTAGTTCTTATTTAATTGACTAAAATCTACACACGAAAATGTTACATCCAAGAATTCTTATGAACTCTTCAAACTATAAACCTTTTTAGGTCAAGCCCTCGACCTATTAGTAACAATCAGCTACATACATTACTGCACTTCCACCTTTGTCCT
>JAEZTQ010000017.1 GCA_023443625.1 Bacillota bacterium | reverse complement strand
TGTTATTCGGCTTTTTACATGCCTCAGATCTTTTCCTTTTCAAGCATATTAAAAGAAGGTACTGTGTAAATCATTCTGATGCATTTTATGGCAGATTGTTTTATCCAGTACCTTCTTATGTTATCATGACTATGTTCCTAATAAATTAAGCAGCAGAAATCTCCCCGCCTAAAGTTTGATTTCTGCCGCATGCTCAAGTCTGTGGTAAACCACAGCCTCACATGCTTATGATAACGATATCTACCGATTTTTGCAATCCTTTTTCACAGGATTCCTATGAAAATTTTATTAGTTCTCTTCAATTCCACCAGTTGACCTGCACCTGTGGGCATTCTGCATGCCTTACAATTCATGGATACTATGATCGCAACATCAAAGTGGACGACCATTCCATCCTTTTACATATCTGTCGTGTGAAATGCAGCCATTGTAATACAACACACGCCTTGCTTCCATCGTTTATTGTTCCTTATTCACAGGTCTCTCTACCTGATCAGGTTGATATCATTTCCTGTTATGAGAACTCTGGTAACTACTCTGATGTTATGGAGAGAACTTCCTCCATTGATGAAAACTGCATTCACTCTATCATTCGCAGATACAAACACCACTGGCTTCAGCGGATTTTATCTTTAAAACTCTCAGTCTCTACATCCCTCACCTTCATTCGACTCTGCTTTTTACATTATAGTCGCCAGTTTATGCAGGTTAAAAAAACACCAAATATTTTTTTTCTAACACCCACATAACCTTACACGACATCCCATATGGAACCTTCTATACTTAAAGTGTATTCAGAATACACTTCGAAAAACAAAGGAGGATTCCATTATGACCCAAGAACAAACACGTGAAATCGCATTAATGCGATATTCTGTCATCGCACCACTCATCTCTGGACTTCAGGACAACTTTTCATCCAATGAGGCGTTCTTTCGTGATGCCTCTGCCAGAGGTGTAATGGCACCGGATGGCACCATAAAACACTTTGCACCAACTACCATTAAGAAATGGTACAACCACTACAATAAAGGTGGCTTTGATGCTCTTGTTCCTTCCTCAAGAGCTGACCTTGGAAAACCCAGAAAGCTCGATGATGAACTTCAGGAACAGATAAAATATCTTAAAACCAACTATCCTCGAATGTCAGCCGCCGCTATTTATCGCCAGCTACGGGATAACGGAAGTATCCGTCCGGAAGACCTATCAGAATCAACGGTGAACCGCTATCTGAACTCTCTGGCCCTGGAAACGAAAACAACCACTAATCAGGATATGCGCCGTTATGAACGCCCTCACATCAATGAGGTATGGTGCGGTGACAGCAGCGTTGGTCCTTACCTTAGGACAGCCGATGGAAAGAAACACAAAATCTTTATCATTGCCCTCATTGACGATGCAAGCCGTTTTATTGTTGGAATAGATATCTTCTTCAATGACAACTTTGTAAATCTAATGTCTGTCATGAAATCTGCGGTTGCAAAGTATGGCCGTCCGCAGATGTTTAACTTCGATAACGGTTCCTCCTATAAGAATAAACAGATGGAACTGCTTGCAGCCCGTCTTGGTTCCATCATCCATTATGACCAGCCATATACTCCAACCCAAAAAGCCAAGATTGAGCGATGGTTTCGGACCATGAAGGACCAATGGATGGCTGCACTGGATATCCGCGACTTTCACTCTCTTGATGAGCTTCGTGGAAATCTGATGGCTTATGTAAGCAGGTATAACCAGTCTGTTCATTCATCTTTAAAAGGCAAGACTCCGCAGGACAGATTTTTCTCAGAACCAGAACGCATCCGTCGTCTTTCCGAAGAAGAGATTGATCATGACTTTCTGCTTGAGATTGAACGCCGTGTTTCCGCCGACAGTGTCATTACCATTGATCAGGTGGAATACGAAGTCGACTATCGATTTGCAAAGCAGCGTATCCGTCTGCGCTATTCTCCGGGTATGGAAGAAATCTTTATCGTGGAATCCGATGGAACACTTGCTCCGATCCGCCTACTTAACAAGCAGGAGAATGCATTTGTAAAACGAGAAAAAATACATTTATGTAGAGGTGATGAATAATGGATTATACGGTTCGCTATGGTATGGAATTCAATCCATTTTTAAAGAATTCCAAAGAGATACTGATTCACACGAACGAATACAAGGAAACACAGTTTCGTCTGGATTATCTTGCAAAAACAAAGGGCTTCGGACTTCTCACCGGAAGCCCCGGCAGAGGCAAGACGACTGCTGTCCGCAACTGGGCGGTTACATTAAATCCTTCTCTTTACAAAGTGGTATACTCCTGCTTTTCCACCCTTACTGCCAATGATTTCTACCGGAATCTTGTAACAGAATTCGGGGCACAGCCTGTGTTTCGTAAACCAGACAACTTCCGGATTATTCAGGATGAAATCACACGACTTGCTGTGGAAAAACGCAAAACTCCTGTTATCATCATTGATGAAGCGAATTACATCAATAATTCAATTCTTAATGATTTGAAGATCCTGTTCAACTTTGAAATGGATTCCAAAGACCGGGCAGCCATTCTGCTCACTGGGCTTCCCACACTGAATTCCACGCTGAAGCTTGGTATTCATGAACCTCTTCGTCAGCGAATCGTCATGAATTACGAAATCGGTGGACTGACCAAAGAAGAAGGACGCCAGTATATCTCTGAAAAACTAAAAAGTGCTGGCTGTAACCAAGCTGTTTTCGAGGATAACGCCATAGAAGCTCTCCTCAACGCAGCTGACGGAACACCTCGTATGATAAACAAACTTTGCAATGCCTGTCTTCTCATTGGAGACAGTACGAGATCTGATATCATAACTTCTGATATCGTCATGAAAGCTGTCAATGACAGCGAACTTTAAAGGGGGAATCAATCATGGAACTTGACTATATCTGTATCGGGACAGAGGACACGAAACCAATACGTTGGATAGGACATATCAACCTGTTAAAAACTACAGACCCTTATGAACTTGAGGTAACAGCCAGGTATAGTAGCTTTCATATCCTTTGTGGGAAACATAAATATGGAAGTTACATCTGCATTCCTAATTGGAACATCGGAACCGAGCTGGCCGGACTATCAGATAGTTTCTGGAATTTCGAACGTCTGACAACGTATTATCCCGAGCTATCTCCAGTCGACGCAATTAGCATTGTCGACGCATTAGTAAAACTTAGTGAATATATATCATTCCAAGAAGAAGCAGGATAACCTGCTTTTTCTGTCGTTCCAATAATTTGCATCATTTAGAATTAAACCAAACAGCTTGCATAAATAGGAGTTACTAAAGTGAGTGAGAAAACCATCAGGCTACCGATTTAGGGTAAAATAAACTGCATGGAACAGGAGCTTCTAATCTGCGCGACAACACCATTCCGACGCAATGATTATATCGCATATATCGTCTTAACTGGGTTTTCACCCGTGCAACCACTTCTAGAGGATTAAAGGGTTTGGTAATATAATCATCGGCTCCTAGAGTTAATCCCATAATTTTATCTATATCTTCAACTTTAGCAGTTAGCATGATGACAGGATAATAATAATGCTCTCTAATTTTCTGACACAGACGAAAGCCATCTATGTCAGGAAGCATAACATCCAATATGGCCAAATCCAGTTTCCTTGTACGGATACATTCCAAAGCATCATACCCAGAATAAAACTTAAACACCTGGTATCCATCATTTTTCAGATATAGTTCAACCAAATCCGCTATTTCCTTTTCATCATCCACAATTAAAATGCTTTCGTTCATCATTTGACTCCTCGATCTTTTATTCACCCTTGGCATATGCTACATAATGGCATAACACTTCGCTATATTTCAATGGTAATTATAATGACTTGCCCCTTGCTTCTATTAATAAATTCAACAAGAATTCCTGTCCCTCTTTATCATAAACAATAATCTCATATTCATTTCCCTTAATGCCTATTCGCTCCTCGGTAGAAATCCCAGCTGTACGCCCTTTATCCGTAACTTCTGTTACATTTCTTCCTAAGATAGTATTATATCCCACACTTAGATAACCCAACTCCTTTAACTTTGATGTAATAGGGGTTGTCTTAAGTTGCTTCATCTCTTTCTCATCCCTTAATTCATTCAACTGTTCTACAAACTGACTGATGGTTGTCAGCTCATTCATCTTGTATCTTTGTTTTATATCTTCTGTCAAATGAAATTCGGTTTTTTTATTCCCTCCTTTTGGATTGGGCTTAGAATTACTTTGCTCTTGGTTTTCCTCATAATATAGCTTTTCTTTATTTCCTTGGGTAAATTCCTGTATGGAATCAATAAAGCTTAGACCGTACTTTGTAAATTTATTCTCACCAACACCAATTACCTGAAGCATTTCCGTCTTATTCAAAGGAAGCCTTACAACCATATCTGTAAGGGTTTTGTCAGAGAATATAATATAAGGCGGCATTCCTTCCTCTCTCGCGAGGCGTGTTCGAACCTGTCTTAATATATCAAATAATTCCAATCCCTTGTAGGTTAATAATTCCGATTTACGTAACGTTCTCCTAGCTTCAGATTGATTATTCTTCATATTCTCTGAAGAAACCTTCATAATGACTCTGTTATTATTCTGTTCAGGGGACAAGGCCTTAGGGTTAATCTTTACAATAGAATATTTATCATTGGAAAGATAAAGGTATTTATCAATAATCAGCTTATTCAGTACATGCTTAAGAAAAGCTTCACCTTCTTGAGATCGTTTTCCATAAAAATTGTTATTTGTCATATGATTTGCTGACAGTTTTGCTATTTTTCTTCCCATTAGGGTGGCAATAATTACGTTCATTCCAAAACGCTGACCGCCTTCCCTTACACATCCTATGATATCCTTACTGACATCGGTTACATCCACTTCCTCAAATTCTGTAAGGCAATTGATACAATTATCACAGCTTGCCCCCAACAACTGCCCGAAATAGCCCAGTATATATTCTCTTAAGCAGTCCTTGGTATGGCAATAGTAGATCATTTTCTTTAAACGTTCCTCATCCCGTTCCCTGATTAATTCTTTCTCCTCTCTTGTGAGTTCTTCGTTCTCATTTCCATTCTCAATCAGAAACTGATGAATCCGCACATCCATTGAATTATATAGCAGGATGCATTCAGAAGCTTCACCGTCACGACCTGCCCTTCCTGCTTCTTGATAATAGCTTTCTATATTCTTAGGCATATTATAATGGATAACGTACCTAACATTGGATTTATCAATACCCATTCCAAAGGCATTGGTTGCCACCATTACCAGCTTTCTGTCGTATATAAAATCCTCCTGACTCTGGTTGCGCTCCGTATCTTTCATACCTGCATGATACTTCGTGGCTAAAATGCCATTCTTCTCTAATAGCTCCTGTAAATCATCAACATTCTTACGGGTAGCACAGTAGATTATCCCGCATTGCTGCTGGTGATTTCGGATGTAATCTAAAACTTCAATATCCTTATTCTTAGGTGTTCGAACCTCGAGGTAAAGGTTCGCTCTGTCAAACCCAGTCACAATAACTGTCGGTGTATTTAACCTTAGAATACATATGATATCTTCCCTAACTTCTTTCGTTGCGGTAGCTGTAAAGGCACTGATTACGGGACGCTTTGGTAATTGTTCGATGAATTTAATGATTTTTAGATAGCTCGGCCTAAAGTCCTGGCCCCACTGGGATATACAGTGAGCCTCATCTACAGTAACCATGGCTATATTCACATTGCTGGCAAAATTTAAGAATTCCTCCGTTAAAAGCCTCTCTGGTGCTACGTAAATTAATTTGTATCTTCCCTGCCTAGCATATTGGAGTGCAAGACTTACCTGTTTTGGAGTTAGTGAGCTGTTGATATAGGCTGCATGGACTCCAGCTTGATTAAGTGCGGCAACCTGATCCATCATAAGAGAAATCAAAGGAGATATCACCAGTGTGATTCCTTCCATTGCCAATGCAGGAACCTGATAGCAAATGGATTTTCCTGCTCCAGTAGGCATCACACCAAGGGTATCCCTTCTCATAAGAATACTCGTAATCAGCTTGTCCTGTCCATCACGGAAGCTACTATATCCGAAGTATTTCTGTAAAATCTGTGATGGATTATCCAAATGATCGTCAGACAAAATGGGTTGGTTCATATATATAATTCATCCTTTCGTACATATTAATTATATTAATTCTAACTTGATTAGAAAGTAAATGCATCACTACTCATTTATATAACTCCCAAACTATACTAAGTATAACATAGCATTTGCAAGCAGCCTATTACTTTTATTTACTTCAAAATACACAGTATCTCCTTGGTACACACGCCACTTACCTTCCACCCTTGTACATAACAAGGATCTATAGGCTCAGCAAACTTGATATAAACTTAGAAATATAGTAATATACAGTAGTCTTTGACCCCTTGGCAGCCGGTTGTACATGGCTATTACAGAAGAAAGGATATAAGAAACTTAACATGAAAGCATCTAACAATTTAATTCATGGAAATGAAGCAAAATCCATGATTGGTTTTGCAATTCCCATGATTATAGGTAATATATTTCAACAGTTATATAATGTCGTCGATACAATCATTGTTGGAAAGTATATCGGTCCAGGTGCCCTGGCTGCGGTAGGAAGTTCCTATGCTGTTATGGTATTTCTGACTTCCATTATACTAGGTCTATGTATGGGTAGCGGAGCCGTTTTTTCCTACCTTTATGGCGCTAAAGAAGAAGATAAGCTGAAAAACAGTTTATTTACTGCATTTTGCTTTATTGGAATTGTAACCTTGATTATTAACATTGGTTCTATAATCTTTATCGATGAAATACTACACTTTATACAGATCCCTACTGAAGTACTTGCTGATACAAAATCCTATTTATTAATCATATTCTATGGAATTACATTTACAGGCATATACAACTATTTTGCCTCAGTAGTACGAAGTCTGGGCAATTCCGTGATACCTTTAATTTTTATCATAATTTCTGCATTTATTAATATTGTACTGGATTATATCTTTGTCGTTCCCATGGAAATGGGGATTGAAGGTGCTGCCTATGCAACGATTATAGCACAAGGTTTCTCCGCTGTAGGTATAGCCATATATTCCATTACGAATGTTCCACAAATTCGATTGAACAAAAAGAATATTTACCTTGATAAATCTATGATTAAAATGATTGTTAATTATTCAGTACTATCTAGTATTCAGCAATCTATTATGAACTTTGGTATCTTAATGATACAAGGGTTGGTTAACAGCTTTGGAGTTTTAGTTATGGCTGCATATACGGCAGTAGTAAAAATTGATAGTTTTGCTTATATGCCTGTACAGGATTTTGGGAATGCATTCTCTACCTTTATTGCACAAAATAAAGGTGCCAATAAGCAAGAGCGTATCCACAGAGGAATACGCTCAGCAGTTAAAATCATTACCATTTATTGTGTAATAATTACTGTACTAGTTATAGTTTTTGCAAAACCCCTTATGAGGATCTTTATAGATGCCCAAGAGACAGAGATCCTTCGCATTGGTATGCAATACCTAACTATTGTATCTAGTTTTTATGTTTTAATTGGTTATCTTTTCATGTTTTATGGATTGTTTAGAGGTCTAGGCAAGAATGGGGTATCCATAATACTAACTATTATAAGTCTTGGAACCCGGGTAGTTTTAGCATATGCACTTTCCTCCATTCCATCTATTGGTGTCCTGGGGATATGGTGGGCAATACCTATTGGATGGGCACTGGCTGATTTAATAGGTTTATATAAAGTACGAACTTTACTTCGGCTAAAATCATGACATTGATAGGATGGGATCTCATATATCCATCATTCCTTAATATCTAAAACACATACTTCCTTTGCTATTATTTCAAGAAGCTCAAGGCCGGGCTCAAAAAATTGCCTTAGGGTATAGCCCAGGGGCCACAGCTCCCAGTTGCGTGCATATAAGCCCAGCCACCACAAATGACGGGCAAAGATTAAATACCTTATCAGCATCTCTTCTGTCTTGCTAAGCTTGTGTTGCGAGGAATAACCAGTGATTAGCTCGTTCCAGATTAGGGCACCTCCGCCCCTGCCAAAGGTACCCCAGATAGCAGTCGCTAGGTCATACACTCGCCACTGCCAACCCATATCCTCCAGATCAATGAGAATCATATTGCCGTTACTTGCTTTTATTGCATTCATATGGTGCATATCTCCATGAGTAATTCCCAAATAATCCACATCCATATGGGCAGACAATACTTCAGCAACTCCTTGTCCCAGCTTCCTAAAGTACTTTATTCTGCTGTTTGGGAACCTGTCGGCGATATCATCAAGGGGTTCGTATATGAGATTTCCCAAATTAATTTCGGGTAGAAAGGAAGGTTTATTCTCTGGCTGCCAGGTATTATGAAACCTTCCAATGGTAATCCCAAAGTTATGAAAGGAGCTTTCTATTACTTTAGGAACCTCTCCTTCTATGAATTCATATCCTCTTACCATATAGCAGGTATCCTTAAGCTCTATTAGATAATCTGAGCCGTCTTTGACTGGCAAGGGCCTTGGTACCGGACCACCCCTTAAGTAGAACTCTTTGATACCAGCATACTCACGGATTAGGGGTTCACAAGCTTCTTCTGGTGACAGCTTAAAAAAATATTTGCCTTTAACTCCATTTATCACATAGGTGATATTTCTCGTAGCTGGAAGTCTTTCTAATCCCATATATTCATCTTCCGGGTAAAGCCTGTTCAGCTGCTTTAGGATACCCGGCTGCTGTAACAATATATCACGCATCTTTTTGTAACTCCATTCTATGCTGCTCGCATATCCAGGGTAGGGAGGTGGTACTTTGATGATATCCTATTTCCTCCTCTAGGTCCGGTCCTTGTAGGTAAAGCTTCAGCAAATCGGTCTTAGCTCTTTCACCTATGAGATTGAAACCTGCCATACCATCCTTTATGTTAGCGATAGAATAATCCTCTAAGCCCAGAAGACCAAGACAGGGATATATATTTCCATCGGGGTTGATATATAGCTGCAAATGATTTGCACAAGATTTCTCAAAGTAAGGGTAGACTCTATCAACTTGAATGCTGTCCTCATATGGTAAGGGATAAAGTGTTATATCCATACTGTTCAAGGAATACCTACCTAATATCCCATTCCTCCTAAGTAGCTTAACTGACCCGATGAGTCCAATGGGACGTTTTAACTCTGTAATTTGCATCAAGAAGGACTCCATATCCGTAAGTTCTGATAATTTACCTGCATTATCGGTATAGATACCAATGGAACTTAAGAGATAGTTATCACAGAGGAATTTTACTATATTATAATCCTCATATAATTCCATGATGTCCACTGTAATGGATAGGGCAAATCCCATGGAAATAACAGTAGGAGCCAACTTACTCAAGATATCAGGCACCTTTAACAAATTTTTACCAAAAAGTGTGATCTGCCTGTTATAGAGAGCATAGGCATGCTCTCCTTGGAAGATATCCAGAGCAGACTTAAACCACCTGTCATATTCCTCCAACCAGCTAATAAGTAATCCACTACCTGGAATGTAATCATCCTCGGTCTCATTGGGACACAAGTTAATTGCAACGGATTTCATATGTTGATAAAAATGTATCTTATCCTCTTGCATGGTTACTCCTCCTTACCGCCCAAAGAATTCTCAAATTGTAGAATCAATCTGGACAAAGCATTCCGCTTTCGTTCGTTATAAGTTTCCCGAATACAATCTGCATATTCTGGAGTAGAGAAGATAGTATAGCATAAATGACAGATACTAAAATAATCCTTTCCCATATCATAACCCTTCTCCAAAAGAATCGGTATCAATGAGCCAATTCCCGAGAATACCAACTTGCGGATTAAAGGATCCTTGTTCATTCGCTCAACAATAGTGCCTAGGGATTCATTTATTACATTTCCAATAACATATGTGTTAGTCTGGTCAAAACCGGCGCAGCAGGGATGTACATCTCCGAAGGCATTTACCGAGAAATTTAGTGTCCGATAGCAGCTATCATCAAGTGTAGCACGGGAGTAAAAGAACTCCTCCGGATCCAGTTCCTTTGCAGCTCGTCCCGTAGCAAAGACCGGCCCGCTGGTTATCCGGGAGGCAAAATCTAATACCTCCGGACGAAGAGCAGATAATGCTTCTTCCATACTATGTAGCTTTGTCGTAAGGATCCTAAGGTTAGTATCAATCTGGTATTCTTTGCAGGCTTGCAAGCAGTTACTTACCGTTTCTCCGGGAACATAGCGCTGATGCCAATAATCCCAGGAGAGTTCCAGAGAATTTAAACCGGAATCCCTAAGCTTTTCACAGACTTCTCTTGCCTTATCTATGGTTCTGCCCCAAAATCCATTGGTAGTAGCAGAAATTATCTCAAAACCCGCATCCTTAGCTTCCTTAAACAAGATATAACAATCCTCAGGATATAGAAATGCCTCTCCACCTGCAAGATGAAAACGCGAGGCTATGGTATCTATCTCAGCCGCTTCCCGTATGCACCTTTGGATTACCTCCACCTTTAGCCTTGCCGGGCCTCTTAAATCCGAGCCCCTTGGTCCGGAACCTTGATAGCACATTGCACACCTTGCATTACACCGGTTTGTGCTTTCTACAACTAATCCGTTGTAATAAATAGGCATATAGAGCAGCATGGCTATATCTTTTGATATATCAATATTTTGTTTTTCTTCTACCATGTGTCACCTGTTCTTTCCGTAGAATTAATGTATTATTTCATTGGTAACCTGTTGGATATCCCGTGAAATAAACTGCTTTCCATTTGGTAGGATTATACCTTTGTCTCCAAGAGCAGATAAGGAATATAAATCTCCGGGGCGCTGCATTCTTACTAGTGTTACCACCATGGTTACCACTGCAGCGGCAGCCATAACTACAGCAGCTCCTGCCGCTACTGCCGCAGGAAAAGATTTTGCTCCCATGGGTTTACCAGCCCGCATATCTATCAGATCCTGTAAAGCATTATCCCCAAAATCCTTGATTTTCTCTTCCCCAAGGACGGTATCATATAATACAACGTCTGTAATAGTCTTAACTACTTCCGGTGAAAAAAGAATACCATGCTCAACGGTATATTGTTTTGGATCCTTCGTAAATTCATCCGCTGCTTCCTTGTTCTTCATCAGTTCTTTTAAAAATGCAACTTGAGCCTCAACGGATGAGGTTTTAACCTTATCAAGTCTTTCCAGCTTTTGTCTTCGGATTGGTTGAATCACCTCTGCATCCTGACGAATCAACTTTCCTATGTTACCCCTCTTTAGTTTTTTATTATCTTCTGCCATAACAACACCTCCTAAGAATTTTAAAAGTGGGTATCACGACACTAATTCAAATAACAAATATAGACTATGTAAATTATTTCCATGTGTTGTGATATCATCATTGTAACATAATTCTCAGTACTGTCAATTATTTCCATTTCTATCTATGTCTTTTGTCCTAATCCAAATTAAAAAGGAGCAACTTTCAACATTGTTAAGTTACCAATCCTGTAAGAACACAGAGATTGCCTTGGCAAACTCTTGCGTCGCAAAAGCGTTGCATTTATGTTACATATTTCCATATTTACCTGCCCATCCTTATTTTATTGGATGCACTTTCCTATAAAATAAAAATAGCTGAACAGTACCTATAGTCACTGCTCAGCTATATTAACAATGTATTCTAGAACCTAATTCTTCTCCATCTCCCTAATCCTAAGAAAAAGCATTTCATTGACTGGTACTGAGATACCATGCTTCTTCGCCAAACTACAAACTGTTCCTGCGAATAACTCTACTTCACTTTTTCTCTTTGCCTCTAAATCTTGACGCATGGATGGTTTTCCTTTTGGACTTAATTTACCTAATACGGATAGCCAATAGGTTAAATCCTCTTCTGTCAGGTGAATTCCTTCATATTCAGAGAGTGTAATAACTTCTTTCATGGCTGCAATCATTATATCCCGATTTGGTCCCTCACAAAGTATATCACTATAGTTCCCTTCGCAGAGAGCCACTGCTTGATTTACTCCCACATTGGTCATAAATTTACCCCACAAGCGTTTATCCATATCAAAATCTACTTGATATGGCATCTGGACTTGATCAAAGAATTCTGCAACTACTTGCATTTTCTTTGTAATTACATCTGTTTTCTTCTCACCGAATACTAATAAACCCATATTTTCATAAGTTAGCTGATTTCCTTCTTTGACTGCATCCATACCCTGAGCAACACAATGTAAAAGTCTCTCCATACCATATACTTCGCCGATAATCCCTTCGCTACTGATACCATTTAATAGAGAAAGGATGATGGTATTATCACCGATTTGATTCTTCATAGCCTCCATTGCTTCTTTTAACCCATGGAACTTTACTGCAAAAAGAACTAAATCCGCAGGTTCCAAAACTTCATCTGGAGTTATATAATGAAAGTCGCATAATTGTCCATTACAATAAACCCCTTCTTCTTTATATCTCTTGATACGTCCTTCATCTGCAATAATTCTTATGTTCTCCTTGGGCATATGCTTTGATAAATGATTAGAATACAATACACCAAGGGCTCCTAGTCCAATAATTGCAACCTTCTCAATTGGTTTTCTTCTATTCTGCAACATTGCTGTCACCCTTTCTCTGATCCAACAATATCATTATAGCCCAATCCCTTATTCAGAGCTTCGGTCAAAGTAACCATCTTTGAAGTATCTCCAATGAGTATTACTCCTACTAAGCGATCCTGATAGAAATAGTACTTCTCATAGCTCTTCTTCTCATCATCTCTATTTTCCACTGTCCTGTAGGTTCGATTGGGATCTTTTCCATTATCTCCTGCAGCGAAAAGCGCTGTGTTCATTCCTTCAAAGGTTAGCGCTGCTGGTACTTGTTCATAACTAAGATCTTCCCCGGCAGCATTCGCTCCGGCAACCTTGCCCATCTCCAATGCTTGAGGCCAGATAGCATAATTAACTCCTTGATACTGGGCACAATCGCCACAGGCATAGACATCCTTCCAATTGGTTTCCATTTTATCATTTACTATGACTGCTCTGTCTACACTAATCCCTGTTGATTTTGCGATTTCAGTATTGGCCCTTACTCCACAAGAGATAATTACAAGATCCGCCGGGAAGAATTCCCCATTCTCAAGTTGTACTCCCCTTACCCTATCTTCACCTGTAATCTCAGTAATTTTTGCATTAATACGAAAATTTATTCCTACTCCTTCTATAATCTCACCCATCAGTTGTCCAGCTTCATCATCCAGCTGTCTTCCCATGAGCTTGTCTGCCACTTCAAGAACTGCCACCTTTGAGGATTTACTTATTTCCCATGCTGCTTCCAACCCTAGAACACCTCCTCCGATGACTACAGTGTTCTTTACATTAGGAAGCATATCCCTAATCTTCTTTACATCTGAGAAGTTACGAATAGCGATAACCTGGGCTTTATCCACGCCAGCAAAAGGTGGAACGAAGCACTCCGCTCCTAAAGCATAGATACATTTATCATAGCTTAACACAGTTCCATCCGAAAGACAGACGATCTTCTGCTCCGTATCCAAAGTAGTTACTGATCTATCTAAAATATTAATGATATTCATCTCCTGATACCAAGCCTTATCATGGATTGTAATATCTTCTGCTTTTAATAAGGTATTAAGAGATTTGGTAAGCATAGGGCGATTATAGCTGTATTCCCCTTCCTTTGATATCATGTAGATGGAACAGGTCTCATTCCTTTCCCGAATTGCCTGGGCTGCACTAATTCCCGCTGCACCATTGCCTAATATCAAAATGACATCATTGGTGTTATTCTTAAAGGTAGTTGCCGCTTCCTCATATGGAACAAAGACTTCTCTACCCATACCACAAACAGGACATCGATCAAGACTTGCATCAAAGATTTCCCCACATATCTGACATTTTACTAATTTTCTCTTACCTGTTTCTTTCTGATTTTCCATTCCCTCCATAAAAAATCTGCCTCCTTTGTCATAGCTAATATGTTTTGCTAACTTTCAATTATTATACTATATTAGATGCATTCTTTCCATGTTTGAAATCAGAATTATTCATCTTCAACGGATTCTAGATAGGAAAACTGATATCAATCAGAATGGCGGGAGGCTCACTATTGAAAAACAACAGATAGAGGAACTCAGGCAAAAATATATTCAAAACCCTCCAGAAGGTATGACTGCAAAGCTTGTCAAAAATATGAGCGATTCAGACTTGCTTGATATGCATTACTTTCTAATAGAGGATGATGACCTAGAAGATGGTAACATTGCTGAATTGGAAGGAAGGGGTAAAAAGAAACTGGGAGTATCTATTGACCCCCAGTTAGTCTACACGTTTAAACTCCCATAGCAGTTAGGAACTCATCCAATTTTATGTTATAATTCTCAAAATAAACTTCTGCCTCGGCCAGCTTATCCTCATCATTGTTCACCATTGCTTCATAACTCAATGCTTCTCCCTGAACCAATAATTCCAAAACCTCAGTCAGAAGTGAAATCTGATTGTAATAAGTTTTTGTATTCCATAACGCCCCCTGTAGCAATCCAAGTAAATACTGAGAGTCATCAGATAACTGCTGATATCCATTAATCAAATCGTCAGCGGTAATTTTTCCTGCAATATATTGATTTTGATATTCAGTTAACTGCTCCGCCATATTTATATGAGCGCTCAAGCCCTCCACAAATGTCAACAATTGATTATAATCAGTGTCAACTACAGTTACGGTACAGGTATACTTTTTTTTACTTACTGTCGCTGTGATTTTGGCTGTACCTACCGAGTGAGCTTTTACGACACCTTTACTATTAACTGATGCAACTTTCTTATTACTGGTCTTCCAAGTCACCTTGCTCTTCGTACCCGTAACTTTAAGTGTTGTAGTTGTTGCAATGTCCATGGTTACTTTCGATTTGCTAATTTTAACAGTTGCCGCTTCCGCTACTGCTACATGACCGGTAAAAGGTGTTGTTATGGGAGCTGCAATCATAACTACAACTACAAGTGCAACGGTCATTAATTTCATTCTGATACTCTTCATCATAAATTTTCCTCCAATAATAATTTGATATAGCACTCAATACAATCACATTATAGTGTTGATTTGTACAAAATACTGTCAGCTTCATGTATGGTGTTATTTCTGCATGAAGTGACTATAATAAGGATACCATATTTTAACCCTTAAGAACCATTTACCGCACGAATCGGGTCTTCTACCGCACGAACAGTAATTCCATTTTTTTAACTTCTCATTGCCCCTTTGCTTAATACTCTTCTTATAGAAGTTTCCTATAATATAAAGAAACTGGGAGCCTCTATTAACCCCCAGTCCAAATAATTATTATTAATTTAATTATGCAGATATTTTCTTATTAATCTGCCCAATAGTCTCTATCTCAAATTAACCTACGAAATCTTTTGCAACTTTTCACTATGTTCAGCAACATCCTTCTTTAAAAGCTCGATGTCATTTCTCATGGCATCATGTTCCTTAGTGGATTCTTCATATCGAATAGCAGCCGGAAGATAGTTCTCTGCTAACAGTTTTATTTTTGGTCCGATCTCGTTTTCTAGAACGATATTAATTTTCTTTACGTCATTCTTTAAATCAGTAATATCATTTTTCACTCCGATAATTTCATCTTTTACACCAGCAATATCATTTTTCATACCGGTAATATCATTTATAACACCAGCAATATCTTTTTTCATACCGGTAATATCATTTATAACACCAGCAATATCTTTTTTCATCGGCTCCAACTGAGCACTCAATTTCTTGTCCAGCATGTCGGATAAAGCTAACAGTAATTCATTATCGCTCATCGAAACACGTCCTTTACTTTTTATTACAACATTATAGCACACAACAAAGGAAAAAGCCTATGTGAATTTCAGGCTCATCTTAACTGTCTCGATGTATCCTTCTAGGGAAGGTTACTGGTATGATCAACTTGCATAGATATTTGTGAGATAAATTGGTTGGAATTGGTGGTTGCAAAAGTAACTTAGGAGTTCATAGATATTAGAATACAATATTCCAAGTGATTTGATAATTTATAAATTTCATCCAATTCGTTCATTGGTAAATTTTGCTCTAACTTTACAACGATAAAATATTCTTCCTCACAGCTAGTTCTCCATCTGCCTGCCCCTATTATCCACCACAAAATTACTCTTATAGATTAATTCCGATACGGGTACTAGCTCAAAGCCCTGCTCCTTAAGTTCTAGAATTACTTTCACCAAAGCCTCAGGAGTATGTTTTGCTCCATGATTTAATAATACAATGGATCCATTATCAAGGTTTTTATTGTTGAGAATACGTTTGACTATACTCTCGACCCCATAATCCTTCCAGTCCATGGAATCCCCGTACGTAATAACTTTAAAAGCAGTGGAAATAAGGAATTAAGAGCATTTTTTTATTAATATGGGCATCGGAATTTGAACCATCTACCCAATTCGAAACATATTTTTTTATTCAGTCTTATTTTTCCAGAAAGTCAAATACATTTGTGTAACAGTTTCCATTAACACTTGTAAAATATGTATAATAAAAAATACACTAATTGCAGTTAAATATTTTATTGCTTCAAGAGGTAAAACCAGCTGTAGAAATATATATCCAATTAATATTATCATATAAATAATCTCAATCAATATATTATAGGAAATATTAGAAAGTAATACCTGGAAAAGACTTAGCTGCTCGTTGTGAAGTCTTTTATAATTCCTTTCGCTTACCTTTTCCTCTTTTAGTATTCTAATATTTCCATTGTCAGCTGAAACTAGAATTGTTATTATTGCAAGTGAAAACGATATTAAAATCGCTATAGAACTTATCTGTATATTAACAAAATCAGAAAAAGCACTTTCAATATTTACACCATCTTTTACATTTAAAAATAAAGAGAAGAGCAATATTATTATTGCCATTAATAAAGAAAATGAGAACTTTCTCCATAAATGTTTTCTTGTTTTAAGATAATCAGTAATTGGTAAAAGAATAAATATATGTTTCATACTTTACCCCCTCATTTCTTCAATAAATTTTTGTGCCTCATCAAAAAAATGACTACTATCAACTTCGTTAGTGACATTTACCTCTCTTACATTTAAATAATGTTTCATTTTGATTAAATCAGTAGCAGCCTCAAAGTTTCCCGAATTACTTATACCTTTAGCAACTATCTTCTTAATCTTACTATCTCCTTGCATATCTTCATAATATGTTTTGATCAAATTTTCAGGAAATTTAGAAGTTTTTGATGGTCTTTTAATGCATATATCGACATCTTCTCCAATATCATCGCGACCAGCAAATCTTAAAAACTCATTTGGCAAATCATCTTTACTGACAGTTAATCTTAACAAGGATATATTTTTGGCTTTTTTAAGTGATAATAAAAAATCATCTCCTGGCATAATTTCATATGTAAGTTCATAATGATATTTATCATCTTTCTCTTCATTAAATATTTTGAATTGTTCGTTTAAATAATCAATTATACATTTTATTGAAATCCCATAATGATTACTTTCATGAACAGACAAAAATCTCTGCTGACCTTTACCCAGACGTATACATAAGTGTGTTTTTTCCTCTTCACCATCCTGCTGTCTTTTACGTACACCAAGCCTTTCCATTGTATCAGTATCAATTTCTTGTCTTACATGATTATACTTAGCAGATTTAAATATCATATTAAAATTTCCATCATTTAAGTCTTCGAATGAATCAAGCCAAACAGCTTTTTCCAAATGTTCCTGCTTTATCGTTCTCGATATTAAATCTTTTTCACAAATATAGAATAGCAGCTTTGCAAATACATCCACAATTTGAGAAATATCATAAACCGAATCGTCTGTATTATCTTTCCGTTTACTTATAGACAGATAATAAATATATATGGGAACATTCTTTTTGTCATCCTGTTTGCTCATAATTAACCTCCAAACAAATTATAGTACATCGCGTAATAGCATCCACGCATCACTTTTAATATCTTCCGAATACTCCTTGGTACAAATACATAATTCTAAACTTTGTTTATCTTGACGAACGATTCCACCCTTAAGGTTATATCTCCTTAGATACTTCATTAAGATAGCAAACTTCTTCGCTGTAAATTTATCGATATTCTCACTCTCACCAGATTTTGAAAATCCACCTTTTGTTTCTATTATCCATGTTTCTCCAGTATCTGTGCCAAGAATATAATCTGGATAAAATGATTTTTGTTTTCCAAAATTGTCCTCATATACTATAGAAAAATACTCTATACCTTTATCTCCATTTTTATAGAACCATTGTATTTTATCACTATTCTCACAAAATATTTCAAAATATTTTTCAGAAGCTGATCTTACTTCAGCAGAAGACAGATACCCCTTATATACATTTTTTTTCATTTCTGTCTGTGATTTTGCTGTACTATCATAAGTAAAGATATATTCTAAAGGAAAAGAAATTGGCTTCTCAGTTATACTATTAATTTTAATATTAATTTGAGCTGTTTCAGATGACATTGCTTCACGTACATCACATGCCAATAGATCTTTGTTATTAATAATAAATGAGTACAATGATCTCGTTTCCAATGATAGTATTTTGCTATCGCATTTTAAATCTTTAAGAAATAATTTTCTCATAATTGCATTAATACTATTATATTCTAAACTAATTTTCAAACCTATCTCAGCTATACAATGGTGATATTCTTTACCATGTTTATGGGTATTTAAAACCTCATAAATTGAAATTTCATTCAACTCATTAAATAACTCTTTAGATAGCTTGGATATAGCTCCCGATTTAGTATATTCAACTATCTCAGAGCTAAAGTTATATCCATAAGCCTCTAACTTTATTTTATTTTCAATTGTCCTCCCATTAATACCATATTTGGTCTCAAAATATTTTCGTATAACTTGCATGGCAAGTTTTGCATCTCTTGGAAATGGTACATTAGTTTTATACTCACTAACAATAGTAAATTTTCTATGTTCCGGCTTAAGAAATAATTTAACTGCGTCGAGCGCACCTTTACCTAAGCTCAATTTAATACTTTCTGTAAATTTATCATCAAATGTATATAAATAACAATAATCAAGAAGATCGCATTCATAATGCTTTGCCTCGGGCATTCGCCTTATTCTGCCTATTGTTTGTATTTCAAATATTTCATTCATATTATCACGAAGTTTTACTAAAATTTGTGAGCGAGGACAATCCCAACCGGTAGCTACAGCTTGCTTTATAATCACTGCAATCGGTTCCGCATTAACTTCAGAAATATTCTCTAGATTTTGTTTCTTATCAGAGAGCCAAACCGCTAATTGATTATTTTCATATGTAATACCCTTTGTTATCAAATATAATTCTACTCTTTCGAGTAATACATCGGATTTATTTGGGAGCTGAATTATAATTAATGGATTTACATCTATTTTACGTTGCAAAAATTCCGAATGAATTTCTCGTTGTTTTAGGATTGCTTTATCAAGTAAGTAAGATACTTGGTCGTCTACACTGATACTTTGGTTAAAGTTTTCGTTAATAATTAGGAGCTTTTTAATTAACCCCTCTGCTATTACATCTTCTTCAGGTACTTCAATCAGAAATGCATTTTTATAGCTTTTGGGGGTCGCAGAACAACGAATGATTTTATCTGTTTTAAAGTAACTTATTATTTCATCAGCCTTAATAGTATCATTTTGATGTGATTCGTCCACAATTATTTTGAAAGATATCCCATCATCAAGAGCATATTTTATATGATCAAGAAAATTTGTAAGTTCGCTGTCTTTGAGCGCATTATTCCCTTTCTTAGTTAGTTTTTCCCAGTTAATGAAGCAACAATCATTTTCTTCAAAACCACTAGTCATAACATCGCAAAGGAGTTTTGTCTGACTTCCGTGTATATATCTATCCATTTTCTCTTTGCTCTGTTCTTCAAGGTTACCTTTGCCAGGTGTTAACCATATAAATACAACCTTATCGAATCCCTTAGTAAATTCATCCATAAAATGAGTAAGAATAATTGTTTTACCGCTACCTGTACAACTTTTCAATATAATTTCCTTTTTATCTGATTGCATCGCATCTATTAAGCTTGAAATGGCTTTTATTTGAAAATTAGCTAATGTAATATTCATTTCAACTCTCCAATTCTTTATAATAGTAATTTGGTATTACGTTTATTTTTATTTTATATTTTTTAAGGATTTCTTCCTGTTCACCTGACAATAGTATATCATGACCGAGATATAAGGCTTCCCAATTATTATCATCAGATAAGTTATTTATAAAAGCATCTGATTCCTCTTCTGTTAGTGCTAAAGCTACAGAAGAACTCTTAGTAAAGCTTATTCCGTTTTCCAACTCTACTAATGCTCGGGTATAATATAAAAGTTCATCTGCATACTCATAATACATTTTGTGGTTGGTTTCAACATAGTCAACCTTATAATATTTCAAACTTGCATCATAGCCCTCTTTTGCTATGACTCGCTTTATTCGTTCATATGTCATATCACGACAAATATTATTTTCGTTGTTTGTGACAAGAATGAAACTACGATTTCCTTCGTCTTCTGCATTTACTTGCATTACTGCTTGTGCAGTTGTCCCCGAGCCAGCAAAAAAATCTAATACTATACAGTTTTTATTATCGTATGTAATTGCATCAATTAATAATTTCAATAATTCAACGGGTTTTGGATAGGCAAATACACTCTTTTCCCCAAAATACTTTTCAAGTTCTATGCCGCCATCACTTTTAAGACTGATTATAGAACGTAAAAGCATTCGATCCACTTCATCTAAATATTTAATTGAACTAGGTTGCATATTTTCATCTTTAGAAAACCATATACCACCGCACATATAACTGCCATCATGGCGTTTTTGTATCTTGCTATAATCTACTGTTTTATTAAAAGTTTCCTCACTCCATCTCCAACCTCTATCTGGTACATTTACAGGCTTAAGAGTTATTGGATGTAATACATCATACCTTGGACCAAATGTATTTCCATTAGGCCAACTCATATTAATTTTTCCCCATACACGATAATTATTATCAACCGCATTATATAACGTTATAGCCCTATCATACGATTTCTTCTTATATAGCTGCCTTAACTTTTCTTCTGTTTCTTGTATGGACATTTTTTTCTTCTTACACTCAATCATGAGAGCTTCAACATCATCTAATCCATCTTTCGCCATCATAAATTTGTATTTAAAATCGCTATTCTTTGAATATAGTAAAATATATTCATGAATATTTCCAATTCCTTTATCATTTTTAGGAACCCTCTTATTCCATACTAAACATTCAATAAAGTTTTCTTCTCCCAATATATTATCTAGCAATAATTTTAATTGGGCAAATTCATTTTCGTCTACACTTATATATATTACACCTCTTTTAGAAAGGATTTTTTTTGCAATAATTAAACGTTGATTCATAAATGACAACCATTTTGAATGTCGAAAAGTATCATTACTATCTACTAATGCATCAGAGTATGTAAATCCTTCTTTTAAAGTATTGTACGGAGGATCTATATAAATAAGGTCAATCTTACCTTTATGTGTTTTTTCCATTAATTGTAATGAAGCTAAATTATCTCCTTCAATAAGAAAATTCATTTTCTCACCATTATCAATAAATAACTCCTTATCTTCTACAAGTATCGGGGTATGAGAATCAAGTATATCATCAATAATCTCTCGATGCTCTTCAAATACAAGACCATATTTTTTACCATCTATGTCTTTTTCAATCTCACATAGGTAAGATAGAATATTATTAGTTTCTTCATCCTGTGGGACAGATGAAATATAATTACGAATTTCTTTTATTTTTTCTATTAAATCATTTCTTTTTTGCTTTGATATGTTTTTACTCATATAGTATTCTCTCCATGGTATTTATTCCTTATATCTTATCAAGACCCTCTAGGTCTACATTCAATTCCAAACAAATATTTATAAAAATCACCCAATAACTTGTTACTTTATATTGTATCCTTTTGGTGAATAAGTATCAACAAGATTTATTATTTATTTACATATTATACTAAAACTCTCTTTATATTTTAAGGATTATATAACCCTACTACTCTTTTTGCTAAATCTGATTATCATTTTTATTTCAATTATATATTATAATAGTGCCACGGCAAGCGGTGTCCGTTCACAGCGGCTCATAGAATTGAGCGATATCATATCAATTAATGCAAATTTGTAATTTCATAATTATATATTATACCTCTGAAGTATATTAATAGAGTTCATGGAGGTAGAATTATGCTTGAAGTAAATCAAATTAGTGAGTTAACAAGGAAGCCCGCACCAAGAAAACGTGTAAGTATAATCAAGACTGCCGTAATCAAAGAAAGAACTATGCTCTATGGAGCAAGGCAGATTAATACCCCTACTCTGGCAGCCAATTTAGCCAGAGAACTATTTGCTAATGCTGATCGGGAAATGCTTATTGTAGCAGCACTTGATGCGAAGTGTAACCCCTTATCTTTAGAGATTGCTGCAGTAGGTAGCGTCAATACATGCATTGTTTCACCAAGAGAGATATTTAAGAATGCCATTCTATCAAATGCCGTACATATTATGATATTTCATAATCATCTGAGCGGTGATCCCACTCCATCAAAAGAAGATATAGCCGTTACGAAAAGGCTGATAGATGTCGGTGAATTATTAGGTATTCCATTAATTGACCATATTATTATTGGAGATGATACCGACTATCTAAGTTTGCGCGAAGGAGGCCTTGTATCCTTTTGTACTGGTTCACAAGTATATTTAAGAGAAATATAGACTAGACAACTCAGGTCATGGGTTGTCTTTTTTTCTATCAGAATAACAATGGAAAAATGTATCAGAATAGTCTTCTGTTTCACCAATGAAATCATAAACTAAATCGTTTATAGTATTCGTGACAATAAAATACTTTTCTGGAATAGGGTGGGTTTATGGATAAAAGAAAACTTAAAATCGAAGGCTTTAGCAAAAGCGACAGGATGGAAGGTGTTCTAAATTCTCTTCGTAAAAGGGAATGCGTTATTATCAGCCAGTTCGAAAACCATGATGGAAGTCTTACTGATGTAAAAACAATCACTGCAGTAATTCCTGCCCTCGGTGATTTCAAAATTTAGTGAAAGAATTATTGGACAACCAGTCGAAACTGCAGTAATAATAGCAGTTTTGGGTTGCATATTATAGTAATGAACAGACAAGGAGGTAATTTTATGAAGGTAGTGAATAAGAGACCTAATTACATAAAAAACTCAGATAGAGTGAAACGTATTAATCAGGCATATACAATCATTTTCCGTTCAATTAATAAGATTGAGCCTGACACAAATATTGTTAATAGTAAGGTCAAGTGATAAGCACATACTTATTTAAAGAAGGAAGGAGGTGGTCTCGGTGATCGCTATCTACGCAAGGCAATCAGTAGATAAAAAAGATAGTATTTCCATTGAAAGTCAGATTGATATGTGCAAAAAGGAATGTGGCACTGAGGCTACCAAAATCTATTCAGATAAAGGGTTCAGTGGAAAGAATACAAACCGTCCGAAATTCGAACAGTTAATGAAAGATGTGAAGGATGGGTCAATCAATAAGGTAGTAGTTTACCGTTTAGATCGTTTTAGCCGTTCAATCGCTGATTTCGGGCAGGCATGGGCGAAATTTCAAGAACGTAATGTTGAGTTTATTTCTATAAACGAAAAATTCGATACTTCTACCCCTATGGGTAGAGCTATGCTCCATATTATTATGGTCTTTGCACAACTAGAAAGAGAAACAATTGCGGAACGTGTTAAGGATAATTACTATTCCCGAATTAAGCATGGTAACTGGCCAGGTGGACCTGCACCACTTGGATTTGATAATTCGAAAACGACTAACGAAGATGGTAAAAAGGTTCCCACCCTTATTCCTAATAACGATATGGAAATAGTAAAAAGAATATTTTTTGAGTATTCCGTAGAAAATGTATCTCTTGGTCTGATTGCAAAGGAATTATCCGAGGAAGGGATCTCATGTATGAAACGTAAGACTTGGGATAATGTTGCCATATCAAGAATCCTACATAATCCTGTCTATGTAGAAGCTACAGCAGATGTATATAAATACTACAAAGGAAAAGGTATCACCTTTTCCAACTCAGTTGATTTATATACCGGAGAGACTTCCGCTCATATTGTTGGAAGAAGATCCTCTTCTGACAGAAAGTATACCAAGCTAGAAAATCATGTGGTTTCACTCACTAACTTTCCCGGTATCATCCCAGCAGATATTTGGTTAAAATGCCAGTATAAGTTGGATAATAATAAACAAATAAAGAACTCTGGGAAAGGTATGTTATCTTGGCTATCCGGTTACATAAAATGCGGTGAATGTGGTTATTCACTTGCCATCCGTAAATATAATGAGAAGCTATATCTACATTGTAGCGGACGCACCAACTTGCACTTATGTGATGTTAGAAGTTATAATATTACTATAGGGGAGATCGAAGCTGCTGTTCAGGTAGAGTTAGAAAATGTGATTAATGAGTGTACCCTAGACAAAAATCAGTGTATTCCCACACCATCCAAAAACAAGCAAAAAATTGAGATTGAGAAGATTGACCAAAAGATTGAAAAACTCATAGCTTCTCTTACCGAAGCTTCCGATATCTCCATGAAATATATTAATAGAGAAATCGAAAAACTGGACAAAAAACGTAATGATCTCCTGAAAAATCTCGCCTTCCCTAAAACCGATGCTCCTAACAAATTCAAGGATGTCATTTTCGGCCAGTTAAACTTTGAAGAGAAAAAGCTGGTTGTAAGTCATTTTATTGAGAAGATCATGGTGTTTGAGGAAGAGATAGAGATAGTATGGAAAGTATAAATAACCCTGTGAGATGGCAAACTCTCTCACAGGGTCTTTTATTGTAACTCACTTAATTTATTATCTTAGAATAATATTTTGCGAAATAAACTGTCCAATTCATCCCACTCAACTTTCCTGTCATCCCGTAACATATTCAAATACTCCTTATAATTCATAAGCTCTGTCTCGATATAAGTATTCAGGAGATCTATTCGTTGACCCTTTCCGATTTCGGGTGTATTTGCCTTAATGACAAGTAGTTTTTGTATTTCTCTTTCAATTTCATACGGTAAATCCATGTTCATTAGTTCTGAAAATAGAACCGGTGGTGGAGCTGCCTTTTCTTTAATATACCTGCAAGCTAAAAGTGGCCGTATAACATAAAAATACTTCTTATATTTAACATCAGTCTCCTGTAGATACTCAAGGAAATTCCCATTCGCCGTACCATAATAATGATACATAGATGATTTTATAGAAAAATAATTCTTTGCAACCTCATATATCTCCTGCCACTCTTTTGTTGTATGATAAACGATTGGGGAATTGCTCCATTCAAATAAAGTTGCATTTGACTTATGGAAATGCTTTAATGCTTTTTTTAGGTCCCAGCCATTGATATCAAGTGTTTCATCCAGCTGCCATTCAATAACATCACGTTTTTCTTTTAAGGAAAGGTAATCATCCTTTTTCCGTACATAGATAAATCGGACATCATAATCACTATCCGGTGAAGCAAAACCCCATGCACGGCTTCCTGATTCTACGGCATGCAAAATCTTCACATTATCCTTCTCTTCTATCTCCTTAAGCTTATTGTCAATCACTTTATTTATATTAATCATCTTATATCCCCAGTAACTACCCTTTCATTAATTCTTTCGACAAAGGCTTCCACCTTAACAATATCCGGATTATCCGGCAAAGTTGTATGTGCAGTGGCATATTCTAAACGCTTCTCATAGTCTGCTAACAATTTATAGAATTCATCGCAGAAAAGACCGTCTTTCCTTTGATATTCACCATTACGGATAGCATTTAATAAATCATGTTCTTTCTCTCGGTACGTAATGATTTCACCTTTTTCCAAGATATCAACCGCCATCATGAATAGCCTTATCAAATGCATAGCATGCTTATTCAAATGATTGTCATCCTTTTTATTATTTCGCTTTCCGATTTTATCATAATCCCGGACGACATTATGCATAACTGACCACATGCTTTCATAGTCTCTTAATGGGTAATGAGTATAATTGGCATCAATAAATATCTCTGTATCAAAATTTGGATTTTGTGACTTATCAATATATAGTTGAATGGAACCGTAATCAAAGTTATTAAATCGTCTCCCAAAGTCCTCTAAAGCATTCCTAACTGAATTGAATATATGTTTTTCCTTTTCACTTTGTGGAAATGAGTCCCTTGCCAGAGCATTTTGCAATCTTCGCAGCTGCGCACTAGCATATCCTCCAAAGGAACGTGCTGCACGCTTTGACAAAAAAATCCCTTTGTTATCAAGCAGTTCCTGACCGATCTCTGATAACTTTAGATAATGTTCCGGTTTCATCCCAAGGATTTCACAGGTATTTGGATTACATTCCAAAAGTAGCTTTACCATCTTATTAAAAGAATATATCACAGTATCGGTTTTATCATCCACATACTGCTCAAATTCAGTCAGACCCAGTATATCCGATTTGAGATTCATGGTTATACCTCTGATATCCAGATCACTATTGTCATTATTCGTTCCATAGGAATAGCTACCACCCAGTCCAAGTAAAATGATATTTCGTCCCAAACGAGGATTAGTGTAAATAAAGTTATATTCTTCTTTCTCTAATAAATCCTTGATCTCCATATAGTTAATCATTCTCTCCTTACAGATCCATAACATTCCCTGATTATGTATTCTATTCTCCCAATGTAACAATAATAAACTCATTGCTCACTTTTGGTTAATTATTCAATAACTGCATATCAATACTCAGGTAATCACCTTTTTTGTAATTGATCTACATATATTCATTTCCTTTGCTTAAACTTATGCTCTTTAAGTACCTTTACCTTATCCTCTGATAATCCAACTTTAAGCCAAATGCACGCTTCTTATCAATATAATATTTACACCCACAAAGTTTCAATAGTGGCAGGATTTCTTCACGACTGGTATCAAACACATCCTCTATTTCGTTAGTCAATATATAGTCATAAATAAAAAATATTTCATCAATCTTTTTTACGTTCTTTTCGATTAACTTTATCAGGGCTTCCATTTTCTTCAATTTACAGTATAGAGAATACCATATTTTACATATTTCTGCAAGATTGTTTACAATTATATCTAATCAGTCTATAACTATTACTTAATTACTTAATTAATGCCCAGTAGAAAATTATATAATCTTCTATCAGGTATCAGAAATCCAGAATCAAGTTTACATACTCCGTGTCTTATACAAAAAAAGAAACTGGGAGCAAATTTTAACCCCCAGTAAAAATCAATAATTATTATATAAAATCCGTGAAAGTTTTTAAAAAACGCCTAACCCCTCGCTGTTCAAAATATTCTATGATATCTTTTGCAGCTTCTCACTATGCTCCGTAACTACCTTCTTCAATAATTCAATATCAGCTTTCATATTCTCAGTTTCTAGTAAAGCCTTCTCGTAACGTTTAGCAGCAGGAAGGTAATTTTCAGCAAGTAATTTAATATCTGGTCTGATTTCATTCTCTAATATAACACTTACTTTATTAAAGCCATGATTCATGTCAGCTTCTATTTTATTTATTTTATCGAAACCCTGATTCATATCCGTTTCTATTTTACTTATTTTATCGAAACCCTGATTCATATCCGTTTCTATTTTACTTATTTTTTCGAAACCCTGATTCATATCCGTTTCTATTTTACTTATTTTTTCATTTAATGGCTTTAATTTATTATCCATCATTTCAGACAAAGCTAATAGTAATTCATTATCACTCAAAAAACCACGCCCCCCCTTTATTTTCAATAGAACTATTGTAGCATATATTTGAGTTAAAAGTCTAGGTAATTTTAAGCCTTTCACATATGGCGTAAACGATAATTACAGCTATCTGAAGTCGGATAATTTAATATGAAAATCCCCTCAACCCCTTGTATTTTCTAGTTTTAAAGTTGTTGCGTACACATCAACATCCCATTGTATGGTATAATATCCGCATTCCCTGGCTGTTCCAACGATTTTATCCGTATAATCGCCATAGGGTATACGAAAGAGATTCATATCAATTCCCGTCAGTTCTTTTACCCGCCTATGGACGGTCATAATCTCTGCTTCACATTCCTGTGTGGACAATTCAGTCATCTGTATATGATGTTCACTGTGATTGGCTACATCATGACCTGCTTTGGCTATTGCCTTCACATCCTCCGGATAATCTTCTACCCATTTCCCCGTTACAAAGAAGCTAGCCTTCACATAATTCTCCGAAAGAATCTCTAGAATTTCTGCCATATCTTCATTATCACCACTTACGTCAAAGCTTAAGGCAATTTTCTTCTCAGCTGTTTCCACACTATGAATGGGTAAATCTCGTCTACTACTAATTCTTGATACTGTTATTGCTCCCGGAAAGACCTTTATTCCAAAACCGATAATCATTAATATACTAAGTACAATAACTCCAACCTTAACAAACAAGGCCATACTGTTTGCTTTGATTTCATACTTTTCCTTAACTTTCCTAATACCTATTATCCCTTCCTTTTCATTATTTGCTTCCATGACCTCACCACGTTTATATCTTTATCACAGTATATTAATAATGGCTAGGTCAATATACGGAGTAACTCCATTTTGGTATAGGGTCTCCATAATCTACCCTTATTCACTTTATAACCTACCCTGAAATCTCATTTAAAATCTATATTAATATCTCTGAGTCCTTCAAAATCAAGATAATCTTCAATGAATTGCTTACGAAGGAGCTCAAGGGGAATGAATTCGTTATACTTCCCGTCAATCTGTACCTTGTCGGGCAAGGGCAAGTCATAAAGGTCAAGGTCACTATGGAGAATATCGTAGATGATGTCCTTAAGCTCCTCCTTTGTCCCATCAAATATCACCTCAAGATAAACACAGGTGATCCAAGGAAGTTTACTCTTTATTTTTCTGTGGCGTAAGCAATAGTTCAAGGTCACAAGCTGCCTTGTCCCCACCCAGGGGAAGATGGCGTATTTTTTATCCGACAGGGGGGTCACCAGGTTATCCAGTATACCACTGTTGCGGGCAATATATTGAATTTCGGCTAATCTATCTTGGCAGCGTAGGCTTAAATAAGGATAAGTATGGTTCTCTTTTAGAACGCTGCGTATTTTACGGACAAGAACGGTATGGAGCTCGGCGTTGAAATCCACATTCCAGTCCACAAGGGATATACCCGGAACCCTTTTTACAAAGATAACTTTCGATTTCTCATTGACATCCACCGTCTCCCATGCTATGCCTGCCAGGGCAAAACGGGTACCCACCGGGTAGACTTTATCAACGGTACCAATGGTGCGGTTCTCGTCTTTAACAAGGAGATATTCCGGCGCAAGGAACACTGTCAGGAATTTATGGCTGTTTACAACCTTTTCACCTTCCCGTCCGATAATCAACCCGCCATGCTCCGTACGTTGTAACTGATCTAAGCTGATCATATGGGAGAGCAGCCACTTATAATCCTCTTGTGGAATATTTTTAAAACATCCTAAGGAAAGAATCGACTGCGCAAGGTATGCTGGGGTCATCTCACCGTTGCTTTTTAAGTAGCTCATAGTTTGGTGATACAAAAGATTATAGGCATGGTTTTGCGGTGGTATGGGCTCTATCCAGTGATCTTTTAAATAAAGTTCAACGATACCAATGGTTCGGATAAATTCCCAGTTGATTGGTCCTAGTATATCGGCAGAATTTATCCTTATGCTCTCTACAAAAGTAAAAAGCAATTGAGGAACCTGTCCCCGTCTGCCACATCGGCCTAAACGCTGAGCAAAGCTGGAGACATTAAGGGGTGCTCCCACTTGAACGGCCTGGTCAAGAGAACCTATGTCGATGCCCAGCTCTAATGTAACGGTGGCACCGGTCACAATTTTTTCATCTGCGGACTTCATTTCATCCTCAGTATTTTCCCTCAGCAGAGCTGAAACATTACCGTGATGAACCCGATAAACATCCGGGGCTTTATTTATCAAGGCTATTTCCCGTAGATGCGCAAGGACAAATTCTGTCTCTTCCCGACTGTTGGTGAAGATAATGGTCTTTTTATCCAGCGTCTGTTTGAAAAGATATTCATAATGTTCCCGATCGCCCATATCCCCGGAGTTGACACCAATAACATTACCACTTCCGTCTTTCATGACAAGATCACGTTCTTCGGCATAATTAACAAAGCGTTCTATATGAAGTCTGATACGCTTTTTTCCTTCTTCCACGATAGGAGCGGCACAATTGCGACCAGTGCCCATATTTAACCAATCCTGAGCTAAGGAGACATCTCCCAAGGTTGCGGATAAGCCAATCCGCCGGGGATTTGTACCTGTCAGTTGTTTAATTCTCTCAAGAACACAAAGCAGCTGCAAGCCCCGGACATCCCGCATGAAGTAGTGGACTTCATCAATGATAACAAACCGCAAATCAGAGAACATGGACAGGCAGGCACCACGCTTATTGGTAATCAGGCTCTCTAATGACTCCGGTGTGATTTGCAACAACCCCTCCGGATTTTTAATAAGCTTGTTCTTTTGGGTTTGTGAAGCGTCGCCATGCCATTTTGTGACGGGGATATTGGAATCTAGAAGCATCTGTTCCAAGCGCTTAAACTGGTCATTAATCAAGGCTTTGAGAGGGGAAATATACATAATTCCCACGGAGCTTGACGGCTTATTATATAGTTCAGTAAGCACCGGCAGAAAGGCCGCCTCTGTCTTACCAGAAGCAGTCCCTGAAGACAGGAGCAAATTGTCGTCGCTGTCGAAGATAACCTCACAGGCGGCAACCTGATTGCCTCGTAATTCTTCCCACTTGTTATTATAAATAAAGTCTTGAATAAAGGGCGCAAGCCTATTAAAAACATCCATAATTTGTCCTCCAAGTTCCTGAGAAGTGCCTGTATTCATTCTCAGAACGCATACCTCAGTGTAAAAGTGTTATTCTTTCCCACTTATCCTCATTTTAAGCGCTGTTTTCAAAGTTTGTGGATACAGTACCTATGCCATAATACAAACAATAATTCTTATACCTCAAATTCCTGGACATTCCCAACGGATTATTATACCTGACATTCTAGGGCCTTCGCAAAGGACTTTTAGACTTCAAATTCTAAACAGTCTTTTATACCTCAAATTCTTGGAAATCGCTGTGTATGTCTTCATCAGATAGCCCACCTTTGGCCATTTCAAAGCTATTGCCGCCTAAAATCTCAGAAACACTTTTCTGGGGATTTTGGTGCAGGATATTAATTAGTTCGATGAAATCACGAATGATTTCACGGGGGGTAATGTGGGTCTGTGCACCAACACGGTTATATTCTACCGTTAAGAAATAAACCAAATCCTCATGAGACAAGCTAATGGGGTAATTATAAAGCTGGGCATGGATGTTCAAAAGCTTCTCCACAAGAATATACATCTCTTCCTGGGACAGCATCTGCAGGCGAATTATGGGCGCTGAAAGGTCCTTAACATCAGCAGTAGCAAAGTGCCCCTCCGCCAAACGTGAACGTAAGGCTTCATAGCTAAATACGCCTTTATACTTGTCCTCAATACATTGAGGCGTTCCACCCATAAGAAAACCAATATGACTAGCTTTGCCTTGTAATACATCATTATACATGGTAAGGATTTTCTCATAGTTATTTGCTCTGGTAATGGAATTTGGTATTTTGAAGATATTGACTAGTTCGTCTATAACCACAAGCAATCCTTTATACCCGGCTCCTACCAGAAAGGTAGCGAATATCTTTAAGAAGTCATACCAAGTCTCATCGTTAACAATGAAATTAATTCCTAAATCGTCCTTTGCTTCCTTCCTGGATGGATATTCTCCCCGAAACCACCGGAGTACATTTGATTTCATTGCCACGTCATCCTGCTTGTAAGCCTTCCAATAAGTGACCACCGCTTTGGCAAATTCAAAACCATTGACCATTCCTTCCAGGGAACTTGCCACTGCGTAGATTTGTCTTTCCACCAGATCGTCAAATTCAGCTTCGTTCACATCAGGCTGTGCTTTAACAGTCGCTTGAATACCGGATATCCATTTTTCAAGTATCAAAGGAAGGGCACCACCGTCAGGTTTTGATTTGGTAGAAAGATTCTGGATCAACTCCTTATAAGTAGCAAGCCCCTGGCCTTTGGTGCCTGCGAATCGCCGTTCTGGCGAAAGATCCGCATCTACAACCACAAAGCCCTTAGCTGTGGCGTAATTTCTTATTGTCTGGAGTAGAAAGCTCTTCCCGCTACCATATTTTCCAACAATGAAACGAAAAGATGCGCTGCCTTCCTCGATCATCTCAATATCATGAAGTATGGCAGCAATCTCCTGGGTCCGGCCTACCGTAATGTATTCCAGTCCTACTCTTGGTACAACTCCACCTTTCAATGCATTTATCAAAATGTTCCCTATTCTGTTTGGTACTTGACTTGCCATACTCATTCTATCAATTCCTTTACTTGTTCTTTATAGTCATTATATATATCAAAGTCTTCATCTAAGAGACTGTCTCCAATGAAGTCCATAGCCTTTTCGTTGATCCCTTCAACAAGAACCTCAAGCATGATCCCCCACTCATCAGCGTATTTCTTTAATTCTATCTCACCCTGGAGCACCACAGATAATGCCTGGATCTCAATGTCCGTTAATATGTTTTTCAAGCTCTCCCAAGGGCCGGATGCGGGTGTTGGGTGGGTTTTGGACGGATGTATAGATGGCGCATCCTGCATTGATGGCATGTCCTGCATTGATGCATCAGATAAATCAAAGGATTTTGAGGCGGAAAAATCCAGAACGAACTGCTTTTCCTGCTCTGGTACGATTAATTTTTCCTGAGTGACTTGAGCTTCCTGCCTAATCCGGGATAATGCAGCTTGATCCACTATTACAATAGTTTTTGTCTCTTCTTTGTAGAACTCTATGACCCCATCCCTTATAATTATTTCAAGGGATAAATCTGCTTCCTTTAATTTGTCCATGACTTCATGGGTGATGGCCTTGATGTTTGCTGAGAGCTTAAACTTATATTTGGTAAGCTTTCTTAAGACAACTTCCATCTGCTTCATAATGTATCCCATGAGCTGCCGACCCTTTTCGGAAGTGATGACCGTGCTGAAGACCCATTTATTATTACTGCACATGTAAATCTCATTCTCAGATAGGACAATCCGCCTGTCCGATTGCTTCATCCATTGGTAAAATAATGCGTCTTTAAAGGGCTTCCATTCAGATAATTTCTTTGTAGGTTGAAATATGGCTTCCTCAAAAGGGATTCCTCTATCTGCAAATATTTGCCTGAGCTTATTGATTAAAAAATAGAAACAATCCCTAATCAGCTTCACCTTATCATCGCTATAAAAAGTTGATTTTCTGATATCATATTTTGATATAGCACAGTACAAATCGAAGTTGTCATCTGTATTCACCATCTTGGGATAATGGGAACTAAGATTGTTTATATCAATGAATTCCTTAAAGGAATGAGGAAGCTGGTAGTAGATATGGTAATCTTTCAGCCATCTTAGTACATATTTATCGATGGATTTATTATAAACACTGTAAGCCTTCCAAAAAGACATCAGTTGATTTAGACCATCCTGTGGGTCACTGACTCCGATGTTAGCTAATAGCTCATAAATATAAACAAATGCATATGACAAGGATATATCAGTGATATTTCCTTGTCTGACCTGTGTGCGCCAGGAAAAGTATGTCCGGAGCTGTTCGTATCCCATCATTCGATAAGAGGGGAAGTATTGGGAAAAGGGCTTATTTTCAGAATAATTATCGGAAAAGTCTTTCATAAAAATACCTTGCTTATAAAAGATTCTCCCATTATCCTGTTGAACCCGCTGATCAAAAAATCTAGAATTATTATATGTGGAATGATAGGCTCCTGCGATGTCTCTCATCTGACGAAAGAGCTCCCGCTTTTCGTCCTTTTGGGGTTCCTCAATTTTTTGTGATTTCAAAACAAATTTGCCAACGCCCGGCATAGGACAGGAATCGTATTCAATCTCATAAAACAAACCTTCCCCGATGGAAACTGGTTTGGTGCCTTTGGCAGGAGGTAATTCTTTAGCCGCCCCCTTACCTTGAACCTGCTGCCGTCCGGGTATTTTATATGACTCATATTGCTTATCTGTATTAAATCCGTCCATGATTGCTCCTCAAAAGATTATTCAGAATTACCCAACAACCTTACCACATACTCTAAAATCGTCATGCTCTAAAATAGGGATAGGGGCATATTCAGGATTCAAAGAAATCAGACACCCCTTCCCTAGTTTTTTTAAATATATATCATTATTCAAGCGGAAAATTCCAATCCCTCCTTCATCCAGAACAGGTTGCTCATGGATAAAGATAATTTGCTGATCTACAAAGCGGGGCATCATACTATTTCCCCTCACCCTTACCGCATAATCAGCCAAAATTGAAACTGTATTGTCAACCTCAATCATACCGTAAGAACTATCCTCAAGATAATTACCATGACCAGCTGAGACCGGTATGTCATATAGACGTAAGAGCCTTTTGTCGGCAAAAGTCTGTCGTATATCCATCACTCGGCAAATGTCGCAAATAGCAAGAAATGCCTCTATCGTGGGTTTTGACACCCCGGTTTCCCACTTACTGATTGTATATGTTTTTACATCAAATCCTTTTTCCTTTAGGAGTTCAACCATCTGCCCACGGGATATTTTTGCAGCCTTTCGAACTTCTAATAACTTTTTCCCTAAGTTCATATGGAACACCTCCAATATTATTTTACATTGTTTTCTATAAAATGCAAGAATAATATCGCAGCTTCTGCAATAACAAGATCCTTGACATGCAGAATATGCATAAACCTTCTCTGGCACTCAAAATAAAAGAAACTGGGAGCATCTACCAACCCCCAGTTAAGCCTTCCAAATCCCTATAGACAAAAATTCTTTAGTTTTCATTCACCTTATGTTCTATCTTTTGTACAACCGGATTAATAAATTGCCACGGGTCCATAAGGCCCCTGAATGATTTCAATTTTTGTCTCAAATATATTAGTTAAAATCTCTGGCTTCATAATTTCCTCTGCTGTTCCATAGGCCGCAATTTGTCCATCTTTCATGGCACAGATTCTATCAGAATATTTGGCAGCAAAGTTTATATCATGAAGTACTGTTAAAATTGTGCGTCCAAATTCACCTGCTGCATGTCTTAAATGTTCCATCATTTGAACAGATCTAGCAATATCTAAATTATTCAGTGGCTCATCTAATAATACATATTCTGTTTCTTGACATAAAACCATTGCCACATAGGCTCTCTGTCTCTGACCACCCGATAGCTCATCCAAATATCTATTTTCTAACTCCTTTAAGCCAAGAAAATCTATATACTTTGAGACAATCCTCTCATCCTCTTTGGTTAATCTGCCTTTGGAATATGGGAAACGTCCAAAGCCTGCCAATTGTCTAACTGTAAGTCTAGTGATAAAATGATTTTCTTGTCTTAATATGGTTAAAACCTTAGCTAAATCACTAGAGTTTGAATTTGTTACGTCCATATTGGCTACCGTAATTCTCCCCTCATCCATAGCCAAAAGTCTGCCAATCATTAGAAGGGTGGTTGATTTACCAGCGCCATTGGGACCAATTAAAGAAGTAATACCAGCCTTTGGAATCTCAAAATCTAGAGTTCCTATCTTGACCTCATCACTATATGCTTTTTTTACATTCTCAATTCTTATCATAAAATACCCTTTCTTAATATTACGATTAAAAATGTAATACCACCAAACATTTCGATTATAATTGATACAACACCTTGCGCATTAAAAATATGATTCATGAAGAAATATGATGCTGTCAATACCAAAAAACCCATTGCTAGGGCCATGGGGAAAAGGTACCTATGGTCATAAGTTGGTGCAAATTGATAGCTTAAGGTAGCAACTAAAAATCCAAAGAAAGTAAGTGACCCAACCAAAGCCGTGGAAACTGACATTAAAACTGAGACTAAAATTAAAATGTAGATTGTACTAAATTTATGATTAACTCCTAGTGATGTACAAACATCCTTACCTAGGGATAATACATTTAATTTTTTGGAATGAGCCATAATCAGTATCGTAGATATTACTACAAGAGGAATGGCTACAACAAAGTAACTAGAATCTGCATTATTCACAGAACCGAATAACCTAGCTTGTAATACATCAAATTCTGAAGGAGACAGAAGTCTTCTCATAAAGCTAGATAAGGATCTAAGTCCAGTACCCATAATAACACCGACTAGAAGCATGAGCTGTAAGTTACCGTACTTACCTGATAATAGCCATCCATAGAGTATTAAACACATAGCTACCATTGCAATTACTTGAAATACATAGGATTGTATATTCGTTAGGCTAATAAAGGCTCTGGCACCAAAGAAAAACATAGTGCTTGTATGTATGGTAGAATACAGAGCTTCAAATCCCAATAAAGAGGGAGTAATAATTCTGTTGTTCGTCGTAGATTGAAAAGCAACCGTAGATAAGCTTTGACATAGAGCTGCAATAATCATTGCGATGATTGCTACCATCCTCCTCTTTACAACGGGTATAAAAGAAGGTGAAGTCACAGGTACAGGATTATTATAGACAAGAAGACCATAGGACGCTGCAATGCCTAGCAAAATAAATGTTATCAATAGAATCCAATAACGTTTTTCTTCTCTTTTCGTGCGAAAGGCTCTAGCGGATCTATCCCTAGTATTTGAATATGCGAGTTCCATCATGGTTTTCTCCTTCTTTTCAGTAAAATGGTAATAAACACAACAGATCCAACTGTTCCCAAGATTAAAGATACGGGGACTTCAAAAGGTGAAATAATGGTTCTAGAAAGTATATCACAAATAGTGATGGTTCCCATACCTAGTACACATACCCAAGGAAGATTACTTCTAAGATCATCACCTCTGTACATGGAAACAATATTGGGTACGATTAGACCTAGAAAAGGCAAATTACCTATGACTGCTGCAACAATACCAACTGCAAGAGAAATGAGGCCTGTTCCCAAAATAACAATTCGATTATAATTCACACCTAAACTAGTCGCAATATCTTCACCAAGACCTGCTAATGTTAATCTGTCCGCATATATAAATATGAAAATAGTGATTATAACAATGAACCATAAATACTCATATCTACCTACTTGAACATTAGAAAAAGAACCTACAAACCAACTTTCAATATTTTGGCTCATATTAAATACCAATCCTAGAAAAGTTGAGATTGCGGATATCACTGCTCCTAACATCATACCAATGATAGGAACAATTAAGGAGGAACGTAATCTAATTTTTCTTATAAACAAGAAGAATATCATAGTTCCTGCAAAGGAAAATAGGATAGCTCCTCCCATCCTTAATAGTAAGGTGGGTGCTGGAAATAATAGATAGACAAAAACAAGGCCAAGTCCTGCCCATTCAATGGTTCCCGTTGTAGTAGCTTCAACCAAACGGTTTTGTGTAATCAATTGCATTACCAATCCTGCCATGGACATAGCTGCCCCTGTAAGAAGGAGTGCTATGGTTCTTGGAATTCGAGTAATAAAAACCATTCTAAGCCCATCGTCTTGAGCAAATATTTCATAAACCCCAGTAAACAATGATATCATTGCTAGTATAATTACAATTATTACAGCTGCTATAAATTTATTAGTCCAAATTCTATTATTATAGTGCAAGGGCTGAGTATTCTCAGCCCCTTGCATCCTATGTGTTTTCTCGTTTAACACACTCATACTCCTTTATTACTTACTTAAACTACTTGCAATGATGTCAAATATCTCTGTGTAAGTTTGAATGGATTCATTGGTGTAGGTATCGTTAGGCGCATAAACTACATTACCCTCTGTAATTGCCTTTGTATTTTTAAGTGCTGGAGAGTTATTAATAACATCTTGAGCAGGTACAGCATCTGTAGTAGAGGATACGGATGCATCACGATCTAATACAAAAATCCAATCCGGATTACTTTGTGCAATTGCTTCTACGGAGATATCATCCCCTTGGTGGTCAGAAGATGAATTATCAACTTCTAATGCTGAAGTCCATCCAAGAACATCTGCAACTGGTCCCCATACACGTCCTGATTTCGGAGCTGCATAACCAATGCTTCCACCTGATACGATAACACTTATCATCTTATCAGTTCCATTGTAGGCTACTTTAGCCTCTTCAATTGACTTCTCAAATTCTGCAACTAATTGTGCTGCTTCTTCATTTTTATCAAATATTTTTCCTAAGGATAATGTAGAATTAATAAAACCATCTACTAAATTTTGTCCAGGATTTTCAGAGGTTTCAGATACATCAAAATTAAGATCGATAACAACTGCATTGGGAACAAGAGCTTTTACATCTTCATAAAAACCAGCAAATCTTTGTCCAATAATAACAAAGTCAGGGTCAATGGCAGCAATAATTTCCAGATTTGGTTCACGATGATTACCGATATCTTGAACAGCTTCATCTGCTACATAGAGTGAATCTGCAGGCATTACAGCCTTTGGTACTGCTGCTATTTCAATCCCCCAATCCGCTAAAGTCTCAAAAGCTCTACTATCTAAAACTACTACTTTTTCTGGATTTACGGGTACAAGAACAGTTCCATGAGCATCAGTAATTTCCACCTCTGTAACTACTTCTGGTGTTGGTTTTTCCACTACATCTTCTGTTACTGTTGCACTATCAGATTCATCTACACCTTCAGTAACTTGATTTTCTGCTGCTATGTTGGTGTCTGTGTTCGCACTTGAACAAGCTGTAAATAAAAGTACTGCTGCTGACATGAATATACCCAATTTAAATAATTTTGATTTTCTCATTATGTCGCTCCTTTAATATGTATGATTTTTATTGATAATTACGGAACCATATACCCAATTCATTATTCCTGCTTGATTCAGTATAATCAATCAAGAAACATGAATTGATATTGATATTCATTATCAATACAGACCATATTATAATAAACAAAATATAATATGTCAATCCAAATTTACTTTATGATATAGATCCAAAATTTACATTTATGATATAGAATAATAAATTTACCCTAAGCCCAAACTTTACGAAGTAAAAAAAGATATAAAGTTAGACCATTTCTAACTCTTGTTAAGATATGGAAAGTATGTAATAAAAAGAGTGAAAGGGTCTGTTGCACAAATTTGTGCGACAGACCCCTTCAATGCATTCGTCAGGATTTCATTCTATTTCGTCGATTGGAGTTAGTACGTTATGACTTGTATTCTTCTTCCTGGTAAATACCATCCTCCCAATAACCTTCTATTACCGAACCATCCGGATTAATCATAGTCCCTTTGCCATCCATTTTACCGTACTCAAAATTTCCTATATATTGCGTACCATCATACCAGGTATAAACTCCATTACCTTGATTGTTATCGTATACCCAGTCTCCGATATATTTGTCTCCATTCGTCCAAGTATACATTCCCTTCCCATGAAAATAACCCTTCACAAAATCACCAGTAAATTGACACCCACTTTTAGATGTATAAATCCCTTTTCCGTTTAAGTATTCGCCCTTATGCTTTCCAAAGGAGCAATCACCGTTATTATAATGAATAATAAAAAGATCTGATATGTTTATTAAATAATTTTCACCATTAATCTCAACTAAGGCCTGTCCATAGCAAAACACATTTGCACTATCATATTCTGCCGGTATTATATACTCACCTTTTGTATTGATATATCCCCACTTCCCATTAATCTGAACGCAGGCCACACCTTCCATAAATTCCGTGCAATCCGTGTAACTATATGGAACCACCATGCTGCCATTAACATTAATGTAACCCCATTTTGTACCCTCCTCGTTTAGTACAGGAGCCAAACCGCTGTTAAAATTTCCTGCTTTTCGATACTTCAAGGGGATAGCAATCTTCCCTTCTCCATCCAGATATCCAACCATTCCATCCTTCATTACCGGAATAAGTCCGTTTGAATAAGAACCGGCCCAAGCATATTCCGGCATTGCAATATAATTACCCTTCGTGTCAATGACACCATATTTTCGATTGCCAGCATCATCCAAGATGACTATGGATGCTAATCCATCATTAAAATCATAAGCAAGCTCATAAATAGGCTTTATCACTACGTTTCCTTTACTATCTTCATATCCGTATTTACCATTATAAGAAATCGAAGTAGGAAACGGCATATTCAATTCACCTTGTGTAACCACCCATGCAATTTCATCCAGAATAAAATCATCATCGATATTATTGATCTCCTCCGATTGATCCGCTAGTACAATCAGTCCATTATCATAGACATATCTAAGTTTGGTAATTTCAGTAAAATCTTGAGCAGATATAAACTGCTTTTGTGATTTATATATGATTTTTGACTCTAGCTTCAAACTTTTACCGTTCACGCTATAATCCTTTTTATTATTGATAAACTTGATCGTCTTCCCAGCGTATGTTAATGTGCTTGTTCCTTTCTTTTTATCGTATTGTATTGCTCCCCCGATTGCTTTACTGGCGAACTCCAGTGGAATATAGACAACATTATCTGTTTCATAAGGAACCAGCTTCTTATCCATTAATATTCTCTTTCTATCTATAAAAGCATTATTATTCCCTACATACATAGCAATCGTGTGTTTCAATTTATCGTAAGTATCTGCTGATACTACATCAAAATTAACCGTTAATGTTAATCCATCCTGGTTTTTAATCGTGATTGATGAGGATCCGTTCTTCAGACCGGTAAGCTTTAGGCAAAAGACATTGTATTCATCGGTACATAGAGCTACACATGCATATTCACTGTGTGATACTATCTGATATGGTATCTCTTCGTTAAAAGCAGTAGTCCCATAAAGATGTATTGTTTGAGTTTCACCATTTTGTATAATGATATTGTTTTTTTCAGATATGATACTTTTTCCATTACTATATAATGCCATATAATCAAGAATTATATTAATGGCATCCTGTCGCATATCGATTGATACCTTGCTGTTATTTAATACCTTTTCTATAGCAGTCCACTCATTTCCATCTAAAGACATTTCCTCTGTCAATGCGCGGATGATTGATACTGTAAAACTACCATGCAATTTTTTTTCTGCAGATTTTAAATATTTCAAGGCAGTATCCGTGTGAAAATAGTCATCTAGTGCCAGCATATAGCCGATGCAAAATTGTTGATCCCCACTAAGCTTGTTAACATTAATATCCTCTAATGATTTTTTGTACATTAATTTACAATAGATTTTGGCATTTGTTTTACCGTCTATATCCCAGGACATAGCATTGATGACCGCTGCTTTTATATCAATGGGATTTTTCGGGTCATATAAATAATTAGCAATCGTTGATGTAACCTTTCCAAGATCACTGGCCTTCTTTACAATACTTATATCCTGATAAGCCTTGCTAAATTGCGTTGACGTTAAAGGCGAATCTGCATAAACAATCCCTTGAAATAAAAACAATGCCATGAATACACTAAAAATAAATATAAATTTTTTCAATTTATCTTCCCCCTAATTATTATAAAACAATTATATCTCAATATCCATTAATACCCAATAGGATTTTATACCTCCGTTCAGTATAGAAATCTCAACCAGTTAAAGCTGTATTAAGATTGCACCCTTGCTGGGCGTACCGTTAAAAAGACCCAACAGAGATTTCTCTCTATTGAGCCTATATTCGCTAATTCGACTGCCCATATATAAAAGAGAGGCTATACAGCCCCTCACTTATATTCATTCTTTCAACATCTCATTGGATTGTATAGTATCCACACTCCTTAGTTTGAATGGAAAAAACCCCTTTTATTAGATTTTTGTCTAACAAAAGGGGTTCACTTCATGCCACATCCATCAGGTTTTTTTCTTTATTTATATTTATATAACCTATCATCCCAAGTCAAGGATTTATTCAATAAGCTTAATTACTATTACCTTCTAGCTCTACCCATTTTGTCTCAATTTGTGTACATGCCTCATCCTTCGTAATGGAACCACTGATGTAAGACTGCATAATTTCACCAAAGGCCTGATGGAAACTATCCGTTGAATATACAACACCTAAAGCTCCTGCTCCTTCTGCCTCCACATGAGCATTGCCCTGCTTGATAATTTCATAATCCGGTACAACAGCATCCTTAATTGGAGGGATTACACCGGCAACATCACTGAACCAGGTTTTACCATAATCTGAAGTATACCACCAGTTAACAAAGGCTACTACTTCATCTAAAACTTTTGAATCCTTATTAATACGTAGGGCCTGATCTGAACCGCTAATTACCTTACATACAGAAGCATCAGAATTTACAGGATAGCCATCAAAACCGATTTTAATTTCAGGATCAATCTTTAATATATCCGCTTCTACCCAAGCGCCCTGTCCAATGATCATAGCCGCCTGACCTGCACCAAAGGCTGATATTTCTGCACTTAAATCTGTCTCCAAGGGCTTTTGATCCCCATATTGAATGCTTAGATCAATAAATTTAAAGAAATCATCATAAAGAGCAGGATAATCAGAAATTTTTGCTTTTCCTTCAATAAAAGAATTCACTAACCCTTCTACATCTTCAGGCTGTGCTGCATTAAGGAAATGTTGGAATGCATGTTTGAATACCCACCACTCAGCATATCCTGTGGTAAAAGGAGTGTATCCTGCTGCCTTGATTTTATCACAGGCTGCTACTAATTCTTCCATGGTCTGGGGCACTTGGCTGATTCCAACTTCTTCAAAGATGCCTTTGTTATATACCAAACCAAAGTAATTACCTTTTATAGCAAAACCGTGAACCTCATCCCCACTTTTCATTACTCCCTTAACTGGGTCTGTCATGGCATCAGATAGGGGCTGACCTACTGCATTGTAAGAATAATCTAAGTATACGCCGATTTCTTTACCTGACGTAGAAGAAAATATGTCAGGAACCTCACCTGAATTAATTTTTGCTTTTAATAAGGTTGGATAATCGTTTTGTGTTGTCTCATAATTAATAGTAACATTGGGCTTTACTTCTTTGTAGGCTTTAATCAATTCGCCAATTGCGTCTGCATATTCTGGCATGGAGATAAACATATTAATTTCTACAGGTTTGTCAGAAGCTTCACTTTTACTATCACCGTCTTTGGTTGTACCTGCCGGACTGCTGGCATCATTGCTGGCATTTTCCTTCTTACAGCCAGCCAATAAGGTTGTAAGCATTAGAACACACAATAAAATTCCCAAAAGCTTTTTTTTCATAATGATCCTCCATTCTGATGATGAGTGTGAAAATCTTGATTTCACACTAACTTTTCATTTCTTACTATGTAAATATGAGTAGCTCATATTTCATATCATCCTTTAATTGCTCCCGCTACAACTCCTTCTACTATATATTTCTGCAGTAAAATAAAGAATAGAATAGAGGGAACTACTGCTAATACCATAGCGGTCATGGCATAATGCCATTGGGTATTAAACTGTCCTACAAAAGTATAAGCAGATAAGACCAATGTTTTCGTCTTTGGTGTACTATTGACCATCAATAGGGGCAGCAGAAAGTCGTTCCAGATCCACATTACATCCAGTACTATAACTGTAATAGTAACGGATTTTAGTAAGGGGAATATAACCAGGAAAAAAGTCTTTATGGTAGTAGCACCATCCATTCTGGCACTTTCATCGATTTCCTTGGGCACAGTCTGCATGAAATTCTTATAGATAAAGGTTGCCATGGGAATACCAAAGCCCCAGTATTGAATCCCTAACCCCCAAGTACTTCCAGATAAATTAATAACATGCATGACTTTGAGAAGGGTTATCATAATTGTCTGGAAGGGAATTAACATGGGGGTTATAATCAGCAGAAGTGCCCATTTGGTATAAACTGATTTCCTCCGGTCAATGATATAGGCTGCTATGGAGGAAAAGAGAATGATACCCAGAATGCCAACCACTGTTATAACCACATTATTTAGAAAAAGCTTGCCGTATTCCATTTTATCAAAGACAAAGGCATAATTCTCCCAGGCAATGTTCTTTGGTAAAGCCAGAACGTCTATGATGAGTTCTTTAAAGGGCTTTACTGAATTTAGGAACATCAAAAAAATAGGATAAATGTAAATGGCTGCAAGGAGGACCATTACCAGCATCAATATAATTTTCTTACTCTTTATCTTTGCTCTAGGTAACATTATAGATCTACCTCCTTACTTCTAAGTCCCTTAAGAACCAGTTGGGTGAGGACTAAGACCATAATAAAAAATACCACGGATTTGGCTGAACCCAAACCATAATTATTATTTTGAAAGGCTTCTCTATAGATATCCAGAGTTACACTATAGGTAGAGCCACCAGGGCCACCCTTTGTTAAGGCTAAGATAATATCAAATACTTTCAAAGCGTTGGTTAAAGACATAAATACACAGGTGATAATAGAGGGAATTAATAGTGGAAGGGTTATTCTAAAAAAGGTTGCCCTGCCAGAAGCCCCATCTACTGTTGCCGCTTCTAGAATATCCTTGGAGATAGATTGCAATCCTGCTATGTATAAAACCATGTAAAATCCAACAGACTGCCATATGCCCACAAAAACCACTGAGAAAAATACTAATTTAGTATCTCCTAACCAGCTTAGATTGAATACATCCCAGTTTGTTATTTTGTATAAGCTGCTAAACCCCTGAGAGAAGATAAACTTCCATATAAACCCTACAATGGTCATACTCATAATATAAGGAATAAAGAAAACACCTCTAAATAAATTGGACAGTTTCATTTTCTTTACTAAGATTACAGCTAAGGCAAGAGCAAAAATATTCACAAAGATAAGAAACACCAGAGTGTATCTCAGGGTAAAGGAAATGGCATTGATAAATTCCTTATTACCCGAAAACAAGGCTTTAAAGTTATCTAACCCAATAAACTTTGCTTCTTTGGCTATACCATTCCATTCTGTTAAAGAGTAATAGCCACTCATGATAAAGGGAATATAAATCATGATAGTTACCAGTAGGATGGCTGGTATGGTAAAGACAATGGTTTCTATCCTTTCCCTTCTTTTTCTTCCTAATCTTTTTCCCATAGTAAACTCCATTCTGCCGAAACGATAGTGAATTAAGAAGCAACTCACTTTGACCTCACTATTTTGCACATTTATTTGGTATGTATCCATTATAAACCATACAGATTAACTATAAAATGCAATATTGTGAATAAATGGTGGTAATAAACCGTACAAATAAGTTGTTTATTTTACATTGGTTTACTGGTATAATATACAAAGCCCCATTAACTTTATATCAAAATGAGAGGCAGGTATAGGATGAAGAACAAATTAAAGACTCATTTAAATAAGTTGTCCCTCAAGACTCAATTGACAGCCCTGATTACCAGCACTGTAACTGTCATTATCATCATTATTATCGCTTTCAATTATGTAAGAAGCATAGATGTAATTACATCCCAGAGGGTTTCCACCTATACCACTCTATTAAGTCTGGAAACACAGAATTTGGATACTTATTTATCTGAGATAAACCGCTATTCCCTGTTACTTAGAAATGATCCCAAAACCTTACATAGCATGACAACAACAAAACCCCTCACCTATTCCCAGCTTAGTGATCTACAATCACAAATAAAGACACATTTTTATTCTCGAAATGATTTACTGGCCTTTCGCCTTTATTTATTAAACCACAATGAAAATCTTGAAATAACAACCAAGAACCAGAAAATCAAGACATTTCATAGCGATTCTTTAAACACCTTACCTGAATACAAGTTCTTTACCAAAGGAAAGTATTATAAATATACCAAACCCACAAAGGACGTAGACAGCTTCTTCATCTTTTATCGAACCATCATCAACATTGCCGACCAGAAACCACTTGCTGTTGTAGAACTAACCTTTGATACCTCCTTTATCAATTCCATGGTACAAAATCATAACACTACAGATGAAATTATATGCATGATTGACAGCCAGAATCAACTCCTTTACAGTAACAATAGGGATATTGTCACTGATGAAGTGTGTCATTCCATTAATAATAAAATAGAGGATGCCCAAGAAAATAATTTCTTAATTGAAATTGATCAAACCAGATATTTGGCAATCTACAATAACAGCTTAAACCATGACTACTCCCTCATAATTTTAAATTCCTTGGAAGCTGTGGATTATCAAGTAAATGAAACCAGAAATATTAGCATTCTTCTCGGCTTTTTATCCATTACTGTATCTGCGGCCCTTGCCATACTCTTTATTAATTTGGTTACAAAGCCCCTGTCCAAATTGTCAAACAGGTTCAGGAAGGTTGGTAAAGGCAATTTTACAACCACTGCAAACATTGAGGGAAGCTTAGAGATTTCCCTCCTAGCAGAAAGCTTTAATGATATGATTCATGAAATTGATGGATTGATTAAAAAGAATTACCTATCAGAATTAAATGAAAAGACATCCCGGTTAGCTGCTCTTGAGGCTCAAATTAATCCCCATTTCCTATATAATACCCTGCAAGCAATTTCAGCTGAAGCCATCATCAATAAACAGCCGCAAATCAACTCTATGATAACCTCCCTGGCCTCCATGCTGCGTTACTCAATTAAAGGCGGAGATATGGTTAAGCTGGAGGATGAAATGAAACATGTGAAAGATTATCTTCTCTTACAACATGCCCGCTTTGGTGCTGCTCTAACCTATGACATCACAGTAAACCCTGATACCTTTTACCTCCTTATTCCCAAGATCAGCATACAGGTTTTAGTTGAAAACTCCATTATTCACGGCATGGGTAATCATAAAACATCACTGCATATAAAGATTGAAAGCACCACCTTGGATAATCACATTTGTATTACCGTTACCGATAATGGCATTGGTATACCTGAGGAACAGTTAGCAGCCATCCACGGTTCCTTTCAAAGTGGCATTACTCAAAAGACGGCATCCGGTATTGGTATTAGTAATTTATACAACCGTCTGCATATCCTATATGATCATGAGGTTGATTTTAGGATAAGGAGTATACCTGGTGAAAATACTACCGTATGCTTTTGTATCCCAATCATGGAGGACAAAAATCATGTATAAAGTACTTATTATTGATGATGAGAGACCTGTTCATATCGTTATTACCGCTTTGGGTAAATGGCGTGACTATGGACTTAGCATGCCTGTAAGTGTGATGAATGGAGTAGAAGGATTAAAAACTATGAGAGAAATACATCCTGACATTGTATTTGTAGATATGCAGATGCCACTCATGGGTGGCGTAGAATTTTTAAATCAAGCAAGCGAAGAGTTTTCACAGACTAAGTTTATCGTTGTAAGTGGCTTTGATGACTTTTCCTATGCCCAAAGTGCCATCAAAAATGGCGCTATCGATTATCTTCTAAAACCAGTTAAAGAAGAAGATTTAAATAAATCTCTAGAAAAGGCAGTGACCTTACTAAATAAAAATCATAGCATCCATGGGGACAAAACAACGGACGAGACCAACCTTCCTCCCCTTGAGATCATTTACGCTATTAGAAACTACATTGATAAGAATTATACCAAAGAAATTACCATCTCAATGTTTAGTGAAAAATACTATTTTTCCAAGGAATATCTGTCTAAATTCTTTAAAAAAGAATTTGGATATGGCATCTACGAATATGTATTAAAGCTTCGAATGGAACGAGCTAAGGAACTCCTTAGTGATCCTACCCTACAGATCAAAGATATTGCAGAACGCCTGGGCTACAGTAATAATAATTATTTCAGCAAGGCCTTTAAAAACTATTATAATGCGTCTCCGACGGATTTTAGATTGCCTAATACATAGGGGGCTGTCCCACGAATATTGTGCGTGCGGCGCATTGTCTCCATCCAGATCAACGATAAAGCTCTCCGGTGTATAATAAGCGATTAATTGTACTCCATTATCTCCAGCAGCAAAGAGTGACGTGTTCATTCCTTCAAAGGTTAAAGCTGCTGGTAACTGTTCATAGGTTAGAGCCTCCCCTGCAGCATTAGCTCCGGCAATCTTGCCCATCTCCAATGCTTGGGGCCAGATGGCATAATTAAAACTGGGTATCACATTATTGCGATACCCAGTCACATAGTATATATATCCTATCTTCGGAACATCCATTCCCTTAAGAAACGGCTTGCCTTTGTTGCATCTGCAGACATAATTACCTTTTCCAGATCATTTTCATTTACTTGATCCACCATATCCATGAATAGCTCAATCCAGCGAAGGGACTCATTGACTGCTTCTCTTCCATCCTCGCGGTAAGGATACTGATCGGTGGAAATCCATCCCTGATATCCTGTCTTTTTCAACCAGTAGAACAGTTCAAGATAAGGAATGGTATGGATAGAACCACAAATCATATCATCATCCCACAAGCCATAGTTATCATTCATATGCATATGGAATAACTTGTTGCCGTATTTTTTGAGGATTGCTACGGATTCTGCAACATTTTCATATGCTACCGTAGCATGTCCATAATCCACTGTTACACCACAGTTTGCTGCTCCGATTTCTTTAACCATTAACAAGGTACTGGTAACATTGGAGGGATAGCTTCTATTTCTAGGTTCCTTTGGTTTATACTCAATGGATACATTAATTTCAGGACGATATGCGCAGCACTCAGCAACACCCTCTTCAAACCAGGTACGTTCCTTGATATAATCTCCCTGAAAATAGTAGTCATAGCCATCCTGCCCAGGCCAAAGGCTGATGGTGGGGCATCCAATCTGCGCTGCTACATCCATCATTTCTTTCGCAACATTAACTGCATCTTTACGAATTCCAGCATCTTTATTTGAGAATGCACCCATTTTCCATTTTGAAGTACCAAAATGATCGGGAATAATGGATACCGGCTTTAAATCATATTTCTTTAATAACCCTGCAACTTCATTGGCATTTTCCTTGGTAAGATGCCAGTTGCTTACAAACTCCACACCTTTCACGCCCTCTATGGACTTCACACGTTCAAATAGCTGCTCCAATGTAAAAGGATCAGAATAAGAGGAGCAGTACCTGTCGCTACAGGAGCCCACATTACTTAAGATGACCGATAATTTTCTGTTATTCATAATTATACTTCCTTTCCATAATTGGTTCATTATTTATGTAAATTTCCAATAAGTTGATAGTTACCTGAGGATAGAACTACATAGGCTTTACCCTCTGCAGATATTTCTTTTTTGTACTGGGCAGATAAGGACTCCCAATCCGCATTTTCCGGCAGATAATAATTTACTTTCATATTCCAGGGCACAGATACTTTACAGAGAACCTGGTTTTCTTTTTTACTCCAACTACTCTCTAGCATTCCTGTCACAGTTTCATAAGAAGCGGTGACATAATCCAGTCCCTCTACGATGGAAGGCTTAAGTGTTGTCTTGTCTGTCATTCCCTGTTCTGCAGTAAAGCCCGCCAGCGCCTTATAGAACCATATGGTATATGCACCTAACATAGGATGGTCGTGAGAATTCATATGGTTATTCTTCATGTTTTCCCAACGCTCCCAGATGGTAGTTGCGCCGCATTCCAGCATATAGCCGATACTTGGATAGGTGGTTTGTGTGCTTACCTTCAGTGCCACATCATTTTGATTTTCCTGGTTTAGTACCTCATACAGATATTTTGTCAACTGATTTCCAGTAGAGATGTGATATTCCCGCTTCTCTACCAGATCCTTAAGTAAATGCTCCATTACCTGGGGACGGCATCCCTCTGGAACGATATCCAAGAACAGAGGGAATACATTACAGCCCTGAAGGTTTGGCTCATATGATTTATTCTCAGGATTCCAGTATTTTTTATTGATTGCATTTTTGGTAAGCTCTGCCTCAGTGGCATAAGCAACAACATCCTTCTCTACTTCCAGCAAACGGGCAATTTTCTCCATAACAACATAGTCGTAATATAAGTATCCCGTGGTAACTAGCTGTTTAGGAAGCTTGTTAGGTACTGCATTTTCACCCCATCCAAGAAGACATTCCGTCATGGGAGGCGCCCACTCCCCAAAGTACTGTTCGTCAATCAATCCTTCTGCATCCAGCTGCGACCTTTTAAACTCCACATAACGCTTCATTCCCTGATAATGTTTCTTTAGTGGTTGGCTGTCTCCATAAAATTGATATAAGAACCAAGGAAGTAATACGTATACGCTGGAAATGTGAAAGGCCGCCTTTCCTCCAAAGAAGAAAGGAGCAGTATCTGGGATACATCCAGTCTCTTCGTCCTGAGCATCCGCAATATCGTCCAGCCATTTTTCATAAAATAGCATCAGGTCAAAGTTATAAAGGGCTTCTTCAAACCGTACGGTCATATCATTTAACCAGGCCAGTCTCTCATCTCGCTGTGGACAGTCCGTAGGTACACTGTGCAGATTGTTTAATTCTGTTCTTATCATGGCTTTCTGAATATTATTAAGCAGTACATTACTACATTCAAATTTACCTTTGGAGCTTACATCCGAATGCACTGCATATCCACAAAAGTCATGTACCAGAACGCCAGGATCTGTGTCTACCTGTACATAACGGAAACCATGGTAGGTAAATCTCGGCTGATAGGTTTCCTGACCATTTCCTTTCATGATATAGGTATCCACTGCTTTTGCGTTACGAAGATTCTCCTGCATCACCAGTCCATCTGCATCTAATACCTCACCAAAGCCCATGGTTACCTTCTGTCCGGCCTGTCCACTTACAGTGATACTTGCCCATCCTGCAATATTTTCTCCCAGGTCATAGACAACTGCACTCTTTCCAGCATAGGCTACATATTTTGGCTCGTATTTTGACACTGCGCGAATTGGCGGCTGCATCTGTGATACCAGCTTATCACAGGGCTTTTGGGCAGTCATTGCCGGCTTCCAGTCCTGATCTTCTATAAATTCTATTTCAGTCCATCCATCTTTCTCTAATCTAGCATCGTAATATTCCCCGTCATAGACATTATTATTTACAATGGGACCATCGCAGCAGATCCATCCGCCTTCCAATCCACCTTTGGTAGCGATACATTCTGTTCTACCATCGGCTTTGTGGTATTCCAAATTGCAGAGGAATTTGGGACTTCCATACCATTCTGGCATTTTACCAATGAGTTTTATAAAACCCTCATGGAGATTTCCATACCAGCCTTCGCCTAAGGTTACTCCAATCACATTCATTCCTTTGCGTAACAGCCCTGTTACATCATAGGTTTCATATAGTACCCGCTTGCCATAATCCGTCCACCCCGGATCTAACTCATGGTCACCGATTCTCTGTCCATTTATGTACAGCTCATAATATCCTATTCCGCAAATATAGATTCTTCCCTGGGTACATTCTTCCATTTGAAAGGAGTAACGAAATAAAGGTGCCATGCCATATTTGGCATTGGGCTGCTGTATCCATTCCCCCTGCCATTCCTGCATATTGAATATACCGGTTTCAAACTGTGATGTTGCCTCATATACCATATCATCCTGCAAAACAACAGATACACTCCAGCAATAGATTGTTTTGCTTTCCAAGGGTGTTCCATTGTATTCTACTGCATAGGATCTGCTGCTTTTTTCAACACCACTATCCCATAGGATGATGGTGGGATTTTCCGCTTTTACTACGGTTATGCGATATGATTTTTGGGGACTATCTTCCTGTTTTAACTTCCACCCAAATCTAGGGTGCATATTCTGTACGCCTAAGGGTTCTGCCTGATATTCACATGTCAAATCCAGCAAGGATTTTTCTTCCATTTTCTGCATTCTATTCTGCTGCTCCTTTCCAAGTCAAGTTTCTTATTTAGAAAGATTTAAAACTTCCTGAACTGTTGTTTCATAATTACCTTTTCTTCCTTCATATAACTTTTGCGCACCCATTGCATTGATGTCATCCATAAACTTCAGGCGCATTGTTTCAAACTCATCGTTAGATGCTGCCAAAACCATCTTAGGAAGATTGGTTAGCACATAATTTTGGACATTGATGTCTATTTCTTTTAAATCACCAGTATAAGCTTCTACGCCTCTTTCCCAAGCTTCATCCCAAACATGGTATTTTGCAGAGGAATAATTTTCGATAGGTGCGGCGATACCATAGACGTCACAATATTCTTTCACAACGCCGGTTCTCTTATACTTTTCAAAATATTCTGTAGAATTGGTTAAGTTAATTGGGGTGTTCGTCTCTTCATTCATATATGGTCCAAAGAAGGTTGTAAATAAAGGACCTTCCACATTTCCCTCTACAAGACCTGCTACATAGGTATCTAATAACTGGGCAACTCCGTCTACCATATCCCAGTTTTCACCCTGGATACCGTTAACAAACATCATTGCACCTTCATATGACCAGGCATAGTTTAATAATTCCATAGCACGTTCCGGGCTCTTACAGTTTTTGCTGATTGCATAGGAAGCCCCGCCCTGTGAATAAGCGTAGCTGCAGGTAAAGGAGTCATTTTCAAAGGACTCAAATTTGACAGGAAGGAAGGTCTTATTCTCATCTTCCATTAAAGGAGTAGTTGCATACCAGCCAAAAGGTACATATAATACCTGTCCAGCCATAATTTTCTCTGCCCACTGATCATATTTCATAGTAACAGAATCCGGATCTAAGATACCCATCTGATATGCCTTGTTAAAAAACTTGAATATCTGCCAAGTAGGGGAATCACTGGTATCCATAGCGTTGATGTATTCTGTTACATTAGAGGTCATCGTTCCAGACAAACCATAGTTATCTAATTTTCTAAATCCTATAAATGCCTCTGCTGCGGTTAAGGAGAAGGTGTTCCAGGATGGATCAGCCAAACATCCGCTGATTGCATAAACCTTCTTACCATCTTCTGTCTCTGGATAAGCATCCTGCATCTGCTTTAATACATTTAATAAGTCATCCATATTTTTAATTTCAGGAGAACCGATTTGATTGTAAATATCCCAGCGGATATAAGGAGCAACAGTTGGGAAGCCTGCGTTAAAATCTTCGCCTGCTCTCATGTTGATGAAGTATAACTGTCCACTGTCATTGCTGTAATATTTTTTAGAGTAATCCAAAGCTTTTTGTCCAGCTTTTTTGCCTGTAATCTCGCCACCCTTATTTGCAACCAGATCGTCCAGAGAAATAATCTGCTCAGAATCAATTAACAACTGTCTCTGCTCCGGTGTAATACCCACTACGATGTCCGGAAGGTCATCAGATGCAATGAGGGCATTGAGCTCAGTTGTTACATCCATACCACTGGTTGAAATGATGTCCATTTTTATACCAAGCTTTTCCTCAATTGCCTTAGTAACAGGATCATTTTGTACACCGGACATCTGTGAAATACCATGCATCAAAATGGAAACTGTTATAACTTCTTTTGAAGTTTCTGCGTTACCCGTTGTTTCTGTTTTACCTTTTGTTTCTTCTTTCTTTGTGTCGGAAGTCCCCTTGCTTCCACACCCCGCCAAACTGACAATCATCATAGCAGTAATCAGTATCATTGATATTACTTTCTTCATAATATACCTCTCCTTTAATAATATTTTATTATACACCGCCCATTAAGAACGGCGATATAATCCTTTGTATTCCTTGTAATTATCCTTTAACAGAACCGATTAAGATACCTTTTACAAAGAATTTCTGTAAGAAGGGATACACAAGCATAATCGGTAACATTGTAATAACAGAAATACATGCCTTTAAACTTAATGCACTGGTACGGTTTGCTTTCTGTGCTGCGGTATTGATATCACTTATAATAGTTGAATCCATACTCTGTAAATACTCTAATAGTAATAACTGTAAGGTTTTTAAATCATTATTTCTTATTAAATAGAAATTATCCTGCCAGCTATTCCATTGGTTTACTGCACTAAATACAGCTATGGTTGCCAGTACCGGAATACAGACTGGAAGTATTACTTTGATAAAGACGGTAAGATGTCCGGCTCCATCAATTTTAGCTGCTTCCTCAAGTTCTGCTGGAATCCCTTCCATATATGTCTTTATCAGAATTACATAGAATGCTACAATCGCACTGGGAACAATGTATAACAGGTAATTGTTTTTAAATCCGTAATTTTTCATTATGATGAAGTACGGGATAATACCTGCATTGAGATACATGGTAATGACCAGCATCCGGTAGATCAATTTCCTTAAGACCAGTTCTTTTTTAGTGAGCAAGAATGCAAAAAAGGAGGAACAGATTACGGTAATTCCCGTTCCTAAAATTGTACGGGATGCAGAGATAAAGGTAGCTTGTAGAATTTCTTTTTTCCAAAGCAATACTTTATAATTTTGTACCGTTAATTTCGCTGGCAACAGCCATATTCCCTTCCTTGCCACTTCCGTACTATTACTGAGAGAGTAAATAATCAGATAGTAGAAGGGATACATACAGATAAGCGCCACCAAACTTAGAATTAAAATATTAATGACATCAAAGATCTTAATATTATGCCTTTTATGAACTTTCTTCTCCATCTTCCATACCTCGTTTTGTTAAATAATTGAATTTCCTGTTATCTTTTTTGCAATTCGGTTGACAGAAAACAGAAGTATTACGCTAATAATTGACTGCGTCATACCAATTGCTGTCGCAAAGGAAATTTGTCCATTTCCAATACCCATTTTATAAGCATAGGTCGGAAGAACTTCAAGCTGTTCAGACACCATGGGATTATAGAACACATAATACTGGTCAAAGCCTGCATTGGCGATACTGCTGATACTTAACACAAGCAGAATGAAGAAGGTTGGCATAATGCTTTTCACTGTTATGTGATACATTTTCTGAAAACGGTTTGCACCATCTACTGCTGCAGCATCGTATAATTCCGGATCAATACTGGTGATTGCCGACATATAGATGATGGCATTCCAGCCTAGACTTTTCCATAGCCCCAAAAACATCTGAAACAGATAAGCTGCATTGGCATTTGATAATATATTTCCGCTTTCCATGAGTCCTAGCTTAATAAGGAGCTGACTAATCTGTCCTTCCGTACTAAAGAACATGAAACATATGGAATACACTAAAATCCAGGAAATAAAGTTTGGAAAGGAAGACATTGTCTGAATGGTTCTTTTGATTTTTGAGTTTGTTATCTCCGAAAGAAATATTGCAAATATTGCCGGAGCAGGGGAAATTACTATTCCCAACAAACCATAAATCAATGAATTCTTAAAAGCCACAATAAAACGGCTGCCTGGTTCAAAGAGCTTTAAAAAATACTTAAGTCCCACAAAGACTTGCTCAAGGATAGGCTTTCCAGCCTTGTAATCTACAAAGGCATACAGCCAGCCAAATAACTGGGCATAATAGAATACCATGAGGAACAAGACAAAAGGCAGAGCCATAAGTAGAAGCTTGTAATCTATTTTTTTCTTTCCTGTATATGCAGAAGGCATTTGTATACTAGTTGACTGTTTGCTCATTGATATCACCTCCTTTCTCGTAATCCACAGGGGAATTCCCTCTTTTAGTTTAAGTTTTCAAGAATTTATTATCAACATAACAAATTATATTTTAGTGCAATTATTATACTTTTCGACATTTTTTGTGTCTAGATTATTGCTTTTTGCTAGTTTTATGATAAAGTAAAAATATCATAACAAACAGAACGAGGTAAATTTGACATGTTGCGCACGGGTATAAAAAACACTATGTTTATAAAGCTAATCTTATTTTTTTTCGTTGTGCTGGTCATATCCTTTTGCGCTGTATTAATTTACAGTAATGAGTACCTGAACCAGAAGGCTCTGACTTCCATTGAAACAGCTAGTATTCAGGCTCTCGGATCTGTTGAGAGCTATGTGAATGAAAAACATAATACTGCAAAGCGTATGATAGCTTCTCTGTATAACAGCAGCTTCTACAATACAATTCCCTCCAATATGCCTAATATATCTACGAAGAATTACGATTCGAAGCTGGTATTTAATGCTACGGTAGACGAATATCTGCAATTTGGTTTTGCCTCTGATAATGATATAACCAATATTGGCTTACAGAACTATAGTGATGGAAGTATTATTTACCGCAAAAAAGGAGCCTCCCATATTAATAAACTGGAAAGGCTGGAGAGGTCCCTGCGTGAACAGATAGATATATACAGTGTATCTCTAAGCAGCTATGGTTTCAACATATTTCCCGCATATATTAATGACAATATCCCCTACAGTGGTTATCTTATTCCAATGCTGTGCCATGTAAAGAGTGTGGATATGCGGTCCGACATAGGGTGTCTATTAATCGATTATTCCTCTAACAACATGATGAGTCTGTTAGACTCCTATATGTCAAACTTTCCAAGTTCCATTATCTACATAGTAAATGAATCTGGAACAGTTATCTTTGACTCTGCCTTTACTCTCATTGGGCAAAGTTACCCGGATATGGAATACCTTCAGGCCACAGATAACATAAGTGGCATTGTTACGGACCACGACCTGTTTATTAATTCCTCCTACTCCTCCAAATTAAAACTATACTTTATCACTACGACGATAATAGATGATATCTACGGGCCTCTTTCTTCACAAAAAGGAATAATTCGCCTTGGCATCGCCGCTTTGTCCCTGCTGTGTCTGTTAAGCTGTGTATTATTTGCCTGGCGCTATTTCCGCCGCATCAATATTCTCTGCGATGCCATCAAAGAGATCCGGTCAGGCAATCTTCAGGTACGGGTTCCTAAGGGGAATTACAATGATGAATTATCTCTTATCTCTGAAAATTTAAATGAAATGTGCCACAAGTTGGAGGATTATATCCAGAAGGTCTACATTACCCAGATAGAAGCCCAAGGCAGCAAAATTCTCCGTAAGGATGCTCAGTTAAAACAAAGGACAGCGGAGCTTTATGCCCTCCAGACCCAGATCAATCCACATTTTCTCTACAATACGCTGGAAAGTATCCGCATGCGAGCACTATCGGGTGGTAATCCGGACGTAGCAAAGATGTCTTATATCCTGTCCTGTCAGTTTAAGTACAGTTTGAAACCGGATATCATTGCCAGCTTAGCCGAGGAAATGGATATCATCCGCATGTATCTGGAGCTTATGTGCCTGCGCTATTTAGGAACCTTAAACATAAGCTACGACATTGACGAAAGCACCTATGAACGTGGAATTATCCGGCATATTATGCAGCCGATTATTGAAAATATTATGAATCACGGTCTGGACACTGAAAAGAAACAGATTAATGTGGAAATCCGTATTTATCGCCAAAATAATGATATCATTATTGAGGTTAAAGACGATGGCAAAGGAATTGAACCCGCGGCACTTCAGGAAATCATCCGTGATCTTGATACACCTACCAGTTCTAAGAGTACCCACATTGGTCTTTCCAATGTACACCAGCGAATACATAGAATATTTAATGAGCCTTATGGAATTCAGATTGAAAGTATGCCGGGAAGGTACACCCAAGTTACAATACGCTTCCCATCTATGAGTGTAAAGGAGATGAATGAATATGTTCAACGTCTTAATCGTTGATGATGATACAAATATCTTGGAAGGACTTCACCATATCGTAGATTGGGTATCTCTTGGTCTACAAATTGTAGCCACCGCCTCTTCCGGTACGGAGGCAATTGAATGTCTAAAGAAACATACCATTCACATTCTTCTTACGGATATAAAAATGCCGGATATGGATGGTATCACATTAATCAAATGGGTACGGGAGCATTCCCTTCCTATCAAATGCATCGTTTTAAGTGGTTATAACGATTATGAGTATATGAAGCAGGTCTTAACCCTGGATATTGAAAATTACCTAATCAAATCCATTAACGAAGACGAACTCTTAGAAACCCTGGAAAATACGGTGAAGAAGCTGGAATGTAAAAATGACCTTGTATCCTCACCTAATAACATATTATTACAGAATATATTGCTACGCTGGATGAATGGCAAAATCACAAGACTGGAGCTTCGGGAGCGTATTTCCTTTCTTGGTCTTAACATCCCCATGGAGAACTTATGCGTTTGTCATCTTCGTTTTAATTCCAAAGCAGCCAAAAAGTACACCCCTGATACTCTGTCTTCTTCCATGACGTGTCTTCAGGAGTCTCTTACCTCCTCTTCCCCGGTTTATCCCATCTACTGGGTACAGGACTTTAATGAAGACTACTGCTTTCTCTTCTCCGGCGAAACGCCAGAACAGTTAAAAGAGCTCACCAGCCTAATGGCAAAAAGTATCTCCAATACATTTACGGATACCTTTTTCCTTACCATTGGCAAAAATAGCGTTGGCTTTACCGGCTGCTTTGATAGTTACCAATCCGCAAAGTATCTGATGGATTACAGCTTGATGCTGACCTATGGCACTATCATATCCTATGATGAGTTTGCGGCTGTTCCTACGCATTTTGACACAGCTTATACCCGGACCTTAGAGTCCTTGCGGCATACCCTGATTGAAGGCAATAAAGATCAGGCCTTAAACCTAGTTGATGCGCTGTATCACAGAGATTTTCAGCTGAACCATTATGCGCCGGATTACTTAAAAAACATTTCACTAAAAATATTTTTCCTCCTGATGGACGCCATAAGTGATCTAGATTTGAATAGCGCTGATATACATATGTCTATTGATTTGGTATATGATAAAGTATCCAGCTCTACCTCCGGGGATACTCTCTATGACTGGATCAAGAAGCTGGTAGCGGATTTCTTCAGTTTGAAAAAGAATAGGGAGATTGTAGATAATCCCATGTTCCAACGTATCATTACTTATGTGAGCCGCCATTATGCAGAAGATATCAGTTTAAAAACCCTTTCCTATGAATTTAATATCAATACCGCCTACCTGGGTCGTGTTTTCAAAGATGCCGCTGGGGAAACCTTCTCCAATTACCTTAACCGTATCCGGGTTGAGAAAGCAAAGTATATGTTAAATCAAAGCAATAGTACCGTTCAGGAGATTTCCACCAAGATCGGATACAACAGTACGAATTATTTTGTAAATGTATTCAAAAAATACACCGGCTGTTTCCCCAGCCAGTTTCGTTCCAGGCGCAATGTGTAAGGAAGAGGGGGGGGCTGTAAGCAGCCAATGATTTACTTAATGACCACACCCTCCAAGATATAGGTAGTGATAGAGTTGGCCTTTACCTTGGCTGTAAACCCCTTTTGATCCGTCTGAATGGATTTTAATTCTTTCCACTGCTCACCTTTTTGTAAGCTTGCGCTGGTACGAACGGCCTTGACACTGGAACCTATGGATTTAAATTTGGACAGATCAATGCTGTAATTTCTATCCTCCTTATTTGCATTCATGGCAACGATAACCAATGTTTTACTGATCTTATTATAGGCCGCCATAGTACAATAATTCTGCCTGATAGGCGTTGATTCTAGTAAAGTATAGCCCGGTCGTATATAGCGGGTAAATTGACCAAAAGCATAATACTTCTGTGTAAGAACGATGTCTTCTTTATCTATGTCAGCTACGGCACATCCCCAGTAACCTTTGTTCACATCCACCATGGAGGAGGCGTCACTTTTACCATTATATCCATCTGTGGAATAAAAGTTTGCGATTGCCTGCCACATTACCCAAGCCGAAGGCTCTAACCCATTCATATCTAACATGATCTGTTGACTAAGCCATAGGGCAGCGCCCATCTCACCAGAATTGGTGCCTGCGGTACCAGATCCATCGAATTCAGACATCCAAAGTTCTTTGTTATTCTCTTTGGCAAGTGCACTTAACTTAGTTTTAGATGCAAAGGTTCCTGAATAGGTATGGGTATCTATTTGGTCAACTTTTGTTTTGGCATCCTTCGTAAGACTGTTAAAAGCCGCATATGCCCCATTGGTATCCTGTTCATCAGAAGCTGTAATCTGAACACTTTTCAGCCCTTTTGCCTTGAAAGCCTTAGATAGCTCTATGATCATCTTAGACTGGGTTTCCCCTCTTTCAAAGTAGCAACCCTCCTGCTTTGGGCTTAGGGCATACCACCGTGCATTGGGTTCATTCATGGCAGAAATACTGGAGAAGGTAATTCCAAGATCCTTCTTAAAATGAAAAGTCACCTCTGCAAGATAGTTGGCAAAATCATCAAAATAATCTTTCTTAAGATTATTTTTACCGTCCTCTGCACCGGAGGTGCACCCACTATTGGTCATGAAATAAGGGGCGGAATTGGCAAATGCCTCGATGATAAGAGTATCATCACTAGCTTTTATAATCTTGCTTAGTGCATTTCTCTGATTATAATCTGCACTCCAATCATATTCATACTTTCTGCTTGCTTCATTCCAATACAAATATCCTGGTACCTCTGAATCCGTTCTTGTTATATGATTATGTGTAGGATCATCACCGCCTCCAATATTATATCGTACGATATTTAAGCCTAGACCCTTCTCATTATCATATAATAAGTCAGCCGCTTCCTTACTCATTTTATCCGAATAACCAATCCTATTCCCCCACCAAGCAAGGCTGGTTCCCCATCCTTTGAATTCGCTTCCATTTTTACTTAAAGCATTGGCAGGGTCGATGGTAATAGTGGGATTTGATACTGTAACCTTACAGGAGTACTTATTCTTATTGACAGTTCCAGTTACCGTCGCTGTCCCCGGTTTGAGTGCAGTAACCAATCCTTTAGTATTTACAGTAGCGACTTTTTTATTTGACGATGCCCATGTTATTGTTGAGGATACTCCCACTATTCTTAAGGTTAAAGTTTCCCCTACATATAAACCCGCCTTATTCTTACTTATTTTTACATTATTGGCAGCTTGAACCGTGTCTATTTCCGGTATATTGGGAAGGAATAATCCCCCTAGTATTATACCTATTATAATAAAGGTTAACAGTATCTTTATTTTCCTTTTCATCATTCGTCCTCCTTATTTGGCGATGTCAATAACAGCCTTGGTAGAAAAATATTGTAACTCATCAGCACTAGTTATACATTGTAACTTCTTAACATTAATGTTCGTACCTGTGGTCTCTGATTTACAGGGAAATACTATCTGTAAGGATTCTATCTCATCAAGAGTTCCTTCAAGTGCTTTTTGGGCATCAAAAACCATCTGGTAGGTACCGTCTTCCTTAATGGTAAGTGTATCTGTAGGAGACGATTTGTCCCAAACGGAAGTCTCTTTATCACCGCTTTTTAACTGGTAACACCAATATAGTGTCGTTTCCCCTATATCAAAATCTGAAACCGAGAAAGTAACAGCTATGGCCATTGTATCCTTAGCTAAGGAATCATAGTTGTACATTGATTGGGTAGGATCAAATTGTGTTGATAGCTTAATCCAGGCATTCACCACATCATTATTAATTTCTGCTATGTCTGCCAAATTAATCTTCTTGGGATTTCCTTGTTCAATCATATTTACCGTTGTCAGAACTGGAGTATCTGTAGTTTCCTGTTGTTCTGCATCTAAATCCTTCTCTGTAGATAGGGGATTTGTTGTATCAACTCCTACATCCTCTTCCTTGTTACTACTACATGCCACAATCGTTACTAAAATTACCAGTAGTATAATACCCATGCTAATCTTTTTCATAATCCCTCTCCTTACCCTAATAATATGAACATTATAGATTTAAGCCAAATTATATAAATCTTTGACAATTATGGCAATTAATGATATTCTCATAATTGAACAATTTGAACATTATGGAGATGATTTTATGTGGTATTATCTGTATCCTCCCATCGAGCATATGAAGAGTCTACCTTTCTATTTAATCAGTATTGGTTTACATGAGCTGCAACCAAAGATTGTTAAACCAAAAGGGCATGAATATGATCAATTTTTCTTTAATTGCCAAGGCTCAGGTATACTTAAAATGAATAACATGACTTATCCATTGCAAGGGGGAAGTGCTTTCTTTATCCCAGCAGGAACACCACATGAATATTATCCCTTAGATGATATATGGGATATACGCTGGCTGGTGCCTGCTGGCTATGCTTTAAATGATCTCTACCGACAATTACACATTGAAAAAGGTGGGGTTTATACCTTAACTGATGCTGCCTCCCTAGATCTCATTATGAATAAGATTCACTACTATTTGGTTCATGATAAGGAGAATAGCAACTATTTTGTTTCTGCTTATGTTTATGAATTCATCCTTGCATTTGCTAACCAAATTGGGGCACTTAATACTAACAAGAAGGAAGCTATAGAAGCCGAAGATTCCTATACAAGGCATATGATACTGTTACAGGATTATATTAACTATCATTACATGCATCCGATTGCATTGGCAGAGTTATGCCAGCTCATCAGCGTATCTCCCCAACACCTATGTCGTATCTTTAAAAGATGCACTGGCCAACGTCCTACGGAATACATCACCTATGTCAGAATAAATGCAACGAAAGAACTTCTTCTTAAAACAAATCATTCAATTCATGACATCTCCTTATGGTGCGGCTTTGAGAACTTGAATTATTTCTACAAATGTTTTAAAACATTAGTCAACATGACTCCAGGTGAATACCGTCAAATACATTTTAATGCCTGATAAAACAGGGCAGAACCTTACTTATATCTAAAACTGCTCCTACTATTTTATTATATAAATGCGCCAAGCGTAGCGAGTGTGCATCCGCCGAAGGCTATCTAATTCCCATGCCCAAGTTTATATTCATAGTGGCGCCAGATCATTGGCATGGGAATTTTATACACAAAAAAAGTACCCTTCCTTTGCAAGTTGCAAAGTACTGGGTACTTTTTCCTTATTACTATGGTGAATGGTTATGTTAACAAATTTAAGATAATTACTGTCTCTTTGCTAATACGTTTTTCTCATATTCTTGTACTACTGCAAACCAATCATCTTTTGCAGGTACATTGTTGATTTCACAGAAATAATTCCATACATCGCCAAAAGGATAGAGTTTTAACTCTTCTTGTAACATAAGTAACTCAGAGTAATTCTTCTCATCCTGCATTTTAGCAAGCTTTTTGTAAGGTGTTAACATAGCATATAATAAAGCTTTCTGCATATTTCTCATACCTACAACCCAAGCCGCAATACGGTTAATGCTTGCATCGAAGAAGTCAAGTCCAATGAGGACACGGTCTAATGCATCGCAACGAACGATTTCTTTGGCAATCTCTCTTACTTCGTCATCGAAGAGAACAACATGATCGCTATCCCATCTAACTGGTCTAGTTACATGAAGTGCTAATTTATCAGAGAATAACAACATGGAAGGAATCTTATCAGAAACCACTTCTGTTGGATGATAATGTCCACCATCTAATAAGCAAAGAATGTCATTTTTAGCTGCATAGTTCATATAGAATTCATGAGAACCTACAGTGTAAGCTTCAACGCCAATACCAAATACTTTGGACTCTACTGCAACATTAACAAGGGATTTATCATAACCAATTGCTAAGATTTGATCTAAGGAATCTTTCAGTCTTGCTCTAGGAGCCATACGATCTGCAGGGACATCCTTTAAACCATCTGGAACCCAAATGTTCATTAAGCAAGGTGAACCTAATTCTTTTGCAATATACTCAGAAATTCTAAGGGAAGCTTTGCAGTGATTAATCCAGAAGGTTCTAATTTCTTCATCTTGGTTGGACAAAGTTAAGCCATCTGCCTTAGGATGAGAGAAGCAAGTAGGGTTAAAGTCAATTCCTAAGCCTCTTTCTTTTGCATATGCAACCCATTTTGCAAAATGCTTTGGCTCTAATTTATCACGATCAACTTCTTCACCTGGCTCGAAGATTGCATAGCTAGCATGAAGATTAATTCTGTGTTTGCCTGGAAGAAGGCTAAATACCTTATCCATATCTGCCATTAGTTCTTCTGGAGTTCTAGCTTTACCCATGTAGTTACCTGTTGCTTGAATACCACCAGAAAGCTCTGTGCTTCCTTCAAAGCCAGATACATCATCCCCTTGCCAACAATGCATGGAGATAGGCACACTCTTTAATTTCTTTAAAACTTCTTCTGTATCCACGCCGATACTCTTATAAATTTCTCTAGCTGATTCATATCTTTGTAATGTTGTCATGGTATCTCTCCTTTAATCTGATTTACTTTCTTCGATTTACTGACTTAACACTAATTTTGCACCTGTTAAAGCTCTTTAAATTGTCTTGCATTACTTTTGTATTATCCTAATAATCTATTTTATTTGCTATACTTCACAATGGCAAAGGAATCATATACCTTTTGTCTTGCTTCCTCAATGGTAGCAAAGGTTTTATCTTTTAACATCTGTGCAAGAATATTTCCCAAGGCAGTTGCCTCTGTAGGTCCTGCATGAACATCCTTCCCAGTGTATTTTGCCGTTAACTCATTCAAATATCCAGCATTGGCACCACCGCCAACAATATGGATTCTACCAAAGCTTCTTCCAGCAATAGCCTCAATCTCCTGTACTGTATTGGCATAGCTTTTTGCAAGACTTTGATAAATGCAAGCAGCCAATTCTCCTATGGTCCTTGGTTCCTGCTGCTTGGTATCCCTGCAATACTTTTTGATAGCTTCTGTCATATTATCCGGTGCCAAAAAGCATTCTGCATTGACATCAACTCTGGAGGTAAAATCATCTGCTTCTGCTGCCAGACTACAAAGCTCTGCAAAGGAATAAGCATCCTTAAGTTCATGTCTTACGGACTGTATCATCCATAATCCCATGATGTTCTTTAGATATCTAAAACGATAGTCGATACCACCTTCGTTCGTGAAGTTTGCCTTCTTACTCTCTAGGCTGCAATCCGCTTCCTTGCGTTCAATACCCATAAGTGACCAGGTTCCTGAACTGATATATAAGTAATCATCGTCATTAGCTGGAACAGACAATACCGCTGAACCAGTGTCGTGAGTTGCTGGAAGTACTACCTGACAGTCAAAGCCAATTTCCTCAGCAATCTCCTTAGTAAAGTTACCAACCTCTGTCTTAGGGAGTGCAATGGTTCCAAAGATTTCTTTTTTAAACCCGAGCTTATCAATCAGTTCAAAATCCCAATCCTTTGTTACTGGGCTAACTAGCTGCATGGTTGTTGCATTGGTATACTCCGTTAGTTTATTGCCTGTAAGAAGGAAATTAAAATAATCCGGTATCATCAGTAGACTTTTTGCTGCTTCCATCTGCTGTGGTGTTTGGGTTTTCACTGCCATCAACTGATAGATCGTATTAAAAATCTGTTTTTGTATTCCTGTTCTAAGATACAGATCATCCTCGGATATACACTCATATACCAAATTATCCATACCTTCTGTTCGTTTATCACGATAACCGACGGTTTTGCCAATAACTTCATTTTTAGAATCTAAAAGGACAAAGTCAACAGCCCAGGTATCAATACCCATACTATGAGGAATTTTACCAATTTCCTTACATTTCTTTAAGCCATTCTTAATTTCTGTAAATAATCTATCTAGCTCCCAACAAAGGGTACCATCCTTTTTTACCATTCCATTATCAAAGCGGTAAATTTCTTCTAGTTTTATCTTCCCATCTTCAAGAGAACCCAGGATATGCCTACCACTGGAGGCTCCTATATCAACAGCCAAATAATATTTTTTCATATTATTCCTCCATTCTGCCTTTTTGGGGTACATCATAGTTACCATATCTTAATTATAGTTAATATATATAAAAAAGTAAGGACGCTATTTGATTTAAATAGTGTCCTTATTTGCAACTTCATATTTTATTGTACTATCCCTATACTTTTTAGGTGAGACTTTATATTTCTCCTTAAAAATCCTATGAAAATAGCTCAAATTATCATATCCCACCGCCAGTCCCACATCTGCAACCGTAAGAGTTGTATTATTTAATAGATAGGCAGCTTGTCCTAGTCTTTTGTTTTGTACCAACTCTGTATAGGTCTTTCCCGTTATTTTCTTGATCATACGGCTTAAGCTATATAGGTCATAATGGAGTTCCTTTGCTAATTCCGAGAGTTTTCCATCCTTATATTGCTCTTCCACATAACGATATACAGAGAGTATAACCTCTTGGTCCCTTTGATTCTTACCAACAGTAACTTTATCCGTATGATTCATAAGATGAAGAATTAGAAGTCCCATGGTATTTTGATTGATTTGTCTCTTATTTTGCTGGCTGTTCATAATGGTCCAAATCAAATTCTCGATGAGGTTTTGAATAGGCAATACATCCTTTACTTTAAAATGTAAATAGCTGACCTTCTCTTCCTCTCCCTTAATACATCCTATAATAAAGTCGCGAATTAGATTTTCTTCGTCTCCAATCATGAGAAGGGATTGGTCAAAAAATTCAGGAAGAATAATGAAATTAACAGCTATGTCCTCTGCTTCGGCAGGCATAATCTCCTGGGTAGCATTCTGATTTAAGAATAGAAGCTCTCCCTCTCTTAGTATTACTTCCTCCCCATTGATGACATGTCCCGTTTTTCCCTTACACATATAGATTACTTCTACATAATTATGAGTATGTTTTGGAAAATGTACAAAGCGGGTATGAGTCCGAATTTTAATCAACTTACCCTTATCAAGAAGCTTTCTTTGGTCCACAACAGTAGAGGCCGAATCCATATATAACTCTTTATTGATTTCTCTTTTTCCCTCTAAAACTTCCTGTTCTTCCAAAGTAATTACTTCTAATTGTTCTAAAATCTTTGGATTCATTTGAGTTCCTCTCTTATCCTCCTTCTAAATCCGCTGCCATATATTTCTAAATCATGGCAGCGGAACTAGAATTACTTTATCTGTGAACTTTTGTGTTCGTTTAGGATAATACGGTCTAAAACCGCCTTATATACCAATACAATTTGTGCATCGATAAAACAAAATTTGTTGGATAAAAACTCATAAGTCTTATAAATGAAGCAAATATTCATTGATAATAGTGCAATTATTACTACTTCCGGCTGTAAATCTTTCATTATTATATATATAGAAGCCGCAAGATAAAACAGAAAAGCAAAGATAAAGTTCTTACTAATACGTAAGGCCAGCAGCATTGTATCATTTAAACGATTATGCATTTTACTAATAGCTTTTATATCCCTATACTTTAACTTTTCATACATATCATTAAAAATTAATTGGCTATCAGCTTTTTTATGTTCCATGCCTTTTTTAACAAATGAAAAATAACGGTGATAATTTAATTCACCCATCTCTTTGCTGATTAATTTTTTAAATACATTAGACATTTTAATCACCTACTCTCAAAATCAGATTAATATAAGATCCCTTATAAATACTAAAATTAAAAGTTATTGTCTTGGATCTATATTTCCATCTATTCAAATATTTGTCACCAATTATATCAAACTTTCAATACTTCTTATAATAGTATTATTCGCTGAGGACACAAAATAAAACTCTGCAATTACTGCATCTATTTCCTAATAAATCTATATCGAATTTATTCTTCTTAACCTTAAGACTTCTTTTGATTTTATTTAGCCGATTACTTTAGATCCTAAATCCGTCTACTAAATATACATATTTTCGTCGAAATATTTACAAAATGTTCATAATAAATCCATATTAAAATCATATATGTCTTTTATAATCAAATATAAGTTAAGAACATAACTTACAGAAGTAACAACTAAATATTGCTTACAAGATAATTTTTTTCATAAAATAAGCCCGGCAGCTACCCTCCCCCCTCTACCGGGCTTCTCCTCTTTTTAGGGATTAATCCCAGGAGTTTTGAACTGAATTGATTTGTTTATTCTGGGATAGGTAAACCACCTGTCTCTTTTTTTAATTTAGTAATAAAATCCAAAGCCTTTTCATAACGATATGCCTTTATATCTTTTAAAACTTCTTCAAATTCGTCTTTTAACTTTAAAGGTCCAAGTGATATCAAATGTTCTATCTCTTTAACAATAGAATCATATTCATATCTCTTGATATAATATATGGTACTTAAGAGGCAGTGTTCATACTCCTCGTCAGACATTAGCATCTTATTCATTATGTCTAGTGGTTCAGCCATTGGGTATTTCTTTAATGAATCTTGAATCTTATCTTTTAATCCTACTAATTCATCAAGAAAATTCTTATAATTTATACCATTCCAGTCTCCATGCAAAATCAACTTTTCAATATTACTTGCTTTTTCATTTAATAACAAAGCACCGAGATTAGATAAAATACTCTTTAATTTATGTACCCCAGATTGCAGTTCTGTCATCGAATTATTTGTAATGCTATAGGCAATAATGTCAATACAGGCTTGCAGATCCTTAAGAGAAGCTTCCAATATATTAACAAATAGTAATGGATCTCCTGCAGCGAATCGAGTTCCTGCTTTAAAATCAATCTCACTAATTTCTGCAATAATATTTTCAATTATTGTATTATTTCTATAGGAAGAGGATAACTTAGGGGAAGGAGATGTAAACTGTAATGTGGGGTACCATCTACTGAGTATTCCTGCTAATTGTACCAATTCTAAAGGTCTTTCATATACTTCATTGGCTCCTGCAGCCTTATACAAATCAATGATATCATCAGATAAATCTGAGGTAAGGGCTATAATAATCGTTTTCGGACTGTAAGGGGACTCCCTACGAATCCCTTCTACCGTTAATAAGCCATTCATCTTAGGCATTAAATGATCCACAAAAACAATATCATAGGCCTTCATTTTTGACATAAGTACAGCCTCTTCACCCTGAAACACCTGATCTGCAGGTATATTAAAGAGCAAAAGCATATTTGCGATAATCACTTGATTCACTTCATTATCATCAATTACCAAAGCTTTGATTAAAGAAGTTCCGTCTTTTTTCATACCAACTCCTCGTAAGAAACAGCATTACCATAGAAATATTTATATTACTATTATTCTACACTAATTTCGACTGAAATCAACATATAAATATAATCCATAAAAAGGTATAAAATAATTAATTTAATTCTTTAATATGACAATAAAATTTGTTATAATGTTCGATAGGTATCGTGAAACAAACTCAGGAGGTAGAAAAATGTCAAAAGTCACAGTCATGAATCATCCGCTTATTCAACATAAGTTGGGAATTATGAGAAAAAAAACAACAACAACAAAGGAGTTTAGAGATCTTGTATCCGAGGTTGCAATGCTGATATGCTATGAAGCTACCAGAAACCTTCCCCTTACAGATATAGAAGTTGAAACTCCTTTAGTAAAAACCATTGCAAAGGAAATTCAAGGTAAAAAGCTCTGCATCGTTCCTATATTAAGGGCGGGTCTTCATATGGCAGATGGTATCTTAAATCTTATTCCAAGCGCTAAGGTGGGTCATGTTGGTTTATATAGAAATGAAGAAACACTAGAGCCAGTGGAATACTTCTGTAAGCTTCCCTCTGATTCAGCAGAACGTGAAATTTATGTTGTTGATCCTATGCTTGCTACTGGTGGTTCTGCTGTAGCTGCAATCAATCTCTTAAAGAACAGAGGTATTAAGAAAATTCACTTTTTATGTTTGATCGCTGCTCCAGAAGGTGTTGAAAAGCTTACAAGTGCACACCCGGATGTAGAAATATTTATTGCTAGCCTAGATGAAAGATTAAACGAAAAAGGTTATATTCTTCCCGGATTAGGTGATGCGGGCGATAGAATCTATGGAACTAAATAATTAAGTTTTATTCCATAGCCAAGGGGCTCTTACAAAGGGTATACTACTTAAAGCTAAGTAGATAACCTCTGTAAAAGCCCCTTATATATTATATTACACATTTATCTCTTTTTTTAAAAATTAAACTTGAAAATTGTTACGGAATCATATTCTTTTCCAGCTTTTAATACACAGGAGGGAAAACTTTCAATATTACAAGAATTGGGATAATACTGTGTCTCAAAGCAAACCCCATCTCCTCTTTGATATTTCGCACCATCCTTAGTATATTTCAAGGGTTTCAAGAAATTGCCTGTATATAACTGCATACCCGGAAGGTTGGTAAATACCTCCATACTCCTGCCGCTCTTCTCATCAATAAGTTCTGCAACCTTATCCACATACTCCCCATTAATATCCAGACAATAATTGTGATCATATCCACCTGCCATATTTAAAGGCTCATAATCTGCATCGATATCCTGTCCAAGGGTCTTAGAGGTTGTAAAGTCCATAGGTGTACCAGCCACTTCCCTTATTTCTCCTGTTGGTACTAAATTCGAATCGGTAGGGGTAAAATGTTTAGCCTTAATCCATACCTTATGATCTAAACAAGACCCCGAATTATGTCCCGAAAGATTGAAGTAGGAATGGTTAGTAAAATTAACGATAGTATCTTTATCCGCTACTGCCATATATTCAATCACTAACTCATTACCCTCTGTTAAGCTATAGGTTATTGTAATATCCAAATTACCTGGAAAGCCCTGCTCCATATGAGGACTAAGCCTTGAAAATTCAACACTTGCTATATCTTCATCTTCATAAAGCTCCGTTTCATACATATAATTATTAAAGCCTTTGAAACCGCCATGAAGATTATTTTCTCCATCATTTTTGTCTAATTCGTAAACTTTACCGTTTAATTCAAACTTACCTCCATCTATACGGTTGGAATTTCTACCGATAAATGCACCAAAACCCGGAGGATTATTTTCATAGCCTGCTATATTATCATAACCTAAATTAACATCAGCTAAATTACCTTTAGCATCAGGTACCATAATATGAACAATATGTGCACCATAGTCCATAAGAGAAACTTGCATTCCATTACTGTTGGTAATGGTGTATAATTTAGCCTCCTCCCCCTCTTTAGTTGTTCCAAAAGATTTCTGTGTAATCTTCATGTTTTATTTTGCTCCTTAAATTATTTCATAAATGCCTCAGCTAATAATTATAACATACAGCATAAAAATAGCAAATATATTTTCTTTTACTTTTTTTGCTACTTGCTTTTCTGTATTTAATCCTTGTTTTCTTCATTCAATTGATACTTATTTTTGTTTTTCTCTACATTGACATCAATTCGTAATAATGCTATACTCAAGTTGTAATCAAGATATAAGTGATCAAATATTAAGTTCCTATCTTTAAAAGATACTGATATTTGACATAATAGGGAAACAGGTTCAAGCCTGTACGGTCTCGCCGCTGTGTTTGGGGAGTTCATTTCCACAAGGAATACCTTGTATAATCACTGGATAATAATTGCTATTATTACTGGGAAGGTTGGAGATGAATGATAATCCAAGAGTCAGAAGACCTGCTTATATCAGTACCATAAACTCCACGAGGATTTGGAGAAGGGTATAATAAAGTTACTGCTATGCAGTATATTTTTATTGTCCTTTTTTCCTATTTGTGGGTAGAGGACTTTTTTTATTACTGCAAAGGAGAGAATAATGAAAAAAAAGACAGATGTAAAGAAGATTTTAATTGGATTAGTAGTACTTATAGTAGTCGCAGCAGTTATGCTAGTAGCATATACTCGACTAAAGCCCAAAACTACTGAAGGTTCCAAAAAAATTGTGGTTGAGGTTGTCATTCCCGAGAAAGAAAATAAAGAGTATACCATTAAAACAGATGCAGAATATCTTGGACAAGCTCTCAATGAAATAGACATCGTTAAGGGAACACAAGGGGACTATGGTTTACTCATAACAGAAGTAGCTGGTCGTGTTATTGATGAAAGCAAGCAGGAATGGTGGTGCATAACCAAGGGTGGTGAAGATGTATTTACCGGAGCTGATATGACACCCATTGCTGATGGAGAACATTATGAATTAACTCTAACTGTTGGATATGACTTTGAATAGGGATTAAAACGGAGGCATATATGAAAATTAAAGATATCGTAATTATTGGAATGTTAAGTGCTATTTTGATCACAGTACAAGTAGTTCTTGCCTTTCTACCTAATATTGAATTAGTATCTTTGCTGATAATTTTATACACCCTAGTTCTTGGTCGAAAAGCCCTTTATATTATCTATGTATTCGCTATTGTAGAGGGATTAGTTTACGGTGTAGGCTTATGGTGGTTTAATTATCTATATGTCTGGACAGTTCTATATCTGGTTGTAAGGTTATTAAGAAATCAGCAATCCGCTTTATTATGGGCAATAGTTTCTGGAGGTTTTGGATTAAGCTTTGGAGCCCTGTGTTCCATTCCTTATTTTATAACAGGAGGCATTCCCTCTGGTATGGCATATTGGGTAGCTGGCATTCCCTTTGATTTAATACACGGTGCTTCTAATTTTGGTATCGCCTTAGGAGTTTTTGTACCCTTTCACTATGTTATGAAAAATATGAAAAAAGAATATAACACCCAGTCGAGTTCTCATTAGCTTGAACCAAATCAAAATTAATAGGAAAAATACACACCTCATGTTCATTCTGAACCTTCAGGTGTGTATTTTTTTAGCACTTCAACAACAAAGTGTCCCATAGGAAAAGAATTTTTCATCACGCAATCATAAAGAGATTGTGCAAATTGACGTAGGATATTGCGTGCGCATGCTTCACGCAGTGATTTTTTATTTTATAGGAAAGTGCGTCCTATAAAACAAAAACAAAAAAAGGTTATCCTCAAGGACTAATTCCTTAAGGATAACCTTTAATCAATCGTTTCTAACAATATAACGCTATTTCTTTATAAACTTATATCTTAAAATTTATAGTTTAGAAAAAGGTACACTGTAAACCCAACATTGATTATAATTTTACTACGTTAGTTGCCTGAGGACCCTTTGCTCCCTGAACCACTTCGAACTCAACTTCTTGGCCTTCTTCTAAAGACTTGAAGCCGTCCATGTTAAGACCACTGTAATGTACGAATACATCGTTGCCCTGCTCGTCAGAGATAAATCCAAATCCTTTTTGATTGTTGAACCACTTTACTGTACCTTTGTTCATGTATAATTCCTCCAAAATGAAAATATAATTAGATTGTCGACATCTTCGACAACATATTAATAATAACACTCTTTTAAGTACATGTCAAACATTATTTGTCGACAGAGTTATTAAGTTCATAAGCATCTTTTGCTGCACAGATTTCATATTTACTGGTTTCTAATGCTCTTAAAGCCGCCTCAAAATCTGATAGCTTCATAATGATAGAAGTATCCACACCTGCCGTTGCAAGAGTATACATGTATTCTACGCTGATACCTGCATCAAATAGTACTTTGAGTACTTCATGCAAAGTCCCGGGTTTTTGGGCTATTTTCACAGCAATTACATCCGTTAGTGTTGCAGAAAAGCCTTCTTCCTTGAGAACCTTCTTTCCTTCCTCCGGGTCGGATACAATCATTCTGAGTAAGCCATATTCAGAGGTATCTGCCAGACTAAAGGATGCTATATTAATATTACGTTCTTTCAGAGCCTCTGTTACACGTTCTAATCTACCTTCTCTATTCTCAATAAACACTGATAATTGCTTAATAACCATAGTCCCCCTCCTTCTTCTTAATAAATCATATGCCATTAAAATATATTTTATATCAATTGTCTCTTGAATTATATCAATTGTCTCTTGTCTAACCAAGAGTGCTTTACTGTTTCACTTGTTTTAGTACATTCTCTTGGTTACTCTCTTGGCGGAGCCAAGAGGGTACATTAATTATAGCAATTGTCTCTTGTCTAACCAAGAGTGCTTTACTGCTTCACTTGTTTTAGTACATTCTCTTGGTTACTCTCTTGGCGGAGCCAAGAGGGTACATTAATTATAGCAATTGTCTCTTGTCAATTACCCTCTTGGCTTTCCCTTCACTCCTTTGTATGGTCTTAGGCTCTACTAGTTTTACCTTTACAGAGAGTCCTAAAGCTGACTGAAGTATATGGGTGATTTTTTTGGTCAAGTTCTCTAATTGTTTAATCTCATCTGAGAAGAAACGCTCTTCTACCTCTACCTGAACCTCTAATATATCCAAGTTATTGATACGATCTACGATCAGCATATAGTGAGGACTTGTTTCTCCTATCTCAAGTAAGGCTGCCTCAACCTGAGAAGGAAATACATTAACGCCACGGATAATAAGCATATCATCAGAGCGGCCTTTAAAGCGACTGATACGGGCCATTGTTCTTCCACATTCACATTTATCATAGGTGATGCTAGTTAAATCCTTGGTACGATAACGGAACAAGGGGATGGCTTCCTTTGTCAAAGTAGTAAATACAAGCTCTCCTACCTCTCCCTCTTTGACGGGTTCCAAGGTATTGGGATCAATAATCTCCGGTACAAAATGATCCTCATATACATGAAGACCTTGATGATACTCACAGTCAGCTGCTACACCTGGCCCAAGTATTTCGCTTAAACCATAGATGTCATAAGCATTTAAATGTAGCTTTTCTTCAATCTGTTTTCTCATATTATCTGTCCATGGTTCAGCACCACAGATAGCAGCTTTTAACTTAATATTACCTATTTGTCCAGCTTCCTCTAAGGTCTCAGCGATATGTAATAAGTAGGAAGGTGTACAGGCAATGGCCGTAGCTCCAAAATCCTGCATCATGGTTATAAGCTTCTGTGTATTGCCTGTGGACATAGGAATAACCGTAGCCCCAAGATTTTCTGCTCCATAATGAAGTCCTAAACCTCCTGTAAATAAGCCGTAACCATAAGCCACCTGTATCTTATCCAGAGGCCCTACTCCCGCCATTGCTAGCACTCTGGCTACACATTCCTGCCAAAGATCTATATCCTTGCGGGTGTAACCTACTACTGTAGCTTTTCCTGTAGTACCGGAGGATGCATGAATTCTTACTACCTCAGATTGAGGAACTGCAAACAATCCAAAGGGATAATTATCTCGTAAGTCATTCTTTGTGGTAAAAGGAAGTTTATTAATATCATCGATGGTGTTAATATCTCCGGGTTCTATACCCATCTGCTGCATTTTCTTTCGATAAAACTCAACATTATGATATACACGGCTGACCATCTTCTTTAACCTGGCACTTTGGAGAACATGTATCTCATCCCTGCTCATACATTCCTTTGCCTCATTCCAAATCATGATATCAAGTCCTCCTGTTCTGCTACAATATATCCATTGCTTTTTAATACAATTGTGGTTTTCTCCAAATTATCTGTATTAAGAATCATAAGCGGGGTTTTACCATTACGTAAGACAATGGAATAAATATAGTTTATCCCTAATTTCGCTTCTGCAATCACATGTAGCATTGAATCAAGAGCCCCGGGCTTATCTTCAAGTTCTATTGCCACAGCTTCTGTCATCTTAACAGCAAAGCCACTGGCTGTTAACAGCTCTTTTGCTCTCTCCGGTTGATCAACAACAATTCGAAGTATGGCAAATTCCGGAGTATCAAAGGATGCAATGGCTCTTAAATTGATTAAGTTGTTTTTTAAAACTGTTGTCACCCCAGCCAAACTGCCTATTTCATTTTGTACAAATACGGATAACTGCCTGATCATTATAAAACCCCCTTTTATGTTTATAATAGGTAATTAGCTTCTCAGCAATTTATTTAAGATTAAAGCCTACCTCAAATGCTTTCTTATTGATCTCCACAGTCTTAGAAGGAACGGTATTCTCAATTACAGTGAGCCAGTCTTCCTTACTGAAATTCATATGCTGAGCAGCAACTCCAAGTACAATTACATTAAATATCCTACTATTGCCAAGTTTCTTTGCTTCTTCCATAGCATCAACCTTAAAAATACGATGGTTTTTTCCCAAATCTTCTATTATATTATCAGGATATTTGGCAGCTCCAATGACTACTGGCATAGGATCAATTCTCTGATCATTCACTACAATAGCTCCGCCCTTTTTTAAGAAATGAGCATATCTAAGGGCCTCTAGTCGTTCAAAAGCAATTAATACATCTGCTTGACCTTCTTCAACAATGGGTTCATTTACCTTATCTCCATATCTAACAAAGGTTACTACACTTCCGCCTCTTTGTGCCATTCCGTGAACCTCGGATAATTTTACATCATAGCCTGCGTGTATAGTTAAGGCCCCTAAAATTCTGCTGGTAAGCAAGGTTCCTTGTCCGCCTACACCTACAATCATAATATTCTTCGTCTCCATGGTAATCCTCCTTATCGTAACTGAACCGGTTTGATTGCGCCAAATTTACAAGTGGTATAACATAGACCGCAACCATTACACATGGTATCATTTATTGTAATTGTTCCATTTTCATTCTTTGTAATTGCAGGACATCCTGGCTTCATACACATCTGACATTTCTTACAGACTTCTACATCAATGGCATATTGCTTTGTAACTGCTGATTTATCCAGTAATACGCAGGGTGCTTTTGTTATAATGACCACCACTTCTTCCAATGCTACTGATTCTTTAATGGTTTTTTCCAATTCCACTGTATCAAAGGCATTGATTTCATACACATGCTTGACACCTACTGCTCTACATAGGCTAGCCATATCAACGGCATAGGCAGGCTCCCCTTTTAAGGTTTTGCCCGTAGCTGCATGATCTTGATGTCCTGTCATACCTGTGGTTGAGTTATCAAGAATCATAACCGTGCCGGTACCATTGTTATAAACCATGTTGATCAGGGAATTAATTCCAGTATGCATAAAGGTGGAATCACCGATTACAGCAACCCAATTTTTGATGAAATCCTTACCTTTTGCCTTTTCAATTCCGTGAAGTGAGGAGATACTAGCACCCATACAGACTGTGGTATCTACAACACTAAGAGGAGCCACTGCTCCAAGGGTATAGCAACCAATATCACCTGCTGCATGAATTTTTAATTTGTTTAATATTGCATAGATACTTCTATGAGGGCAACCTGGACATAGGATAGGAGGACGATTTGGAACTTGCGCTGCTGGCGTGGTATATATCTGCTCCCCACCGATGGCTTTTTTAAGAAGATTTGCGGAATACTCTCCCTGAACCGTTAATAACTCCTTACCAATTGCCTTGATGCCCCAGGATTTTACCTGTTCTTCAATAATGGGATCTAATTCCTCTACAATATATAATTTCTCAACCTGGGAAGCAAATTCTTCAATTAGCTTCTTAGGAAGGGGATTTACAAGACCAAGCTTTAGCACGGATGCCTCTGGAAATGCCTCTTTTACATAGTGATAAGGGATACCTGATGTGATAAAACCAATCTTTTTATCTTGATACTCCACCTGATTAATGGGGAAATTACAGCCATCCTCAGCCATAGCATTTTCCCTGCTTTCCACTACCAGATGACGTCCCTTTGCATTACCCGGCATCATAACATTCTTAGCAATATTCCTTACATAGGTTTTGTCTTCTATTTCAATTCTATCATTCAATTCCACCATTCCCTGGGAATGGGATAATCTTGTTGTCGCTCTTACAATCACCGGTGTATCATATTTCTCAGATAGCTCAAAAGCAAATTTCACATACTCTTTGGCTTCCTGGCTATCGGAGGGTTCTAGCACTGGAACTTTGGCCGCTCTTGCTACTGCTCTAGTATCCTGCTCATTTTGTGAGCTATAAAGTCCTGGATCATCTGCAATAATAGCTACAAGACCGCCAGTTACTCCGATATAGGATACTGTAAATAAGGGATCGGCAGCCACATTTAATCCCACATGCTTCATGGAAGCAAGGGCTCTAACACCGCTGATGGACGCTCCAATTGCCACCTCCATTGCTACTTTCTCGTTGGGTGACCATTCACTGTAAATTTCATCATATTTAACAATATGTTCACTTATTTCTGTACTAGGGGTTCCCGGGTATGCAGCAGAGACTTTACAGCCTGCTTCATATGCCCCTCGTGCAAAAGCTTCATTTCCAAGCATAATTACTTTCTGTGCCATTTATGTAAAACTCCTTTCCTATGTATAAAGTACTTTGAAGGATCTAAAAAGCCATTAATAGTAAATGTAAAACCACTAAGATAAGGCTTTTCGTAAATCAGTAACCCTTCTGGCTTTTCCTTCAAAGCGTTGTAAACTTCTAGGTGCAACTAATTTTATCACAGCATCAATCCCTAATACAACCCTCAGGCTGGATTTTATTTTATTTTCCAACTCCCCAAGTCTTGCATAAGAATCCAGCAGAGATTCATCTGACAATTCTACCTTTATTTCCATGCAATCCAGATGATTTTTCCGATCCACTATAATTTCATAATGAGCTCCTATCTCTGGAACTTTAAGTAATACTTCTTCAATCTGGGTGGGAAATACATTCACTCCACGGATGATTAACATATCATCAGAACGACCAGAGAGGTTCTCCATTCTCACTGTAGTTCGTCCACATTTACATGGTTCATACATAAGCCTGGAGATATCCTTCGTTCTATAGCGGATCAGCGGTAGGGCTTCCTTGGTAACGCAGGATATTACTAGCTCACCTTTCTCTCCTGGCGGTAATACCTCTCCTGTATCGGGATCAATGATTTCCGGTATAAAATGATCTTCATTAATGTGCATTCCACAAAGCTCAAGACATTCACCAGAAACTCCAGGCCCAATGAGCTCACTCATTCCATAATTTTGGGTAACCTTCATGTCAGAGCCCCATAATTTGTACATTTCTTCCCGCATAGGCTCTGTCATACCTTCTCCACCAAATAATCCAATCCTCAATTTCAAATCCTTAGCGGGGTCTAAGTCCATCTGTCGTACGACTTCACCTATATGTAATGCATAGGAAGGGGTAGCTACAAGTAAGGTTGTCTCAAAATCCTGCATGTACATAATTTGTTTTTGGGTATTTCCTGAGGAAGTAGGCGCTACAGCAGCCCCTAGATTCTCAAGACCGTAGTGTAAACCTAAAGCTCCTGTGAACATTCCATAACCAAAACAAATTTGTGCCACATCCTCTTTGGAGGCACCACCAAGGACAGCAATCCTAGTTACACATTCTGTCCAAGTCTCCATGTCTTTTCTCGTATACCCTACAACCGTTGGCTTGCCTGTAGTTCCTGAAGAAGCATGAATTCGTACTAGCTCCTTCTTGGGTACAGTGAATAATCCAAAGGGATAGTTATCTCTTAAGTCCTGTTTATTCGTAAAGGGAAGACGTTGTAAATCCCGCAGACTTTTGATATCCTGTGGACAGACTCCCGCTTCCTCCATCTTCTTTCTGTAAGAAGGTACTTTCTCGTACACTCGCCTCACCGTCTCCTGCAGTCTGTGAAGCTGTAACTTTTCCATCTCACTTCTTGATAGTGCTTCTTCCTTTGCCCAAATCATAAGAACCTCCTTATACTCAACTATATTTTGTTAATCCTATTGATCCTATATCTTAGTATCCATAAGAGCAATTATCTTCTTTATATAATTGTTCATATAACGCACTAATAGAAGCCGTCTCACAGGCATATATCTCCTGTAATTCAGCTTCTTAGCACCCAATTAATCTATCTAAATTTTATTCCCCACTGGTTGATCTATTAGCTTAGCTTTCCTCATAGCATGAAAAGATCATTTCAACCTTCTCCTTACCAAGCTTTGGTGTAAGTAAACTTACAAGGGGAACAAGTACTAATCCTGCCACCATTGCCAAAGCACCGGCATTAATCGGTGAAGCTATAAACTTTAAGAAAAGGTTGGATACAGTAATCCCTACACCTGCAATAAAACTCACCCAACAAGCCGCTTTCGTAACGCCCTTCCAATATAGGCCATATAAGAATGGTGCCAGGAAGGATCCCGCTAAGGCTCCCCAAGAGATTGCCATAAGCTGTGGAATAAATGCAGGAGGTTTTAGGGCAAGCACAACTGAGATAACAATAAACACAACAATTAAGATTCTCATGGTTAATATTTGCTTCTTCTCACTCATGCTTTTCACTATATTACCTTTAATAAAGTCTAAAGTCAAAGTGGAACTAGAGGTCATAACCAGAGAAGCAAGTGTTGACATAGATGCTGATAATACCAGCACTACAACGATGCCAACCAACACATCGGATAAGGTGGAAAGCATATGAGGTACAATGGCATCATAGATTACACTTCCCTCTCCTGAACGGATGGCTTCTCCATCATATAATCTTGAAAAACCACCAAGGAAATAGCAGCCCGCAGAGATAATGATTGCAAATATAGTAGAGATTATAGTACCTGAACGGATAGCTTTTTCATTCTTTATTGCGTAAAACTTATGTACCATCTGAGGTAATCCCCAGGTTCCAAGGGAAGTAAGAATTATAACACCCAATAGGTTCAATGGGTCCGGTCCAAAGAAGGAAACAAAAGCACCGGGTTGTCCCTGAGTTGCTGGATTATCAGAGACTAATTGTGCCATATCCGAAATGGCTGCCATAAAACCACCATTCTTACCCAAGATAGAGGCAATTACTGCAACAATCCCCACCAGCATAATAATACCTTGTATCAGATCGTTGATTGCTGTCGCCATGTATCCACCAAGTATTACATATACACCAGTAAGTATAGCCATGGCTAATACACATACCCAGTAAGGAATATCGAAAGCCATTCCAAATAATCTGGATAAGCCATTATAAACAGAGGCTGTATAAGGCACCAAAAAGATAAAGGATATAGCGGCAGCTACGATGCGAAGGGACTTACTCTGAAACCTACTGCCAAAAAAATCCGGCATGGTCGTTGATTTTAGATGTTGTGACATCAATCGTGTTCTTCGACCTAGGATTACCCAAGCAAGCAAACTTCCAATCAAGGCATTACCAAGACCAATCCAGGTAGCCGAAATACCATACTTCCAACCAAATTGTCCTGCATAACCAACAAAGACTACCGCCGAGAAATAAGTTGTGCCGTAAGCAAAGGCAGTAAGCCATGGCCCTACAGCTCTCCCTCCTAAGACAAAATCACCCACGCTGCTGGTATGCTTTCTCGCATATATACCAACCAAAATCATGACTGTAAAAAAGATAATTAAAAAGATCACTTTTATAACCATTTTGCACCTTCTCCACCCTAGTTTATTCTTTGACACTTTAATGCTTTAAAGTTCTGTACTTTAAAGCAATATTAGCAAAGTAAGAATAGATTGTCAAGTCTTTAACAGAAATATTTCATTTTTTGTTGAATATCAACAAGAACAAAGAGTATGCTTCGGCACATTCTTCGTGCCGAGGGGATTGCGTAGAGCATAATATATGTTTATTAAGTTCCCATGATAAGTATTTATTACGTTATAGGATGTAATTTTCTACGGCAAAAAAGTACCCTACCACTTGACATGGTAAGGTACCAAGATAATATAAATGCAAACTCATTCTTCCTTTGTTACTATGGTAACACTCCTATCACATTCACTTGATAATATATTTAGAAACATATCTACAGGAACCGCCGCATATTCAGCATCACTGCTTGACGCTCTAGAGGAAACTATATCAGCAAGTTCCTCGCCAGCTACAATGTAAAGCTCCTCTAAGGATCTTTCCACAGTACTCCAGTCTGATTTATTCATATTTGTATTCCCATGCCACATAAGACCTAGGGGTGTAACGGTACCATCCTTTACTTTTAGCAAAGCATTTGGATGTAATAGGGCACCTATATCATCAAGCAAAAGAATGACCTCATCGGAACTATCAACATAGGGATAACCATCTACCTGGTATATATGTGTATCCGTTTCCCCTCCCATTTCCAAATATATCACAAATCCAACATCCTCCCCCTTTATTGTGTCAACTACACGAATTGTCACCTCACGGTAAAACTCTTGAACTAGCTGCCCATCTGATGTATATCCTTCATGCACTCTCGTTTCAGATTTATCCACAACAAAACCATGAACAATTGTTGCAGCTTTATTAATAGCATCCTCCGCTGTGTATCCGATCCATGCTGCATGGGAGATTGAAAGTTCTTTTTTATCCTTTTTCATTGGCCCCGCTAGAAAATAACAAAAAACCATAATGACAAAAGTAAAAATCAAGCAAATAAATTTTACGTATTTGACTTTTCCCATTTCTGTCCCCTCCTTTTACTGATAGATTAATATGTATGAAGCAGTATCATATGGCTGAAAGGTTCTTCATGACAGTGTACAACACCAAGAGCATGACCTAGTTCATGTTGAACTATAGTTTTCATATCATAGTAACCTAAGGTAAATATAACATGCCACATCAATGTACTTGCAATGATTCTGATTTAAACTATTCTGTTATAACTATATTATACTATTTATTATGGAATTTTTCACCACAAACTACATAATTGTACAAAAAAGTCATCTGCAGATAGCACCGAATTAATTCAGCTAACCATCATACAAATGACCATTAATTTAAATAAAATTATATATTTTTAATATTACAAGAAGATAAAGGATTGCTGCTAGGGGAATTAACAGAAGGAATTTGGTATGCTTGGTCTTATGACGAAAGCCATACATTCCCACATAGCTTCCTATTCCTCCACCTAAAAAGGCTACCACAAATAAGGTGCGTTCGGGAATTCGGTAAGCTTTTCTCTTTGCTCTTTCTTTGTCCACTCCCATTAGGATAAATCCAAGGAGACTCATGATTACAATATAACCCGTGATAAGTAAAGATATTTCCTTACTCATTGGTTCTCTCTTCCTCTAGGGTAATCCCAATTCCTAACTCTGTTAACTGCTTATCATCTACAATATTAGGAGCATCCGTCATCAAACAGGATGCATCTTTTACTTTAGGGAAAGCAATTACATCACGGATACTATCCTCTTGTGCCATAAGCATAACAAGACGATCTAGTCCATAAGCTAAGCCAGCATGAGGAGGAACCCCATATTTGAAAGCATTGAGCAAGAAACCAAAACGCTCATAGGCTGCTTCCTTCGTAAACCCAAGAACCTCAAACATCTTCTCTTGAACATCACTCTGGAATATTCTTACGGAGCCTCCGCCAATTTCTGTTCCATTTAAGGTAATATCATAAGCCTTAGCTCTTACTTTACCAGGATCCGTATCTAACAAGGCTAAGTCCTCTTCCATAGGCATGGTAAAGGGATGATGCTTAGCTGTATATCTTCCTTCTTCCTTAGAGTACTCTAATAAGGGGAATTCAGTAACCCAGAGGAATTTATAATCATCTTTACGAAGTAAACCAAGATTCTTAGCAAGCTCTATACGAAGAGCACCAAGTACTGCAAACACTGTATCGTCTTCATCTGCGGCAAATAATAATAAGTCTCCAGGATTACCCTCCATAGCAGCAACAAGGGCTTTTAACTCTTCCTCTGTCATGAATTTAGCGAAGGAGGATTTAAAGGAACCGTCTGCCTCGATTGCTAAGTAAGCTAAGCCTTTTGCACCGTAGTCTTTAGCAAAATTAACCAGAGCATCGATTTTCTTTCTTGGCATATCTCCTTGGCCAACCACGTTGATACCACGAACAGAACCACCATTACTTAAGGCTCCTGTAAATACAGCAAAACCACAGTCCTTCACAACCTCAGATACATTCTTTAACTCTAAACCAAAACGAATATCCGGTTTATCAGAGCCAAAACGATCCATAGCTTCAGCATAGGTCATTCTCTGAATTGGTAAGGGTATATCAATACCAATACTCTCTTTAAACATCTTATAAAGTAAACGCTCATTCACATTAATTACATCGTCTACATCTACAAAGGATAATTCCATATCGATCTGGGTAAATTCCGGCTGTCTGTCTGCACGAAGATCCTCATCGCGGAAACATTTTACGATTTGGAAATAGCGATCGTAACCGGAACACATAAGTAATTGTTTAAATAACTGTGGTGATTGGGGTAATGCATAGAAATTGCCTGGATGTACACGGCTTGGCACCAGATAATCTCTGGCTCCCTCAGGAGTACTCTTAGTTAGCATTGGTGTCTCAATCTCTAAGAAGCCTTCTCCTTCAAGGAAGTGACGTGTTACATTAGCTACCTTACTTCTAAGAATGATATTCTTTTGAAGATCAGGTCTTCTAAGATCCAAATAACGATATTTTAGTCTTAATTCTTCCTTCGTCTTAGAAGCCTCCTCAATTGGGAAGGGTGGGGTCTCAGCCTCTGATAAGATACGTAGCTCTCTTGCTCTAATTTCTATATCGCCAGTTGCAAGATTCTCATTCACTGCACCGGAACGAGCTTCAACCTTACCAACTACAGCTATAACAAATTCACTTCTAAGATGTTCTGCCTTAGCAAAATTTGCACTGCCTACATCTCCCTCTTCAAATATTATCTGCATCAGACCGGAACGGTCCCGCATATCAACGAAGATAATGCCGCCTTTATTTCTACTCTTTTGTACCCAGCCCATTAAAGTTACTGTTTCACCGATATTCTTATTGGAAATCTCGGTACATCTGTGGCTTCTGTGTAAACCTTTCATCGTTTCAGCCATGGCTTCTATATTCTCCTTCATCTTTGTCTTGCATACTTTTAGAATATTTTAAGTCTTTTTATATAATCTGTCCACAGGTATCTATTAAAATAAAGTATTTATCCACAAGGGAGCTAATAAATCCCCAGACAGACCAGGAATAGGGTTGATCAATTTACAACCATTTATAAATAAAAGTCAATACATTTACGGTTTTTCACAACGGGCTTCACATAATTGGTGCCCACCCTAACATGTTCAGGATGTATAGTATACGCCTTTAATGCTGCTTCACTTTCAAAGACAGAATCTAAGACAATATCTGCCTCTGAAGTATCCACTTGATTATAAAATACCTGTATTGAGACAATACCGGGAATTAAATCCTTTAAATTCTCCAGCTCTCTTTTCATTACTTGGGAATGTTGTAAATTCTCTTCCACAGAAAAACCATCGGCATAATTCCAAGCCACCATATGTCTTACCATACTTTATCCTCATTTCTGCGCTGCTTTTATGCGCCTTTTCTTAAGCTATTATATTCTCAAATCCTTTATTCTTCTTTTATTTCGCTATTAAACATTACACGATTAGAAAAATAGTTGAGTGATTTTGTCCAGGGTGATTTCTGTCTGTTCCCCAGTTTCCATATTCTTTACATAAGCTATATTATTTTTTATTTCATCAGCCCCAATGATTACTGTATTTTTTGCATTAATCTTGTTGGCATATTTCATCTGAGCCTTAACACTTCGGTCCATATAATCTGTCTCTGTAATCACACCGCCTCTGCGAAGCTCTTGTACCAACTTGTAAGCGGAGGCTTTTGCATCATTGCCGAGAATACCCACATAAAGCTCTACCTGAGGTTCTGCTTCAAGCTCTACACCTTCTGCCGCAAGAGCATTAATAATACGTTCTATACCAAAACCAAATCCTACTGCTGGAATATTCTGCTTTTCATCCACTTCGTGTATGAGATTATCATATCTTCCGCCACCGCATACCGTTAATCCATCTTTGTTAACAAACTCAAAAACAGTCTTTGTATAGTAATCCAAACCTCTTACTATTCCTGTATCAATTTCATAGGGAATAGAGAGTTCTGTAAGTAAATTTTGCAGCTCTTCAAAATGGTTATTACATTCCTCATCAAGATACTCAATCGTTCTTGGTGCATCCTTAATAATTGTTTTACAAGTGGGAACTTTACAGTCTATGACACGAAGGGGATTTTTTTGCATTCTTTCACGACAAGTAGAACATAATTTATCTTCATGTTGTCTCAAAAAGTTTAATAATGCCTCATTATAAGTCTTACGACAGTGACCGCAACCAATGCTATTGATGTGTAGCTTCACATCCTTAAGCCCTAAATCCTTCATAAATTCAGTGAGGAGAGTAATTAATTCTACTTCTGCCATAGGACTGGAGGAACCAAAAAACTCTATACCAAACTGGTGGTGCTGACGAAGCCTTCCGCTCTGGGGATTTTCATAACGAAATGCTTGAGTAAAATAGAATAATTTCGTGGGCTGACTCTCTGCATAGAGACTATTTTCCAAATAAGCACGTACTGTTCCTGCAGTGCCTTCCGGCTTCAGAGTTATGCTGCGGTTTCCTTTATCTTCAAAGGTGTACATTTCTTTTTGCACAACGTCCGTTGTCTCACCAACACCTCTCTGAAATAATATCGTATGTTCAAAGGCTGGTGTGATAATCTCCTTAATATTATAGGCCTTACATATCTTTCGCGCCTTTGCCTCAATAATGGTTCGCTTGTGCATATTAGAACCATACCAATCCTGAGTTCCTTTCGGTCTCTGTGTAATCATTATATTCCTCCATTAATTATTATTGTGGATTTGCTTCAATGCTATAGCTGTGGATTTGCTTTTAAGAAGTTTTGCTTTCTTAATAACATCTCATCTATTCTATTGATGTAGTCTGTCACACTCTTCACATTATCCACTCTCTCAATGCGATTTTCATTATGAAAGACGAACTTTGACATTCCGCCCGCTCCTAGTGCAAGTATAGTCTGTTTTTCCTCCATAATCAATATATTATAAAGACCTTCTCTCCCATATCTGGAATAACCGATATTCTCAAGATTATCTGCCATATTCTTCTGTCTATAGAGATAATAGGGGAGATAATCATTCTCTTTTGTAAAGGTAAAGGTCTCTTCCAACATATTTGTAACCCCAGAAGCCTTGAGTGCATCATATTCTTCCTTCTCTATATTTAACCTTGCTGCTCGTTTTAACGCTAGGGTATGAACCGTAAGACTTTCTGGATTTAACTCTTTAATCTGATTTAAGGTATCTTTCACATCCTCTAAGGTCTCTCCAGGTAAGCCAAGTATGATATCCATATTAATATTATCATGTCCTGTTTCTCTCGCTAGATAGAAGGCTTCTTTAACCTCCCTAACACTATGCTCTCTACCGATTAAATCCAAGGTCCTCTGCTGCATACTCTGGGGATTGATTGAGATACGATTCACACCCCATTTTTTAAGAACAGCCAATTTATCCTTGGTAATACTATCGGGCCTGCCAGCCTCTACACAGAATTCTTGTACATAGGTAAAATCATAATTTTCTCTTACAAGTCTTAGTAATCGGTCAAGCTGTTTAGGGGACAAGGTTGTTGGTGTTCCACCTCCAAAATATACTGTTGTCAATTTCTTATCTGGAAAACAGGTGGCTCCATATCTGATCTCTTTCTCTAGTGCATCCAGATATCCCTCTACTAAATTGGATAACTTAGAGATTGAATAGGAGGTGAAGGAGCAATATAGACAGGTGGTGGGACAAAAGGGAATCCCAATATAGAGGCTATAACCCTTCTGATAATCCATCTTATTTAGTAATTCCAATTCTCTTCTGGCTATTTTAATACTTAAATCTATCTTTGCATCTGAGCAATTATATTCTGTTTTCATCATATGATATATAGGGGTTTCTTCTTCCCCATGCTCTAGCATCTCACATATTATCTTGGTAGGTCGTATCCCTGTAAGGATACCCCAGGGTAGTTCCCTACCCGAAGCTTTAGACAATATTCCATATAGTATTCTCTTCATGGAATTCTTATATTGAAGCTTTGATAAATTAGAAGCAAGAACTGCCTTGTCCCTAATTACTCTGGCTCCATTCTCATGAAGGGAAATGTCAACCTGCCCCTCCAAGAATTTGATATGAAGTTCTTTATCTACTATATCTTCTAAGGATTTATGAGAGGTTTCTAGCATATCCTGCGTATTTTGTATCCTTTTATCCCGATCAGTCCTTGGGCTTTCTTCTAAAAACTTAATGACCTCCTGTGGATAAAAGGCTTTCACCAATGGATATACATCATTTTCATAAGACAAATCAGTTAAATAAATAATAATCATTTTTGCTCCTGCACTCTAGTAAAAGGGATTATGTGCCAGATAGATATTATGATCTCTTTCATAGCCAATGGTTGTTGCCTCTCCATGTCCGGGATAAACCTTAACCCCATCCTCCAGAGTCATAATTTTATCCAAAAGAGATTTAATCAATAACTTACCATCTCCCGTTGGAAGATCTGATCGTCCTACGGACTCTAAGAAGAGGGTATCCCCGCTAATTAGTATGGCATGACCAAGAAAATAGTAGCAAGTTCCACCGGATGTATGACCCGGGGTATGGATGACTCTTATCTTAAAGCCTGCCAGCTCTAACATCTCCTGATCCTTTAATAAGATATCGGGAACAAGGGTACATTCTCTTCGAACACGAGCTGAAGAATTTAAATTAGGATCCTTTAATAACTCTACTTCATCTTCATGGGCATAGATATTTGTTGCTGTTATGCCCTTTAAACTCTCGGCAGCTAATATATGGTCAAAATGACCATGTGTGAGAAGTATTGCTTTACACACCAGGTCATTTGCTTTTAAATATTCTTCTATTTTCTCTTGATTATCTGCCGGATCTATTACGATTGCTTCCTTGGTATCAGCATTACTGATGATATAACAATTTGTTTGAAATACCCCAAGAACTAATACCTTCAACTTTAAGTTCGTCATATAAATCCTCCACTCTACGATATTCCATGAAAGCACTTGAGCATTAACCCGCAGTACGTTCAATATCAAGAACACTTTCCACATTGCGAATTTTAGCAATGATTTCATTTAAATGCTCTTTTCCTTTGATTTCAAATCCAATGCTGATTGTTGCCGTTCCCTGCTTGCTGGTTCTAACATTCATTGAAGTCACATCAATCTTGTTCTCTGTCAATACTTTGGATACATCCACCAATACACCGGTGCGATTATTTGCATAAATTTTGATTTCTGCACTATAAACACCCTCTGAACTATTTCCATCCAGAGCTACATTCCATTCCGCATCAATTAAGCGTACCCGGTCTTCTTCAGGAACATTAATCACATTAATGCAATCTGTTCGGTGTATGGATACTCCTCTGCCCCGGGTAACAAAGCCAACAATTTCATCACCAGGCACAGGGCTGCAGCATTTTGAGAAACGAACCGCAACATCATGTATACCTTCAACCACAATACCACTCTTAGATTTCTTATGTGGTGTCTTTTCCTTAAATTCAGAGATAGTATCAAGAACATTCTCATCGGTAATTTCTTTTTTGTACTTCTTCTTATATAATTCAAGCAGCTTATTAACTATCTGCCCTTCCTTCAAACCACCATGACCCAGGGCAGCTAGAACGGAATCCCAGTCCCTAAAGCCATATTTGCGCATTACAACATTCATAAATTCCGGCTTTAAAAGATCACTGATAGTAATAGCCTTTGCCTTACAATAGGCGGTCATTAATTCCTTGCCTCTGGTAATATTGTCTTCTTTCAATTCGTTTTTAAACCATTGGTTAATCTTATTCTTGGCTTGGGTACTCTTAACAATGGAAAGCCAGTCACGGCTGGGTCCTTTGGAATTCTGTGAAGTCAAAATCTCAATACGGTCACCGTTTTGAATTACATAATCAATGGGTACTAATTTACCATTCACCCTGGAACCTACCATCTTATTACCCACAGCACTATGAATACTATAAGCAAAATCAATGGGGTTGGAACCAGCAGGTAGAGTTTTTACATCTCCTGTGGGAGTAAAGGCATAAACACTATCTGAAAATAAGTCAAAGTCATTCTTAATCAAACTTAAGAATTCCTTATTATCGGACATGTCTCGTTGCCATTCCAGAACTTGACGAAGCCATGTAAGCTTCTCTTCCTCGGCATTTACATTCTGCCCTTGGCTATCCTGCCCTTCTTTGTACTTCCAATGGGCAGCTATACCGTATTCAGCAGTTCTATGCATATCATAAGTACGAATCTGAATCTCAAAGGGCGCACCCTTTGGCCCAATCAAGGTTGTATGAAGAGATTGGTACATATTAGGCTTGGGCATAGCAATATAATCCTTAAAACGCCCTGGAATAGGTTTAAACATCTCATGGATAACACCAAGAGCAGCATAGCAATCCTTTAGGGAATCAACAATAATCCGAACAGCAAATAAATCATAAATCTGCTCTAAAGTCTTATTCTGATTCACCATCTTCTTATAAATACTAAAGAAATGCTTGATCCTGCCATCGACTTTTGCTTCTATTCCCGCATCAATAATATGCTTTCTCACTTCGTTAACAATATCGTCAATATATGCCTGTCTCTCGCTTCTTTTGGTTGCAATTTTCTCTGCTAGATCTTTATAAACCTCTGGTTCAAGATATTTAAGGGATAAATCGTCCAGTTCAATTTTTATCTTACTAATACCCAATCTCTGCGCAATTGGTGCATAGATTTCCATGGTCTCTCTTGCTTTTTCTCTTTGCTTATCAGCAGGTACATATTTTAAGGTTCGCAGATTATGAAGACGGTCAGCTAGCTTAATTAGTATGACACGAATATCCTTAGCCATTGCCAGGAACATCTTTCTAAGGTTTTCAGCCTGTAGCTCTACCTTATCCATATTTAATTGTGTCAGCTTGGTAACTCCATCTACAAGTAGTGCAATTTCATCTGAGAACGTCTCTGCTATCTCATCTATGGTGAGAATCGTATCCTCTACCACATCATGGAGTATACCTGCAATAATACTCTCCTTATCTAACTCCAGCTCAGCAAGTATATTTGCCACACATAAAGGATGAATAATATAAGGCTCACCTGATTTTCGAAGTTGTTCCTTGTGTGCATCCAGTGCAATCTGATAGGCCTTCTCAACCATGGAGATATCAGCGGAAGGATGATAGCTTCGTATTTTATCGATTAATTCTTTGTAAAGGATGTCCGGTGAGGTAAAGTCCGCAGGCACAAAGGTAGCTGGCCTAATAACCTCCATATCATCAATACATAAATCTCTTTTTTCTTCCACGAAATCACCACCTTTCCTTTATAAGCAGGTAAAATCAAACTAATCTCAGAAATTACTTATCTTTATAATTTAATATCGGAAGAAATCCTAGATATCACTAGTTTCCTTCATACTGAATAACTGCATCTACATCATAGCCTTTTAACTTATCTCTTCCCTTTAAGCCCTTTAGCTCCATTAGGAAAATAATCTTTATTACTTCACCACCTAGCATCTCCACAAGCTTTGTGATAGCTTCTATAGTTCCGCCGGTAGCGATCAAATCATCCACAATAACTACCTTCTGACCAGGTTGAATGGCATCTTTGTGTATTTCAATGGTAGCCTTACCATATTCTAAATCATAATCCATAGAAATGGTTTCGCAAGGTAATTTACCTTTTTTTCTAATGGGTATAAAAGCTTTATTTAAGTTATAGGCAATGGGTACTCCAAAAATGAAACCTCTAGATTCAGGTCCAATAATTGTATCAAACTCCAGTCCCTTCAAAAGCTCCTGCATCTCATCTACAGCTAACTTTAAGCCATCCTTATCCTGTAACACACTGGTTACATCACGAAAAATAATACCTGGCTCCGGGAAATCTGGAATACTTCTTACATAACTCTCTAATTGTTTCATATTAAAACCATGCCTTTCTCATTTATTAACAACTCTTTCTTCATTACAAGCATTTTGCTTGGTAGTATCTTTGATAGATGATTATTATATCACTATATTTTGTATTTCGTAAAGAATATTCTCCAAAGCTATGCAGAAAATCCTTCAAATCGACAATAATTTCTAAAAAAATTTCATTTTATCGATAATTTTGTATCATTAATTGTATTGTTTTAAATCCCTTATACTCATTTATGCGTGGAAAATAGGTAATCGCTATCTTTGTATTAATACCTCTTCCTGTCTTTAGCTTATCTGCTTCCTCAATACCATAAGTATTACCCATATATTGAAAAAACTGCGAAACATCGCCAAAATATACAGCTTCCATCTCTCTGCCATACTTATTTTCTAGGCGTAAACGTATACCACTGGCATTTTTTCCAATAATGAAAGCTGATCTAATCCTTAAATCCTTCTCAGCAAAAAGGGGCTTTTCATTACCCTTGCCAAAGGGTTCTAATTGCCGAAGCTCATGTACTAAGGGCTCTGTGATATATCCCAATGGAAGATGAATATCTATGGTTACCTTAGGGATCAGCATCTCCTCCGTTAGCTCTGTAGTATGATTCAGCTTATATCTTAAAGCCTCTAGGTTCTCCGGTAATAAGGAAAATCCTGCTGCCATGGGGTGACCACCCATCTTTATAAATAAATCCCTGCATTTTGAAAGCTCATCTACCATATTATAGTGTTCAATGGATCTGGCGCTTCCCTTTAAACAGTTCTCTGCTTCTGTCAAAATCAAAGTAGGCTTATTATATTTTTCCCTTATCCTACCTGCTATTATACCTGCAATACTTTCATGACAACCCTCAATATAAACAACTAAAACCTTATCATACTTTAAGTCCGTCTCTTCTATAAGTTTGATTGCTTTCTCCGTATTATCTGCCGTCATATTCTTTCGTAGATTATTCAGATTTTGAACCTCTACTGCCAGCTCTACGGCATCTTCTTTCGTCTCAGACAACAAAAGATCTAAGCCTTTTTTGGCTGTGTCCAGTCTACCGGACGCATTGAGACAAGGACCAATGACAAATCCCAGATGGAAGGCACTAAGCTGTGTCTTATCAATACCACTTATATCCATCAAGGCTAATAGTCCTTTATTTTGCGTCCTTTGTAAAAGCTCCAATCCCCGCTTAACAATAATCCTATTCTCCCCCACCAGGTCCATAACATCACAGACAGTGGCAATGGCAGCATAGGATAGAAGCTCTTCCAAGAATATTTCCTTTTCAGAAAAGTCAAAGTAGTCTAATATAGCAACAGATAATTTATAAGCAATCGCTGCTCCACATAGGTCTTCAAAAGGATATGTACAATCTGGCCGTTTTGGATTAATCACTGCATCAGCAGCAGGAAGAATATATTCACCTTCTTCAGTTTGAACCAGATTGTGATGATCCGTAACAATTACTGTCATCTGATACTGCTTCGCTAGTTCAATCTGCTCTAAGGCTGCAATTCCATTATCACAAGTAAGTATTGTATCTACTTGTTCATGATATGCTGCTTCCACCTGATTGACATTCATTCCGTATCCATCTTTGATTCGATCGGGGATTTCGTAATCTACCTGAGCTCCTATTTCCTTCAGTGTCTTATACAAAATATAAGTAGCCACAACTCCATCCACATCGTAGTCACCGATAATACGAATTTTCTTACCTGATTTTATCTTATCTACTAGGATATCACAAGCTTTTTGCATATCTTTCAAGAGAAGCGGAGAATATAAATGCTTTATATCGGGATTTAAAAAAGTATTGATCATCTCTGGATTATCTATTCCTTTGTTAACCAGACATCGGGCTAATACTTCACTAATGCCACATAGACTGACAATATGATTAAAGTCTGCTTTTTTATTTTTAATCACCCAATTCTCCATTATTCTCCTTTCCTGCACAGCTTTTTAAAACATCACAGTCTGTGCCGGGTATTTCCTTCGTTTTATATTTATTCCTGCTGTTCCGCTGCTTTTAGCATAATTGCACATTCCACACGTTTCTTTTGCAGGGCACAGCCAATATCATAAGTATCGTTAATATCATTGTGAAATTTATAAGAATTTGCCACGCAACCGCCACTACAATAAAACTTTGCAAAGCAATCCCTACATTTATCCTTGGTATATACATTACATTGCTTAAATTCTTCCTTAAGCTCTGTCTTAATAATTCCATCCTCCACATTCCCCAGTAAAAATTCATCAATACCAACAAACTGATGACAGGGATATAAATCCCCCCAAGGTGTAACTGCCAAATATTCAGTACCTGAACCACAACCGGATAACCTTTTTGCAACACAGGGTCCACCGGACATATCTATCATAAAGTGAAAGAAGTTAAAACTCTTCCCTTCTTTTTTTCTTTCCAGCATATATTTCGCTAATTTGTCATATTCATCAAAAAGTATGGGTAAATCTTCCTCTTTGATGGCATAGGGCTCTTCTGGCAGGGCCACTACGGGCTCAACAGAAATCTGCTTAAAGCCAAGTTCTGCAAGATGCTTCACATCCTCAGCAAAATCCAGGTTATTATGGGTAAAGGTTCCTCTTACATAGTAATTTGTCTGATTTCTGCTTTCTGCGAACTTTTTAAACTTGGGAATGATAATATCATAGCTTCCCTTCCCATTGCGACTAGGACGCATATAATCATTGATGTCCTTTCGTCCATCGATGCTTAATACTACGTTACTCATTTCCTTATTAGCAAATTCCATGATCTCATCGTCAAGTAAAATACCGTTTGTTGTTAAGGTAAAGCGGAAATTCTTATTATGAATTGCTTCCTGTTCTCTACCATACTTAACCAAATCCTTAACCACTTGCATATTCATCAAAGGCTCTCCACCAAAGAAATCCACCTCCAGATTTCTACGGTTACCTGAGTTCTCAACAAGAAAATCCAAGGCCTTTTTGCCAACCTCATAACTCATTAATTCCCGATGACCTTTGTATTCACCCTCCTCTGCAAAGCAATATTTGCAGGCAAGATTACAATCATGAGCTATATGAAGACATAGGGCCTTAACCACTGTAGAACGCTGTTTAAAATCCTTAATGTAATCCTCATATACATCCTTGGTAAATAAAGCTCCATCAGCCTTTAACTGTTCAATATCTTCTAGCACTTCACTAATTTCTTCCTGAAGGGCCTTTTTATTCACTTCTAAATCCTCATTCTTCTCGTCTTCTAAAGAAATAAGTTCTCTAAATTCTGGCTTGGTATATTTATCAACCATAGCAGCTATTATGCTTTCACGGTTGCTATTCTCATACATTTTGATGATATCGTAGGCCAAATCGTCAACAACATGCACCATACCGCTGTTAACATCTAATACTATATTGTATCCATTATTTTTATATTGGTGAACCACAGTTTTAACCTCCTATAATCTTCATGCTTCTACTTCGTTACAACGAATAGGACTGTCTCAAAATATCTTTCGCAGCATTTACTGGTCGAAAATATTTTAAGGCAGCCCCATTTACTAGATGAATCCTTGATAATAGTACTTTCATCACCGTTCAAATCATGTTTTTTAAATCAGAATTTATGTTCTATGTACTAAATCTTATTTGTTTTCACAACTCTGATTACCAACTGTACAGGATGTCTTACATGCTGACTGGCAGGATGTCTGACACTCGCCACAACCACCCTTTTTCATTGTATCCTTAAGGTTTCTTGTGTTTAAAGTTTTGATATGCTTCATTGTTTGGCCTCCTTAGCATCGATTAACTTCTTGCTATTATATCATAATTATATGCATAAGAAAAGAGTTTTTTGCAATTGAATGTTTTTCCCGTTGAGTGTCTGCTATGGTCCTATGTACTGCTCGTATTTCCTCCACACCAAAACTTATGTACTGCTCCGGTGCATCGGGAAAAGCAACTGTCTGTAAAGCGACAACTAGTTTTTCAATCTCCTGAATACTGTGCTCATAGGAACAGATATAGTCCTTCACATCAGGACTGTCATTGGAAAATCTGGGACCGTCCATATCGCATTTGATAACCGTCCAGTAAGGATGGTCAAAATGCAGCTCCATTTTAAACCTCTGAAAGGGTTCCGGAACATCAAAATACTGCATCGGTGTTGTTTTTTTCTCCTTGCCATCCTCCTTCTTGTCAAGGGTACGGGTCAGGTGCCTTTTCATCATATAATGGATTACTTGGGGTGCAAGTGCCAAGGCCCGATCCGGCACTGTGCTGACATAACTCTTGACACCCTCCGCCGTACCCTCAAACAGTGGTGTGTTATCCTCTTTAATGCTAAAGGATTTCAGCTGCTTCCCTTCAAATATGGTTTTGTCAAGATTTTTGCTCATACAAAACATCTTATGCTGATAATCAAATATTATTTTTGTATCCCAATGGCCAAAATCAATCCCTTCAAAAATGGTGAATTGATCTCTCATTAACTGATTTTGATCATAAAATGCTAAATATTCCTTAAAGCCCTGCATTGTCAAATGGATAGCTTTGTCAGCCTCCATATCAATTTTGTTATAGCAGGTAGTACAGATGTATTTACCCTCGATTTTCCATGGCAAAAGCCACGAAATTTTGCCTCCGCAGATGGGGCAAGGGGGTTTTTTAGAAAACAAACCCATAATTATTCCTCCGTATATTCAGGCCCTTACATATACTTTACTGTATTGTTCCTTTTCGGAAATCTATTTTTATCCCTCAAATCTAACATACTTAGGCGTTAATTTGATATCTCCTGATATATAAGGAGGAATCTCTAAGTATGTACCATATTTTTTCCCATTAATAGTAATCGTGTATCCTACAAAATTCATATCCTCTTTTCCAGTATAGGTGGGATATGGAAGTTCTGTAGTCTTTCCAGCCGTATATTTTTTAATTGCATTGGATGGAACTTTCACATTTTTTACAGCAACATAGCTTATCTTATAGCTTGCAGCCTTTACCCACTGAGCGTAAAGAGTAATACTTCTATTCTCATTATTTATATAGGCTGCCGAATCTCCCACTTCATAAAAACTCGAAGCATCTGCAGTCTTTTTTGTACTCCAGCCTACAAACTTATAACCCGATTTTTTAAATCCATTCTTAGGTAGTTTATAATCACTGTCCAAACTTCCATTTTTCATTTTGCCGGTGCCACCATTTGCATTAAAAATAATTTCATATGCCCATTTTGCTTTAAACTCCAGGCTAGGACCCATACCCTGTATAAACTTAGTATATTTATTGCCGTTGCTGTGATACCAACCTACAAATTTAGCACCTTTTTTCGTCGGTGTAGGCAGTTTAAATTCCTTGGTGGAGGCATCAATCTTCTTGGCTTTTACTTTGCTTCCGCCATCCGAATCGTAGGTGATATAATAATCTTTCGATGGATCAAATACTGCAATCCCATAGGTGGTCTTAGCGCCCTTGTATGATAGCTCAACAGATTTCCATCCCTCCTGGGTAAAAGCTCTTCCCTCTGTTAGTTTTACTCCAGAAAAGGAGGTGATTTGGGAGTTATCGACCGTTTCTTTTGTTCCATCAGACATGGTGGCCACCACAACCATGCCCTTAGTAGAATAGCCCTCACCAAGATTGTAAGCGCATTTATCAGGGTTGCTTGTTATCTCTATGGATTTGACCTTTGTTTCTGCCTTTGCAAGGTTGATATTAGAACCTCCAAACAATGTAAAGACTAATAACATACACAATACAGCTGACACTATTTTTTTCATACTCTTTCTTTCCTCTCTCTAATTATTTTTTCAGGTGTTTACCTGTACTTTATGAATTGTTTATTCCATTATTACCTTTATTCTCTTATACTCCCCACTCTATTTTACTTCACCGGAATAAATCGAAACTCCATATGATTAGGGATATTTAAATTCTTATGGGTCCACAAAATAACATGGGTTCCATCAGTATTTTTTCTTCTGAGGCAATTGACTACCATTTGGTAAGTATTTTCCACACCCATCAACATGTTATTCTACACTGGTATAGATTTCTCCTCCTACAGATTCAAAGGTTACAGGCACAGAATATACCCTATTTCCTTGACCGTCTACCATAGAATACATCATTATAAAGAAGCCATCTCCCAGTTCTATCTCCGCAAAGGAAATTTCCGGTTTCACAATAATTGTATCAATGGGTACAGCTGTTAAGTCATCACTCTCACCGCTAATGGATGTGGCATAATGAATCGTCTGTATTTCATCTCCCTCCACTAAATAACGTAGATTTTTATCCGCTGCACCACTTTCATCCAGGGGCTTTCTAGCACCATCGATATAATATTCCCCTGTCTCAAAATCATATATAACCATCAGATTATATTCCTCACCATTCAATAAAATAGGTACAGAATATTGATTATAACCATCACCTTCAAAGGCTATTTCCATATAACAAAGAGCACCATCGATACTGCCCCATACTCCTCTAAAATTATCCTTAAAAATTCCATTATCCCAATCTGCGTGAATATCATTGTCTGTACCTAAGCAGAGTAAGACATCCTGCTCTGGATCAGCATAATAAAGTTCAAAGGTCAGGGAGGATAGTATATTTATGGCTTCACTACCTAGGGTAAGTGTTGCATTTCCTTCCTCATCTATAGTAACGGGCATATCCTGCCATCCTACACTTTCTAAAGTAAGAAGTTCTGGTAAAGCATCATAATTCATCTGAGAAAGATAATTCATTCCATCCTCAGAAAGGGAGCCGGTTAAGCCATAGCTATATAAATATTTAAAGGATTCCGTGGGACTAATTCCCATATAGGCATTAAAATCATCCAAATCACCATTATAGCTATAATAACAGGATAAACCTGTTGACTCAGGACGATATTTGCCATTGACCTTATATACCACACAGTCCTGCAACGCCTTGGATACCTGTTGGGTAGACTCCGGAAGTAATTCTGCAGATTTTAATGCTAGAGAACCAAGATCCGTCATATTGGTATAACCCTGCTCACGTGTATTCCCCCCATAGTTCTCCACACTGTTTGCTATTTTTGAAAAATGAGCAAAGAAAGCTGGATTCTCCACAGCTGTTGCCAAAGCTTCCTTTCCAAAATTGTCATAAGCTTCCATAAGTTTTGATAGCTTAGATAGGTCTGTAACGGACAAGGTAATATTGTCCTCTGTGCCAACCTCCTTACATCCTTCTACAAAGGTGTCACAAATAACCTTACTCAATTCTAAGGCATCCATCTCTGGCTTTTGTGCTAGGGCACCAAGCCACCCGCTATAAAGCCAGCCGTTCCCTGGTTCTAATTCCTGAGACGCTACAAGATACTTACCAATATCGGAAAAGGTATAGGCTGTATCCACCGTTGCCATGAGGCAAGTATCAAAACCAATGATATCAATAGGCTGGTTCTCTGGATTTTCACCATAGGTTTTTAAAAATGCTTGATACATCTCCCCAAGAGAAAGAGAATCCATTCCATATAACTCATCAAAAGCAGCCCCTGTTACAGAACCACCGCCGTGATTCCAAAATACTACAGCAGTACGATTGGCAGGATAGTTTTCCTTACCAAAGTTAAGAAAATCTACAAGGGTCTGTTCCTCTCCCATATTAACAGAAGGTACTTCTTCAATTATTCGTAATCCATCCTGATCATAGACATAACGTCCCATGGTCTCTGCACTAATTAAGTCATTTTGCCATTGTAATGCACCACCCGTCTGAATAATCACCTTCACATTATCTGGAAGCTTTACATCCATCAATTCTGCCAAGTCATTGGTAGCCGCTGCATACTGGGTTTCCAAATCACTTCCACACAGATACCAGTAAATAACCCATTCATCTTGATTTGTTACATCTTTTTCCCTTGCCTGGATATCATCTGTGGATATACTATCAACAGCAGCAGTATCCTCTTTCGGCATATCCTCTGTTCCAGAACATGCTATGAAACTTACTGTCATTATGAATGCCAGTAAAAGGAATACATACCTTTTCCAAGTGACTTCTCTATAATTACCTTTCAAATGTTCTTCCTCCTTATATTATATTTGACTTGAAGACTGCGTCTTCTTTTTCAACGCCGTCTCCTATGTGCTTCTTCTATCACTGCTGATGTTTGTTCCTCCTTAACTCTTAAGTTGGTTTACCTCGTTCTTGAAGTGTCTGCAACCTCTGGGATTCCTCTCCGGTAGCAAAACGAATGTGATTTTTCTCACAGAAGGGGCATTCTATTACCTCTCCCACACGGTAAAATAAGAAGCCACAATCCTCACAGGCGTAAATCATATCCCTCGTTCCTTTCCTGCAAGATGAAACCCCATAAAATAGGCAGGAATACGGTTCACTGGTTTTTTTAACAGGGTGTTATAGTTCTTTTCCACTTCACGATAAACCATAAGCTTATTCTCTAATATATTTTGTGCTGCTGCGTCATTTTCACCACCGCGTTCCTGCATATACAATCTACGGTGTATTTGCACCTGCTCAGCGATGGCGTCAAGGCTCTTCCGTTTTTCAGAGAGTTCTCTGAAAGTCACTATAAACCACAGTGTTACAAATGCTACCACACAAATTCCTGCAATAAACCAGCCAAACGTGGCTGCTGCCATAGAACATCACCCCCCTCTGCTTAAAAAATCTCTATCTCTATCCCTCAACATGATCATATCAAATTCCACTCTTAAAAACCGTTTACCGCACGAATCGTGTCTCCTACCGCATGAATCGTAATTGGATTCTTGAAGCTCCCATTACTTTATGTTAAAATGCAATTGGATAGTTTTACATATATGGAGGAGATAAACATGCATATAGCTGTTTGTGATGACAACCTAGAGGAGCTTTCCCGTATTTCCTCTCTACTAGAGGATTACTGCCGGGAGCGGAACAATTCGGTTACATATGAAGCCTTTCACAGTGCCATGGATCTTATAGAGACTATGAAAGTAAGACAGTTTGATTTACTGCTTTTGGACATCCTGATGCCAGGTATTACGGGAATGGATGCTGCTAAAGAGATTCGCCGTTCGGATAGTGAAATCCCCATAATATTCCTCACCTCATCCCGAGAGTTTGCTGTGGAGAGCTACCGTGTAGGCGCCAAGGACTACATAATGAAACCAGCACGTAAGGATGAGATATTTCCTTCCATTAACAAGCAGCTTGCTAGATTAACACAAGAAGATGCGTATCTGACTCTGAAAACAGGAATCGGCATCGTAAAGCTACCCTTTTCGCAAATAGTATATGTAGAAGTCATTAACCGCACAGTGCAGTTTGTCCTTACCAACGGTGAGGTGAAAGAAGCCTATGGCTACCTTACCGATTACGAGGAAGTTTTGCTATCAGACCCCCATTATTATAAGCCACATCGTTCTTATGTGGTGAACCTACGCCAAGTGACCGAACTTGATAAAAAAGGCTTTGTTACTATCCTGGGCAAAACGGTCCCAGTGGCAAGGGATGCTTTTTCGAAGGCTAAAGCAGCATATATGAAATATCTACTGACACCAAATGAAAGGTGGAATACACCATGATAGACAACGTTTTCGTCCTCCTTCGCTCCGTCATAGTTTTAGTATTTGGCCTAGCAGTTACCATTCTTTTTGCCGGTGTGCAAGCCAAACGGGCAGGCAAGCTGGCTATAGCCCTTTTTTTCACATTCTTACTTTTCATTCAAACATTCTGTTGGCAGATGTTTGGGCTTAATAATACAATGCAAATGTACCCCTTCATTACACATATGCCGATAATCATATTTCTTTCCTTGCATTTCAAACGTCCATGGCCAATTTCAATCAGCAGCGTACTGACAGCTTATCTTTGCTGCCAAATACCTCGCTGGATTGGTTCCTTGACATCGGCGATTTTCGGCAGCAGCCTTTCCAATCATCTCGGTTACTTTGCTGCTATGTGTGTTGTGTACTATTTCCTAAAAAAATATGTAGCTGTTTCAGTAAAACAATTAGTTGAGCGATCAACACGTTCCTGTCTGCTTTTTGGTGCAGTACCTCTTTTGTACTATTTGTTTGACTACGTAACTACCATCTATACGGATCTACTATATTCCGGTTCTCGTGTAGCGGTACAATTCACTCCTTCTGTAATTTGTACCTTTTACTTAGTGTTTGTGCTCCTGTACTACAATGAATCCCAAAAGCAGACCAAGGCCCAGCGAGAAAGGGACATCTTTGCTTCTCAATTCCAGCAAGCCCGGTTAGAGCTTGATACCATGCTCCAGATCCAAAACAATACTGTGATCTATCGCCACGATATGCGCCATCACCTGTCACTCATTGGCTCTTTTGCAGCCGATGGTGATCTCCAAAAAATCAAGGAATATCTGGCAAACACAGAAGCTGATATTGAAGCATTGACTCCCATACGCTACTGTGAAAATGAAACAGTCAATCTGATTTTATCCAAATTTGAAAGTAAAGCAAAAAAGGTACAAGTTATTCTACACGCAGATGTCAAACTACCAGATGAACTGGATGTAAACGATACCGAACTTTGTTCCCTACTCTCCAATGCACTGGAGAATGCCATTACCGCAGCCGCACAAGTGGAGGATGAGAAGCTTCGCAAGGTTTATATCCATGCCGTTATCAACGGGGATAAGCTGGTTGTTTCCACAGAAAATGCCTATGTGGGAGAGATTGAAATGGAGGAGGATTTGCCCAAATCAAATAGAAAAGATGCCGGACATGGATTCGGAATTAAGAGTATGGTTTCCATTGTAGAACGTCATGGGGGACTATATTCCGTTGAGACGGAGGGAGGTGTGTTCATCCTTCGGCTTTTGTTGCCTCTGGGTAATACACCTAAAAAGAGCCTTAAAATCATTCATTCTAAAACTTTTTGATACAGAGGGACCATATGATGGAATGTCTAAGATGAAACAGTGGATGAGCTTGAAAAGCTCCCCAGGGAGAATCATCCTTTGAAAGGCCAACTTGAAGAAAAAGATATGATGGTAGAATTATGAAAAAAGAGAAGGAGTTGGAAAGGAGGAGAATTAAGAAATAGTAAACCAGCTTCGGAATATGAATCACAAAAAGTCTGGAATGCCCTGTTTATTCGGCCTCCCAGACTTTTATTCCTCCAACTGTCAAAGACAGAATTATGCCATAAGTATATGCATAAGAAAAGAGTTTTTAGCAATTTTATTTAAGATATAAATATAGAAATAAGCATTAAAATCAATTAATGGTCCATAGTAACAATCACATTATTCCAGATATGTTATATACTTTATTAAATTATCCCTGAAAGCATTAAAGAATTTTGATGTATTCTTCTGTTTTGCAATATTTAAAGTTTCTGTTACAGATATAAAAATATCATTATCATATATACGAATATCTAATTCTTTGTTATAATCTGTTATACTATCCAGCTTTGACCTAACAATATTCCTAGAATACCAATCTAGTTCGAAAAACTCATATGAATAAGCTTGGTCTTTAAAGAAATTTATACGGATCACTTCCTGTCTGTTTAAAAAGTCTCTATCAATCTGGATCGGTGACTTAAAAGTATCTATTAGCTGCCCAATTGTTAAGTTATTATAAGAAATCGGAACATATATATATTTAAGAAGTGTATATCTTCCAAACAAGTTTTTATGATTAGTTAAACCTTCCCTTCCATTACTTTCAAGTTCAATTATAAAGCTATTTTGATAATATAATATATAGGTATAAGCAAAAATTGCTAGAATCAATTCATTCTGTTCTAGACCGTATTTTAATCCAATTTGGATTAGCTTAGTAAAACACTTACTAATATGTACTGTATATATTCTATAGTCTTTTTGCTTTTCGACGTTTTTACGTTCAAAAAATACTGCCTTCTTATTATATTCATTCAAGTTAACAAATGTATCATAGTCATAGCTTTCTCTTTTTACAAATAATTTTTGTTTATTCATTGTTTGCAATAACAAATAATCTAAATCATTTAATAGAATATGAAAGGAATAATTATCTGTCATCAAAAGATTAAAAGTAATTTTCAAATAATCATTTTTACTTTTAAATACTTTAATAACCAAATCCTGATATAGATTAAAAGAGTGTTCATATTCATCCCATTCAGTAAAGGATATATTTATGTTATTGTCCTTATTATAATATAATTGACTATCATATTCTGTAACATTCAAAGAAAGAGTCTTATGTTTCCTAATAATTTCATTAAAAATTGATTGTAAGCAATACTCAGAAATTTTTTCTTTCAATTTAATTATTAAAGAATGATTGCATTTATTCGCTTTTAAGCTTTGTTCCTTTACAAACCTGTATATATATGGTGTAAAATTTATAGTTTTATTCATATTTTTCTCTCTTTTTTTAAGAGGTGGTTGATTCATTTATCATCCTATTCTCAGGATGATCTGCCTATGGGTATGGATATATATTGTCAATTCGAAAAACTTCATCATCATAAACCCCAACCTCTTTTTCATAATATACTTTGTTAATACTTGCTAAGTGTTCTTTAGTTACTAGTCGTATATTTGTTTGAAAAAGGTCAAGTTGATACTTTCCACCCTCAGCTTCATTTTCATGAAACCATGTGTCGTCAAAGTAAGCATCTTTTCCAAGCCATATTAACTTTCTATATAACGCATATTCAAATAACTGATTTCCTAATCCATTTATCCCTTTAACAATAACCATGTATTTCTCCTTGGCAGTAAAGATTTAAACTACAACAAGCAAAAGATTAATCTATAGCAGAAGTGTCAATAAGTAATTATATTATTTTTTCTATATCCGGGTAACGGTATCATTGATTCTTCTTTAAATGCCTGAGGCATATATTTTATAGCTCTAATAAATCCAAATAATCTGTTCTTTATACTATACTTTCGGTTAATATATGAATAAGACATACATCGGTTGTATAACACATCGGATAAGAATCGTTTAGCCTTTTTTTTATCCTGTATATATTCAGATGAATCTATTAGCTTTAGCATACTCTCAATAGATAAAATTCTATAATATGCCTGAGTGATCCATTTATATAATTCTTCCTGATCTTGTCTCAATTCGTCAATGCTTGTCTTCATATGATCTGTAAATGCATAGAGATTATCATAACCATAGTGATATATAAGATGATAATTATTAACTATAACTAATGATGTACTCTGATATAACCTATAAATTAGTTCCATATCTTCACAACGATAAAACTTCACATTAAAACCATTGAGTTTTATTAGTAAGTCTCTTTCTACCACAATGGTACCTATATGGCTACAGAAATAATCAGTATAGACTATATATTCAAAAAATTTTCTATTAAAAAGCCACAGCTTATCTTGCATATTTACATTAAAATGCTCACATATTTGATAAAAAACATGATTGCTAGGGAACTCCTGATTTATATAATGCAGCTGGTTAAATTTATTTTCAATCCAAAGGGCACTACACAAAGAATACTTCGTAGTATTTAGAGCATCCATACACTCTTGTAAATGTATATCAACCCATTCATCATCAGAATCAAGAAAAGCAATATATTTTCCTTGTGCACGCTTTATTCCAGTATTACGAGCTCCAGCGGGGCATTTACTGTACTCATTTGATAAACAATGAATTCTTGTATCAATATTACAATAATTATTTACCATATCTATTGTTTTGTCAGTGCCGCTATCATAGACAATCAACAGTTCCCAGTCATGAAAGGTTTGTTTAAGAACTGAATCAATTGCTCTACTAATATATTTTTCACGATTATATACAGGGATAATAATACTAACCATAAAGTTACTCACTTTCATACATTGTGCTTGTAAATTAATCTATTATATATTCATGCTTAAACACGTTTTGGTACATTGCTTAAATAACATCAAGAAATAATCAGGTGTTTTGCTCGATAACCTGGTAGCGGTAATCGTAATTCTTCTTTATATGCATGGGGAATATATTTTATAGCTCTAAAAAAGCCAAATAATCTTTTTTTTCTACAATATTTTCTGTTGATATAGGAATAAGACATACATCGGTTGTATATTACATCCGATAAGTGTTGTTTCGCCTTCTTTTTATCTTGAATATTATCCGATGTATCTATAAGACTTAATACAACTTCAAGAAGTACTATCCTGTAATATAAATATGTATTTAATTTATTGAATTTGCTTTTATCTTGTTTCATATGATTAATACTCAATAGATTATTTTCCACTGTATACATGTTATCAGCATCAAAATAATCAATGTAATGATAATTATTCACAGTAACTAACAAGGTATGATGCAGTAACCGATAGATGAGTTCTATATCTTCACATTGAAGAAATTTCTCATTAAAACCATTAAGACGAATTAATATTTCTTTTTCTACTACAATGGTACTTATTTTATAGCAATCAAAACTTGTATAAATAATATAGTCAAAAAGTCTTTTATCAAATACCCAAAGTTTATCCTGCTTAATAATATTTAGATCTTCCCGCATTTTATCAAAAAAATAATCAAAGGGAAATCTGTGTCCTATGTAGTTCAATTGTCCAAATTTATCTTCAATCCAAAGGGTATTGCATAAAGCATATTTTGTAACTTTAAGAGCATCCATACATTCTTCTAAATGGACATCTATCCATTCGTCCTTCGAATCGATAAAAGCAATATAATCTCCTTTTGCATATTTTATAGCAGTATTTCGTGCTCCAGCAGGGCATTTACTTTTCTCATTTGGTATACAATGAATTCTGGCATCAAGATTACAATAAATATTTACCATATCAATTGTTCTGTCAATGCCGTAATCATATACAACTATCAATTCCCAGTCATGATAGGTTTGTTTGAGAACTGAATCAATTGCCCTTCTTATTACTTTCTCACTATTATGTACAGGGAGAATAATACTTACCATATGCTTCCTCTCTTTCACATAATCGATGTATGATTTTATAAACTTGTACTAGGATACAAAGCATATAAACCCTCCGAAACATTGCATTTCTTATTCAAATAACAAATCATTTGTTCAATATAAGTAATCTCTACTTCTTTAATCTCTGCAAATATAAATTCAATATCTTTTTTTAATCTAGTATCACCGGAAAGTATATATTTTTGAAAGATTTTTAATGCATTAATCGTTTTTTCTTCAACATCTGAAAATGCATTATATAGTATTTTATATTGTTTTGAATCTAATATATCTTTATTATAAAGAAAACGAATACGCATCTTCATAATTTTTTTATGTTCTACTAATAATTTATATATCTTTATATCTGAACTATTTTGATTCATGTTTTTACACAATGCATCATAAATTTTAATTCCATAAATACGTTTTTGTGAAGACGGATAAAAAACCAATTTCCTATGAGTATTTACAGCATATATATATTCTTTCAACGAATTAATCATGGTTATTATATTTAATTCAAATTCATACCACGGAAAAATCCTTTTTATTAAATATATAGTATTATGGATATGTAAATTATTTATATCCTTATAGGATATCTCAGAGCACCTTTTGTCTATTGGTAAAGAATAGTTACATTTTAAGAAAGTTTTACGATTGGCATCGTATCCATATATTAAATCTCTCTCATCTGTAGAGTTATTCATTAACAAGCTAATGTAAAAACCTTGTTCTATACATTTCATGAGAAAATCACTTAAGGTTACCATTTTATTGATTATTTCGGCTTCCACACTATATTCTACTATAAAGGGATTGCTACAATATTGATCATAGGATGAACGTTGGACTCCCATAAAGAAATCTATGGACTGTTGATTAGATATCTTTTCATAATATAATTGTATATAATTCACATACAACCAATTATCATAATAAGCTTCTCGCCGGCTCACCAAAATTCCAATATAAAAATCCTCTGGCAAATCAATTCTATATTCCATATACTTCTTCCATTCCTGACCAAGATCCGAATAGAATATTTCAATCCTATTGTCAATTTTAGTAAGCTTCATCCACCCATATAGACCCGCTACTGCCAATCGATCAAAGGCAAGAAGAGTATCATTTATTGTAAACATTTCAAAAATCAAGTAACCCTCACCGTTAATATGGAACATGGCTCGATTTTCATATTTTTTATCTGCAATCATTATTCCAACATTTGACCATGGATGTATTGCTTTTAATTGGTCAACTTTCATAATGAAGCTTCCATTACCTGCTACATTTTTTTGGTAAAAGCACCCACCACCTATAGCATTATCTGTATATAAAACAAAGTTATACTCATCATTTTCGATATCAACAATTGAATTACAATGAGCATTATAAATTTCAAATTGTCCACTTATCATATTATCAAAACAGCATGATACACTGGAAACTTTGGCATCATATTTACTTAAAATGTCACTACTTCTTGTTATTGAAAAAAAGTGTGAATGGTGGGAATAGCTACTCACTAAGGGTTCAATACTGATTGGTAGTTTTTTTGTAGGCGCCATAGTCATTTACCTTTTCTTTTAATAATTAATTGAAATTGCTATCTATGCAATTTTTATATTTTATGAATTCAGTTCAACATATTCCCTAATATACTCTTTAAGATCCATATAAGATTTTTTTAATTTACTGCTTTGATTATCATTTTTTATATCAGAATCATCATATACTATTCCTAAATGTTTTTTTACACAAGGATATACTATCATTTCAAAACCGTAATCCTCATAATTAATGTCGTAATCTTCCGTAGTAAATTTCATATATTTTAACAATCTTTTAGATATTTCATTTAACAATATTTTACTCGGATGAAAGGGGTCAAGAAATAATTTTATTTTTTTATAATTATATAAAATATAATCAGAAATCTTTATATCCCATTCTTTTTCTCTATGGACTAATTTCTTCTTGAATTTATTAAATGCTTCATGAATTTCATAATCTTTATATATTTCATCAAATTCAATCTTCTTTATCATTGTTTCAATTGAAATTCCTGCTTTTATCCAGCTATCTATATTTTTATCTCCATATGAAACAAAAACATTATCTATTTTTGTTAATTTATTTTTATCATATTGCATATATAGAAATTTGGGTAATCCAAATAGATTTGGTACACTAATTTTATGTGCTGTTTCAGGTAATAAACTTATTATATGATCTGACGAAAACTCTTCACCAAACATATTAAATTTTTGTATGGGTTGATATATTAGTAGATCACAATAACTGAATATATCACGACTTATATCTTCCTTTTTAATTACCCATATTTCTCTCATGTCATAAAAAGAATATATTTTATTAAAATCAGTATTATATTTTAAATACTCTTTAATATACTCAACATGACAATTTCCCCAAATCATAGCTATCTTTTTTTGATACAAATCATCTTTTATAAAATCCTTAAATTCAATAAATCCCCACTCAATTAATTGCTTCCTTATATCGTAATATTTATATTTATTTGCTGTTACAACAATTAATCCATGATTTTTATTGATTTTTTTTAGATAAGAAGGCTCTATTATGGGTATATCAAACAAAAATCCTTTTTTATCGTCATCAACTATAAAATCAATATTTTCGTTTTTATGATTAATAATAAATTTTTCAGCATCAAACCCTGCTCCAAATAAAATCATTCTAATACCTCCTGGTAAAGTCATATAAAATTATGATGTTTCTTCGAAGCTATCTCCTAATCGCATCAATAGTTTCCACCAGATGCATATACATTTATAAAAGCCAAGGATAAGCTTCACATCCTCTTACAATGTTGTTAATATTCCAGGGTGAAATAGGTAACTAGCATTTATATTCATAAAAAGCTACTTCTTCATAGAAAGAATTAATAAACAATTAGATGTCTTTTTCGATACCCCGGTAATAGAAGCCGTGTTTCCTTTTTTAAGGCTTGTGGCATATATTTTAAAGCTTTTATGAAGCCTAATATTCTGTTCTTAATGCTGCATCTTCTATTTATATATGAATACGACATACATCGATTATATAGTATATAAGATAAGTATTGCTTAGCTTTCTCTTTATCTTCTATATACTCTGAAAATTCCACAAGACACAGCATACTCTCAAGTACTAATATTCTGTAGTAAAGGTAAGTTGTCCATCTTTTAAACAGTTGCTTATTTTGCTTCATTTGGCTCAACCCGTTCTTTTCAAAATCTATAAAGGCATACATATTATCTCTTCCGAAGTGATAAATATAATGATAATTATTTACGGTGACTAATGAGGTATGTTGTAGTAATCGATAAATAAGTTCAATATCCTCACATCGGTAGAATTCTTCATTAAAACCGCCAATACGAACTATTAAATCTCTTTCTACTAAGATTGTGCATATTTGATAACAATATAAATCATTGTATATAATGTATTCAAAAAGTCTCTGATCAAATATCCATAGTTTGTCATGTCTATTAATATTTAAATCATCTTGCATCTTATTAAAAGCGTAGTCAAAGGGATAGTTTTGACCTATATAATTCAATTGACCATATTTTTCTTCAATCCAAAGTGCACTACATAAGGCATATTTAGTAGCAATAAGAGCTTCAATACATTCTTCCAAATGTATATCAATCCACTCATCATCGGAATCAAGAAATGCAATATATTTTCCTTTTGTATGTCTTAAACCAGTATTTCTTGCTCCAGCACACCCTTTGCTGTTTTCATTGAGTATACAATTGATTCTCCCATCCAAAATTCCATAGGATTTTATGATATCTAAGGTTGTGTCAACGCCAATATCATAAATAATTAAAAGTTCCCAGTCCTGATATGTTTGTTCCAGAATGGAATCAATTGCTCTGCCAATCGTTTGTTCACGGTTGTAAACTGGTAGGATAATACTAACCATAGGGGGACGTACATTCATAGATAGCATCTTCTTTCAAATTATGTATATCTTCATATTTAATATTACTCTTCATAACTTCATCAACCAGTTTACTTTGAGCTATTATATTTTCATAATTTTGATTTTTTTGCCTAACGTCTTTCATACATTGACCAAAATACTGAATCATGCACGTAAATTGATTACATGGAGTTACATGTATAATCTCTTGAACACCTGACTTTTTTACTATAATAACAGGGGAAAAATCACTAGGTGCCGTAAATATCCTTGGTGCTGTCATTAATCCTTCGCTTCCCCATACTTCCAATGAACATATATATTCGTTATCCATACCAAATGCTATATTGGCAATTTGTCCTTTCTCGTTAACAAGAATAGAATTTCCATACAAATTCACGTTACTTTTTGTATCATTATGAAGGCTTGAAGCTATCACCCTACATCCATTTCCTAATAGTAATGATGCCAATTTGATTGTATATCCTCCACAATCTAACAGCGCACCCCCACCTAATTGTTTACTATAACGAAAGTCTTCTACTGCACGTCGTGGAAAACCAAACCTAATATCATAATGTCTTATTGCTCCAATTTTGTTACTATTAATATATTTCTTAATTATTTCAATTTGTTCATGGAATATAAAACTATAATTTTCACAAACAACTACACCTTTTTCTCTAGCATAAGATATTAGTTTAACCGTTTCATCTTGACTTATTGTAAAGGGTTTTTCTAACAAAACATGCTTACCCTTTTGAATCGCTTTTTTAGCCCATTCAAAATGTAATGCTGGTGGAAGAGCAATATATATAGCGTCAACATCCGAATTTGTTATTAACTTGTCGTAGGAGTCCCATACTTCACCCCCATAATCATTCATCATCTTTTTGCTATTATTACCTGAGGTTGAAGCAACTCCTACATATTTAAAATGTGTACATTCTGCTAAGGCAGGTAGAAAACGCTTATATGCAATATCAGCCGCACCTATTATTCCTAGTCTAATCATTATCAATTACCTATATGTTAACCCAATTCATATTGTCCCTTTCAACATATTTGTGTTTAGAACTGTCCTATACCTTTTAAACTATTTCAAATGATTCTTTCCACATAAATGTTTATAAAAAACACTCATAATAAGATGATCAAATATCATATGTATATCTTCTGAAATTTGCATACTATTGACAGATACATGTAATGAAATATCACAGATTGATTTTAATTTACCTCCATCATAACCCGTTAGACCTATGATTAAGTTACCTTGTTCCTTTGCATATTCAACTGCATTTATCACATTCTTTGAATTACCACTACCTGATATAGCAATTAAAATATCTCCTTTTTTCAATTTACCTTTCAGTTGATAACGGAACACTTCATCGAATCCTATATCGTTTGCAATGGCCGTTAAGGTTGCTACATCATTACTGATACTTACAAAATTGAATTTCTTTTGAAGCGTTTCAGATAGGCCTTTGTTAAAGTCATTTTGATAATGCATAGCAGTAGCTGAACTGCCACCATTTCCAAATATGTAAATATTCCTTTCTTTGTGATAGGTTTTTTCAATTAATTGCATGGCTCTATCTATAGCAGCAATATCTAATTTATCTAAAATAGCTTTTTCAAGTTCAATATATTCTTTTATATCATTGTAATAATTCATATATCACATAGATCTCCCTTTAGTATGATTTCTACGGCTTCTTTTAAATTTTTTGCTTCATGCTCAGCTTTTACTTTGTATTTTCCATCTTCTCCAGCCTCTCCGGTCTTTACAAGTATCGTATGAAGATTAGCATTAACACCAGTCATAATGTCTCTAGTTGTATCGCCTATCATATATGATTTTGATACATCGATGTTATATTTTTCAACCATTTTATCAATCATACCCGTCTTTGGTTTTCTACAGGAGCATTTTATCTTATATTTAAGTCTCTCATTAGGATATCCCCCATCCGGATGATGGGGACAAAATATGATATCATCCAAAAAAGCTCCTTCATTACCGAGTAACGAAGATAATTTATGATGAATTGTCTCAATATCTTCAATTTCACATAATCCTCTTGCAACCACCGGTTGATTAGTTACAATGATTGCCAAATATTCTGAAGCATTTATTAGTTTTACTGCATCAATAACCCCTTCTTCAAGTTCTAACTCTTTCTCATTCCATAAATGTCCTTTCAGCTTATTAACCGTACCATCTCGATCTATAAAAATACATTTCTGACGATTCTGAAGATTTTTGACAACTGTATACCCACTTGCCAAATCCTTCTCTACTGTAAGGAATCTGTCTTTTGTTCCTGCATCTTTTACATATTCACTTGTGCGATATCCATATACTTTTTTATTTTCCTTAATCATAGTCCTAATAATGTCATTTTCTAAATCTCTCTTAATTGGTCTATCTAATCCTTCTATAATGCTTTTGCTCAATAGAAAAAATCCTGCATTCGTACAATTATCATACCAGTACTCACGAACATTTTTCTTAGAGTCAAAGGCAAGTATCCTGCTATTAGCATCTAATTGTACAAGATCCGAATCATATGGATGGGAATTGGGATGAACAAGTAAAGTTGCTTCGCTTTTATTATTTTCATGAAAACTAATCATCCTAGAGATATCTACATCGAAAATAATATCCCCATAGATAAAAAGAAAACAATCATCATAAATCATTTCCTTCAAGTAATACAATGCTCCAGCAGAACCTAAGGGCTCATTTTCTTCAATATATTCAATGTATACCTTCCATTTTTCACCTTCATTAAAATACTCCCGTATTTTCCCTCCTAAATGTCCTATAATAAATACAAAATTTCTTATACCCTGTTGCTTTAATTTCATCATCTGAATCTCAAGCATTGGTATCCCATTGATGGGAGCAAGAGGCTTCGGTATAATATTTTGGGTAACATTCGCAAGCCTAGTACCTTTACCCCCCGCTTGTATCACTGCCCTCATATCTTTTCCTCTTCCTTATTAATCATTGATTGTATTGTCATTCGTACTGCCATATCGGATTCAAAGTTTGCTTTCCAACCTTTCCCATGTATCTTTTCTAAACAATATCGAAAATGAGGTACATCACCCTTCCAACCGCTTTTTCCCCCTGAATATATATACTCAACTCCTGAAAGTTTTAATTCTTCACATAAAATATCAGCTATTCTATTAACACTTGTACAACTATCCCCTCCCAGGTTATATACATCAACACCTTTTTGCTCTATATTCATAAATTGAATAATTGCCCTTACCAAATCACTCACATAAATATATGGCTTTGTCTGCTTTCCGTCTCCTAATATTTCTATCCTCTTGGGATCCTTCTGCAGTTTCTTTAGAAAATCATATAGTACTCCATGGGTAAGTCTAGGACCAACAACATTTGGTAATCGAAAAATTAATGCTGAAAAATCATTCATATAACTATAAGCACTAATCAATGCTTCACTTCCTAGCTTTGCAGCTCCGTAATAGGAAATTGGCATAAGTTTAGTTGTGTCTTCATCCAATAATTGATCTGATTTGTCTCCATAGACAGCCGAAGTTGATGTAAAAAAAAGTTTCTTTACTCCAAATTCACGCATACAAGATAATACATTAAAGGTTGTTGTATATGTATTTTTAAATTCAATTGCTGCATTCATAGAACTTGCTTGTATATCTGAATTAGCTGCTAAATGAAAGACATATTCCGGCTTCTCTTCTTTGTATATCTTTGCTAATTTATTTAACTCTGTTACATCTTGTCTATAAAATTTAAAGGAAGCATTTCCTTCTAAATGACGGATATTATCTATCTTACCAATTGATAAATCATCCACACATACAACACTGTTATTTAAAGTTAATAACTCATCAATCAAGTGGCTACCAATAAATCCTGCTCCGCCTATAACCAACACCCTCATATACACAGTCCCACTTTCATTTGCTCCAGTATTTGTCTCCAATATACACTACTGAGGTTCCATCATTTTCAAACTTGAAATCAAATTTTCTTAATCTCAATTTTTCCTCTAGATGCTTTTGTTTATATTTCTCACAATAAAAGAGGAAAAATCCCCCTCCACCAGCACCTAATAACTTACCTCCACTAGCCCCATTCATCATGGCAAGTTCATATATTTCATCAATATCCGGATTTGAAATCCCACTAGCCAATTCTCTCTTCCGTATCCAACCTTCATTCAGTATATCTCCAAAGGTGGATAGGTTATTGTGTTCTATGGCCAATTTCATTTCCTTTGCTAAGGTACACATTCTTATAAGATGTTTCGCTTTATCCTTATGAGAAATATTATTTTTCTGCTCAACTAGTATTGTTCTCGCATCATGAGTAATGCCTGTATAGAACATCACCAAATTATCCTGTAGAGTGTTTAAAGTTTTTGATTGCGTGATAATTGGTTCCATAAAAACTGTATCATCCTTATGAAAGGTAATTAAATTAAAACCTCCAAAGGCTGCTGCATATTGATCTTGTTTTCCAATGGGATTACCTAATTTCTCGATTTCTACTTTGCAGGCTTCTTCTGCTATCTTTGCTTTTGATGCATATACTCCTTTAAAACAATTTAAGGTATGTAACAGACCTACGGTAAATGAACTAGATGAGCCTAATCCTGTCCCGCTAGGTACATCTGATGTACTACTTATCTCAACACCTTCTATACCCATATCCTCAAGAACACAACGAAATATAGAATGATCAATATCCTTAACATCATCTACAATTTCATTTTTAGAATACTTTAAGACGGTTTTTGTTTCATGAAAATATGGATGTAACGAGATAAACATGTATCGGTTGATTGATGTACTAAGAACACACCCTTCATTTTCTCTATAGAAATCTGCCATATCACTTCCGCCGCCGCAGAAACTTACTCGAAAAGGCGTTTTCGTTATTATCATCTTTCATCCTCCGTATACCTTACAAGTTATTGAAACCATTTTAAATATGTCGTTTTAAGCTTATAATAAGGTCACTAAATAATTTTTTCTCTTGTTCTTTAAATTGGCATAAATTCGATTTGATTTTATCTAATAATTTAACATTGCGTAAATCTATATACTTAAAATGTAAATTTTGTGTAATCTGCACTAGTTCTTCAAGCTGCTTAGATACTTGTGAATAATTAATATATTCCTTATCCTTTAAGAAACCTTTTTTATAAAGAAACTCAATACGCATTGACATACATTTTTTATGTTGCAATAAAATATGTAGTATTCGGATATCTTCTATTCCTAACATCATTATGTCAAACAAAATATCATAAATCTCTAATCCATAAATCCTCTCTTTAGCCTGATAACAATAACCTAGTAATTTATTTGTATTCCTGGAATATAAATAATCTTCTAAGAAACAAATCATCATATTTAGATCCAATTCATAGTGCTTTTCTAGCAAACGATATTTTAAAAAATAGATAGGTTTACAGTAGAAATCACTATTTATTAGATATGAATCCTTAAATGCTTTACTGAATAGGTCAAAGGATATTGTTGTTGTTTTAAAGTGCCAATTACTAGATAAACCAAATAGATGCAATTCTTCCTTTTCCAAATCATATCCATAAATAAGATTTTGATGAAGATTATGTGATTTATTAAAGCTTCTACTATTGGCTATATAGAAGTCATCAAGAATTATATCCCCATAATAATTGGCATTTATCATATAAACTAAATATTTTATAATATTTGTAAAGGTTTCAATAATGTCTCTATTTATCCACTGAATATGTAGAAATGGACATCCTATAAATTCCTTATTATTAAGAACATCCCCACAATAAAACTCTAAAGGCATAAAATTATAAGAACTATTCAGAGTTCTACAGTGTAATTGAATATGATTTGTGTAAAACCAATTATCATATCCACTTTTCTCAAAAGAATCTACCAGGGCAGGATTTGTTAGTATAGCCTGTTGATAGGTAAAGTTAGTATAACCATACAGTAAAGGTTTCTCATTTAAAGGAAGTATCTTTCTATACTCTATATCTTCTTTTGTTTCATCTTTCATTTAATACCTACCAAAATATTAATATTATGTGTTTTTTTGTTCCCTGTTAAGAGATTTATTTAGAGCTCAATTAAAGACATTAGATTCCTCAATTGTATATTTAAACAATGATTAATTTGAACTAGCTTATTTAAGCCATGGAAGTCAATCCAGAAGTATCCTTCTGTAATAGGCGGTTTTAGTTCATCCTTTTTAATTTCTATAATAACATTATGATTCTGCCCATTTAAAAATCGTCCACCTTCTTCAGAAAACAATGAATCAAATACAATATTATCTTTATTATTATATTTTCTTAGAAAAAGCCATTCTACATCGTCAACATTTTTCTCCAATAAATTAATATTAACGGATGGTCCAATTTCCATCTTATCAAAACAGCCTATTTCTGCTACAGCTCGTACTAGAAATTTCATAACTCCATTGTCATCACATCTTATTAATCCCAAAATGTTAATATCAGAAGTTTCAATTAAGGGTTGCGTCCAAGTAAGAACTTCTCGTCCTTCTATTTCTATGTTACAATAAATCACTTTGAATGGACCTCTAGGCAATCTAACGAATTCCATTTTTTCTTTCTTAAATCTCCATGTGTCTAGTTCATTTAAATCTACAATCTCCCTGACACTTGAATCAATCATTTTATAATCATTGATGTATTGCAGAATACTGTTCATTACCACATTATTATCTTCATACAACATTGAATTAAATATGCTTGTATTTGTGCACAATGACCTAATCTCTTTTTTTTCCATTGCATTTAATAAATCTAGTTTAATGGGAATACAGGATATTACAGTTCGGGTATCCATGTTTACTAAGTTATTAATTTTCATTAATTCTTTTATTTGTCCTAGGGTTGCCCACATATGGTTAGGGGATACTTCTATTTCCTCATCAACCAAAATAATAATATTTCGATTTCTTTTTCCCAAAAAATAGGATGCATGCTCAGATTGAATCTGATCCACTAGAACTTCATATTTGGACTTATTAACAAAGTAATCTAAATAAAGTGGCTTTCTTCCTCCATGCACTTGCATAAAATTACTCTTAGTAGCTTGAAGAGTTGGAGATATCTGTACTTTGTTAATATTACCAGGCTCAATCTTTGCTTGGATAAGAAAGTTTAGAACACCATCCATTTCTTTACATATCATCCCCAAATAACCTATTTCATCCTGAATAATGATAGGCTGCTCCATTACTTTTTGGCCATTCTCTTTTTTTATAAGTCCTTTTATACTAAAAAATCCATTGGTTTTATGTACAATCCCTTTCTTATAGGGTTGATATGTCCATGAATCATCACTATCAAATGCTTTTTTCTGTATACTAACATGCGTACATCTATTCTTATTATCAATCCATTCTAAGATTGCCTCTAGACTATTCACATTTCCCTTTTTTTTGTACCATGATTGAAATATTAGATATAATAATTCTTTATTCATATTTCCTTTCTCTCCTTTTTCAAAGCTTTATCTTATGAATTTTAAGGACTTCACAGTACAAATAATTACAAATTACTACGAGTACAATATCTTTATAAGATTATTATTAGAAAGTTAAAAGAATTGTAAATCCTCCTAGCTCAAGAACTATATTTTAAAATCAATGGAATTAATCCATTCAACAGTCTTTAGAATATCATCCTTAAAATTAGAGCTTAATTTAATTCCTGTATCCTCATATACTGAAAAAATATTGATATTGTCATAATCAACAAGCAAATCATCCTTTCGCGAGCCAAAAGTCAACATTAATCCAGGACTTAAAATATCTCTAACCTCTTCTAGATACTCTTTGAATTTCTTCAAAAGATTATGTCCAATATAATAATCTTTAAAATTTATACTATTTTTACCTATTTCGGATAACATAACTACGGCGTCATCAATATATACCCAGTCATATAAACTCTCACCTGCAGTTAACAAAGGACATTTTCCTTCTAACATATGTTTTATAAATACATTATGAATCCTTCTTGATCGGTCACCAGGACCAAAGATACTACCTAAAATTGCTTTATTATATGGTATCTGATATTCCTTTGCTAATACCTTACACATATAATCACTAGCCATTTTACTTATGGCATATATATGAGAAGCCCTTTGCATTGATAAATCATTATCTTTATATCCTGCCAGTTCATATTCATTAATTGTTCCAGCAAATATAAATTTTTTCGCATTTATTTTCTTGGCCAGTTCAATAGCTTGACAGGAATTAATAATATTTTGGATTTGAACTCTACTATCGGCTAATCGAGGTCCATTAGAATATTCCCATGCAAAATGATAAAAAACATCAATATCAGAAATATCAACACAAGATTTATCATTATATGTACTTAGATCCATCTCATATATTTTAAGAAAATTTGACAGTTGTATATTCGCTATTTTTTTTTTATTTCTGACAAAGGCATAAACATTAACCTTATTCTTTATTAAGTATTTGCATAAATTACTTCCCACAAAACCATTAGCACCTGTAACAACAACATTTCTCATATAAACAACCTATACTGACACATAATCTAAGCACTTCCTGTATTTTAATAGATAGTATGATTTAGGAAAATAGAGGAATAATTGATAATTATTATCCGGTTCTTTAATCATTTTGCTATATTTTCGAATAATTTTATAATATATTTTAAATGTGGAACGTATTAAATATATATCATCCTTATTCTTGTAATTGCATTTTTTCATATTATAATAGAAATTAATAAGTGTATCAGCTAATTGAGCAATTGAAAGGACATATAACTCAAGATTAATTTTCTTAAAATAATAAATTCTTGCCTCAAAAGCTTCTAGCAAATCCAATCTAGCCTGACTAAAGGGCTTCAAGGTAAAACTATCTGGAGATCTTCTATAATGATACAAAGCATTATCTATAAAAACTATCTTCTTAGCTTTATGCAAAATCTTATGAATAATAAAAACATCCTCATGATATTTACCATCATCAAAGCTTATTGTATCGAACAAATCCTTTCTATATATTTTATTAAATAATACGCATGACTGGACCCCTTCTCTACCTAACAAAGTTTTTAATACCTTGTTATTATCATATATTACATCCTGAACATTACTAAAAACATATTCCTGATTATCAAAATTCTTAAACTTAGCAAAGCGGCATTGAACAATATCTGCATTATAATATTGTTGCTTTTCAAATAAAATCTTGATAAAGTTAATATCTATAAAATCATCATGATCAACAAAGGCAATAAATTCACCTTGAGCAGCATTTAGTCCTATATTTCTTGCTTTTGCTGCTCCACTATTAACTTCTGTTGACAGAACCTTTATTCTATTATCTTGCTTTGCGAATTTTTTGCATATTTCTAATGAATTGTCATCTGAACAGTCATCAATTAAAATTATATCCAGATCCATATAAGTTTGGCTTACTATGCTTTGTATACAACAATCTAAATATTTCTCTCCATTATAAACTGGAACGATGATACTAATCATTTTCCCTCCATATCTGCCGAATCAAAAGCTTATACAAATAATATTTATATAATAATACTAGTTTATAAAGCAGAATTATAAAAGCCACTATGGTTTCAATATATTATACCTATCAGTGTATAATTGCATAACCAGCCATTGATAATCACTTTAATGTGTTTTTATGTAATTTTAATATTTCAGTTAATATGCCTAATAAATTATCTTGCTTTACAATAATGTCTACTTGTCCATTTTTTTTTGCAAATCCTGCAGATTGAAAATCATCTGTTAGACTTAGTTTTGTGGTTTCTTCAATAATTCTCCTCCCAGTAAATCCATACACAGCATTGTCTTCAATAATTATAATATCAGCCAATGATGTAAAACTTGCACTAACTCCTCCTAATGTAGGATTTGTAATCACAGAGATGAATAATAGTTTCTTTTGACTATGCCTTTTTACTGCGGCCGAAGTTTTTATCATCTGCATCAGGGAAAAGACACCCTCCTGCATTCGTGCCCCTCCTGATGCAGTGATAGCAATAATGGGTAGTTTCTTTCTCGTAGCTAATTCAAAAGCTCTTGTTATTTTTTCTCCAACGACAGTACCCATACTTCCCATCATAAAAAGAGGTTCAAATATTATTATTATGCAAGGTAATTTATGAATTGTTGCTATACCAGTTATAACAGCCTCAGCTTCACCGCTTTCTAATTTTGCTTTCATAAGCTTTTCATGATAGCCATCAAAACCAATGATATTTGTACCTGTTAAATTATCAAAATATTCAGTAAAGGAATCCTGATCTATGATTTGTAATAGTTTTTCTCGAGCTTTTATCTTTTTGCAGCAAGTTAGTTGATGTGATAAGAATTTAGTTAAATGATCTCCAGATTGAAATAATGAATTATCTAATATTTTTTTATGTAATTCGATATTCGTTTCAACACCCTTAATATCTAAATGATCTATAATATCTTTCATTCTATTGATTGCTTGTCTCCTGTCAGATTCCCAAACAATCATTTTACCAATTAAGGAATCATAATGAGGCGTAATTTCTGTATTTTCAGTAATTATGTGATCAAAACGAACATTGACATCTTTAGGGTATTGACAATATGTTATTAATCCAGTGGTTTTTGCATTAATTCTACATTCAATAGCATGGCCCCTAGACTGAATATCCTCTTGATTTATTTGTAGTTTCTGACCATCTGCTATTTTAATCTGCCATTGAACAATATCCATTCCGGTTACCATTTCTGTCACGCCATGTTCAACCTGTATCCTCGCATTAAACTCCATAAAATAGTAGTTTTCATTCCTGTCCACTAAAAATTCTATTGTACCAGCATTAAGATAATTGATTGCTTTAGCTATTTTATATGCACTATCATAAAGCCTGTTTCTTAAATTATTACTGATTGATGGTGCAGGACATTCTTCAACAATTTTTTTATTATTTTCTTGTATTGAACAATCACGATCTCCTAATATAAGTATTTTTCTATAATAATCACCTAATATTTGAACTTCAATATGCTTCACATTGGCAATATATTTTTCAATATACATAGAGGAAAACTGTTCATATCTTAGTCTTTTTTGTAATTCTATTAATTCTTTTTCATTGTTAACTACATTTATTCCGACTCCACCGCCTCCATTAATGATTTTTAATATAACCGGGTAACCTATCTGCATGATATCTTTTTTGATTTCGGTAAAATTATTAATTAGTATGGCTGGTGCAACTGGAATATTTAAAGATTTAGCTATCTGTTTTATGGAATATTTGTTACTTGCTAATCGTATTACATCACTTGAAGGACCAATAAAGGAAAGACTATTATTTCTACACATTTTTGCAAAATCAGCATTTTCAGATAAAAATCCATACCCTGGATGAATTGCTTCTGAATTTGAAAGAAGCGCTGAGGTAATCAGCGCTTCTTTATTCATATAACTATATTTTGCTGATGCCGGGCCGATACAATAAAACTCGTCAGCACTTAATGTATATAAAGAATTCCTGTCTGCCTCAGAATATACAGCCACGGTTTTAATTCCCATACTTTTACATGCTTTAATAATTCTAATAGCTATTTCACCACGGTTTGCCACTAATATTTTAGAGAACATATTTCCTCCTATTTCCGCACTTTAAATATTGTTTGACCATATTCTACAGGCTGTCCTTCTGTAAAACATATTTCTATAATTTCACAGTCTTCTTCTGCTTTTATCTCATGATAAGCTTTCATAGCTTCAATGACGCATAAAACATCGCCTTTATGGACAAGATTTGACTTTTCATCCCCTTGCTCCTCTGAAATTATATTAGGATTTTTTTGACGGTAAATTGTTCCCACCATAGGAGACTTAATTAATTTACTATCAGTAATATTATTCATAGGCGTATTAATCAGATTGGAATTTACTATATTATCAAATAATTCAATTTTATATGATTCATTATGCAAATTTACTTCTAATATTTTAAGGTGATTTTCTTTCATTATAGTAACCAATTCTTTTATTGTGTATACACTCATAGTAATAACCATGCCTTTCTCAATACTTGCAAACTTTGGGCCGAAGGCACAACCTTATTATTGTTACCTTATGGAAAACTTAAGGCCTTTTTAATCTACCAAAAAAAAATATGATCTTAAAAATAGATCAATGAATTAAGATCAGAACTTTTCATTCCCATGTATAATATCTGTAATAATCTCTTCTACTGTTTCTTCCTTTTGGATCCTTCCCGCAATTTGCCCTGCTAAGAAACAACCAGTTTCCTCATCTCCTTCTTCTACAGCTATTTTAAACTTTCCCCTCATATATTCCTGTAATTCATTATTAGAGATATCCTTATTGTTTTCTTTCTGCAGGAAAGCATTTGTAAAATTGGATTTTAATGCTCTTACGGGATGACCCGTTCTATTGCCGACAATTATAGTAGAATTGTCATAAGATTTTAAGATTTTATTTTTATAGTTTTGATGAATATTGCATTCCTTAGCAATCAAGAATCTGGTGCCTAGTTGGATTCCCTGGGCTCCTAACAGATATGCTGTTAATAATGATTTATGATCATAAAAACCACCTGCCGCTATTACAGGTATATTAACCTTTTCACATATTTGCGGAAGCAAGGATAATGTTGTTGCATTACCGATGTGCCCCCCTGACTCCATACCTTCTGCAATAATCGCATCAGCACCAGCCCTTTCCATTATTCTTGCGTAGGAAACACTGGATACCACTGGAATTACAACAACCCCTGCTGCATGCCACTTATCTATGTACTTTTGGGGGTTACCACCACCGGTTGTCACAATCGGCACTTTCTCATCAATAATCAGTTGTGCTATTTCATTTACATAAGGACTTTGCATCATTATATTAATTCCAAAAGAAAGGTTTAATTTCTTCATCTTTCTAATTTCACTTTGCACAAAATCCAAATCATCTGCTACTGATGTTAATATTCCCAATGCTCCCGCTTTGCAGATAGCCGCAGTTAAATTGTAATATGAAATCCAAGCCATTCCCCCTTGGATTATTGGGTAGTTGATTTGTAGTAGCTTGCATAGATTATGCTTTTTGTTCATTTTGTTTCTTTTCTATAAGATTAACAATTTCACTTATGGCTAAATTGCCTGACAAATCTAAATTTACATTAAATTCATCTTCTATTCTCATTAAGATATCAATCTTATCTAGTGAATCAATTTGTAATTCATCAACTTTCGTATCCATCTTAATGGATGATTCTGCTACTACACTTATATCAGATAGTATCTCTACTAGTTTCTCATATATCATTGCTTATCCCTCTTTCTCAATGTAAATTTAATTTTCCTCTTTGGTTTAATAATCCCTAAACCTCTGTATTTTCTGTATCTTAAGTGTACCAGCTTGCTTTTTGACATTTTTTCATATATTTTAATTGACTTTATTAAATATAGTTTGATATCGTTTGAAGTTTGTTCCAAGGTAGTTTCCTCTATAATTTCATCGATAATTTTATATTCCTTCAAGTCATAAGCTGTCATTTTTAAAAGCTTGGCCGCTTCTATATCTCTATTACTATCTTTCCATAGGATATTGGCACAGCCCTTGGGCGATATAACACTCATTAGTGCATTTTCTAGCATAACAATTTCATCTGCTACACATAAGGCCAAAGCACCCCCACTCCCCCCATTCCCAATAAGAATGCTTATTATGGGTACTTTTAAATACATCATATCCATTAGATTGTTGGCAATTGCACTTGCTTGTCCTCTTTTTTCAGCTTCTTCTCCAGGATAAGCTCCTAATGTATCAACAAAGCAAATGATTGGTCGTCTGAATTTCTCTGCCTGCTTCATAAGTCTTAAAGATTTTCGATATCCTTCCGGATGGCACATAGAATAATTACAATTTATATTCTCCTGGAGATTCTTGCCTCGCTTTTGAGCAATGACAGTAACTGCTATATTATTTAACCAGGCTATCCCACCAATAATGGCATTATCATCACCACTAATTCTATCACCTGATAATTCTATAAAATCATTAAAAATAATGTTAATGTAATCTAAAGCATTCGCTCTTGCATAATCATTATTAATTTTCAAGTATTCTTCTACTGTTTTCTTCATTCTAGTCTCTAATTCATTTAATTAAAAATGAAAATTCGCTTTCTACTGATAAAGTATCATTAATAAAGGCCCTAGAGCTAACATAATAAAATGGACCCTTGATATAACTAAGATTAGAAATAATATTTAAGGTATCTTTTGGTTTAACCATTTTTCTAAATTTAGTATTGTTGATACTAATTAGATAAGGGGATTTACCTTTAAGGTTATCAATTAAAAGGCCACAGCTTGTTTGTGCCATAATTTCACATAGAATTACACCTGGAACAATGGGCTTCTGAGGATAATGTCCCTTGAAAAACCACTCCTCACCAGTGAAATAATAGATTCCTTTTACACTTGTATCCACATCAATCTCTATTTCATCAATGAGCAACATCGGGTCGCGATGTGGTATTATTTCTTTTATTTCATCTTTACTTAATCTTAGCAACTTTCACAATCCTCCCAATTTGCTGTAAATCAGATACACTAAAAAAGTACTTTATTCATCTATCTCTTTCTTTTCCTTATGGAAATATGATCTTAATTCTCTTGATGAAGATTTTTTATAATCACCTACAACAACTATTTTTATATTATTCTTGTCAACAGTTGTTCTCTCAGGAAATCCCTTTGACTCTGCATCTATTCCACGTGCAAATATATGTGGTTTTATTAGATTTAATGATCTAGTAAAGGTCTTTTCATGAAATATAAATGCGTAATCTACACACTGTAAAGCATTAATGACACTTATTCTCTGTTCTTCCTGAAAAATGGGGGTTTTTCCCTTATTTTTTAATATTGATTCATCTGAATTAATACCAACAATTAAAAAATCTCCAAGACACTTTGCGCCCTCTAAATAATCCAAGTGGCCAATATGAAAAATATCAAAGCAGCCGCATGCTGCTACAATAGTTTTGCTTGCATGTTGTATCATTACTTGGGGAATTTGCTTTTTTAATATAATCTGTCCCATATGATTATCCTCTATGGCATTTCATGAGTTCCAATACACATCTTCTTTTTTAGAGATGATGCATTTTTAAAGGTTGATGTCATATATTCCGTACTGATAAATCCCTGATAATATAGTCCTTTAGGAGTCAATTGATAACAATTTTTTCTTTCCTTCAGCAATCCTTCTTTTATCTGATTCTCAATCTGATGGATAAACAATTCACTAATCTGCTTTTTAAATTTGTAATAAAACATATCTTTAGCAACAAACCCCTTTCGAAATCCCATAACCAATGCTCTTTCTTGTAATTGAATATCATTAATTCTAGGACTGATTCTCTCGATTGGAAGCATATGAGAATTTATTTTTTCAATATATTTATATATATCAGTCTCATTTTGGTAGCAATATCCATTCATATATCCAAAGCTTGAAACACCAAAAGACAGATTGTCCCCATATCCATCATAGGTAAGCTCCCAGAACTTCACTTTGCTTCCCTTTTTACCGTATTCCTGCGTGCTTTGTAATACAAAATTATTATCAATTAAAAACTGATGGGCTTCATAAAATATCTTCTCTACAGTTGTAGCAGAGGGAAATACATATTTTCCTCTTTCAACATCCTTATATAGCTTTGTATAAGCAAAAGCAGCAAGCTTATATACTGAAATATGATCTAAGCTTAAATTAATTGCTTTTTTAAGGTCTTTCAAAAAGTGCTCTACCCTTGTATCGGGTAGTCCATATATTAAATCTGTAGATATTTGCTCAAATTGGTACTTTCTTGCATTTTCTATCCATTTAACTATATCATTACTATTCTTTTGTATATGTAGTTTTTTACGTTGTTCATTGTCAAAAGTTTGAATTCCCGTACTAATGCGTGTAACACCTAAATCTTTTAATATCGTCAGCTTAGAATCTGTTGCATTTCCCACATTACATTCAACTGTGAACTCACAATTTTTTAATTTAAAACACTCCTGTAATGTACTGATTAATTGATATATCTGTATTTCATTCAGTACAGTAGGGGTGCCTCCACCGATAAAAACAGAACCTATATTTCTGTTTTTAATATAATTATAGTTAGAATATAGCTTTATTTCCTTGATCAGAGCTTTTACATATTTATTTATGATGTCACTATTTTGTAGGGCAAACTTTCTGTTATAAATACAAAAATCACATAAACTGTCACAGAATGGTATATGAACATAAATGGGAACTTCAGCATCATCAGACATGGGAGAAGCGAAAATCCTATTTTGCAAATATTCTGTATTCTGTTTATGATCAAATAGAGGATAGTTCATAACTGCAACGTCATAGGTATTATAGTTATTCATTTTTTTCACACTCCTCAAGTTGATTCTCTCAACTATCTGTCGTATTCCATATTTACAGTTCGTTTCGTATACTAGAAATACGTATTTTCAAGTAAAATAGCATTAGCCATATTGCCCCCTGCACACATTACACTTAGACCAAATCTGACTTTTCTTCGTAACATCTCATAAAGAAGAGTTATATTCATTCGAATTCCAGTTGTACCAATTGGGTATCCTAAGGCTAAATTACCACCATTAACATTCACCTTAGTTATATCTAAATTTAAGCTATTTATCGTATGTATTGCCTGTGCTGCAAAGGATTCATTTATTTCATATAAGTCAATATCTCCTGCTATAAGATAATTATTATTTAATATCTTATTTACGCATTTTGACATGGCTTCGCCAACCTCATTCACTGGTACTCCTAATGAGGTAGTATCCACAATGCATGCCATTGGCTCTAATCCCAGTCTTCTCGCCTCCTGTAAATCCATGATCAGCATTGCTGTTGCACATTCGCTCATAGGTGCGGCATTATATTGGGTTACCGTCCCATCTTTAACAAACATTGGCATCGCCTTATAAATATCAAATTCATCTCTTTCACTTAGCAACATTTCATCAGAACTAATTTCATAGGAAAGATCTTCATACTTATATTTGATAGGGACTATTTCCCTATTAAAATAACCTTGTAAGTTAGCCATATTCCCTTTATTAATGCTTTGAATTGTAAAATCGTCTTGATTCTTTCGTGTTATATTATGAATTTTAGATAGCATTTCACAAATATAAACCATATCATTTTCTAAAAAATTATTCTCTATTTGCTTAAAAAACGGTATGTCACCTTTCAAGGACCTTTTAATATTTTGCTTCATAAAATGTAATGTATAAGGAGAATTACCAACCTTTTCCACACCTCCAACTAAAGCAGCTTTTATTTTACCACTCCAAATTTTATTACAGGCTATCAATAATGCTTCATCTGAGGAAGCACATGTTTTACTTATTGTTGTAGCAGAAATGGTAGATGGTAATTCTGCTTTTAAAATAGCCTTTCTACATAAATTATCCCGCTCAATAGGAAAACCAGATCCTAATAATGCTTCATCTATGCTAATATTGGGCAGCTCAGAAGTAACTGCTTTAAATAATGTCGAAACCAATTCAGTTTCATTTATATAATTTAATTCGCCGGGTATTTTACCTATTGCACTTCTTTTAGCAGCTACTATCCCAATTTTATTCATGCAATCTTATTCCATAATGTTTTGATATCATCAAGTGTTACGGCATAGGTGCCAATATTACTGCAGCATACTGAAGCAGCCATATTACCAAATTCAATCGAAGTTTTTAAATCTATATCTCTAGCCAAGCAGGTTGCAATTCCTGCAATTAGGGAATCCCCTGCGCCACAAGCATCTATTGCTTGATTGCTTATGGATTTTATATGATGATAGTTATCATCACTGTCAATAAAAATAAGTCCATCTTTGTCCATGGTCACTAGTAAGTTTTGTATGTTATTAACATTTTTAAAGTTTATTCCTGTTTCGATAATATCCTTCATATTGTTAAATTGCTTATTTGTTATGTTTGCAAACTCAACTAAATTGGGCTTCAAGAGATAAACTCCTGAAAAATCATGTTTTCTGCTGCAATCCAATAGAAGCTTAATATTGTTTTCAATACATAAGTTCTTTATTTTAATATATAAATCCTCTGATATACAGCCTTTATAATAATTAGATATGATTAGAACCTTCGTATCCTTAATAAGGTGCTTTAACCGATTAAATAAATAACCATTGGCCATGAGATTACTATCCTCAATAACGTCCTCATCAATTCTTACTATTACTTGTTTATCAGATACTATCCGGGTTTTTAAGCTGATATCTCTTGAGGTCTCCTTAATAATATAATTACTCTCTAGACCTTTTCCATTAAATATTGTAAGTAGATTCCTAGAATTGTCACCATCTCCAATGATAGAAAAGAACATGTAATCATTTTCCATCTTCATTACATTATGTGCAACATTAGCAGCACCTCCTAAGTATAGAAATTTCTTACCAGGTGTGAAGATAGGTATGTCTTCATTGTTTAAAGTACCATATATGTATTTATCTAATATTGCGTCACCAACTACTACAACAGTATTCTTATCTTTTTTTTCATTGTTATATAAAATCTCAAATATCTTCTCCATATAACTCCTGTCTTTCTAAGGTATATTGTAATATCTCATTCAAATCTTTAATTTGTAAAGTATTCTTATATAATATAGAATTACTTCTGTTAATCCATATTGTATTTATACCTAATGATTTAGCAGCAAATATATCATCTACCAGTGAATCACCTACCATTAACACCTTATCAGGTAATAGTTCAAGCTTTTCTAATGCATAGTCAAAAATCTCCCTTCGAGGCTTATTAAATTTCGCATCCTCTGAGGATATTACAAAATCAAACTGAAAGCCTTGATTTTGTATAGATTTATAAAGTACATCATTGTCTGCATTTGTTATTAGTCCAAGGGTATATTTTTGTTTTAATTTATTTATGGTATCTATAGCATCTTTATAAGCTATTGCTGTTGAAAATAGATTACTAATAAATAGGTTAAATTCCATAGTATATGAATTCAAGCCATATTTACCGCAGGTATTAATATAGCTTTTTTCTAATAGGTCATAGCCTGTCATAAAGTTATTATCATAGGTATATTTCGCTCTTTGTCTCGTAAAAGACATATTAAATTCATCTATAGATATTTTTCTTTTTTCCCTTAAGATTATGGCTTCAAACCATTTTCTTATTTCAACAAAAGGTTGTCCAATATCTACTAATGTTCCATAATAATCAAAGCATATTGCTTTTATTCCTAATCCATTCATTAATTTCCCTTCCGAATTCTTTACTTTGCTTCTTACTAGTTTGATCATTAAATATTATTGACTTAGAATTAAAATCGTCTGATATGGAATCAATTCGCCTAAGTAATCTTTCCATAATTCTGTAATCTTTTTTATCTATTTTATCCATTATTAATTTCCCAGGTAATGATCTAGATATAGCTGGAATGCAGGGAAATAGATGAAATTTTAGCAATTCAAGAAACTTTTCACATTCAGAACAGTATTTTGTAGATTGTGCCCAGGATGTTATAAATAAAAATACATCCTTTTTAGTAAATTCATCTCTATTCGATTGAATAAAATCTACTATACTTTCCATTGGCTTTCCAATGAAAATTGGTGAACCCAATATATAAAAATCATAATAATTTGCTAAAATATTATTGTTGTCTACTTTCAAAATATTAACATCTGCATATGTAATTTCCGATATAATCCACCGGCTGACTTTTTCAGTAGAACCATATCGTGTATCATAATATAAAGCACCTTTCATCACTTCTCCTTAAAAAATTTTATGACATTTTCAATTCGTTCCATGGAATTTACTTTACTGATAAGCTTTTTATAATTGATCATAAAATTTTCTTTTGATATATTTGGGATTTCTTTAACCAATGAAAAACCATCGTATAAAGACCAATTTAAATCTATCTTATGCTCTTGATATGATTTCTGAAATAACTTCGTACCCGGAAAAGGAGTAGCAATTGTTATATTGGTACCATAAAGACAAGTATCTAATATAAATTCGTAAAGATCATCAAAGGTTTTTTCTGTATCATTTTCTAGTCCTAGGACAAAACTTCCAACCACCCCTATTTTCTCCATTTGAATGGTTTGAATAGCTCTTTTGTATTCTTTGATTTTTGAGCTTTTGAACCCTGATCTGTTTATTTGATTCAAGTTATCCACATTTAAACTTTCAAAGCCTATTAATAATTTGCGACAGCCACATTTGTAAAGCCGTTTTAAGATTTTCTCCTTTTTGTATACAGATATATCGGTAAAGGCATACCAATTTAGTTTTAAGCTTTCAATAATATCCAAAATCAACATAGAATAGTTCTCATTTATAAAGAAATTATCATCTGTAAAGAATATAAATGGATTCTGGTAAAGTGATTTAATTTTAATTAATTCATTTTTAACTTGTTCAACACTTTTTCGTCTTATTGATTTACCATATATAGTAGAGGAGAGACAAAATTCACATTGATGGGGACAGCCTCTTGATATTTGAACTGGTATACTTGAATAGGGATATTGTGTCGTTAATTCATATAGAGGTATTGGGGATTTATATAAATCAGGTCTCCTATCACATTGATATATTGCCCTGCATCTACCGTTTATAAAATCCTCCAAGGTATCTTCTGCTTCACCAATAAAGACTCCATCTGAAAATTGCAGAGCTTCCTTTGGCAGCATCGATACATGAGGTCCTCCCATAATCACTTTGGTTCCATTTTTCCTGAATTCACAGGACAGTTGATAAGCTTTTAAGGCCTGGGATGTGGTGGGAGACATAAAAACAATATCATAGTCTATGTTTTGTATATTCTCATAATTTAAATCCAAGTAATCAACTATATATTGTCTACTAAGAAAAGCACCAATTGTCAGAAGACCTAAATTCGGGGTATTCCATAATCTACTTCTAGACTTAAACTCATATAGATTTTGATCATATAAGGTTGATCTATTATCTTCATTGCCATTTATGGCTAAAAGTAATATTTTGGACACGATTTACTCCTTATACTTTTGTAATGTCATTTGATAGATACAATTTTTAATCGTATCGGAAAAAATAATCCTATCCCTTGAGATAGAAACCAGGGCTCCTATATGACAGAGTTTATCAAATCCATATTGCTTCCATCTTTCAGTATTTAGTAGAAGTTCCAGTTTTTGATGTTTTTGATTGAAAAAATATAATTTTCTATTTTCGCTAAAATATATATCTCCATCCTTATCTACAGTAATAGCTATAGGAGAAATATTGGGGAGATCAATAAGACCATGATCTTTTGTAATTAGGTTTAACCACTGTATATTATTATCCGTATCTGTTATATAAAGAATATTATTCTGGACAAATATACCATAGGGCTTTCGGCACTTAAATTCCCTTAGCTCTTCTAAATTCCTATTAAAATCAATTCTACATATCCTATCATTTAAAAAATCAGTTATATAAAGATTATCTTCTGAATCAACAGCTATACTGCCCGGTAAAATAATATTCCAATTACCCCGTATGCTTATTTCTCTCCATTGGTTTTCTTTATAAGTAAATATACAATTTTGCTCAGCATCCGTAAGATATAGATTTTTTGTCACACTTAAAGTAATTGCCAATGGTCGTTTTAATATATGCTTATTATCACCGAATAAATTTATTGAAGCCTCTGCTTTTTTAATATAATATCTATACTGCGCCACTCTCTTGTTTTGCATATCACAGATGAACAACATCTCCTCTTGCCTATCAAAGCATAAACCAGATGGATAATTCAGGCCGCCTTCCTGGCCTATCAGGCATTGAACATCTAATATTTTAATCATTTCGCCATACAGCTTCTTACCAACTCTGCGAAGGATGAAATATCCTTAATCTTATCCATGTTTAAGTCACTATCATCAATTTCTATATCATAGGCCTCTTCAATTTCAACTAAAATTGATAGAGCTAAGATTGAATCAATTCCTAAGGATAAAAGGGGTGTATCATAATTAAGTTTTTCAATCTTAGACTTATCTTTCATTCTTGATGCAATTATCTCTTTTACTTTTTCTTCAATCGTTATATTACCCATTATCATAACCCTCCATTAAATTAATCTTACATACCCTATTGTTAGCACCATCTAAGATATATAAATATTGCTTATATATCGCTAGGGAATTGGGATTTGTAAACTGAAAACAGTTAATATCATCGGCTTGTCCTGTTCCCCTACCACATCCGCCTGCTAAGGTGTACATCGTATTATTATTCGCCATTACAATTCTGACACAATGATTTCCTGACTCTGCAATATATAGATTGTCATTATCATCCAAACATACTGCAACCGGGCGATTTAAACAGGCTTTCATTGATTTTCCACCATCACCCGAGTAACCACAATCCCCACATCCGGCTACTGTGGTTATTATGCCAGAAGCAATATTAATTCTTCTAATACAGTGGTTGAAATAATCTGCAACAAATATGTTTTCACCCTTAATATCAATACCTATCCCATATATTTCATTAAAGCTAGCCAGAATTGCCAAACCATTATCACCGTCATACCCAAACTTACCATTGCCTGCAAAGGTTGTTATAATTCCCTGGGTATCAACTTTTCTGATTACATTATTGGCTATATCATTGATATAAACATTATTATCTTTATCTACAACAATACCGCCTGGTTTATTAAGTGCTGCCATCAAAGCTAAACCACCATCCCCTAGATAGCCTGCCTTTCCGGTTCCGCAGAAGGAATAAACCCTCTTTGTTCTTAAGCTGACCCTGATCACATAATCATTTCCAGTATCAGTGATATATAAGATATCCTTATGAACATATAGACCGGTTGGTTTATTTAGCTTCCCTTTATCGGCCTTAATTCCAGACTTACTAATGCCAAAGGAACCGTTTCCAATTAACGGCTTAATCGTATTACAGTTATGCCAAAGTATCTGATGATTATTTTGATCGGCTATAAAAAGATCTCCAGTTTCAGAAACTGCAATTGCTTGTGGTTCCCATAAGAGGGATTTATTGGCACAAATTTTCCCGTTAATCTTCCCGGCTTCGCCCCATTTTCCAATTAGAGTACTTATTGTAAAGGATTTATTATAAAGAATTCTATTGGAAGGATAGCTTGGGGTATTATCGTAGCTTACGATATGATTACGTCTTAGGGCTTTTGCTGCAAATAAAGCGATGGTTGCTTTTCTGCAAATCTCTATCTTATGTCCATTTTGAGGATAGGAAGCTATTCCTGCACTAAAGGTTATCCGAAGTGCTTTAAAATCCTCACCCATGAAACTGGCGAACCTCTGTTTTCTGAATTTATTAAGTATTTCCTTAATAAGCTCAGTCGCTGATTTATTATCAAAATTTAAACAAATAATAAAAAACTCATCGGAAGCCTTATTATGATAAAAACTATGTTCTTTAAGTTCTTCTTTAAGGAACTTACCAATGTTATTCATAATTTTGTTGCAGTTTTCTTTTGAAAATCTGATACAATACCGAATAAAAAAATCAATATCAATAATAATAAGGCTAAAATATGTATTAACTGTAGATATCTGATAATTTATTCTTTGCTGTAATCTCTCTATATTCATCATATTTTATCCCTGCTTCTTTTAAAACTTGCCATAGCTTGATTTATTTACTGCTTTTGTTCAAATCCTTTAATAAATAATTGTTGACTTTCAGCCATTTCTTTTGTTCCAAAAAAGCTTAAATACCGATCAATTCTTCTCATTAATTGTTTGGTTATCCAAGGTGTATTGGACCTATCATAAGTAAATTCCGACCAACCCTCTAAGCTTTCCGGAAAATGCATTGAAAACTCTTTTGCTGTTTCATATAAAGGGGTGCCTAAGTAAGGAGAAAAAATAAATAATAAAATTTCTGTATTACTATTTAGGCTTTTTATTTGTTCAATTAATTTTATAGTATTTATTGTGTCCTTCTCTGGATCCCATGGAAAACCTACCATAAATGATAAGGAAGGTAAAATATTATATTCTTTACATCTTTTTACCAATTCTAACACTTCTTCATTGCTATGCTTCTTATTAATCTTTAGTAAAACATCCTGATCACCGGATTCAATTCCTGCAATAATTCTATAAAAACCCCTTGTTTTCAAGTATTCTATCTCTTTTTGGGTAAAATTTAAGAACTGTTTTGTTACAACAGTTCCATCCCATTTAATGTCTATCTTATTAAGCTTTAAATTTTCCGCAATATCAAAGGCTCTTTTTTTATCAACAAAGAAGTTATTATCAAAGAAATGAATTGCTTCAATTTGATACTCCTCTTTCAGGAAAATAATATCATTAACTACATTTTTAGAAGGTAATCCATGCCATTTTTTCTTAAATACAGCACCTATGGAGCAAAAATCACAGGAGAAAGGACAACCTCTGCTGGATTCATATCCCAAAATCCTATTACTTCCCCAACTACTATGAATGTATTTCTCCATGGATACATATTGATAGCCTTCAATCATACTCTGCGGCATTTGTAAATCATGAAAAAGTTGCTGTTTTGTACTTACTATCTCGCCGGCTTTGGTTTTATATAGTATATTAGGCACAGAGCTTAAATCTTCTTCTCTCACAAGATGATCCAATAGAGTATCAAAAATACGCTCTCCCTGACCAATTATTATTATATCAACAAGGGCATGTCTTATTGTTTCATATGGCATTAAGCTGGCATGCCAGCCCCCCCATACAATTCTTATGTCTTTATTATAATTTCTTACTTTCCCTGCAAACCTTAAACCGTTAATTATTTGATAGCTGGTAGTTGCACTGATGCCCACAACAAAAACCTCTTTTAACTTTTCAGCAATATTAATATCAAGAGGTTCTACTCTTTCATCAATTATTTCAACACAATACTTATTATGTAATTCCCCAGCCAATGTAACCACTGATAAAGGTATGTCAGTATACAGTGTTTTTTCATTATGATCACTAGAAAATGATGGGTAAAACAACAATACTTTATTCATGCCTTCCTCCTATCCACCTATCATATATCTTCCTTCTTCATAGAGTTCGGAGATTTTTTCCTTTGCTTTTATATTGCATTTATATTTTTGCATTGCTCTCAAGAAATAATGCTGAAATAATTTTTTCAAGAACATTACTTATCATATCAAAATCCAGTTCATTTTCTAAAGTGATTGATTGAATATGAATTACATCACTTAAAATAGTTACAATCAGTGAAAATGCATCTACTTCTCCTTGTAACAAATGACTTTCTCCGAAGGTTTGAAGGATACTGGTAAATTCCGAGGCATAAAATATGTATAACTCCTTTAATCGCCCTTTAATATATTCATCCTTGCTATCTTTAATGATTTTCCACAGATCTATATAAATATCAAGGGACTTAGGATAGTCTTTAGAACCTAAGGCATATTCTTTAATTAAAATTTTCAGCTTTTCTGTTACATTATCTTTTCTATCAATATCTTTTTTTATTTCCTGAACCCATGTTTTACCAGCATATTCTACGGCATCCATTAATAATTCATGGTCACCTATGGGAAAGATATCTAAGAGTTTCCCTTCATTAATGTGTATAAGTTCTGCAATATTTTGAATACTTATCCAATGGGTCCCTTTGTTTAAAAGCTCGTTTAAAGCTATCTTAACAATTCTCTGTTTTGTTATCATTCATTAACCATTTCTCAAAAAAGTTGATTACTAATTTATCATAAACGTTTCCTAAGATTACTCTATTCGTTAAATGATGAGCTCTCTCCACTGGCACCAATTTTGTTCTCTTTGACTTTAATAATTTATAGGTATATTCTGCATTTTTATATGAAATAGTTTTATCTTTTTTACCATGAATAATTAAAATTGGCTTTCCTCTTAATTTACGAAGCCTTTTTATCATATTTCTGCTCATTTTATAAAATCCTATCACATATAAGTAAAAGAACAAAAAGACTATCTTTATCACCTTACTTTTTACATTTTTATTTTTAAGTACATACATAAAATAATCCTGTACAAATATTAGTGGCCCGCTATCAACCATAATAGCTTTGATTTCTGGTAGATGATCTGTTGCACTAATTGCAATTGTAGCCCCCATGGAGAAACCCATGGTACCATAAGGTCCTTTTATTCCAAGTTCCTTGATCTTTATAACAAATCTTCCCATGTCATCTTCCAGTGTATACTTATTCCCTCTTCTATCCATACTCTCCCCATGATTAGGATAGTCAAAGGATACTACAGTAAACCCCTTATATAAAAGTGGCTCAATATAGGTATAGATTGCGGTTTTTGACCCCCCCAAATAGTGGCATGCAATAATAGTACCTCTGGAAAATTGATTTGGTATATACTCAATCGCAGAAATCTCAATATTATCTTTTGATAGAAAAGAAAATCGTCGAGTTTGAAATGGTATTTGACCTAGATCAAGACCTTTACTTCTTTTGGGATGACTCCCCTCGTATACTAATTTGTATCCTTTATATATTCTATTTATGCAAATCAAAAAAATCAAGGTAAGTATACCAATTATAAAATATGTTATTTTCATGATATTTTTACCTTCCGTATTGCATTATTACCATAATCTGCAATATAAAGAGTATCCTTATTAATAACCATTCCTGCTGGAATATTTAATCTTATCTTACGCAAATCTTTTATATGATCCACATATCCTTGATTCCCATTCCCTACAACCGTAGTTATTATTTTAGTACTTAAATCTACTTTTCTAATACAATGATTATTACTATCAGCAATATATAATTTATTATTATCTAGAGATACCCAAAAGGGTCCATTTAGTGTAGCTTGATTACAAGGAAACCCATCTCCAAAATACCCCGCTTCTCCTGTTCCGCAAAGCGTAGTGATTATTCCTGTATTCAAATTCACTTCTCTGATACAGTGATTGCCATAATCAGCAATATAAAGCATACTACCGTTAGGTTCTACACATAATCCATAAGGTCTGTTCAGCGATGCCTTTGTTGCTTTATCTAAATCTCCCGAATAACCAAACTCTCCATTTCCAACAATCGTAGTTATAATTCCATCTTTGCTTATTTTCCGTATTACATTATTCCCATAATCATTGGTATAAATGTTTTCCTTATCATCAACTGCAACTCCCCCTGGTCTGTTAAGCTTTGCTGTTGTAGCAATATCTCCATCTCCACTGTATCCACTTTCCCCAGAACCTGCAATTGTACTAATTTTTTTGTTTTCAATTATGCGAATACAATGGTTACCAGTATCGGCTATATACATTCTTCCAGACTTATGTACACAGACACCACTGGGTTTACAAAGCTTCGCTTTTTTTGAACTTTCTCCATCACCCTTGTATCCACTTATCCCACAACCAGAAACAGTATAAACCCTGTTATTATGAACTCTTTTTATTTGATGATTTGATCTATCAACAAATAGTAAATCACCATTTTTATCTCTATCAACTCCATAGGGCTCAGAAATCGAAGCTAAATATGCATTTTCCCCATTTTTACAATATCCTTTTAAACTTCTACCAATAACCGTAGTACAAATACCCTCTTGTTTTAATATGTGAAGCTTTTTATCTTTGGCATATTCAATTCGGTTTCTTCCCTTTTTCTTAGCCTGGGATAAGGCTATCTCAGCCGACTTTAATATTAAAAATGTACCATTAATATTATTGCTGCTGTGAGCTACCCCCATACTAAAGGTTAATTTTACTTTTTCATAAGGACTTAACGCAATAAACCTTGATTTTTTAAATTGAATAAAAAGATTATTGATATATTTTTTTATGAATTCGTCTTTCATATTAATAAAAACCAATATAAATTCATCGGATCCGTATCTGGCAGCTACCATTTGTTTTTTTAGAGGAAAAAAGTTTGCTATTCTTTTTAAGACTTCATTCCCATTATGATACCCAATCTTCTTATTAATATTGTTAAAAAAATCAAGATCTAAGATTGCTATACTAACCTTTTGTTTTACCTTTAAATTAAGACCTATAAAATTCTCAATCCATTTTCTGTTATATAACCCTGTTAAATAATCCATGCTTTTATCCATATCACAATCCCATTCCACCATCAAGAGAAATCACTTGACCAGTTAAATATTTTGGAGTTAATTCCTCGTCTGCTAATACATTCACTAACATTGCCACTTCATAAGGTGTGCACATTCGCTTGATTGGCACGCCTTGTAATAATTTATCTACAACATCTTTCGGTAAACCTTGAAGCATATCCGTTTCAACAGGTCCCGGCGCAATAGCATTAATACTAATTCCAAAAGAAGCCACCTCCTTGGCTAAGGCCTTTGTAAAACCAATAACACCCGCTTTTGATGAAGAATAATTAGTTTGTCCTGCTAATCCACTTACTCCACTGATAGAACTTATATTGACAATTCTCCCATTTCGCTTTTTAAGTAAATAAGGCAAGATTGCTTTGGTCATATTGAATACACCTGTCAGGTTAGTATTAATGACCTCTTCCCACTCGTCCTTTTCCATAAATAAAAGTGATTTATCTTTTCTTATACCTGCATTGTTAATAAGTACTTCTATATCACCATAGGATTGATAAACTTCATTAATAAATTCTTGAATATCATCATAATTTCTAGAATTTAACTGATAGGCTTTTGCCTTTCCCCTATATTGATTACAATGTTTTTCAACAGTTTTTGCAGCATCTGTATCTTTATTATAAGTAAAAATTACATTAGCTCCTTTTGATACCAGTAATTGAACGATGGCTTTTCCAATTCCACGGGAACCACCGGTAAGGATGATACATTTATTATGTAAACTCATTATTTATTCTCCCAAAGATGATATTTTACTAACTGATTCGCCATTTCATTAGAGAACACCACTTTACATAATTTTATCAAATGAAATTTATTCATTATGGATTTGTTCAATATTGCTTTTGTAATTTGCAGTGTTTGAAATGAATATTTATTAAATAAATCGAGTGCGTATTGACATGAATACTCTTTTAAACTTCTATCTATAATGATTTTGCTTATAATTCCCATACTTTTTGCATCTTCCACATTAATACGATCATTTGTCAGACTTAACTGTTTTGCACATGCTAACCCGCATATACTTTTTATAATATCTAGTCCTCCATCAGCAAGTAATCCACCATACTGAGGATCCGGCAGCCAAAACCATGTATTAGGAGATGCAAATCGAAAATCACATGCCATAACAATTGAAACAGCTGAACCTATAACGGCTCCTGAAAGGGACGCTACATATATCTTTTTTGATTTCATTATTAGCTTTGTAATCCGAAATACATACCAGACTGTATGTATTAAATTCAATCGAAGCAATTTCGATGACTTAGCGGTTATACTCTTTAAATCAAGACCCGATGAAAAAATTGATTTTATATCACTGGATAATACAACTCCATGTATATACTTATCTCTCTCGATTTTTGATAAGGTTAAATAGAGTTCCTTAAGAAATTTAATATCAAAAGCATTTGAAGGTAACTTTCTAAAGGTTACTATTATAATATTTCCTTCTTTATTTGTTACAAACATTTGTAATTATCCTATCTATTGGCCTAATATATATCAATCCTATCTCTTTGATATATAATTTAGGCAACTTTTATTACTCAACTTTCCTATAGTGAAAAACTTCCCCATATAGTGGAGAGAAACTCGCTATTTTATATTGGGAATTATAATCTGCAATAGTTTTTCTCTATTAAAATCACCATCAATCACATCAGCCCCAAAATTATAAATTGGTATATTTTCATATAATAAATACCTGGAAATTCTATTCACTGTTTTAGGAAGGAAAGAACAATTTTTCTGCAAAAGATTAAGCACCATATCGGCTTTAGTTTTTTTTACAATGTCAATGATTTTTTTGATTCGGTAATCTGTATCATAAAATAAATTGGATTTAACTTTATTTGCTAAATCCTCAAAAAAATGGCTGGCAGTAAGATGATATTCACCTAACATCCACATCTCTTCATAAATAAATTTACATGGAAATTCCTTTTCGATTGCTGATAATATATTATTATTATAAAGAGGAATTAAGCCCATCCAAAATATTTTTACATTATTGGTATATGAATAACTCTTTATTTTTACTTCGATTTCTTCTTTTATTTGGTTTAAAACAGATATTGCCGAATATCCACCATAATCATTTTCAACTGTAAAAATTTTTAAACATTCATTACTTTTAATTATTCCCGGATATTTCTGTCGGTAATAATCTATTTGTTGTTTTAAAATTATTGCCTGACCAGATAATTCTACTGTCTTTTCTATACTTTGTTTTATACTATATTTTCTCATTAATAGATGATAAATTCGCCTAATATCATCCGTTAAATTCTTCATACAAAGATGATAGATAGGAATGTTATAAGAGTTATGCAGAAAATCACACAGAAATAAGGCATCCTTGCAAGGGTAATCTAAAGTAATTATTATCTGTGGTAGCGGGATAATTCTCTGCTTAATCAGTTGTAAAAAGGCTTTATGATAGGAGCATATTTTATTTGGCAATCCATGATTATTTACATTATTAATTATATTACTGCTTATGGAAAGCCCTACTATTCTCTCTATATATATAAATTCTACATCAAAAATATTAGTAATCTCAGAAGGAATATAATAGGTACACAATACATAAGGTCGCCCATCTCTAATCTTTTCTATGACTTTTTTTTGTGAAGCAATATAGGTAGCTAAAAACTTGCTCTCCTGGTTCTGAAAATAACGTACCATTAAATCTAGTTTCTTTATTAACTTATCCATCATAACAAGCAATTAACGCAGCTCCCAATGCCCCAGTGATTTGTGGTTCAAAGGGAACCTTAATATTCGGCAATTTCCTTTTCATATACTCAACAACACCCATATTTTTAGCTACACCTCCAGTTAATACAATTCCTTTATTACTATTAACATTCCCTGCCAATGATAAAACTCTTCTGACAATGGATTCATATATACCAGCTATGATATCCTCTCTTTTTATTCCCTTGGATACACCGGAAATGACCTCTGTTTCTGCAAAAACCGTGCAAGTGCTACTAACCTTATAGGGATTTTTTGATTTTAATCCATAGGATGAAAACTCCATTATATCCATGTTCATAATACCCGCCATGACCTCTAAAAAACGACCTGTACCCGCTGAACATTTATCATTCATGACAAAGTTCTCCACAAATCCTTCCTTTGACAGCTTAATTACCTTGCTGTCCTGTCCACCGATGTCTATTACAATCTCTGTATTCTTATATAGATGATGTACTCCAACAGCATGGCAAGTTATCTCTGTTACTGTTTTATAGGTATTGGGAATATTCCCTCTACCATACCCTGTGCCTATTATTTTATCTATATCTTTCTGATTAATTTTTGTTTTTTGACAGACACCATATATTATATCTTCAACAGTTTGTTTATGATTATAACCGCTAGGCAAGATCGTATAGCCAATTATTTTACTCTTATTATTTATTATTACTGCATTAGTCGAAACAGATCCAATGTCAATACCTAAGTACATGTTTTCTTTTCACCATCCCTTCCGAAAATGCTTCCATCCTTAATTTCATCTGTTCTGAAGAGAAGCCTCCCGGATCTATACAGTCCCCATATAGTTCCATAAATGGAATGTTTGTTATCCTATTAACTTCTTTCAACTCCCAAGAGGATCCTGGAATGGCTCTACAGCCTTGATGCATAAACATAACTATTCCATCAATGTTATATTCCCGAATAATATGCAAGTATAAATTTATACGGTTATCTGTACCTCCTAAGAAAAAATGTGATAAGGCTTTTTGCGTGATACTCTCATAAGGCTTTTCCTCATTCAAATGGTTCCAATAGATGTAGCTTGTTATATCAAAGGTAATAACACATTTTAAGTTTTCCTCGAAATATCGCATCAAAGCTCCGGCATATAAAGGTGCAAAGTGAATCCATAATATTCTATGATAATTTGACAGCACTTCTTTTTTGCCCTTCAGCTCTTCATAATAGGTCATTGCTACCTGGGCTCCCAATTGAGAACCCGATAAGAAGGTAACTCCATACATATTTCTTATGGCGAGATTTCCCCAAAATAGCGCTTTCTTTTTACGTAGTTCGTTAGCTTTTACCAGATGCTTTCTTTCCAAATTCGATAAAGCTATTGCTTTAGACAGGTTTTTCTTTACAATCTTTTCACCCGTGTAATCTTCCAGCCATCTGGCTAAGTGCATAAATTTATTACTTAGATAGTCATAGCTCTCTTTTGTATTATGATAGGGAATATCAATAATCATAACCTTTGTCTGAAATTTTTCTTGAAATAACCTTGCCATTAAGCTTCCACCATCACAAATATGTGTAGATAATACCGCAATTTTTGGTTTTGGGAGAATGCCTGCTTCAATAGCACCAATGATAGCCTTGTGATAAGAACAAAGGTTGATATTATATCCTTTTGCATGTGCAATTTGAATATATTTCTCTGCAAGATTAAGTGTTGAAAGCCAACCAGCAATTAATTCTGTGTGTATAGGAATTAGATTCGATGCATAAAAAATTTCTGTAGGCATCACCATATTTGTCCACACAATATTATCTTTATTATTATGTATGTACTCCATAAAAATAGATATTTGTTTTTTTACAAGGATGCTGGCAGCACTTAGCTCCATCTCATTAGTAAGTGCTTCTGATAATCTTAATCTTTGGGTAAATTCATTCATATTATAAAAGGAAGATATAAGATCAATTTGTTATCTTCTACCTTCCTTTAACCACCTCTCTAGTCTATCTAATGCTAAGCATTCTTTAAATGCCTCATAACGTATTTTACTTCTCTCTGAAACAACTTGGTTATAATCTTCCTCTATTAGCAAAACTTTCCTTTGCTTCTGTTCACATAGGTCATGGATTAATGGATAGGTAAACATAATCTGATCACATTTTTGCATTACAATGAAGATTACAGCTTTTGCATGATTTGTTATATCTTCTAAATAATTAGAATAATTCATCATCCTAGGACAAGAAACTATTTTTTCTCCTTGTAATAACAGGTCTCCCCTAGGAATACTCCAACAGGTTTCAATCTTTAAATGGTAATTAGTAAATAGTTGCTGTAACTCATTCATATAGTTTTTATGAATTGAAGAAGAGATCACTAAAACCTTATCCTTTTCCTTATTAGTAAGATTATCCTGTAGTAGATCTTCCTTATCTTGGATAGGAATATCAAAATGCTTACTTAAAGCTTGAAAAAAAGTTTTAAAATTATAGGTAATATCCACCACATGGGGTAAGTCTAATATATAGGTGAAGGTATTGGGGTAATAGTAAGTAACATAATCATATAATCTTTGTGTGCTATTGCAGCAATTTGTAAAGATGACACCATCATATTCCCCATAATTTATACTTTCACAGCTTTTGATGAAGCTGCATAAGTTACCGGAAAGCCTATATTTGTTTATTCCTTCTGTAGTGATATCAAAAACACTAATCATTTCAAATCCAGCTAAGGAAAGATTGATAAATGGAATGAAGGAGCAAAAATATAATAACCTTTTTTTCATAGATTCAATTCCTTGAATATGTTCGTAAAGTATTTTATTTTATTATTCATAAATTCCTGTGAGTTTATTTTATAAAGCAACTGAGTATACAGTTCATTCAATCTCTCTAACGATAGATGATATCCTTTTAGGATGGGCTGGAAGATAGTGTAATCATCCCAATTAAGAGATAGTATTTTTTTATGCTTACTCATCTCTTCAAAAAGTGCTGTTCCTGGGTATGGTGTTGCCATTGTAACACTTGCCCCATAAAGCTTAGTTTCATATATAAAATCCTCTAAATACTGAAAGGTATCTTCTGTATCCTCAATATTACCAACAATAAAGCTTCCCACTACACCAATGCCGTTTGATTGTATTTTATGAATATATTCTTTATATCTACTGTAGTATCTATATTTAAAGTTATCTTTATCTAATTGATATAATCTTGATTCATCAGCACTTTCAAAGCCTATTAATACTTGCCTTAATCCACTTTGATATGCTAATTTAATATCACTTTCATGCTTTGCAAAAGAAATATCCGTATTGGCATACCATTGAAAAGGACTATTTTTAAAGCATAAGTTTAATACCTGAAAATGTGCATAAGAACTGAATATATTATCATCAGTAATATATATTTTTGTTGCAAAGGGTAGCTTTGATATCTCTGATAGTTCCTTAGTAATCTGTAGGCAACTTTTATAACGAAACTTATTTCCATACAGACCTTTTACATTACAGAACTTACAACTATGGGAGCAGCCTCTGGCAGTTTGCACTGGAATTAGTTTTTGCTCAGCCTTATTAAGCTGCTCAAAATAAGGAATAGGGCTATCCTTTAAATCAACTGTTCCAGCTTCCTGTAAATATTGCTTCTTGGTTTTGCCATCTTTGTAATCTAATAAAAACTGGTGAAAGATGTACTCGCCTTCTCCCAGCATCAAAGTATTGCAATGAAATATTGCTTCCTCCTGCATAAAAAGAGAATGTACTCCACCGATTACTACGAAACTGCCTATTGCTTGATAATGATCAGCGATCTTATAAGCTCTTTTCGCATTGGGAGTAACCGTATATAAGCATACGATATCATACCTTTTATTGGGATCCAGATTTCTAAATTCCTCATCAATAATTTCTACACAAAAGCCTTCCTTTCTACCTATTGCAGCCAATAATAAAACAGATGGTGTAATTACCTGCCATCTGTTCATACTCATCTTATTAGTTAGGTCTGCATCCCATGAAGAATTTAATTTATAATCACCCTTTGGACCATTCATTCTGGGAACCAGAAAAAGAATTGAATGCATATTAACTCCTGCCTTTATAACAGATCTATCAATCCGTATTGATATTAGCTATATTTTTAATAATTATCTCTCTGATATCGTAAATCGGTATCAAATTTCATTTATAAACAGTTAACATTTTCCCATTTGTAAATATATTTTTTTAAAATGTTCCATCCTTTTTCGGCTTGCTTCTGTGGAATAAATACTTTTTAAAGTATACTCAAACCCCTCTTCCAGTTCCCTTACTGTCATATTCTTTGGATTAACAACAACATTCCATAAGGTATAGCTTCCCCAATGCTTGGTCAGTATTCTATTTTCATCCTCTAACTGTTTGTACAGTTGAGAGCCTGGAAATGGAGTGGGTACCGATATCATGGCACCATATAGATTATTACTTAGTGTAAAATCAATCACCTTCTGAAAAACATTCTTATCATCACCATCAAGACCAACTATAAAGGTTCCCCATACTCCTATTCCATAAGACTGTATCCTTTCTATTGCCTTTGCATATTGATTTAATTTATTGTATTTCCACTTTTCTAAAGCCTTAAGGGATTTCCCTTCAATGCTTTCAAATCCTACAACCAGTTTCCGGCAGCCAGAGGGATATAAAAGCTCAAGTATATCCTTATTATCTGCTACACCGATATCCGTATGAGTCATCCAATGAATACCCATCGTTTTTAATCGGGTAAGTAAATCAATGGCAAACTCTCTTTTCACTAACATGTTATCATCCGTGAAATAGATATGAGGGAATTTTTTTAAAGTCTTAATATAAGTAATTTCATCAACTACCTGTTGTACACTTTTATGTCTATATTTAGGACCATATACCTTTGTTGATGCGCAAAAAGCACAGTTGTGGGGACAGCCTCTAGAAATTTGAACCGGAATAGTCTTATATCGATTGATTTTTAATAAGTCATATCGTGGCATTGCCACCTTCTCCATATCTATTTCCTTGTTATTTTTATAAATACCTTTTGGTTTGCCTGTGATGAAATCAGTCATAAAATCATGCCAGGTATCTTCGCCTTCACCAATAAAAACAGTATCAAAATATTCCTGGGTTTGATCTGGTAAGTTTGTAGGATGCATCCCGCCACATACAGTATAGGAACCTAGCTTTTTGAATATTTCAGATAACTCATAGGCCCTTGTGGCCTGTTGCGTCATAAATGACATACCTACTAGGTCATAATGCTTTGTAAAATCTATTTCTTCTATTTCTTCGTCTATATATATAATCTCATCAAAATAAGGCTCTGCTATGGCTGCTATTGTTAAAAGCGGAGCATTGGGACAAGACATAAGCTCTTTAAGGGTATCTATATTAGAAAGACTTTCATAAATACGGCCTGTCCTCTTATTTTCTTCACTTTTACCCATCCCTATACCCTTGGGTGATATTAATGCAAGATTCATGTTATTCCCTCTAACTAAAAAAGTTATCATCAAAGATCGTTATATCTAGTTCTTTTCGACCTTCTTTAATAACTTGATATGCTTCTTCTACTGTCATACCAATACTGGTTTTATATGGATACCCAAGGGCAGTAAAGCCAGAATCATCATAACGTATCAAATCATTATAATTAATATCATATAGGCCATATTTCTCTGCATTGTTACACATATCCGAGATTAAACCAAAGTGAACAATATATACCCAATAATACCATTCCCTGTTTTGCTTAAGAAATTGGATTGATTCCCATGCTTCTTCTCTCGTTTCTGTAGGAAATCCGATTAAACAGCTTAATATATTTTGTATACCAGCATTTTTCATGTTTTTCATAACATAAAGCATATTCTCTGGAGTATTTCCTTTTTGCATGAAATTAAGCATTCTTTGATTTGCTGATTCAAAGCCAAATAGTACATTTTTAAGACCACTCTCTGCAAGGAATTTACAGACCTCTGCAGTAAAACCTGCGTCTAACCTTAAGTAAGCATCATAACGTATTTTCATATTATTCTTTTTAAGAGCTTTTGCGAAGCTTGTTAATATATTAGGATGAATAGCATCGTCAATGAATTGAAATATATGTCGATCGTATCTTTCCTCCAATTGTTTAAAATGCTCTGCTACCATCTCAACTTTTCTAGCAATATAACCTTTATTATTACGATAACTACAAAAAACGCATTTACTCCAATAACAACCTCTTGACATCTGGTAGGGAAGTTTTGCAAAGATATATTTGTCCAGGGGTAAATCAGAGAAGTTAGGAAGAGGAATATCTATCATATCCTTTATTTTCTCTTCCTCATTAATATGCAGTACATTATTTTTATCAAAATATATCAGATTGGGCACGCTTTCTATATTCTCATTTTGATATATAGCTTTAATATACTTTTCTAACGCTATTTCTCCGTTGCCATAAATCATAGCATCAAAGGATTGATGAAACGGTAAATGATCTGTGAGTATTTTCCAAAACAATGATATCTGTGGACCTCCCAGAACCACTTTACAATCAGGTAAGATTTTTTTAATCTCTCTACCGATGATTAATGCGTAAAAAATCTGACTTGTAAAAGGTATTGAGATGCCAATAATTTTATAAGGATTATCTTTAAAATAAGCAATAATAGTCTCTCTGATATATTTAATAATCTTATTAGAGTCAGCTTCAATATTACATCTTTGATACGTCTCTTTAATTTTTTGCAGTGAGTCAGGTTTAAAGCATATTGAAAAGATATCTGAACCGGCGATCCGCAAGTAAGTATTAATCAGCTTTTGTGCTCTTTCATCTTTTCCATTTCTATCCTTTAATAAAAAGACATTTCTTGCATTTTGAAATCTCCTTTTAACTTCATTCAAAGTAATATGTAAACCTCTATCGTAAAAATACCTTTCAACCTTCTCTAACCCTTCATTAATAATATCATCCATGATTTCAACATTATAATCTTTTGTCTTGCATTTTATTCCATGGTTCTCCAGATAACCCTTCAACAATGGTAAAGCTAAATGAGGAAATTCATGAACACTAAGGGGTGGATTTATTAAGCATACTTCCATTATTAATTCTCCAATTTTTTTATGTTTCTTTTTATCATAGCCATTCTCTTCTTGGTGTTTTCTGGGGAATAGAATTTATCATATATCCATGCAACACCTCTAGCTAACACTTCCTCCGTCATCAATGCAGGCTTATATACTACATCCCAAAAAGTGTATCGGCTCCAGTCATTATCAATAATCCTATTTTCTCTAAACATTTTCATATAGAGTTCTGTTCCCGGTAACGGTGTTAAAATAGTGAAACTTCCAGAGAAGATCCCGTTCTTCATAGTGAATTCAAGGGTATTTTCAAAGACACTAGCATCATCCTTATCTGTGCCAAACATAAATGATCCCCAAATATAAATACCTGCTTTATGGATTTTCTCAATCATTTCTGTGTAACAGCTTGCTACATTTGCTTTCCATTTATTTTTATCCAATAACTCCAGACTGTTCTTCGATATATTCTCAAAACCGATGAATAGCCATCTGCATCCGGCTGCTTTTAGTAAGCTTAAAATTTCTGGTTTATTTGCCACGGAAATATCAGTTTGTGTTCCCCATATGATATTTTCTTTTTCGATAACATTAAGCAAAGCCAATGAGTTTCGTCTATCTATAAACATATTATCATCTGCAAAGAAAATAAATGGTGTAGGATCCACCGCTTTAATTGCTCGAATTTCCCTTAACACTTGCTCCACAGTTTTATGTCTATATTCAGTTCCATACATTACAGGCAGTGTACAATATCCGCAGGTTCTCGGACACCCTCTTGTGGTCTGTATACTATAAGAACTATAAAGACTGGTATTCAGTAAATCATATCTTGGCACAGGAGATAAGGACAAATCCACATAGGCATCTGCCTTATATAGTCTTTTAGGATTGGCACCCTCAAAATCAATTAAGAACTTTTTAAAGATACTTTCACCTTCCCCTACCAGTACTGTATCGGCATAATTCAAGGCTTCCTTGGGATAGATAGTTACATGTATCCCACCAATTACTGTATAACTGCCCTGCTTCCTAAACCTTGAACAGATTTCATATGCTCTGTTGATCTGTTGTGTCATTCCGGTGACTAATACCAAGTCAAACTTATCCTCAAATGGTATAAGCTCTCCATGATCCTCATCAATAAATTTCAAATCATAACCTTCCGGAAACAATCCAGCTATGGTAAGTAAACTTAAATTAGGCGTTTCCCATGCACCATAAAATTTGGATACTATATTATTCTGCTCAAGAAAATCCTTCAAATATTTATTTTTTCCGTATTTTGAACCTTTCGGCACGATTAGGATAACTTTTCTCATCTCTTCACTTCCATTACTCTAAGATTTTTATTCTACCAGTGGATCCATTCACCTCGACTAGATCTCCATCTATAAAGACATTCGCTGCATTACCATTAAAAACCACAACGGGTATGCCATACTCTCTGGCAACTACAGCACCATGTGATAAAATATTCCCATAATTCATGATTAGTCCAGATATAACTTTTAAAACAGGCGTCCAGCTTGGGTGGAAAGTCTTAACCACAGCGATATCCTTTGGCTTCACACTTCCCAAGTCATCCAGACTATTGATGATTTTTATCCTTCCGGCAGCTACCCCGCCGCTTATTCCCATTACTTTATAACTTTTAAACTTGCCTGCTTTTTGAACTGATACATTAACAGAATTTTTGATTATATATGATGGCGTAGATGTTTTTGATTGCTCATAATTATTTTTTCTATGTTCAATAATATCACCTCCTACCATATAATTCGAATATACAATTCCATCCTTAATCTCATCAATGGTCATATGGAAAATATCTTGCTTTTTAGTAATTACACCCTTTATAGTGTAATATTCCGATAATTTTAAAAGAATTTCTCTAATCAAAACCCAGCTCATATCAAAATAATACCTTTGATTTTCTCTGAGGCACATATATTCACTTGTCAACTTAATTAGATGTCTAATAGTCCATTGCTTCCACACTCTAGTAATGCCTATGTGATTTTGTGAACCTACACAGGTGATTTTATAATTAATCTTGTCCACATCTCTATTATCCGTTCCATCAGTATCAAGCAAGGAATGATTGTCATAAAGTTGTTTTATTAGTGAGATAACTTTACTTGGATCTTCATTCCAATGGGGGTAGTACAAATCGTCACAATCAATTCCTCTGTGACCATGTTTTGATATGAATCCTTGAAACCTCTCTAAAAATGCTGAATAATCGCGATTGCTCCATATTTCATCCAACACTATACCCGATTCATTTTGACTAAATAGTAGCTTGAGATTTTCATCTTTATCTATTGACTGAACCAGATCTAGCAACTCATTATTTGCCAATACCGTTTGATTCTTGTTGGTTTGCTTACCTATCAGCCATGCTATCTGCTGCTTATCGCAACCGGCAGTTGTACAAATATCTTCCAACTTACTATATAAAATTTGTGCAATTCCTAAAAATCTAAAGTGGTCTTTTCCAATAAAAATGCAAAAGTTATCTATTATTTGATCTAGTAAGTCAATCAAACTGCTATAATTTGAAGTTTGATTCAGTTTTTTCTTAAAACAACGAATATTTCTCATATACCGAGGTAACCGTTTATACCAATTACCATATCCCTTATGTATAAGCAAGCTGAAGGATATTTTTTTTATAAGCGAACTATTACCCTTGTCTTCAAAATATTTCTTCTGATATTTGACATTCCAGTATACACGGTTGTATAAAAAATTGAGAGGTTTAAGATCAAATTCAACTCCCGGTTTACGATTGTAAAAACTCAGATATATTCTATCCTGCCAGGATTCTAACAAAGATAAATAGCATACAGTAGCAGGTTCAGCATATCTGTCCAACAAAATACAGTCCAAATCATCAACCTTTGGTTTTGTATAAATGTCATGAATATGCTCTGCTGTTATGGGCCTTACCTGAAATATATACAGCTTTTTGTTTTTCATACCCCACTCAAAGTCACAGGGATACCCAAAATCCTTTTCCAGTTTTGTAGCTGTTTGAATTAAATTTACTAATTCTCTTCTCGCCAAAACCCTCTGCTTTCCATCTCGTATCACCTTGGAGTTGATATAATATCTAATAGCTTTTTTACTATTGTTTATGATATCTGCATTGTTTCCTTTACAAGCTTCAATTACTATCTCTTTCTTTTTGGTAACCGGGTTACGAGTGAAAGCAACACCCGCTTTATCACAATCTACCATTTCTTGTATAATAACAGCCATTAATGTAGGATTTTGTAACCTATTCTCTCTATACTCATTTGCTGCTTCCGAAAAACAAGAACACCATACTTTTTTTATTGCTAGAAGCATACAGTCATAACTTTTTACATCAACTACGCTTTCAAAAATACCGGCATAGGATTTTTCTATACCATCCTCTTCTAGTGCCGATGAGCGTACTACCACAGCTTTTGCATGTAGTGTTACTTCTTTGAAAATGCTTTCGAGTATCTTTATTAAATCTATATCAAACTTGCCAGAACATATTTGCTCTGATATATCTGAATTGCTTAATTCGATATTATTATACTCACAATAGCTCTTAAAAAAATCTATTGTTAGAACATATCCTGTGCAAACATGATAGCTTAGGGTAGACAATCGGCTTATTTGATATGCCTTACTTCCTACCTGATTCTTGTGTCTAGCATTTATTTCATTTATATTAATAACCATAGCTCACCATAAATCATCTGTTTTCCCAACCCACCTGCAATTCATTCTACTATCAGCTATCCGAGTATTGGCTGAAACCGTACATCCTGGTCCGATTTCGATCATATTAAAAATGCCATCACTGATGGCATTCGTTACTATTTTACTCCACTGAATCGGATGACTGATTTGCATCGATAACTTACCTCTAATAACTTCAGCATCAGAACATTTCATCCCATCATAGCAGCTGTATACAGGTGCTATAGCATCACAAATTCTAGTTTCATCAAAATACGGTCTGGCCTTTTGAGCTGTACTACGACACAAAGAGCTATGGTACGCTCTACCTGCTTGTAAATCAATTGCCCATCTAGCCCCTTTCTGTTTCGCTAACCCAATGACTTTTTTTACATCATTAAGTTTACCGGAAATAATATTTTGTGTATCCGATATATAGGCACTAATACTCACATTTACTTCCCTACTATCAATAGCATGACAGCAATCCATTAAGGTATTGGTACTGATATCTATCATCCGGTACATGCACTCATAATCACCTTTTTCTGAATACAACAAGTGTTCAAGATGATACACAAGACCCAGTATCCCCGGAAATTCAAAGACCCCTGATGCCGTACAAGCAGCAAATTCTCCCTGGCTGTAGCCTGCAAAAGCTGCAGGCCTGCCATACAAGCTTTCAAGCACCTTATAGACGGCATAGCAATGGGTTATTAAGCATATTGTTTGCCATCTTTCATCTATCAAAGTACCAGAGTAACATGCCTTTGCGATATCATAACTCATGAAATAACTTGCTTTTTCAAAGACTTGTTTAACTAGCGAAAATTTATCTAAAAAAGTGTTACTCATTCCTTTTACTACTGCATCCCGTCCTGGAAAAGCGATAATGCAATTAGGCATCTCCATATTTAGCATAGCATCTTTCTTGTATGTATTTTACAAAAGATAAAACATCTGAGAATTTTGACATCAATAACATCTCATCTTCAAATTGAATGTTATACTTAGTTTCACATTGAACTACCAATCTTATGAAGAGTATAGAGTCAATTTCTAGATCATCAAATGTTGAGCTTAATTGAATAACTTCAACATTTACCTCCAATATATCCGCAAAAACTTTTATAATCTCTTGTTCAATGTAATTTTTGTTATCCATGATTATCTCCTTAACCATAATTACATCTTCTTAACCTGTCTTAGGTTTTTTAACAAATATTTCATTCTCTCATTTGCATTATTCTGTTGTGTTATTATTTTATACATATATAAGAGTCCGTCTTCTAACTCAACCTTACTCATTCCCTTGGGAATGGTTACGACATCCCATAAGGTATAATTTTCCCATTGATTACTTGCAATACGATTTTCATTCTCCAATTTTACTCTTAAGTCAGTACCGGGCAGAGGTGTAGGGACTGTTATATTGGCCCCATATAGACTATTATTAATAATAAAATCTGCTGTTCTATCAAATATTTCAGTACCATCTTCATCAAGCCCGACAATGAAGGTTCCATATATTCCAATACCATAGGACTGGATTTTTTTAATTTTATCCTGGTAGCTGTGTAAATATTGATATTTAAAACTTTTACTCTCAATACCTTTTAGACTCTTCTCTGATACACTCTCAAATCCAATAACAATCCACTGGCACCCTGCTTCTGCCATGAGTCGTATTAATTCCTCATCCTCTGCAATTGTAATATCTGTTTGTGCAATCCAACGCATTTTGTAATCTGTCAGGCGTTTTAGTAATTCCTTACTCTTTTCTCTCATTACAAATAAATTATCATCTGCAAATAATAACAACTTGTCCGGATATAAATTTTTAATGATATCTATTTCAAGTAAAATTTGATGGTTTGACTTTCGTCTGTACTTTACTCCATAGACATTGGAAGCACAGCAGAAATTGCATTTTCTAGGGCAGCCTCTAGTTGTATATAGATTAACAATTGGGTAGTTATAACTTTTAATAAGATCATATCTTGGAGCAATGCAATTTTTTAGATCATATAATCCAACTTTATCTTCTCTATATAAGTTTTTATATTTATGCATAATATAATCACTAATAAATTGTGGGAATAAAACTTCTCCTTCACCAGCAATAACTACATCAGCATGTTGCATTGCCTCGTCGGGCAGTACAGTAGCATGAATTCCTCCCATCACAGTCAAAATATTCTTACTTCTATATATTTTAGCAATTTCATATGCTCTTGTTGCCTGTACAGTCATGGCACTGATACATACCATGTCATAAGGTAGATTAAAATCAATATCTATATAATTTTCATCAATATAATGAGCTTCCCATTCAGGCGGAAGGTACGCTGCAATTGTTAAAAGTCCCAAGCATGGTGCTGACCAGAAATGCCGAAAGCTTCCCATTGTAACAGACTGCTCTAAAAACTCAGTCATTCTTTCAGTTTTGCTAAATATCGTCCCTTTAGGATTAATCAGTGCTACTCTCATATATACAATCCTTTCGAGTTATGTATCTACCTTCTGCCCAACCATTCTCATCCGTACATATCTGAATCATAGCTTCACAGTTTCCTGTTTTCACTTGAATAATACAGTAATCCAACGCATTACGACCATTTCTATCCATATCATAAAAAGCGCAGGAAGGTCCATGTATATTTAGATACATAGCTAAATGCGCCAACGAAGTACTTAACATTACATTAGGAAATAAGCTGGGATTAATGCTTTTATAACCATTATTATTAATTATAGCTGCAATATTTTTAATTGACTCATAAGGCCCTGAGCGTGTGGTTAACACCACACCGGTGTTTTCAGAATTAATACTACTAAAATCACTGTCGAATAGTCTATCTGCTATAAAGAGTACCTTTTTAGTAAACTCATCCATTGTCCTGTTGTTCTCTGGACTAAACCCACTATTAATAAACTCATTCTTACTGATCAATATACTTTTTTTAATAACAATATTCATATGTTTCATATCATAACCCACAAAGCAAAACAGCATTTGTTCCACCAAAGGCAAAACAGTCTACTATCACGTTTTTAATGCTTTGGTTCTTTTTCTTAAACATCACAGGATTTATTTTCATCGTCTCATCAAACTCTTTCAAGTTCACAATATGAGGTAAGCATTGATATTTTAAAGTACAGATTGCAGTTAACAGTCCAAATGCACCCGATGCTCCTCCAGTATGTCCAATCTTTCCTTTTGGTGCAATTACATTAATCTCCCCAAATATTTCATACAATACTTTTGCTTCAATACAGTCATTTAGTTTTGTACCTGTTCCATGGGCTACTACTACGTCAATTTCAGTACTTGCAACATTGGCTCGTGTAAGTGTCTGTCTTATAGCTCTAGATATTTGTATTCCATCCGGCTCAGGACTTACAACGTGATATCCATCATTTGTTACTGCCTGGCTTAATAGTTTACAATAACTATGCTTAGGTTTGTGACTGCTTAAAGCAAAAAAAACTGCTCCATCGCCCACATATATCCCCTTTCTATTTTTATCAAAGGGCTTACAGCCTGTTTCGTCAATAGAATTAAGCCTTTTAAATCCACAGTATGTGATATATGAGAAAGCTTCTACCCCTCCTGCAATAACAAAATCGTATTCGCCGATATTTAACATATCAAATGCATATGCAATAGATTGTACCCCTGCACAGCAAGCATTTGCTATAGTAATAACTTTAATTCTTACTTTCAACCTTTTTATAATTTTAGCCTCTAGTTGCGACATAAAGTCATGTGGCTGATCTTGCCGACTTAAAAAAGCATCCTCAATTCCCATTCCTGTTCCTACAATTACACAACCCTTTTGTCTATTTAAATGAATTTCAGCATCCTTTATTGCATTTAAAATTGCTTCGCAACAGATTTCCAAAAAGTATTCTATATAGTTACTTTCATACTTTATTGCACTTACAATATCAGCAGAGATTACTGTTTGTTGATTGTTGATACTAATGCTCTGCATATGAGATATTCTGTCTTTGTTGAGCTCAGTCCAATAACCTTCTATTGTATTTCCAAATTTAGATATAATTCCAACACCAGTAACATATACATCTTTATACTTTTCCATTTTCCAGATATTCTCTTGTAATATTAACTACCTCAGCAACATTCGTCATCTTCATTAATTTTTCAGGGTCGATTATGATCTGATACCTATTTTCAATCTCAGCTAGAATTTCTAGCGCTCTTAGGGAATCCATGCCATAGTCATCAAAGAAAGATGCTTCAGAATCTATTTCATCTATTGATACTTGAATAATTACTGATACAATTTCTTTTATTTCATTCTCTAAACTCATTTTTTTCCTCTTTTCATTATGTTTTTATCATCAAGTAAAATAATTTTGGTTTTGGGTTAATGTTCTACCCGTTAAACCGTAGTCGAATTGTTGTTTTATAAGCATCCAAGATACTTTCGATGTTAATTCTATTCTCTTTATTACCATACTTTAGAAAACAATAGATTTGGTATAGAGTATCAACGGATCCATAATATTGCTTTTTATTATCATTTGGCCGTAATGATTTATCATATTCTTTACGATATTCCAGTATCTCAGCATCAGTGACCTGAGACGATAAATATATTGCTGCACAACTTTGAATAAATACCTTATTTTCTATTTTTAATGATATATTAGAAACTTCCTCAGCAGCACATACAATCGCATGATCAATTTCACCATTCGCTATATACATATACGCAAGTCCTAATGCATCAAGACCTGAGACCACACCATTTGATATATTATATATTGGTTTCGTATTATTAAAATGTATTCCAGCTCTGCAAGATGGGGAATTTAGAACCGTGTTTGGAAATAAACTTGGATTGACCATTAGTGCTCCAGATTTTTCGCAAACTTTATTGAATTTATGTAAACTATTTAAGCAACTATAAGCTGAACCAAAAAAAATAGGGACATTTTTATCCACACCTTCAGATTGACCTAAAAGCTTTTCTATAGTAACAATACACATCTTTCCTATATCATCTATGCTTTTATCCTGCAGAGCAATCTCATTAAAGTTCTCACTCAAAAAAACACTATTTTTTAAATACACTCTTCTCATCATAATACTATGCTCCAATTACCACACTGCTTGTCTGCCCACCAAATGCAAAGGAATTCGACATTATATATTTGCTTTTCTGTTTTCGTGGTTTATTAGCAACTACATCCAAATCGCACTCCTCATCCTTTGTTTCATAGTTTATCGTTGGTAATAATGTATTTTCATGCAACATCAACAGACATGCTATGAGCTCCAACATGCTTGCAGCACCCATAGAATGACCCAGCATGGATTTTATTGAGCTTACCGGAGGTGGACTATGTTTTCCAAATAATCTTTTGATAGCCAGAGTTTCAATCTTATCATTTGCCTTTGTACCAGTTCCATGGGCTGAAATATAGTCAATGTCTCTTAATGAAATATTAGCATCCTCCGCAGCCTTTTTCATAGAATACAATTCACCATCACCCTTACAATGAGGCGCCGTCATATGATATGCATTGGACGAGAGACCTGTCCCTAATATCCTGCCATAGACTTTCTGTTTTGGCCTGTACCCTTCTCTTTCCAGTATAACAATGCCGCAACCCTCGCCAACAACCAGTCCCTTACGATTTTTGTCAAAGGGTCTGCATAGGTCTGTTGTTAAAGACAACAATCTTTGAAATCCGGCAAATGCAACTTTAGAAAATACATCTACTCCGCCTGCAATCACAATATCTGCATAATTCCAATCAAGAAGCTTTTTGCCCATTGTAATAGCATAATTCCCCGCTGCGCAGGCTGCCGGTACGCAAAACATGTAGCCTTTTGCTCCGATTGCATCAGCTACGGCTTTCACAATATTAAATGTCTGATACTGTTTATAAAGCTTGTTATCTACTGCCTTGTCCTCACACAGTAACTTTGTTATACGTTCTTCAACCTCAATTTCACCCATAGTTGTCCCAATGACTACCGCAATTCTTGCTTTATCTGCTTGGCTCAAATCAATCTCTGCATTACTTATCGCCTTCAAGGAAGTACTTACGGAATAACAGGCTGTTTTACCATAAGTATTTAATATTTCATGACTTACATTTTCAGACCATTGTGATGATTTGATTTTTGCACCGATTTTAATTCTACACTGGGAATTATCCACAAATTCATCAACAATACCATAGGTGACTTTACCATCATAAAGTGTTTTCCAAAATTCACCCAAAGTAAAACCGGCAGGAGATAGAACCCCCATGCCGGTAACAATAATATTTTTCATAACTCACCTTAATTACTTTTTATCATACTAACAGTACATGCCTTCCCTTTGAGTTAGTTTGTGCCGAGGATTACGCAGGCACAAACTTCTAAGTGTGAAAATCGCTTTTTATTTTCACACTATGAAACATGAAAATATTCCTTTATCCTTTCAACTTTGTCAATACTTTCCCACGCGGTTCTCAAATCATCTCTTCCAAAATGACCGTATGCTGCTAGCTGTTTGTATATTGGATTTTTCATTTGAAATTGCTCGATAATGGATGCAGGTCGAAGATCGAATACTTTGTTGATCATATGGATAATATCCTCATCTGAAATCTTTGATGTACCGAATGTATTTACGTAAACAGATACGGGATTTGCTACCCCAATGGCATATGCAATTTGTACTTCACATTTTTCTGCTATTTTTGCCGCAACAATATTTTTTGCAACATATCGAGCCGCATATGCTCCCGTCCTATCAACCTTAGTTGAATCTTTTCCGGAAAAAGCTCCCCCACCGTGACGGCCCATTCCTCCATAAGTATCTACAATAATTTTACGTCCGGTAAGCCCCGTATCTGCACAAGGACCACCTTTAACAAATCGTCCTGTGGGATTAACAAGTATCTTTGTATTGGTATCAATATATTTGTTTGGAATAATAGGTTTGATTATATATTCTCTCATATCATATGAAATTTTGTTTTGAGATACTTCTGCAGTATGCTGCGTTGAAACAACAATTGAGTCAATTCTTACGGGTTTACCGTCCAGATATTCAAATGTAACCATTGATTTTCCATCAGGGCCAAGATAATCAATCTTATTACTTTTGCGCATATGACTTAATTGCTGACACAGCTTATGTGCATAAAAAACAGGGGCTGGCATTAAACTATCTGTTTCATTACAGGCGTATCCAAACATCATTCCCTGGTCACCTGCGCCGACCATATCATAGGGATCGGTTTCATGGCAGGATTTACACATATTGCAGTTAGCTGTCGTGTTTTTATATTCCATAGAACTGCTTACCCCGATGTTGATATCTTCGGACTGCTTGTCTATCGTGGTGATAACTGCACAGGTTTCCCAATTAAAGCCAAAACGTTCACCAACATAGCCAATCTCCTTTACTGTATCTCTGACAACCTTCTGTATGTCTATGACCGCGTTTGAAGTAATTTCACCCATTACTGAAATTACACCTGTAGCTGCTGTAACTTCACAGGCAACTCTTGCATTTGGATCTTTTTCTATGTATGCATCTAAAATAGCATCCGATATTATATCACACATTTTATCTGGATGCCCTTCTGTAACTGATTCCGATGTAAATAAATAGTTATTATTCATTTAATATTCATTCCTTTCGTTATGTTAAAGATCAGAAACGTTATGAAAACGTTGCAATGCATCTTTTTAAATTATAACTCTCGTTCAATTTCTTGATTGTTAGACAAAGCCTTTTTTCCAATAAATCCTATAAATTTTCCATGTGAAAGGATATCTATTATATAATTTCATTGAAATTGACAAAAAGCATAGCTTCGCCATCGGTATTTCTTCATACCACATGTATTAATACTTACTATAAATAGTATATATCTGCCGAAACAAAGACTTATACTATAAATATAATATTTTATTATAATGCGTAGTAAAACCAACAATAGGTATAGTTTTTAACAATTAAAGGTAATCATTTAATTGCAATTATAGATGTATTAGCAAAATATTAGCCCTGCATTAAGCAGAGCCTGAATTATTTATGTGTAGATAACTTTGTTTTGGCAGCAGAGGCAAACAAGATTGCTGGTTGTTAAAAACACCGAAACATATCATTTGACGCTTTTATGTTAACATAATGAGTTTGCTGGATATGATTTGCTTTTGGAGTACCACATGAAAAAATCATAAACTCAACAAAACATTTATGTATTAACTTACTACTTATTTTCACATTTTCTTTTTATCGGCATAATATTTGTCCACAATTTTTGTTCGCAAAAATGAAGCCAATCATGTTCGTCTGGATCATCCTCAAATACTAATTCGGCATTCCAGCCATAAATCTCATAATTATTTGTATATCCCCATTTCTCATAAGTTTCTGTCATGGAATATCCCTGACCGTATATTCCTTTTACCACTAAGGTGCTCGGTAAAAGTCGCGCCGTAAATCCTTTTGGTATGGGTGTATCCATTGGAACAAATTTCCCAATGATATAACTAAAAGTGCCATCCTCATGAGTATAATTTCCAGTCCAAGCCATAAAAGCCTTGGGTATTAAAGAAGGAAGATTTTTGATAATTTCAAATAATCCGTCTTCAAGAATGATCTCCCATAATTCATTTTCTTTATTACGGAGAAAATCAGGACCTCCACAACGGATTTCACGTCCAATTAATTTCATTTCAGGCATTTCAAAAATCTCAACTTCATTACTGTTAGCAACTATCTCATTAATTTTTTTCATTTTGTTACACCTCCAAAATTATAAAATTTGTTGTTATTATTCTTGTTTATATGAATTACATATTAACCTTTTATGGAACTACAATTCTGTAACAACTAAATCATGATTTTTAAAATGAGGTTGTTTTTGATAGATAAAAAATATCAATTTAAAGATGCTATATTCTCTTTTCTCATTAGTACGAATCTCTCAATATATCTCAACTGCTCTTTTGTGGGATTATGTATAACAAATTCAGGCGCTGCACAATATTTATATTCTTTGCCGAGAATTACTATTTTATTTTTATCTTTATGTTCAGGTTTACAAAATCTTGTGTTATTAGTACATCTTCTAAAATTCTCAAAATAAAAATCTTGCATATCTTTAGGTAATTTCGAAACAACAATATTTATATCTTCTTTTTTATCGACAATAGAAAAAAATATCGTAAATGTATTATCTCCATTAATTGTAAAACGAAAAATAGTTTTACTTTTATATTTGACTGAAAAAGCATTGAATGCATACCAATGAGGTTTTAGTTTTAAATCAGCAATATGCTTAACCAAATCATCTAAATTTTTTTTTGTTTCATCCTTTAGAAAAAGATTTACTACAATTTGATATTCTGGTTTAGCTTTCTTTTGCTCTTCTAAAGTTAACATAGTTATCATCCTTCTCTCTTATTGATTATTCTATTACTTAAAAACATTAGAAAATTCTCTATCCTATCAAGAAAACACAAATACCACCACTTATCTAACGTTACGTTGAAGCATGCTGCAAAGGAACTAACTGAATTAGGTTAAAACACTCACATTAATTATTTATAAAAATATAAGATTACATAGTAAACATAATCATTCAATCCAAAAATCATTTAAATTTTGCTTATTTAATTTCATAAATATACATTTTCTGCATTGAAAATCATGTGGTATTACTGAACCGCCGAATAGTTTTTTTCTTATCTCCTGAGCACTTTCACTTTCCAATGCCTCAGCAATCTCATTATTAACGATGTTACCATATATATAATTTTGATTTAAACTATCATTTATACAGGGAATCAAATCACCATGTACTGTAACATACAAAACATGTAAAAAATAAAAACAACCATACATTTTTTCATCATGTAGATTTATATTCATAGCATAATCAGGATGTTTCAGAGACCCTGCTCTGTCTTGTATTTCGGGAGAATTGCAAATTGCATTTGTAAACAACTTATTAATATTTTCCATATTGTTATGCTTATTACTATGTAATGATGTTACATAAACAGGTAATCCCAATTCACAACACATTTCAATTGCTTTTTTTGATTTATAATACGAATCTGAACCTGTAAAAGCACAAAATTCTGCCGGATCAGCAGATGGAAAGTTAAACACAATTTTATTCAGTATAGATATCTTTTTTAATAAACAAATCATTTCTTCTGTTAGCGCTTTACCATTTGTAAATAATTCAAATCTGAAATTGCGTTTCGCCAACTCAAGGACACGTTCTTTAAAGAATGGATCCAGCGTTGGTTCACTATAATGATGAAAAGCAATGATATTAAATTTCATATATTTTTGACATCGTTCTAAAATCGTATTAAATAAGGTCATTGGCATTACTTCATATTTTCTTTTTATCGTGTGCTGTGGACAATAAACGCACTTCCAATTACAAGCTGTCACAGTTTCTATTTCCATTCTACGAATATGATGTATTTTCCAAACCACATCAAATTGGAGAATTAGACTTTTATCAATTGCCATATCAGCAAGCTTCTTGCCAAACATCTCACAAATTTCTTGGTAACTTGTAATCCTTCTGCAATGCTTTAACAAAAAATGTAAATCATTATTAATCAGCTGTGTTTTGTTTATATGATAATTGATAATAATGCTATGGCTTTCACTTCTTTTGTGAAGCCTTATATAAGGGGATGTTATATAATTCAATTGTATTTCTCCTTATAAAAATCGTATAGCTTATTATACAAATCAATTTCCAAATGCCGTATTTTATCAATATGTCTGATGATTTTGCTGCGCTTTAGTTCAAATGTTTTAGTAATATGTGATTTGAATAAAATATTCCGCAATTCTGTCCACATATACATGGACTTACTAATATTACTTTTTATCGTCTCTAGTCTTTCATCTAAAAAATAATTATTTATACTATCTAAAAATATAGCATATAAGTTTCTAGATCCAGCAATATCATACCCAATCTTTTTATCAATATCTGATATATGATAATGGGTATCCTTATTTTTATACTCAATATCCAGATCTTTAATTGTATGTAAATATTCAATGAACTTTGTGTAACTCTCATTGAGCTCATTCACATTTATACATTGTACCGATTTTTCATAGATATATTTATAGGACACCATGTCATAGGGATACCTACACTCAACGTAATAAATTTTATGTAGTATGTTCATCGATAATGATTTTAAAATAGTTATTATCTTCGTACTATTTATTGGATCTGCGATATAAAGGTTATCCTTATCAATACCCAATATAATAAAGAAATGTAAGTTACTTTGTAGTCTATACTGAGGTAACCATGGACAAAGATTAATCTTTGTTTGAACAATACATGGTAGTTCAATCTGATAAATTTCATTTATATTGTTACTAGAATTATCGTTCAATGTAATCCCATATAACGTTTTAACATTAGCGTTAATCTGCTGCTCTCCAATTGATAATTTTGCACTTAGAAATTGATTTTCATTTAGGAAAGAAAAGTGAAAGGTCTTAAAAAATGAAAGTGCATAGCTTTTTCGGTAGTAATTAGCAATATTAATCAAGCACAATTCCATACAATCTAAACATTTAAATGTTATTATATCCATATTTATCATCATTTACACCTACTATATTATTTCACTATTTTGATCCGTTTTAATGTTGTATTTTATTAACGGCTCTACATTGACCTTTAATTTATGGTCCATAAGCTGAATCATTCTTTCATAAACCAAACAAGGCAGTAAAGACTGATTTGTTCCACTTTTACTAATTAAATTATAGTTATTCCTAATAACGCTCAATGAATATGCATAAACCTTATTAAATAGAACAATACTTGGGACTTGCATAAGTCCTGCTAAATGCACAAAACAGCTATCGATTCCCACAATACAATTAAGTTCCTTTACAATTGCGGGCATAAATAATAATGATATTTTTGATATATCCAGAAAATTATTGCTTGTTTTCATCTTGTAAGGTATAGGCGCCAAGTTAAGTACACATATATTTTGATTGCATAATTTTATAAACGTCTCAGCGTACGCCATTGAATAGTTTCTGTCATTCGGTGATATATGGTTGGTATAAAATTGAATTCCAATTATGTAACTATATTTTGCTTTTAAGTCTCTAATTTTATTTAGAAGTCTGTGATTTTGATATTTGCTATTAAAATCAATATTATTTCTATCCGGATATGGTATAAACATTCCATTTAAGTATTTTGATAGATTATATAATCTGGTAGAAGCTACATAGCTTATCTCTGATAAATTGTATACCTTTCTATAATGATTGATTTTAAATAATCGATACTTAAAACGCTGTGGTATTAATTTGTTTTTATACTTATATAAAAGTAATTTACTTACTTTTAGGCTATATTTATTTGCATGATACACCTCTACCTGTTCTGATTGAGATTGAAGGAATGTTTGTAGAACAACAGAATGCCGAAACCAATCGCCATATCCACCTACAGTTAAAAATAATGCATTACCACCACTGTAATTCGTTTCAGCATAAACAAATATTTGATCCGATTCTCTTTTATGTTTTGATATTAAGAAGGAACTGTTCACCACATAATCAATGGGCACATGCTTTTCCAATTCTTTTTGTATGATCCATTTTCTTTTGAATATACCAGTTTTACTTTGTTTCGCAATAATGCAAACATAATACTGTTTATTCGTTTCATTTTTATTATTTGTGTTACTACATTTAAGAAAACTTATCAAATCATAAATAGATCCAATATAGATCTTCTGTATAGACGCATTAGGTTGGATATTTGAATTGAGTAGTATAAGAAAATGAAAATGATGCTTATATAGATAATTTACGATTGCTGAAATTAAATATTTTTTTGTATATATGTAAAGCGTTTTATTTTCCATTTATTCCCATTATTTTCCTTATTAGCTTATTGATTATAAATTTTAAACATTCCATCATCAGAATGAAATCTGTTCATGATAATACAATTCCTGCATATAAAATCACTTGGCGCTGACTTTTCACCCCAAATTATTTTTCTTAAATCGACACACTGATTATTTTGTAATAAGCCCTCTATTGTATCATAATTTTGTATATTTCCGTATGTCTTTTTTTGATAAAAATCATTACAGCAGAGTATTAAGTCACCCTCAACCGAAAGGCAGGCACGTTCTGTATTCATAAAGCACCCAGATAATCTATCGTCATTTATTTCAACATTTTGCTGATACTCATTTTTAAGTGAACCGGCGCGGTCTTCAGTACCGTATGTTATCACATTAACTTGGGGAAATTTATTCTTAATATTATTCGCTTCAAGTGCTTGTGATTTTTTATTACCTTGTATTGATACTGATGTCTTAAGCTGATATTTCAGCGAAAGTCTTATAGCATTCAATGTTTCATTATATGTATCTGCTCCTGTCATTCTACTAAACAAGTCTTTATTCATAGAGGGTATATTAATAGTAATTTCTTTTAAATATTGGTTCTTTTTCAAGAGTCGCATTAAATCCTCATCAATAAAACTACCATTGGTATACAAAAGCCAGTGTAATTTTCGTTTCTGTATTTCATCAAAATAAAACGTAAAATTGGGATCAATAGTTGGTTCGTTGTATGAATGTAAGGTTATTAGCTTGACATGTTTGTATTCAACACATTTATCCAGAATATCGCAAAACAAGTTTTTATCAATGAATTTAGGCTTTCGTCTATTGTATTTAACAGGGCAATATTCACATTTCCAATTACAAACTGTACTAGTTTCTATTTCAACACGTTTTATATAGTTAAATGTCCACTGTTCTGTATAATTTAATAGCTGCTTCTTATGTACTAGCGCAAAAACATTATTTGAATCAAATTTATTTAATAATAATTGTAACTCTTGAGGCTTATCTTTACAGTAATATAATATTTCTAGATCTTTTTTATTGATTGTCTGATATTTGTTAAGCAAAAAATTGTAAATAGCATTTTTATGCAAATGCTTTATTCGCAAATATCTCGACGTTACATAGCCATTTACACCCATATTCCTCCAATTTAATTTCGCCACAATTACTTCTCCATAATAGCCTAAGATATCTAAATCATTAAAAATGTTATAGTTTTATGATAGAACTATAGTCTTAATAAATTTGCATTACTATGTAAATTTTAAATTTTTAAAATACTTAATATTATGAGGTAATTTATCACAATATTTTAACATCCTCATCCAACTGCTTACCTTTATATTTTGAGGACATCTGTTTTCACAAGTTTTACAAGAATTACAGGAACTAGCTATTTCATTAATATATCTATTTATTGTATCACCATATTTATTTCGATTTTCTCCTACCCTATCATAATTAAATCTTTTTGTAAACAAGTCGAAAATATAAGGAATATTAATGCCTTGCGGACATGGGAGGCAGTAATTACAGCTTACACAAGGAATTAATGTTAATTCTTCATGCAAATTACGAGCCCTTTCTATTATATTTATTTCCTGAGAAGTCATTTTACCTATTCCAGAGTTATCTGCAGAATCAATGTTCTCAATAATTTGCTGCATATTCCCCATACCACTAAGAACAACTGATATTTCAGGTTGATTCCAAAGCCATTGCAAAGCCCAATCTGTAGGCGTTCTATTCACATCGACCGTTTTAAAAACTGCTTGTACCGCCTTTGGGGGATTTGAAAGTATGCCACCTAATAAAGGTTCCATTATAACAACACCTAAGCCTTTTTTTGCAGCATATTTTAGACCTCTTACACCTGCCTGATTATTTATATCAATATAATTATATTGTATTTGACAAAAGTCCCATTTATTGTATTCATCTATTATAGAAGTAAAAACATCATATTCATCATGGAATGAAAAGCCTAAAAACTTTATTTTCCCTGCTCGTTTTGCTAGTTCGGCACGTTTAAGTAAGTTCATTCTTAAAACCTTATTTTCCCATAATTCCTTATTTAATGCATGAAACAAATAACAATCAATATAATCAGTTTGCAACCTTTTAAGTTGTATATCTAAATATCTATCAAAGTCATCAATTTTTTCTACATCCCAAATCGGTAATTTTGTAGCAATTCTTACTTTACTCCTGTATCCATCTTTAATCACTTCACCCAAAATACTTTCACTTTTTCCTTCATGATATATATATGCTGTATCAATATAATTCAAACCTTTATCTATTGCATATTTCAACATTTTTATAGATTGATCAAAATCTATTACTTTTATTCCAGCTTCATTAATTTTTGAAGAGAAACGCATACAACCGAAGCCTAGTGCCGATACCTCAAAGTTTAATTTCCCAAATTTCCTAAATTGCATAAAAACTCCTTATAAATAAGTTAAGTCGCCATAATTTAACAGTTTAAACTCTTATAATAATCTGATTTTTCACATAAATACTTGTTCTCATTTTGTTGCTCTTTATGAGATAAAATATATTAATAATGAACATGCTATTATATTACTTCAATATTATAGCTTAAATTATTTTTATATCAATCTCAGCCAGCTGCAACTTAATCTGAAACTATAAATAAGCTTAATGGATATGCTATCAATATACAAGGATCTATAGTTATATTTAGTATGTATAATCGGTGGCAGATAACTTGTCTTTACAGAAGTATAACTGTAATCAAGTCGTATATATAGACGCTATTAAGACTAAGCTAACGTGTTACAGCTTGACTGTACACGATTTTTGTGAATCACTAGATTAAAGGCTTTACTAATTTGAGCAAAATCAGTAAAATAAAGTAAGCACGCTACAAAACAGTATAATAATTCACCCTTCTATTAGCGTTCTAGGCTTTTTGAGATTCTACTCAAGATAGTCTGTATTCTGAGTATGAAACCAAAAACCAGTAGGATAATTGAGTATAAGATTTACATGATGTAATATCCTATATTTTTCATTGTAAAAATGTCGGGATTAAATTATTTAATAAGTTTATAATGAATAACGTATAAGAGAGGAAAATTATATGGACTGGGCTGATAAGTTAAATAAAGCAATGAATTACATTGAGGTAAACTTGTGTAATGAAATTGATTATAATGAAATTAGTAAAATTATTCTATGTCCAATAAGTATTATGCAAAGTGTATTCATGTTAAACACTGGAATAACATTAACTGAATATATACGTAGGCGTAGGCTCAGCAAAGCTGCCTATGAACTAAAATACACTAATGCAAAAGTAATTGATGTTGCATTGAAATATGGTTATCTATCACCTGATGCGTTTTATGTTGCTTTTAAACGGTTCTACGGAATAACACCATCTGCCATAAAACATTCAAATATCAAATTAAAACCATCTTACCGTATTTCATTCACTTTTTCAACAACATATATTAGAACTGATATTAAGGAGGAAATAACAATGAAAATTCTATCAAATGTAGTTTCAGTTGGTTGTTTTGATGAAGGGCCTCAAATTTTCAAATATCCTTCATGCTTTGGTTCACTGGTCGCATATATTGATGGCCAAAATGATTTAAAGTATCAATTGTACCAATATAAATTGGCTTTAGTATCTTCCGGTATTGCTTTTGGTACCGCATGGAGTGATGACATGTGCCTTGAATCATCTGCAATGGATTTGGCAATAAATGATGATGAAATGATTAAATATTCTATGGGTTGTGCTGGTTATTCCTATAAGCTATATGATTCAAGTACTTTTTCAGAAGATATAATATGGGAAAATATAAAAAATTCAATTAATAATAATATTCCTGTATTGGCTGATTATGTTGTAGGAGAAGGCTGGTGTCTATTGACTGGGTACGAAGAAATCGGTAAAAAAGTTATAGGTTATCATGCAGCATGCCATGACAAACATTGGGGCGAGGGAAATCCTATGCCTGATGCTTTTATTGATAATCGGGGTGAAAGGGATGCTATAACTTTTGTAAAATCGCATTGGTATGATACCATTAAAAAGATAGTAGTTGTTGATGATATAAGCGTCAAAAAAATTAAATGGGATGAATTATTTACTTACTTTATCAATGTAATTAACCGGAAATCATTGAATGATAATGTTTATTTAGGTTATGATGCACTAACTAAAGCAATCGAATATCTAAATGAAGATAATAATTTTTTGGGTTTACTTCAATCAGAAATGTGGCAAAAGTTTTATTACTATCATGCATTCATAGGAATGCATGCAGAAGCCGCATATTATGCGAAAGATGCATTTGATAGTTTATTTTGCATAAATTTTAATATTTCAGATCAAACCTTAATTAATCGTATCGCCCAGATAGGTAAACACTTTATTCAAATTCACAACGAAGCATTTAAAGCATGGACAGTAATGAAACCCGAACAATGCTGGTTTGCTGAGAATGATAATTCGGTTTTTACTTTAGAAAAACCTGAAGTGAGACAAAATATTATTAATTCATTCCAACAGTTTATTCGTATATATAAGCAGCTTGTTGATGACTTCAAAACATTTTTATAATTTGATACAATTATCATAATTTGTGTATGTATACTAACACTTGGAACGAAACAAATTTAAGCACTAATATTGTGTGTTACTAATTAACACACAATGTCGGCAGGGAAAGTTGGCTTCAGGTTCTATACCTCCCCAAACCTTTTTTCTTATGTCGCAAGCAGCTGGTTTTTCCAGTATATTTTTTAGATTACCATCTTGTATATTAGCATATTTGACTTTTCTCTCGTAATCATTGCAACATAAGAATAAATCACCATGCACATCAACACATAAGCTTTCCATAACATTTCTGCACCCATGCAGAAAATTGTTAGTATTATTAATGTGCTCCGCATAATGATTTTTTAGTGCCCCCGTTCTGTCGAATGATTTATGATATACTATTTTTATATTAGGAAATCTGTCTTGTATTTTTTTCGTTTCTTCTACTATATGATTATTATCATACCCTTGCACAGATAAGCTAATATTGATATCCATTCTAGACAGGTTCTCAATTGCATAGATAGTTTTATCATAATAACTCGCATTGGTCATTTTCTCAAAGGTTTTTTTATCAATCGAGGGAATATTTATAACTATATTACGCAATGAAGGATATGCTTTAAAATAGTTTAGCATTTTATCATCAATGCCACTACCATTTGAATATAGAATCAATTTGAGTTTACTTTCCTCTATTTTTTCTGCAAAAATGTAAAAACGATCATCGATTGTAGGCTCATTATAGGAGTGAAGTGTAATAAATCTGATATGACCATAATTCCTTGCCTTCAATAGTATTTCATCGAATAATTTTATATCCATATATTCAACACGTCTAGGGTTATATGAAGCTGGACAGTACTCACATTTGCCATTACATACTGTAGAGGTTTCAATTTCTATATGAGTAAGGAAATTATACTTCCAGAATAATTCGTCTTCTACCAAAATATATTTTCTTATCATATCAAAAATAATGTCTTCTCCGTATGTTTTTAATAATTCATCAAGCCCAGTAGCCTTTATGCATTTGCCAAGTACTTCCAATTGTACTGGCTTAAGAAGAACGAACCTATGCGTTAGTGAATTCACATATAAATTCTTTTGTTTTGTATTATGTATAATTTTTACATATGGCGATTTAATATACAGCATAGCAATACTCCTAATTAAGTAATCTATCAATAATTTCACTACTGATACCTTTTGAAACAAAATAATTATATAGATAATCTCTTACTTGGCTTATATCAGTACCTGTCTTCTTAATCATGTATATGTACTGCTTTTCTAATATCCTGTAGCTTTGGGGTATATCATCTTTGTATAAACTAAGTAAGTGATAAGAGAAAAATAAAGCCAATTTATATGCTTCATATGTTTCAGAATTTCTGTCTTTATCTTGCATAAATATATAAAAATAGCTTACGGAACTAATATGAATGGCTTCATCGCTATAATATTTTATATCGTCGAAATCACGTATTAGATTAATTTTGTATCCCATAGTCGATGCTATTAGTTGATAGGCTATATGTGTGTCAAAAAAATTTTGTGATTGATCATGATTCAATCTATATCTGGGATAACTGTTTGCCGGCATGATTTTATTTATTAATTTGACTTGGGTTTCATTGAAAATGTTATGTTGTATTGGCGGTCGATTTTGCTGACCTGGATATATATATACACCAAGGTCAATAGGGCTAATTTTATTTACATTTCTATATGCGTTAATATTAAAAAACATTATATATGTATGCAGTATATTGTACTGGCAGATATTAGCACATGAGAATGACCATACACAGTTGTGGGTGGTATTATTATCTATACAAGTTATTTCATCAAATATTTTAGGATTAAAAATAAAACAATCAATATCAATCCAACCAAAGTTTTCATCATTACATAACACAAGCAATTTCCAAATATAACGATCATCAACTAAATCATCAATGTAAAATATTGGACGTTGTATCTGTTGTAACCATATTTTTTCATCATCTTTTAATTGTGATGCCAAAAAAATCAAATTTATATCTTTGGGCAAGAGCATTAAATTCTTTTTTACAAACAGTAAGAGTTTTGATGTGAAAAACATATAGAATATATTTTTTTTGTTTAGATGGCTATAGAAATTTTTGAAACGTTGTATAAGTTCATCATTTTTAATTTCCATTATATTCACGTATAATCCAATTATCCTCTTTAAGAGGTTGCTTTCCTTTCTCCCAGCAGTTAATGTTGGGTGTACTTCTCTTTATTTAAGCAATGTAGATTTTCTAATTTGATAGCGTATAATTAATTTTGCAAATTATATTATCAAAAATGGACATAATTCATAGCCGTTTGGTAAAATCAAGTTATTACGCAAAATCTCACATAGGAATCTATGAACATGTCCGATAATATGATTCAACTAAATTCTATTTTTTTTGAATAACATAATCATGAATTACGACTTTATCTAAGTTGGAGTTTAGTAAACATTTTAATGCATCACTTGGATTTTCTACAATCGGCATACCTTTAGTGTTAAATGATGTATTGATCAGTATGGGAACACCTGTTATTTTCATAAACTCTTGCAGTAATTCATATAAAATCGCATTATTATCCCTAGATATAGATTGGAATCTAGCTGTTCCATCAATATGAATTGCTGACGGAATGACATGTCTAACTTCATCTTGCACACTGCCAACGTATAGCATAAATGGGTTATCATTAAATCTAGTGTCTATGTATTTGCAAATATATTCCTCCATGATAACAGGTGCAAATGGCCTAAATGTTTCCCGAAACTTAATTTTCTTATTCAAGATGTCTTTCATATCTTTGTCACGGGGATCAGCCAAAATACTACGATTTCCTAATGCTCGAGGGCCAAACTCAGATCCATTTTGAAACCAACCAATTATTTTACCATCCGATATGTCTTTTGCTGTTTCTTTGATTATGCTTTTGTGTGATTTTTTTTCGAAAAATATCAAATCATTATAATTGCTTAGCTGATCTAGTATCTTATCATCACTATATGTATTTCCAAAATAAACGTTGCATATTTTTTTATTAGGGATATAAGGTTTCTGGTATATCTGGTGATATCCATATAATGCAGCACCGACTGATGTACCACAATCTCCTGCAGCTGGAAAGACAAATACATTTTCAAAAGAAGTGTTGTCTTTTATTTTTCCGTTTAATACACTGTTTAAAGCAATCCCACCTGCATAACATAGGTTTTTACATTTGAATCTATTATATAAATCGTTCATGATACGAAATACATTTTCTTCTAATATTTGTTGTGTTGCATATGCGATATCAGCTTTTACTTGGAAATCTGAACCATATTTCTTAAAAATATCTTGAATGCATTGAACTAATTCTGCATTGATATAATCGTTCATAGATGGGTTTATATTATTTCTCATCTCACTCAGAAACCTATCGTTACCATAAGCGGCAAGACCCATTGTTTTGCCTTCTTGACCAAAACAAAACCCACATTGATAAGTAATATATAGATAAAGCTGGCCTAAAGAGTTTGTCTCATATTGGTTTACTTGCGAATAAACGGTATTATTTAAGTTTATTTTACCATTTGTTGCTATTCCGTATGAGATTGTTTCAGCTATATCCCCATTGTTATATAAACTACCATTTGCGTCAATAACTAGACAAGCTGCTTTATCAAATCCTGATTGATAATAAGCAGCACTAGCATGTGCCATATGATGATTGATTGAAATGATATTATGTAGAAATGAGTTTTGTGGTTTTGCCAATGACCCGCATTCACAAAGATCATTTGTAACAATTAAATCAACATCGTCAATAGAAAGATTTTTTGATGATAAACAATAGTTTATTCCTCTAAACATTTTCGAACGAGGTCCAAGGGAATTTTTCTCTCTTGACAAGCGCTCTTCCGCAATGGCTGATATTATTATTCCGTTTTCCAAATAGCAAAAACTAAAGTCATGCCTTGACCCACCAATGCCTAATATTTTAATATCATTTTCTTTTATACTATTCAAAGCTCTTCCACCAAACTCCTAATTGAGGTTAATAAATTTTCAGTCTTTACAGTAATCATGTAGATTATCAATATGCTCATTTTAAAAAGAATTACCAATACTGTAAGGATTTTATCACAAGGTATTAACATGTGTTAAGATTCTATATCTATTATTACCATATGTAATTTCTTAAACTGTTTAAGTCAATATTACATTTATTTAATGGATTGAATAACACATTGACTAATGTTTTTAGTAAATGCATGTATCTATTTAAAATTTATTTTAAATAAGACGCATCGATGCCATTTATGGGATGGTAATATTCTTTCTATTTCGTATAGTTACTAAACCCCATCTTTTGATCTAATAAAATAATTTTTTGTTTAATCTTTTCATATTGATTTTTGCTAGTTATACCGTTATATGGAATTAATCCATATTCATATGCTTTTCTAAGTTCTTCCAGGGACATGCCGTATGGGTTATATTGTCTTGTAAATCGAATTACTATATCCTTATTAATATCAAAATCTTTTAATGTGTATTTTCTTTTTTCCGGTTGTTGTTTCTCATACATATTGAAATTACTTAATGTGATTCTATGTTTATTGACATATATAATATTAATTTCTTTTCTAAGGGCAAAATTCAATGCCTCTTCAATCGTATTTATTATAGGTTCCCCTGCATCGTTCAGTGATGTATTACACAATATGGGTATGCCACAATGCTTTTTGAAATATTGGATAATAGTATATAAATCTGGATTGTCAGTATACGTGACTGTTTGGACTCTTGCACTTAGATCGTGATGTAAAACAGCTGGTATTTTATGTATCTGAGATTGCTTTGCATAAAAATTTTGGAGCATAAAAGGTGCTTCCATTGCATTATCAAACCACTCATCAACGTCATCTAGAAGCACAACTGGGGCAACCGGCCGCCACCACTGCCTTTTTTTTATATGATTGATAGTATTTTTTGTATGCATTTTCCTGGGATCGCCTAAAATACTGCGGTTTCCTAAAGCCCTTGGTCCGATTTCTGCCTTACCGTTAAACCATATTATTGGTCCAGATTCAATATCATGTATAATCGTATCTTTATTCCAATATTCGATACTCGTTATATAATTATTATATTTATTACTTTTTATTATTTCAGGCAATGTATCATCAAAATAGCCATAATATGCATGTCCTAATTTGAAGTTTAACTTTTTCATTCTTTTGTAGAAACTATACAATGCAATTCCCAAAGACTGTCCAGAATCATTGGCACAAGGTGGTGCTAAAAATCCTTTGAATTTATATTTGTTCATCAGATAAGAATTCGTTGGACAATTCAACGTATATCCACCTGATAATGACAAATATGTATCATGTGGGTCAATATGATATTTTTGAATTGCCTCGTCAATATTGGCCTCCATCATTTTACTGGATATGATTTGAATCTCTTTCATCATAATACTTAAACGAGTTTCTTCAATCGAAAATCTGTTATCATAATTATCAAAAAGGATTCCCTCATCATTTACAGTTATGTCCCTAACCTTAGCTTCAATCCTATTGCAAATCTTTTTGCTACAATCATATCCATATTGATTGGATCCATTCAAAAAGTATATTGGATCAAAATTAGCATGTAATAGTTTTGCTCTGCTAGCATATGCAAGTGCCATCAATGTTCCTTCACGTAATTTCTTACTGTATGCAAGTTCATTCCATACTCGTCCTGGTGAATAACAGTTAAAAAGATTTATTGTTCCTTGCTCAGAATAACAGCCTACGTAGGAATTCTTATAGAGTTCATCCGTGCTATTATAAGAATCAGGACCTCCGTCCACAGCAAAACTAAGAATTTTCTGATTATAAAATATATCTGTATCCATTAAAAGAGACGAAAACAAATGCGCAATTGAATGATAAGGATAATCTGGATAACTGTCCAACGAATCATAATGACTTGATGTATCTAATTCCTTTGTACCCCAAATCTCAACCATGTCATCCAATGTAATATTTCTTTTTCTTAATAAACTATTTATGTAGTCCTTTGCCTCTTCAATACTAAAAAAAGGAATGGCATGTTCCTTTTTGCCTGAATATCTTTCTAATTCATAATATTCAACCAAGTGTATATCATTGCCATCCTTATACCACAATGACATATTATCATCGTGACGAGATAATAAATGTAAAAATCGTGCAGTAGGATTTACTGCTAAATAAGTTGATAAGTAAAAACCGTCTTTCATAATACTCCTAATATATAATATAAATATATGCAAACTAATAAAGTGTTCTAATTTGATGATTGAATTGTATGTTGAAGTAATGCTGGTAAGTTTAAGTTGGTACTAAAAAAAGATCTCACAATGCATACTAAAAAGATCATTCGATACTTGATTATGGCCAGTAGGACGGAAATATATACGATTAATAGCCCCAAAATTATTCACAATATCATCTATCATCTTACCTTCAACAGTTCGGTTAATTGCACGACAAGAAAGGCAAAATAGGTCTAGTGTAATATTACTATCCTTGCATATAATTCCATATGCGCCAATCAGTCCAAGGTCTCCAAAACGATCTTTGAAATACACAGATCTTAAAATATAGTTCTCTTGTACGAAACATTTTTGTAGCTCAGGTAAAGTATAACGCTTACCGTTTGTCATCCGACTTGTACGTTGAGAAAGCTCAGCAATTCTATATAATTCATCTTTCGATGAAGATACAATTTTTATCTCCATCTGTAATGCAGATAAAAATTGTTGATAATCCAAAAATTGGCTTTGCATATGATTACGTTTTACATTATTCTGGTATGTATGTTGTCTGATAAGATTTCCTGAAAAATTAGTGGTGGTAGCATAAATAAATTGCTTCATATCTTTAAATACATTGTATTTGTCAAACAACAATGTTTGAATTTTAGGCAGTAAATATTTTACCTCTTCGATCTCTAAATAGGAGTCATCAATAAACAATATATTTTCATAGTTTATGTGCAGTGTTCTTGAAATTTCATCAATATTACTTGCTTTGTTTTTCCAGTTTATACACATAATTGAAAAGTATTGTTTCTTTAATATCATACCTTTATGGTGATCGAACACGTTCATTATAACAGTTTCTGTATTCTTTGAGCTTATTGCCAAAATTATCCCATGATTATAATATGATAGAATCAATTTCTGAAAATTAGAGTAAACACGGTTGGGTCCAATTCCAAGACCTATATTTTCCACCCCATCTTCATGAGCAATCCCAGACCAAAGAACATTATCGCAATCGACAATTATACATTTAATTATATTTTTTCTTTTATTTTCACAAAATTGAATGATCTTCTCCGCTATAAAATGATAAACAGTTACCGAATATAAATTATCCCAATTGTATAAATATCGTATATCATACGTATTGCTTAATCCTATTTTAGCAATTAACTGTTGTAAATCCATATAAATAAAGTGCTCTTCTAACCAACAATTCAGTTTGTGTATAAATATGGAATAATATTCTCCTTGACTAAGTAAAAAATATTCTTTATAGTAGTAATCTTCAAAGCCTATAAAAATGGTCTGTATAGCTGAATTTATTGTGAGATCATAAATCTGTTGTAGGTATCCTTTGATAGATATAAGCTCCAGTTCATAGTTAAAGTTACAATCACTAAGATTACTCAACATTTTCGGCAATAAAAATTCTATATTTAACCAAACTATAAATAGATTAGTGTCAGAAAATGCTCCTGGTGCCGCCAAATAGTCGTCAATGTTAATAAACTTAACCTGGTGGGAGTGATTGACAAAGTATTGTCTTACACAAGGATATAAAAAAGGTTCTATTGTAAAGTTAGAGATAAAGCTAATTTTCATTTAAACACCTAAATACTTCAATTATTTTTTAGTATGAATTGCTTAACCATCCTAAAACTCTCTTTTATGCGGCTTTATAAGATACCTTACAATGGCTTGATAAGGTCTCATGTAAACTACTTCTTGTTAAAAATCAGATCAGATATGTACTCAATTAGATCATTCAAAGTATTATAATCTTCCCATGCTAATTTGCTATCATCAAATTCAATATGAAACATGTTCTCAAGATCGATAATTATCTTAATGAAATATACTGAATTCAAACCCAATTCTACAAGTGTCCCTAAATTGTCATTTGCACTTATGGCATCCGTAGGTACTTCAAGTTCTTCTGCCAAATAACTAAGAATCTGATTTGTTACTTCTTTTTTATTTTTTACGTACATATACACTCCTTTTAATCAAACTGTAATCTTATTTATTCTAAATTAAATATATAATCTACAAGGGCTGGCATATTCTCAAATTTTTTTTGATAATGAATTATATACATATCAACATATGAATTTAAATTGGATAAATCGTTTACTATTTTTTTAGCCCGATTTAAGTTTTCAATTTTAATATATTTTAATTGATTTAGTTCGTTGTGAATGAAATGCTTTCTATATTCATTCACTTTATACACAGGGGTGTGATAAATACAGTCTGTATTAGGGTTAGGCTCTATCAAATATATAGATTTAAGTGGAATTGACGTTTTACATTTACGAATCCCCCTTAAGTTAGTGAAATACTTTTGAACCTCATTATGATTATCAGTCTTTCTCAAATTCAAATGATTTATTCCATAATAACGTAATGTTTGTATCGTATATTTTGGCATTATACTTGAAGATGGAAAGGCATAGCATTTATCATTAGTAACTTTAATAGACAGCTGATCATCACAAATATAACCTGCCCCACTCTTCAGTAAACCTAATAACAAACTGCTTTTTCCCGTACCACTGTTGGCCATCAACGCATATGCCTGACCATTTTTAAAGAAGCCTGCTGAATGGATATGAATGTATTCTTCAGCCATAATAGTGTACAAACAAAACAAAATAGGATCATACAGAGGAATTTTAAAATCATAATACACATGTCTATTCTTTTTTATGGCATATAAAATACATTGGGTACCTAAAAGAATTACCATTGTATTTTCATTGTCTAGAAGCTTAAATGAATTAATATCAGTAAATTCATCTAAGTGCAAGTGGATAAAATGATCAATGTTGACCGATAATCGCTTGATATCGTATATATATATATCAGTATCTCCAGTAAAAGATACCATACTAAAATTATGTAATTTTCTTTCGCTACATATGAGTGCACCGCACATGGCATATCGAAACATATTATACATCCTTAACCAAAATATTGTTTGTTTATATCGATTTTTTTAAGTTCTTCACTCGATAAATTATGCTTTATATAATGAGCTACATAATCCCTGTTAAGTCTTTGCTCTATAGTGATGTCCCATTGCCTACGCTCTTTTTTATTAAGTCCGTAGCAATTCAATAATAATTCGCCATCATCTGTCTTGAATTTCTTAATATAAGGTTCAAGTAAGGAATCGTGATAATAACATGACATAAAGTGTAGCATATAATATATATAAGGAATAATCTCAAGTGAATTAGACAGATCATATAGCTGATCTACTGGTATCAAACGAATATTATTTATCAACAAATAGAATAAATCCTTCATATGACTTTCATATGATACATTCCCTTTTGATAAAATATATATTGAATTCATATCCTTGTAATTATGTAATGCCAATTGAATAAATGCCTTAATTGGATTTAAACATTTAACTTTACAATTATATAAATCCATAAATACTGCATCCTTTAAAAAACATGATCTCACGTCTAGGCGCCTACCATCATATTCTCCCCAAAAAACATCAAAGTTTAAGTCAATTTCCAATGTATGTTCCCTTATCATTTTCTTGAAAGTAAAGTATTGATGTGATGTACTCAAATAAAATATTTCAGCAGCCCTGCATTTCAGTGGATCATTTAAAATTGTTTCATTAATGCTATTATAATAACCATTCTGTCTCAGAAAGCTTGATACTATATTAATATCATCTTTAGAAACAAGTATATCTAGATCACTATATGATCTTACACCATTTGCATTGTATGCTTGCACAGATAAGGCTTCTCCTTTAATTACAGCATACTCTATATTAGCCTTATTTAGGTATTCAAACAAATCCATTGTATTATGGAAAAAGAACCTACCAGTTATAATATTTAAATATTTTGTTTCATCAAATCTCTTCAAACAAATCCTCATATATTAATTAGAATTGAACAAGTATAGTTACTAAATATTCTGTTATATTTCTATTTCATGCAAGTTAACAGTTTGTCTATGAAAGTTGGTGGATAGATAATGTTATATACCTAGTAAAAATTAAAGTTTTCCTCAAGCAGTCTTTCTTTAATCTTTAATATTAATTTGCTGTAGCGTTCATCTATTTGCTCATTTTCTGTTGTTTTATTATTTATCAAGAACCAATCATTAAATCCTATGGTTTGATGGGTATCATAATAATCATATTCAAATTCGCCAAATCCATCAATAGAATTATTGTGATGAATGATCCCCAACTGCTGATTATCTAAGATAACAAATCGTTGAGCCAAGAATTCATAATATGAATTTAGGTTATAGCAAAAGTGGTTAGCAATTTTATATTTTGCATATTTGAATCCCATTATAACTTCATATCGTAATAAATTATCTTCTTTAAAATCCAGATTACTACCTTTTTTATTTATAAGGTTTATAATATCCCAATTATTCCAATACTCCAACAAATCATTTATATGTCCAAATTGAAAGTCATTTGAAAAACAGAATGGAATATATCGTAAAGTATTCTTGCTACATATTATTATTCTAGATTTCTGATCACCAACGGTATCATCTAACACATAGTAGTTTATTAAGTTTTGTAGATAACAAGAAACATTATCATATGTCAGCCTGAAATCAGATCGAATAACAATCGCATGGGTTATATCATGTTTTCTCAGATAATTGAGCCCAGAAACACAATTTAAAATCCTGGATCTTACGTCATTACCCAGTACATCACCAGTATGAAGATTGTTTTCTATAATCTTTACATTAGGAATATTGGCATTTTTAATCGATGCTAACTTCGGTGATGGGTTTGTTGTTAGAACAATATTCGTATCTTCAAATAACCTTGAATAAAGCTTTATACTGTTCAACGTAAATTTATTTTCAGTGATAACAGGTCCATAAATTACAATGCCAATATTAAAACCCGTACTTTGTTTATGCGGATATATACTTATAGGCATATCACCGCTAGGTATAATTTTGCAGGATAGATAAAAGTCATGAAAATCTTTCATAGGTGATGCAAATCTACTTATTAAGTACATTTTATCATCGTCTGTTTTTAATGTTTGAAATAACATCTTTATTGCTTTATATACATTGGTATAGTTAATATCTGACATTATTTTACCTTTCAACTTAAATTTCCCTAAATGCAGAGTGCTTTGTCAAAATAGAACCGTAAACATGTAATATCTAGTGATATAAATCGATTTTATGATTTCGTCTAAATATAATAGTCTAAATCTATGAAGATTACGTATACTCAGTTACTTTATAAGAATGCATTTTCTGCATATAAAGTCTTCTTCGGCACTTGAACCTCCCCAGATCTTTTTTCTCGTTTCACTTGCAATTTCATTCTCTAAGATACTTTTAATATCTGAATTTTTCAAATTACCATATTTTAAGCTCTGGCGATAGTCATTACAGCATAAGTACATATCTCCATCCACCGACACATTGACCATCTCAAGTACAAATCTGCATCCTTGAAGGTATTGATCATGGACCATAACATTTTGCGCATATTGATTTATCAATGTACCAGTTCTATCAAAGGATATATGTGGGACAGTGATTATATTAGGCCATCTCCTATGTATCATCTCAAATTCTATATCCTGCATATCTTGGTCATATCCTTGTACCGATAGTCTCAACTTTATACCAGCTTCCATCATGGTATCAATTGCAGATACCACTTTCTCATATGTTGCCGATCCCGTCATTTGTTCATAAGTGCTTTGATCAATTGATGGGAAGTTTATAATAACACTATGTAAGGATATATATTTTGATAGATACTCAATCATATCCTTAGTAATTCCACTACCATTTGTATATAATTCTAGTTTCAGATTGAATCTTTGTATAGCATCTGCATAATCATAGAATCTTTTATCCACAGTAGGCTCATTGTACGCATGTAATGTAACATATTTTATATACTTATAGTCTTTTGCCTGCCTTAATATCTCGTGAAACAAATTTATATCAATATTCTTCCTTGCTCGTTTATTATAACGAACTGGACAAAACTCGCACTTATAATTGCAATAAGTAGATGTTTCAATTTCTATCTTTGTTATATAGTTTAATTTCCACAATACATTTTCATCCACAAGAAATTTATGCTCCATTAAATAGTCAATGTCGCCAGCAGCATGTTGTTTCTTAATATCCATCATATCATAGCCGTATGTATCGAGGCTTTGAATAACATCATTTTGATTTGAAGTTAAAGATATAAATTTATGGGTCAGCAGGTTTCCATAGTAATACTTCCCATTTTTAAAATTAATAAATTTAATATACGGCGATTTTCTTAAAATCATCATTCCCTCTAATATATCTACTTTAATTTATTACCAACAAATTCAACCAAATCAGATATGGTTTTAAAATTATCAATTTTTAGTTCTTCATTAATAAATACAATGTCGTAAGTATCCTCAAGATCAACGATGATTTTAATAAATTCAATTGAGCTATGGATATATTCACTTAAAATTGCATCTTCATAAATATTCTGTTTTTCTATATTACAGTATTTGGAGATTGATTTAACTATTGTATTTTGAATATCTACTTTATTCAAACCTATTTACCCCCACTTAAATTTCTGTCATGTCACAATTTCTATAATTAATAACTAGGCTAATGTATACGCCATCTTCTGAGAAAACCAATTTTTTCTTTTTAAAATTTTCTAATATTTGAGCAACATTACATTCATTGCTAAATCTTTTATTCATCTCATCCAATGTTTTTTCTGCATTCATATACATCAGTATTTCATATTCCAAATTGCTAATACTTATATATGAAGTAGAACCCTGTCGAGCGTCCTTAATGATTATTGCACCATCATTATTTTCAAAGCAAAGGTCGGGTGCCTCGCCCTCTTCTGCTTTATACCACAAGTCCTTCCATTTTAATGCTCTTTTAGATAATTTTTGAATTTGAACTGCTCTACTGCCAACAATATCGGAATCTATTCTTTCATAAAAATATGTAATAGTTTTTAGATCATTTTGGGAAAAAGGATAGATATAAGTTAGTCCTTCAATACTAGGTTTTACTTCAATATTATATTTTTCACTATTTGTATTGTAATCACAATTTCCTTGAAAACTGATCAACCAGACACCAGTCGGTGGGTAAAGGTGGTGTACCAACTGAACCGCCTGGACATTTTCCTGAATCATCTCATCTGTTTCTCCCGGAACACCAACTAGAATATTCCAGTTTACAGCTATACGATGTACACGGCAACGCTTCAGGAATTTGATATTATCAAATGCAGTCATACCCTTGTTTAATAATTTAAGGATGTTCGTTGAGAGCGATTCTATGCCAACAATTAATAAACGAACATTTGCTTTAGCCAACAATTCCAACTGTTCATTGTTCAAATCCGCTCGGGCCTCATATAACAGTAAAGAATCTTTTGGTACATCTACAGTGGGAAAGACATTCTTTATATACTGCTTGGGCAATGAACTATCTACAAATACATAGTATGGTTTCATTGGTCCATACTTGTGAAATATGAAATTTAAATATTTCTTGGCAGCAGTGTCAGACATTATTCTATGAGCAGGATTATATCCATCAATAGCACAAAAGGCACATCGAGATTGCTCCCCCCAGCTACATCCTCTTGAAGTTTCAAAGAACAAAACAGGATGTACTATATCTTGTAGACCATGTCTTTTTAGTGATTCAAAATATGAATCATAGTTTATTTCTAATAAATCATTTATATCATCTTCGTCACTAATACCATATATATCACAATTTGCAAAACCATTGACTTTTCCTTCTTCATACGAAAAAAGTCCTGTGATTTTCTTCATATCTACAGTGCCACTTGCCAACTGATATAAAAATTCTTTATACCCATGAAGAAACCTTCTACCCGACATCACATAATCAATGTTTTTACAATTCTTTGCAATGATACTACCAGCAGGTGGTTCACAATTTGGTCCTCCTATAGTAATGATTATGTCAGGTTTTTTTGACTTTAGAATCCTTGCCAAAGCCAATGCCGATGTTAACTGTTGAAATCTTGATGTGAATCCAATAATATCGTATCTGAGCAGATCGTACTTTACGATAAGGCTTTCTAAAAATGCATCAATCTCTTTTCTCCTCTGATGGATCAAAGATTGAATCCTAGGGTCATAATTATATTTTTTAAAATACACCTCTGCATTATCAATAAGTTTGGGAAATGCGGCTTCACGAAAGATCCAGTCCCCTAACATGCCATTGTAATATTCAACTTCTAAACCAGATTTTCTTAGATTATCAACCCATAAATGCTTGTTATTATGAAATTTATAAAAGTTGAAAAAATCATGATTCACATAATTGTATATTTCTTCACCAAAGAAGAAATAAAAGTCATGGTTAAAATATAGAATATCGGTTTCAACCAAATCCTTACATGATATATCCAAATAAGTTTTTAGTTGAGATATACCGAACGCAGCACACTCAATTAGTGAAAATGGCATATCAATCAATACTTGTCTAAATTTATTTTTATATTTACTCATTTTTTCCTTATTAAATAATCTCCAATTATAATTTTATCTATTTGAGAATTAAGCAAACAGTACAATGTGTCTTTTGGTGTTTCAGCTATCGGACGTCCTTTAATGTTTAATGAAGTGTTTATTAATACCGGAACACCCGTCAACTTATAAAATTTTTCTAGTAGCGAGTACAATTTAAAATTATTTTTTTTACTAACAGTTTGGAAACGAGCAGTTTTATCAACATGTGTAACCGCAGGTATTATTTCAATTTTGTTCTCCTTAACTTTACCAATGTATAACATAAAAGGATTATCTGTGAAATCCGTTTCAAAGTAATCATGTACATATTCAAACATAACAACCGGTGCAAACGGACGAAAATCTTCTCTGAATTTCACCTTGTTATTCAATATATCTTTCATTTCTGCATTTCTGGGATCTGCTAATATGCTTCGATTTCCTAACGCCCTGGGCCCAGTTTCGCACCCATCTTGATGCCAACCAATAATCTCTCCACATGCAATTGCCCTGCTAACAATATCCAACATTTGGTCAAATGGATACTTTATATAGTTAACCTTATCTTTATATTTGCCTAAGGTATCCAATATATCCTTATCATTATAGGACTTGCCAAAATATACATTAGTTTGTCGTTCTCTTCCTAAGTAGGGCTGTTTGAGTATATTGTAATACCCATATAATGCTGCTCCAATCGCCGTACCATTATCACCGGATGCCGGGAAAACATAAACATTTTTAAAGGAGGTTTGTTTCTTTATTTTTCCGTTCAATGCACTGTTCAGAGCAATACCGCCAGAAAAGCAGAGGTTATCACATTTTGTTTTTTGATAAAGCTGATTTAAGATATCAAATACATTATCTTCTAAAATTATTTGAGCTGCATGTGCTAAATCTGCTTTTGTTTGAAAACTATTACCGTCTTTATCGATAATTTCCTTAACCTTATTCTTAACATCAATATTTAAATAAATATGCTTCTCCGGCTCCATACAACTTTTTATAACATCAACATATTTAGCAGTGCCATAGGATGCCAACCCCATTAACTTTCCTTCTTCTCCATACAGAAAATCACACTGATAAGTAAAGTACAGATAAAAGTGCCCTAAAGATGCTGTTGTATATTGACTCATATTGGAATACACAGTTTGAACACGCTCAATATCACCGCTGTCTGCTATCGCTTCTGTATGAATTTCAACGTATTTGTTTTCATTGTATCCACTTCCATATCCATCTAGTACCAAACATGCCGCCTTCTTAAAACCCGAAGTATAATAGCTTGCGCTAAGATGTGCCATATGATGGTTAATGGAAATAATATGCTGTAGGTACTTCTTATTGGCATTAGCTAATGAAAACTTTTCCATGAGATTGTTGTCAACTATTAAGTCTAAATCTGAAACATTTAAACCTGGCTCTAAGCAGTAATTAATACTGTTAAATACTCTAGAACGAATACCAATCGCATTTTTTTCTCCAGATAAACGTTCTTCTGCAATTGCTCGGATAATTTTCCCATCTTTCAGCAAGCAAGAACAGAAATCATGTTGTGATCCACCCAAACCTAAAATCTTCATATTCAAATTACTTCCTATCTATATATTCAGTGTATTTATCCTTACGAAAATGAGCATTAAAATTTATTGTATGTGGTAATGTAATGGACTTATTTAGTATTTGTAGTATTCGCTCCATCACTAAAGCTGGCGATATATGATCTACAATTCCGGATTTTGAAACAATACTATAGTTACAACTAACAGGCCTTTGTGATTTTTTATCTAAAATCTTACCCCATAAGATCAGATTGGGTATTTCTAAAATACCAGCAAAATGCCCACAACAAGAATCAATGCCCAATACCATATCCAGTCTGCTTATTATAGTAATTATGTCAGGAATTTTTAAGTGGCTGGCATCACAATCATATACTAAACTATCATCATAATACGGCGCTAAATTTATTACACCGATTTGATTCTCATTGCATAAATGTAGTATGCTTTTTACATTTTCACTATTCCACTCTCTTTTATATGAACAAAGTTTATTATCATCCGTATAGAATTGAATACCGATAACATATTTATATTGTTTTGTAAGCTTCAATAATTCATTCTCAATGAATGGATCCAAAGGTTGATAGCATGGTTGCAAATCAGACAACTGAAAATTATAATCGCATCCTAGAAATTCAGCGACATCCTTTATTTTTGTAAAGGCATTGTGGATAATCATATCATCAAAATTTTTAATAGCGTAATATTTTTTATTAAATGTAATCTCAGATATTATAGATCTATTATCTATTAATGGACTATATTCATTGCAACATCCTGGCAAAAAGGTAGCTCCTAGATGAAATGATTTATCGTAACTATGCCAAACATCGATATGAAACCCCTGTTTTTGCATGAGTTGCGTATATCGAGATAACATCACCATGGATATTATACTGTCACCATACCCATTGGCTTTTTCAATGATTAAAATGCTTTTGCGGTCTTCATTATGCAGACTTGCTCCATATATAGGAAATTTTCTAAACTCATTTTCAATACAATGATAAGATAGAAGATATTCATAGAATCCAGCAATCAATTTATGGATTTTCAACTCTGCAAAATATATTAATTTTTGTGATAAAAACGATAATTTTTTTACTATGAGAACGTACGGGTAACGATTATCATCTTCTATATCACCCTGATATGTTTTATTATACTCTATGCAATTAAGGGCAAGTATTAATGACTCATGACTATAAATTGTAAGGATATTAGTCTCGTGTTTCAATAAATTAATTAATTCTTGATTATAGCCATCTAAGAATACGATAGCAAAATGAACATTGAAGTTTTTTAAACGTTTATATAAAATATCTATATGTTGTTTCGTACTAAATAAACTATATATCATAGTGAATCATCCTGCTGAGCCCGTGATTTTATGTAATCTATCAAAGCTGCAACATTTTCAAATAACTCAACATCTAACATTTCATCAGAAAACTCTATATCAAACTCTTCTTCTATAGCTACTGCCAATTCTACAAACATTAAGGAGTTCACTCCCAGATCGTAAAAGCTATCAAAGATTTGCTGAATGCTAAAATCCGGTGTGCAGGACTCTTGAATCATGTTAATTATTTTACTAGTAATCGGATCACTCTCATAATGCTTCAGGTTGCTTTGAGGCTCATTCTCAAATGCTTCTGGCAGTTTTTCACGCAACAAAACGCCAAAACTATCAAACGGAAGCTCAGTGATTTTTATGTATTTTTTTGGCAATAGAGCAACTGGAATAAACCCTGCTAAGTGTGTATTTATGGCGTTACTATCAAGGTCATAGCCAGTTGAAATATAATAGACTATACTCATTATTGAATTCTCTTTATATACAATTTTAATTGCTGCTTGATCTATTGCTATATTTTGTTCTAATATAAGCTCAATACCTCGTAAATAATAAAGATTTTTATTGTATTCTAATGCATTTTCTTCAGAAACAACGAGCTCTAGTTCAGTACCTGATTGTTTAAAAATATCATTAGATTTAGTCTTAATATAGCTATTTTCGTTGCTATTTACATAGGTAAATATCTGATCGTACCTTTCATCAAACATATCTTTAAATTGATTATTATTCTTACAATCAAATTTTAATATATGGTTGTTAAAACACCCTATTAAATGTTGCATACCATATAGCCTATATTGATAATATGCATTGATTTGCATTTGCTCCAACTTAGTGATATAATCGTCCGATATATAATGACCACTGATAACTACGTTTTTAATATCTTTATTGAATAGATCCATATACACGTCCTCTAGCTTTATAATGGACAATGTACGATCCAATGTAATTCCACTTAGTTGTAGATGGCAATCAAAATAAATTGTCTTATTATAGAATATACCTACCATAATCCAAAAAAGAACATCTACCATGGTAGTGTTCGGAGATATGATTATATTATCAAATTGGCTAAGGTCTAATAAATGGTCTATGCTATTAATTTGATTTATATAAAGTTCAAACTCCATCTGATCCGTATTGTATTTACCGGACATATCGAGATAAGCTAACATGATCATACTAGTAGTATTATTTTTACATGAATCATTTTTCTCACATGTACTGATTCTGTTATAATCGTTCAAGTCATACAGAATGTAATCGCTATAGCTTTTCATATATTCCAGTATTAGGTTGTTAGTACTACCCAGATATACTGAGTACCCATATGACAAGAATATAATTGAAGTAATAACATTCTTTATCGGCGACGAATAATTAACAACAATCTTTTTATCATTCTTTATATTATGATTTGTAATCAAATCCGTAATATAACGCATTAGTTCTTCATATTCATTAAAAATATTATTTTTATAGTAGATTTTCAATTCATAAATCTTATTTTCTATAATATGTTTTGTTAAATTCATTATCATACCTTACCTTCAATTTAATATCGAAATAATTTTATAAAACAGTTCTTTTTGAAACTCAAATACATGATTACTATGGTCCTTGATTTTATCAATCGTTCTAGCGCTATTTTTATGCACAGTAGATAAACACCTTTGATGAAATGATGTCCAATAATCAATTAACTGATTGATATCACTTAAATAATTATCTTTGGTGTATTCATTAGTAAATCTAAATATATAATGTAAATCCTTTAGATAAAGCATGGCAGAAGAGAAATAGGATTTTATTAAAAGGATAAGTGCAATAAAATTAGATTGGCATTTCTCCTTATTCATAATCGAATCATTGCATGTTAATTCAAGCACCTTACATAATGCTTTATGTCCGCATATGTTTCCCCCAGCGTCTTTACCTATTAGGTAATGCATTAGCATATCCCGAGTCCTTTCAGCTATAAATTTATTTTTGTTTTTGATTTCAACATCAGGATATATACTAAATCGTAATCCCTTAATCATATAACATATTAACTTGTCTATCTCCATACAGCCTATTTGTGTATAAATATTATTTGAATAATCAGGATTATACACGTCTGCATACATTATTTGATCGTTATTTATACCGTATACTACAATGCTATGGGCGCCAAGATTTCCCAGCGGATTTTGATATATTAAATAATTCAGGATCCCCGAATTCAGAAACAATAAAGGTGGGTTATTATGACTCAGTGCAGCCTGTATAAAATCGACAATTTCAATTTTTGATCCTGCATTAATAAAGTCAACTGGACAATGAATTGATTTTGAAAACTGGAGCACCTGCTTCTCATAATCTAGGTTGATACATTCTAAGACATGTGATGAGATATTTGATTCAATTAAGCTTACATCAATGGTAAATTGCAACCCATTGCACAAAATAAATATTTCTGCTTCACTTAGACTATAGTTATAGTAATCAAAGATATTAGACATTGATCCATAAAAACAGTGTTTACCTTGTTTTAGTGAATAATCTAACACATATTTCATAATATCACCTCATTGTTTATGCCCCTAATATATTATTTGATTAATGTATTCAATGCGTAAACTAAATTTGCTTCACTGAAAATGATAGAATTAAGCATATTTTTTAAGTCATTAATAAATTCCTTAACGGAGCGTTGTGTGTAAGCAATCCTCAAAAAAGCATTCAGAATTTCATTCCAACTTAGTAAAATATCATTCAGTTCGTTCAAGCATTTCTTTAATGGAATTTTATCAAAATGATCTTGAAACTTAATAAGATGTTTTTGAAATAATACTTTTTTTGCGTATTGTGGAAAAAACAAAGTATGTAAATATCTGTAGAATTGTGTTCTATCATCTGAATAAAAATCAAACATGTTTATAATTTGATAAATTGCACATTTAAGTCCATAAAAACCACTATTACTATCATTTGAATGATAATAGTTTTCAATTGAGAAACTAATAAAACTATCGATTGGAATAATTTTATTATATAAATAATTCGGTTCTAGTTGTAAGGATGAGTACTGAATTGTGCCACCACTGTTTGTGTTAAAATTCCATGCATTTTCTGATTTTCTAGAATCATGAATTGTAGATAATTCTATTTTTCCTTTATAATAATATGGGGGTTGCCAATCGATTATATAAGCTTCATTATAATCCATACCACATAAAAAAATTGCATGTGCACCATGTGTATTTTGATATTTGTCCATATATGGAAGATAATACGTATCAACACCTATAATAACTGGTAAACCTTTATCTAATTGTTGAATATTCATATCAATTATTTTAGAATAATCTTCATTAAAAAAATATATATTCTCAACAATTCCTGGTAGAATAGGATTATAATTTATACTTGTATGAATACCATATAAATGTTCAGAAGATAAAGTAAATGTAAAATCAAGTACCGTATTTAAATAGAGTTCAGGATTAGTAATTCCATAAAAACTTAAAAACTGTTTACATGTTTGATGAGCACAAAAATATCTATATGTATCATCATATGACAAGGATGCATTGTAAAATTCAGTAATCTTATTCATATTTATCACTCGCAGTTATTGTATTTGTAATGCTAATAAATCTTTTATTAAATTAGCTGCAATTGCTTGTTTTGTTTCCAGTGGTATATTAATGTGAATTAGCTTATCTAATGATTGAATAAAAGTACTGCATAACTCTTGATTTTCAATAAATACTCTAAACTGTTGAATATTATTTTTTAATCTCTCATTCGTAAGTCTTACATCATCAGCACTTACACTCATATTATGGAAGGTAATGAAATATGCTTGTTCCCAAATAATTTTATATAAAACATTTAGTTTTTTTGTTTCATAAAAATGGTCTAGCAATATTAATTCTAAAACATCATCATACCAATCTAAACATTTTTTGATGGGAGTTTTCGATAAAAACTCAAAGTTTTTCATTTCAGCATCTACATTCAATATTAAATCCCAATTATTTTCTTTTCTTTTACAAATAACAGGTTTTTTCAATAAAATGTTATTATTTATTTTTGTTGTATAATATTCTTTGTTGTATACACCATGGTGTTTATTTACATGATGTATTGCGAATCCGAGATTAAAAAAAATCTGAAATTGATTATTTAATAAACAAGGAGGTGTAATTTGAGATATCCCTAAAATATCTGTAAATAATTCGCCAGTTGCTGCATAGATAAAGCAAAAATGATTCAAATTATAATCAGTGCATTTTATATAATGATATAAGACCTTGGTAAAGTCCAGTTTATTATGTACATTAAATTCATTCATCACTAACCGTTTTTTTATTGTCTATGGTATTTATTAAATCTGATACTACTTTATATTCTGTAACATCCATTTCCTCTGGATTAAATTTAATATGAAAAGCATCTTCAATTTGAACTAGAATCTTGATAAATAGTATTGAGTTTAACGGCATATTTTCAAACCTGGAATCAACCGTTATTTTTTTTATTTCTCCATCCTTTTCCAACTCAAATGCATTTTGAAAAATTGCAAGTACTAAAGTCGTATTGTCTTTATTCATATATTTCACCCCTTATTTTCTGATTTACAAGGCAATGAATAATTTCATTTTTGCTTAACCCGTTTACTAGCATCTGTAAGGCAAAAGAATAATCAAAATTCGAAATATCAATTGAACATGATATTTTCTGGTGCATTTGTTTTATATTCTCCTTAGCTTCTGCCTCAGTCATGGTACTATGCTTCCATGTATACTTATTATATTTTAATTGATATTTATCTCGTTCACTCCATATTTTAGTGTTATAATCGCATTCCCAAACATTGAGTTTATAAAAATCCGGCTGAATTTTTTTTATAAACCGAACAGTATCTTCCAATGTTTCCCTCGTCTCAGTCGGAAACCCTACTATGAAAAAAGTGACTAGCTTAATATCAAATTGCTTTAATAATTGAATTCCTTCTATATTTCTACTAGGAATTGTTTGTTTGTTCATCCGATCCAATATATCTTGATTACCTGATTCCAATCCCAGTAAAACAGCAATACATCCACTTTCTTTCATCAATGAGACAAGTTCATAATCAACATATTCACAACGTAAAAAAGCATACCACTTTATACCCAAGCGCATTTCACAGAGCATTCTTAAGAATATTTTAAATTTATTTTTTGGCAAATTGATTGTTTCATCTGTAAAATTGATTAATTTTGTTCTTTGAATAATCGCAATTTTTTCAAGCTCGGATTGAACAGTCTTTAAATCTATACTATTAAAAGGTAACTCTTTATTTTTCACTGAACAAAATGAACAGGAAAATGGACATGAGATTTTTGTTCTAAGTGCAGATACAGTCCCCATTGAATCACTAAATCTTGTCCAATCCACAGGAAGCACATTCATCTGGTGTTGCTTCATAACATTCGTATATCTATGACTTTCACTCAATTTGTAGGTCAAGCCAGATATATTATTCAGCTCATTGCTACTCGACGCTAGTATTACATCACATATTTGCTGGTAACATTCAATCTTGTTGATATAATAGTCCGCATCTATTAATTCAAAAATTTTTTCACTTTCGCGCTTGTTTAAATTTTCTATTACATTAACTAAAAAGGCCCCCCCAAAAATCACCTTTGTATCCGGCGAATGCTTCTTAATAATCCTAATGACTTCAATGATTTGGTGTATATTCGTGAAATACCTTGTAAATATTGCAGCATAGTCTGGTTGTTTCGATAAAATATCCATAAATCTTTCTTTTTCATATCTGTACTGTAAGACATAATCATATGAAATATCATAATGATCTAAATAAGTACTTGCTATACCAACTTCCATGAGATTTCTTGCATAAAATGTACTGGTGAATGATATATCTATTTTGTATTCCATTTTAATCAGCTGATTCAAATGTTGCTGAGCACTTTGCTCACCAGGATACCCAATTAAAATACATTGTAGTTTTGTTTTCATAAGACCTCACACTTATATGAAATTATTCATAATTTTATATATTTCTCCAATATTTTCTTCATCGACCTTTCCACAAAGTTGAATTACGTCACAAGCTTTTTTCAGCTGATTCCTTTGCTCCATAAATTCGCATGGCTTCAACATAGAATATAATACATTTTTCATATATTTTTGTAATTGCTGATATTTGTCGATATATATGCTAAAACAATTAGTATTATATTTATCCTGTAAAAATGATAAAGTCTCATAGATATTCTTGTATCTCTCAGCTAAAAGAGCATAGGCCCTATAATCAATTTTCTCAATATTTTGCATCAATAACTGTGTTGCTTTGTAGATATAATTATATATCTGAAAACCATATACATCGTATTCAGATATAATACCAGCGCTATTATCATGATAAACAATTGAAACATCAAAATTTCTTAGTAATAATTCATTAAATGTTTGAATATTAAAAGCAGGCGATTTTTCAGTTTTCTTACTCAGTAGATATACAGACCAACTATTATCATAAATGCAATTTTCATTGCTACTTGCATTAATTAAACTTTTTCTAATGATAACCATGAGTTCATCAGCATCTATTATCATTTTAGTGTATTGCCCATACATATTATTTGTCATAATCATGAAGGTGTTATTTTCATAGCCAAATAGTAATAGGTCTCTATAATAATGTACTCTTTTATAATAATATGATTTTGGCAAATAGAATTCATCTATATTGAATAAACAATATCTACTAGTATATAGAATATCTATAATGGATGCCTTGTTATCAACCTCCTTCCACTCGAGTTTTTCAAGTTTAATGAATCTTTCTACCTGCTTGGGTTCAGTATAAGTATCAAACACTTTTATGTAGCCATCATTATATAGTAGTGGACCCTGGATATATACTTTAATGTATTGGCATATAGCTGACATAAACTTGTATTGCAGTGCATTCTCCATTGTGTTTATGATTGAAAAAAAGATGGCTGGTTTTAGATAAATATTATGATATAATCTTGGTTGTAAATTAAGTTCCATGGTCACACTATCACTTTACAATATTTTTTTATAAACTTTTTCATGGATTGAATCCCTCATTAATACACACTTTCTACAAATGAACTCATCTGTAGCCTTTGCTCCTCCCCAAATATATTGCCTTGCCTGATTGATTTTTGGGTTAGATAGTAAGTCATGCAAACTTTTATCCTTTATATTTCCAAGTTGATTGATATGATGATAATCGTTACAGCATAATAACAAATAGCCATCTACCGATATAATGACCCTATCTGTTACCATGAAGCAGCCGGTAAGGTAGGGGTCTTTAATCATTATGTTCTGATAATATTCGTTATTTAAAGATCCCGCACGGTCGTATGACTCATACATATATAATGGAATACTAGGGAATAATTTGCGTATTTTTTCTATCTCATTTTTTTGTTTAAATCCTGTTCCTTGCACACTAATGCTTAGATCTAACTCTAACTGGGTAGCTGTACGAATGGCTTGAATCGTATTATTGTAGTTCCTTGAACCGGTTAATTGACAAAATTTTTGTATTTCTATAGAGGGCAGGTTTATTATAAATCGAGTTTCATTCATATTCTGCTTGATGTACCTCAATACAGAATCAGTTAAATGACTTCCATTCGTGTAGAGAAGTAATTTCATCCCTCTCTTTTTAATTTCACTTAGATAGAACATAAAATTAGGATCAATCGTAGGCTCATTATAGAAATGCAGTGAGACCCATTTAATGGTTGGATACACTAAACACTTATCTAAAATCATAGTGAATAGTGCATGATCTATCATTTTCTTATCTCTTTTATGAAATCGAACTGGACAGTATTCACACCTCCAATTGCATACTGTACTGGTCTCTATTTCCAACTGTTGAATAGAATTTAGGGACCAAAGTGTGTTTGCATCTAGGATTTGTTGCTTTGCAATAATCCTTTTTATCTTATTTTCTGGAAATTTCAATAATAACTCATGATGTTCTTTTGGTTGTATACAAAATAATAAGATTTCTATATCATCAATATTAATGGGCTGAAATTTATTTAATAGAAAGTTATATACAATATTCCTTTTATCTTTATAGTATCGTAAATATGGTGATACAACATAACTCATTTTACACACCTATACTATTTCAGTATTCCAATCGTTTAAAATATCATAATTTCTTCTCAATTCAACCGGCAATTTTATTGTTTCATCAAAAATACCTATCAGGGTTTTATAAATAACCTCCGGCTTTATTGAATTAACATCATCATCTTTGCTAACTAGATTCCTATTCATTCGAATAACACTTTGCGAGTATGGCAACACTGTATTAAAAATTATAATACTAGGCGTATTCATTAAGGCTGCAATATGTCCGCAACAGCTGTCAATACTCACAATACAGTCCAACATTTTAATAATATCAGGTAGTTTATCAATTGACATATATGATAAATCATAACAATTCTGTAATTTTTCCCCTTCATATGGTGTCAATATACAAATAGCAATATTATTATGAATGCATACATCAATAAATCTTTGAGCATTTTCTACTGAATAGTTTCTATGCAAAGGGTTGATACTTGTAGTATGAATTTGTAAACCAATCACTTTATTATGCTTTTTTCTTATTCGTTTAATTAGATTTTTGTATATGTTGGCAGATAACTTATGATTTAGTTGAATAGCATCAATATTGCGATCATAACTTCCATTGATATATTTTGATATTTGATAAAGCCTGTCCTCATTATCAAATGCTATATCCGCTAAATTAATAATTTCCCTATATGGTTTTATATTTATATTAGATTTAATATGTAGTCTATTGGGTATTATTTTATAAATACAATTAGGAAAAAACAGCTTATGTAATGAATAAAAATTCTTATTAGCGTAATGTATGTATATCTTATAGTTCTCATCCAATTTTGATTTGATATAGTTTTGTAATAAATATACATGTCTGAAAAAGTCTCCATATCCACCTGCAATCAGATAAATTCCCAAAGTCATGGGGTTTTGCTTTTTTATTATTTGTGTGGTATAGATATTGATTGCTTTCATATTCATATATTTCTGATAAGTAGATAAAAAACGATAGTCATTCGAAATTACATTTAATAATTTTCGATGTGCAATCGTATATCTTTTGTAATACCCAGTCTTACAAGGTATGGTAACAATGACAAATCTATAGGAATTAGTATAATCTTTGATTATATCTAATTGAGAAATTTCAAATTCTACTGTTGGCCTCTTCTGAACTGTACTCTTGGCGCTTACTATTATCGAATAATGGTAATTTATTTCATCTAACATATTACAGATACGTATTAAATGACTTGTTTGAGTGGTTGCATAGATTTTATAGTTAATCATAGGCTAATGTAATTTAAACAAAATTCATATTCAAATTTCGCTATTTTAAATAGATGATCAGATATATCCATTTTTAAAGTCTCATCCTTTGTTGATAGCAATTTCATAAATAGCATATAGCTATTGTTCCATTCTTTTACAATTTTCTTAAATAAGACGATAAAATATTCCATATTCATAAGACTTGAAACCAGTGGCAACAGAGAATAGCGATTAGCTATAATACTTCGATACCGGATGAAAAAGGGAGATAGTATTGCATTCGTCACTGAACCAAAATAATCATTAGCGCATAAATCGTTAAGGTGTTCAGCAAATAAAATGACATTTTTATTATAATCTTGCTTTAAATAATATTTACAGGCTGACAAGATCACAGTTTGTATGTCATTTTGGTAGTTCAATGTTGCTTTTCTAAAGACTATCATCTCATCTTTTATAAGGATTTTTCCAGGTGTTATAACAAAATCATGTACTTCTGAATAAGGGTCACAACATTCAATTTTATTATCTTGAAAATTTTTTACCAATAAATCATGTTCTGTGTGGACTTTTTGATATCCAAAACAGTTAGCATAATCATATGTGTCAACGATAATTGTAACTGGTGTATTACTATTCATATAACTTTTTATTTTACCTTCATTAAATGGTTCGTTTGATATTCTTACACCATGAATATCAATCAACCAATCATTCTTTGTATCATCAATTAATCCGGCTTTATCCAATATGTAACTGCCATCTGCTTCTACAGCAAAGTGGAACCCAAAATATAAAGCAGGCAGACTATCAAAATTAATGCCATAATTGAAAATAACAGTCTGTATAATAGCTTGGCGACAATCTCCAAATCCATACTTGTTTTTAACATTCGGTATTTTATATTGCATCATTAGCCCTCAATACAATCTCTAGGTATGCATGATATTATTCATTACAATACACTGCCTACAAGGATAATCATTTGGTGCCTCAATATTTCCCCAGACAATTTTTTTTATTTGAATAAATTTATTGCTATTCATAAGATCCTCTATAGTTGCATTTCTTATATTTCCATATACTATTTTCTTATGATAATCTTCAATGCACAAATAGCAGTCGCCGTTATAAGCGATATGTAATACACTAAGTATAAAACCACAGCCACTTAAAAAGCGCTCATCATTATGAATATTTTTATTAATTTCATTTTTAATAATACCTGCCCGATCAAATGAGGCGTGTGAGACACATTCAATATTTGGAAATACCGTTTTGATCGACTGTATTCCCTTGATTTGCTGTTCAACTGTACCCTGTACTGATATTTTAGTATTAATATTTAACTGTACAGCCATTTTTATATTACGTATAACCTTATCTAAATCTTTGTATTGTGTAAGATAATAGAAGTCATCTGGGCAGGTTGTTGGTAGATTAAATACAATATTTCGTAAAACTTTTGAATCTTTCAAATATAACAGCGATGATTCATTCAATCCAGTTCCATTTGTATAAAGAACCAGCTTCATATCGTATTTCTTTAATATGTTAATTCTTTGAATAAAATGAGGATCGATTGTTGGTTCGTTATATGCATGAAGTGTCACCCATTTTAAGTAGCCGTAGTTTTTAGCCTTACAAATAATTTCTTCAAATAAGTCTAAACTCATTATATTACGCTTCTGTGTATAAATGTGATTGGGACAGTATTTGCACTTCCAATTACAAATTGTTGTTGTTTCAATTTCTAATTGCCTAACTCGATTAATTTTCCATTCCATTCCAGATTCTAAAATCAAAAGCCTATGTATCAATCTGGATGGATTTGAAAAATCCAATTCTATATTCTGTAAACTGCGAGGCTGAGTACAAAATTTTAATATCGCCATTTCAGTATCATTAACAACTTCTAATCGCCTAGTTAAATAATTAATTAACCCGTTTTTTATCTTTGGGTTCACTCTAATAAATGGGGAAAATATATAATATTTATCATTCATATTCTAACCTATACCAATTACCTTCGATTAATTGTATAACAATTTATTAGTTAAGAAAGTATAATGCTGTTTATGTGTCTGAATTATATTTAGTAAAAAGCTGATATTTTGATGTTGATTTAAGTTGAATAATAATCACTCAACCCATACACGTATAAAATAACTGCCCCAAACTATCTGTAATCTTGCTCTGTACTCTTACCATTGAAATTATTGCTCTATCATCAGCTAAATCGCTTATTATTTTTACTGGTGTAAATAAAATATTATTTTTTATACATTCACTTACAACTCCGGCACTTTCCATTTCCACACATAAAACGTTATAATTATTATAAAGCCTTTCCTTAACAATACTATTGTTCAGCAATATATCACTGGACAGTATTTTTCCTACATGTAATGTACTGCTTATACTTTTTGATACTTTAATATATAAATTATTATCTGTTATATATGTATACTCCTTAATTATATCGCTATTTGCATAATCAAGAATAGTATCACCTATTACAATATCACCAATATTCAAATTTGGTGCTAAAGCTCCTGCAATACCAGTAGATAAAATATGTGAAATGTTACTATATTTATTAATTACATATACCGTATAGCTGCCAGCCAACTCTTTACCCACACCGGATTTTACAATAATGAATTTACCACTATTGCATTCAGATATTTGACAATTCTCGTCTAGCGCAAATTCCTTATCTATATTAAAATATCTTTTTATATTACTATACTCTATATCCAAAGCACACATAATGCATATCATAACTCACCTATACTTAATCAGACTATCAGTTTATTTTGGTGCTCTAAAATATTGATGAAATGCTTTTTGAAGCAGGCAAATATATTGTCGGGTGTTTCATTATTTTCCGGGTCATCAAAATATGCTATAGAAACATTTAATTGCATATCATAAATGATCGCATTTACGTCAATACAAAAGGGTATTTCATTATTTGAACTCACATCACTTTCAAAGGACAATTTTTTTAGAGTAAAATAATCATTTTTTTGTTCGGTGTATTCGCCCAAATAATTTAAACTGATATGTTTTAGTTTTTTCCTTGTATATGGTTGCTTTTTAATATACTTCACAATTCCATGCTCATAACCCTTTTGCCATGCATCTTTAAATTGCTCTTTCATTGATTTCATTTGATTTATGAAACAAGTAGAGGGGATTTGGATATGTAGGGGAAACATATTTGTAAACCAACCTACTGTTCGATTCATATTCATATCTTTTAAAATATCCCGTCCGTGCCTTTCCACTTCAATTACCATTTCATTTGTATGGTATAATTCCTTTATTGTAAAGGATAGGGCAATCACGAGTAATTCATTGGGTGTTGTGTTATATAACTCATTTGCTTTGCTCAGAAATAGTTGCGTATCTGATTTATCTAGTTGAAATTGTAATTTTTTTATTTGTCCATAGGTTGCTTTGCTCAGATGTGTCTGTAACTTCATAGTAGAATATTCATATACTTTACGCCAGTATATATCGTTAATCTGTAGGTTTTCTGCCCATCTATTATACTCTTTTGCATATTCTACAAAGGATAAGGTTTTCTCTGGCATTTGAACTGTTTTCCCTTGCTGGAGATTGCGTAATAATGACTCTATATCTTCTAAGATAATTCTCCATGATACTCCATCAACAACTAAATGATGGGCAGTAATATATAAATAGTTCTTTTCAGCTATAAAAATCGAATATGGCCTGATTAAGAGATCCTTTTCCAAGTCAAAGTTATGATTAATATTCATTTTTATGATACTAGATAAATCTACTGATTGCTCATTTGGCTGATGAACCACATTTACAATAGAATGATTGCTCAAATGATTATTGTTATAATATAAATTATCATTTCTCTTATCGTAGTTAATTCGTAACGCATCATGAAGTTTAATGAGCTCTAGGAACATCTCATTTAATAGTTTTATTGATAGTCCTTGTTTTAATTCCAGTAATATTGATTGATTGTAATGACCTTCATCTTTAAAATTCTCTTCAAAAAACCATGAAATAATAGGCGTTTTCATGATTTCACCACTGCATATACTTTGTTCTATTTTTTTATCAGATTTGATTTTCATAAAATCAATCATTTGATTTATTACTGGATTAGTTAGAATATCTCTGACAGTAAGTTCATAACCTTTCTCATTCAATCGTGACGAGATTTGTATCGCTTTGATGGAGTCGCCGCCTAAAGCATAAAAATTATCATCAGAGTTTATATTTATATCAGTAATTACACTGCTTATTGCTGTAATCAATATCTCAATCTGGGATGACTTTTCTTTATTTATTTCATTTTTATCCTGATAGTGATTTAGAGGATTAGGTAGTTTACCTCTATCTATTTTTCCATTTATTGTGAGAGGGAGCTTGCTCATACTTACATAAAATTGAGGTAGCATATATATTGGCAAACAGGATACTAAATACTCTTTAAGCGTTTCCAAATTATACTTGCCATTTTGTAATATATAAGCACACAACTGTATGCTATCATTGTCACAGTTAACCGGAATAACAACCGCATCTTCTGCCATACCACTTGATAGGATTTTGTGTTCAATCTCTGATAAATTTACCCTGTTTCCCCGTATCTTTATTTCATCATCGCAGCGGCCACTGAAAACAAGTATTCCTTCATTATTACGGTATGCTATATCTCCAGTTTTGTACATAATATCACCGCTTCTATACGGGTTTTTGATAAATCTCTTATTTGTTTCGTCTAATAAATTATAATATCCCTTTGAAAGACTATCCCCACTTATATATACTTCACCCATTGTATTATTTGGTACAGGAAGTAACTTCTCATCCAATAAATAGATTTGTGTATTATCTATGGGTCTCCCAATGGGAATAGAATCATTATTGTCTTTTTCATAATTATACAGATAAATCATACAACCTACTGTCGCTTCTGTAGGACCGTACTCATTGTAAATATCTACACTTTTATTGAAATGCTCATATAATCTTCTACAGGATTCTACTTTTAAATTTTCACCACCAATAACATATGTATGAATAGTAGAATTGTTAATAGCAAGATCATTGATAAGAGGAATATGGGAAGGTGTAATTTTTACAATGGTAGCTTTCTTATCATTAATAATTTTTTCAAATACATTTTCATCTCTAGCATTATCATAAACCCTTACTTCACCACCACTAATTAGTGGTAGAAAAATCGATGTCATAGTAAAATCAAAAGCAAAGGACGAATATAAGGCAAACACTTCATTTTCACTCTTAACATAGGTCTTTTTTGCCCAGCACAAATAGTTCATTAGGTTTTTATGACTTACCATAACACCTTTGGGTATACCTGTGGAGCCTGATGTAAATATCATATAAGCGGTATCAGACGGTTTACATAAATTTATATTGCTGGGTGCATTGCTAATAGTATTTATTTCTTTAAGAGATATAACGATACCTTTAAAATCATCTATACTTTCATCGTTAACAATCAGGAATTTTGCACCAGAGCTTATTATTATATCTTTTGTTCTATTTAAAGGACTATTTACATCAATTGGCAGATAAGTAGCACCACATTTCATAATTGCCAGGATTGCTACTATACTTTCCATATCATGCTCAATTAACGCTCCGACAATGGTATTGGTTTGAACTCCAATTTTTTGTAAATGATGAGCTAAACAATTTGCTTTAAAATCAAGCTCTTGGTATGTGAAATATTTTGAATTTTTCGATATTGCAGTTTTATTTGGGGTGCTTTTTATTATGCCCTCGAACAAGTCAAGCCAAGTTTTGTTTGAAGGGTAATTAGTTTTTGTATTGTTAAACTCATAAATCACCTTATGCTTTTCATCTTGGGTTAATAGAAGGACATTACTAACCTTTAACAAATCTTCATTTAATATTTGATTTATTAAAATCATTAACTGGTTATGCATCTCATTAATCTGCTTCTCTGAATAAACAGCTGTCTGATAGTCAAAGTCCAACTGTAGCTTCACACCATCCCAATGTCTTAATATAATCTGTAGTCCATAGTCTTGCTCTCCATTATAAAACTCTGTATTTTCAATGGATAAACCATCAATACTTGTATTAATAATTGTGTTATAGTAATTGATACAAACATTATATAATCGATCAATACCATTTTCATGAAGTTTCAATTCATCAACAAGTAAATTATATGGATACTTTTGATTGATATAACAACTCTTTAGGTCAGAAGATACTTCCTGCATCATCTCAGAAATCAATTCATTATTATTTATAACATACCGGTATGGCATTGTATTCGTAAAAGTACCGAAAGTTTGCCTTTCTTTTTTGCCTGATCTACCAAGTAAAGGAGTTCCTAGAATTATATCTTTTTTACCATACTTTTTATATTCATATAATAAATAAATACCAACAAAAAAAGTGTTAATTGTTATACCCTGTTCTTTTATATAGTTATCTATCTTATTAAAGAGAATATCTTCTATGACAAAGGATATTCTTTGTCCATTCAATTTATTATGTAAAGCAGTCGGCAACTCTGGAAGAAGTGAAAACATATGATTCCAATAATCTTTTGCTTTATTAAAATAAACCGAATTAATATATGTCTCTTCCTCAATCACATAATCAATATAGGAAGGGATTTCTTCATCCTCATACAACTCATCTTTTATTATAGCTTCATATGATTTTATAATTTGATCTGTAAGAAGTTTGATTGACCAACCATCTGCAATGATATGGTGCAATTTAATAAAATATCCCATAACAGATTTAGATATTTTAAATATTGTAAATGTATATAATGGTCTCTCCACCATAACAAATGGTATCTGCGCTTGCTTTTTGTACCACTTTTCAAAAGAATTTTGTGGATCAGCAATGGAACTAAAATCTGCATAAGCCACATAACATTTCTTTTGGCTAATATATTGATAAACTTGATTGTTATCCTCTTTAAACTGTAGATTTAATGCTACATTATTCTTAACCACTTGTGTAATGGCTTGTGATAATGCAGACACCCTTATTTCACCATTGATTTTTACAATTCCACCGATATTAAACAAGGAGGAAGCTTGGTATTTTTTTTGTGCATACCATATTCTTTTTTGTGCATTTGATAGAGGATACGTATTCATTACGAAACTATTTCTCCTTGTTCTAATTTAATCATTTTATCTGCTAAATTAAAATATCTGTCATCATGGGTTATGACTATAACACCCTTCCCTTTTTCTTTAAGCCTAGGTAATAACTGCATATAAAAAAACTGTCTGAATTCAGGGTCCTGCTCCGCTGCCCATTCATCAAATAATATAAATGGTTTATCATCTAGGTAGCATACAATGTAAGCAAGCCTTTTCTTTTGTCCAGTAGACAAATTCAAAGATTTGAGCTCCCCATTATCATCCAGTACAACCTTTTTATCTAGCTTCATCAATTTAAGTAATTCATGTACTTCACCTCTCTTATTACTCATCTCAATTCCATATAATTTATTAAATAAATGGAAATCATTAAAAATAGCAGAAAAAGCAGTATTTAAATCTAAGATATTACAATTCTTTTGATTAATGTAAATCTCTCCGGTTTGATGAGCATATAGCCCTGTTATCAATTTGCCTAACGTTGACTTACCACTACCATTTCCTCCGGTTATGTATATAATTTCACCTGTTTTGATCTCCAAATTGATGGGTCCCAGTGTGAATTCTGTATCAACATCACCATTTTCTTCATTCTTTGTAACATAACTATAAGTGATATCTTCCAGATGCAAAGAGATGGGCTTCGTAGAATTAGTTACTATATGGTTTTCTATTAAATCTGTAGCTACTTCATCCAAATCATTTATCAGTTTATTAATTCTTTTTAAATTGACTTTGACTTGAGTGATGCCTGGAATTATCCCCATAACTGCTCCAAAGGGTCCAATCAAGTAAAAAACCATAAATAAAGTTTCTCGTAAATCATTCACACTGATTCCAATTATAAATAAGGGAAAGGCAAATACTACAACACCAAAGATAATATTATACATTAAGGTATTATATATTCCAAAATTAAGAAACTTTACTGCAGCCTCCTTAGATAACTCTGTTGATAGCCTTGAATAATATTTCATTTCCTTCCAAAAAGCTATTTTCCTTAGCTTACTTAGGACCAATTCTTTAAATCCATATACCAAATCTGACATCTGATTAAAATAAACATCTTGTATATCTCTATTTTTCTCCCAGTACTTTGATGCCAAGCGACTTGTTAATAAACTGATAAAGCCGTTTAAAGCAATAACACTAATAGAAGCAATAAATGCTGCTAAGCTGTTTGAAAGCAAATAGGCCAGACAGAATATTAAGGTTAATATATTCGAAGCAAATTGAATAATCATGCCTGGTATTTGAGCTACTGCACCGGTATCATTATTTAAACCGGAATATATACGGGAGCTTCCTATCTTTTCAATTGCTTGATAAGAAGAATTCATGATCTTGTCAATCATATTGATTCGCTTTTCATATGCTAATTCATTAGTAATAATAATCAAACGTCCTTGTACAAGTTTTATGGTATATACAAAAAAAGTAAGGGCAAAAATAAAGTATATTAAAAGTTCGTTTGAATATTCAAGATCACGATTAAAGGATTCGTTTATTGTAAATATAATTAATGCACTTGTTAATCCATTAATGATAGATAATGGAATTAGAGTTATATAATTTTTTTCTCTTAATTTAGGAAAATTGAAGGTTGTAAGAACATAGATAAAAAATAGGATCCCTGCAAAAAAAACACCAATACTACCATACATAATACTTTTTGATCCCCAAACATTCACTGCTTCCCATGGCAGCCTGTTGAATAAAATATTCGGTAAATAGTAAATACAATATCCATAAAACACCATGATTGGTATTGCAAGTATGATACCAGCAACTTTGACACCCTTTAACTTCTCTCTAATTCTCTTTTTCCTTATGATCTCAATGATTGATATACCTTGTAATATCAATAACATAAAGGATGCGATAATTGATCCAACAAAAAGTATGGTGAATATCAAATCTAAAGTCTTATAGGAGTCATTTTTATATTTTGTTATGCGGCGATTGTATAATAAATTAAAAAAGTTATCTGAGATATAGCTAGATGCATTAGAATTGAGATTCGATAAAATGCATATACCTACATTTTTTTCATTATCCATGGTTAGCATAGATGAATAATTAGGATTTGACCCTCCATGGCTAATAGACTCCCCTCGAATATTCACACTCCATCCTGCAGCATAGTAATTATCTCCGGAAGACGCTACTGTACTATTACCCTTATGAGATTTATCAATGATTAATCTATAATTCTGTGGCACATCCATAAGTCCCATTTGTATTTTCATCCAACGAGCCATATCACTGCTTGATGAAATTACATAACCCGCAGGTGTATTTCCACGATATATAGGTGCATCATAATTTACCACATCGAATAATTGTATTTTATAACCAGATGCCAGTTGTCCATTCTTTTTAGCTTCCTCCCGATATAGATAGGTATTATTAAGACCTAAAGGAACTAATACCGTATCACGTATAAAGCTTTCATAACTTTTTCCAGATATCTTTTCAATGATAAGACCTAAAATATCATAATTAATCGTGGCATAGGAATACTTAGTACCTGGGTAAAAATCCATATCAGTATCAACCAGTGATTGAATAGTTTTATCTAGCATATCATCAGCGTTACCTTCTGGTATATAACCTATTGATTTAAAAGGAATTCCGCTTGTATGATACAAAGCATCTGCTATGGTAATAGGTACTTCCCCGTCTATCTTTTGACCTTTATATTCGCCGTCATAGTTTAAGACAAGCCATGGGATATACTCTTTTACATTATCAGAAAGATTTAATTTACCTTCATGTTCTAAATATAAAATACCAAGAGCAGTAAAAGCCTTACTCATGGAACCTAGCTCAAATAAGGTATCCCCAGTAACATATTCCTTTAGATCCTTATCTGCATACCCATAATTTCGTAGATAGACCTCCTCACCGCTTACAATAGCAATAGCTGCCCCAGGTGTTCCTGATTTTCTTAGTGATTTTTCAACAATTTTATCAAAATCCTCAAAACATTCAGCAACATCGGTTTTTCTACTTTCTGCCAATACAGGCACAACCTGAAATAATAGGGACAATGTAAGTATAAGTAATACTAATTTTTTCAAAGTAATCTCCTATTTATTAAATATTATTTGTTCCACAACAGCACAAACGACATGCATAATACTCATATAGGTTTCTTGTATTTGTGCAGTCGTTGGAAAACCTACCCTTACTCCATAATCACAGAATAATTGAAGTTTATTATCCTGATCACCAGTAAAAGCAATGGCATATACGCCCATTTCCTTTGCTGTTTTCGCAGCATTAATTACATTTTCGGAATTTCCTGATGTACTGAAAAGAATTAATACATCATCCCTGTTACAATATGTAAATACTTGCTGCGCATAGATTAATGAATAATCCATATCGTTGGCAATAGCAGTTATGTTTTCTCCATTAGATAAAGAAAATGCTGGCAGACCTAATTGAAGTCTGCTCAGCATATTATTATGATTTGAATTATTATTTATTAAATTACATCTGCGATTTATCATAAAATTCTTAATAAACTCTGACGCTATGTGACTGGCATCAGCATTGCTACCACCATTTCCGCATAGATATAGGCGTTTCCCTAAATTAAAGGTTCTAATTAATTTTTTACTTATCAATAGTATACATTCAAGATAGGATTTTAAGTTATCTCTATGTAAAATTTCATTTTGTACTAGATTAATAATTTTATCTTCATTCATAGTATTATCTCCACATCCACTATTTTTATATGGGACTTAATTGAATTCTCATTGTTTGTTACCATTTTCTTTATAATAATTATATATATCAATTTCATTCAAATTAGTATATTTAATTATCTTTTCTTTATGGCTTAAAGATAATGTATACTCATATAGCCTGGTTGAGCTGAATAGGAATTGTATATTCTCCTTTTGATTCTTAATATGTATTCCTTTATCAAAATTAAATTCAAAGGAATTTAAGGGTATACTTAATCCTTTCCCTAAGGCCTTCACATAACTTTCTTTTAAAGTCCATAGCATATAAAATGCATTGATTTTATCAGCCTCTGCAATAAATGAATTAATATACTGATATTCCTTCTTAGTAAAAAATCTTTTTGCTATAGCAAAATCTATTATTTTATTTTTTTCAATGTCTATTCCTATCTTAAATTTGCTAATTGCAATTACTACATAAGCATCTGAATGAGAAACATTGAATTTAAAGTATCTTTCATTATCAATATAAGGCTTTCCATATGGATTGTAGCTTATTCTAATTTTCTTTGCAGGTATGCATAGCTTATCAGATGCAGCCTTTCGAATTAATAGCTCTGACATGAGGCTTCTTTTTTTATCAACTTCATTAATATATTTAAGAATTCTTATTCGTCTTTCATAGGAGATGTATTTTAAATAATCATATTGAAAAGGTAATTCATTTGACAGTTTAACAATTATAACTTCAACCATATTCCTCCATACTAATAATTATTTTACTTATAAAAATTCATAGTACTTTTGATATGAATAACTTATATTGATATTAATAATTAGTAGACCCCGGTTGCGTATAATTACTAATAGAATTTCTATTAGATATTAATCAGTTTATATATTTTTTTACTGCTATTCCTCTAATCTTTGAATGATATCAATTCCTAAATCAATTAATAAAGAATTATTATTAATAATAAACTCAACTTTTGCTCTGCCTTTACGTTTATCTACTTTCTTAATAATTCCTTCTCGTCCGAGTAAAGGACCATCACTTATTCTGATTTTATCATTAACTACATATGCCAGAGATACATCTATTAATCCCATTTGATCTGTCAGATGCAGGATTTGTCGTATTTCATCTAATCGTACTTCATGAAAATAATCATCTTCTCTTAAAAATTTTATAGTATGAGGAGCACCTTTTACTCTGCTATAAAATTGTATAATATTATCCGTTTCTACTAAGACATAACCAGGGAACATTTTTTTTATGACCTCATTACGTATTCCCTGCTTTCGTTCATAGATTTTTCTTTTCGGAACCAGTAAATTATACTTTACATCTTCTAATAAATAAGTTTTTACTTTATCTATATAATGACAAACATCATCTTCATAACCGGTCTCTACGAATAAAACATACCAGCTCATTGTACTCCCTCCAATTAAACTTATTTTTTTATTAGAAAGGCAAGCTTCGCCATTACGATACATTTCTTGTTCGTATAATTTACTTCTATTTAATTCCTTACTCAGATAAAACTCGCCGCAACAGAGCTGAACCTTTAAGCTAATAATACCTTATTTTATTTTTCATAAAAACTCACTATCGTTCTATTTCATAAGTCTTATAGTGTATTTGATACAATTTATACTCTTTAAGGAATTAACTTATATAGACTTATAACTAAGTACTTAGTAATAAATCTCATTATATAAACGATCAAATTCTAAAATACTCATTTGCTGATTTGCATCCGATAATGCCTTGGCTGGATTATGATGTACTTCTATCATAATCCCATCAGCTCCCACTGCCAGAGCTGCCTTTGCTACTGGAATTGCGATATCTTTTCTTCCTAATGAATGGCTGATATCTACAATAACAGGAAGTCCATATTCTTTTTTTATAATTGCGACTGATGATATATCAAGTAAATTTCTTGTACTTGGATCAAATCAATATATAACTAGAACAGCCATCTCATTATTAGGTAAATTAGTGATAGATTGCTCATAAAAGAGCAATCTATCACCTTCAAACTAATACATCATACCAGGGTTTTGTTGAGGCATTGCACATTGATTTTTTTCTTCTTTTTCATCTGCTACTAATGCTTCTGTCGTAAGTATCATTTCTGCTACAGACGCAGCATTTTGTAACGCAGATCTTGTAACTTTGGCAGGATCTACAATTCCCATCTCAATCATATTACAGAATTTTTCATTATAAGCATCATACCCATAATTTGCTTTTCCAACTTTCTTAATTGTATCTACAATTACAGAGCTTTCCAAACCTGCATTCTCAACAATTTGTCTAATAGGCTCTTCAAGAGCCTTGATTACGATTGATGCACCGACTTTCTCGTCTCCTGAATACTTACCAATTGTCTTCTGCACCTTTTTTGAAGCTGTAAGTAATGCGATGCCACCACCTGCTACGATGCCTTCTTCGACTGCTGCCTTCGTTGCTGCCAGTGCATCCTCAATACGCATCTTCTTTTCTTTCATTTCGACCTCGGTTGAAGCACCTACCTTGATTACTCCTACACCACCTGATAATTTTGCAAGTCTTTCCTGCAGCTTTTCCTTATCATAATCAGAAGTACTATTCTCTATTTCTGATTTTATCTGAGCAATTCGTAAATCGATATTGGATTTATCTCCATAGCCACCAACGATGATCGTATTTTCTTTTTGAACCTTTACCTGCTTTGCTCTTCCTAACTGATGTATGCTAACATTCTTAAGTTCAAAACCTAAATCCTCGCAGATAACTTCACCACTCGTTAAAATTGCAATATCAGATAACATCTCTTTTCTTCTATCACCAAAGCCTGGAGCTTTCACTGCAATGCAAGTAAAGGTACCTCTCATATTATTTACAGCTAAGGTAGCTAATGCTTCACCATCTACATCCTCAGCAATAATAATAAGTTTTTTACCTGATTGCACTACCTCTTCTAATAAAGAAATAATTTCTTGAATAGATGAAATCTTCTTATCTGTAATAAGTATGTATGCATCATCGACAACCGCTTCCATCTTATCATGATCTGTAACCATATATGGAGATATATATCCTCTGTCAAACTGCATTCCTTCCACTACATCACAATAGGTTTCTGCTGTCTTTGATTCCTCTACTGTAATAACGCCATCCGCTGTAACTTTATCCATTGCATCGGAAATAAGTTGTCCAATCTCATAATCTCCTGCAGAAATAGCAGCTACGGTTGTAATATCAGAAGAGGACGATACCTTACTGGAATTCTCAAGAATACTCTCAACTGCTGTTTTAACTGCGCTTTCAATACCTCTTTTAATTAATACCGGATTTGCTCCTGATGAGATATTTTTCATACCATGACGTACCATAGCCTGAGCTAATAATGTAGCTGTTGTAGTGCCATCACCTGCAACATCATTTGTTTTTGTTGCAACTTCTTTTACTAATTGTGCGCCCATATTCTCGAATGGATCATCTAATTCGATTTCTTTGGCAATTGTAACACCATCATTCGTAATTAAAGGACTTCCATATTTTTTATCTAATACAACATTTCTTCCTTTTGGTCCTAATGTAATCTTTACTGTATCTGCCAACTTATCCAGACCTGCTTTTAATGCTTTTCTTGCATCCTCACTATAAATTAATTGTTTCGCCATTATATTTTCCTTCCTTCTTAACCTAAAATAGCTAATACTTCTTTTTGCGATACTATAAGATACTCTTCATCATCAAGTTTTACCTTAGTGCCTGCATGAGGACTGATCAGTATCTTATCCCCTTTTAAAAAAACATCTTGATCATCATCAAAACTATCTGCAGTTTCAATGATCTTTGCTACATTGGAGTCACCCTTTGCTGCTCCTACCAGGATAATACCACTTTTCGTCGCTTCTTCATTTTCTTCAATTTTAATAAGCAAATGATTTTTTAAAGGTTTAACTTTCATTACACTTCCTCCTAAAATATTTTTATATTTAAATCCGTTGATAATAAATTTAGTTTTTGGTATTCAGCTCATACATAAGTTTTAACATTTGTGAAACTGTTCTTATCTGAGCACTGTTAAATAATTTCAATGCGTCTAATACCTCTTCACTATATTCATCTTGATTATCCCCGGATAGAATATACTCACATGATACCGATAAAGCTTTTGCAATTCTATATAAGGTATCTGCTGAAAATCCTTTCTGCCCCGTTTCAATTTCATACAAAAATTTAGGTGAAATATCTGCTAATTCGGCAAATTCTTCCCTTGTGTACCTGTTAATTTCACGTAAATTTCTAATTCTAGCTCCCGCATTGTTATAAAAGCTGTTCATTTGTAAATCCCCCTTTTACATATGTTTGTAAGAGCAGTAATAAATATGAAAAATATTATTTATTAGCAACACGTATATTTACATTTTATTATAAATATATGTAATTAAAACCATTTATTGTTCCATAATTATACACTTTTTGGGGTAATAAACATTCAATATACATTATTTTACATATTTAACTTACAATTTGTATAAAAATACCAGCATCGATGATGCTGGCTGCTCATAGCAAAATACAATTTTGTAAAACAATGTATATTGCTAATGATTAAGTTGATTTATTATAAATATGTTCCAATGATAAATAGAATTTTTAATGATTCTCAATTTATGCCATACTTACTTTTTATTCTTAACAATTTATCTCCTATGGGTTTTGCCAGACAAAGCAGGAATATAATATTTGAAATAGCATAGATCATTGTATATGGTAAAGAACTGACAATAGCTACGAGATATAATTTTATATGAAATTGATTGTCATACCAAAGAACTGTCCAAATATCCATTAGAAAAGAATATAAAATACCAACTAAAGCACCATATATAGCTAAGATAAATCTATTTGTTTTTAGTACGAATGAAAATTTACCAGCTAATAACCCAATCAGCCCCCAAGTAAACATCTGAAAGGGTGTCCAAGGTCCTTGACCAAAATAAAAATTTGAGATTACTGCTGATAAGGATCCTGTTAAAAATCCTACTTCACAACCGAAATAAATAGCAGTAATAACCACAATAGCTGTGATTGGTTTAAACCCTGGAATAACTGCAAATATAAAACGTCCAGCAACTGACATTGCAACCATAACCGCAATAATCACCATTTTATAGGTATTCCTATTATTGTTTTCAAAGGTTAGAAAAAAGGGAATGCTGGAAAGTATAACTATGGCAAGTGTTATAAATGCATACTGACGATCATCAAATAAAGAATTGCCTAATCCAATGACTGTAGGTATACACAATAACAGTATTATATATTTGATGTGCTTTTTAAGCATTCATTTCCCCCTCACGTAATTTTCTATTTTTGTTACAAATGGCAATCGCTTCAAGTAGCTATCAAGGCATGCATTGCTTGAACAGTAGCTGTATCATTCGATACCCCATTTATAGTGTGACTAAAGCTTCCATCAGGCAATTTATATAAGAGTAATCCATCCATGAGCGTATGTGAATTCTTTATAAATCTTCCATCCTGTTGAAAGTCAATACCAAGAGAGCCTAAGGCCAAAATGACCTGTGAAACACTTTCACAACTTCGATTATTATAGTTCTTATAATCACCACTCTCTAATTGCCTTTTTGAAAGCAATACCAAGGCATCATTAACAGCTATAGAAACATCACTGTCATTATAATATGGAGCTAATGCCTGTAGAGCCATTGCTGTAACATCAATGTCTGATACTTTACCAATTAAGGCCCAGCCTCCATCTGAAAGCCTTAAAGCTAGAATTTCTTCAATGATTTCCTCTCTGAAGTTTTCCTTGCTTGTATAAGATTTTGAATCCAGTAGAAGCAGGCCATAGATATAACTCATTATTCCCAATTCACCAATGGATTTATCTATAGCCTTTTGTATGAATTCTTCATTCCCTCCAACAGCGGAATAAGTGAGTGCTATTCTTTGCATATCAGTTGCTTTAGTTATTTTAGTATTCTTTATATATGTATTTAAAGCGTTTATATAAGTATTGTAATCATACTGTCCCTTATATTGGTGTATCGCAATTATATACCAATCGGATGGACTAGTTCCGGCATTTTTCTTTAATATGGTATCAATAAATTCTTGTACTGAGATGGTTGAGGAATCCTTCTGTTTGCAGGTCAGGATACTGTCGATAATCTTTTCAAGATCATTGGCGGTATATTTGACGTTTTTTGTTGAAGCATCAACATAAAAAACTCCCGTAATAATTGTTAGTAATAGCAAAAAGCATAGTATTGCTAGAAGTAACTTAAATAGTATATTGTTTTTCATAATTTCTTTTCTTCTTATAATAAAAGCTTCCTAACAAAGCTCCCAATGATATAACCATTAAAACTATAACAGCTATACAACTATTTTCTCCAGTCTTAGGAATTTCCTTCTCTATTTCAATCCTATATATATTCTCCCTATCTGCATTACTTGAAGTAGAAATATCCTTTCCCTTAACATTTATCCCAAGGAGGTCAACTCCTTCTTCAATAGATATACAATAATCAGGAGGTAAACGTAAAACTAGGGGAATTCCTGTATTATTAGATTTAGAAATTTGAATTTGATGATTTCCTTGCGTTAATTGCTCTTCCTTAATCTTTATCTCACCCTTATCATCTGTGATATAAGTTTCACTTGAGTCATTATAATACCATGTAACACTAGCACCAATCACAGGGTTTTCAGTAACAGTTGCAGAATAATTCTCATCATATGAAGAATCTATACTTGTAAATCTTATTAACCCATTCTGTAAATTAGAGGTGTCTACTAGGGGATATTGCATACCAATACCATAGGGATCCCCATAATATAAAAGTACAGTATCCCCGTCATTAAGAATAGTACCATCTATACCAGTCATAACTTCCATAGAATTAATTTTAAATAGCCATCCATCCCAGCCGCCAAATTTTCCAGCACTCTCACCATTGATGTCAGTTATATAAGAATTATCAACACCTAAGATAGATAACTTTCTTCTTGTAGATCGATATATGAAAGTGCATCTTTAAGAGTTAGTGTATTCTTATATGGTATTTCTTGTGTAACATAATAAAGATTCTCCTCTATCCCTTCAATTTGTAATGTTATGCTCATTGCTTCTTCTACTGCATAAGCTTTTGTTGAAGATGAAAGGTTACTTAATAACACTATTGAAAGTATCAGTACAACGAATTTCTTTGTGGCTTTTTTCATTTCTATTCTCCTCATATATTTATTACGCAGCCTTAAACCTGATTACATAAATCCATCTGATCCGAATGTACATAATGAATGTAAAACATGCCATTTATTATATAATGGTGATGGATTTAAAAGCCAGGTAAATTGAATTACTTATATTTAATTACCTTTGTTTCCTTACATGTTCAGTGTATCAGTTGAAATATGGTAAAATCAATATACCTTTAGCGTCTACTCGTAACAATACATAGTAACACTACATCTTTATGCAAAACAAAAAGGTCCTTAGCCTATATTTACCTGGGCCACGACCACATTTAATCATTTTTGTGCTAAATCAACTTATATTACTAGTATATGCATAAGAAAAGAGTTTTTAGTAATTCTAATTATGTCCATAATAATGGAAATGAGTATTGAAACAGCTCACTATGGTATGTTATAATATATGATATCGTATTCAAAACCACTATATATGTGTTACGGTTACACAACTGACTAAGTACAATAGATCTACAGATGTAAAAGGAAAGGATAGAAGGCCATATGAAGAATTATATCATTACCACTGACACTACCTGTGACTTACCTAAGGAATATCTTGATAAACATAATATCCGTTTATTGCCTCTGTATTATAATATGAACGGAACTGTTTACGGAGAAGACAATGTTCTTGAACCCAAAGAATTCTATAATATTATGCGTGGGGGAGCCTTACCTACTACTATGGCTGTAAATCCAGATTTGGCAAGAAAAGTTTTTACCTCTTTATTAGCAGAAGGCTACGATATTCTGCATATTGCTTTCTCCTCAGCCTTAAGCGGCAGCTGTTCCGTATCCACTACTGTAGCAAGAGAAATCTGTGAAGAACAACCAGATAGCAAAATCACAGTCATTGATTCCTTATGTGCATCTCTTGGAGAAGGACTCCTTGTACATAAGGCAGTCATGTTGAAAGAAATGGGTAAAACCATTGATGAAGTTGCAGATTGGTTGGAAAATAATAAATTAAAAATCTGTCATATGTTTACTGTTGATGATTTACATCATCTTCACCGAGGTGGCAGAGTATCTAAAGCAGCGGCAATCATCGGTACATTAATTAATGTAAAACCTGTATTGCATGTCAATAATGATGGCCGTTTGGTACCTCTAAATAATGTTAGAGGCCGAAAGAAAGCTTTGCTTTCCCTTGTTGATCAGATGGAAGCTAGATTAAAAGATTCTTCCATCGATAATGATATCTTCTTTATCAGTCATGGAGACTGTCTGGAGGATGCTGAATATGTTGCTGATCTTGTGAAAGATCGTTTTGGAATTCAAGACAGCTTAATCCATTATGTAAGCCCTACCATAGGCGCTCACTCCGGTCCCGGAACAGTGGCATTGTTCTTTATGGGGAAAGAAAGATAAGATGCGTTCTGATAAGTTCGCTTTAATGAATCTTAAGAGGCAACTGCAAATATTGTGCAATTGCCTCTTTTTATTTTAATCCGTTATAAACATATATACTATGCTCTTTCAAGAGTAATCATTTCCTTTTGGTCTTATGGAAATGATCCACTCTACTTAAGATAATTAATTACTTCATCCACACGATTTCTTGCCTCATCCCCTGTTGTAGAGCTTTGTATATAGTTGATTAATTGTCTCTTATTGGCATCCGGCATATTCACAAAATTTGTCATTGCATTCATATCCATACCCATACGCATTAACAATCCTTCCGGAAGCTCCTTTTCAATACCTGTCAGACTCATAAACTTGCTCCTCTCTTTCTTTAGAAAACAGCTGACTTTATTTCCCGATTTAGTAATTCCAACCTATAAATCAGATTTGAATCAAGTCATCTATTTATAAATTGTTACAAGTTTAGTATCTGATAGTTTTTAACTTTTATGTGGTGAATTTATTACTATTTTAAATATCTTTATGTTAATTGAATAAATTCATCAATTAATTTTTCAACCGTCTTTAAGCTGTTTCTCCAAAACTCTGGATCCTCCAGATTAATTTCTGCCTCTTTAGCAGCCTCCTCTACGCTCATGACTGTAGTAGCATTTAAGAGGGCTTTGTATTTTGCTACAAATTCTTCCCCTTCTAATTTGTATTTCTCATATAATCCCCTAGCAAATAAACCACCAAAGGCATAGGGAAAATTATAAAAGCTCAAGCTTTCGGAATAGTAATGCCCCTTTACAACCCACATATAGGGGTGTAAATAATTATGGTCTAGTCCCTGGCCATAGGCTTCCTTCTGCGCTTTTAACATCATCTTTTCTAAATCATCTGCAAATAAAAATCCTGTTTTACATTCTTCAAAGACGGCACTTTCAAATAAATATCTGGAGTAGATATCAATGATAATCTGTGTCACATCCTGAAGCTGACTTTCAATGAGAGCTATCTTCTCTTTACCCTCTGTCTCACTAATAGCCGCCTCCATAATTAAGGCTTCATTAAAAGTGGATGCTGTCTCTGCCACTGGCATACTATAGTCCACATTAAGAGGCAGATGATTTTCTATATGCAATCCATGATAAGCATGACCTAGTTCATGGGCTAGAGTTATTACATCATTAAAGTCTCCAGTAAAGTTCATAAGAATACGACTTTCTTTAACAAAGGGCAAGTTCTCACAGAAGGCTCCGCCAACCTTACCTTTTCTTGGATAAAAATCAATCCATTCATGATCATAAGCTTCCTCAACCATCCAGGCTAAATCATCAGAAAATCTACGAAAATGTCTTAAAAGATATTCCTTTGATTCCTCGGCTGTAAACTTCTTATGGCTTTCGCCAATGGGTGCAAACATATCATACCAGGGCAAACCTTTCTCATGCCCCATAATCTTTGCCTTATGCTGCAGATATCTGTGGAAGGATGGCAGTGCTTCTTTAATTGCCTCAAGCATTGCCTTTAAAGTCTCATTATTCATTTTTGCCTGCTTTAGTGTCATATCCAAGGGAGATTCATAACCTCTTAATTCACAGAGGGTATTTACCTGGGTCTTAATATAATTAAGGGAATAACTAATAGCATCTTTAATCTTTTCATAAGCTTTTAATTCTGCTTCATAAGCATCCTTGCGGACTTCTTTGTCCTCTGAGTGGGCAAGATTACGAACCTCTGGTAAGGTAATGATATCACCTCGATATTCTACCTCTAAGGTTGAGGTTAAAAAGCTTTGCATACTGCTCCAAGCAGAACCTGCTGAGATATTTAATTTAGCTATAACATCTTCTACATCATCACTGAGAATATGCTTTGCTTCTTTTTTCATCTCGACAATTAAATATTCGTAAGCCTTTAATTTCGGATGCTTTTCATAATAAGCTTCCATATTATCTATTCCTGCAATATATTTACGTATCATAGCCATGGGTTTAGAAGCAAGGCTAATCTGACGTTCAATTCCACCAGACTCCTTTACTGTCTCAGGGTCCGAAGTATTGACAGATAATCGCAATGTCACATAGTAACTTAATTTTGTACCTAGAAGCTGATACTGCTCCAAATAATCAATTGCCTTTAAGAGGGTAGTTTCTTCCTCGCTGCCCTGTGTTAAATTGTCACTAAAGCTTATGATCTCTTGAATCAACTTAAGAAGTCTTTCTTTATCTTCCTGATATTTAACATCACTATATCCTTTATAAAGTACATCTAGTGACCATTCTTTATTCATGTTTTACCTCCATTATGTGAATATGTATCCCGTCATTCGTAAAATCAATGCATTTTCAATTAAAATTATTTTTTTCTAAGGTTAAAAGCTTTTCTTTTACATCAAGTCCTGCCCCAAAGCCAACTAGCTCTCCCTTTGCTCCAATCACTCTATGACAAGGTATGATACATAAAATAGGATTCCGATTATTTGCTCCACCAACTGCCCGTGAGGCTTTCTCATTGCCAATCTCTCTTGCTATCTCTTTATAGCTTCTGGTTTCTCCATAGGGTATGGCTCTAAGAGCCTCCCATACCTGCTTTTGAAATGGAGTTCCATTAGGATTAATCCGGATATCAAAAACCTTACGAGTGCCTTGCAGATACTCCATTAGTTGCTTGGCTGTCTCTTTGATTTGCTCCGTCTCAACAATCTTGTAATTTAATATAAATTGCTCCTTTTGCTCTAAGTCCTCTTCTTTTGAGAGGATCATAAGGCCAGTAATACCTTCCCTATCCTCAGTGATTAGTACTTTTCCTATACTCGTTATATAAAAATATGCATTTTTCAACTACCGAATCTCCTCTTAAGTTCATTTAATCCCATATTTTATTGTAGTAGATAATATTCCACCTTTCAAATAATATATCCATACAAGGTTACTTTATAATAATTTCTCCCTGTAAATTTACTTTATAATAATTTCTCCTTGTAAATTTACTATATAATAATTTCTCCCTGTAAAATTCTTTTCTAAGGAATTAACTATGACTTATTTCTTGTTTTTTTCTTGTTTTTATTTATTATTTATACTCCATACTCCTATTTTTTATAAGCTTAATAATCCCTTTTAAGTAATGACCATTTAAAATATCCAGGATTCCCTCAAGCATTATCTCAGATATAATTCCACCTCCCATGGTTAGCATAGCATGAAAGGGCATCTCTCGCATAGAAACTGCAACCATACCTTCTTCCTCTTTAGAGGATTGGGTGATATCCCTTGATAATTTGTTTGCTACGCAGATTATAATCTTACCAATCAAAGTATGTTTCACATCTTCTAATGTATTACCTGCATGATAAGGCCTTCTTGCCTTAGAAGTGCCATCTGGTAGTTCCTTACCATATAAGGCGGCAAATTCCCTATCCGTAACATGAAACTCTTGATCACTTAGGTCAAAATAAGAGGGTGCTATCTTCTTGTAATTTGGTTGAGGTTTCTCTATACTATTTAGTTTTATTACCTTACTAAGACTAATATTATCAACTGAAGAACCGACTAATATTGTATAATCTCCACTCTCTGCATACCAGTCCTTAATTAGGATATTATAGTAGCCAAAATCCTTGGTGTCCAGAGAAAGATTAACTGTCTTTGTTTCTCCTGGCTCTAATAAAAGCTTTGTAAAACCCTTTAGTTCCTTCTTTGGTAAAAATACTTTTTCATTCACATGGGAAACAAAGATAAATGCTGTTTCCTTTGCAGCTACCTGTCCATGATTCGTAATTTGAAAAGTAAGTTTTATTATATCACCATATTCATAGTCCTCCTGCTCTATTTCTAGATTAGAGTAGGTAAAAGTGGAATAGGATAGACCGTAACCAAAAGGAAATAATACGGGCTTTTTAGCTGCTTCATAATAACGGTACCCCACAAAGATACTTTCCCTATATTCTACTGTACTTCTATCACCCGGGAAATATTTATAAGAGGGTGTATCCCATAGTTTTATGGGCCAGGTCTCTGCCAATTTGCCACAGGGTATGGCCCTTCCAAGAAGAAGATTTACTGTAGCCTTACCACAGCCTTCACCACCAAGATAAGTCAGTAAAAGACCCTTAACCTTATCAATCCAGGGTAGCTCCATGGGTGCGCCGCCAATTAAGATGACAACAAGGTTGGGATTTGATTTTGCAACAGCTTCAATCAGCTTATTATGACTTTGTGGCAGGGAAAGATTAGAGCGGTCAAATCCCTCGGATTCATACCCCTCCGGGAGTCCAGCAAATAGATAAACCACATCCTTATCCCTTGCAGCATCGCAGGCTTCCTTAATCAATTCTGCTTCTTTTCTAGCTTTGTCTTTATCCTTTAAGCCCTTGCTATCTAGAAGATACCCTGGTGCATAAGTCAACTCCAGGCCCAGCTCTTTGAAGGCGTCATAGGCATTGTCAACTTTAATGGGTACAATTTTTGAGCTTCCTGCTCCCTGATATCTCGGTGTTTTGGCAAAGTCACCGATTAAGGCAGCCTTTTGCATTATATTTCCTGGTAATATCTTATCCTGATTCTTAAGTAGTACCGCTGACTCCTCAGAAGCCCTTACTGCTAATCCATGATGTGCCTCTACATCATAGGAATAGCCCTTCTTCTCCTTAGCCATTCCCTTTAATATCAGAGAGGTTACTCTAGTGGCAGCTTTATCTAAAGCCTCCTCGGATAAGGCATTACTCTTAATTGCCCTAAGGATTTTTGCATCATTGATCCCCCGGTATCCGGGCATTTCCAAATCAAGTCCTGCTGCAACACCTCTCGCCCTGTCATTTACCGCTCCCCAGTCCGATACTACAAGACCATCAAATCCCCATTCTTCTCTAAGAATGTCATTAAGGAGATAAGCATTCTCACTGCAATATTTACCGTTTAGCTTATTATATGCGCACATTACGGTCCAAGGTTTACTCTTCTTAACTGCAATTTCAAATGCCTTTAAATAAGTCTCCCGAAGGGTTCTTTCATCAAGGACGGCATTGACGGTCATTCTACGTTTTTCTTGATTATTAACTGCAAAATGTTTTAAAGAAGCACCTACGCCCTGGCTTTGGATACCATCAATGATACTTGCTGCCATTTCACCGGAAATTATAGGATCTTCACTAAAATATTCAAAATTTCTGCCACAGAGAGGACTTCTCTTTTGGTTTGCCCCCGGACTTAATAATACTGCAACCTTCTCCTGGAGGCATTCTTCACCCAGAGCTTCCCCCACCTCATAAGCCAATTCCCTGTCAAAACTACAGGCAAGGGCACTAGCTGTAGGATAACATACTGCCGGAACACTATGCCCCACTCCCATATTATCCTGTTCTCCCATTTGCTTACGTAGTCCATGGGGACCATCCGCCATCATAATGGGGTCTAGGCCCAGACGCTTCACAGATTTTAATTTCCAGAAGTCCTCTCCGGAGCATAAAGCTGCTTTTTCCTCTAAGGTCATCTTTGCCACTAATTCTTTTGCCTTCTCTATCATAAGGAAAACCCCTTCCTTTCAATAAGCCATCCCATGGTATCACAAAAAATAATAATCCCTCACCACTATATTTATGAATATCTAACTCGGGAAGTATTTACCAAATCGTAGTACTTATCACCTCTTTACTTTCCTACACCCTATACAAATTGGCCTCGTAAGGCAACAAAACCTCATTAGCCTCTGGGTAATTTGATAATACCAACGCATATTCCATCACCGAATGCGCTCTTTTCATTGGCTTATTACTGAGATTACATTCCACATAATAGATTTCATTGCCATATTTTCTAAAATAGGTAAAGAGATTTTTCTTCTTTCTATTAATCACTTCAAAATCACCATAAATCAAGGCTGAATGCTCACTTCTTATCTGTATGAGCTCTTTGTAGAAATTTAATATAGAATTTTTCTCTTCCAGCTGCTTCCTGATATTCCATTTCTCATAATCATCATCTGTCTTAATCCAAGGCTCCTTCTTACTAAAGCCCCCATTTAACCCTTCATCCCACTGCATTGGAGTTCTTGCATGGTCCCTGCTGCCACATAATACTTTATTAAGTGCTGCCACCTCTCCTATGGAGGGTACTAATTCATTATAAAGGTTAATACTTTCTACATCTCTCATTTCTGAAATGGAGGCAAAGTTCTTATTAATACTTCCTATCTCCTGCCCTTGAAAAACAAAAGGCGTACCCTTTAAAGTCAATTGAATTAAGGCCAAAAGTTTACCCAGCACTTCTCGGTAAATGGGGTTTGTATCCACTTTGGAGATCATTCTTGGGTTATCATGATTTTCAAAAAACAGGGACATCCAGCAATTGTTGCCACAATGATCCATCCAATCACACATATATTCCTTAAGATAATTTAAATCATATCTATAATCATCAAAGCGTACATGTCCCGGTGTCTCCAAATGATCAAAGGAGAAAATCATATCCAGCTCCTTGCGTTCCTCACCTGTTAGTAATTTACCCATCTCCCTGCCAACACCCGGGGTCTCTCCTACGGTAAAGGCATCAAAAGGCGCAAAGGCTTCTTTCTTAAGTTCCCTTAAATATTCATGCAGTTTAGGACCGAAAAAATAATGCTCTATTCCGTAATAGCCAAGAAGTTTTCCTATGTTCTCATTGCCCATGGGCAGCCCCTCTGCTTTAGAGATATAGTTCACTACATCCATTCGAAAGCCATCCACACCCTTCTCTAACCACCAGCGAATCATAGCTTTAATCTCTTCCCGCAGCTCTTTGCAATTCCAGTTCAAATCCATCTGCTTTGTAGAAAATAAATGAAGGGCCCATTCCTTATTCTCCTCATAGTAATTCCAAGCCGAACCACTAAAAAAGGAAGTCCAGTTATTGGGAGGTGCATCCTTATCTCCCTGCTTAAACATATAGTAATCATGATACTTAGAAGCAGGGTCTTCTATGGCCTTTCTAAACCAAGGATGCTCATCAGAGGTATGGTTGATAACCAAATCCATAATCAAGCGCATGTCTCTTTTATGAACCTCACCAAGAAGCTCATCAAAATCCTCCATGGTTCCAAATTCCTTCATAATACCGTAATAATCACGAATATCATATCCATTATCATCATTGGGAGAATCATAAATTGGTGATAGCCAGATGGCATTGACCCCCAGCTCCTTTAAATAATCCAATCTAGATATAATTCCTTTTAGATCTCCAATACCGTCACCGTCATAATCCTGAAAGCTTCTTGGATATATCTGATAAAAGACAGCTTCCTTCCACCAGGCCCTTTTAACCTCAGTCTCTATCCTTATGGGAGCTTCTTGCTCAAGGTTAAGTAGATTAAGCAAGCTTTCCATAAAATCCTTTCCTAAGAATTTATTTATTAATAGGGCGAAGACTTTCAGAGGAAGATTTCTAACCAAAGGATTGGTCAGCCAGGCTTCCTTCTTATTAAGCTGCAGTAAAAGCTTATTGAGAATATCATGTCCCATTGGATTTTCGTAAATCTCTTTCATTTTACTATTTAAATTTAACTTTCTACTCATAGAACCTCCAAAAGATAGTTTGACAAATACTTTACCCAACAATATACTAGTACTGTGACTGGTCCACCATTTTCCTATAAAGAAATTCATTATGATTTTTACATCATGAACATAATATATATATCTTAGCTTTTACTTTTTAATTAACAAAATCAATCATAAAATATTATTAACAAGGGGGAACACTTATGGTGAACACGAAATTAAATTTCTTTCAACAAATCTATTATGCTATAACAAAGCCATTAAAGTATTACAAGCTCACAAAAATAGGTGGCGGCAGACTTACACTTTTTATTTTTTTATTTTCTTTTATCATTAGTCTATTTACTATAATACCGCTGACTTACTATCTTATAGGACCAGCTGGATTAACTAAGGATTTATATACTAATCTTCCTTCCTTTGAATTAAAAAATGGCCAATTCTATATGGAAGAACGCTTTGAAGAAGAAGACGGCCGTACCTATGTCCTTATAGATAGTGATATTGAACATTTTAGCTCCCATGATATTAGCCCCATTTATGATCAAACAATTTTAGTCAGCCGAACAAATATAATTATTAATCAATATGGAAGAACACAAAACTATAATTTCTCTGACTTACACGGAATAAGATTTGATAATGAGATAATCAAAATATTTATGCCCTTTATCTATCTCATTTTTATACTAATGATGATTATATTATATCTCTTTACGGTTGCGACCTATGTTATCTCTGCTCTCCTTTATTCCCTGGTAGGATTAGTTATTAGTGCCTTATCTAGAGCAAACTTAAAGTATGCCGCCATTTTCAAAACAGCGATTTACAGTAAAGTAACTGTAAGTCTCCTGACGGCCATAATAGATTTAACACCCCTTAGCATTCCAGGAATGATTAGAATGGGGTTATCCATCTTAATAACCTGTGCTTATGTGGTATATGGTACCCTGTCACATAATTCATCCGCTGCCCATGAAGAAGCGGGACTAAATAGTACACCTTATAACAAGACTACTAATTTGTTTTAAAAGCTTATGATTGATTGCTCTTATTTTCCTTTTACCTTTTTATGATTTTCTGCGATCATAACAGCAATTTTACCTTCATCCAGCTTGTATAGCGACATAACAATAATCATAATGGCATAGCCAACGGCAGGAACAATAGTCATAATAATCCAGATACCATTTAAGGCATGGGGGGTTTGAGTGATTGATTTTTCTGCCGCTTTTTCTACATAGCCAAAGACACCTAATAAGAACAAACACAAGGTATTACAAAAGGCTGCTCCTAATTTGGTCACAAAAGTCTGTATAGAGAAGGAGATACCCTCTGTTCTTTCTCCATTGATATAAGCACCGTATTCGATACAATCCGCTGTAAACATACCATAGAGCATCAGTGGTATCTGGGTGAAAAGCACCCTTACGGAGGCTAGAACCAGAAAGACTGCCAGATTATCATATCCGGTATAATATTGAAGCAAGCATAAGAATATGGTCATCATACTACTGAATATAGTTAATTTCTTCTTACCAAATCTCACAATCAATTTGGGCAGGAAGGGAGCTATTAAGATTACAGGTAGAATGGCTACAGCCATAATTACCATATACATACCCTCATTCCCAAGATTAGAGTTGGCAAAGTAAGCCGCCATAATCTGCAGGGTATTTGTAGTCTCAATGGCAAGATAACCAACAAAATAGATTAATAAATATTTATTTTTCAATAAATAACCATAGATTTGTTTAAAAGAGATATCTTCATTTCGTTCATATTTCATTCTTTCCTTGGCAGTAAATTGCAAGGGAAACATAACAAGAAAGGCTATAATACCATATATCACTGCCGTAAATGTCCAGCCCACCCCATCCTTGATACTAAATACTAGGGCACTGGAAACAGCTGCAACAGCTGCTGCAAGTCTACTATAAGCCATTAACTTATCTCTCTCATAGGTAATGCCGGTCATAACCGTTGACAGAGAAAATAGAGGGGAATCCGATACGGTATATACCATATCAAATATTATGTAAGATATGTAAGCATAAACAAGTTTTAGAAGATATGGTCCTTCCAGATTAACAAACAATAATATTAGAGAGGCAGGTAGAGCATAGGTGGCAAATTTAATCCAAGGAAGATATTTACCCTTTTTAAAGTTGCACTTATCTACGACTGCACCCATGATGGGGTCATTGATCGCATCCCATACTTTGGCAATTAGTAATAACATAGTCGTATCACCCAGGGATAATCCCACATATTCTGTATAAAAATAAGTTAGAAGCTGAAAAGGAATAATATAAATGATATTCTGGCCTAAGAAAAATCCTGCATAAGATAAACGTTCCACTTTACTTGTCTGTAACTCTTTTTTCTCCATATCCATCCAAACCTTCCCTTGTTTTAGTATAATATCCCATACTTCTATCATAACTTGAATTTGATTTTTCTTCAACTATAACCCTGTCTTTATTATGATTTTACAACCATATTTTACTCAATATATAAAAGAAGGGATGAATGATGGTTTGATTAAATTGGAGCAATACTATTATTAATAAATATGTAGGATATGATAGGATTTTCTTAGAAATAATCTTTGGTAAAGAAATAGGATTGTAACCTAAGCTTCCTTGATATAGAATAGAGCAAAGAATGTGCCTTTGGCACATTCTCCGTGCCCGAGGGGATTGCGAAGCAATATACTTCACTGAGGTGCGCATCCATAGGGTCGCATTTTTATTCAATAGGACGTAATTTCCTATTGAATGAATAAGCCATACTAAGATTACAGCCATACTAACAGTACATGCCATCCCTTTGAGTTAGTTTGTGCCGAGGATTACGCAGGCACAAACTTTTAAGTGTGAAAATTGCTTTTTATTTTCACACTAAGATTACAGTAAGATTTTAAAAAGGAGAACAGATGAATTTATCCAAGAAAGACAGGAGATTTTTTATCATAAATATACGTGAGCTTCTAAAAAATGAGCAGCTGTTTGAAATGAATCAATATATACAGCATGGGAGTACCACGACTTTTACTCATTGCCTGATTGTTGCATATTATAGCTATATGATAGCACTTCTCCTGCCTCTTAAGTTTGATACAAGAAGTTTAATCCGGGGTGCCATGCTCCATGACTTTTATCTCTATGATTGGCATATTCCTCATAAAAGCCATCGCCTCCATGGTTTTAAGCATCCCAATTTTGCTCTTTGTAATGCTTGCAGGCATTATAAACTAAATTTTATTGAAAAGGATATTATTAAGAAACATATGTGGCCACTGACTATAAATAATATTCCTCTATACAGAGAGTCTTTGTTGGTCTGCCTCATAGATAAAATCTGTTCTCTGGCTGAGACCCTGCACCTTCCCATTGTCCCCAAGGAACTTAAAGAATTATAAATGTAAATCTTCATCAAAGCCTAGCATCAAATTCATATTCTGGATGGCTGCACCGGAGGCTCCCTTACCCAGATTATCTAATCTAGTCATAATGAGTGTACTACCTTTTGTCTCATTGCCGAATACAAAAATTTCTGCCTGGTTTGTATTATTGCAAGCTGTTATGTCCACAGCTCCATCAAATAAAATACTATCCTCTGCATAAGGTAGGACTTTAACGAATTTCTCGTTCTGATAATGCTCGCTGAGTAATTCATGTATATTCTTAGCTGTCATTTCCTTTGATAGAAGCTTTGAATGGAGGGAGACAAGAACTGCCAGCCCTTGACAGTTATTACCCAAGATAGGTACAAAGAGCGGTGCCTCCTTAAGTCCTGAATGGAGGGTCATCTCTGGTAAATGCTTGTGGTTTAAGGTAAGACTATAGGGTCTTGGTGCCTTAGTGTAGTCATTTATACCATCATTATATTCATATTTATCAATTAATGCCTTACCACCTCCACTATAACCCGTAAGGCTCTGACAGGTTACAGGATAGTCCCTAGGCATAATATGATTGGCTATCAAAGGATAAACAGATAAGTTAAAAGCCGTTGCATGGCAACCCGGATTACTAACTCTTTTGCTATTTTGGATGGCTTGTCTATGAGTCGCTGATAATTCCGCCAAACCATAGGTCCAATCATTTGCAGTCCGATAGGCTGTACTAGCATCTATAATCTTTGTACTTGGATTGGTAACTAAGCTCACTGCTTCTCTTGCTGCATCATCGGGGAGGCATAGAAATACAATATCTGCCTCATTTAAGCAGCTTGCTCTCTCTATAGGATCTCGCCTTTTATCATATTCAATCTTTATCATATCCAATTCTGTATAAAGACTGAGCCGCTCATGTATCTTAAGACCCGTAGTTCCTGATAATCCATCTACAAATACTTTCTTTTTCATAAGTCCACCTCACTAGCTTATTGTATATTTATTCATTATTATTATACAAATATACATCTGTGATTCCATTTTGTCAATATGAATTATAATATTAGAAGAAAACTTCTTAACAGCTTGGCCATGGAACAATATGAAAGGGATTGTGCAAGTCTATAATTATTCACTGTAAAACAATATTCCCAAGGTATTTGGTCCACAGTGGCTTGATATTACGCCGCCTGCCCTAGTAATATTTATCTCCTTAAAATAATTTAAACTCTTCAGGTAATCGTATGTCTCCTGTTCAGTCTCTTTATCAATACCTGAATGAGTAATAAACACCCTGGTAGGATCAGCCTTAAGCAACTGGGGTTCAAGATCTTTGGTATAGCTGCGGACAACATTTTGCTGTCTTCCCCTATACTTCTTTACCACCCTCATCTTACCATCCTTAACACCTATCATAGGTTTTAACTTCAGAGCATTACCAATTAAGGCAGCTACAGAACTACAGCGACCCCCTCGATGGAGATAGGTTAATGTATCAATAACAAAGGATGCAGATACTTTACTTCTTGACCCTTCTATTTCATGGACAATAAAAGCTGCATCCTTACCCTGGACAGCATATTCTGCAGCTTTTAGAACTTGTAATCCAATTCCTGTAGATAGATTTTGAGAATTAATCACCCATATTCTCTCATATGCCAATTCTTCTGCAGCTAAGCGAATTGTCTGACAAGTAATAGACATATCCTCCGAAATTCCAATAAAGATAATATCCTCTGAGGCTTTTACCATAGGCTTTAATACTTCAATAATATAACCTAATTCTGGTGAAGCTGTTTTGGGTGTTGTATTCCATTGATCTGCCCACTTGTATATTTCATCTGGTGTAATTTCCAACCCATCCATATAACTTTCAGAATCTAATACAATATTAAGGGGAATAATGGTGATCTCATATTTTTTGATTAATTCTTGAGATAAATCACAAGTACTATCGGCAATAATCCTAACCTTACCCATTTTATTTCCTCCAATTATTTTCATAGTAATAGCATCAGTTCGTAACAGTATTATAGAACGATTTGTCCATCATTGCAATAATGCCCGTAGAAATTTACATAGATACACACAAATACAGGGAGCAATTTTGCCCCCTGTTTGAATCTATCTATATGGCTAATTATTCTGCAAAAAGTGGTGTGGATAAATAACGCTCGCCTGTGTCAGGTAAAATTACTACAATATTCTTACCCTTATTTTCAGGACGTTTTGCAAGTTCTGTTGCTGCCCATAAAGCTGCACCAGAGGAAATACCAACTAAGAGACCTTCTGTCCTCGATGCTTCTCTACCAATTGCAAAGGCATCTTCATTCTTAACCTTAATTATCTCGTCATATACTCCTGTATTTAATACAGTTGGTACGAAACCCGCTCCAATACCTTGAATTTTATGAGGACCTGCTGTGCCCTCGGATAATATAGGTGAATCAAAGGGCTCAACTGCTATCACCTTTAAGTCAGGGTTCTTGGATTTTAAGAACTCACCAGCACCAGTAATTGTACCACCAGTTCCAATACCTGATACAAAAAAGTCTACCTTACCATCTGTATCTTCCCAGATTTCAGGTCCAGTTGTTGCTTTATGAACTGCTGGATTAGCTGGATTATCAAATTGACCTGGAATAAAGGAATCTGGTATCTCTGCTGCAAGCTCATTTGCTCTTGCAATAGCACCCTTCATACCTTTCGCACCTTCTGTAAGTACTAATTCAGCACCATATGCTTTCAATAAATTTCTTCTTTCAACGCTCATGGTCTCAGGCATAGTAAGAATTAAACGATACCCTCTGGCTGCTGCTATAGAAGCTAAACCAATGCCTGTATTACCGCTGGTAGGTTCAATAATAACTGATGTGGACTTAAGTAAGCCCTTTGCTTCTGCATCTTCAATCATAGCCTTAGCAATTCTATCTTTTACGCTCCCTGCTGGATTGTAATATTCTAATTTGGCAATGACTGATGCCTCTAGACCATGTTTCTTCTCATAGTTGGATAGTTCCAGTAATGGTGTTTTACCTACTAATTCTGTTAGACTCTTATAAACTTTAGACATATAAATTACCTCCGCTCATTTTTATTTTATATAAATCATATATGATTAATATGTTTAATATAATAATATTACGATTTCTCTATATTGTCAATAGATAAATTAAATTATTTTTATTACAGCGTAAGCAAAATCGAGCTTATGGACAAACTGTAACCAAGAACTTCAAAGTTAAGTCTCTTCCATACTAACAGTACATTCCTTCCCTTTGAGTTAGTTTGTGCTGAGGATTACGCAGGCACAAACTTCTAGGTGTGAAAATTGCTTTTTATTTTCACACTATCCTCCTTGAAGAACTGTTCTTCTACTTATATATATAATTCATATACATATTATATGCTATTGACATTTTGTCATATTTCCCTTATGATAAATACATACAAAATAGGTATGAAAAGAGGTGTTTTGTTATGAGATTATCAGCAAAAGGTAGATATGCCCTAGCAGCTACTGCTAGTATGGCCCAAAATAAAAATTATAATGAATATATTACTTTAATCAGTATTTCCGAAAAGCTTGGTATTTCCAAAATATATTTAGAACAAGTATTTTCCTTATTAAAGCATGGTGGAATTGTTAATTCCATCAAAGGCTCCCAAGGTGGATATCAACTTTCAAGAGCTCCCCATGAGATTACAGCTTATGATATTCTATCAGCTGTTGAGACCTCTTTATTTGAAGGCACAGAGGAAACTGTCAAGGATAAATCACCTGATATAGAAGCAGCAATGAGCCAGACCATTTTTATTCCTCTGGATGATTTGATTAAATCTTCCCTACAAAAGATTACTTTATATGATCTTGTGTCTGAGGCAGAAAAGCATAATTCTGACCAGGGCTTAATGTTCTTTATCTAGAATACCCGAGAATGAATAAATTTATAACAAGAGCTTTTGCCAAATTGCTTATCTGCAATGGTGCAAAAGCTCTTGTTTTCCTCCTTATCATCCTTTGACGGTGATCTATTGTGTCATAAGTTTATATACGATATTGGTACATTTGATTAATTCATCCACGTGGGTGTATTCACTGCAGGAATGGACCTTATTCATGCCACAAGCCATTACAATACCAGTAATTCCATGCCTTAAGAAATTATTATTGTCACTACCCCCAAAGGTTGTAATAAAATTATATTCATATCCTAAAGCCTTGCAGACCTCTTCATATTTCTTCACGACTGGGTGATCTGCACTTACCTCATAGGCAAGGCAACCTATATCTGTAGTAAAGCCAATTCCCCCTTTGTATGCAGAGGTGATTTGATAAAATATATTCTCGATCTCCTTAGTTACAAAGACAGCCTTTTCATGGCTCAAGCTTCGCACTTCACCCTTTAGAATACATTCATCAGATACAATATTACGCGCCTTACCGCCTTCAATGAGTCCAATATTAACTGTGGTGTCATCATCAATACGTCCTTGCTTAATCTGGGTTATGGCCTCTGCTGCCATGGCAATAGCATTAATCCCCTGCTCTGGAGCAAAGCCTGCATGGGCTGCCCTACCGTGCAGCATTGCGGTAAAGGATAATACGGTTGGTGCCTGTAAAGCAGCTGTCCCAACTGGGCCACTCAAATCCAGTACATAAGCTTCCTTGGCTTTAATAATAGAAAAATCATAGATTTCACTTCCCCGAAGATAAACCTCTTCTGCTATGGTAAAGAGTACCTCAATGCTTCTATGAGGTTTCTTCTCCTCCTGAATTGTTCTTATAGCTTCTAGAATGGATACAATACCTGAGAGATCATCTGCTCCAAGTACGGTACTACCATCACTGGTAATTAATCCATCCTCATGAACAACAGCTTTCTTATTCTTTCCCGGGCCCACAGTATCCATATGGGCAGAGAAAAGAATAGGATCCCCAGGTAACTCTCCTGGCAAATACCCATAGATATTACCAGCATTTCCTGAATATAATTTACCAGCTTCATCCTCCTTCACATCAAAGCCAAGGTTCTTAAGCTCCTTAATTAGGATATCCGCCATCTCCCTTTCTTGGTAAGACAAAGAATCCACTGTAACTAATTTAGTAAACTTCTCTATAAGACGTAATCGATTTGCCATATATACCTCCCTAATCTTTCTAATCCCATATTATATGTTTTATAACCAGAAGCATTTAATGTCTTATTATTATTCTATCATATAGCCTCTTATAATTTAATCCCTCTACAAAAAAATGAATGTGCAGCTACACATTCATTTTTCGCTGATATATGACTTATGTTAAAATTAGGAGGGTTTATATTAAAGAGTAGATTTACTTAGTGCCTGCTCAAGATCATAGATTAAGTCTTCTGGATCTTCTATACCGATGGATAATCTAATCTGATCTGGAGTAATTCCAACCTCTTTTAACTCCTCTTCACTTAACTGAGAATGGGTTGTAGAAGCCGGATGAATTACTAAGGATTTTGCATCAGCAACATTGGCAAGAAGAGAGAATATCTCCAGGCTGTCAATGAATTTCCTTGCTGCCAAGGTATCCCCCTTGATACCAAAGGTAAAGATGGAGCCGGCTCCCTTAGGAAGATATTTTTTCGCCAACTCATGATATTTGCTGCCTTCAATTCCTGGATAGTTCACCCAGGAAACCTGCGGATGCTTTACTAAGAAATCAACGATTTTCTGAGTATTACTTACATGTCTCTCCACACGAAGAGATAAGGTTTCCAATCCCTGTAGCAGAAGGAAGGAGTTAAAGGGACTAATGGCTGCCCCCGTATCACGAAGTAGGGTTACTCTAACCTTCAGAATATAAGCAGCTGCTCCTACATCCTTGGCATAATTAATACCATGATAGCTTGGATCTGGCTCTGTAATACCGGGGAATTTGCCACTACCTAACCAGTCAAACTTACCTGAATCTACAATCACTCCACCAATGGAGGTTCCGTGACCACCAATAAATTTAGTAGCAGAATGAACAACAATATCTGCACCATAATCTATGGGACGAATTAAGTAGGGGGTGCCAAAGGTATTATCAACAATGAGAGGTATCTTATTCTCATGGGCAATCTTTGCTACTGCTTCAATATCTATTAGGTTAATTCCTGGATTACCTAAGGTCTCTATAAAGACCGCTTTGGTATTCTCATTGATTGCCTTTCTAAAATTCTCTGGATCATCGGGATTAACAAATGTGGTGCGGATGCCATATTTTGGTAAGGTATGGTTAAATAAATTATAAGTACCACCGTATAAAGTATTAGCTGCAACAATTTCGTCTCCAGTTCCTGCTATATTAAGTATAGAATAGGTAATAGCTGCGGAACCTGAAGCTACTGCTAAAGCTGCCACACCACCCTCTAAGGCTGCGATTCTCTGTTCAAACACATCATTGGTAGGATTCATAATTCTTGTATAGATATTGCCCGCTTCCTTTAATCCAAATAGGTTAGCTGCATGCTCCGTATTGTTAAATACATAGGATGTGGTCTGATAGATGGGAACCGCTCTTGATCCTGTGGTAGGATCTGCCTTCTGTCCTGCATGTACTTGCAAAGTATCAAATTTCAATTTACGTTCACTCATAGTTCCTCCATTCCTGCGCAGGCTTTTTATGCGCAACTAAGTTAATGTTGTAATAGTATACCTTTATTATTTATGTATTTTATTTATTTATCTTAAGTCATGATGTCCACTGTTCGATGCTTTACTTTAGTCGTTTTTTTATATCCAATATCCTTCCATCCTGTACTATCACTGTAACAAAACCTATTGGATTGTCTCTAGTAATTCTAGAATTATCTTTAGTCCTGCTCTTGTATGGTAATCATGGGAGCTAAGCGCTTATCTTTTTCCATACTCCCCGTCTCATTCATACTATTCTTATATGATTAATATGTATTACTAACATACACCAATTTTTTCTTCTTGTCAACAGCTTTTTATTAATTTATTTAAAATAATCTTTCAATAAATAAGTCTAAAAATAAGACTAATTTCATCCTAGTTTTTTCACTATAATAATTACTTGATTTATTAAGGCAGATATATTATAATTTGGTAAATCTACAAAACTACTATGAATAGTAAGGTTTAAACCTGTTCATGGAAATCACATAATTATTTACAGGAAAGAGGTGCTGTATGCAAACTAAATTTAATACAAAATGCATCCATCGAGGTAGTAGAAGGACGGTTGAAAATACAGGAGCAATTAGCTTTCCCATTTATCAAACCGCCACCTTTGCCCACCCTAGCGTTGGTAGTAGTACCGGCTATGATTATACCCGTGCTCAAAATCCTACACGAGAAGAGTTAGAAAAAATTATTGCAGCCTTAGAGAATGGATATGATGCTGTAGCCTTTAGCTCTGGTATGGCAGCTGTAAATGCAATGATGGAATTATTCTCACCCGGTGATCATATAATTGCCTCCGATGATTTATATGGTGGTTCCATACGACTCTTTAATCATATTAATGTAAAAAATGGTCTTGAAATAGAATATATTGATACTTTTGATTCAGACCTAGTTAAGTCTAAAATCAAAAGTAATACGAAGGCTATCTTTGTAGAGACGCCCACCAATCCCATGATGAATGTAACAGACTTAGTGGAAATGGCCTCTATTACAAAAAAGCATAACCTATTACTTATTGTTGATAACACCTTTCTTTCCCCTTACTATCAAAACCCAATTAGCTTAGGCGCTGATATCGTACTTCATAGTGGAACTAAATTTCTGGGTGGACATAATGATACCTTGGCTGGTTTCTTGGTAGTGGCCAATGAAACCCTTGCAGAGCAAATCCGCTATATTCTTAAAACCACTGGCGCTGGCCTTGCCCCCTTTGATTGTTGGTTAATTCTTCGTGGTGTTAAAACCCTGCCTCTAAGAATGGAATATCAACAACATAATGCCCTTGCTATTGCAGACTGGTTAAAGAAACACGAGAAAGTAAAGTCCGTCTATTATATTGGTCTGCCCTCCCATCCAGGCTATGAAATTAATAAAAAACAGGCATCGGGATTTGGCAGCATGATTTCCTTCCATGTAGATAAGGAAGAAACCGCTGTTCATCTTTTAAATAATGTCAAAATAATTCAATATGCAGAAAGCTTAGGCGGTGTAGAAAGCCTAATTACTTATCCCATGCTTCAAACCCATGCAGACATTCCAGAAGAAGAAAGAAATGCTAAGGGTATTAATAACCGTCTAATCCGCCTATCCGTGGGCATAGAGCATATCGATGACTTATTAGGGGATTTATCCCAGGCCCTGGGAGATTAAGCTAGAAGATAGAATTTATTCCTCATCAACTTGCCTTAGACAAATAGCCCAATAGTTTATTCTCATAGGTATGTTGTACTAAAATAGAATAATATAAATATTCCTATTAATACTCCTGCCTAATAAAGATTGGAGTATGGAAATCGAGGTGATACAGAATGATTTATAATTTTGATGAGATTGTAGATAGAAGAAATACTAATTCCTTAAAATATGATTTTGCCCTAGAGAGGGGACGACCGGAAGATATCTTACCCTTATGGGTTGCGGATATGGATTTTAAAGCACCTCCACAGGTATTAGAGGCCATGGAACAAGCAGTATCCCATGGTATCTTCGGTTATAGCGAGGTGAAAAAGGATTATTTTGATGCAATTCACAGCTGGTTTTATCATAATTTTGGCTGGGATGTAGAGGAAAAATGGATGATCAAAACCCCCGGTGTGGTCTTTGCCATTGCTCATGCAATCAAAGCCTTCACGAAGGAAGGGGATGGAGTTCTCATACAGCAACCAGTTTATTATCCCTTTGAAGAGACCATTTTAACAAATAAAAGAGCTCTGGTTGTAAACTATCTTGTATATGATAATGGTAAGTATTCCATTGATTTTGATGATTTTGAGAAGAAAATCATAGAACACCATGTAAAGCTCTTTGTACTATGTAACCCTCAAAACCCTGTGGGTAGGGTTTGGACATTGGATGAATTAACCCTTATGGGTGAGATTTGTATCAAGCATAAGGTCATAGTAGTATCTGATGAAATCCACTGTGATTTTATCTATCCTGGCTACAAACACACTGTTTTTGCCAATATAAATGAGACCTTTGCAGAGAATACCATAACTTGTACTTCTCCCAGCAAAACCTTTAATCTAGCAGGACTTCAGGTATCCAATATATTTGTTAAAAACCCCAAGCTTAGACAGGGGATGATAAATGAAATAGATAAGACGGGCTATAGCCAACTAAATACTCTAGGCCTTGTTGCCTGCAAAGCAGCCTATGAGTTGGGAGAACCCTGGCTGAAGGAACTAAGGGCTTACTTACTTGGTAATCTCAATTTCATAAGAGATTACTTAAAAGTAAATCTTCCCATGATTAAACTTATCGAACCAGAGGGAACCTATCTTGTATGGTTAGATTTTAAGGAACTAAACTTATCTACCAAGGATATGAAGGATCTGATTATCAACAAAGCAAAGCTATGGTTGGATGCCGGGCAGATGTTTGGTAAGACGGGGAGAGGCTTTGAGCGAATTAATATTGCTTGCCCTCGATCTATAATAGAAAAGGCATTAGATCAGCTAAATACAGCAATCAAAAGTCTATCTTAAGATGTTTATTCAATGTCGTTAGCTTAAGATTTTATTCTAGAAACGGTATCTTACCAAGGGGTAATCTATTTTCTTCCGATTATAACCTTCGGTAATACTAGGCTTTTACCTAGGAGCTTAAGTCAGTCTGTCGGACTAAAGCGACATCCCTGTCGCTTAGTCCTAAAATGTCCATCCAGGACATTTTCCAGACATAATCGCTCCAAGTTAAAAGCTAAGTATTACCACGAAGATTATAAAGTCAGAAAATAAATTACCCCTTGTAATGATACCTGTCTTATTAGATTTATTAAATTATTCTTATATTGAAAACATTGGATAGCCATTAGTAATAATATGGGTTTCCTTTATCCTCCTTAGAACTTTATTATTCTCTGCCCTTTTTCCCAGTCAAATAATACACTGCCACTTGGGTTCTGTGGGATAGGTTACCTTTATCTAAAATTGTACTAATATGATTTTTAACAGTTCCCTCACTGATGAAGAGCTTCTCTGCTATTTCTTTATTGGAAAGACCTTCAGCAATGGCTACGATAATATCAAGTTCCCGATAAGTAAATAAACTACTATCAAAACCTATATTGGCTTTAATACCAGCATCCGTAAATTTGGTAAAGATCTGATTGTCTAGAATATTTACTCCCTCATGAATTGATTTAATCATTTGTTTGAGTTGCCCTGGCGTATGATTTTTTATTAAATAACCATCTGCTCCACTTTTGATGGCCCTATCCACTAGTTCATCCTCATCAAAGGTCGTTAAAATCAATACCTTTCCTAATCTTCTTTTTACAATTTCCTTGGTTGCTTCTATGCCATCCATTATAGGCATCTGGATATCCATAAGGATAACATCGGCGCTCTCTTTTATAGCAAGGTCTAAGGCTTCTCTTCCATTCTTAGCACAACCCAAGACCTGAAATTCCTCATCCACACTTAGGATAATACGCATGCCATCCCTTACAAAATCACTGTCATCCGCAATAATTACTTTTATTTTTTCCATCTTAAATTCTCCCAGATCAGTATGTAAATTGTTGACTAGAATACCTATTCATCTTATAAGAATTTACTCATAAATCCTAAGTATAATCCTTTTAAGCTTCTAAAATTCCTTAAAACCCTTAATTATCTTTAACTCCTTATTTTACTTGATATCTATAATATTCCTACTTCTCCTTATTTTGCCTAATATCCAAAATTACTTAAAGTTCATTATTTTACTTAATATCCATAATCTCTTTAACTCCTTGATGATCTAAAGGAAAAATCATATTGATATGAAAGCCCTCCTTACAGCTAATATCAACAAATCCATTTGCTTTCCTTGTTCTATTCTTTATACCCTGAAGTCCCATCCCCTCCTTGATTGTGTCACAGCCAATTCCATTATCCTTAATACTACAGCGTATTACTTTATGAAGAATGATTATTTCAATGGAAATCTTAGTACAATGGGCATACTTTAGGGAATTTGTAACTGCTTCAAGGGTATTATCTAAAATAACCTCCCATAAGGGCTCTGGAATTGTCTTATCCTCTCCCTTAATCTCAAATTCTGCATCAATATTGTACTTATCCTTACAATCAGAACAAAGCTGCTTCATCTGTAAATATGCTCTTGGTTTCTTATCTGGCTTCTCTCTTCTAAGGATCATTCGGATTTCATTCATACTTGTTCTTAGATTATTAATTACTGCCTGCATAATCTTCCTGCTTTCTTCGGGGTTATTATCCATTAGTACCTTACAGGCCTCCAATTGATAGATGGACCCGTTAATACTATGCCCTAGTTTATCATGAAGTGCCTGGGATAGTCTGGACTTTTCTTCCAGCATTCTATTCTCAAAAGCAAGGCTACTTTTATCAAGCTGTTCCTTATATATACTATCTCGTGAGCTTATGGAATCCTTAAGCTGATTCTCCTTTCGTTCAAAGTCCTCCATATATTTTTTGTATCTTTCTATCACAAAAAAGTTTTGAAAATAGATAATAGTGATAAATATACCATAGATTAAATAGATAAAAAAATAATCCAAACTAAGGAAAATGCCCAAGCAGGAAATCAAACTGAATGCAAAGGATATTCTTAGAAAAATGATTGTGTCCATCACTACTAAGGGTATTAAAAACAATCCATTGTTACTGTCACGAAAGAAAAGGATTAGTATCAAAGTTAGAACTATCTCTCCAATTAAAAAAAAAAGTTTTATTTTACTTTGAAACAGCCATTTTTTAATATTACTCCATGTATTTAGATGAAACTCTTTTTTTTCATTATTCTCCAATTCATACCCTATGGAAAAGGCTAATGTCACAGCAAGAAGAAACCACTCCAGACTGATGGCATGGAGTGATTTCTGGCTATTGATAACAAAATAGATAATTAGCATAATAATACAGCAAAACTTTACAATGGAAAAATAATATTTATTTTCTATCATTGAAGATTTTCTCCTAAGTGTACGATTGTTATATCATAGACTATCTTATCATAATCTTTTCCATTTGTAACTAATTACAATTTCATTAGATATATCAAATTATATACGGGTCTTAATATACTATAGAAATACCCATGTGAAGTATGAATCATCTCCTGTAGGAAGAGTTCTTTTCATTTATTCTATTAAAATCCTTCCTTGTGGTAGCTGACTTTAATCCAAAGGTAAGAGGACTTGCGTAATTATCCAACTGCCTGTAATCCTGTAGCTTTCTTATGTTACATTATGTATTTACGATGAAATGGATTTATAATTTCATAATGTACCACCTGTCCCTCCTGCCATTCCATATTTAGCTTAAATCCGCCTCTAAGACACATTCCTTTGACTTTACCGCTTTTCATTATTGAGGGAAGAGCTGGCAGTAATCGAATCTGATAAGCCTCAATGCACATATTCTCATCGATAATTGGCGATGACTGTGCGATTGTTTCCAACATAAGTCCTGGCATACCACCACTGATATCCGTATTGAAGATACTTGGACCATAATCATGGGCGGATGCATAGGTCCGGAAATAATTATTTTCTGCCATAGACATAATCATTGTTTCTGCCATTTCAGAATCTCCCAAATGTGCCGCAGCCATTCCTGCCTGCACCAAGCCAAATGCCATCGTCCCCTGTTCTTCTTTTTTATATTTCATTTTAAGTTCATAGGCTTTCTTGCACGCCTTTAGAACCTCTTCACTCTCATACCAAGGGATATCATAATACAGCATATATAAATGTGAAGAATGACGGTGATCATAACAATCCAGTAAATCCTTTGCAGCCCATTCTTTTAGAGCACCATCTTCATTTATCTTATAGGGTGGCATTTTTTCCATAATACCTTTCCACCTTATAACTTCTTCTTGCTCAATGCCCAGTGTACTACAACCAACTATGAGATTCATAAAGAGTTCTTTTGCAACTGCAATGTCCATAGTTGCATTGACACAGGCAGCATTATCACTATTGGAAGGGGTATTCTCTGGGGAATAGGATGGCGTGAACATCCAGTATCCTTCTTCATCCTCAATCAGATAATCTTCGTAGAACAAGGCTGATTCCTTCATAAATGGCAATGCCCGCTTTATGAAGAAATCATCATCGCCCGTGTATAGCCAGTAATCATAATAAAAATGGGATACCCATGCTGCTCCGGCTGTCCAAAATATCATGGGCCAAGTTAAATCAAAATGAAAGTCATATCCACTGTCACTGGTTCTGCTTGGTACATGTATTCCTCGACAACCATATAATATTCGGCTATTTTCCCGATATGCATTCAATAGAGATTCTTGATAGGAAAAATAACTTTCCATGCTTTCAAAATCACCACTGGGCAGCAATCCCATAATGGCGGTTTGAAGATTACCGTTTTGCGTATAATCGGAAGACCAGCCAGTATCATAAGTTCCCGTCCATATGCCCTGTAAATTAGGAGGTGTATCTCCGCTGGAAGATAAAATAGCATATCTACCTGCATTGAATATACTTTCTAAATGTCTGCATTCTGAAAGAGACAATGCTATACGTTCAAACCTCTCTGTATGTATCTTCCTATGAGCATCCAGAAGGAGTTTGTAGGAGGTTTTCATTTGCTTTGCTTCCTCATCCAGTCTCTTTATTACTTCATTTAATTGTTCATCTTGTTGCTTCCTATCGTCTATTAAAAATACTTGCACCAGTAATAGGATGTGTTTTGCATCCCTTATCATGAGAGTGTCCTTCGTCTCTTCTATACTTCCATCACAATCCGCTACATAGCATACAACACCGTAACCATTTTCTCTCCCCTTGAACCCACTCAAATACCATGCACACTGTTTCTTTGTTCCAACCTCTGGCTCAAATAAATATTCTCCATTCTCCATTGGGAACATGAGGTGCAATACCTTTCGCCCGTCTTTCCGGTATGGATGCTGTGTGAATTTTATGGAATAATCAGCTGCTTTTTCTGCCTTTAGTTTCATCACCATACAATCCGCTGCCCTGGAATAAAAGGCACTTCTCTTATATCCCCAGCCTTCTGCCTGAAAACTGACTTCTGCTTCTCCACTAGGAAAATCCAGTGTTCTATTGTAATTTCTATAATGACTGACACCTATTGTCTCTATAAATAAATCTGCCGCTGGTATAAAAGGATTCGTCCAACATTTCGTCTGTCTTCCCTCTTGTTTGTTAAACATGTCCATGATATATAAAGATGCTTCTTTATATTTTCTCTGTTTTAGCAGATTTCTTATATAGGGCAATTCTTCCGCCATAGGGATTGGCTTTAATCCTGTGTATACTGGTGCAAATAATCGTTCATGGGAGAGAATGATCTCTTCCCTTTCGGCTCCTCCCAAAATTATGGCTCCTTGCTTCCCATTCCCAATCAAGGTCCCCTCTTCCCATCTCTCTGCTGGATAGGGAAGAGCAAATCCTTCACCGCCTTGTTCTATAAAATCAGGTAACATATTCTCCTCCTTTTTCAAATCTTACATATTTGTAATCTCCCCTGCCTCCTGAAACCTTATTGTTGCGATTTACTGCAAGGAGTGCAAATTTTGCTCCTGTCCAGGTTCCTTTTGTCAGAGTAAACTCTATTTCTATTTCAAAAAACTCATTTCCATCCATAGAATAGGAATAAGTATATTGTCTATTTTTATTTAAATTAAGACGTAATAAAACCTTACTTGAATTCACTTCTTTTTTCCAGATCAATGTTTCCTCTGCTTTACCAGCTCCTTCTTTTTCTATCACAACCCCCTTATAAATAACAATATAATATAGGTGATCCTGGTATGTAATTCCTATATAAGAATAACAAAGCCCCGTCATTCCCATGCCACATAAATCACCTTCCATGGTAGGTACCAGCTCGACTTCTGTTGTAACCAGAAAGGAGGGCGCCTGCAAAAGCTGGGTCAGTGCATTGGGAGCATACCATAAAAGATTCTCATTTCTATGCTTATTATCTATTGTATGGAGGCTTAAATATCCCTCTCTCTCTGTAAAGGAGTACCATTCTTTTAATGGATTTGCCTGCCATTGCCACTGCATACCCAATTCATTACTTTTAAATTCATCATTCACCGGAATTCCTACTCCTGTCTCTACTTTAACACCTGCTGGCTTCATCCATTGTTCTACCGGTTCTCCAATGCCATCACCATTTTGTTCCTGTCCAATAAAAGGCCATCCCTCATACCATTCCACTGGTTGTAGATGACTAATACGCCCATATGGTCCTTTGTCTTGGAAATGAAGAAAATAGCCCTCACCCTTTAAATCTTCAATGTATCCGCCCTGATGAGGTCCATTTACCCTGGTATTTCCCTGATGCATAACGATGCGGTATTCATATGGTCCATAAATATTCTTTGACCGAAGCACGGTCTGCCATCCATTCTCAACTCCACCAGCTGGAGCAAAGATATAATAATATCCGTCTCTTTTGTATAGCTTGGGTCCTTCTATGGTAGGATTTGTCTTCAAGCCATCAAAAATAATGACAGGCTCTGTTAATAAACGATCCCCCTCTTGGGACATCTCACATATTGATAGCCGGTGCTTGATACCGCATCTACTGTTGGCATAAGCAAATACCATATAGGCTTTACCGTCATCATCCCAAAAGGGACAGGGATCAATCCAACCCCTTGCCTCTTTCAGACAATGCATCTTGGACCACTCCTGATAAGGATCCCTGGTCTTCACAACAAAAATCCCCTCATCTGGCATGGGAATAAAGACAAAGAATTCTCCGCCATAATAACGAATTGACGGCGCCCACACGCCACACCCATGCATTGGTACCTCATATCTTTGGTATGGTATCTCTTTTACACAATAGTTAATTAAATTCCAGTGAATTAAATCTTTTGACTGCAATAGTGGAACTCCTGGCAGATAAGTAAAACTGGAGGCAACTAAAAAATAGTCTTCTCCCACACGGATCACATCAGGATCACTGTAATCCCCGTGCAATATGGGATTTTGATAAGTTCCATCCCCTCTGTCAGCAGCCCACAATTCTTGTCCCATGTTCTTAAAACTTATATCTTTCATTCGCTCTTATCCTTTCAACCCACTGGTCGCAATTCCCTCAACAAAATATTTCTGTGCTGCAAAAAACAATAAAATCAAAGGCAAAACCGATACAACCGCCATTGCCATAATCTGCGCCCATTGTATATTAGCATCCACATCCAGGGCAGTTCTAAGGGCAAGGGAAATCGGATATTTTTCCACACTATTGATATAGATCAAAGCATTAAAAAAGTCATTGTAGGTCCATAGAAACTGGAATAAACCTGCGGAAAATAATGCTGGTTTTAGCAGCGGAAGTAACACCTCAAGGTAAGTCCGGAAAGTATTACAACCGTCTATATATGCCGTTTCGTCTAATTCCCTTGGAATTCCTCTCATAAACTGCAGTAGCATAAAGATAAAGAATGGATAGCAGGCCAATAAAGCCGGAACGTAAAAGGGTAAGTATGTGTTAAGCCAGTCAAACTGACTAAAGAGGGCATAACGAGGAATGATGATTACCGTATTGGGTAGCATAAGTGTAGCTATCAAGACGGCAAATAATATCTTTTTCCCAGGGAATTTAAATCTAGCAAAGCCATAGGATACCAGAGAACAGGAAATAACGGTGAATATAGTCGTAGGAATTACAATAATAAAAGTATTTAAAAAATACTTACCGTATGTATATTTCCCTACTCCCTTCCAGGCATTTGTAAAAGCATCAAAGGAAAAAGACTCTGGTAATAGTTTTGAGGAACCAAATATCTCACTATTGCTTTTAAATATTGCCATGAACATCCACATCAGTGGATACATCATCACAAGACCTACAACAATCATGACGATTTGGGCAAATATTTTATCTGTTTTTTTCTTCTTCATAGTAACTCCATTCTGATGATATACTGCTTAAAAATCTCCGCCGTCTTCGTAATACACTTTTCCTGATGAAAATCGAAATAGCAATAAGGTAACTACCAAAATCATGAAAAAAATCACCCAGGAAGTCGCACTTGCAAATCCCATTTTAAAATATGTAAATGCATCGGTATAAAGTTTCATTCCCAAGACATAGGTACCTTTATTAGGGCCACCTTTGGTCACCACAAAGGCAGAGGTGAAATTTTGAAGTGCTGAGATTGTCTGCATAATAATATTGAAGAAAATAATAGGTGAAATCTGTGGTAACGTAATATGAAAAAATTTTCTTATTTTACTTGCACCATCAAGGGAGGCAGCTTCGTAGAGGGAATATGGTACCTGCTTTAATGCTGCCAAAAACATTACCATTGACGAACCAAACTGCCATATCTCCAATAAACAGATGGTAATCAACGCAGTACTTGATTTTCCCAGCCACTGTACCTTTGGTAGGTTAAAATTCATAAGAATATTATTAATCGTACCATCATCCATAAAAAGTAATTTCCATAAAATAGCAACGGCCACACTTCCACCAAAGAGTGACGGCAGGTAGTATATCGTTCGGATTAATCCAATGCGTTTTATGTTCTGATTTAATAATATGGCAATAAACAGAGCCATAATCAATTTTCCCGGTACTGTATATAAGGTATAAATTATAGTTACCTTCAAGGAATTGTAAAATTCAGAATCCTGGGTAAATAACTTAATATAATTCTTTAACCCTATCCATTTCGGATCATTAAAAAACTGATAATCTGTAAAGGAATAATATAAAGAACTGATAAAGGGGTATAGCTGCAACAACAAAAAGCCCAATAGCCAAGGTGCGATATATACCAAACCCATGCAATCCTTTTTTCTATATTTTCTGCTGTTTACTTTTACTTTCATAGTTTGTCCTTCCAAATCTTTCTTTAGGGTAGAAAAAGGCTGTTATAAAGTAGAGGAAGATATGCCATATACTTTACAACAGCTCTTTTTAATGTAACTATTTCTCTGACAGAATATTCTTAAGCATATCTATTCCATTGGAGCAAGCTTCCTCTGGGCTACTCTCACCATAGCTTACATTTTCTATCATTGTTTTAATTACTGCTTCAACCTCTGAATTCGTTGTTAATCCCATCTCATTGATACCATTCTTTTCAAGAGATAAATTGACAGCCGATGTAACCAGACTGTTGACTAAACCATTTTCTTCACATATTTTACGTGCATTCTCTGTTGGTGGTATGGATCGTAAATCTTTAAGTATTAGGGCTGCCTCTTTATTATTAAAGAAATAGTCAAGGAACATGACTGATTTCTCAATATGTTTACTGTTTTTATTAACACACATAAGCTGTGGTGGACTTGAATAATATCCATCATTTTTTTGTGCTGATGCATCTGCCATTTGGGGCATTGAAACTACGATATATTCTGCACTCTCATTTGCACTCATTAAATTATTAATCTGAGATGCATTGGTCATAACACATACATTCTCGCCGTTAATCCATTTTGGGTTGGTCTGGGGAGCGCCTTCAAATGCTGCAGTTTCCCCTGCTGCCTGTACTACCTTATTTGTATATAGTGATGCAATATAATCCAGTATACTGGTTATCTGCTCGGAAGTACAGCTAAGTGATTTTGTTGAATCATCCACAAAAGGTTTCCCTGAAAACTGCATGCTGTAGGGTCTAAACACATTGGTTACCAAAAAATTCGTATCGACATTCAATAAGTACATATCGCTATTGTATTCCTGAACCTTCTTACCCATTTCAATCAGGCTTTCCCAAGTAACATCCTTTGAAAAATCCAGTCCAATTTCATCTGCTAATGTTTTATTTACCAGCATGGTCGTTGAGCTGATACCTGTAGGGATACCCAATTGTCTTCCTGAATAGGAACCAACATTTTTTAAATAATCCTCTGAAAACCCTGATAAATCAATGATATCTTTGTATTCATTAAAATCAACAAAGAAATCTCCTTTTTCAACAAAGCTTGGCATCCATCCAGGGCCATTTTGTATAATATCTGCTGCCTGATCTCCAGCTAGAGCCGTTGAAAGCTTTTCTAAATATCCCTGGTCGCCTCCAAACTCTGGCTCTATTGTAATCCATGAATACTCTGCTTCAAAATTCTCAATTACCTTTAATGTTGCTTCATTTCTCTCATCGCCGCCCCACCAGCTAAAGCGCAAGGTTACAGGTTCCTTACTATCATCAGTCTCTTTTGATGTTTCTGCTCCCTTGGAACTATCTGTATTGGTGTTACTCTTTTTGTCCGAATTATTACTGCAACCAGCTAGCATAGTACCAAAAAGCATGGCTGACAAAATAATTGCTAATACCTTTTTTCTCCTCATTTTGTACCTCCCTTTTTTATTTTGTGACTTTATTTTAACGATAATCTATGGTTATTCCAATCCTCTTTGTTACTATTTTTCTTCATTTTTTATCTTATTAAGGCAGAATTTCCTCTTTTATTATCATTCTTATTCATTTTTTACCCAATCCTTTTACTCATGCTGTAAAACAGAAGGATTTTATTATATAATGTAATAGAAAAGCTCACTTACCTAAGCGGGGGGAAACATATGACATATTCATTAATTATTGTTGATGATGAATTAAAAATAAGAGAAGGGCTTGTAAATCTATTTCCTTGGAATCAACATGGTTTTCAAGTGCATGGGCAGTTTACAAATGGTGCCCAGGCATTGAAATACATACAAGCGCATAAAGTAGATGTGGTTTTAACTGATATTCGTATGCCCATTATGTCTGGCATTGAATTAAGCAATTATTTGGCCCAGGACTATCCAGATGTCTTATATGTATTTCTTACTGGCTATAGCGATTTTAGTTATATGCGATCGGCAATTTTAAATCATGCAACGGATTACCTGCTAAAACCCATAAAGTATGAGGATCTTTATACTTGCTTTTCCCAAATTCGCCAGCTACTTGATAAAAAACATCATGTCGAAGTACCTGTCATAGAAAAGACCTCTTCTTACTATGGTAAAATTATATCAGAAGTGGTTGCCTATTTGGAAACCAATTATCAAAACGCAACCTTGGAAGAGGCTGCTATTAAAGTGAATTTAAGTCCTAATTACCTATCCAAACTTTTTAAGGAAAAATCCCAAGCTGGTTTTGCGGAACATTTAAATAAAATTCGCATGAAAAAAGCAGCAGAACTCCTATGCGACATTTCCTACAAGCACTATGAGATTGCTTACTATATTGGCTATGATAATCCCAAAAATTTCTCCAGGGCATTTAAACAATATTATAAAATATCTCCTAGTGAGTTTCGTGAAAAAAATATACACTAACACAAGGAGATTGTTTTATATGATGATGCAAAAATTCTTTTTTAAACGGTGGAAATCCTTCTTTTTGTTCATGCTGATTCCCATCATAATTTTGTCCTCCATATCTACCTTCTTTCTTTATAATGGGAACAAAACCTCAGTTGCCCAGGAAGCTTCTAATACGCTATCTATTATAAACGATAATTTCAATACTGTCCTAAGTGCCTCTGCATACCAATATGATTTATTAACTTACAACCCTCAGTTGATTCTATCTTTGGAAAAGCTGTTAAGAGGTACCACCTTTGAATATACCGATTTAATCTTTTCTAACAGCATCAAGGCTTCTTTAAGTGCTGTTGCTCAGGCTCACTCCTATATTGATACCATTTATCTTTATTTAGATGGATATGATAGTTTTCTCTCTTCTGGAGACGGCATCACCCATCTTACCACTGCCAAGGACAAGGACTGGCATACCAACTATTTAAACGCTTCTTCTGATACAATATGGATCGAGAAACGGGAGTATCAGGAATATACTTATGCAGAGCCAAAAAAATATCTCACCATGTTTCAAAGAATGTCCAATGTCAAAGGAGTCATCGTTGTTAATATTAATATAAAAGAATTTGAAAATGTTTTAAACAATGCCGGTGCCGAGGAAAACTACTTGGTTCTATTAAATCAGCGGAATCAATTTCTTTGTGGGAATAAAAATAGCAGTATATTCTTAGAGCCAGGCAGTGATTTTTTTACGAAAAATCTCCCTGATTTTTCTCTTAAAAAAGTACCTTATACTTCTATTTGGATAAAGGTAGGTTCCACAAAATATTTAGTACAATCTTTATATAATGAAGATTATGGAATTACACTCACATCTCTTATTCCTAGGCAGAAAATATTTCTTCGATTCATGCCTAATATATTCATCATGTTTGGAGCAGTTATATCAAATTGCATTATCTCCCTGTTGCTGGCTTATTATGTGACCAAGAGAAACTTTCAGCAGATTTCTCATATCATTGAAACCTTTGATGAAGCAGATAAGGGGAACATCCCTCAGAGAATAGAAGCCGATGCAAATGATGAATATGATGTAATTCTCAACAATGTAATATCCGTTTTCCTAAACTCAAGCTACTTAAAACATCAACTGAATGAAAAACAGTATAAGCAGGAATTAGCAGAACTGGCTGCTCTACAGCTTCAGATAAATCCCCATTTTCTCTTTAATACCCTCCAGACATTGGATTTTGAAGCTCTTAGTATAACAGGATCTCCCAGTACCTTAAACAGAATGATTCAAAATCTGTCTGACATCTTAAAGTATTCTTTAGGTAACCCAATTCATCAGGTTTGTTTAGAAGATGAGCTTAGTTATCTGAAAAAATATGCCGATATTCAAAAACTTCGCCTTGGGGAGCAATTCATTATTTATTATGAAATAGAAGAAAAGTTGTTGGATCTAACTGTTTTTCGCTTAATGCTACAACCCTTAATCGAAAACAGTATCCAGCATGGTATTACCGATCCAGATACTCCGGTCTATATAAAAGTACGCGTTTATAAACGCCTTGAATATGTATACTTCATTGTGATAGACAATGGTGTTGGCTTAAGTCGAAAGGATATTGATTTCCTTAACAAACGCATTTTTGACGAAACCAGTGAAAATATCGGTTTAACGAACATAAACCGTCGTCTTTTGTTAAAATATGGCACAGACAGTGCACTGCATATCTTAAGCAAAAAAAATTATGGAACCTGTATTTCTTTTAAAATTCCTTATACTGAGAAAGAAATATGATTGGGTAGGGTGTTTATAATTAGCAAATGTAATTATAACAATTTCACTTAGACATATAAGTATTTTACTAAGATATATCCACCTACTCTTTTGGCCTTACCTTAATTCCAACGAAGCCAACACTGACAATTACAACCACATAGCTTAATACTACTAGAATAAACATGCTGTAGACACCACTCTTTCCTGCCATAATCATCTCAGCAGACTTCACCACCCAACGCTGAGGCATAAGGAGGGATACCCTTACCCACCATTTTGAAGCTCCATCAAGAGGAAAGTAAAGCCCAGCTAATATCGCTGATAAACACCACACAAGAAAGACAATGTAATTAGCCGTAAGCACATTATTTGTTAATATACCAATTACTACACTGAAGAGATTAAAAATCAGTCCAAGACAAAATACCAGGAAGAGATAGCTAATAAAGGGGATCCCAAAATCATCTTTTAAAAATGCTAAAATTCCAATTGCAATAATTCCTGTCTGCAACAATGCTGTCATAAGTATCATTAGTACTTTCACGAACCCATAGCTAAGCAGGGAGGAGGTAGATAAGAGGAACCTGTTAAATACCCTATTATTTCTCTCTTCAATTACAGTGGATGCAATGAATATCCCGCAAAACAGAGAGCTGATGGTTAAAAATGCAATTGAGTATCCAATACTGGAGCTCATGCCCATTTGATCAGCAGTCAAGTTCAGGTCATCACCTACTTCTATACTTACAATTTCCTTCAAAGGTGCATTCTCAATAGTTGTATTTAATAAATCTAGCAAGGTTGCTTTATCATTGCCTACAGCAGCTCTATATTGATAAAGGGTTTGCAGATAAGCCTTCAGATTTGTCTCCAATAATTCAATTCTTCCATCCTTTGTTGCATCAAATAATACAATATTACTGTCATCCCCACTTAGAATTTCAGCTTCAAATGATGCAGGGATATAAATGATAGCTGCGACTACATTACGGTTTGCAGAATATAGTGCTTTTTCCCTTACCTCCTCAATATCAATTGCTTCACTTTTATAGCGGTAAATATGATATGCTCCTGTATTAGCCAGCTCCTGTATAATATACTCAGACAATTCTGAGTTGCTGCAATCATATATCTTAACGTTTATTTTAGAGTTAGTAACATTTAATATCATTTTATTTTCTGTTTTCATTTCTTGAATGGCATAAACATTTCCATCTGCATCAGAAATGTTTATATTATTTATGTTAAGCATGATTATGGATAACATGGGTAATATTATAATAAATGCTAAATATCCCCTATTTCTTAGAAGCAATTTTAAATTCGTCTTAAATAAAACTAAAAAACCATTCATATTATTGCTCCTCCATTTTCCGATTCATTAATATAATCCCAAGTACACCAAATACAACAATCATACCTGCTATGATTACAATACATCCAACAGTATAATCGCTCTGTCCCTTTGTAGAAAATTCCACCAGCGTCCTGTTTATCCAGTATAGGGGTGATAAATACACCAACTTATCTGGCAGACCGGAATACATATAGGTCTGGAAAGAGCCTCCCAAAAAACCTTCTATCCATATAATTACAAAACCTGCTACAATACTGATGGCTACATTATTAAAGAGCTGAAATAGTAAGAGTCCAAAAGCACTGGCAGCCATGGATAGAAGGAATAAAATAAAGGCCGATAGTCCTATCTTTCCCCATTGAATGTCCATGAGAAAAACCGATAATCCCCAAGCTGCACATACCTCTATAAAAATAGCCAAGGTACAAGGAATAAATTTACCTAGATAATAGCCTATCTTAGATATATGGGATACCCGTATTCTCTTTGGTATTGCACTTTTTCTTTCACTGGAAACCACTGCTACTAGGGACACCATTCCACACCAGGTAAAATATACTATGTAGATAATTCCATAATAATCTGTAGAGGAGGGAACTGGATCAATATTTAATGAGTCATGCTTTATATCTACACCCTCTACCGTAGGCATTTCTAATAGACCTTGTTCTAATCCATAGGTCTGCAAGGTCAAACCTTCATTGAACTCATAGAAGAAGACAGAAAAGATACTTTCTGCAATTGCTGCTTCTGTTTTATTGCTATTTGACCGATATAAGGCATAGGTGTTATCATCCTTAATTTCGATAAATACTGCCACCGTATTATTTTGTATTAGCTCCCTAATATCTCCCCTGGGATAATCCACTAGAATCATATCTCTTTTTGCACATTCCTTTTCCAACATGGGAAATATGTCCTTATAGATACTTTCCTCCTCCATACGGTATCCAACTTTAAATTCGCTGAACCTATAGGCAGACTTCATCATCTCTTGAAAGGCATTGGATAATAGGGCAATGGTGACTACTGGAAGTATAATCATTAGAAATAAGATCCATTTACTCCGCAGCATGAGTTTAAGATTATTTTTTATAAGTATAAATGGCATACTACATCTCCCCCTCTGCATAATCCCGCAACTTTTTACCCGTGAGGGTAAGAAATACCTGTTCTAAGGTCATATTGCTATCTTTATCTGCAGTTACCATTTCAACCAGCTCTTCCTTTGTCCCTATTGCAATTATTTTTCCATTATCCATAATAGCTATTCTAGTACAGATTGCTTCAATCTCCTCCATGTAATGGCTGGTATAGATTACAGTTGCTCCTTGCTCATTTACGTACTTTATTCTATCTAATATGAAATTCCTAGATTGGGGATCAATTCCCACCGTAGGCTCATCAAAGATGAGAAGCTCCGGCTTATGCCCAATGGCACAGGCTATGTTTAATCTTCTCTTCATTCCTCCTGAAAAATTCTTGACAAAGGTGTTTTTCTTATCCTCCAATCCTACAAACTCCAGAGCTTCTCTTACAGCCTCTTTAAGGGACTCCCCCTTTATTCCGTATAAGGAGGTGAATAGCTCTACATTCTCCCAAGCCTTTAAGTTACCGTGAATTGCAAGTTCCTGAGGGATATAGCCTAATTTTGCTTTAACTTTTTTCATATCTATTTTTATATCATAGCCAAATAACTTGATTTTTCCTGCTGTAGGCTTTACCAAAGAGCATACCGCATTCATGGTAGTACTCTTGCCAGCCCCATTAGGCCCAAGTAAGCCAAAGATCTCACCCTTCTTAATTTCCAGATTAATATGATCAACCACAGGCTTATTATCATACTTCTTTGTTAATCCTTCTAATTTTAATACTGTATCCATTTATTTATTACCCTCCACACCTCATATTGTTAGGTAAATTATAGCAGTGGCATCCCTTCCCTAAAAGTGATAAAAGATAGAAAAAGCTATGACAAAAGTCATAGCCTCTAAATATATGCTTAAAATAAATACGCCCTAATCTTCCTTTTTATGCCATGTCCTGGCATGAATAAATAACAAGAGATATAAAAGAACCATGACAGCTAAATTAAGTGGCAACTTGGACAGCTCCTCTTCCAGGAATACATCCTTTGCATTTGGTACCATATACCTTAGTTGCTGCAAATGTTCCCTAGTTTTTAAAGATAGCTCTCGCCAGAAATCAAAGTCAGAAAACTTTGTTGGCATGCTCTTACTTGGTATAAAAAAAAGATTTCCGGTAAATTGATACAGTATAGCTCCATATCCTATCATACATATGATTGCTATTATTGTGTAAAGTGATAATTTATAAGGCCTTATCCCACTTCTCATCTTCCATAGATATCTTAAGATAATAATATTAAGAATAGAATAAAACAGCCATAGGGGTAGATTTAAAAGAGAATAAATCAAGCTCCCATAGAAGTAACCATCATTCATAACATAATCCTGTGTAAAACCGTTCCCAGAGAGAAAGCTCTCTGCCAATACTTCTCCCATTTCTTGTTGCTTTTTAGGATATTGGAGCTCAAGATTTGAATATACCATGGAAGCCTCTCCCCCTATTATAAGTAAGGGTCTGCTGGATTTTACAACACCTCTGATGTGATACTCTTGCTTGTCATAAGATAGGATATTTCCTACCGCATCCTCCGTTCCATAGAGGTGATAAGCTGTATCCCTATCTAGAATACAACCCTTAGAGTCTGACTGATAAAGATAATTACCGTAGCAAAGGGTCATTGGGGCTGTCAGGGACATATCACCAGCAACAATCTGAATAGGCACCTTCCTAGACCGATTTAGATTCTTATTCCTTACCTCTGCCTCTTCTAGCTGTGTCCAGGCTGTTATGCTTGGTATGAATTTTCCTCCTTTGTCTTTCTCCTTATCCAAGGCTTTACGAATATCTTCCTCCACAACACCTTCTGTTTTAAAGCGGATACTTACGGTAGTATACTGACTTTTGATAAATGCAGCATCTTGAACCTTCATGATTGAAAACCCAACTACAGCTATGAGGAGTAGAGCAAAAATTAAGTGATTTTTATTCCATTTCATAAATCCGCACCCGATCACCCTCTGAGAAATTCTTATTACCTCCTATAATAATAGCATCCTCCTTGGATATTGCTGCTTCAATAGCAGACCATTTATCATCCATGGACAGGACAGTTACCTTCATTCGAAAAGCTTCCTGAACTTTTCCCAGAACACTGTCCTTATCCTTAACCAGTAGAACATAAGCACCTTCCCTATCCTCACGAATTGCCTGGATTGGAATGCACATAGAGTAGGTCATTGATTCCTTGGTTAATTCAAAGTCCAGACTGCCATCGATTTTATAATCACCCTCTGGTAAAAGGGCTGTAAAGCTTACCTTTCCATTCTCATCTGGAAGTTCTATATTCTCAATTTGGGATATGATCGTAGCATTATCTGCTCCTGTTTTTATGGTAACTTCATCTCCTGTTGCAAAGTATTTCATGTCCTCCATATCTGTTTTCATGTTAAGCTGGTACCCACCGGTAGTGATGATAAGCTTCTCCTGGCCCGACAATGTAATACCCTCTTCCACTTGACTTACTTTGATTATACCAGCTACGGTTGTATGGACTGCACCCTCCTTAGATATAATACCTTTAATAATCTTAAGTTCCTTCTCCTTGCTTTTCCTATCAATTTCAAGAATATCTCTCTGTATCGTATTAGAAGCCTCCTGCTTCTTTTGGTTTTCTATTGCAGACTCCTTGGTATTCTCTAGCTGTGTCAGTTGAAGCTCTGCCCTAGTAAGAGCTCTTTTCCCTTCCTCCAGGGCTTTATTTTCTTCTTTCAAAACTTCGGTATAATCATAACTTCCATCCTCCATTGCCTGTATGCTTTGATTTAATTGGTTCTTCTTCTCTATTGCATCCTCAATTTTCTTTCCCCAGGCAATACTATTTGACTCCTTATCTTCCTTGGCTCTGCTAAGCTTCCTTGTTGCAGCATCAATTTCTGATTGATCTGTAGTCTTTCCCTCCGTTAAACGTTTTAATAAAGCCCCAAAACTTATGCTGGCATATTCAGAATTACTTTCCACATAGCTGCGATAAGTACTGATAGCATCCTCAAGGATTTTATCCTCTTTGGTGAGTTGATATAGACTTTCCTTTGCATCAGCTTCCATACGCTTGGCATTATTTATTTCATCGTTTTTCGATTTTAGTTTTTCATAATAACTATTCTTCTCCTCATCTTTTGCATAAGGATCAAAATTGAACACAATTTTATCCCACTTATCCTGGGTAGCCACCAAATCATCCTGTGCCCTGGCAAGCTTTTTCTCTGCTTCACTTACCTTTTGCTGGTGCTCTTTATATTGCCCGTCATAATAGAAGTCAAATATCCTATCATATTCCTTATCAATTAGCAGTTCATTGGGACTAGCAAAAGAAGCAATATAATTATTGATCAGCAGCTCTGCCCTAGCTTCCGGTTCCTTTAGTTTGGCAAGCTCCGCCTCTGCATCTGATACTTTTCTTTCTTTTTCTATTTCAGCCTCCACCTTTGAAGCTACCAGCTTCTCCCATTCACTAACTGCTTCCTTATATTCCTTAACCTTCTTATCTTTTTCGTATTTTTGTATGTCCCCTAAGTTATTCTCTGCCCTCTTAATATCTTCTTTTGCCACTTTGGCAGCCAGGGCAGCCGTTTCTATTTCAGCAGGATCAGAGATGCTTGGGTCTGTTAAACCAATGGCATCGTACTCAAGCTTTAACTTTTCCAGTTCAGCCTCCAAATCAGACTTTTTTTCCTGAACACTATTCATATCATAGTAAAACAGCAAATCACCCACGTCTACCTCCTGCCCCTCTTTTATATATACTTCTCCAACCTTATATCCGTCTAAGAGATTTACATATTTATGGGCATCTGCCTTAATAATACCCGTGCCCTTTGCTTTATAGACCAGATTATCCCTTGTAATATTAGCCACCTGTACTTTAGCCACCAGGGCAGAAGCAGCAGCCCTGGATAAGAAAGTAAAGATTAACATGATTACAAAAAAACCTACTAGCAATTTTTTTATTCTATTTTCCATAAGATCATATTCCTCTCTCATTCTTTTAAGCCTGAGGCTGCAATCCCCTGTTCCAAATACTTCTGCCCATATAAAAATAACAAAAGTGCTGGAAACATCACGAATACCGATGCAGTAAATGCAACCTGCAATTTATCGGTTGTTATATTGGGAAGATACAGGGTTAAAGGCCAGAGCTTCTTGTTATTTGCCAGAAATGTCAAGGGCTGCTCTATAGCATTCCAATATTCCAAAAACCCAAGTATAAAAATAGAAAGAATTCCTGATGTACTCATAGGAATTCCTATACGCATAAATATGTAGAGTTCTCCCGCACCATCTAGTTTTGCTGCTTCAATTAAGGAATAAGGAACTGTCTTAAAGAATTTGGCCATAACAAACACAGGAAATGCAGAAAAAATATTGGGTAAAATCAGAGCCAGGTGACTGCCCGTAAGCCTTAGTTTGAACAGCACGAGATAACTGGATACCATGGTAATCTGAAATGGCAAAATCATAAGAATAATATATAAAATAAATAGAGCTTTTTTCCCTCGGAATTTAAATCTTGCAAAAGCCCAGGCCGCCGGAACAGCTATAAAAAGCTGACCGATAAGTACCGGAATTACTTGAATACAGGAATTCCAAAACATAATAAAAAAATTAGGGGAATCCAACAACAACTCAACGTAAGCACGTAAGGTAGGATACTGGGGCAGGAAGGACCAAGTCGCTGCCCCCTGGCTTTGATTTAAAACGGGGCCCACCCTAACCAGAACCTCATCTGCCCCCATAAAGGATCCTGACACCAAGGTCCATATGGGTAACCAAGTAAAAAGTGTTAATAGGAGGAGAATAGCGAATCTTAATTTACTTTTTATCTTCATTGTCTACTCCTCTTCTATATCAAGCTTCATAAAGAATAAAATTAATACTAAAAATACAATTACCAGAATAACCGCTGCCGCACACATCTTCTGTATATCCAGCGCTACAAACCAATTACTGAGTACATGCTGTAGCATATAGATGCTCTCATGAGGATAATCTCCTGCTATGAGATATGCTTCACGAAATACTTTAAAGGAATTGATAAAGGATAGAATACCGATCATGAATATGGACGGAATCAGCTTGGGTAATGTGATATAGCGAAATTTGTTCCATGTACCGGCACCATCTACACTGGCAGCTTCATAAAGGGATAGGGATATCCCATTGAGTCCAGAGAGCCATAGAATCATATCGTATCCCATGTTCTTCCACAAGTAGCTAAGGATCAATATATAAAAAGCTTTATCTGAATTTATAAAATCTATCTTTTCTACACCAAAATATTCTAACAGCAGATTGATTAGTCCAGCCTTATGAAAGAGTAACTTCCATAGAATAACAATAGAGCCCACTGGAATTGCCATCGGTAGTAAAAAAGAAGTTTTAAAAAACTTTTCTTGTTTTCTCTGATGGTATAAGAGCATAGCTAGGATGAGTGATAGGAGCAGAAGCAAGGGAATACAGATTCCAATAAATTTAATTGTATTTTTTACTGCCAGTGTAAAAGCACTGTTCCCAAGTACTGTCTGAAAATTATCAAGTCCAACAAACTTGCTACTCATGGCTTCACAGAAGGAGCGTCTGATTACATCAGCAAAAGGCAACAACACAAAGAGAATTATCCCCAGCAGGCTGGGGAGCAAGAAAAGCCAGGCCTTTCTTGCTTCCTTTCTTACTAACTTTGTGCTGGTTTTACCACCGGGTTTTAAAACATATAATTTCTTTTTCATAGTTCTACTCTGCCAGATAAGTATTTATCTTAGAAAGTGCCGCAGCTGCAGCCTGATCTGCATCTATATCTCCCCTTAAGAAGGGTATTGCTTCCTCAAGAATAATATTATATATCACCTGATGAATTAAAATTGGGTTATTTACCTCCTGAATTATCTTTTGGATTCTCTGTCTCTCCTCCTTATGAGGCCAGGTGGCAGATATTATCCCATTCTCATCACCAAATGCAAAGTAAGATTCATCCTCATGTGCAATCCATTGTTCCAGGGATTTCATATTAACTGGAAAACCATCATTAAGATTTGCATCCTGGACTTCCTTGGAGAAGAGGAAACGAATAAACTCCTTCGCCATGTCCTTCTCCTTACTTGCACTTTTTAAACCAACTAGACCATTGGGCAAAAACATCTGATTAATGGCAGTATAATCGGCATTAATCTCTTTGGCGATTGCTATGGGTACAAGGATACTATAAATACTATTGATTTGATTTGTCACAAGAGAAACCTTATTATTTAATGTTCTCATTATGTTAGCCTGGAATAAGGAGCTGTTCTTTATGAAGCCTTGTACCTCTTTAATCTCTGCCACCTTGTCCTCAGAATATTCTGTTGCATTAATATTATCTGCAATTGTCTTCACGTTGTTAAGAAAGGCTTTTAATTGATCCCCGGACATTTCATTGTTATTATATAAATCTCCCGAATACAGGGCTAGGCTATCTTGTAAAAGCTCCTGGTAGGTTATAGACAAGGTAAAGGGTTTTCCCTTATTCTGATTAATATAGCCTACTATGCCATTAAGACTCTTAATGGCTGTCATAGCTTCACTATCTCCCACACTAATAGGTAATCCAATTCTCATTGGCATATAAAATATCTTCCCGTCTCTACGAAAACTGCCGGAAATATTGTTCAATAACTCACCGGAAGCCTCCATGGGCTCTATAATATCAGATAGATCAGCCAGTACACCCTTTTCCAGGTAAGAATCCACCGGTAGTCCATCCAGTAGGAGAATATCCGCTCCGCTTCCATTTAGCAGCTCCGTATTCAATGCACGGATATAATCTGATACTGTACCACCTTCCTCTCCCATGGCTACTACATAATTCACCTTTACATCAGTATTATTGGCCTGGAATAAGGAGATTGCCTGTCTTATATTATTATTTTCAAGAAGAGAATATACGGTCAACACTGTTGCCGGTACTGAGGAGATATTTTTATCAAATACATAATGCATCAGCTGATATCCGCCCTGAGAAACCATATAAGATGCATAATACTCCTCTTCTTCCCCCTCTATCACAAATAATTCATCAAAGTATAGTGTAGGCATACTCATGGAATTCAAATCCCCGTCCACCGTAGTCTCCCATAAGGTCCCATCCTTCATCAGACGATGAATTCCATCAGAGTTACCCATGATTGTCGTTCCATCTTTTTTAACCGCATAACTCATATAAACAAGGCCATGATCACTTTGCTTTACATCATACTCAATGGTTTTCCTAATCCCCTTATTAACGGTATCATAAAAAATAATCCCCTTATTATCCGCTGCTGCTGTAATAATATCATTTTTTGATGCTATAAATGATGCTGTATATTCTTGCCCAGAGATTAATAACTCATCTAATTTTTCCCCCTGAGGTGAGAAAATGAATAAGGAATTGCTTACCTGTAAATCAAAGAGAGCTAAATTACCGTTTTCCAAGACTTTCAGACTACAAATGGTTGGGTATGCCTTCACATCTCCTAAGGGCTGTTTTTCTGATAAATAGGGCAGCTCCACCTCCAGTGATTCCTTACCTCCTTCATCAGATTTAATAATGTGGCACTTTCCTTCCTCATTGTAATCACTATAGCTAAGGTAATAGCTTCCATCCTCTCCAAGGCACATTGTGTTAAATACAATATCACCACTACTTAGCTTACCATCATTAAGCCAACCGGGTTGACTTCTCTCCCAGGACATATCTTCCTGCAAGAGGTAGCAAAAATATGCTCCCTTTACCTTGGTATATAACTCTATTTGATTATCTGAATTCTGCAATATTTTAATTACACTCTCATCTTTCTCAAATTCCGGGAAGTCAACCTTTTGCTCCATAAATCTCCCCATGGTGGGAGTTGTATCTATGCCACCCTTTGTCTGTTCAACAATATCACCTTTATCTTTATGTTCATCTTCCTGCTTTTTACTTCCCTCAGACTTTGTATTACATCCCTGCAAAGCTGTAAAGACCAACAGTAAAATTAGTAGAAGGGCTGTCATTACTCTCTTCATTATAAAATCCTCCCAATTCTTATTGTCATTTTGGTTTATACTTTCTGAGCCACTTAAGCTTTAAAAATACTATAGCAAGGAATTCTCTAAAAAATCTTTAAGATGTAAAAAATTTAAAGTATTAAATCCCACAACTGCAATAATCCATGAAGATGGTTTTTATTATATTCATGATATTTCTATAATGGCTTTTTACATCATAAACAAAATATAAAAGCCAAACAATGCAGATATACTCTGATGTGACCTCCTATAAGTTAGATTTTTCAGGTCTAACATATAGGGGTCAATTCACTCTGACTGTCCGGCTTTTAATTATTCCCTTTATGAATTGGAAGGCTAACAATGAAGGTTACACCTGTACCCTCGGTATCCTTAATCCTAATTCTTCCTCCATGAAGCTCTGTCAGCTCCTTGGCGATACTAAGTCCCAACCCGAAATGGTTCTTATCCTCCCTTGATTTATCTCCCTTATAAAATCTTTCAAAGACTTCCTCTTTCATTGTATCATTAATCCCAATACCATGATCCTCAATCTCTAGGAACAGTTGATTTTTCTTCAAATATGCCCGAAGGAAAATAGTATCATTTTCTTTGGAATAGGATACCGCATTGTCAAGGAGTATTGATAATATCTGCTTAAGACGCAAGGAATCTCCTTCGATCTTGGGTAATAGCTCTTCCTGCAGATCTAATATCAAATCTTTCTGATGCTTTTTACAAAAGGGTTGAAAAACATCGTAGGTTTCAATCAATACCATATCCATATCAACTAATTCTGTTTTCATATGCCAGTGTTTTGCATCTGCTGAGGCTAGTAATAGTAAATCCTCAATCAATGCTGATAAACGCATACATTCTTTATCAATACCCTTTGTAAAATGCTCTGCTCTCTCAGGTTCTATAATTAAAGCAGAGGCATTGGCCCTTATTACAGCTAAGGGAGACTTAAGCTCATGGGATGCAGAGGCAATGAATTCTGTCTGGCGTCTTCTGCCTTCCTCAACAGGTTTTAAAGATTTTCCAACAATCCATCGACTGACAAAGAATAAAGATATTAATCCAACCAGATATAATAATATGATAAATATTCTTTGACCTATGGTTTCTGCAAAGCTATTTGAAATATACTGAAGTAATATGACACTGCGATAGCCTGTCTTCGTCGTCACCATAAAGACTTGTCCAAAATATTTGTCCTTATTATCCCCTGATAACTCAAGTATTTCACTTTGAAGCTTATTGACAGTAATGGGACGGATATCCGTATTGATATTACCTGTTAGTGCTAATTCTTTCATTTTCCTGATTAATACATCCCGTTCCGTCACTGTCTGCCAAGAGCCCTTATACCATAAGGCCTGCCCGCAATCTTCAATATGGATAATAAGTTGATTCTTAGTCTCCATCTCAGCCAGCCATAAATGGCTGACTTCATTATTCATAAGTACATATTGGGTGATGGTTATAAAATTATTCTGGAAAGCTTCCTTTTTATTTCTATTAATCTGCTGATTTGTAACCGCCAGTGCTAACACCAGTACTGCCGTTAGAATGATCCCGGTAGAGCAGGTATATAAAATAATGAGTCTTTTTCTTAATTTATTAATCATTCTTCTTATACTCCAATTGATATCCGATACCATGTACCGTCTTAATCCGAACACCGGTATTGATTGCTTTTAATCTTCGCCTCAGCAGGAATATGTAGTTATCAATATTGCCATCCTCTACAAAGCAGTCCATCCCCCAAACCCGGCTAAGTATCTGGTCTCTGGCTAAAATCTGTCCTTTGTTTAAGAGAAAAAACTCCAATAAGGCTCCTTCTCTTTTTGACAAGGAAACCTTTTCGTCCTTACACTGTAGTGCATAGGTGTTAATGTCCAAGGTTATATCTCCGTATTGCAGCACATCAAAATTTCCCATCTTCCTTGGTCTGCGAAGCAAAGCCCTGATTCTTGCCTGTAATTCCTCTACGACAAAGGGCTTAACCAGGTAATCATCCGCTCCTGTATCCAATCCGTCTATTCTATCATTAATTCCATTCATAGCCGTAATCATGATAACCGGTATGGTTATTCCTTTCCTACGCAGCTTATCAAGAATTGTAAGTCCATCCACACCCGGCAGCATACGGTCAAGCATAATTACATCATGGTTATAGTTAGATAGATAATAAAAGACATCATTGCCATCATTACAGATATCTAATTCATAGCCTTCTTGCTTTAAATGAACAGCGATTGCTTCACATAACTCTTTATCATCCTCGATTAGCAATAATCTCATAGGTATCCTTTCATTTGCAATGCATGAACCATTGCCTTTTGAGAATAATGTAACAGGTATTTCTCTAAATTTTCTTTAAAATATTTGGATAGAATACTTTCAGGTCTATCAGATACTATACTCCAATACAATGCTCATTTTACCAAATATTTACCTTTCATATTGTAGCATAGAATAGCATAAATAACAGCTTAAAAGTAAAACATTAAATACAACCCGTGGAGAAGACATGGGGATAAACACTTATGGCAAAGGATTTAATAACTTTAATTTAAGAGAGACGAAGCTACTATGAAAGTAATATGAAATTAGCCATCGGTATGTTCCCCACAACACCGATGGCTATTTCAAATCAAATATGTCAACTGTTTTACTTCAATAAGTAACAAGACCTAATCCAGATGATAAATCTCTTCCATGCCAGACCAGAATTCGCCTTCTAAACGATCATCTAAAGGCTGCATCAAGGGCTTTACCACATCCCACCAAGCTTGTGTATTGGGGTCCGCTGCCATTTTAGCCATATCTGCCTCAAAATCCTCTCCATCATATTCATAATAGGCAAAAAGATCCTCGCCTCTACTAAAGATGGAATAGTTTCTTAAATGGCATTCTTTTATCATCTCATTAACCCCTGGCATGGGGTTAGCATGCCATTCTTTATAGGCCTTTAGATCCTTTACTTTTATCTTTTCTCCAAATCTTAAAACTGCCATCTTCTTCTCCTATCCTATACTCTTTAGTATATTTTCTGTGCTTCTTCAAATAAAGCATGGATATTAGCCGGAGGTACATCCTTCATAATTGCTTCATGACTGGGAGATATGATAAGTCCTGTAGGAAATATAGTACGTAATTCCTTAACCTTTGCCTTTACCATATCCGGTGTACCGTGTACCAATAAATCCTGAGTATCTACTCCACCACAGAAGGAAACTTTATCATGGAATTTTTCTTTTAAATTCTGTGGATCCATTCCTGCTGCCAAAGCTTGTATAGGATGAATTATATCCACACCAGCTTCAATCAGATCCGGAATAACCTCTACTATGGAGCCGCAGGAATGATATATTACCTTCAGACCATAGGAATGGGCCTGGTCCACTAACTTCTTACAGCCCGGGATTACAAAATTACGTACGCACTCAGGTGAAAGTATTAGACCTCTCTGGCTACCCACATCATTACCGATTAATACAGCATCCAGTTTTCCTTTGGTCGCCTCATAAAAAATTTCATTGGCTTTTAAGTAAAAGTCCACTACTTTATTATCTACTGCTTCATAGATTTCGGGATTTGCTAACATATTCATCAATGCCGTTTCCATTCCAAAGGATGCACAGGTATCCTGAAAATGAGCAGACCAGCACATAGCCATACGAACCTTATCCTTTGGTGCCATATCAACTCTTCTCTTACATTCTTCTACGTCTATGTATTTTGCCGGATCCGGCCATTCAAAAAAATCTATGTCTTCGATTTCTTCTGCCTCTTTAAAGCATCCATCCGCTGTAAGCGTGCGCTCCTCACTATCTACATTACCATCCATGTACCAATCAAAAGCTGCATAGATGGCATTTGCTGTGGGGGATTGATAAGGAATATCAATGGCATAGAAATCATCTCCAATGGCAAGCTTTAATTCATGAAGATCCTTTACTCCATAATAATCAAATAAGGCTGGCTGCGCCTTAATATCCGGCATACCTAACCAAGCGGTTGGGCGATCTACCTTTTCACGGTTTACTGTAGCTAAAAAACGTTCTCTACTATTCATACTCTATCTCCTTTCGTTTATAACAATCACTACATATATGAAAATATTTATTATAGACCAGAATTATCCTAATCAACATGTTATGATACTCTGGTAAATCTCATAAAAACTTTATCTATTTAATCGTTTCATTTTAGATTGACTTTTCTCTAGCAATGTGACAATCTTATGAATAGAAAGGGGGATTTACCATGGTTACACTACAGGATGTTGCCAAAAAAGCAGGCGTATCCATTGCTACCGTTTCTTATTGTATTAATGGGAAAAATAACATCAAGCCTGAGACACGATTGAAAGTGAATGAGGCCATCGCTGCGTTGAACTATATCCCAAATTTTGCAGCCCGTAGTCTAAAGAATAGATCATCCGACGAAATCGGTGTCATATTACCAAACCTTGATGATTCCACAATTACGGAAATTTTGAAAGGCATTATAGCCCAGGCCGAAAAAAAGAATTATACCGTCAATATTTCTTGCAGCTATAACAACCCACGGAACGAGCAGGATATTATCAATAAATTCATTAGCAAAAACTATTCTGGAATTATCTTGATGACCTGCCAGGCAAATAACTCTACCTTTTTCAAAAACACCTTATATAAATATAACATCAGCAATGTATTTATTATGCGGCTCCCACAAAAAATCTCTGCGAACTTTTTGGGCTTTGATAATTACAATACCATTTATTATTTAACAAAAAGCCTGCTTCAGAAGGGCTATACAGATATTGCCCTGGTCACTGGACCGGAAGATTTTTTTTCCGAAAGTGAATGTGTCAATGGCTATCTTGAAGCCCATGATTACGCTGGTGTATCCTATTATAGTGATAATGTACTTTCTACTGATATGTCAAAAGAAGGCGCCTTTAAAGTAACCTTGCCCTTTTTATCCACTAGGCTGCCTCAGGCAATCATAACCTCCTCTCAGACAATTATGGATGGGGTTATAGAGGCTTGTAATGTTCACAGCATTAAACCAAAGGACAACGTCTGCCTGATTACTCTTTCTGAAGAGCGTTGGAATGCATCTGGATATCATCAGGATGTACTTCATACGGCAGCAACTGCTTATACACTGGGAGAAGATAGTTTTCGTATCCTTATGGAGGAAAATGAATCTCCTCAGCTTTACGACAGAAAATTTAAACTGTATAAAGACAATGTACTGGGTACTCCTCTATCAATTCCTGAGCCAAAGTTCATACCCGTAACCCATGTTAAAAGCCCAAATACAATACATATTGCTAGTACGGACTTGCCTACCATTCGGGCTATTTTCGCCGTAAGCAATCAATTACTTGCCACTAATAACATCAAGCTAGAAATTGACTTTTTCTCCCTTCGCGAACTCTTTTTGTTAATTGAAGAAGACGCAAATTTAGATGAACCAAAATATGACCTGTATTTGTCAGATGTCTCCTGGATGCCTTATTTTACCAATAAGGATGTGTTTATGGATATTACCCAGATGTTGAGTACTATCCCTGAAATCGTCACCACCATTTTTCCGAAAAATTTAGACAATGCGAAAATCAAGAATAAATATTACGGATTTCCTGTTATCGGCGGAACACAATTCCTTTTTTACCGAAAGGACTTATTTGAAGATCCTTGGTTACAGCGTCAATACAAGGAGGAACACCAAATCTCTCTTCGGCCTCCGAAAACATGGACAGAATTCAATCATATTGCCCGTTTCTTTACCCAAAAATATAATCCAGATTCACCAACAAAGTATGGTACTTCCATTTCATCCAATCTACCGGAAGATTTTATGCTAGAGCTGTTAATCCGTATATGGAGCTTTGACGGGGGATTTATTAATAATCGTAATCAGCTGGAATTATGTAACCCTCAAAATATTAATGCCTTTAAAAACATGTTAGAAACTGTGAATTATACACCGCCCTTAGTGAATTCCAAAGAAACCACCTTTGCTCAGATTGGGGCAGGTGAAATTGCCATGGCAATTTCATTCACGGAATATGCCTCCGAAATTCAAAATAGCCTCCATCCAGAATTTTTATCAAAAATCGGATATAGCATGTTGCCAGGAAATGCTCCTGCCAATGTAGGATGGCATTTCTGTGTCTCCAAAAAGATAAAGGAACCTGATGCTGTAAAACAATTATTTCAGTGGTTGTGCCAAAGACAAAACAGTTATTATCAGACGATTCTTTGCGGACAATCTACCCTCATTTATCCTCATACTCATCATGAGCTGTTATCCCTTTATCCCTGGCTGGAACTGACTGAAGAGGGATTATCCCATTGTCGCAATCGAGTATATCCTCTGCATGGAAAAAACAAATTAATCGTTCCTGCTGACTTTGAAGCTAATCTTCGAATGGCTTTTCATCAAATTCGTAGTGGAGAATTAACCATTCCAAAGGCATTGGAAAAATGTCAGATAAACATTATCAATCAATTTTTTTAACTAAATACTGACAACAACCATATGGGGCCGTTACCTAACGGCTCCTTTTTTATTCAATAGGAAATTAGGACTTATTCTTTATACTACCTTTTCTTAGGTTAAATAGCTTCCAGCTGCCTCCGTTCATTTTTGTACTTAATATTAATACGATAATTAACAATCCGCCCCATATTAAGCTTGCGTAATAGGAATTCAGCTGTGAAAACATATTAACACCGGAAGCAATAATCTGAATTGCTACAATGGAAAGTAATACGTTGAAAATCTTTCCTAGACCTCCATCAGGTAAAACACCAGCTAGTACTAGAATTAAGATAATACGCATGACATAGGATGTACCGTAATCAGCCTTTGCAGAATTCATTGTTGATACCATGATCAAACATCCCAAAGCACAAATCACTTCACAAAGGATAAAGGTACCTATAATCATTCCCTTGGTATTAATAGCAGAGAATTTTGCAGCTTTTAGATTCGTTCCTGTCATGTACAATTTCTTTCCATAGGTGGTGTATTTCAACAAAAACATAGAAAATAAAAATACTACAAGAAAGATCAACAGTGGTACAGGTATAAAGCCAAAAAGCATCGTATGACCAATTTCTGTATATAATTCTGGAACGCCAGTTACTGCATATCCTTTAGTGATAGCAGTGGATAATCCCAACCAAACTAGAGACATTGCAATGGTTGCCATAACTGGTGGAATATTAAGATAGGCGATTAAGGCACCGTTGATAATTCCTCCCACCACAGCGATAACTCCCACAATGAGAAGTGCTTTTAATATTACAATCCCAATTTGACCATTACTCATATCCTCCGTAACATTAGCTGCCATATATCTAACAGCAATAATACATGCAAAGTCGCCTAAAGCAACAAAGGACATATCAATACAGCCAATAATGAAACAGAACATAACACCTAAAGTCATAACCCCATATTCCGGAAATTGCATAAAGATACCTTTCCAGGCTCCTAAGGTCCAGAGGGTTTCACCCTTAGTAATAGTAAAAAACAATAACACCAATACCATTAAGCCAAAAAGCATGACAAAATATCGATTTTTCGCTGAATATTCTTTTAATTTTGCTAGCATTTGTATCCCCTCCTCCTTTATTTATTACGACGCTTTGCTTGAACAGCAGAAACAGTAACACCAATTAAAATTATAAGACCATTAAAGAAATCCTGCCAATATGTATCAATTCCGATGAGCAACATACTGTTGGAAACCACTGTAATGATTCCAACTGCACAAATTGTTCCAAATACTGTTCCCTCGCCGCCGAATATACTGGCACCACCCAGAATAACCGCTGGAATGATAGTCATTTCATTACCAACCAGTGCCTTTGGAATTGACTGACGAGCCATGCATACTCGTATCATACCAACCAATGCGGCAGTTGCTCCTACTGCAATATAAAGGATGAACTTCGTTCTTTTCACATTATATCCAGCACGCTCGGCAGAAACTTCATTTCCTCCGATGGCATAAAGTGCACGTCCAAACATTGTCTTATTTAGTACAAAGGATGTTATAATACATAGAACAACAAATGGTATAAACATAGTGGTCATAGTAGATCGAAGCCCTGCTGAATTTGTTACCTCGAACAAATAAGATTCACCTAAGGAACGAAAACCAAGGGGTAATGTAGAGGTGATCTCTTTCAACTGAAATAGTCCCATGGATATTCCTGTAAATAAGGTTTGTGTTGCCAAAGTAACAATCATGGTATTAAGCTTAAAATTAGATATAATCCAACCATTTAGGGCACCGAGAACGGCACCAATTAACATAGCGATAAGAAATCCTGCCCAAGCGTTGGTTTTACCCCACCCCATATTGACACATATTGTAGTTGCAAGGGAATAGGCTAACGCAGCAACTGCGGGAAAGGAAAGGTCAAAGCCACCTGATACCATAACAACCAGGCAAACCATAGCAAACATACCGTTTACAACCATGGAACGTAAAATTGTCACGACAGTGCTAGGTTCAAACAGCTGCCCGCCGGAAACGAGTTGAATTGTAATACATAAAATAACCAGAACCATAAAAATCCAAAATTCTGTTTGTTTGGTCATTCGCTTTATCTTAGCATTATTCATATAAACCTCCATTATGGTGCTTCGCACCATCACAAAATGTGATGAAAAAAGCCGCTTTGCGGGAACTTTCTCAGTGAAAGTGTTTTCTTTCTGAGTGAAAGTGTTTTTCTTTCTGAGTGAAAGTGTTTTTTCTTTCACTCTGACCCCTTTAGCGAATAATATCAAGAATATTTTCTTCGGAAATTGTATCGCCGGTCATTTCACCAACGATTTCACCATCTTTCATAACCACAACACGGTTACAGTTTACAACCACCTCAGATAGATCATCAGAAATGATAATTACCGCCAGGCCTTCATTGGCAAGGTCATGAACCAGCGCATGGATATCTTGCTTTGCTCCAACATCTACACCTACGGTAGGACCATTCAAAATCAACACATCCAAATCATTACTTAACCACTTGGACAATACTATTTTTTGTTGATTTCCTCCTGATAAAGTAGCCGCAAACTTATTGACATCATTTGTTGCAATAGAAAACTTATCCTTCCAAATATTTGCATCATTAACAATCTCCTGTTGCTTCAATAACCCTAGGGAACTTGCTAAACGCTTTAAAGAGGATAAGGTGATATTGTCTGCAATGGATTGCTGCAGGCAAAGTCCCTCTGTTAAACGATCCTCGGGCACATATCCTATTTTTAATTTTTGTGCCATAATTGGAGACGTAATCTTAACCTGTTTTCCATTCAGAGTGATAGTGCCTTCCTGGGGATGCTCCAGACCGAAAAGACTAAGAGCCAGCTCCGTTCTTCCGGAACCGAGAAGTCCGGTAATACCAAGGATTTCTCCTTTACGTAATTCAAAGGAAACATTATTAAATTTATTTTTTAATGAAAGGTTATCAACCTTGAGTACCGGTTCTTTACTTATATTTTTGGGTATGAAATGATCATCTGTTAATTCACGACCCGTCATATAATATGTAAAATCCTTTTGTGTCAGCTCCGCAGTAGGACCAGCATATACATTTTTACCATTTCGCATTATACATACATCATCTGAAATTTCAAAGATTTCTTCCGTTTTATGGCTGATAAACATAATGGCAATACCACTGTCTCTAAGCTGGCACACTGTTTTGAACAATGCTTCAACTTCTTTCTTGGTAAGTGCTGTTGTTGGCTCATCCATAATTATTAACTTAGCATTAAATAGCAGGGCACGACAAATAGCTACCAGCTGCTTGTCCGCAACACTCAATTCACCCATTTTTGCATGTAAATCTATACTATAGCCGATTTTAGATAAAGCTTCCTTTGCTGTCGCTTCCCATCGTTTTCTGTTAACAAGCTTTTTTCCGGCAGTAATTTCAGAGTTAATCGCCAAATTCTCCATAACTGTCAAATTAGGAAAGATGGAGAGATCTTGATATATAACCTGTATGCCTAACTTAGTTGCTTCTGCGGGCGTGATTTTTTCTATGGGTTTTCCCTCAAAAAACACTTCTCCTTCATCTTTGGTATATACACCAGAGATTATTTTTACAAGGGTGGACTTTCCACATCCATTCTCCCCTGCTAAACACATTACCTTACCAGGTCTGACTTTAAAGTCCACATGCTCCAAAGCATGAACACCTGCAAAGGCTTTACATATTTTTTTCATTTCAAGTAAGTATTCTGACATAGAGGTGTAACCTCCTTTACATTTTTCAATTTTCGAGGCAGAGAAAACAGCTCCTCTGCCTCGTATTATCATTGCACCAAAATCTTATTGAATCACATCTTAGCTAGAAATCAAAATCTCTTAGAAACCAAAATCATCAACATTTTCAGTAGTAATAGCGATTTGACCCTGACCAACAATAACCTTATCCTGGATCTTTACAGAATTATATCCTTCCTCTCCCAGGTCTGCACCATCAGCAATTGTTTCACCATTATGTAACTTGACAGCTAAGTTCAGCATAACTTTTGCTGTAATACCTGCATCCCAAAGAGCTACGGAGCCTAAGGTTCCATCTAATAAATAATCCTTTACTTCAAGAGGCATTGCAACAGAAATCGCAAATACTTTACCAGTTAAACCAAGTTCTTTAATTGCACGTGCACAACCAGGAGCATCAAAAGACCCGGTTCCTAAAATACCCTTTAAGTCAGGATATTTCTGAATCAACTGTTTTGTTAACTCATATGCTTTCTCAGCATCAGAATCATCCGATACTCTTGCATCTGGAACAAGTTCCATCTTTGGATAAGCTTCTTCCTGACGTTTCACACCTGCATCTGCCCAATTGTTTTGAGACTCCATGGTCATAGAACCTACCATGGTGATATACTGTCCTTCTTCACCCATCTGTACAGCTAATTGATCCATTAAGAATGCACCAAGGCCTGTTTCATCAAAGGCTTCCACATCATATGTAACATTCTTCATACCAGAAGCTTCGGTTGAAATAACAATAATGCCCTTATCCAAGGCTTCCTTACAGATAGCTTCGGTTGCAGCTGGATCGTTGGGTGAAAAGCAAAGAACATCAATACCCTGGTTAACAAGGTCTGTCATAATTTGTACCTGAGCTGCAGCATCAATCTCAGTAGGTCCTTTATAAATTACTTCAATATTATTTTCTTTGGACCATTCCTCCACATTCTTCTGAACATGATCCCACCATGCCTGTCCCATTACCTTGGGAACAAATGCAATTTTAAGTCCATCCTTGTTAGCTGTTGTGTCATTTGTGCCTTTTGTTGTGTCTTTGCTACTACCGCATCCCATAAGTATTGATGCCACCATACAAAAGCACAGAATTAGTGATAATAATCTTTTCTTCATAATTTCCCTCCTAGTATTAATATTATTGTTAAGTATTAGGATTGATCCCCCGTTATGTTGAACATTCCTAATTCATATTCTTATTATAGCCCATAACACTAACGATTCCCACAAAAACTTAAATAAGAATTTAAACGTTTAATTAAATTGTTCATAATTTGCGACCTTTTACTTTATTTTTTATTACAATTGTCCAATATATATTTTAAAACTCCCAAACTGCTTCTATTTCTCAATTGCATTATAATAGGTTCCTTAATCATTATCTCTGTTTATCCACATGAGAAAAATCTCAAAAGATAGAGGCTGTACAACTAATTCATAAATAAAGGCCCTGGGATTTCCCAAGGCTTTTATTCACGAATTCATCCTTTTTTCTTTTAGCCATATAAATAAACCTCCATACTGAGTAATTTTATTTTACATCAGTTTGAAGGTTTACACAAACTTTTTAATAGCCCAGGTCAGCACCTGATATGAAAGACTGATTGATTTTACAGCGCATACCTTTTCTATGCTATGGGGATCACTATATCTGTGATATATTTATCAGCATTTCCCTTAAAAATCATGCCAGGACCTTTTATATATATTTCTCTTGAAGGTACTTTTAACTCTAACCCTTTAGCTTTAGCATGATCAATAATCGCTTTATATGCCTCATTAAGAGTATCATAGCTTCCAACATGCCTAGTACATAATGCTTTAATCGCCGGTAACTGTTTAACTGTTACTTCACTACTTGTAATAGTGCCACTGAAGGGTATACATAATTCAATCTCTGCATTTTCTTGATAACCTTCATCATAATAGCAGCTAAATGGTTCACCATTAGCTTTACCTTGTACTGCTTTATAAAGGCTTCCGATATATTTTCCCATATCGCTGTATTGACCTTTATAACGGACTGACACTACTTTTACAGCTTCAAAATTTTTCGTTTCAAATACATACTCCATAATTTTAACCTCCTGTTTTCTAGGAAGAAGCATTTTCTCGATGACATTAATAAGTTCCATTTCCTTTTTTATATTCTCTGTAATAAAAGCTTTTTTCTCATGCAAAATATAATTTAGCTCTAATTTGTCATCACAATGTTCCAAGGCTTCTTTAATTTCTGCAATTGTAAATCCACACTTTTTAAGCTTTTTGATCAATAGTGCTAATTCATAATCCCTTTCGTTATACATTCGATATTGATTATCACTCCTATCGGATGGCACAAGAAGCCCCTTCTCATCATAGTACCGTAAAGCCTTTACAGATATCATTGTTATCTTAGAAAATTCACCTATTTTGTACATCTTAATCTTCCTCTCTTCATTATTCTATACCCTCCCCTAAAGGGGAAGGTCAATACTCTTTTTAATTTTTTTTAATATTTTTTCATAGAGGAAGATATAATTTGTAGTATATTAATTATTCCCGTAACTTTCTAAATAAATTTACACAATCAATTTCTTCCCAAGGAAATTGTACATCACTTCTTCCAAAATGACCATAAGCTGCTGTCTTTTTATAAATTGGTCTCTTTAGATTAAATTTATCAATAATTCCACTAGGTGACAAGTCAAAGTTTTTTAAGATGACCTCTTCAATTTCTCTGTCTGAGACTTTTCCAGTTCCATATGTATTCACATTGATAGAGATTGGTGCAGCTACTCCAATGGCATATGAAAGCTGAATTTCACATTCCCCTGCCAAGTCAGATGCTACAATGTTTTTGGCAAGATAACGTGCTGCATATGATGCAGAACGATCTACCTTCGTATAATCCTTACCTGAAAAAGCTCCTCCCCCATGACGACCATATCCTCCATATGTGTCTACAATAATCTTTCTTCCTGTTAATCCAGTGTCGCCATGAGGTCCTCCAACTACAAATCGTCCTGTTGGATTTACCAGAATTCTAATCCTATCATCTACTAACTCTGATGGTAGCACAGGAGTAATTACATGCCTCTTTATATCCTCAAATATTTGATCCTGCTTAACTTTCTCATGATGTTGAGCTGAAATTACAACCGTATTAATTCGAACTGCTTTTCTATTATCATCATACTCTATGGTAACCTGCGATTTACCATCTGGATAAAGATAAGAAATAGTACCATCTCTTCTTACTCTTTCCAGTTGCTGCACAAGTTTGTGTGCCAATATAATTGGTAAAGGCATGTACTCTTCTGTTTGTAAATTTGCATAGCCAAATACAAGGCCCTGATCGCCCGCTCCAATAATTTCTTTTCCAGTATTATCTTGTCGATTAACACCTAAAGAAATATCAGTTGACTGCTTATCAATTGCTTGTATAACTGAACAAGTATCTGCATCAAATCCACATTCACTTGATTCATAACCTATTTCCCTGATTGTTTTACGAACAACTTCCGTGATATCAATTGATGCTTTCGATGTAATTTCCCCCATTACGACTACTAGCCCAGTCGTAACGGCTACTTCACATGCCACTCTACTGTCTTTATCTCCTCTTAAATAACTATCCAGTATAGCATCCGAAATTATATCACACATCTTATCTGGATGTCCCCCTGTAACAGATTCCGATGTAAATAATATGTTTTTCATTTTTATATCCTCCATTTCTCTTTTTAGAATTAACTAAACCAATGATCAATTTCTTTCTTGTCTGTCAATTCAACAAACAAGCTATTATTAAAATTTAGTTGTTTTATAAAAGGCAAATTATAATTGTTTCGATATTGTTCTAAATACTTATTGGCATTGACAAGGTTGGATATTTTCTCCTCCATAAAACATAATGGAATTTCCTTTTTTAGTCGCTGTGAAACCATATTTAACTTCTTATCATTACAAAATGAGAATTCACGTATGCATACTCCCATTTTTTTTAAAATATCTTTTAAATTTACCCCTTCTTTTCCATAGGTTGTCAGACTATCCTCTGAACTGGGAATACTATTTCCTCTTTGAAAGCATACAGTCTCTGGAATACCAAATTCTAAAATTGTCTGCTTCATAACTTTCATGTATCCTGATATTTGCTCACAATCCTCTAGGTAAATACCAGTAATGCACCCTGAAACATCTAAAAATGCATATAAAAAAAATTGTTGTTTCTTATCAGCAAACCATTGATAAGATTTTGAAAACACTTGGAATATGGTTCCTGCCTCCAGTGTGTCTTTTTTCTGATGTTTACAAGGACTACTAATTTTCTCATTTTGTAAAATACGATAAAGTGAAGCATATGATACTTTTATATTTCCATACTCAAGCAACATTTTTTGAAATTCCATAAAGCTAATGTCCTTTTCTTTTACCTTCATCCATTCTGAAATAATAACTGCCTTTTCACTTTGAAAATTATGATTTGCACAATACTCTTCTTGTCTTATATTATTTTTAAGTTGCTTAATTCTTCTTTCCGATACATTTAGTATATCTGCTGCCTGGCTTACTGTATATTTTCCTTGCAATGTTGCCAAGATAACATCCAACTTCCTTAAATTTGAGATTATCATAAGCATCAATACTTACTATAAATTGCAGCAAGGCATGGTTTTACCATATTCTTAATCCTATCTGCTATTTCTTCTTCACTTATGCTAACAATCATGGCTCGAATATCCAATTTCTCTTCTATATCCTTCTTAAGTTTGTCCTGAATGGATTCAAGATCATGAAGGGCTAATCCAATTATCATGCATTCATCCTCTGACATAGAAAGACTGTAAAACATGCATTCTGCATCTTTTAAGATAATCTGCTCTATATCAAGAATCGCTATTACCCCTTTTTTTGTTTTAATCATATCTATTTTTCTTCCATGATGTTCTATAACAGGCATATCTAAGCCACAGCTGCATCTTTTAGACTTCATTGTGCAGATATCACCCGTTTTATATCGTAGCATAGGCATTCCTTCAAAATAGGTTGTGACTACAAGCTCCCCCCTTTTATCAAAGCCAACATCATCTCCTGCCTCATCTACAATCTCGAAAAACGCTTTGTTTTCCACTAAATGCAGCTGTCCACCTGAACATGGCATCCCAAGGGTATTTGTTTCGGTCATTCCATACATAGGGTATACCTTTGCGCCCCAAGTTCTTTCTAGTATTTCTGTTTTTGCCGGAGATGAACCTTCTCCTACGCAGAACAACTTCGTAACATTAAAATCTTTTCTGATATCATATCCAGCCTTTTTAATTTCATAAGCAATATAAAGTGCCCTTGTTGGCGAACAGACCAGTGAAGTTACTTGTGTTGCTCTTAAAATTGATATTACTCTTTCAATATTACATGCTTCACCAATTGTCCCAACTGCTATAACTGTTGCATTTAAAGCTTCGATAGCACGATCTACATCTTGCGCTACCATAGCAAGTGAATATGGTACAACTATCATTACAGTATCATTTTCATCTATTATTTCACTTAAAAATCCTGCAACAACCATATTATTATAATGCCAGTCATTCCTTGTATAATAAGCACTAATTGGATTTTTGGTTGTACCAGTGCTTTCTCCGTATCTTACCAAGCACTTTTTATCTTTCCTTGCTAAATTCATCGGATATGCATCCATTAACATCTGTCGCGTCATAAATGGAATTGTTTTAATACTTTCTTTATTGATGTCCTCAATTCTCAGGTTATAACCTGGTTTACCTTGATATCTTTTATAAACATTTTGTAGCTGCTTTGTTTGCCAGCTTTCCTTTTCCTCGCTTTTTAATTGAAAGCTTTTTCTTACCGACACAAGGTTTTGTTTATCTTTTTCCTTTTGCTGTATTGCCTGTTGAAAAAACTTTCTCTTACTATTTCCTCTATCTGTCTTTATATAGATTAACTCTACTACTCTATTTGTTTTTCTGTTGTAAAAATGTGCATAGGTATGCCCCAAGGTATCCTCTTGGCTAATCATCAATACACTTATACCAGGAATATTTCTCCACCTCTTAATGCAGTAGTTAAAATAACTCCTACCTTTTAACTCAATTGCGCAATGAGACATAAGGTGCTGCTTCTCTTCCTCTTCATAATTAACCCATTTTCCAAATTGTTTCATTGCAAATAACTCAACTTGCTTGCCATTGATGGAAAAACTAAACCACCAGCCAGGAGTTCCATAATATTTTGGTGCAATATAGGACGGTCCATAGGATAGCTGCGTTATGTTTTCCTTTTTATTCAAATACTGGTACAGCTCAATTATTGTTTCTTCCTTTTTATAATCTCCAATGTAATATGCCCAGTGATGAATCCCTTTTAGATACTGCTTGTCTAATAAATTTTCCCAAGGAGCAAATTCTAATAATGCATCCTCCTCTGTTCTATCCAAATCATGATTCATCTTGTTTATTATCTGGTCCAATAGTTTTTCAAAATCATTATTCTGAAGAAACTCCATTTTACCTGCCTCCTTTAAGATATGCTTGCATATCTAAAACACCACATCCTGATAAACACATGACAATAGTTTCTTTTTTATTCTTTTTCTTAGCTTCATAAGCTCTTCGAATAACAGCTGCCAGTGCATGAGAAGATTCCGGGGCAGGAATAGTACCATACAAGCTTGTATATAGCCTCCCTGCTTGCAGTGCTTCCTCTTGTGAGAAGGATTCTGCTCTGAGCATATCTTTATTTTTCAACCATCCAATGATTGCAGAACCATTATGCTGTCTTAAACCACCTGCATGAGTAAGAGGAGGCATATAGTCTTTTCCAAGAGTGTAACTTTTTACTTTTGGCAATATACCTAAAGGATCCGGATAATCATAACGATATTCCCCTTTTGATAATCTTGGTGCAGCATGGGATTCGGCTGCTATAAAATTGGCATTTTTATATTCTTCATCAAATAAGAAGGGCCCAATAAATCCACCAAGATTGCTTCCGCCTCCGCAGCAGGCAACGAACAGATCTGGCATAACACCAATCTGCTTCAATTGCTCTTTCGTCTCCAATCCAATAACAGTCTGATGTAAAATAACATGAGGCAGATTACTCCCTGAGATGTATGCACAGTCACGCTGTTTTTGTGTATATTCTACTGCTTCTCCAATAGCTATTCCTAAAGAACCAGGGCAATTTACATCTTTCCTTAATTCGTTCTTTCCAGTTTCAGTCAACTTAGATGGAGACTCGTGAAGCTCTGTTCCGAATAAGTTGCACCAATCAGCCCGGTATGGCTTTTGTCTCTTTGATGATTTAACCCAGAATATCTCAGCTTTCATTCCGAATAATTTTGCAGCATAAGACAATGCGAGTCCCCATTGTCCCGCACCTGTTTCGGATACAATTTTCAAAAACCCTTCTCTTTTTGCATAATACACCTGTGCCAAGGCACTATTTAACTTAAAACTATGTGTAGGAAGTAGATCTTCTCGTTTTATGTAGATATTAACATAATTGCCCAAATGTTCTTCTAAAGAGTATGCACGCATTAAAGGAGTCGGCCTCCCACACATTTCATATTTTTCCAATACTTCTTGCGGTATATTTACCCACTTGGTGGCTTGAATATCCTGTTTAGCCAGTTCTTTCACTCGAATTTTATCATGATCTTCCTTCGTCAGTTTTACATCTTCTCCATACAATAAAGGTGGTAAAGGCTCATAAAAATCTGATAAGATTTGATACCATTTAACTGGCTGTTTTTCTCTTTTCAAATAGTATATCTCATCCTTCATTACACTCCTCACCCCGTATCTCATTCATAATTTTTTCAATATATTCATTTCCTGAAGGTATTTTAAATTCTTCGATTGTGCCTATTAGTATTGATTTTGCGGCTAATTCATATACCTCACTTTTTATCCCGAACTTCTTACATTCTTCATATACCGAACACAACATTCTTATAGCCTTCTTAGTAATCCAATGATTTAGTTTTCCTACTATGTCTTCTTTGTATTTTATAACAAGTGCTATAGTTGAAAAAACATCTGATACAACCTGAAACAGTCTTTCATCTTTACTCTCTGTTACAATAACAGACTGCATACCATGTTCAATTGCTATGTACTGGCCCATTATTTTTACTCCTATTGGTTGAATATAAGGACAGTCCCTTACTAAATTATTAAGCTGGTCTATATGGGATTCTGTAGCAACATTAATTAAATAGGTTGTTTTATTACAGTAACTTTTATATTGCAGGACAACCTCCTGAATATCTACTTTGTTTAAACAGAGGACTATGTATCTGCATACACTAAATAAGGTTTTTGTATCGACTTTGTTAACACCTTGCTCATATATTAGGTCTTCTCGTATATCACAGGCATAAAGGTCAAATTTGCCCACAAGCCTTCCTGCTAAAGCACGACCCATTCTTCCATAACCAACAATTCCCAACTTAACCTTCATCTGACTCCCCCTTTTAGGGTATTGACATTACCCGGTTTTAAAATAGTATCAATTTTATTAGTAAAACAAGCTTTCTTTACAAAATAAACCTTGGGCGTAACACCAAATACTGTCTGAATAGTATCTTCTAATTGTTTTTCTACCCCAATATTGTCAGGTCCGCTCTCAATTTCAATAATAAGAGTACCATCTTCATCCTGAAAGTAGTTATAATAAAAGCCCTGGATATGAGAAGTAAAGATTAATTCCTCCATCTCTACTTTACTTTTACTCACTCCATTGATATGTATAAGATCCCCTATTCTTCCATTATGGTAAATTATTTTGGTTTCAGAACCACATTGACACCTGTCTGCAACGACTAAATCGCCCGTTTTATATCTTAATAACGGCATAGCTTCATTTTGCAACGATGTAACAACTAGTTCACCCATTTCTCCTTCTTTTACTGGTAAACCGGTTTTTATGTCAAGTACTTCGAAATAATATCGTTCTTCATTTAAATGTTGAAAACCGTACCTGCAGGGAAGTGATAATGTATTAGTCTCCGTACTACCATATGCCGTTACCAGCTTAACACCCAATTGTTTTTCTATTTTCCTTACTTTAGCCCTAGATGCTGCCTCGCCAACATAGAAAATGTATTTTAAACCAATATCCTCTATGGCAATCTTTCTTTCGTCCAGCATATCAAAAAAACGAATTGCTCTGGTTGCAGTACAAACTAAAATCGTAGGTTTAATCTCCAACATAATCTTTACTGTTCTTTCCCAGGGACACACCTGATTCAGTGCACCTGTTGCAACTACTGTAACACCAATATTCGACAAAGCCCTGTCAATATCCATTGCCGAGAAAGCGAGCTCATAAGGTATGCTAATCACAGCTATATCTTCTTTCGAAAACATGGTACTGTAGCTTTTTTGCGTATACATCAGATTTAGCTTCCAATCATTTTCAGTCATATAAGCTGCAGTCGGCTGCCCCGTTGTTCCTGTTGTTTCTCCATACCGGATAACTCTGTCCATATTAGATGCCAGAAAACCAAATGGATAGAGGTCCCTAAGGTCTTGCTTCTCTGTAAATGGTAATTTTTCTATATCCTTGATCTTACTAATGCTTTTTGGTATTTCATTATGTTGGAGACGCTTCTTATAAAAGGGTGAATGATATATCATATAATCATATTGCTTAATTAAAAGTTGCTCTGATTTAGCTATTTCCAATTTTTCCTCCTATCAGAAATAAATCTGGCTTTTCAATGCAAGATTATTACTGCTCCTATAGTTTCTAAAAAATTCTTCAATATCTGTATAGTAAATTTCCTTTGTTATTAATTTTCTAAGGGTAGCCTGTTTTTCAGATATAAATTGAACAATTGTCTCAAATTCCTCAGAACCACCTATAGTTCCCGTTACGTGTATAGCTTTTAAAACAACACTTTTCATATCTGCAACATATGTTTTTCCCAAACCATACAGACAAAGTTCTCCTTGAATTTTTAAAAGCTTCAGGGCAATTTCAATTCCTTCGCTGGTTCCTGTTGCTTCAAATGCCACGTCAAAGCCCCCCTGCCGGTATAGTCTGCTATAGTCTTCTTCGTCGTCATTTGCTATATCATAACAAACCTCTGCATGAAATGTGTTTTTGAGATAATCCGCTTTTTCTTTGTCTTTCTCAAATATAACTACCTCTTTTAACTGAAAGTATTCTGTCAAAAGTAGATATATACACATCCCAATTGCCCCACCACCAATGATTACTGCTCTATTCCCTACTAATTTCATCCTTGGAGATATTTTACGAATTCCATGCATTGCAACCGACAATGGCTCCGCTAATGCAAGTACATCGTAATCTACATGTTCAGGTGCCCTATGCACATATTTGTTTTTTATTACCTGAAACTGAGCTGCAAAACCATCTCGCGTAATACCATATTTACTAATATGCTCACATATATTTTTATCCTTAATACAACTTTGGCATTCCCCACACCATACAGAGCATTCGCCTGTTACTCTATCACCGGCCTGTAAATTAACTTCCTTATTTCCAGTCTCTAGAACTTCCCCTGACCACTCATGTCCGATAACCAAAGGATATGAATGGGGAGCATTATAAGTACCTTCAAAAAACTTATAATCCGAACCACACAAACTAACCCTGTGCACTTTTACAAGTACCTCATCATCCTTTAATTCTGGAACCTCACAATCTACAATTTCAATACACTCTGGTCTTCTGCATACTATTTTTTTCATTTATCCACCTCTAAAGAATCTAAGAACACCTCTTGCATTTGTTTATGCTGTATTGTTACCTCTGCAACCCTTTCTTTTAAATGAATCCTTGGCAAACCCCACCAGAGGTATGCATTATCATGGCTCACTGTCCATTCTTCAATATAGTCTAGGAGCTTTTCGTTATTTAAAATCTCAGGCTCAATATAATAATGTGGAAATGCTAAATTCGTTGCTTTTGTAATCATATTCTTTTCTATTGCTAACTTAAACAGTCCCGTATCAGGAAAAATACGATATCCAAAATTTATAAACAAATGTACATTATCACTTTTTAGAAGCCTATCAATCCGATCTAATGATTCTTTAACGGTATCTTCGGTTTCTCCTGGGGAACCAACAAAAATGCAATGCTCAATCCTTATTCCATTTGAGATTAAACCCTTCTGTGCCTCTATGACCTTCTCAAAGCGAAACCCTTTGTTCAAATTAGCTAAAATGGTATCGCTTCCCGACTCAATTCCCATTTCAACCAGGTCACATCCAGTTTCTTTCATCCCTCTTACTAACTCCTTTGCATACCCAGCAGGTGAAAACATGCAATTCCAGGGGAATTTTATCTGCCTTTTCTTTAATTCCTTTATTACTTCAATTGCATGATGAACCGGCAGATTAAAAGCTCCTTCCGTAAATTCAAATCTTTGGGCATGACCCATGTGAATAATATCTACAATTTCATTTACTACTTGAGCTGGCGGCTTTAATAATATCTTTGTCCCTGCTATATTCGAATTAGTACAGTAAATACAATTTTCTGTACAGCCACGCTTTCCTTCCACCCCATCCGCAATTTGATCAATAGGTGACGCCTTTGTACTCCATTCTCTTTGATAATATCGTTTATCATAATGTTCCTGGCGTTGAGACTCTGTAAAATCAAAAAAATCATCTACCCTATCTCTCTTATTATTAATATGTATTATTTTCTGCTTATCCCTCCAAACTAAACTATCGCATTTCTCAAATTTATCACCCTCTGCAATACACTGAAGCAACATTGGCAATGCCCTTTCTCCGGGGCCAATAATCCCATATGGTACATCTAAACAATTAAGAATTTCCTTTGGCGCCAAAGTAAATCCACAACCTCCAAGAATGATAATAGACCGACTATTGACTGCTTTTATCTTATCTACAACTCTCTTAATAAATGGAAGATGAAAGACAGGTTCTAAGTAACTCTGAAAATCAAGATTTCGAATGGAAATCCCGATAAAATCAGGTTGAAATTGCAGTATTTCACTTTCTACATCCTCCAAGGGTTGGCTAGAAAAACACAAATCCAGAAGTTTCGTATCAAATCCCATTTCCCTTACTGCACCTGCTACGATATTAGCCCCAAGAGGAAACACTGGCCGAAACCCAGTTTCTCTATTTGGTGAAATAAAAAGCATTTTCATACACACACCCTACTTTCCAATTCTTGAATCAAATCAATAACCTTTACAACATCCGGATAAGTATGCTGCAAATGAATAACAAGACGAATTACATTGTATTTTTTACATACCGATATGATGAAGCCTTGTTCCTCTAATATTTCTTGAATTATCACCGGATTTTTAGAGCAAATAGAAATAATATTTAAATCTGACTTCTGAAATAGAACCAGACCTTTTTTTACTACATACTGTTCTCCGAGATGAGTAATTTCTAAGATCTTTTTTACGCAATTTCCATATCCAAACCTCCCCATATAAGACATCACGGCGTAAGTTGCTGCCGCTCCTGCACCGGAACGAGTTCCAAGAACCGTATTATGGGCTTGTGTACCATCAAAAAAAGAAGGGAACTGAATATGATCCATTATTTCTTTGTCTTTGAACAAAATTGCTCCGCTTGGTATAACAGAAAATCCATATTTGTGCGGGTCCACTGTTATGGAGGATACACCATTTTGTAACAGTATCCTTCTAGGTTCTTCTTGAAATGGTAAGATAAACCCCCCAGAAGCTGCATCAATATGAAAGTATAGCTCTCTCTCTTTAGCAATTTTCTCCACCTTATCATAAGGGTCTATCATTCCTAACTCACTTGTTCCAGCTGATACAACAATTGCTATGGTATTATCCGTAATACTATCTTTCATGGCCTCTGGATCTGCACGATATGATGAATCCAGTTTTGTAAAGACTAATTTTAAATTCAAAAGTTTTGCTGCCTTTATAATTGAGAAATGTACTGATTCTGGTACAATAACCTCAAACTTTTCTTTTCCTTTTTTTTCAGCAATTTGTCTGGCTGCATAGAGAGCAAGAATATTTGCTTCCGTCCCGCCACTTACAATACTACCCGGAGCATCTTTATTTCCGAATATTTCCCCAAGCATAGTAACTGTCTCTCGTTCAATTTCTGCTGTACCCCTGTATATCCTCTTATCCCCAAGATTCGTACTTAAAAATTGCTGATAAGCATCTTTTGCTACAATAAGCGGTTCCGTACAAATTGAATTAAATATTTTGCCGTCCAGATATTTATGATCCTTCTGTCTATGACCTTCCAGCTTCTTCTTAATTGCTTGTGCTGATATACCCTTTTCTAAATACATTGCCTCACCTTTCATTCTTGCAGAATCTGGTTATTACTATCAGGCAGCTTCCTTACTTTTCTTCTATATAATCTTTTTCTACTTTTAATAAGAAATCTCGACTCTCTTTCATGGCTTCATCAGCAATACTATCATAGTCATATAATTCCACGCTCAAATAGCCTTTATATTCTTCACCCATGAGGCATCCAATTACCCTATTCCATTGAATATCACCCCTACCAGGAATCAAATGTCTGTGACTTCTTCCTTTGATGTCCTCTACGTGCATATGTACCGTAAAGGGCAATGCATTTTTTAGACTTTCTTCAATATTTTCTTCACAACACACAACATGTCCAAGGTCTGTGTTTAGTTTTAAGTTTGGAACTTTTGCTTTCTTTATCAATGCGATGGCTTGACTGGTTGTCTCAATAAACATGCCCGGTTCAGGCTCAATTGCAAAGGTCACTTTACCTGATCCTAAGGCAATTTTCCATATACTATCAATTAAATATTTCTCAGCTTCAGTGTCTGCAAGTGATGGATTTTTGTAACCAGAGGAAAAGTTCACCACAGGTATTTCCAATTCCTCTGCCATATGAGCAGCCTCCCGAATAAGAGCAATTCTAGCATCTCTTCCCGCTGCCACCAATGTAATAAGAGAAGGTTCGTGTACTATATTTGTCAAAAGGTCTGCTGCTCCTGTTGCAAGGCAAATTGGACGTATACCATTCTCCTTTAATAATATTTTTAGCATTCGCAATTGATTTTCACTTGTAAAATATGGATGGATATGTCTATGGTGCAGTGATAGCTCCACTGCATTATAACCTGCATTCCCTAGTTTCAAAATTGCCGTTCTAACATCTAAATTACGAAGTCCATTGATGTTATATGCTAAGTTCAAATTATCCTCCCTTCCGCCGCTCCCAGCGGCACAAATCTAGAGTGAAAGTGCTTTTCATTCATACTAACAGTACATTCCTTTCCTTTGAGTTAGTTTGTGCCGAGGATTACGCAGGCACAAACTTCTGGGTGTGAATTATGCTTTTCAATAATTCACACTAACAGTACATGCCTTCCCTTTGAGTTAGTTTGTGCCGAGGATTACGCAGGCACAAACTTCTAGGTGTGAAAATTGCTTTTTATTTTCACACTACTCCTCCTTACTAGTCATATATTCTTTTACTAGTTCCCTTAGCTCTTGCTCTTTCCCCGCATAGGGTTTTAAAATATCTCCATATAGCTCCGTTCTTCTTCCCCAAAGGCTGAAGAAATGTGTCTTTTGGAATTTCACATCAACTGTTCTTAGTTCTCTGATATAATCCATATCTAATTCCGAATATAAGATTGCTTCCTCAGCTTCTAAAGAGCAGAGAAGACTTTCTGGTTCTGCTACTGTGGTATGTCCGCCAAACTCAATCGTAAATTTCTTGTCATTTATCCTCATACCTTCTACTCTCCCAACTACACTGGTAAATACTGTGTAGCAGACATTAAATACCGAATTCGCCCTCATACAAGGTTTGATATCGTCTATATTCTGCAAAAGAGAAGACCCTGCGACATAGATAATTTCTGCACCTCTTAAAGATAGAATTCTTGGCATTTCAGGAATCCAAAAATCGGAACATACCAGCACACCAACTTTGCCAAAAGGTAAATCAAGCAGTAACAGTTCATTTCCTGGGGAAACTGCAACCATCTCAGCCGCATAACAATGATTTTTTCTCGCTTTTCCAATAATATCTCCTTCTGGCCCAATAACAAAACTGGAATTATAGTAATGATCTCCCTCTCTTTCAACAATTGTTCCACCAAATATGTAAATATTGTACTTTTTCGCAAGCTCTGAGAAAGCAAGGGTAATTTTTCCTGGAATTGTATCATCCACAGTACCTTTTAAATGAGCCCTTCCCGGGAAGTGAAATGGGGCCCCAATGATAAACTCTGGTAAAAAAATCACTTCTGCCTTTTGGGATTGTCCAATTTCTTGTATCTTAGATAGAACATATTGCAGATTATCCTCTGGCTTTTCTCTCCATCGATATTGAACACATGCAATCTTTACACTGCTCATTTTGTCTCCTCCATCTTCTTTACAATTCCTGTCTCGCCAAGTTTCCCGACAAACGCAAACTCCGGATGCTCTATTAAAAACTCATCTACAGCCTCTTTTACATTTCCTCCATAAATTTCAACATCATGAAAATCGTGTAAACAAATATAGGAGCCAGCTACCATTTTAGGTGCCATAAGAACCAAGTCTTCCTTCACCTTATTAGTCATAATAGACCCATCATAAAACATAAATTTAATATCTGACGTATTATTCTTTAAAAATTCAGTAGAATCAGCAAAGACAGGCACAATATAATCTTCTAATCCAAATGTCTTTACATTTTGTAAGAAGCAACTACGTATTTTCCCATTAATTCCCCATTCATCATCATCCTCCGTATTTTCATTTTCATCATAAAAAAACTTCTTATAATTATCCACTGTATAAACCTTGTCTTTTAGTCCAGCTTGCATTATCCCCATTGCCAGAGAAATGCTGCTCCCTCCTTTAAATGTTCCAATATCAACTATAATTCCTTTTTTATCATTCGTTTTAGTTACCAAGTTACTTAAGAATCGAATTTCTTCAGGATATAACAGCGCCAATTCCTGCACTCCCTCAATCCAAACTTCCTTCTCCTTCATGCAATCCTCCTATCATATCCAATCATTTATTTTTTCAGCATTATACGAGATAATAACCGACATCTGCTCTTTACGGATTTCATAGCCTAATTCTTTATTTTCTTGTAACACCTTTACGTATTCCACATAAGAATAACAACTATTTAACGTCTCTATAAATTCTTCTTCTCCACCAAAAACATCATTCTTAAGATATTGTCTTAAAAATTGTATTTTTTCCTTATCCGCATCTCGAATCAATTGGTTCATTATTATAACTCCGGTATCTTTAACAATTCGTCTGCACTCTTTTAACACTTCTGCTATTTTTTCAGTCTTATAAAGAAAATTATCTGCAAATACTACGTCCACTGTATGAGAAGCAAGGGGAAGATTGGTAAGCTCTGCATAAGTGAAAGTCGCATCACCTGGATAACTGCATAACTTTGCCAGCCTCAAATTCTCTTCTGCTCCTTTTATCAGTAATGGTTCTTCATCAAATCCTGTAATATGCACACCATTTTCTCCACTACTCATCAATACAAGTATCCCAGTCTCACATCCAAGATTAACGATTGTTTTTCCTTCTTTCATATATGGCTTTATCAGCTCTTTCAGTCTTTGCATTGGATAAAGTAAAGTGTTTCTTGGAGCTGCCTGATCATAATCTCTCACTTCAGCTATTGTATGAAATTTATCCTTTCGCACAGGAACCCTATTCTCACTAGAATTCTTAAACATATTCTCCTCCTCTAAGTATCCAGATAATCTTCCAGCCTTGCTAATGCCTCCTGTTCAATCATCTTTAAAATCTTAACCTGCTGGCACAAACTATAAATTATTTGCTTCTTGTTTTGAACAGCCTCTTTCGCTGCCATTTCTATAATAGATTCCTCTTGTTTTTGTAAATCCTGCATCTTTTTAACTGCCCCCAAGCTTGCATCCTCAAATATCTTGTTCTTCATAACCATAATATCCTTTAATTGCTTTAAATGAAGATATTCATCGGATAGTGCTAAATCAGCTATTTCCCTCCATTTATTCCCGGATATTTTATAAATAGCTGCAGCATCTCTTAATCTGTCCTTTGCAGTTAACTCAGCTGCCTCATATAAAAACTGCGCGTACATGCTTCGAAAGGCATCTCCCCCTGTTCCACCTATTATAATGTTTGTGTATAAAGACATCAGACACCCTAAGAAGTCCTTCCCTTCAAAAATATCAGACCACTTTTTCATTCTTGATGACCAGACATCAAACCCTGATAATCCTTTATTTTTTATTTCCGGATAACGCATTTCTACCAGGCTTTCTTTGATAGAACTGTAAATTATATCTTCACCTACGTACCTCTCATAGGAATGCACTTTACCCACAGGCGGCTGAATCATATAAATTCTATTCTTTGGTGGAAATGGCTGAAATGTTGAATTTCTTGCTTTTTCAAAATCCTCCTCATCCTCTGACACCATCTTTTTCCCTCTGTCAAATATGTAAACCCTATTCTTTTCCTCATCATAGCCCATAACAGCTACGGCATGTCCCCCAAAATGGGCTTTTGGGGGAACACCTGTATAATGAAGCATTGCAAGATCTACATTGACAATAACCGGAATATTTAACTTAATCGAATCTTTCATCCACTGCCGAGCACGCTTTGTGCTTTGTGTTTCCTTAACCCATACTTCTAGATTTAATTTCTCACATACCTCTTTGATAGTTCCTTTTTTAGTCTTGTTTTTTGTTCCAATAAAAGGAGAATTCATCTGTTTGGTATACCAGTAGATAAAGCCAATACCACCACTAAGCCCAAAAAGAAATTCTTCCGAAAAACTAAATCCATAATAATCTAAAACACGTTTTATAGCTGTTGTTTCGCAGTGTTTTCCTATCCAGCTTTCCCTATCCAGGTTTTGCAATAATTTCTTCATTTATATTACTCCTTACTTTCATTCAAATACTTAAGCACTGTAATATTGTCTACCGCAGGCTGTGGAATACGATAATTCTTTTTTGTATAAAAGGCTTTACTGATATTATCCGAATAATACCAACCTTTTGGATAGGTCACTTCCAAAGCTTCCTCAGTCATCCGTACCAAGCCTTGTTGTTCAAGAGTTTTAATCACATCACCAAATACCTCTTCCATGGGAATATGAATACGATCATAAAAATCTTGTTTTTTTACCTTAAGCATCTTTGTACCTAGTACCATAAGCATTGCTTTTCTTTCTTCCGTATCTACTTTACTCCCCATAACAACTGGGAATTCGCCTTGATCTACTTTTTCGATGTATTTCATAATATCGGGCTCATTCAAGCATGTATAACTATTTACATAACCATAAGCACCTGAGCCAAAAGGAACCTGATCACGACAGTAGTACCAGCGATCAACAGGATAGGCAAGTTGAGAAAGACTTGGGGCAAAAACGCCTTCATAATTTTTCTCTCCTAGTGAAAAACTTTCTCCTGTCTGTATATAGTCTGAAGTCTCAATACCACAGTTTACGAAATCCGCTGTACTAGTTGCTTTATAATTATGTTCAAGCAATGTTTTTACCGCCATATTGTATAACTCGATGCACATATCTTCTTTCGGGCACTCAGGTAATTGTCCATTCATGATTCTCATAAAAATTTTACTGAAGGGAATCACAACAAAGGAATAGAGGGATACAGAATCGATATCAAGCTCCATAAGTTGCTCAATGGTATTCTTCCAACTTTCCATGGTTTCCCCGGGTAAGCCATACATTAAGTCAACATTAATAGCTTTTACACCCTCTTCTCTTAATAGATGTATTGCGTTTTTAGCTTCTTGAGCCGTATGGTTTCGTCCAATTCTTTGAAGTAATACATCATCTAATGATTGCACTCCAATGCTGACTCTCTTGATTCCGTTATGGAGCATAATCTTTATTTTTCCCTTTGTAACTTCCCGAGGGGTAGTTTCCATTGTGATTCCAGCATCTTTTTCAATATTTAATTCTGTATTAATATGTACCAGCAGATCCTCAAGCTGCTTTTCCGACAAAGCAGTAGGAGTACCCCCTCCAAAATAACCTGAATGAAAAGTTTTTTTATTAATGTACGATTTTCTTGCATACATAGAAATTTCCTTCTTAACTGCCTTCAAATAGTTTTCTGTCAAATTAGGCTGTGTTTTATATTTCGTATAAAAACATGAATGACATGTATTATTACAGAAGGGAATATGAAGATAGAAGGACAATGGTTCTTTATGGTCATATATCTGATTCCAGATTTCCTTCCCCGTTAGCTTTTTTACACTACAGGGATACCATCTTACATACTCTCTGTCTCTATGGGGGTATTCTTTCCAGAACCCAAAATCAAGCATCTCCTCCGGGAGATTTTTCTTTTTATCATGCTTTGGAAGTTTCATATTTCATCCCTCCTGAAACCTGCATTAATATATGAAGAATTTCAATTATTTTGTCTTGTTCTATAAAAACACACTCTGTCTCATGCAATTTTAAATACTTCTTTTTCTCAAGTTCTTTGATTTCATCCTCAAATACTTTTTCAAAATAAAATCCATGACGCCTTTGAAATTCTTCCAGTGAAAGTTTTCCTATATTAATTGCTTGCTTAAATGTTCTCGCTAAAACTTCCTTTGCGGTAACGGTAAATGCAATTTTTAAAGGATATTCTCCTTTTTCAGCACTTTCTATATATTCTGAAACAGACTCTATATTGAAATAGTCACAGCCCTTTATATAACCACGTGCACCTGCTCCTGCTGCAAGAATAGGCATTTCACCATCCCAGATTTTTAACTCTTTGTATTCGCCTGTTTTCTTAACACTTAAACTTAAGTCGCTCTTGCAATCGAATAGTTCCTTTACCAGATTGAACAATACATTGTACTCTGCTTCATCGAAAGCAGAGCCTTTATCCCATACAATAACTTCTTCTAAGGTAAGATTTTTAATATAGTTTTCTTCTGCTTGTTTATGTAATTCCTTTTGTACAGCACTTATGTAATGGTTTTTATCTGTATCTGAAGCTAAATCCTCTGGTAACACACATACTAATTTCATATTGCTTTTCTTCCATACATCATTTTCATTTACAATTTCTACTGTGACAGGATATCTCCTGACATGCTCTAAATCTCTTTCCGGATATTCTCTCCAATATCCTGTTGAATCCATAATATTTGATGCACTTTTGTCCTTTATTTTATTCTCCATACTTTACCTCCAAGCTTCCATAATTTGGTTTTCTATCCATCAAATGTGGATTTCTTTCCAATTCCATTCTTTTCTTTTTTAAATTTACTTGCACAATTAAAATCTGTTCTTCTCCTGCAGCTTCAGCAAGTACCTCTTTCTGAGGTACATACTCATTACTGGAAAAGTCAAAGGTATCTCCACCTTGGGCAACTAGGCTGTTTCCCATAAAATCAATTCTTGCCAAGCTGTTTTTACCAATATTGCTAGCTAAAACAAAGTAACAGTTATTCTCTGAAGCTCTTGCTTTTGCTATGGATACGGTACTAATCCGGAATACGTCTGGAATCTGACAACCACATACTATAAGCTCCGTTTTGTTTTCGAAGTATCTACGGCATATTTCAGGAAAATTGATGTCATAACCACCCAACAATCCTATTTTCCCCCATTTACTCTCTATGATTACCAGATTCTCCCCAGGCGTTAAGAATTTCTTTTCCAGTTCATAAATACTAATTCTTCTGTAGACATTTTGAATTACACCTTCAGAATCGATATAAACCATTGAACTATAGACCTTATCCTCATCTTTTTCCAGAATACCTGCTATGATATCCATATGATATTCCTTCGCCTGTGCAGCTAAAAAGTCTGTTGTCTTTCCTGGTATTTTCTCTGCTATGTCTGGTAAACTGCCAAAATCAATTGTAGTAGCAAAGGCTTCCGGTAAACATGCTAATTGACATTTATTCAAAGCACAATCTGCTAGCATATTCCTTGCTTTACCTATGTTTTCAGCATATTTTCCAGGCTCAGATGTCATTTGATTAATCCCAATTGTTAAATTATTTATCCTCATACTTTTTATTCCTTTAAATATCTTAATAAGTTTGTATTCGAAAGAGTTGATTGTGGTAGACGGTAATTAGCTGGTGTATAAAATTGCTTACTAATATTATCAATGTAATACCAGCCCTTTGGATAAGTAACCTCCAATGCATCCTCTTTCATTTCAATTAAACCCCATTCTTCAAGCTGCTTAATTTCATCCTTAAATACTTGCTTCATATCAACACCAAAGCGATCACTAAAATCTTTTCTCAGCAGTTTAATAAATTTAGTTCCCATTACAAGAAAACGAGCAACTTTTTCCTCTTTTGACATATAAGAACCTTCTACAATGGGAAGCACATTGTCATTGTTTACCATGCTAAGATAATGATTAACTTCTGGTTCATTGAGATACCAATAATCATTCATATAACCGTAAGCACCTGCTCCGATTCCAAGCAATTCCCCGCCCTCATACCAGCTATGAGCAATATGAGTCGTAACTGGAAATGTAGATACGACTATGCCATGATATCCTTTATCACCTATTTCATAAGTCTGGACGTCAAAATCTTTCCACTTATCACCACCATCTTTATAGGTTTCTCTGCCAAGTTCATTAGGCGTCACACAATAATAACCTGAGGATAATAAAGTCTCTATACCGATATTGAACATCTCATCCAAAACATCCTGCTCTGGTGTAGGAGGCACAGTTCCTCTCTTAATATTTGAATAAAGCTTGCTGTTAGGAATTACAAGATATGGATAAAAGCCTAAGGAATCTGCCTTAATACTAAGAAACTCCTCTAATGTTTCTTTCCATAAACCGATGGTTTGTCCTGGAAGTCCATACATTAAATCAACGCACACATGCTCAAAGCCAACCTCTCTAAGCATTTTTACAACATCCTTGGTTATCTGTGCAGTATGTGTTCTTCCAATATTCCTTAACAACTGATCATTAAATGCTTGTCCACCAATACTGATACGATTAATACCATGCCTTCTTAGCATCTGTGCTTTTTCAAGCGTCATTTCATGAGGTGTCGTTTCTACTGTAATGTTAAAGAACTTATCCTTTTCTCTAAAGTTAAAACTTCTCTCAAGATAGCAAAGTAAGTCATCCAACTGTTCTGTTGACAAGCAAGTCGGTGTACCACCGCCAATATATCCTGAAATTATTTCACTATCTTTGATATGCGGCCGGGATGCATACTTGTCAATTTCTTTCTTTAACGCCTCCAAATATGCCTCTAACAAATTTCCATCCGTCGAATATTTATTATAAATACAGCAATGACAAACATTATTGCAAAATGGTATATGTACATATAAGACAACGGGATTTTTTTGTCCCCATACTGCATCTGCATTTAGTGAAGTTTCTTTTGACATTTCTTTATTAAATAATATGTAATTATTCATAATATCCCTCCCTTAGATTTCTTTTGAAGTTATTTTTAAATTCAGTGATTCTCGCCTTACTATCCAATCTTCAAGCCCGGCTTCTCTTAACAGTGCTTGAACTTCCTCTAAGGAATAGGACGCATGCAGAGACTGCATAAACTCTTCATGACCGGATGATACATACTGTAGAATAAAGGAAATCGTTCCTTCATCTGCATCTCTTGCCATATCATAAATATATACCCTACCATTTTTCTTACAAATTCTCTTGCACTCTTTTAAAAATGCGACTGGGTCACTAATACGAAATAGAGGCATATAACTGATTACAACATCTGCTGATTCATCATCTATTGGCATATTCGTCAGTGATGCACAGGTAAATTCAACCTTTCCAGGTGCCTGAGACAATGTTGCAAGAGTCAAGTTTTCTTCTGCAACCTCATATAAAAGAGAATCCTCTTCAATGCCAAAGATCTCTGCATCCGGGTGAAGCCCAGCTGTCATTAATGTTAACAGTCCACTCTGAGAGCCGGCATCTAAGATTGTATCACCTGGCTTAATAATGTTTTTAATATCTTTGATAATACTCTCCATAGGAAATCTCATAGAAATTCTTGAAACTCTGTCATATCCTCTTGCACCTTCCATGTCTTTAATTCTCTCTTCTTTTAACGGAACTCTCTCCTCCAGTGAAAACAATCTACCAAACATAAAATTTCTCCTTTCAATTATCTAAATATTTAATTAAATTTGTATTAGTTGGCGCTGGCTGCGGTAACCGATAGTTTCTTTTTGAATAAAATGCCTTGCTGATATTGTCGATATATTTCCACCCCTTCGGGAAAGTAACTATCAGTGCATCCCCTGTCAGTTCAACCAATCCTTGTTCAACAAGCTTGTTAATTTCCTTTTCAAAATACTCTCCAATATCGATGCCGTATTTATCCATAAAATCTTTTCTACGAATATAAAGAAGCTTAACTGCTAAAATCATATTCCTACGAATCATCTCATCCAGCTTTACATCTGCTCCCATTACTACCGGAAGATGATTATCCTTTACAGTCTCTATATACCTCTCTATAGAAGGCTGGTTAAAATAAATGTGATCTTTCATAAATCCATATGCACCTGCCCCGAACGCTAACATAGCCCCATTGTTATACCAACAATGTGATATGTAGGAGGTTCGTTCCATCGTATAAGCCATTGCAGCCTTAAACCCCTTATCTTTGTCTAGTAGATAGCTGACAGCTCCTTCATCATTCCATTTTTCTTCTCCAATTGATTTGTCCTTGCCAAAATCATTGGGAGATACCGCTACATATCCTTTTGATAACAGATAATTAATTCCATACATATAAAGCTTCTCAGCTTCCTCCTCATTAGGACACTCTGGGATCCTGCCCTGCTGTATCCTAGTTGTTAGCTTACTTTCTGGCAAAAGAATATAATAGTATAATGAAACAGACTCAACACTTAACTCATCCATCTGATCAAGGGTCTTTTTCCATGCCGTCATGGAATCTCCTGGCATTGCATACATCAAATCAATATTGATTTCCTTAAATCCAGCCTCTCTTAACATCTCAATAGTCTCAATTGCCTTTTTAGCTGTATGAGCTCGACCAATCCTTTTTAGTAGTACGTCATCAAAAGACTGAACACCAACACTAACTCTGTTAACGCCCTGGGCCAATAAAACCTTGGCTTTTTCTAAAGTAATGTCTGCGGGTGTTGTTTCAACTGTAATGGGAGCTGATTCTCTAATATTTAAATGAGACTTGATAAACTCCAATAAATCACTCAACTGCTCTTTAGATAACGCTGTTGGGGTGCCGCCACCTATATATCCAGCAATAAATATAGCATTTTGAATCGCTGGATCTCTGGAATAAATTTCTATCTCCTGCTTAATTGCTACAAGATAGCGCTCCAGTAACTCTCCCTTCGTATTCTGCTTATTATAAAGACAACAACTACAGACGTTATTGCAAAATGGGATATGTACATAAAATACATACTGATCCTTTTTTAAATGCTCTGCTTCATCCATTTCTCGAACATTACAAGGATACCAACGTACATATTCACGATCACATTCCGGATACTCCTTCCAAAAAAAATCACTCATCTCTACCATTCCTTTCTATTTGTCCCGCAGCGTCAATAAGCTCTTCTCCTTAATAGTCTGATTTTCCAAATACAATAGCCTATTACAGAGTCTTATTGCCTCTTCCTCACTATTGGTTGCAATAATAGCTGTGGTTCCTTTTTTCTTTAACTCTAATAAAATATCCCATACCTGTTCTTTTATGTTCTCATCTAGTCCAGTGGTGGGTTCATCCATAAGTAGTAATTCCGGTTTTTTTATCAATGCCTTCCATAATGATAATTTCCGTTTTGTACCGTAAGAGAGCTTCGCTATATCCTTATTCATCCATTCTGTCAATTTCATATATTCAGCCAAGTATTCACAATAATTTTTATCAGCATGAGCTAGTTTGCATTCTAACTTCATATACTGCTTCACTGTCAAATAATCCGAAAGACTATCATGTTGATGAATTATCCCCGTTTTATCGTTATCGAAGTTTTTCTCCCCTTCTACTAGTATTTGTCCGGTAAAAGGCTGGATGACACCCAGTATTACTCTAAGCAGGGTAGTCTTACCGGAACCATTTGCTCCCATTAGGGCAACATAATCATTTTCATTAATGCTAAAATTAACATGGGTACAGAGTATCTTATCTTTTCTTATAACCGTTACATCTTTAACATCAATCCTCTTCAAATTAATAACCTCTTTTTAATTTTTTGTAATATTTTATAAGAGTTACTAAAACTAAAATTACTGTCACAAGAGTGATATAAATTACATGGGAACCTAGGTTACCAAACATCACTTCAGAACTTATTGCATACCGTAATGTCTCGATAAATGGCGTAATAGGCAAAAACTTAGCAATAACTTTTATTACGCCATCTAATGTTGTCACAGGAAAAAAGATGCCTGAAAAATAAGTAAACGGGACAATAATAAGGTTTGCCAGCCCCCCCAGTGACAAGATATCTGTGAATGCTGCAAGAAGCATTCCAATTGAAATAAACATTACAGTTCCAATGGTGAAGAAGCCAAGAAGTAAGCCTAAATTGTTAATTGAAATGTTATAGAAGTATACGGATAGTAAAACCACAACTAGGAATTGTATGAGTGCTTTTACAAAATTACCGATATACTTTGCAATCATATAATTTAAATAAGAAGAAACCGATATAACCACATCATCTGTTAAATGTTTTTCACTATCCATAGCAACATTATAGCTGGCTGAGAAAATACAGTTATTCATCATACCCATGGCAATGATTCCAGGAAGTATGTATAAATAATAGTCATCATTACCAAATCCGCCTGCCATAGAAAAGTCACCAAAAGACTTAACCATAATTACACTTAATAGTAAATTTGATATGATTGCTGTTTTGTATTTCACATATTCCAGTAAATCTTTTGATACATAATAAAGAAGCTTATTGACTTGATTTTTAATACTGCTCACCTCTTTCCTTGAAAGCAAGGAAATCTTCCAATTCAGAACTTTTCTTTTTATGTTTTCCAATGTGTTTAATAGAAATTCCAGCTGTAATAATACCTTCCTCATCGCCTGCTTTTACAAGCAAACCTGTTGAATCCAAATGTTTTGCTCCCATTTCATAAATAAGGCAAGCAGTATTACAAGTAACCATACTATTTCCCATATAATTGCTGTTTGTGAATAAGTGATATCCAAGGCAGCTTACAAAAAGAAAATAACAATGGTTTTCTTCAGCTCTCGCCCTGCATAGGACCTCTACTGAACTAGAGGCCATCTTTAATATATTGGAAGGGCATACAATAATATCCGCACCCAATTCATATAGTTCTCTACAGGCTTCTGGAAAATAAATTTCATATCCAAGAATAAATCCGATTTTTCCAATACTAGTATTTATAACTCTCGGCTTCTCTGTACCTGCCTCACAAAAATCTCGTTCCATCTTCCACAGTATTCTGCGACGATATGTATAAATTACTTCTCCCTCAGGTGATATCAAATTAATAGAGTCATATATTTTCCCATCTGCTTTTTCTAATAATCCGGCACATATATAAATTTGTTTTTCCTTTGCCACATTACACAGAGACTTTATTGCTTCACTATCGCATATGCCTTCCGCATCTTTCTTCATGGATGTCAGATTTATTCCAGTTGAAAAGCATTCAGGAAGTACAATTAGTTTTGCCCCAGCTTCACAACTTTGGGAAATATACTTTAATGCCTTGTTTAAATTGTCCTGTTTTTTTCCAGGTAAAATCTTCATTTGAACTAAACTGACCATAATCTTTTTATCAAATAATTCCACATCTAACCCTCCTTTATTATTTGGATTGATAAAGTCATTGCATTTTCCTTCTCAACTCTGAAATTGATATAAGGGATCTCAATCAAAACACTCTCAACTTCTTCTATGGTATAAGAAGCTCTCCATGATAGAAGAAAGTTCTTCAGATACCAGTCTGACATCTGCTCTAAATTCTTATATCCAATCATGACCTGCTCAAGCATGGCTTTTTCAGCATCACGGCGTAAATCATAAATCCAGGCTTGTCCATTAGGCTTCAGTTTGTTAATTAATTGTCTGATTCTATTTTTAATATCATCACAATCATGCAAGGAATCAAAAGAATAAATAAGAGAATATGTATTATCCTCAATTTGATCCAAGTTCTCATTACATAATACGGGCTTCCAGGAGATACTAGTATTCTGATTACACAGATGATCTTTAACCCTTTTTAATATGATGGGGTTATGTTCTGCATAAGTTACATTGCCTTCATACTCCGGATACATAGACTGATAAAGAAGGCCTGAGACTCCTGAACTATATTCCATAACGCATCCTTCTGGATTTCTCTTAATTTCTTGGATAAGATTTGATATGTAATCTTCCTTATACAGCATCTGTTCATTGATATATTGAATATAGGTATCGACCATATCCTCCCTTAACCAATCTTTTATCTTTGGTATTCGTTTTATGATATCCAATCAATTCACCTCAGTTTTATATTCTTCCAATGCTTTCCTAACAATTGTATCCTCTAAGGTAACCAAGTAGTCTCCATTTGGATTATGTATTTCACCAATGCCTTTCAATAAAACATAGCAAATTCCCTTAGCCTTCTTCTTATTATCTGTAAGAATTGAACATATAATGTCATCAACTGTTATTTCTTCTGGTATTTTTATATTCATTCCACCATAGTGTCTTATTAGTTGTACCATTTCGTCATATTCTGATTGAGATAGTAAACTCATACTCAAACTAATTTTTCCTGCAACAATCATACCAACAGCTACTGCTTCACCATGCATGATTTTCCCATTGGAAAGCTTTTCAATAGCATGTCCAAATGTATGCCCGTATTCTAAAATCATTCCGTATTGTTTTTCTGAAGAATCTTTCGCCAAAATATGTGCTTTTGATATTACAGATAATCTGACTAATTGATAAATTTCCTCATCTGTATATATTCCATCCCCATGTAATACCTCCTTCAATACTTGTACCAAGCCTTTATCTGATATCAAAGCATTTTTGATAGTCTCCACTATTCCATTTTTGATCCTAAAAGGCTCATCCCTTGTTAGATACTTCACATCAGCATAGATAAAGATGGGAGCATAATATACACCAAAGTGATTCTTACCTACACTACTGTTAACAGCTTGTTTATTGCTTAAGACACTATCTGTCTGTGCAAGAAAAGTTGTAGGAGCTTCAACAAATCGGATTCCTCTATAAATAAGTGCCGCAGCAAGACCTGCAAGATTACCAATCATACCCCCTCCATGAGCAACAACAATTGAGTCCTTGGTAACACCATCTCTAATCAGCTTCTCACATAAATCTCTCAGACTATCAAACGACTTATTTCTCTCCCTTGACTCTATAACAATTTTTTCACAGGAAAAATAGTTCTGAATAAGGTGGAATAGTTCATCCTTTGTTAATTCTGCAACACTCTTATCTACTACAAGAAACACTTTATCTGGTTTGTATTCTTTTAATATTTTTGTAAAGGTATCCTGTCCATCATAAAGGAGGTAATATGCAGGATTCCCCTCTAAGTGGACATCAAATTTTTCCATTTGTGGTATCATTTTTTCATCCTTTCATTAAAAGTTAAGTACTTCTTTATAACCGGTAAGGTCATAGTATCCACTACCACTTAAACATACGACAATATTCTTTTCTCTTCCTTCTTTTTCTGCTGCCATGGCTATATCAATTGCGGCCTTTACCCCATGACATGATTCTGGTGCTGGTAAAATTCCTTCCTGCATTGCAAGCACTCTTCCTGCCTGAAAGATTTCTTCTTGTTGATATGCTTTAATGTCTAAAATAGAATTTCTATATAAAGCTCCCAGAATTGGTGAACTATTATGTTGCCTGAGTCCACCTGTGTGAACTGGTGATGGGACAAAATCCATTCCCAATGTATATGAGCAGGTTAATGGTGTTAACCCCAGAGGATCCGAATGATCATAGCGATATTCTCCCTTCGTAAATCTTGGAGATGCCATAGATTCTGCTCCTTGATATTTCAAATTACTATAATCATCGGAAATTATAAATGGCAGCATAAGCCCTCCGAGATTACTTCCACCACCAACACATGCTACCAAAACATCTGGTTTCACTCCCGCCTGCTTAAGTTGCATTTGAGTTTCTAATCCTATAATGGATTGGTGAATTAAAACATGTTTATGAACACTACCTGATACATAACGACAATTTTCATGGTGCAATGCATAATCTATTGCTTCACTGATTCCTGACCCAATTGTTCCATATTCATTCTTTTCCATTATTTTTCTGCCAACTTCGCTGTCTGCACAGGGTGATGAAAATAACTCTGCTCCAAACAGTTCTGTCATTATTCTTCTTAATTCTTTTTGCTGTTTTGATGCTTTTGCCCAGAAAATCTTAACCTTAATATCCCTTTTTCTACATGCATATGCTAATGATACTCCCCACTGTCCTGCTCCCGTCTCAGTAACCAATTCCTGGATGTTTTCTTTTTCAGCAAAATAAGCTTGTGCAATTGCCGTATTTAATTTAAAGCTATGTGTTGGTAGTAAATCCTCACGCTTTAGGTAAATCTTGGATGAACAGCCAATATATTTCTCCAGGTTCACTGCACGAGTTAGTTTAGTAGGTCGTCCCGCCTTTATATATTCATTCAGTATATCTTCTGGTATATTCATCCATTTTTCTCTACTTTTTTCTTCTTTTGTAAGTTCCTTCAGGCGAATATTTTCCATATCCTTCAATTGATTACCAAATTCACTGTTTTTCGCTTCTGGTATTGGAACTTTTAAATCAACAAAAGCATTTAACCACTTTTTGGGAATCTCATTTTCCGACAACCGAATATCATAATTTTCCATTTTTAATCCTTTCTTTACAATATAAGCCAAAAAAAAGGCTTATACTACAGTGGGTTGCTTTAGCAACCCGCTGTAGTATAAGCCTTCTAAAATTATGGGTTTTATTCAATTACATTTTTTTTACCGGATATCGAATTACTGTTTTTAAATTTTCAGGTTTGCAACGTCTTGGATCCGATAAGTAAATCTCATGATGTTTCCTTCCTGATTCAAAATCCGTTTTTAGATTATTTTCATCAACAAATTGTAATATTTTGTCTATGGAGGTTTCCTCCAATTCATATGGTCCTATATGCATCAGCTGCACACAGAGTCCTTCTTCCATTGTTTCAAATCTTACTTTTGAAACATCTATCTCAGGTTTTTTAACACCTAACTCTTCACGAGTTTTTTCGAATACCTCCTGTGTAACAAACTCAGGTTGTCTGATTAATGATGTCCAAATCCATTGATTTGACTTACTAAAAATAAAGGGACCATCTTCGCAGCTCCATAACCCTTCCAGCGGTGGTACCACATATTCAAAATACCCGGAAGGTTGATTACCTGTCATTTTACTCATTTTGATTGAAAAAGTGAAACTGTAAAGGCTTTGCATTGCGTTATGATACTCTTCACTTGCTGGTTTTCCTTTTCCATCTACCATAAAAAAGTTCATTGAAGGTATTTCAATTAATGCAGGTGTATTTTTCGGAAAATACAAATCCTTATACACTTTTTTATAGTCAACTTTAACTTCGTTACCCATTTTACTCCTTCCTTTCTCGTTTTCTATATAATAACTTACTAAATTTACCTTGTCAATATATTACAATAATTATTCATATCCATTTCACCTTAAAGTCATTTTTCCCAGACGAGTACAAATCGACCTTGAATTACAATTACTATCATTCCAAACCAGGTCCACTTTGAGAAGATGGACGAAGGTAATATTCTCAACTAATAGTCACTGCCCCCTTATCATAAGGTGGTTTTGAATAAAATATCTATGATTGAATATAGCCTCTGTCTTGTGAGTTTTTCGAAGAAAATCTCACATGATAGAGGCTATAGTGTCATATGCTTTAATCCAATTAATAAATTTTAATCTCAAAGCCTTTCTTCGTAAAGACTGGAATAATCTCAAGGGGAGCTTCCACAGTAACAGTCTGTCCGCCTTCATACTCCTTACCTGTAGAGGCATTAACCCAGGTCGCTCCTACTGGTAAGTATACATTTCTTGATCGAACCTTTTCTTCCATAACTGGGGCAACAAGAACTTCGGAACCGAACATATACTGATCTGTTAAATCCCAACATATTTTATCCTTAGGAAACTCGTAGAACATGGTTCTCATTACCGGTGCGCCCTTCTCATGAGCTTCTTCCATGAGCTTTCTGGTATATGGACGTAGTCGTTCTCTTAAAAACAGGTAACGGGATAATATCTTGTAATTATCTTCTCCAAAACTCCATACCTCATTATCCTGTCCTGAAGAAAATTGGCGCACTCCATTATGAAATTCCTCTTCCACGGGATAAAAGGGAGGTCGTTCTCCATGTAATCTTGTAACGGGGCAGAAAACACCCCACTCAAACCAGCGGATGAGTAGTTCATGAAATTTCTCATCGCTTATATCTCCTCCCAGAAAACCTCCAATATCTGTAGTCCACCAAGGAATACCTGCCATACCTACATTAAGACCCGCCTGTAACTGCTCCCTTAAACTACGAAAGGATGAGTGAATATCACCTGACCAAGCAAGAGCACCATATCGCTGGCTTCCCGCCCATACGCAGCGTACCAGATTCACGATATTCTCCATTCCTTCCTCTTTCATACCATCAAAGAAGGCCTTAGCATACATGGCAGGATATATATTACTACAAGAAAGAGCAGGTCCCTGATAATAACGGTAGATATCAAAATCATAGGGACCAAATTCTGGTTCTGCTTCATCTAACCAAAATATTTTTACTCCTTTATTAAAATAGTTCTCTTTACAACGTTTCCAGACAAATTCTCTTGCTCCGGGATGGGTTGCATCAAAGAAGGCTGTTTCACCCATCCAGTTCATATGAATACCCATACCCCTGTCGCATTTTACCAGCATACCCTCTGATGCCATCTCCTCCCTGTTGATTGAAGTCGCATCTATGGTGGGCCATACGGATACCATCAGTTCAATTCCCAGATCTTTTAGCTCTGCTATCATTGCTTCCGGGTCCGGCCAATCAATGGGGTCAAACATAAAATCTCCCTGCTTTGTCCAGTGGAAGAAGTCAATTACAATAACATCCATAGGAAGACCTCTCTTTTTGTGCTCACGAGCTACTGTAAGGAGTTCCTCCTGATTACGGTAGCGAAGCTTACACTGCCAAAAGCCAAGGCCATATTCGGGCATCATAGGGGTTCTTCCCGTTACACCAGCATATTGCTCTAAAATCTGGGCAGGAGAATCACCCGCTGTAATCCAATAGTCCAATTTCTTAGTGCTCTCTGCTACCCACTCGGTCTTATTGGTACCAAAACTGGCAGTTCCAATTGCAGGGTTATTCCACAAGAAGCCATATCCCCTGTTGGATATCATAAAGGGCACACTGGCCTGTGAATTTCTATGAGCCAATTCAAGAAGAGCCCCCTTCTTATCTAAGTTCCCCTCCTGATATTGACCCATACCAAATATTTTCTCATCCTCATAAGCTTCAAAGCGAGCAGTCAATTTATAGTCTGTAGTTCCAGCTATGGGTTTAAGTTCCCTTGCTCCCACTCGCAGCGGAACACAATAACGGTCTATTCTGTCACGATTTCTCCAGTATTCCTGAGTCAAAAGCTCCCCTTTCTCATTTTCAAAAGATAACCAGCCCTCATGATTTACTCTAGCTGTAATATTTCCGTTGGTTATACTTGCTACTTTAAACTTCTGAACATGTCCCTCTGGTTCTCTGCGATACCAAGGCTCTAGTACCTCTATCTCTTCCAGCTTAATTACTGCTGATAATGACTTCACTTCCTCCGTCAAAGCCCAGTCATTCCTATCCATTGCAGCTTCCCTGTTTACCCTTATTCTTAAGGATGACTCCCCCCAGGGCTCAATCCATATGGTCTCTTCTCCATTCCAACAAACTAATCGGTTACCCCTAATTTCGTATTTCATCTTTACCTCCCATGAATGTTCCTACAAAAATTATAGCATTTTACTTCAAAATTTTCTTGGTATTTAATTATATTTTTTAGGTATTAAATTATAATATAATCAATTTCTATTAGGAAGGATATGAAAAGTGCACCTTTTCACACTAGATTTTTTCTCTACTACTTAAAGGTGCATCTATCCTAATATTTATTTTGTCTAGATGGCTCGCCTCTTATCTAGTGCAGCATCTCATTGAGTACAGATGTCATTTCTTTTATCTCAACTACGGAATCCTTGATTGCAATAATACCACTATTCTCATTCTCCAGGGTGGCAAGAATCTCCTCATTGGATGCAGAATGTTCTTCGGAAATACTTGCAATATTCTCTATTCTCTCCTGTACCTCCATAAACTTACCCATAATCTTATTAATCATCTGATATTCTGTGTCTAATAATACAAAGGTTTCTCTAATTGTGCTTTCAACATCCTTAAAATAGTCACCAACCTCTTTTAGTACACTTTTTCCATCAATGACAGCTTGTTCCCCCTGGCTCACTTTATTCACTGCAGCCATAGAATTCATTGATATTACTTCTGTAATTTCCTTAATGCTTTTAACAGTCTGATTACTTTGTACTGCAAGTTTCCCCACCTCTCCTGCTACAACAGCAAACCCTCTTCCTTGTTCCCCGGCTTTTGCCGATTCAATGGCTGCATTTAATGATAACAAATTGGTCTGCTCAGATATTTGTGTGATTCCTTCCAGAAATTTATTAATATCCCCGATATTGGACTGCAGCTCATTGACAGTTGCTAGTGCTGCACTGACAGCCTGGTTAATTGTCTGCATCTGTGCTGACATAGAATTGATTTTCTCTGAACTTCTTGATACTCTCTCTGATATCATACTTGAGTTCTCTGCTAATTTATCGGATATCTCCCTAGAATGACTAACGTCTTTCATTACTTCGTTCATATTTGTATTAATATCACTGATGCTTTTTGCTTGTTGCTCCGTTCCTTTGGCAATTTCATTCATAGTTCTTGTGGTATCTATGCTAGACCCAACAATAGAATCCAAATTAAGATCAAGGGTTCCCACATTCTTATTTAAGACTAGAGAGGATTGTTCTACTTTTTCAAAGGTAAGCTTAAGTTCAGACAAAAGATCTTTAACCTCCTCTTCCTTCGCTGATGCTTTTTTAATGATATCGATACCCCATCTATTGCAAAAGAACAGGACGCTAAATATAGAATTCATCATTATTAAGATAGATAGAAAATGATTTATGGGCATTTCCCTGTCAAACAATATAGTAATGTCAACACAATAAAAACCAATAAAAACAGCATTCACTATAACAGCATAAGCAATAATCAGCTTAGGCGAATAATAAAGACATAATACTACTATGGAAGCCGCAATGGTATAATGTGATCCTTGTAAGCTAGAATCCTGAAGCAAGGAAAATACTGCTGCTGCAAAAATAATTACACTATAAATGAATCCTTTGATCCTGCTATCAATTGGTATGAATAATAATCCTATTGCAATTATTACAACGATTAATAAGGGTATGGTTAGATTTATGGCTCCTGTAAGATCTCTACTAGTAAAATTAAAAACCCCTGTAAAAAAACAAGCTGCTATGATAATACATGTACATAATAAATCCGCCTTTTTAAAATTATAAATTCCTTTATTCATCGCTGCGCTCTCCTTATACCTCTTCATTTGTTATTGCTACTGCTATTATAGTCAATAATATTTCAAATTACAATATGACTAATGTATAATTTTGTATTATTTGTATAATTTTAACTCATGTTTTCACAACTATTTGTATATAATTAACAAATTAATATGATTAGTGTATATAATTCCTTTGACCTGGCCCTACAGCTTGTAGAAGGTTAACAGAACCTTGATTTCTTTAATTCTCAAATAATTCATAAAGGGAGCTGTTTCTTACCACTAATCAATTGGTTTTAAACAGCTCCTGTTTTAATTCACAAATTAATTTATTTTTTATTTTTTCCAGTGATTAAGAAGGCATATTCCTCCTCGCCCAACTTGTCACAGGCCTTCTTATAGAAAAGAACTTGTATAAAAATTATTACTTCCAATACAAAAAGGAAAAAGCCACCTACTATTAAAGATACCGCCATAAATACTAAGGAGAAAAAGAATATACATAAAATCATTATAATAAATACAGGTATCAATAAATACGGTTTTAAAAACATAATAAATAATACTTCTACTAAATTAATCTCTTTCCCAATAAAGGTATAATAGCCTGCAATATATAATACAAAAGTTAATAAAAAAGCTGAAAAAGACAAGCATACTATACTATAAATCATATTCTCCGACTTTCCTGCGACTAACATCCCACCAATATTAATAAGGAAGATAAGATAAACAGGAATAAACTTCATCAGCTTCAAGGATTTTTTAAAATATCCAAAGTAAACTTTTATGATACTATCCGTGATGTCATATTTCTTGTATAGATAATCCCTGCCAATGAAAAACGTGGCAGCCAAAGAGGGTATCACAAGTATCCCAAAGGACAAATAAATCAATCCAAAGCTAAGAATACTGGTAAAGAACACGATATGAATTGCGGATAGTACCTTATAGAAAATGCTATCTCTGATCATGATTTAATAGCACCTGCCAAGCCATAGAAAATGTATTTTTGAAGAAGTAAATAAACAATACCAATTGGTATTATTCCAAGGAGTATTGCTGCCGAAACTATCTCAAATGGAGTAGCTGCATTACCAAAGAAATCATATAGGGCAACGGTAAAGGTTTGTACATCCTTCTGTAGGTATAAATTAGGAAGATAAAAATCGTTGTAATATCCAATACCGTTTAATATGAGAAGTGTTGTACATGCAGGTTTTAACAGGGGAAATACTATTTTTCTAAATATAGTAAGGTATCCTGCTCCATCAATTAGGGCTGATTCATCCAAATCTTTCGATATAGAAGATAATAAATTCAGCATAATATAAATGCCTACAATACCAACACCGGAATACAGAAGAATTACACTGGGCAAACGATTTACCAGTCCCATCTTATATATTATTTGAAATACTACCGTTTGTGTTGTTACCACTGGAATAAACATCGTTAAGGTAAACAGTGCCATAATAATCTTTTTTCCCACAAATTCAAAACGGTTTAGTACATAGGACACCATTGATGTAAATATGATTTGAATAGTTAGGGATATCCCAAGAATGATTGCTGTATAAAATAAGGCTTTACCTAAATTACCAACCCTAATTGCATACTTGAAATTATAGGTGTTAAACCAGTTCTTGGGTGGTACCAATACATTGGTAGAGGCATATTCTGCACCGGTCTTAAAGGCCATATACACCAAAGGGATAATGGGTATGATGACAAAAGCGCAGGCAGCAATTAAAAATATATAGCGCATAATTTTATATAAATTGCTTTCACGAATCATATTAATCATCTCCCTTCTTATTGAGTAAGCTTTGTAATCCTACGGCTATGACAACAATAACAAATACCATTACAGAAAGTGCTGCCGCAAAGCCCATTCTGTTATCAGAAAATGCGCTCTGCTGAATCTGAATTACTGGAGTAACCGTTCCATTTGAACCATTAAGCATAATATAAGGAATCTCATAGACCTGAATAGACCCTGAGATACTTAATAATATATTAATAAATAATACTTTTTTTATCGAAGGAATAGATATATATCGTATCTCTTGCCATTTGGTACAGCCATCAACTGCTGCCGCTTCATATAACTCACTGGGAATTGTCTGCAAGCCTCCAAAGAACATAATAAAATTACATCCATAATATCTCCATATACTGATGGATGCAATGGCGGGATTTACGACACTTAGTTTCTGTAGCCATGGCTGTCTTAAATTATCAAGACCAATAGCATCTAGAATTAAATTTAAAGTACCTGAATTATTAAAGAAAATTATAAAAATTGTTGAAACAATAACACCATTTAATAGATATGGAATAATAAGTATACTTTTAAAAAGATTTAGTCCACGAAATTTACCATTAACAAATACAGCCAAAGCGAAGGCAAAAATAAGCTGGGGTATTGCTACCAACATATACCACAGGCAATTCTTAAATAACATTATGTATTGCGGATCTGTTAATAACCTCTTATAGTTTCTTAAGCCTATAAATTGAGGTACTCCAATACCCTTATAATTAGTAAAACTCAAATATATATTACTAAGAATCGGAATGTAGGAAAATACCAACAAATGAATAATAGGCAATATTAAAAATGAAATAATAATAATCTTACTGCTTCTGGTTTTTATCATAGCTTCCCTTCTCTCATCACATTTCAATCCTTCTGCCACAATTGTTCATATGAAAAACCATAGGTATTTGTTTTTTGATTATTAACCTGTTCTCTATATAAGGCTGTTATAAGATAGGACATAAAATTATTTCAAGATAGCCTCTATCTTGAGATTTTTCTGCCTATATGCACCAATCATAGCTGCCCGTTCCTTCCATAGACACTACGGATGCCGGTGCAGTATGAAGACAAACATCTTCTCACAGGAAAATCTCATAAGACAGAGGCTATATTCTAGTATTATACCCTTTTACAACAGTCCTTTTTAGTTATGGGCGAAGTTCTATTTCCAATCTAATCCAAGTTCAGCTTTGTAATCTGCATAAGCTTTATTCTGAGTCTCAACTTGTTTATCATACGCTGACCAGTCATCCGGCTTAGTTATATCAAGAGAGTCGAATAATAATCCAACATATTTATAATCAGCATATAATCCAGCCTCTTCAAGGACAGCCTGATTATTTTTTGCATTATCATCATTGGCTGGCTGTAATAATACTGTACATTTGCCTGCTGCTACCGCTTCATCTATAACGGAATATAAGGCAGGAACTACAGGAGTAACTCCCTTCTTATTAGCAATAAAGCCACTATCAGCAATAAACTGAGCATCTTCAGAAACATATTCAATAAATGCTCTGGCAGCTTCTTTATTCTTTGAGAACTTACTAATAGCCCAGTTATCAGCGGGAGCTGCTAATACATATCTACCCGCACCAAAGTCAGGAGCTGGTGCAAATTTAATAATGGAAGGATCTGTTCCTTCGGGAACACGTCCCTGAATCTGAGGAACAACCCAAGATCCAAATAACATCATTGCAGCCTTACCATAAGCTACGCTATCCATAGCAATACCGAAGTCTGTGTATTGTTCTGCTTCAAAATATCCTTTGGCTTTCCACTCGGTATATAACTTAATTGTCTTTCCAAAGGGTGCATCTGTATTAAAAGGATTTTCTGTCTTTAAGCATTCAGCAAATACATTAGGGTTACCTGCAACATATCCTGCAAAATCCTGTACTGTTGCAAGAGGCCAATTTTCAACTCTATGTAAGGATATAGGAGTCACGCCATTGGCTTTAATCGCATCACACATTTTATTGAATTCTTCGATGGTAGCAGGGATTTCCTCATAGCCTGCAGCCTTAATTACTTCTTCATTGTAAACAACTGCCTGATTATAAGCCCTACCTGGCATGATACTGTAAATTTTATCACCTACGGTAGGCATTGCTAAAGCATATTCCCCATAAAGCTCCTTACCTTCTTCAATAGTACAATAAGGCTCAGCATATGTGGACCACTCCTCAAGACTCCAGTTAGGTGCTGTAAAGATATCCACACTATCATCCTTTACATTAAATAAAGGTCTTAATTCATCTTCATTTGTTATTACGTTAAGTTCAACTTTAATCTCTGTCTCTTTCGTAAATCTCTCAGCCAGATACTTTAGGTATGCTGTGTTTTCTACATCACGGTAGGTATTACCATCCTTATCCTTTTTCTCTTCACCGAGAACACGGTTACCACCATGGGTATACACTGTGATTGTCGTTCCCTTTAAGTCAGCAAGATCAACTTCTTTTGATGCATCTACATCATCTTTTTCTTTCTTGTTCCCACATGCCATTAAAGAAAATGCAAGAACAACTGCTAATAATAATGCTACCACTTTTTTTAATTTCATAATAAATCCTCCCTCAAATCTTTTTATAGCTCTTACGCTATAACTTAATTCTATATATTTCCATGGCTAAGTCATCACTAATTGTTGCATTTAATCATATTATCTTGTATTTTTTATGCATTTTATATGACCAATCTCCCAAAATGGGTGTAAAATTTATGCACTATTATGCATTATTTCATTGTCATGCATTATAGTAAGTTAATATTGTAGAATTTTTTCTATTAATTCAAACAGTCATATTCCGGTTAGTGTAAAATTATAGTTGGCAAAGATGATAAGATATTTTTAGTTATGTAAACTAAAAAAAAGGAAGCAGAGGATAAATCCCTACTTCCCAATCACATAGTTTTTCTTTATGATATTAATTGTCG
>JAEZTQ010000108.1 GCA_023443625.1 Bacillota bacterium | reverse complement strand
ATAACTCTTTCGAGTCATCATTGAAAATCTATTTTGTGTTCCTTGGAACACTTTGAGCTCCCATGTGAAGAACTCATTTTTTTAGAATTTTCAGGGTTGTTTCACTGTTCAATTATCAAGGTTCGTTGCCTCGTCATTAAGTTTAAAATGAAAGGATGTTTTTCTTTCGTTTTGTTTTGTTAACGCGTCAGCAAAAATAATATTATCACATGTATATTTCTTTGTCAACAACTTTTTGACTTAAATTTTTTATTTTTTTAAAAAAATATATTAAAATCAAACAATCTGCCTTAAAACCACCCATTTTTCAACGGTATTCCCCTTCTCGGGATGCACTGTTTTTATATAAGTATAATATAAATAAGTCAACCTGATGAACTTAAGAATACCAATCTTTCCATAGTGTGTGCTACAATATCTTATTTATTCATATGATTGTATTGCTCTTATATAAACTTAAATTTATTGATTTGTGTGATAAATATATAAAATTGCTTAATACATAAGTATATTTTTTACGAACAACAAAATATTAGTTTTGATAATACCAAGATTTTAAAATGTGTTCTACCACATAAAAGGCTTTCATGCAAATCCTTATAGATCTGTATGAAAGCCCTTATTTTTATTCCAATCCCTTCATGAAAGCTTCAATAATCTCCGGTGATGTCCAAGTTAGGTTCTTTCGATCCAGGAGTCCTAGAATTTCACCACTTCCTTGATGCACCCCATTGTCCCAAACAATACAGGGAACACCTTTTTCTTTCGATTTATTCACATAATACTTGGCCCAAGCTACACGCGCTTCTAAATTATTCTTATTAACTGACCCAAATTCTCCAAGAATTACAGGTATACCTTTACTTATAAAGTAGTTATCTATGTTATTGATTAAAGAATCAATTTCTGATGTATCATTAGGATTTGTAACACTCCATTCTGAAGTACCATTTACATTTAAGGCAAAATTATAAGGTGTGTAAGCATGTATGGATACAATTACTTTATCATCCTCCTGAACAATAAATTTATCCCAAGTAATTGTATTAGAACTAGCCGCATAGGGAGTAATCATCAGATGCCTTAAAGGATTATTGCCACCAGAATCTCTTATTGTCTTTACAAATGCAGCGTTTAATTGATTTACTACATCCCATCCTTCTTCATTTCCACCTGTCCATTCATCGGGAGCACCTTTATGACGGGGTTCATTGAGACCTTCAAATATTAAATGCTCATCATAATTTTCAAAACGGTCGGCTATCTGTTTCCAAAGCTTCTCCATCATATCAATTGCTGTATCAGCATTGTCATAATATGGTATATACCAATCTTCATGATGAGCATTGATAATTACAAACATATCATTAACCATACCATAGTTAACAACTTCCTCCACTCTATCAAGCCACTGTTCATGAATTTTATAATCTGGAGCTGGACCTATGTGTTGTTGCCAGGTAATGGGGATTCTTAAAGTATTGAACCCAGCATCTTTAACAGTATCTATCATTTCTTTTTTAGTTAAAGGATTTCCCCAAGAAATTTCTGAATAGGTACCATATCCTTCAGCATCCAGAGTATTTCCAAGATTCCATCCAATTTTAATTTCCTTTACTAGTTCAGTAGAGCTAATATCCCTAATTTCCATTGGTCCACTTGTAATTTTATCTTTAAATGCTAATATATCTGGATCCTTACTTTTATTTTTTTCATCATTCTTTTTAACATTATCATTATCTTTGGCTTCTTTAATTGGAGCTATAGTGGGTGTAGGTGATGGCTCCTCATTCCCTACCATATTTTCTTCTACATTGGCATTGGTTACCCTACTTGTGTCCTTCTCCTTACCACAAGCTGCTAAGAGCAAAGTTGAAATAATTACAAATAATAACAACAATTGTATTTTCTTAAAATATTTCATTCATTTTCCCCCTTATTAATATCTTAATTATCTATATTATAAGGTAATACATTTTTTGTTATTTGTAAATTGAAATATGCAAAATGGTGCATCTTTAATATTATCTTTTTACATTTTTGTATTTTTATATATATGTTTGAGCAAATTTATCGTAATTTCAAGTTGGAAATATTGATACTAAACCTAATAGTAATTCTATTTATGTATCATATTGCAATTTTGCACTATAATGCACAATCTCTTTATGATTGCGTGATGAAAAACATAGTTTGTTCGCAACACACTCTCGTTTGGATGAAGCCACGTTTGAGTAATACCTTATGACACCCTAATCCTATTGAATCAAAAAAGATGTGACTTAATCACATCTTTTTTGAAACGGAGAAAGAGGGATTTGAACCCTCGCGCCGGTCACCCGACCTACACCCTTAGCAGGGGCGCCTCTTCGGCCTCTTGAGTATTTCTCCAGAAACTGAACTTAATATTATAAGTATTCAATTATTTATGCTTCTTTATATAAAGGAACTTTAACTAAGTTTTTATATACAGAAGCCTTCCTTATTGTATTATCTACAAAGGCAAAACCTAGTATAACAAATGCTCTTTCTTTTGTCAACATTTTAAATAACTATTTCATATAAATTATTTCCCCTTGAATCAACAACAACAATTACTGGAAAATCTTCTACATAAAGTTCTCTAATTGCTTCAGTACCCAGATCATCATAAGCTATTACTTTGCATGCTTTAATTTTCTTGGATAATAAAGCACCTGCACCACCAACTGCAGCAAAATAAACAGCTTTATTATTAATCATCGAATCTATCACTTCTTTATTTCTCTTACCTTTACCAATCATGCCCTTTAGTCCATGATCAAGAAGCAGTGGCGTATATTTATCCATTCTGCTACTGGTTGTTGGACCAGCAGAACCAATAACCTGACCTTCTCTTGCTGGAGTAGGTCCTAGATAATAAACTATATTATCCTTAAGGTCAAAGGGGATACTCAATCCTTCTCTCATTGTATCATACATTCTTTTATGAGCAGCATCTCTTGCTGTATATATGGTTCCTGTAATATATACATAATCACCTGCCTGTAGTTCCTCTACCTTAGCAGTTGTAAGGGGTGTATGAATGTATTTATCCATTTGTTTTGTACCTTTCATTTTATATGTTTCATAATTAAATAACCCGGTTTACATGACGATTTACATGACAACATATATTAATAGCTAAGGGTAGCCCTGCAATGTGGGTTGGATAGGTTTCTATATTTACTCCCAGTGCTGTTGTCCTTCCCCCTAAGCCTCCTGGCCCTATACCAATTTCATTGATTTCCTCCAGAAGTTGTTCCTCTAACTTTCTTATATGAGGAATTTGAGAAGGTAGATCCATTCTTCTTGCTAAAGCCTTCTTGGCCAAAAGGGTACATTTTTCAAAACTTCCTCCAATACCTACACCTACAACCATAGGAGGACAAGCATTAGGGCCTGCTAATCTTACTGTTTCAATTACCGCTTGTTTTACTCCTTCTACACCGTCAGAAGGTTTTAACATATAGACACGGCTCATATTCTCACTACCAAAGCCCTTTGGTGCTATTGTAATATCAATACTATCCCCTGGAACAATTTCATAATGAATAATTCCCGGTGTATTATCCTTTGTATTTTCCCTGATTAAAGGATCTGAAACCACGGATTTACGAAGATATCCTTCCTTATATCCTTGACGAATACCTTCATTTATGGCATCTTCTAGATTTACTCCCTCAACATGAACTTCTTGTCCCAGCTTTATAAATACAATAGCCATTCCTGTATCTTGACAAATTGGTATACTATCCTTTATTGCAATATCTAGATTCTCTCCCAATTGACCTAAAATTTGTTTTCCAAGGGTTGTTGTTTCTTTATCTAGGGAACAACGAATTCTTTCTTCTACATCAGAAGCCAACTTATAGTTGGCTTCTATGCACATCTCTTTTATATTATTTATAATCTGGTCTGTGTGTATTATTCTCATCCTAACTCCCTCATAGGAACCTATAGTTTCTATCAGATTAGTTTTCTTCAGAAGAATCTTCCTCTTTTAATTCTTCATCTTTTAATTCTTCATCTTCTTCTATCTGATCCTCATCACTAGTTGAGTTAATATGAATAGCATCATAGTCCTCTATGGAATAATCTGCTGGATCAACTACTGAGTCTTCTTCATCAAGTTCTTTTTCCAAATTCTTAATTAATTCGTCCTCTGAGGTGTTATCATTACTCTCTCTTACCTTTGCAAAGCTTGCTACTGTAATATCGGTATCTGCCTCAATAGACATAAGTTTCACTCCTGAGGTAATACGACCAAGTTTAGAAATATCACTCACCATCAACCTAATAATAATACCTTCCGTTGTGATAAGCATTACTTCATTATCCTCATTTACTGCCTTTACTCCTACTACGTCACCAGTTTTTTCTGTGATTTTATAACATTTAACACCCTTGCCACCTCGACGCTGAACCGTAAACTCTTCCATATCTGTACGTTTTCCCATACCATTTTCTGATACAAAGAGCAGATATTCACCCTGGGTATTTAACTGCATTCCAACAATCTGATCGTCACCGGTTAATGTCATACCTATCACACCCATGGAGGTTCTTCCTGTTGGTCTTACATCACGTTCATTAAAACGAATGCACATACCATTTCTTGTTACCAGGAAAATATCCTTTAGATGATTTGTTGATTTAACTTCTATAAGATCATCATCTTCTCGTAGACTAATTGCTTGTAATCCTGATTTTCTAATATTTTCATAATCCTTAATCGGAGTTTTCTTAACAATACCATTTTTAGTCGCCATAAACAAGAATCTATCTTCTTTATATTCTTTTAGAGGAATAACCGCTGTAATTCTCTCTTCTGGTAGTAGCTGCAAGAGATTAACAATTGCCGTTCCTCTAGCAGTACGACTAGATTCTGGAATCTCATAGGCCTTGAGACGATATACCCTACCCTTATTGGTAAAGAACATGATATAGTGGTGGTTAGTCGTCATGAGCAGATCTTCAATAAAATCTTCATCAATGGTCTGCATACCCTTAATTCCCTTGCCTCCACGGTGCTGACTTTTGAAATTATCAATGGTCATACGCTTGATATAACCTAATCTAGTCATTGCAATTACAGTGTTTTCATTAGGGATTAAATCTTCCATAGATATATCAAACTCATCATAACCAATGGATGTTCTTCTCTCGTCACCATATTTATCACGAATAAAAATAATCTCTTCCTTGATTACGCCAAGTAATTTCTTCTCATCTGCAAGAATTGCTTTATATTCTGCAATCTTTGCCATAAGTTCTGCAAATTCATTCTCCAGACGTTCTCTTTCTAGACCTGTCAGAGCACGTAGTCTCATGTCAATAATAGCTTGTGCTTGTGCTTCCGATAATCCAAAACGTTCAATCAGGCGTTCCTTAGCTATATTTCCATTCTGCGAGGAACGAATGATGGATATTACTTCATCGATATTATCAAGAGCTATGATTAATCCTTGTAATATATGGGCACGCTCTTCTGCTTTATTCAAATCATATTGTGTTCGTCTAGTTACAACTTCCTTCTGATGCTGTAAATAATAATCTAGCATTTGATAGAGGTTAAGAACTCTTGGTTCGTTATTAACTAAAGCAAGCATAATGACACCAAAGGTATCTTGTAATTGGGTATGCTTATATAATTGATTTAGAAGAACATTGGCATTCACATCTCTTCTCAGCTCAATTACAATTCTCATACCTGTACGATCGGATTCGTCTCGTAGCTCTGTTATTCCATCAATTTTTTTATCTTTTACTAAATCCGCTATTTTCTCAATAAGTCTAGCCTTGTTAACCATATAGGGAAGTTCAGTTACAACAATTCGATTCTTTCCATTGGCCATAGGTTCAATATCTGTAACAGCGCGAACACGCACTTTACCACGGCCTGTGCGGTAAGCCTCCTCTATACCTGCAGTACCAAGAATCTCAGCACCCGTAGGAAAATCAGGCCCCTTGATAATTTGAAGAATCTCCTCAATATCTGTATCCCTATCTTCCTCAACACGGTTATCTATAATTTTCAGAACACCATTAATAACTTCACGAAGGTTGTGAGGTGGAATATTGGTAGCCATACCTACGGCTATACCTGAGGTCCCATTTACCAATAGATTTGGATATCTAGAAGGTAATACTACTGGTTCTTTTTCTGTTTCATCAAAGTTAGGACTAAAATCTACCGTATCTTTATTGATATCTGATAGCATTTCCATGGAAATTTTACTTAATCTAGCCTCGGTATAACGCATAGCTGCTGCACTATCACCGTCTACGGAACCAAAATTACCATGTCCATCAATTAATGGATATCTGGTAGAAAAATCTTGAGCCAGCTTAACAAGAGCATCATAAATTGAACTATCACCATGAGGATGGTACTTACCCATGGTATCACCGACAATACGAGCACATTTACGATGTGGCTTGTCCGGCCCGTTGTTAAGCTCTATCATTGCATATAAAATTCTTCTTTGTACCGGTTTTAAACCGTCCCTTACATCGGGCAGGGCGCGTGCCGCGATTACTGACATTGCGTAATCAATATAAGATGTCTCCATGGTCTTTCTTAGATCAACGTCATGCACCTTGTCAAAGATATTATTATCCATTACTTTTCCTCCGATCAATCATTTCCGGGAATTACTTAATTTGTAATCTCAGGCATCCGTACTTTATTCTGGGTTTCCTCTGTTCTTTTATTAACCTAGATATCAAGATTCTTTACATATTTTGCATTTGCCTCGATGAATTCCCTTCTAGGTTCCACCTTATCTCCCATCAAAGTTGTAAAAGTTATATCTATTTCAGAGGATTGTTCTTCATCCATAGTCACACGCAAAAGTATTCTTTTCTCTGGATCCATGGTAGTATCCCAAAGTTGTTCTGCATCCATCTCTCCAAGACCTTTATAACGTTGAATCTTATTATTACTATCTCGGCCTATTTCAAGTAATATCTGATTTAATTCATCGTCACTATAGGCATAACGAACCATTTTGTTCTTCTCCACCTTATACAGAGGGGGCTGTGCTAAATATACATAGCCTTGTTTTATTAATTCAGGCATAAAACGATAGAAGAATGTCAAAAGCAAAGTACTGATATGCGCTCCATCAACATCTGCGTCCGTCATAATAATTATCTTATGATAACGTAGTTTTGAGATGTCAAAATCTTCTGATATTCCTGTTCCAAAAGCAGTAATCATTGCCCTTATTTCATTGTTCACTAATATTCTATCAAGTCTTGCTTTCTCAACATTAAGAATCTTTCCTCGAAGTGGTAAAATTGCTTGGGTTGCTCTAGAACGAGCTGTCTTAGCAGAACCTCCCGCAGAATCTCCCTCGACAATATATATCTCACACTTAGATGGATCTTTTTCCGAACAATCTGCTAATTTGCCTGGTAAGCTCATGCCTTCAAGGGCTGTTTTTCTCCTGGTCAAATCTCTTGCCTTTCTTGCAGCATCTCTTGCTCTTTGAGCTAAAACTGCTTTTTCACAAATTGTCTTAGCAACCTGTGGATTCTGCTCAAGAAAATAAGTAACTTGCTCACTTACAATACTATCAACAGCACCTCTAGCCTCACTATTACCCAGTTTTTGTTTTGTTTGACCTTCAAACTGTGGTTCTGGAATCTTTATACTAATGATAGCTGTCATACCTTCTCTAATATCTTCACCTGATAGATTTGCATCACTATCTTTTAAATATTTCATTGCTCTTGAATAATCATTAAAGGTTTTTGTAATGGCATTTTTAAATCCTGAAAGATGGGTTCCTCCTTCGGGTGTTGTTATATTATTGACAAAACTATAAATGCCTTCTGTATAAGAACTGTTATGCTGAAGAGCTACTTCTACATAAACTTCTTCTTTTTGTCCTTCACAATAAATAATTTCAGAATACAAAGGATCTTTGTGGCGATTTAAATACTCAATGTATTCCTTGATTCCACCCACATAATGGAACTCTTTTTCAATTCTTTCTTCTTCTCTATCATCAATTAGAATTATTTTTATGTTTTTAGTTAAAAAGGCCATCTCTCGTAATCTTTGTTTTAAAATATCATAATCATAAACAGTCTCTTCAAAGATATCCTTATCAGGCAAAAAATGAACTTTAGTTCCTCTATCATCTGTATCTCCAACTTCTTCAAGCTTATTGACAGCCCTTCCTCTTTCATACCTTTGAAAATACTTTTTGCCATCCACACAAATCTCAACTGTAAGCAATTCAGATAAAGCGTTAACAACAGAAGCTCCTACTCCATGAAGCCCTCCAGACACCTTATATCCTCCACCACCAAATTTTCCACCAGCATGAAGAATGGTAAAAACAACCTCAACACTAGAAATTCCTTTTTTTTGATTAATACCAACAGGTATTCCACGTCCATTATCTATAACTGTAATAGAATTATCTTTATTGATTATTACTTTAATTGTATCACAATAACCGGCCAAGGCCTCATCCACTGCATTATCTACAATTTCATATACTAAATGATGTAACCCTTTGGAAGATGTTGAGCCGATGTACATACCAGGCCTTTTTCTAACTGCTTCTAAGCCTTCCAATATTTGAATTTGTTCAGCACCGTAATCATTACTCATAATAATTTCATCCTCCATTTATGTAAGGTTAATTCAACATCTATAGTTGAATTACTCCTTCATTCTCACTATTTACAGTTCCATTTATTACATGAAATATTTTATCATACTCAAATCTATGATTTACAAATTCCTCTAAACCTGTACAGGTAATAATCGTCTGTATATTGCCTATACTGTTAAGCAGGTGTGTCTGCCTTGTTCTGTCTAATTCAGATAATACATCATCAAGAAGAAGAATAGGATTGTCTTTGATTACTGACTTTACCAAATCAATTTCCGCCAGTTTACAGGAAAGTGCCGCTGTCCTCTGCTGTCCCTGAGAACCATATTTTCTAATATCAATAGTTCCTATCATAAAACTAATATCGTCCCTATGGGGTCCAATATTTGTCATTTTTAAATTTAAATCTCTTTCCATGGATTTTGTTAACTTCTTTTCAAAATCATCTATTTCTGTATTTGGTTCATATCGAAGCAGTAATTTTTCCTTTCCTCCGGTTAAATTCCTATGTATCTCCTCTACTAAACCATTAAGTCTTTGAATAAATTTTCTTCTGGTATCAATTATTTTACAACCATATTCAATTAAGCTTTTATCCCATATATAAAGTGTATCCAATAAATTCCTATTAAAACCGATTTGTTTTAGTAAGTTATTGCGTTGTATGAGAACTTTGTTATAATTTGTCAAATTATTAAGATATATTTTATCTAATTGACATAATTCTATATCAATAAATCTTCTTCTCTCACCAGGTCCATTCTTAATAATATTTAAATCCTCCGGCGAAAAAAACACAAGGTTAAGCATACCAAATAATTCACCTTGTCTTTTAATCGGGATACCATCAATGGCTACACCTTTTGCTTTATTCTTCTTTAAGTGTAAGTCAATACGATGGGAGATTTTATTTTTTTCAAGAATAATGCGTACATGAGCCTCTTCTTTATCAAACATTACTATTTCTCTATCTTTACTACCACGATGAGATTTCGTAGTTCCGCCTAAATATATAGCCTCAAGAATATTAGTTTTTCCCTGAGCATTTTCACCATATAGGATGTTGGTTCCCTTTGAAAAGGATACATTTAGATTATAATAATTTCTATAATCCTTCAATTCCAGTGACTTTACTATCATATAAACACCAACATTTCCTTCTCTAAATTATAAGTATTATCCTACTTGATAATCTTAATTTGTTCTCCATTATAGTCTACTACATCACCATCATATAGTTTTTTTCCTCTTTGTAATTCTACTTCACCATTAACTTTTACTTTTCCATCCTGTATCTCATATTTAGCATCCAAACCAGAATCTACAAGTCCTGTAGCTTTAAGTGCCTGTCCCAATTTAATAAATTCTTCTCTTAACTTTATTTGATGCATATATTACATCCTTTCGTTGTATAAACTCAACCTTATACCCTCTATCTGTATAAGCAGGCAGTCCTGATATAATAAAACATTCGTTGTTTTATTATTATGCTACAACATTGATATTTACAGGGAGAATCAAGTAAATATATGACTGTTCCTTATCACGAATGAAACAAGGTGCTTTTGCATTTATTAAATAAATATCAACTGTTTCGTCATCAATAACACGAAGTGCATCTAAAATAAATTTCGGATTAAAGCCGATAAGAATATCTTTACCCTCTAACTCAATATCTATTTCCTCATTCATGGATCCAATTGCTGTATTAATTTTTAATTCTAAATTATTATTGATTATATTGATAATAATTGGCTTCTTATCTGTCTCCCTTATGAGTAAGGATGCTCTTTCAATACAGCTTTGCAGCTCTTTCTTATTGATGGTTACTTTTGTTTCATAATCACTAGAAAGCATTTGATCAATTCTATAATATTCACCATCAATTAATCTAGTTAAAACTAGTGTATTATCAAATTCAAATAGGGCATGCTTGTCTGTGAAAAATATATTAACCATAGCAGAGGCTTCTCCGGATAGAATCTTGCTAATTTCATTTAATGTTTTACCCGGTACAATAACCTTTCTATCTTCATAAGAATCCTTCATAAGAACTTTACGTATGGAGATTCTATGACCATCTAAGGATATTACCCTTAATTCATTGTTCTTTATCTCAAACAATTCTCCTGTCATTATCTTGTTACTTTCATTATCTGATATAGAAAATACAGTTTGTCTAATGATTTCCTTAAGTGTAAATTGAGAAAGAACAATTGAATTCTCTTTTTCAATATTGGGAAGGCTAGGAAATTCATCCCCTGATCTTCCTGATATGGAGAATTTGGCTTTTTCACATATTATCTCAGTAATATAATTTTCATCTGTAGTAATGCTAACTTCATTCTCCGGAAGCCTTCTTACTATTTCAGAAAAGATTTTTGCATTTAATGCTACTGTTCCTTTTTCAAGTATGGTTCCCTTAACGACAGTTTCAATAGCCAGTTCCATATCATTGGCTGTTAATTTAATAATATCATCAGATACTTCTATAATCAAACATTCTAAGATTGGCATTGTTGATTTTACAGGAACAGCTTTTAATACAATGTTAACACCATTTAAAAGATCCCCTTTAAGACATTGGATTTTCATCTGTGTATAATCTCCCTTCACCTGTATAATTAATAAATATATAAAAGATTCTTAGTAATACTAGTAATAAGCGGTGTTTAATTGTTGATATCCTTATTTTTGCCTGAAGAATCAAGGCATTGGGCATTTGATAAACTATATTAAAAACAGGTATTATCATGTGGAAAAGGACTGGTTAACTATTTGTAAAAAAATTCATAAAATTATTGTTAACAGTATATCAACGTATTATCAACCGAATATCAACCGGCACAATGTGTATAATTGTGTATAAGTTGATATTCTCTACTCAGGATTAATTTTCTTTATTAAAACATCAATCGTGTTATGCAAAGCAGGGTCCTTATTAATATCTTTTAAAATCTTTTCACAACCATGTAATACTGTAGAATGATCTCTATTACCTAAGGTTCTTCCTATTTCAGTAACAGATAAATCAGTTAATTGACGAGAAAGATACATAACAATTTGTCTAGGGTAGGATACAATTCTACTCTTATCCTTAGAATATATATCGGAAGATGTAATATTATAATGTTCAGCTACAACATCTATAATTAATTCTGGTGTTATTATTTTCTTCTCATTTGGAGAAATAATATCTTTTAAAGCTTCCTCAGCTAATATAACATTAAGTTCTCTTTTCTTAAGCCTTGAAAAAGCTACTATTTTAGTTAATGCTCCCTCTAATTCACGAATATTAGATTTAATATTGGTAGCAATATAACCTAACACATCCTCATCAATTTTAAGACCGTCAAGCTCTTCTTTCTTACGTAAGATAGCCATTCGGGTCTCATAATCGGGTGACTGAATATCTGCTAATAGACCATGTTCAAAGCGGGAACGAAGCCTGTCCTCCAGAGTAAGCATCTCCTTGGGAGGGCGGTCACTGGAGATAATTATTTGTCTTTTTGATTCGTGTAGGGTATTAAAGGTATGGAAAAACTCTTCCTGTGTTCTTTCCTTTCCTATTATAAATTGTATATCATCAATTAGAAGAATATCAATGGAACGATACTTATCTCTAAATTGAGTTGTTGTATTCTTCTGAATAGCGTCAATTAGCTCATTGGTAAACTTCTCACTGGTTACATAAAGAACCTTTGTGTCAGGATTTTGATCTAATACAAAATGAGCTACGGAATGCATAAGATGGGTTTTACCCAAACCAACACCGCCATAAATAAAAAGAGGGTTATAAATTTCACCCGGATTTTCTGCAACTGCTAAAGCTGCGGCCCTGGCAAACTCATTATTACCTCCAACTACGAAGGTATCAAAAGTATATCTCGCATTTAAAAAAGGTGGGCCATTATTCTTTTTCTTTATTATAACTGGCTCAGCAGTCTTTTCAGCAGTATCTATCTGACTTTGAAGGATAAACTTAATTTCATAAGGCTCACCCATAATTTCTTCAATAGAAACCTTTAATAATAATTCATATTTATTACGAATAATATTAATACTTGGAGGTCCAATACGCTCATCATTTATTAGAATAGTTATTACGTGATCAGACACATCGTATACTTTCAGTGGTTTTAACCATGTAGTATAAGATACGTCAGTTATGCCATATTCTGATATTAGATATTTTAAAATATCATCCCATTTACCCTGAATTATATTCTTCATTATTGCCTCCATTAATACTCACATATTAATATATTATAACAAATTACTTAAATTTTCAATGGTCAATATGGTATTTGTTTTATTATTGTGAATTTAAGGGATAACTTATAGGTTTAAAAAACAGAGAAAATGAGGTATGTTATTATCGTTGATAAATAAAACAACATTATAAACAGCGAGAATTGTTTATAAAACAGGAAGAATCAGTTATAAATAAATAAAAATAAAACATATTATCCACAAAGAATCAATAATTATCAACATAAGGATATATATATAAGGAAGAATCTCATTGTGAATACATATTGTGGACAAAATATTTACTTGACGTAAACTCTGATAACGAATATAATAAATCTGATATTCCAAAATACATACAAAATGGATTGGACTGCCCATTCGTTTTGTTATGATTGATAAGACAGAAAATATGATGGATTCTATTTTTTGTATATGAATGATATTAAGGCAATTAATAGATTGCACGGTGATAAAAAGGAGGTGCAAAAAGATGAAAATGACATTTCAACCGAAAAAGAGATCCCATGCAAAGGTTCATGGTTTTAGAGCAAGAATGAGCACAGCAGGAGGCAGAAAGGTTTTAGCTGCCAGAAGAGCAAAAGGAAGAAAGAAATTATCTGCCTAGGTCGCAATTTTGTGACCTTTTCTTCTATTATTACAAGTGAAAATTTGACAAGATGATAAGACTTCTTAGTATATTCACTTGTTAAATTCACTTGTGAATTAATATTTTAATAATATAAAATTTTGAAAAGTAAGAATCTGCTAAATAGTAGTTTTAGCAGTAAATCAAAGGTTAATTAATAATGAAAAGTTTCGAATCAATAAAAATGAATGAAGATTTCAGAAAAATATATAAGTCGGGGAAATCTTTTGCTAATAAGTATTTAATTATGTATGTTATGAGAAATACTTATAGCCATAATCGTCTTGGAATATCGGTAAGTAAAAAAGTAGGAAATAGTGTAATAAGACACAGAGTAACCAGATTGATAAGGGAAAGCTATAGACTATCGGAGCATAGCTTAATTGGTGGATTAGATATTGTAGTTGTGGCTCGAGTTGGAGCCAAAGGAAAAGAATATAATGAAATTGAGAGCGCATTATTACATCTGATTAAACTTCATAAGATTGGTAATGATATGTAACAATTAATTGATATATAGAATTAGTAGATAGAGGTATAGAAGTGAAAATAAAGAATATTTTTATATTTATTATAAAATGTTATAGAAAGTATATATCTCCTCTTAAAAGAACACCAAGTTGTATCTATACACCTACTTGTTCTTCATATGCAATTGATGCGCTGGAAAAGTATGGTCTTTTCAAAGGAATATATTTATCTGTGAAAAGAGTATTAAGATGTCATCCTTTTCACAAGGGAGGGTTTGACCCGGTTCCTTAAATTGTTAGAGATATTCTTCTAAATATGATTATCATTGGACATAGTTCTAAGGAGGAAAAATAATTGTTTATTACATTATTAACTAGAGCAGGAGGACTTTTAGGTCCTATTAATAATTTATTAGGTTTGATAATGAATGGAATATTTGAATTCTTTAATTTCTTTGGGATTCAAAATATTGCCTTGTCTATTATTATATTTACATTTTTAACAAGAGCCTTAATGCTTCCTTTAACAATTAAACAGCAAAAATCTACTAAGATGACATCGAAGATGAATCCCGAATTACAGAAAATACAAGCTAAGTATAAGGGTAAAAGAGATGAAGCATCCATGAAAAAGCAACAGGCAGAAACACAGGCAGTTTATCAAAAATACGGTGCTAATCCAGCTTCCGGATGTTTGCCTTTATTGATTACTTTGCCAATTATGTTTGCTTTATATGCGGTTATTAATAATATACCGGCCTATGTTGGTAATATTAGAGATATGTATCAAGTGGTAGCTGATCAGGTTTATGCTTCTAAGGATTATCAAGAGACATTAATATCTATCTTTAATAATGCAAAATTAACTAGAGCATCTACAGATATAACTTCTGTGAATTCTGTAATAAATATTCTTGCTAAATTTGGATCTGAACAATGGACAACTTTATCTGAAAGTTTAAAAGATATATCACCAATAATATTAGAGGCATCAGGTAAAATAACACAGGCTAATAGTTTTTTTGGATTAAATATAGCTAACAAACCCGGAATGGGATTTCCTGGAATATTAATACCTATTCTAGCAGCTATATTATCCTTTGTACAGAGTAAGCAGGTTCAGGTTAAGAATACCAGTGATAAACAGGATAACTCAGCAGCCTCTGCGATGAATTCCATGATGTATGTTATGCCAATTATGCAGTTCTTTTTCTGTGTTACCTTCCCCATCGGTATTGGTGTATACTGGATTGCAACAAGCGTATTTACGATTATACAACAATTCTTTGTAAATAAGTATATGGAAAAAGTAGATGTGGAAGAGTTGATTGAAAAAAGTGTGGCAAAAGCTGCTAATAAAAAGAAAAGGATTGAAGCTGCTACTGGTGGTAAATCTTTACAGGAATTGGCAAGAACTCAGACAAAATCTATTGAGAGTACAGTAAATAAGACAAATTCTGATGAGAATGTAGTGAATCAAAGTGATTCTGAAGATTCTACTACAGAGAATCCAGAAGAGAATAAAGATTCCACAGGCCCTAAGAGCATCACAGAGATAGCAAATCTTCTTAAGAATAAAAAATTATAAGGGGGGATATGTCAAATGGATTGGATAAATATAACAGCCAAAACAGTGGATGAAGCGTTGACCAATGCTATGCTTGAGTTAGGAACTACAATAGATAATATTGAATATGAGATTATAGAGAAAGAAACCAACGGTTTCTTAGGAATGTTCGGAAAACCAGCTAAAATTAGAGCTAAAATTAAGCAGAGTATGGAAATGTCTGCTAAGAAGTTCCTGGATGATGTATTTCGTGCAATGAATATTACTGCTACAACACAAGTAGTATTTGATAAGGAAAATGATACTATAGATATTAATGTTGATGGAGAAGATATGGGGGTCCTAATAGGAAAAAGAGGACAGACATTAGATTCACTTCAATATTTAGTTAGTCTTGTAATTAATAAGAATAGTGAGAATTATATAAAGGTCAAGTTGGATACAGAAAATTATAGAGCGAGAAGAAAAGAAACCTTAGAAAATCTAGCTAAGAATATTTCTTTTAAAGTAAAAAGAACTAGAAAACCAGTATCCTTAGAACCAATGAATCCTTATGAAAGAAGAATAATACATTCTGCTCTACAAAATGATAAATATGTAGAGACTTACTCTGAAGGCGAAGAGCCTTATAGAAGAGTAGTAATAAATGTTAAGAAAACCTTCAAAGATACAAAGTATTCAAATAATAAGCAGGGAAGCGGTTATAAGAAAGACAATAATCGTGGAAGTATTGACAATAAGAATTATAAGAAACCATATAATACAAGTAAGAGTACCTATAACAAAAATTATAGTACAGATTATAAAAAGGATTATGAGCTGTATAAAGAAAGTAAAATGAAGAAAGAGCAGCAATCCACAGAAACAGTTTAAAGTAAATTAGGTATGTTGAAAAGGGGTGTCTTAAAAGTAGAAACATACTTTTAGACACCCCTACTAATGTAAAAGATTATTATGTAAGAATGATAACTTTAAAATAAATTAGAAATGGAGGGATGGTATGAAAACAGAAACAATTGCTGCAATTGCAACAGGATTAGCTAATGCTGGTATTAGTATTGTAAGAATAAGCGGAGAAGATTCTTTTAAAATCATAGATAAGATATATAAATCTAAATCTGGAAGTAAAGTATTATCAAAGGAAAATAGCCATACCATTCATTATGGTTACATTATAGATGAAGAACAAATCATTGACGAAGTCATGGTTGTTATAATGAAAGCACCCTCTACCTATACCAGAGAAGATATTGTTGAAATAAATTGCCATGGAGGTATTGTAGTTACAAGAAAGATACTTGATACAGTACTAAAGTACGGTGCAAGAATTGCAGAGCCTGGTGAGTTTACGAAGAGAGCCTTTATAAATGGTAGAATAGATTTATCTCAGGCGGAAGCAGTAGCGGATATTATTCATGCGAGAAATGAAATAGCTTTAAAGAATTCCTTGAATCAATTACAAGGTAAAGAGTATGATATTATAAAGGATATCCGCAAAATGATTCTCAGAGATATAGCTTTTATCGAGGCGGCTTTGGATGATCCCGAACATATTAGCCTGGAGGGCTTCAGTGAGACTCTAGAGAATAGTATTTTGCAAGAAAAAGAGATAATTGAAGAATTAATCAGAAATTCTAGAAATGGAAAGATAATTAAAGAAGGTATTAATACAGCCATCGTTGGAAAACCCAATGCTGGAAAATCAAGTTTACTTAATGCTCTTGTAGGTGAAGAGAGAGCAATTGTTACAGATATTGCTGGAACTACAAGAGATACTTTGGAAGAGACAATTAGTTTAGATGGTATCATACTTAATATTATAGATACAGCAGGCATTCGAGATACAGAAGATATTATTGAGAAGATGGGAGTGGAAAAGGCCCTACGAGTAGCATCAGATGCTGATTTAATTATATTTGTTATGGATTCTTCAACAAAGTTGGACGAAAATGATTTAGGTGTTTTGGATTTGATTAAAGATAAGAAATCCATCATACTTCTTAATAAATCTGATTTGGAATCTAAAATATCAGAATCTGAAATTGAAATCAAGACAAGTCATCCAGTGATTAGTGTATCTGTTAAGGAAAGGGATGGCCTTGATAAATTAATTAACAAAATTAAAGAATTGTTTTTTGATGGAGAAATAACCTTTAATGATGAAATATATATAACCAATGATAGACATAGAGAAGCCTTTATTGATGCACTTAATAGTCTTAAATTGGTAATCAATAGTATAGAAGAAGGTTTACCAGAGGATTTTTATTCAATAGATTTGATGAGTGCATATGAGACTTTAGGTAGGATCATTGGGGAAAATGTCGAGGAAGATTTGGTAAATATGATATTTAAAGAGTTTTGTATGGGTAAATAAAGATGGATTTGCCGAGGGCAGTAGAAGGGAGAGAAAAATGTCATATACTTATGAGAGCTATGACGTAATTGTAGTAGGAGCAGGGCATGCTGGATGTGAAGCTGCTTTGGCTTGTGCTAGACTTTCTTACAAGACGCTTCTATTTACTGTGAGTGTGGAAAGTATAGCATTAATGCCCTGTAACCCTAATATTGGAGGTACTTCAAAAGGCCATTTGGTTAGAGAAATAGATGCTCTGGGTGGTGAAATGGGTAGAAATATCGATAAGACTTATATTCAATCTAAAATGTTGAATGTATCTAAGGGTCCAGCGGTTCATTCATTGCGTGCCCAAGCAGATAAACAGGAGTATACTAGTTCCATGAGGAAGATATTAGAGAATACCCCTAACTTAACCATAAAACAAGCTGAGGTAACAGAATTACTTACCAAGGATAAAAAGGTAACAGGAATAAAGACTTATTCAGGTGCAATATACCCATGCAAGGCAATCATATTATGTACGGGTACTTACCTTAATGCCCGCTGTGTCTATGGGGAGGTAGTTAATAAAACAGGACCAAACGGATTACAAGCTGCGACTTATTTAACAGATTCCTTAAAAGCCTTAGGAATTGAAATGTATCGTTTTAAGACGGGAACCCCTGCAAGAATTGATAAAAGATCCATTGATTTTACAAAGATGGAAGAGCAATTTGGTGATGAAAAGGTAAAACCATTTTCCTTTGCAACAAAAGCAGAAGATTTAAATAGAAAACAAGTATCTTGTTGGCTTACCTATACTTGTGAGAAAACTCATGATATTATTCGAGCTAATATTGATCGTTCACCACTTTATTCCGGCGATATAAAAGGTACTGGAGCAAGATATTGTCCCTCTTTAGAAGATAAGGTGGTGAGATTTGCTGATAAGGATAGGCACCAAGTATTTATTGAACCAGAGGGTTTATATACTAATGAAATGTATATTGCAGGTATGTCTAGTTCATTACCAGAGGATGTACAATATCAAATGTATCGATCTGTTCCTGGATTAGAAAATGCTAATATTGTAAGAAATGCTTATGCTATTGAATATGATTGTATCAATCCAATGCAATTAAGACCAACATTGGAATTTAAGGATATTGATGGATTATATGCAGCGGGTCAATTTAATGGAAGCTCTGGTTATGAAGAAGCTGCAGCGCAGGGACTAATTGCAGGAATCAATGTTGCATTGAAATTATCCAATAGAGAACCACTGATATTAGATCGCTCAGAGGCTTATATAGGTGTTTTAATAGATGATCTTGTAACCAAAGAAACCCATGAGCCATATCGTATGATGACTTCAAGAGCTGAATATCGTCTGTTACTTAGACAAGACAATGCAGATATGCGTCTTACTAGAAAGGGATATGAGGTTGGCTTAATAAGCAAGGAGCGTTATTTGCAATTACAATTGAAGGAAGAGAGCATTCAAAAGGAAATTGAGAGATTGGAAAATTCCAAAGTAGGAGCAAGTAAGGAAGTACAACAACTGTTGGAGGAATATGAGAGCTCACCACTTAATACAGCATCAACTCTGGCTGAATTAATTCGTAGACCGGAACTATGTTATGAATCCTTAAGTCCAATTGATAAGGAACGAACTAAATTGCCAGAAGATGTTATCGAACAGGTGAACATAAACATTAAGTATAATGGCTATATAATTAGACAGTTAAGACAGGTTGAACAATTCCGCAAACTAGAAAACAGACACATTCCAGAAGATATTGATTATATGGCAATTTCAAATATTAGAATAGAAGCAAAACAGAAATTACAAAAATTTCGTCCCATTTCTATTGGACAAGCATCGAGAATATCTGGTGTATCCCCTGCTGATATATCAGTATTACTAATTTATATAACACAGTATAACAAGGGGTAGAAAGTCATTAATATACTATCATATTCCTGACATATAAAGCTTTTAAAACCCTAGTCATATATTTATTAATTATATCTAAGAGAAAAGAAACATTGAGATTTAACTACAAGCAGGAAAGGTAAGGTCTGTCCATATGTTGTTTAGGGATTATCCGGAATTTATACTATTTGAAGAAGGATTATCAAAATTAGAAATTAAAATAAGTAATTTACAAAAACAGCAGTTTATAGATTATTATGAACTGTTAATAGAGCGTAATAAAGTAATGAATTTAACTGCTATCACAGAGTTTGAGGAAGTTGTTAAGAAGCATTTTATTGATAGTCTGTCTATAGTCAAGGTCATGAATTTTGAAAAAGAAAAAATTCTTGATTTAGGCACAGGCGCAGGGTTTCCGGGGATTCCACTAAAAATTATCTTTCCTGATATAGATATAATTTTATTAGATTCACTAAAAAAACGACTTATCTTTCTTGATGAAGTAATTGAAAAACTAGATTTAAAAGGAGTAAAGACACTTCACGGAAGGGCCGAAGATTATGGAAAAGATACAAAATACAGGGAACAGTTTGATCTTTGTGTTTCAAGGGCAGTCGCAAGATTAGCAGCTCTATCAGAATATTGTTTACCTTTTGTAAAAAAGGGAGGTCACTTCATTTCTTATAAATCTGGAATGATAGAGGATGAAATTAAAGCTTCTGATAGGGCATTTAAAATACTGGGTGCTAAGGTTGAACAAGTTGAAGCATTTCATCTACCAGGCACAGATATAGAAAGAACATTGGTGGTGCTAAGTAAATATATGACAACTCCTAAGAACTATCCAAGAAGTGCAGGTAAGCCAACAAAAGAGCCTTTGTCAAATTAGTTCTAAGGAAAACAGGTCGGTAAAAGTATAAGTTAATTAGGAGGAAAATAATTTTGATACAAGGAAAACTATTATCCTTTGGTGATGATTTAAAAGATGTTATTGATATAAGAAGAAGGGTATTTGTTGATGAATGTAATGTAGCCGAAGAGAGGGAATTTGATAATCTGGATTCTAGCTCCATACATGTTCTAGTTTATGAAGAAGCCTCTACAAGCGAAGTAGGTAAAGATCAAAAGACAGCGGTAGCAACAGGAAGAATTCAATATGATGGGCAAGTTTGTAATATAGGACATATTGCAGTATTAAAGGAATTTAGAAATAAAAAATACGGAGATTTTACAGTAAGAATGCTCCTTAATAAAGCTTTTACTTCAGGAATAGAAGAAGTAATTGTTTACTCACCTTTTGAAACCACGAAATTCTTTAATAAGTTAGGATTTAAATTTGAAGTTGAAGGTGATAAAAATAATAATTTATTAAGTAAAATGGTTATAAAGTCTCATGATGTTAAAAAAATTTGTAAATTATAGAGTAAATATGTACTATTTATATCGAATTGAGTAAAAAATGCTTTTAAAATATCGATTTTTGTTATATGATATATTATATTGAATTTATATTCATGTTAGGGTATATTTAATAGAAATTGAATATTGTTGCCTGAACATAGAAAGGATGTATATATTATGTGTGACAACAATCAAAGTAGCGAGAAAAAGATTGAAAACCTAATTGATAATAATAAAACAGCTTTAATTTTCTTAAAAGAATTAGGTGTTGAATATGAGAAGAACTTATATTCTTTACAAAAACAATTTAAATATCAAGAGGATCTTCTTCATAGTAAGGAACATGAATTAAATGAGATAAGAGACACTATTGACAGTAACTTAGAAGTATTTTCTCCTAATCATAATATATCAAAGGTTTTAACTGATTTAAATAAAGATATAGATGATATTAAATATAATATTAGTAATCTTATTATACATCAGCAAGAGATAGAAAAAAAATTAGAAGGTTTAAAATTAGCCACTAATTGTATAGATGCTTTTAATACAATTCATGAAGAAAATAAAACTGATTCTAAAAGACTAATGGATAAGGGATTAGGGATTTTAGAAGCACAGGAGATAGAAAGACAGCGAATAGCTAGAGATTTACATGATAGCACGGTGCAAAATTTAACTAGCTTAATACATAAAACGGAACTATGTATAAAACTTATTGACATTGATATGATCAGAGCAAAACTTGAGTTGAACTCAATGTCTAATACCTTAAAATTGGTTATAAATGATATGAGAGGAATTATATATAATCTAAAACCAATGACTTTAGATGATTTGGGATTAACAATTACTGTTCAAAGATATGCCAATAAGTTAATGTATCTAAATAATATGGAAGTAAAAGTGACTTCTAATGAAGAAACCAAGGAAATTCTATCTGTAATTAAACTTACTGTTTTTAGAATTATTCAAGAAGCCTGCAACAATATTATTAAACATGCAAATGCTGCATTAATTAATATAGATATATGTTATGATGATAACAGACTTAATGTAATAGTTAAAGATAATGGAGTTGGTTTTAACATAGATAAAATAAATACAAATAGTACTGCTGAACAGTCTTCTAGTTTTGGATTATCAATTATGCAAGAAAGAATTTCATTATTATCAGGTTCTATTAATATAAAATCTGAACAGGGATTAGGCACAATTGTAACCATATCTGTACCATTATCAACATATGAAGGAGAATGAAGATGAGTAAACCTATTAATATTATGATAGCAGATGATCATTCAATGGTTAGAGAAGGCATAAAACAATTACTAGAATTAGACGGAGATATTACAGTAGTAGCTGAAGCTAATAACGGAAGTAAGTGCTTGGAATTACTTGATGAGAAGAAAACAGATGTTCTTTTGTTGGATATTAATATGCCTAATATGAATGGACTTCAAGTTCTTCAGCAATTAAGAGGAAAGAAAACAGATGTTAAAGTATTGATTTTAACTATTCATAATGAGGTAGAATATTTAGTAAAGGCAGTAGAGATTGGTGTAGATGGATATGTATTAAAGGATTCTGATTCCTCAGTATTAAAGAAGGCAATCTATTGTGTTAATAAAGGTGAAGTATTTATTCAACCCGAACTAGCACCTTTGTTAAAAATGAAACTAGAGGAGAAAAGCAATAATCCTGACAGCACGGAAGATTCCTTAACAAAAAGAGAAATTGAAGTTCTTAAATTAATAGCAGAAGGTTTATTTAATAAAGAGATTGCATATATGTTAGCCATAAGTGAGAAGACAGTGAAAAATCATGTGTCTAACATATTTAAGAAAATCAATGTTTCTGACCGTACTCAGGCAGCTGTTTATGCTATTAGAAATAATTTTGTAGATATTTTTTAATTAAAGATAATTGATAAGGTGCTCTAATATTCAATAAAAGAGGTATGATTTATCTAAATAATATCTCTTTACTGAATATTAGAGCTGTTTTTATTCAATAGGAAATTACGTACTATTGAATAAAAGCGCTCCCCTTTGGATCGCACCTCAGGGGAATAAGACAAATGAATTTGCCTATGAAGTATATTACTTCGAAAATCCCTTGGGATGCGAAGTGTCAGTAAGTCGGACTCTATTTTCTTCAATAAACAAGATTATACTATAGAATAAATAATAGGTGGATTGTATGCAGCTCTAAACCAAACTATAATTGTATATTACTAAGAAGGAATGTTTTATGTGAAATTTTTCTATGTGTTATGGGATTTGACACCCCAATCGTTATAGGAGAATGAGTTCTATAACTCAATCCTAAACCAAACTAGAATTATTTATTACTAAGAAGGAATGTTTCACGTGAAACATTAATTTATGTTATAGAACAATGTATTATATAATAGAAATCAAGTGGACGCACACCTCGCAGCAAGAAAGTCTATTACTTCGCAATTTCCTGGAGCTAAAGTGCCAGCAATCCAGATCCTATCTTCTTCAACAAACAAGAACATCCTATAGAATAGACAATATAGGTGGATATATACTCGACCCTTAACCAAACTAAAATTATTAATAACTAAGAAGGAATGTTTCACGTGAAACATTAATTTATGTTATAGAATAATGTGTTATATAATAGAAAACAAATGGACGCACACCTCGCAGTAAGAAAGATTATTCCTTAGCAATTTCCTAGAGCTAAAGTGTCAGCAATCCAGACCCTATCTTCTTCAAAAAATAAGTTAATCCTATAGAATAAACAATATAGGTGGATATATACTTAACCCTAAACCAAACTAGAATTATTAATAACTAAGAGGGAATGTTTCACGTGAAACATATGGTAGGTATGAAAAATAAGAAGAGTATATAAAGAATCCTCGAAGGAGATTTCGTAAACCAATGTTCCTAGCTAGAATGCCAAAGTGGATAAATATTGTTTTGCTTGTTTCTCGGAATTGGAAAACTACTTGTATGTAAAGCATAACTTCAAAAACTATTAAATGAATGAACAGTAACCTTAGAAGTACATACTTTTGAGTATTAGAAGTACATGCTTTTGAATTTTAGAAGTACATGCTTTGAATTATCTATAGATATAATATAGAAAAGATGCTATAATATGTTTTATGTTGAAAATCTTTATAATTTACATATATGAATAAATTGAAGGGGGTGGAGTTATATGGCAAGAATTATTGCGATTGCTAACCAAAAAGGTGGTGTGGGTAAAACCACTACTGCGATTAACTTGTCCGCTTGTTTAGCAGAGCGTAAACGTAAGGTTTTAGCTATTGATATTGATCCGCAAGGCAATACCTCCAGTGGACTGGGTATTAATAAAGCAAAGTTAGAGAATTCAGTATATCAGATGATAATTGGAGATTGTACTTTAGAGGACTGTAGAATTAAGACACCAATCGAAAATCTAGATATACTTCCATCGAATGTAAATCTAGCCGGAGCAGAAATTGAGTTGATTGGTGTAGAAGGAAGAGAATATATTCTAAAAAAAGAGGTAGATAAGATCAGGGATGAATATGATTTTATTATTATAGACTGTCCCCCATCTCTAAATACACTAACAGTTAATGCCATGACTACAGCTGATACTGTACTTGTTCCAATCCAGTGTGAATTCTATGCCCTAGAAGGTTTGACTCAATTAATACATACAATTAATTTGGTAAAACAAAGGCTTAATCCAAATCTAGAAATGGAGGGCGTTGTATTTACTATGTTTGATGCAAGAACAAATCTATCTCTACAAGTCGTTGAAAATGTTAAGAATAATTTGAAACAGAACATTTACAAGACAATAATACCAAGGAATGTCCGTTTGGCTGAAGCACCTAGTCATGGACTTCCAATTAACTTGTATGATTCTAAATCCGCAGGTGCGGAGGGCTATAGACAATTAGCAAATGAGGTGATTGAAAAGGAAGAAGCTTTTCTCTATGAACAAAATGAAATAAGTGAAATTCAATATAGAAAAAGAAGAAGATAAGGAGGGAACATATAGACATGGCTATAAAAAAAGGACTTGGAAAAGGCTTGGACATTATGATTCCAGATAAAATATTTGAAAAAGCTAGTGAAAAGACGAATGATGTTTCACGTGAAACATTTATACATATAAGCGATATTGAACCCAACAAATCTCAGCCTAGAAAAAGATTTGATGAAGATGCATTGCAAGAATTGGCAGATTCTATTAAGCAGTATGGAGTCATTCAACCTTTAATATTACAAAAAAAAGATAAATATTATGAAATTATAGCGGGTGAAAGAAGATGGAGAGCAGCCAGAATTGCTGGTCTTAAGGAAGTACCTGCAATAATTAAGGATTATAGTCCTCAGGAGATCGTTGAAATTGCTTTAATTGAAAACATACAAAGAGAGGATTTAAACCCCATTGAAGAAGCTCAAACTTATCAAAGATTAATCCAAGAGTTTGAAATGAAGCAGGATGAGGTAGCAGAGAGAGTATCTAAAAGTAGAGCTGCAGTAACAAATGCTATGCGATTATTAAAGTTAGATGAAAGAGTGCAGCAAATGCTTATTGATGAAATGTTAACTAGTGGACATGCTCGTGCTCTATTATCCATTGAAAGCAAGGATAAGCAATATAATATAGCAAATAGAATATTCGATGAAAAACTAAGTGTTAGAGAAACAGAAAAGCTTATGAAGAAAATTTCTGAAGAGAAACCAGAGAAAGAGGTAGCAGCCACGAAAGAGGATATGCTTATTTATCGTGATTTAGAGGATAAAATTAGAAAGATCTTTGGAACGAAGGTATCAATCCATAAAAAGAATAATAATAAAGGAAAAATTGAAATTGAATATTACTCAAATGAAGAATTAGATAGAATAATGGAACTTCTTGATACAATAAATTAAAAATGATTGGAAGTACATTGGGAGGAAGATTGAATGAATTTCATGGATGTGATTAACGAGAATCTAGTATATATCAGTATGGGAATGATAATTTTTATCTTATTATTATTGATTTTATTTATTGTTTTATCAGTTAAACATAGAAAATTAAACAAGAAATTCAATAAATTTATGACTGGTGCAACGGGATCAAATCTTGAAGAGTTAGTTATATCCCGTTTCTCGGATATAGATAATTTAAAAGCAGATACTAGAGCTATTAAAGATGAACTTAGCAAAGTAAAAGAGAATCTTCTTGTTACATATCAGAAGATGGGTGTCGTTAAGTATGATGCATTTAAAGAAATGGGAGGAAAATTAAGCTTTGTTCTTGCCTTGCTGGATAAAAATGACAATGGTATCATACTGAATTCAGTTCATAGTAGTAGGGAAGGATGTTATACATATCTAAAAGAGATTATCAAGGGAGAATCATTTTTAGAGCTTTCTGAAGATGAAAAAAATGCCTTAAATCAAGCTATAAATAGCCAGAATTATATGGAATAGAGAGATATAAGTTCTAGAGAGTAGAGATAAAATAAATTGTATAGTAAGTCAACTAAGTATTTCGTTACTGTCTATAAAACTAATTATTAGAGAAAAACTAGTATATAAAATATTATCACTGAAGTGTAAGAGGGTTGTTTACCATATTGCATGTCAGTGATTTTTTATTTTGTAGAATCAGGGTATCAAATTCCCATGCTAATGTTTTGGCACCACTACGAATATAAATGGCGCATGGGAAATCGACTGCCTCCGGCGGATGCATGGATGGAAATATGTCGTATAAAAGACGACCTTTTTGCGGCACAAGGATTCCGCAAACGAAACTCTTTGTTCTTATTTAAATATATTTTCTCAATAATAATATTTTCTTATTGACATTGGGCCCTAGTTGAATTAGCATCAGATTCAATATACTAATTTAGTTTTTGGTAAAAATTAATCACATTTTAATCAAAAAACAAGGATATACAATAATATAAGTTGTATGATAAAATGTAGTAAATTATTAATTAAATATTCTATTAGTTTGTTAATTTTAATTTATATTATTTTAGTAGTGAAGATGCTACAATTAATTCGTCCAATATTTCAAATAGAAATTTATTGTATTAGAATTACAAAGAAAGGGGGAAAGAATGAGAATAATCTCATTAGATTCAGTTCAAGGTAATGAATTATTAGCAAAAGATATAATTAATAGTCACGATATCCTTTTAATGACTGCTGGCTCTATTGTAAAATTAGAGTATATAAATAGGTTAAAGGATTTAGGTGTTCAATATATATACGTTGAAGATGAAATCGCTAAGGGCGTTAATTTGACTTCGAGTATGGAATTACATATAAAAGAGCAATGTCAGGATGCTGTTAGAGACATCCTTTTAAAGTATTCATATAAAAATGATGCTGATTTACAAGCAATTAAAAAAGTAGCAGATGAGATTATACGAGATGTAATGTCCGAGCCCAGAATACTCTATAATTTATCAAGTATTCGTGAAAAAAGTGAAAGTACCTATTCTCATTCACTCAATGTATGTGCTCTTTCTGTTATACTAGGCTTTGGATTGAAATTAAGTAAGAATAAAATTAGAGATATAGCTATAGGAGCTTTGCTGCATGATATAGGATTTACATATATACCTCTGGATTATGTTAATCGTACTATAGATGAATGTTCGGAAAAGGAACAAAAGGAAATTAAGAAACATACAATTTATGGATATTCAGCAGTAGAAAAAATGTCTTGGCTGTCCCAAACATCAAAAGATATTATCATTAGTCATCATGAGAGATTGGATGGATCAGGCTATCCATTTCGTATAAAAGAGGATAGAATAAAAATTGGTGCCAAGATTACAGGAGTCTGTGATGTATTTGACAGTATGGTTTATGGTAATTTGACGAAGAAAATTAAGGTACATGAGGCTATAGACTATATTGTAAGTCAGGCAGGTGTACTATTTGATATTCGTATAGTTAGGATATTTGTAAAGTCAGTAGCAGCTTATCCCACTGGATCCCTTGTAACAACAAATGAAGATGAAATGGGTATCGTGCTAAGACAAAACCCCCAATGTCCTACTAGACCGGTAATTCGTATCATTAAAGACAAAAAAGGTAAGAAACCTAAGAAATGGATTGAAAAGGACTTAACAAAGGAACTTACCCTATTTATAACAGATACAATTATAGATTAGCTGAATAGAAAGACGAGAAAGACAAATCAATTTATAGTTTTGAAGGAGGGCTTGCCATAAGTAATTAAATGTGATATAAATAATTATTACATGAAAAGAAGCAGATGTACGTAAAATATAATAAAGTTTATGCTGCAATGAATGGAAGTGATAATTATGCATAGCTATTTGAGAGCAATAGGTTTTAGTAGCATTAATAATAGAATGGACTTAAATCTTCTTATGGAGAATATTATTTCTCAGCCACACAAGATAAATTCCATACAATTAAGTGAGGAAGGAAGTCTTACTGAATTAACCATGGAGTTTGCAGATGGTATGGGAGTTACTCTTCGTGGGGAAATGGATCATAACAATAAATTTCATATGGAACACTATTTCCCTTTCTTATATGGTCAGAATGTAAGTACAAGAGAGGAAGTAGGAATCAACAAAAGAGTGGATACAGAAGCTTATACTGGGATGTGTGACGATTTCCGTCTGGGTGTATCCTTAATCTTTTATATGCAAAATGTTATTGACTTACTGGAGAAGAAGAAACAGAATATGCCTTTAAGTACACCCTTTCCTGTTACCTTAGCAGCCTTGTCACTGGATGGGAGAATCCTTCTTCCTATAGAGAAAGATGAAATCCAGGTTAGAAATATTACTGCTGAGACGAAATATAGAAACAATTTAATTGCTGAAGCGAAAAAAGGAAATCAGGATGCAATTGATAGCTTAACAATAGATGATATAGATACCTATGCAATGGTATCCAGAAGAGCAAAAAAGGAAGATGTTTATTCTATTGTAGATACATCCTTTATACCCTTTGGTTCTGAATCTGATAACTACAGCATAATTGCAACGATTACAGATTATAATCTTATGGTAAACAATCTTACGAAGGAAGAAGTTTATGATATGCAGTTAGTTTGCAATGAATTAAATTTCCGTATGTGTATTAATAAACAAGATTTATTAGGAGAACCTATGGTAGGAAGAAGATTCAAAGGAAATATATGGATGCAAGGCAGTATTGGGTTTTCAGAACAGGTAAAGGATTAAAAAGAGATATTTCCTGGGTTTTGCAGATAATAGTGTTTGCATGACCCTTTTTTCTTTTTCAGCATTTAGGTTATTGACTTAAAGAGGAGGAAATAGTAGAATAACTATGTTGCTTTTGTGTGCTTGTAGCTCAGCAGGATAGAGCGTCCGCCTCCTAAGCGGAAGGCCGTGGGTTCGAATCCCGCCAGGCACGTATTTATAATGTAAGGTTGATGTTGTATGATTACCGTAACATTTCGGTGATTATACAACTTTTTTTATTCTATTTCTATAGAAAGTTCTCCGAACTTGCCTATAGAATAAAAAACACTCCGTCAACCTCTTGGACAATGGATTTATTATAACCTAAATAGCTCTTTTTATACCACTTTACACGAAATTAACAAAATCTAAACGTATTTAAGCTATTTATGTAAAAGAATCCGTGTTAATTTAATAGCGTAAGGTGAAGAGAGAAGAAGAGAAAAAAGGAGATTAAAGATGAAGAGAAGAATGAAAAGAATTGTGACATTGGTGATAAGCATAGTTGCAGTGATGGCATTAACAGCTTGCGGTAAAAAAGAAGGAGATGATAACGCATCCAATACTGTAGATAACTCGAAGGATTTAAAAGGAACTATCACATTGGCAGGATCAACCTCTATGGAAAAGTTAGCGAATGCTGCCGCAGAAGCCTTTATGTTAGAATATCCCAAGGTAATGGTAACACCGGAATTTACAGGTTCCAGTGCAGGGGTAGAAGCTGTAG
>JAEZTQ010000083.1 GCA_023443625.1 Bacillota bacterium | reverse complement strand
GACTAAGATAGAGAACAAGAAGACCAGGCTGGAATGGAAGAATGAGAAGTGGCAGGATTTGAATAAGAAGCTGTATGCGTTTTATACAGGGTCTTTGAATAGTATGAAGCTGCAGGGTACTTTTAATACCAAGACTGCGATTTCGTCTAATACGAATAAGGTAGCGGTAACTGCGGGCAACACTGCGCTGGAAGGAAGTCACCAGATAAAGGTAATAAAGCTTGCTACTGCCCAGTATGTGACCGGAGCTGCTACAGATGAATTAGAGAATGCGACTTCGGGAGCAACGATGAGTGAGTTGGGAATTGTTACAGGTGTAGATAAGACAATTAATGTCAACGGAAAAGATATTACAGTGACGGCGAGTACGAAGGTAAGCGATTTGGTAGCAGATATGAAGAGTGCTGGAATTAATGCTTCCTTTGACAGTACGCATAAGCGTTTTTATCTTAGTTCCATGGGTACAGGAGCGAAAGAAGCATTTTCTATTACCGGAGATGCGGCTACTTTATCTGCATTGGGACTGGGTACAAATAAAATTATATTAGATGCTCAAGATTCTGAAATTGAGTATAACGGAGCAACCATGAAAAGCTCTTCCAATAGTGTTGAAGTGAATGGACTTACATTTCAACTGTTGGGAGAAACAGGAGAGGATGCTGTCAATATTAATGTTAAGAAGGATACTCAAGCGGTATACGATAAGATCAAGGGCTTTGTGAAAGAATACAATGAGCTCCTGGCACAGATGAATGAGTTTTATTATGCAAGCACAGCGAAGGGCTTTGAGCCTTTGACAGAGGAACAGAAAAGTGCCATGTCGGAGAAAGAGATTGAAAAGTGGGAAGCAAAGATCAAAGATTCCCTGCTTCGAAGAGATGATGGCATAGGAAACCTGATGAGTCTGATGCGGACAAGTTTGAGTAAGAGCGTGCAGGTGAATTTGGGAGGTGGTAGTAAGAGCTACTCTTTATCAACTTTTGGCATCAAATCTTCCGATTACACGGAGAAGGGCATTCTGCATATCGACGGAGATAAGGATGACAGCAAGGTGTCGGAGATGGAGAATAAGCTGATGAAGGCTCTGGAGGAAGATCCGGAAGCTGTGATTGAGACTTTTAATGATCTGGCCGGAGAGTTATACGATAGCTTTAAGAAGGAGATTATGGGCGATGGCAAAACCAAGAATCCTCTTCGAAGCGCACTGACCTTCTATAATGATAAGGAAATTAAAAGTCAGATTGATGATTATAAAGACAAGCTATCCGTTATGGAGAGAAAGCTCGAAGCCATGGAAAGCCCTTATTATAAGCAGTTCACCGCTATGGAGAAGGCAATGTCTGAGATGAATACAAAGAGCAACTATCTTGCATCAATGCTTGGAACGGGCAATAAATAGTTGAGCAAAAGTTCATGTATATGATAAAATGAAAATTATAGTTCAGCCGTAAGGCTGAACTATAACAATAGTATCGATAGTGAGTGGTAATGAAATTATTAATCTGCAATGTAATGGTATAGGAGGATATAGATATGGCAATAAATGCTGCCACAGCATATAAGGACAGCAAGGTGCTGACAGCATCTCCTGCAGAACTTACACTTATGCTCTATGAAGGTGCAATTAAGTTTGGCAATCTTGCGGAGATGGCAATTGAGAAAAAAGATTTTGGGAAGGCTAATACGAATATTATTAAGGCGGAACAGATTATCATGGAGCTTCGTACTACCTTGAATCATGATTATCCGGTGTCCAAGAGTTTCGAAGAGGTCTATGGATATGTTTATTCTCGGCTGATTGAAGCGAATCGGAAGAAGGATGTTCAGATTTTGGAAGAAGCGATTGGCTATATTCGTGAGATGCGTGATACATGGAAAGAAGTAATGCGTCTTGCCAAAGGTGCAAAGTAGAGAGCTTGCTTCTATGGTAATCGTAGTGCCATTTTGTTAACCAATCAGGAAAGGAATCGGATATGGAAGGTGACAACCACAATACAGAGAGAGTTTATTTGCAGCTTCTGATTGATGCAATGGGAAAAAAGATGGCAATACTGGGGCGCCTTATTGAGGTTACAGGTGAACAGGAAGCTTTGATGGAAGCAGAAAATTTTGATGACGATGGGTTTCTGCATACTATTTCGGTGAAGGAAGATCAGTTGGCTGAGTTGGAAGCTGTGGATCAGGGGTTTGATCGTGTCTTTGAACTAGTAAAGGAAGAGGTACTGGAAAATCGTTTTAAGTATGAGGTACAGATTAAGGCCCTGCAAGGTTATATCACAGCAATTACGGATAAGAGCGTGAAGCTGCAGGCCATGGAACTTCGTAATAAGGCGAAAATGGAGACATTGCTTGCTAATAAGCGTAAGGAACTTAGAAGGTCGCGGGTGAGTACACAGAGTGTATCGAAGTATTATAGAAGCATGACGAACCATGCCGAGGAGCAATCATTTTTCTACGATAAGAAGAAATAAGTCCATTAAAAAATATTAAGAAAAAATTAAAAAATTATCGAAAAAGGTATAAAGTTTTTTCTATCTAAACCGATATATATGATAAGTAAAGAATATTTACTTAATCGGTGAATGTCATTTACGAAAAGCTTTATTGCTTGAAGCTTTTTCTCCCGAATGGAGCGTACGGCCGGACAGGAGAAGAGGCGACAAGAGAAAAGGCTGTAGAAGAACTTACAGTTCGAACAGATAACAGCAGCACGGAAGCTGCGAACATCAAATTTCAAGGAGGAATTACAATATGATAGTACAACATAATATGGCAGCAGCCAATACTAACAGACAGTTAGGCATTAACAGCAAGGGTCTTGCTAAATCAACTGAGAAGTTATCCTCAGGTTATAGAATTAACCGTGCAGGTGATGATGCAGCTGGTCTTTCCATCTCCGAAAAGATGAGAGGTCAGATCAGAGGTCTTAATCAGGCTTCCAGAAATGCTCAGGATGGTATCTCCTTAATTCAGACAGCAGAAGGTGCGCTGAACGAAACTCATTCTATTCTTCAGAGAATGAGAGAATTAGCAGTACAGGCTGCCAGTGATACAAACGTTTCAAAGGATCGTACCGCGATTAAGGAAGAGCTCAAAGAGCTGAGTGCAGAAATTACCCGTATTGCTGAACAGACCGAATTCAATACAAAGAAGATCCTTACTGGTTCGTTCTCAGCAGATGCAAAGGCAATTAACTTCCAGGTTGGAGCAAACTCCGGTCAGAACATTAAGCTTACGATTGGCAATATGAGGGCTTCAAAGCTTGGCGGAGGTTCCGGTGTTAAGGCTTCCGAGCTTAAGGTATCAACCTATGCAACTGCAACTGCTACTATTACAACAATCAACAAAGCTCTTGAAGCGGTTTCCAAGGAAAGATCCAAACTTGGTGCGATTCAGAATCGTCTGGAGCATACGATTGATAATGCAGATAATACAGCAGAGAACCTGCAGGCAGCTGAGTCTCGTGTACGTGATGTGGATATGGCTAAGGAGATGGTTCAGTATTCCAAGAACAACATCCTTCAGCAGGCATCCCAGTCCATGCTGGCACAGGCTAATCAGTCTACACAGAGTGTATTATCCTTACTGCAGTAAGATTGGTAATGGTATAACTGGATTAAGAAAAGGGGGACTGGCGTAAAGTCAGTCCCCTTCTTGTAAATCATAGAGAGGGGTTTCATGGGAAACTTAGGTGAGAGATTGCGGAGAACAATTCAATCCATTGAAGATACAACAGTATGCTTTTATCAGAACAATGAGAAGGAAGGATATCGAAGATTAGGAGATACTCTTCAAGGGTTGGATGAGGTGATTGGAGAAGCGGAATTAATAGGTAGAGATGGTGAGGTATTTATTCTGGACGGGGACAGGGTTCTTGAGCATCTGAAAGAGGCGGTGGAAGCGCTGGAGCAGAAGGATACGTTATTGCTTGCGGATATTTTGCAATATGAGATCACCCCCTTACTGGAAGAAGGGTATGAACGGTATCATTCTGAAACCGGCCATTAGTATTTTTAATCTATCAAAAGTAAAACTGAGGATATAATAAATGAGATATTATGAGAGTAACTTACGGAGCTTGGACTGCTTTCAGCCTGATCTTTTCGATGCCTATCAGAAAAGGATGCAAAGTGGTTTTGGCGAAATAAACATGGAGAACAGGAAACATCCGGAGGAAATACTGTCGACGGAAGCAAGGGATAGAGAATGTATTCTTCATATCAGGATTGATTCCAGGGAATACCGGATGAATAGCGCGTATCGGCCTTTGGAAGAGGCGAGGAAATGGGCAAGTCAGTATGAATTTCGTAATCTGAACACGGTTGTTGCTATGTTTGGACTAGGAAATGGACTGTTTGCCAATGCACTCTGCGCCCGGATGGGGGAGGAGGATTCGCTGCTGATTTATGAACCATGTCCTGAAATCTTTGAACACGTGCTGATGCATTACGATATCACAGGACTGATTGAACGCAGGAATACCGTCATAATTGTAGAAGGAATAAACGATGCAGCATTTCATCGTTCGTTAGTATACAGGATGGAACTACAAAATGTTAAATCCCAGTTGCAATGTATTCATCCGAGTTATGACAGAATATTCGATGAAAGTTGTCTCAAATTCTATAAGATAATTAAAAATGCCGTCCTTTCTAACATAACAAATATCAATACGGGAATTCGTTTTCGAGAGGCTTATATCGGGAATGTATTGAAAAATATTAAGTTTTTAACAGAGAGCATTTCTTTAGAAGAGCTTAAGGAGTTTCTTCCCAAGAATCTGCCTGCGATTGTTGTGGCAGCAGGGCCTTCCGCAAGAGATAATCTGGAGGAATTGAAGAAAGCCAAGGGAAGAGCGGTAATTTTTGTGGTTGATAGAATGCTGGATTATCTGCTGGATGAAGGCATAGAACCGGACTTTGTAGTCACGATTGACGCACTGAAGTGGATAGGACATTTTTCACGAAGGAAGAATATAATGACCCCATTAATTTGCCTGGCGGAGTCCAATCCAGAAATATTACATGTACATAAAGGGGCCAAGATAATATGCAGTGACAGCAGCTTTCTTAATGAGCTATATCGCAGGGAGAAGAAACAGTTGTCCTATCTGGTGACGGGCGGTTCTGTGGCACTTGCTGCTTATTCAATTTGTGTAGAATTAGGCTTCGCCAGAGTGATCCTTGTCGGGCAGGATTTAGCCTACCGGGATGGAATGAGCCATGCTTCAGGTGTTATGAGGGAAGCAGAACAGGGAGAGGAGATCTTTATTGATGGCATCGGCGGGGAACAGGTAAAATCACGAAATGATTGGAAACAATATGTGCTTCAGTATCAGGATCTAATTGAATATTACTCAAATGTTGAGGTAATTGATGCGAAGGAAAGAGGAGCTCTAATTAAAGGAACGATTGTCATGCCGCTTCGGGAAGCGGTGAACCGGTTTACAATAGAAGGGACGTCCTGGAAGCTTTCTATTCTGCCATCAAAGAGTAGAGGACTTAGAGAAGAGACAATAATTCAATTCTTAAAGGATCAACTGGTTGTATTGGATAGAATCAAGAGAAAGGTGCGGGCAGCAATTAAGGATTGTGATCATGGAATTCAAAGAAATGAACATGGAGAAGATATTGATAAAATAATTAAGAAACTAAAGCAGGTTAATGACTATATAAAGGAACAGAAGATATATTCGTTTTTGGAAATCTATATTATTGGGAGTGCAACACAACATATTGCAGAGGTTGGCCGGTTTACAGATGACGCTTTGAAAGACAGTGAAAATACTTTAAAAGCCACCAGGGCGGTGTATCAGGTAACAATAGACGCAGTAGATTTTACAAAGAATGGAATGCAAGCGGCACTGAAGGATATTGAAGAGCATGGGGATGGGAGCAGTGCAATCTAGCCCGAGC
>JAEZTQ010000102.1 GCA_023443625.1 Bacillota bacterium | reverse complement strand
TGTTGAACTTAAAAAATATGAGCGGAGAGTTGAGACCGGCTCTATGACTCAAAAAACATATAATGACTACAAAACACAGTATGAAAAAGAACTTTCCAGTAATCCAAAATACCAGAATCCAAATTATAGTATGGATATTTATACATACTATTATAGTCAACTCTTTAGTTTTGTTAAAGCTGGATGTATAATAACTGAAGGGTTAATGCAGTTATTGCCTGGTGCGGAAGCAATAGATGTTTCCATTTTATTCATCGATATATTGAACTATAAAAAGGGAGATGAATGGAAAATAATACTTGATCTTGTCGCATTAGGCATAGATTATGTAAACGCTGTAAAATATTGTGATGAAATTATTGAGGCAGGAACAGATGTACAAAAGGCGGCAAAAAAAGCAGGGATAGAGGTTAAGGGAGCGAGTAAGACTGTAGATAACTTTATTAATAAAAATGTAAATTCTAATTTCCAACAAGCTGTTAAAGAAGCATTTACTTCTGATGCAAAGGTAACTACTTTAACTAATGATGTAACTGTATATCGTTATTATGGTAAAGGTTCAAACTCAACAAGCTATTGGTATACACCATATAAAACGTCTAATCCTGCAGCGGATTTAGCTTTACCACCGGGCAATTCTTATCAGTATATGGATACATATGTTATTCCAAAAGGTACTACAATATTAGAAGGTACTGTATCTCCCAATTTTGGACAACCCGGAGGGGGATATCAGTATTATGTACCGGACCCGACTGTAGTAAAACTTAAATAAGGAGGAGAAAAACTATGAATTACTCTATCAGTAATTATCAAGCTGATATAAGAAGGAGCATCGAATTATGTGAAATAGAGATTAAAAATAGGAAAAATGGAATATCTGGAGAAAGTACAATTGAACAAATAGAAGATACAATCTTACCGGAGTTAACCAAACTTTTACAGAACATAAGCACGGGTGATTTGCCGCCAGAAAGAGATAGGTATTTACTTTCTTTTGCTTATGCATTCAAAGTGTGGGGATGGGATATGCAAAACCCAACAGACTTATTTATAAGCTTAACAGAATTGAATAATAATTATAAAAAACTATAATTATTTGGGCGATTAATAAACTGATAGAACAAAAGATTACCCAAATAATATGATTGTGAGTACTAAAAGGTCACACAGTTTTGGCTGATGTGACCTTCGTTTTTTGTTGATAAAAACTAGGAAGTAGCATATAATAAAAGTAAGGAAAACATGGAATTTACAGAAAGGAGTTTGAATATATGGAACTTGCAAAAATTACTGCAAAAGGGCAGATAACAATACCAATTCATATCAGAAAGATGCTTAACTTAAAGGATGGAGATAAGGTTATTTTCATCGAAGAAAATGGGCGGGTGGTTATGGAGAACTCGACCAAGGTTGCTTTGCGCGAGGTTCAGGATGCCTTTTCTGGGGAGGCTGAACGAGTAGGTCTAGAAACAGAAGATGATGTTGTAGATATGGTAAAGCAATTTAGAAAAGAAAAATTGGAGAAACAACTATGAGAATAATGCTTGACACAAATGTTCTCATTTCGGCAATACTTTTTCGTAGTGAAAACCTGAGCCGATTAATAGAGAAGGTGGTAGAAGATTATACCTTGGTTCTTTCAACGTATGTTGTAGAAGAATTGAAATCGGTAGTTGAAAGAAAATTTCCAAGTAAAATAAAAGCTATTGAGAAATTTTTAACAGCATTATCGTATGAATTAGTATATTCGCCTGAGAATTATGATGGTACCCCATTGTTTGAAATCCGAGATGACAAGGATTACATGGTTTTGCACACGGCTATATTAGCTGATGTTGACATTCTAATAACAGGGGATAAAGATTTCAAGGATGTCGAGATTGAGCGCCCTGAGATAGTGACGCCAAAGGAGTTTCTCGAAAAATATCAAATTTAAGAACTATTAAACCCGGCGCTAATAAAAAGGTAGCCGGGTTTTACTTTGGCTGATAATAAAAATAGATGTTAAAATATGTAAAATAGGTATTTACAATTGATGGTAATTATGATATACTTATTACATCAAATAGTAATGGAGGTAATCATTAATGCCTGATTTAATCAACATTCGCCTTACAAAAGATAGTCCAGAAATAGAAGCTATGGATGAAGCTACAAAAGCACTTGGAATGTCAAGAAATGAAATGATACTCAAAGCTATTGGCATGATGATCAGCTTTGACAAGGTGTTCTACAAGAAGCTGGAGGCTTACAGCGAGAAGATGAAGGTGCCTATGTGGACAGCATTACAGAATATGACTATCAAACGCTGGGCACAGGACGCTGCTAAAACGGCAGTGTGGGGAAACAATCCCGAGGTACTTATTGAGTTCTCAACTACAGAGGATGGAACAATCGCACCAAAGGAACTCTACGAAATGGCGTATCAGATAGCTTTTGATGCAGAAGCGAAAGAACGGATTGCTACCCTTGACAGAGAGGTTAGTGCCGGAATTCCACTTAGAAACGAGGATGATAAGGTTTTCTATGAAAAGTACAGACACAAATACAGTAGTGTTCAAAGTGAGCAGGATGAAGCTTCCTTTGCTTACTGGGAGTGTGAAATGACAGATACCGAAGCTTTGAAGAAATTCAAAGGAGGTAAAGGTAATGACAAAAAGCAATAAAGTGTATATCGTTCGTTGCCCTCACTGCAATCACAGAGTATTTGATGCAAATTATGCTGATGTCCAAATCAAATGCCCGGAATGCAAGAAAGTCTTTGAAGTGAAACTGGAGAAAAGGGCGGTGTGAAAAGTGAATAATTCTGGCACAGAGCCACAAAGGGAGCAGATGACTCACCTATAGAGCCTGGCAGATAGTCTTAAAAAACTATTTGTCGGGCTCTATTTGTTTTTCTGGCATAGCAGGAGGTGAGAATTAACATGGAAAATCTAATGATTGAGGTAGCTTTAAAATATGCAGAGGCAAATATCCCAATCATGCCACTACACTGGATTCGTGAGGATGGCTCCTGTTCCTGCAAGAAGGGACAGAAATGTGACAGTAAGGGAAAGCATCCGATTTATAGTGGTTGGTACAAAAATTCAACTACAGATACTCAGCAGATTACACGATGGTGGACAATTAAGCCAAATGCCAATATAGGCATTCCCACAGGCGAAAAGTCCAGTTTGTTAGTACTTGATGTAGATGATGGCGGTGGTGCAACTCTGGCAGAACTGGAAGCTACAAATGGAAAATTACCGGATACTGTTACTGCTATTACTGGTAGTGGTGGCAAGCACTATGTATTTAAGCATCCTCAGGGCAGAAACATTCCGAATAAAGTAAAGTTTGCACCGGGACTTGATACTCGCTCAACAGGGGGTCTGATAGTAGCAACACCAAGTGTTCATACAAGCGGTAATCGGTATCAATGGTTAGCAGAGCATTCTCCCTTTGACATAATACCGGCAGAAGCTCCAGAGTGGTTATTAAAACTTATGGAGGTGGAGAAATCAACGCTTGTACCCTTTAGTAAGCCGAATAAAGCAGTTCGCAGTATTTCAGTAACAATTGATGAGGGAAGTCGCAATAGCACACTCACAAGCCTTGCAGGAACCATGAGAGCTAGGGGAATGACAGAAGAAAGCATCTATGTTGCATTGCTTGCTGAAAATATGGCGAGATGTAATCCGCCACTTGATGAGGTGGAGGTTAAAGTTATTGCACATAGTGTTAGCCGATATCAACCAAATCCTCCACAGAAGAAGTATTATCACAGAACAGACAGTGGTAATGCAGAAAGGCTACGTGACAGATTTGGCACAATCGTAAGATATTGTCCGGCTTTCAAACACTGGCTGGTATATGATGGCTGTTATTGGAGAAAGGAAACGGGAGAACTCATGCAGTTTGCAATAAAAACAGCTAGGGCTATGCTTACTGATGCAAGCCAGATAGAGGACGAAGCCACAAGGAAGGAGCTGGTTCGCCATGCCATGCTGTCAGAGAATGCAGGAAAGTTGAAAGCCATGATTGACGTGGCTTCAAATCTCGAAGGATTGATCATTTCACCTGATGACCTTGATGCTGATATATGGAAGTTAAACTGTAAGAACGGTGTCGTAGACCTAACGACAGGAGAACTTACGTCCCATATACGTGAGTATTATATGAGCAAGCTTTGCCCGGTTGAATATAATTCAGACAGCCATGCTCCTAGATGGATGGAATTTTTAAAAGACATCACAGGGGATAGCAGTGAGCTAATGAAGTATCTTCAAAAGGCGGTAGGCTCATCCTTGAGTGGAGATGCCTCAGAGCAAGCTTTATTTGTTCTCTATGGCATAGGTGCAAATGGTAAAAGTACATTTCTAAACACCATATCCGATCTGTTGGGAGATTATGCAAGAAACACTCCATCGGAAACCTTTATGGCAAAACGGATAGAAACAATTGGAAATGATATCGCAAGACTACAGGGAGCAAGGCTCGTTACGGCAATCGAAATAAATGAAGGACAAAGACTATCTGAAGCATTAATTAAAAGTATTACTGGCGGAGACAGAATTACAGCAAGGTTCCTTTATGGAGAATACTTTGACTTCAAACCACAGTTTACACCATTTCTTGTAGTAAACCACAGACCAGTGATTCGAGATACTAGCCACAGCATATGGAGGCGCATTAAACTAATTCCGTTTACCGTTACGATTCCTGAGGATAAAAAGGATAAACAGCTTCCGGTTAAGCTGAGAGAGGAATTACCCGGCATATTGGCATGGGCAGTAGAGGGGTGTCTATTATGGCAGAAGGAAGGACTGGATATGCCTGATGAAGTCAAAGAAGCTACCGAAGGATATCGGGAGGATATGGATACTTTCTCAACATTCATTGAAGAATGCTGCATCGTAGAGGAAGGCAAAAAGGTTTCGAATCGAGGAATAAGGTACGCTTATGAAACATGGTGTCGGGAAAATGGAGATTATCCTCTTGGACAAAAGCTCTTTAATGCAAAGATGACAGAACGGGGCTTTGCTGTGAAACGCAGTGGAGCCAATGGTAGCAGGGACTGGCATGGTATTGGTCTTGTAGATGAGGTAATACCACTGTGATTACTGACAACTGACAGGGGCTGACGCTAATTCCGTAAACTTTTCCTATATTTTTTCTTATGTGAAATTTGTGAAAAAAGAGTCAGTAACCGTCAGTACGTCAGTAACCCCTCAGTGGGACTTTGGTTACATGGGGGGAAGGGGGAGGCAAAATCTCTACAGAAATGAAAAAGAACAACGGGTAGGCAGTGCCACACAAAAAGTTTCAGGTTCAAACGGGGGATTAACACCATAACGCAAATATTATAACAAATTCAATAGGAATGGAGGCTTTATCATGAGATTTATAGCAGATATGGTAAATGAAAGAAAGCAATTGGTAGAAAAAGCAGAAGCAATTCTAAACGAAGCAGAAAAATCAGGTGGAAGTTTAACGAAGGAACAGGAGAGACAGTTTAATCGCTACACAGACAAAATAAAGAGCATTAACGAAAATATTGACGAGGAGCTATTAAATATCAGAACGTCCGAGCCAATCCTGAATATACCACAAAATCCTATGGATCGAAGGGATGAAGGGAAGGTTCCGATGGCAACAAAGGCAGTCTCAAAATCCTTCAGAGGCATGTTTTATGGAAATGAAACAGTGAAACTCAATAACAGCGGTTTTCATTCCTTGAATGAATTCTTAAAAACCCTGCACTCGGGTAGAGCCGACCACAGGCTCCTTAACGACAGCATGGTAGAAGGTATTCCAGAATTCGGTGGTTATTCTGTGCCGGAGGAATACGGTGCATTCCTAATGGATAAGTCCTTGGAAACAGAAATCATCCGTCCTAGGGCTACTGTGTGGGGAATGGGCAGTGAAACAAAGAAAGTACCAGCCTTTGATGGAGCAGACCGTAGTACCAACCTGTTCGGTGGTATCTCTGGTGAATGGTTGGAGGAAGGACAGACAGGTACACGAAAGACCGCCAAGTTAAGGCTAATCCAGCTGAAAGCCAAGAAGCTTGCCTGCTTCTCCCAAGCATCAAATGAACTGATTGCAGATGGTATGTCCTTTGAGGAAATGCTCGCTTATGCCTTGATTAAAGGCTTGGGCTGGTATATGGATTATGCCTTTATCAATGGAACTGGCGTAGGTCAGCCACTTGGTATTCTTGCTGATCCTGCATTAATTACTGTTACTAAAGAGGCATCACAAGCGGCTGCCACTATCACCTATCATAATGTGGTCAATATGTTCTCCAGATTGGCTCCATCCTGCTTCACCAACGCAGTATGGCTTGCCAATCCCTCGGTAATACCACAATTACTCACAATGACCATTACGATAGGCTCTGGTGGCGCTCAGATTCCAGTATTTAAGGAGGAAGCAAGCCGTTTCACTCTGTTGGGCAAGGAAGTTCTCTTCACTGAAAAATGCCCTGCATTAGGCTCAAAGGGGGATTTAATCCTTGCAGACCTCTCTCAGTATGCCATTGGCATGAGAAAAGAAATCGCTCTGGACCGCTCCAATGTACCCGGTTGGATGGAGGATATGACCGATTACAGAGTAATCGTTCGTGTGGATGGTCAAGGTACTTGGGATAAGCCTGTGACACCAAAGAATGGAACTACACTTTCATGGGCGGTGGCTCTGGAAGCGAAATAATCCGGTTTGAAAATGAGCAAATTTAAAGTACTTCCCCTACTGTGTAAACGCTCAGAGGGGGGAGGTACTCCAATCTCTTAAACCCATAATAATACTGAATTTAATAGCGGAATTAACTTGATGTATCAGTGGTTCAGAGCGAACATGTCACTACGGAATAAAGGCTTTCAAGGCTTTACCGTAGGAAGGGGTGACAATGTGAGATTAAAGATTACCACAACCATAGAGGAAGTCCTATTAAACAAAGCCAAGACACTTGCCAAGCAGGAAGGCTTGGAAGGTGCCAATGCCATAATTGAAAGGGCTCTGGAGTTGTATTTTACCAGTATTCAAAGCGAAGTATGGGAAAAATCGTTATCCAGTGGCTGGATTAAGAAGCTAGTACTCAAAGGGGATTCAATTCTGTACGAAAACATCAAATGCAGAAAAACCTTAGAGAACTATAAGTCAGAAGATTACACACAGGAAGCCTTAGAAACCAAAGGCTGGAAGAAATCTTAAATAAACCACTATTGTAACCAGTAACAATCTCTGTATGTATTTCCTCATGAAACGTAATAGCGTAGGTCACAACCGTCAGCTTGTTGAAACAGTTGGGGTAAGTAAAGAGGAATTTGTAGCGGTTACGGTAAGTAAAGTAATTAATAGCATTAATTTTATCAGCATTTTAAGTAATAACATAAGGCAAGGCATAACAAAAGCAATTGTGTCCAAACGAAGCAGTAAAAGCACTCTGAAAATAATGAACCAAGGTTCGTGATGCCTGAAATCACGTAATTTGTCACACTAGGAATAGATAGGTTAGCGCTCCCTTGCGAGGCTCTAAAAAAGCTAACGCTCTTAAATTGAGGTTGCCGGTATGAGTAGTGGAGACATTGAAAAAGGAGAGGATTTATATCTATCAAAAAAGAAATACCTGCTTTATCGGTATCGATATGCATAAAGATATGCATTGTGCAGTAATTATTGACTGTTGGATGAATAAACTTGGTGAAGTCAGTTTTGAGAACAGACCTTCCAAATTTCCTGCATTCGTTGAGGATGTGAGGAAGATTTGTGGTACAAAGGAATTTATATTCGGACTAGAGGACACCAGAGGTTTTGGTAGAAATCTTGCAGCTTACCTGGTTGGCAGAAAGTTTGAAGTAAAGCATGTTAACCCTGCCTATACAAGTGCGGTAAGGCTTGCTAGCCCTATTGTTCACAAGGATGACTCCTATGATGCCTACTGTGTGGCGAGGGTATTACGGGATATGGTGGACACACTGCCAGAAGCTAAGCATGAGGATATATATTGGACAATTCGGCAGATTGTGAAAAGGCGGGATTTGATTGTTAAGAGCAATGTGATGAACAAGAACCAGCTACACAGCCAGCTTTCTTACAGCTATCCGTCCTACCGTAAATTCTTTGCCCTGATTGATGCTAAGAGTGCCATGTGCTTTTGGGAGAACTACCCTTCGCCTGAGCATGTGTGGGCAACCACTCCCGAGAAGATATATGAAACTATAAAACCAGTCCATCAGGCACTGAAAATAGACCGCATTCATGAGATTATAGCTATGATTGAAAAGGACGGCGATACAAGGAAAGACTATCAGCCGGAAAGGGACTTTATTGTGAGAAACATAGTCAAGGATATTAGGCACAATAAGGAACTGTTATCGGAAATCGATGAGGAACTGCGAAAGCTACTGCCCTTAACAGGTTACAAGCTACATACCATGCCGGGCATAGACCTTGTAACCGAGGCACAATTAATCTCTGAAATCGGAGATATTAACCGCTTCCCCGATTCGGATAAACTGGCTCAGTTTATGGGCTTGGCTCCTGTGAAATTTAGCTCTGCAGGAAAAGGAAAAGACCAAAGGTGCAGGAATGGCAATAGGACACTGAATGCAATATTTCACTTCCTTGCCATACAGATGGTGGCTATTTCACCCTCAGGAAAGCCGAGACACCCGGTATTTCGGGAATACTTCGAGCAGAAGGTCAAAGAGGGCAAAAACAAGCCACAGGCGCTTGTGTGCGTGGCAAGGCGGCTGGTTAGGATAATTTACGGAATGATGAAGACCAAGACGGAATACATACCGTATGAAAAAGTTGGCGAAAAGAACTGATTTTTAAAATGTGGGCTTTTAGCTTTGGAAGTATTTTCTTTTTTTAATTGAGTAATTGGAGCGGAAATAATATAATGGTATTAGTCCTTGTAGTGAGGGAGCGAGTAAGACTGTAGGAAAGCTAACTGGTTCATTAGATGGCTTAACACCAGCAGAAAGAACTGTTGTGAATGATTTGCTCTCAAGCGGTAAAAACGTGCAAATAATCACACGTTCATATGCTCAAGGGGTTAGCACGCCTGATTTTATCGTTAATGGGGTAAAAACTGAATTAAAAACGCTTTTCGGAACAAGCCTTAATACTCCGGTAACTAGGATCACAGATGGGTTTAAACAAGGTGCAGAAGTAGTTATAATAGATGCAAGGAATGTTGGAATAACTGCTCAACAGGCTAACCAGATACTCGATCGTGCTGCAGGTACTTATCAAAATAAACAATTTCCAGGGAAAGTTGAGATATGGACGGTTGATGGAATTATAAGGAGGTAAAGTTTATGAGAATGCAATGTAAATGTGGAGAAACATTATCGAATAGTATGGCTCCAAATGACATTCAATTAAGAGTATATACTGATAAAGAGTGGGATGACATAATTAATATGGGTGAAATTGATTCAATAAATATACCACATCCTAAATATGATGTATGGCGATGCCCCAAATGTGAAAGAATTTATTTCTTTGAGGATAGTAATTATAAAGCTATCAAAGTTTATAAGTTGGAAGAAAAATAATAACTTTTTCGAGTCACACTGTCTTGGATATGTAGTTGCGGTGATTACAGTAGTCACAAACTACTATAATGATGGTAAAAGAAAAAACAAACCCACTAAGGCTAGTGTTACCTATCCAGATGGAACAACTCAAGACTATCAGTATGATAAGAAGAATCAGATTACAAAACTGGTAAATCAATTAACAGACAAAAGAGTAATCTCAACTTATCAATATACCTATGATGGAGCAGGCAATCAATTAACAAAGATAGAGGAAAAAGGTACAACCACTTATCAATATGATAGCCTAAATCGTCTAAGTAAAGTTGCTGAACCAGAAGGGAAAGTAACTAGCTATACCTATGACAAGGCAGGTAATCGTAAAACAGAACAGGTAGAGATAGGAAATGCATCTGTCACTACATATTATACATACAATGAGCAGAATCGACTTATGAAAACACTTACATCCTCAGGAGAAGAAACCGTTTATTTATATGATAAGAATGGTAATCTCACTAGTAAATCAACAAGTACAAG
>JAEZTQ010000037.1 GCA_023443625.1 Bacillota bacterium | reverse complement strand
TAGAGATTTTCCCATGTGATGAATCAGAGCTACCTCTGAAATCAATTTTATTCAATTTTCCAGTGTATAAGAACGGTGGAGATGTTTACGAATTTTTGTGGGACAAAAGTACGCACGTCTCCACATGCCCCGTCCAAGGAAACATATCCACTGGTACTGCCTTCTCAGCCTTATACCCCTTCTTCGTAAGATACGCTAAATCCCTATCCAAGGTCATTGGGTTACAGGAGATGTACACCACCTTTTTAGGTTTGAGTACTGCCACTGCATCCATAAACGCCTCTGTACTTCCTGCTCTTGGCGGGTCCATGAATACTACATCCGCACTATGCCCCTGAGCTGCCATCTTACTCATAAAGATAGTGGCATCGTTGTGATAGAATTCTATATTGCGGATTTCATTACGATTAGCATTGATCTTGGCATCTCGTACAGCGTCTTTATTAGACTCCACACCGATTACCTTTTTTGCCTTATCCCCAGCGATAATACCGATGGTTCCTATGCCACAATAGGCATCAATGACTGTCTCCTTCCCTGTAAGGCCTGCCATGTCTATGGCTTTTCTATACAGGACCTCCGTTTGGGCAGGATTGACCTGATAGAAGGATTTAGGGGATATATGAAATAACTTGCCGCATAGCTTGTCTTCAATAAAACCCTTTCCGTAGATTATCTGTTCCTTATCCCCTAACACCAGGCTGGTTTTCTTATCATTGACATTCACCACCACCGTTGAAATCTCTGGATGTTTGGCTCTTAGAGCCTTAACAAAGTTATTCTTTGAAGGCATGATGGGGGATGCAATGACGAGAACCACCATAATCTGTCCACTGGCAAATCCAGTACGAACCAGCACATGACGAAATAAACCGTAGCCTGTATCCTCATCATAGGTTTTAATCTTAAAGGAGGGCAGCATCTCTCTGATGGTAGCAATGATCTCATCTGCCTTCTCATTGTGTATTAAGCATTTGTCTACGGGAATTAACCTGTGAGTTCCCTCTTCATAGATACCGGATATGGGTTTTCCCTTACGATCATGGTCAAATACCACATGGACTTTATTACGGTAATTCTTAGGGTCCTTCATACCCAAGATGGGCTCAACCTTGCAGTATTTACTCAGTAGTTTTTCCACTTCTTTCTGCTTTTGAGCCAATTCTACATCATAACCCTGTCTTTGTATATTACAACTGCCACATTCTCTTATATAAGGACAGGCTCCCTTGGGATGTGATCTCTTATTAGTTTCTCGTCCCCTTCCTTGTCCCTCTTTTTTTATTAATCCCTTTTCCTGTGGGTTTCTTGAATCTATCTTTCTATTTTGCTTGAGATCTGTTTTAGTTAGTTCCTTTTTTGCTCCCCTTATAATTCTCTGTTCTTTACTCACTACTGTTCCTTGATCCTTTGTACTACCCTTCTTATTCTTAAGATATTTATTTATAAATTCATAATCCAAATCTTCAAAGACATCATCATTGAATTTCTCCTGATTTCTCTTTCCATAAGAAGCATTACTCTTCTTATGGGAGGCGTCCTTACCCATTGCTTTTCCTTGCTTATTCTTTTTATTATTTACCATCTGTCTATTATTTTCACTCATTATGATTAGACTCCTTCTCCATTAAATTCCGGTATAAAGCTATCCGATGCTGTCTCACCCTCCTGAATAAAACCGTTTTCAACGCCAATTTCCATGGCATAACCCACTAACTCTTCGTATTCTTCCTCACTTATCTTGCGGTTTAATTCAGGATATTTTTCTATTATTCTTAGGGGTGTATATTGATTCATAATGCTGATATAAATCCTATCACCAAAGGTCTCGTACAGATATTTAATTATATTTTTTGAATCCGTTAAATACCCCGGTAGAGTTAAATGTCTAACAATTACTCCTTTTTGCATCATTCCACGATGATCAAATACAGGCTCTCCCACTTGAATAACCATTTCTTCAATTGCTTTAGAAGCAAAGGAAAAATAATCATCACATTTGGAATATCTCTTGGATAGGGCTGTATCCATATATTTTAAATCTGGTAGATATATATCAACATAACCATCTAATAGCTTTAGTGTCTCCACCTTCTCATAGCTGCTGGTATTATATACGATGGGAATACTAAGGCCTTTTTCCTTAGCCAAAGCTATTGCCTCAATAATCTGAGGTACATAATGACTTGGTGTTACCAGATTAATATTATTTGCTGCCTTTCCTTGGAGTTCCATAAAGATCTCGGATAAACGCTTAACTTTTATTTCATTCCCCGCCAGGCCCTTCGCTATATTGTGATTCTGGCAGTAGACGCACCCAATAGCACATCCGGAGAAAAAGACCGTCCCTGAGCCCTCTTCACCAGAGATACAGGGCTCCTCCCATAGGTGAAGGGCAGCCCTTGCAACAACTAAGGTCTCTGCTTCTTTACAATATCCCTTTTCTCCTGCCCTCCGATTAACATGGCACTCTCTTGGACACAGAGTACAATCTTCTAATAACTTTTGGTACATTGTTATTTCCTTTTCTATTCTTAATGTTCAAAACTATAAGTTAGCTTGTCCCGATTCAATCATTAAATTATCCTGACAATTATTTTGATTGACCACCTACCACTTGAAAGTGGAAATCCATCATTGATACATCCCTAATCGACAACCTCCACATGTTTTCATAGGTAAGGAGAAGTACTGAAGCTTCCCCATATTCTGCTTTTGCTATATTGATTTCTTTCCTTTAAGGTATTGCTATTCTACCATATTCTACTCTAATTATCCCATAAATACAAAATATTTTTTATTCTATAGAAAACTACCTACTCCGTAGCGAGTATCCAGTGTGTATAACACTCCTGAGGCATAATGGAAATGGATCACACAGATTTTCTTAATACCTCCATTGATCAATCTGATTTTATAAGAATCACCTACATAGGTTCTTAATATTTCGGGTGCCGGGTCCCCATATGGCCAGAAAGTCATAGAGATATCTTCACCAATGAAATGTGCATTAATGAATTCTACATGATCCTGAAGATAAAAAAAGCTGCCGCCAAACCTGGTGGGTTTTGGCGGCAGGGCAATCAATGTTGTATAACTATAATGTAATTCCGGTGATCTTTTACTCATGGGATAATTTCCAAAGGTACAAGGAGGCTACAGAAGCGTGGGGCGAATAGCGGTTTTTATAAACCATAAACTGCTCCTTCTTTAACTCTGTCAAGCTATATAGCTTCATTATTCCACGCCGAATGGCAATGTCACCATAGCTAAGTATATTAGGCCGCTCCATTGAGTTTAATAATAGGGTCTCAGCCGTCCACGCCCCTATTCCATTTAGGGTTGATAATTTATGAATAACTTCCTTATCCGAAAGCCTGTGAAGACTATTTAAATCAAACTCACCACTTACCACCTTATCTGCAATGCCCTTGATATACCCAGCCTTTGACATAGGTATACCGCATTGATTGATTTCCTCAAGAGATGCACTTACTATAATATCCGGAGTAATATCCGTAAAATGCTCCTGCATTCTATCCCATATGGTTTTGGAAGCTTTTGATGAAATCTGTTGTCCAATAACAGCATATACTAATGCCATAAAAAGATCAGGTATTACTATACGCTCTATTTTTCCTATCCTATCTATTTCATCCCCCAACACCGGATCAGCATTTTTCAAATATACTATTTCTTTTTCACTATATTCATATATCTTTGTTACTACCACTTCCATATGACCTCCATATCATTTTGCTGAAACACTTTGGTCCATGCAAAAAGTTGTGTGATTATGACTACAAGTCCTCTTCTCTATATTTTAAGAAAAAGGGCATGAAAAAATGCACACAAAATCAAAAAATATTGTGTGCATTATAAATATTATAGTATTTAATATAAGCCTTATATATTAGGAAAATAAATTATTTTTGGTATCGCACCCCTCTAAAAAAGTTATTAGGATGGATATAACTAGGCTTTATGCTTGGTCATTTTAATAAAATTAATTATACTTTCATCACTCTTCTTGCTATGCTAACCACCGGTTTAAAGAAGATACCCTCCATTTCCTTTTTGACGGTTTTTAAATCCTTCATAATCTCAATGTTCTGGGGACAATGCTTCTCACATTTACCACATTCCTTGCATAGGGAGGCATAAGCAGGCTGCTTTGACAAAGTTCCCAAGGTCTGTAAATACTTAAAACGGTAGCGCTTATCAGATAATAGATACTTGTTATTGTAAGCTGAAAAGCATCCAGGAATATTCACACCTGCTGGACAGGGCATACAATAACCACAGGCTGTACAAGGGATCTTCGTCTTTTGAAGCATAATCCCTTTTACTCGTTCAAATACCTCTAGCTCCTCTTTGGTTAAGGAATTTTCTCTTGCATCAGAGGCTATTCGCATATTCTCCCTAACTTGTTCCTCATCACTCATACCCGATAATACCACTTTTACTTCAGGATGATTCCATATCCAACGTAGGGCCCATTCTGCTGGTGTACGCTTTGGATCATAATTCTTAAACTCCTCCAGTACCTCTTGGGGTAGATTATTAACAAGCTTACCTCCCCTTAAGGGTTCCATAATGAAAACCGGTATACCCAAGGAGCCCGCTAGCTCAAGGCCTGATCTAGTTGCTTGGTTATTCTCATCCAAGTAATTATACTGTATCAGGCAAAAATCCCAAGGATAGGCAGTAATAATGTCTTCAAAGTCTGTCTTCCCTCCATGAAAGGAAAAGCCAATATTGCCAATGGTTCCCTTCTCTTTAAGCTCTTCCAACCATTGAACCACACCAATGTTTACCATACGATCAAAGCTAGCCTTATCGGACAACATATGCAGCAAATAATAATCAATATAATCTGTCTTTAGCTTGGTACACTGGTTATGAAATATTTTCTTTGCTCCCTCTAACTTACTCACCATAAAAGGAGGAAGCTTTGTAGCAAGCTTAACCTTACTTCGATATCCTCCGGATAGAGCTTCGCCCAAAAGACTTTCACTCTTGCCATTATGGTAAAAATAAGCTGTATCAAAATAATTAATACCTCTATCTATGGCATCCCTTATCATAGCAATGGATCTTCCTTCATCAATACTACCGTTCTTCATGGGAAAGCGCATACACCCAAAGCCTAAGATGGAGAGCTCATCACCGTTTTTGTCATTTCTTCTTGTTAACATATAACCACTCCGTATCTATATTTTCCTAAACCTGCAATTCATTTATTTGCATATCTTACATGCTTATCTAACATTCTTAAACCAACGAACAGTATTCTTATCATACTACAAATTATCAAATTTCAAAACCTTTATTTCATTAAGGACTTCTCGATGATTCAAAGATTATTCTGGAGGTAAGACCTCCGCCTTATTCTATATATTCACTAGATAATTGTAGGCTTTATAATTCTTATTCCTTCTTATCTACATTTATCTACATTAAAATTACGATTGATAATAAGGTTTAATCCTCCTTGCCTATAGAGGAAAGACCAAACAAACTTCCTAAGAAGCCTAAAGCTGCACTAACAAGAATAATAAGAATGGATGCCCTATCTCTTAACTCCTCTAAAGAGGGTAAGGGGATAAAGGGAATAAATCCTTTGATCTGACCATAGCCCTTATTAAGGAGGAGGATAAGGAGTCCAGCTGCCAAGGCTCCTCCCAGTAATGTTAGTGTTGTTCCTGTAATAAGAAAAGGAAATCCAATGAAGCCATTGGGTGCCCCCAATAGTCTAAGGGTATTGATCTGGTCTCTGTTATTATAAATTCCCTGTCGTATCATATGGGAGAGAATAATCAAGGTGGTAATACCAACGGCTGCTGCTATCAAGATACCTACCATCTTTATGCCCTTTGAGATACCCTTCATCTGTTCCAGTATATCACGATTATCTCTAAGGTACTCTATGCCCTCTAACTCAGTTACTGCTAAGAGAACCTGATCCATATATTCCAAATCAATCCCTATCTCAATATAGGCTTCAAAGGGATTTTCATTAAACAATTCCAGAATATCAGCCTCATCACCAAGCATATCCTGCATTTGTGATTTTGCTTCCAAATCATTTATATATCTGGCTTGGAGAACTCCTTCCAGACCTTCAATGGTTTCTATTAGCGCAAGAGCAGCAGGTTCATCGATACTATTATCAAAATAAGCACTTACCTCTGCCTCTTCCTGCAAAGCTGTAAGGAGCTTATCTCCTACATTCCAGCCTGCAAAAACCATCCCTAATAAAAACAGTATAAGCCCTGTTCCAAGCACGGAAAAGAAATTGGAAAGGGGATTAAATCGTATGGTTCTAACTGCTTCCACTAGAAAATAAAAAATATTATAAATAAATGTTTTCATTCATCCTCCCTGGCATTTTTGCTCCATACAGCTTAGTCCTACGATTTCTCTATTATAAACTCTCCCTTATTCACCCGAATATAGGTTGCCCCCTCCTGATTTTCAATGAGGTGGGTTGCATGGGTAGTAATAATTACAGCGGTATTACTATCTCGAAAGGAGTTTAGGATTTCTAATATATTAAGGGCATTATCATGATCTAAATTACCCGTAGGTTCATCCGCAAGAATTAACTTGGGCTTTCTTGCTACCGCTCTGGCTATGGCAACTCTCTGGGACTCACCCCAGGAGAGATTTTCTACCTTTGAATTAATCTTATGTTCCAGTCCTACTTTAGTTAGAGCACTCACTGCCTCCCCTCTCATCTTTCTGGGAGATATGCCAAGAAAACGCATTCCCATCATGACATTTTCCAAAGCAGTCCTTCCCTCAATTAATTTAAATTCCTGAAAGACAGGGCCAATCTTTTTACGTAATTTCCGAACTCTTCTACTTTTTCCTCTTTTTATGGACTGGCCCAAGACAGTAAGGGAACCAGAGCTTGGATATTCCATCCCAATTAAAAGCTTAAGAAGACTGGTTTTACCTGAACCACTATGACCGGTTATATAGACTAGTTCTCCAGGCTTAACACTTATATTAACTCCTTTGAGTGCCTTGGTGCCATCTTGATAGGTCAATGTGACATCCTTTGCTTCAATCATCTTAATATCTCCCTCCTTCTTCCTTCCAGCTACCAATTTGGACTAATTTGAAAGGTAAGCTTACTCTCTTTACTTTCAATTACATTAAAGGTAAAGCTAATTGCTATGATACCTTCTGAAACCATATTGAAGTCAATCAGCATTGGCCCATTAACAAATAGTTCATCTATGGAGGATTGCTCTAGGGGCAAGCCGTAGAAAGTTCCCTCTAGCACTTGAAACTCTATGGCCGTCTCTCCTGATATTATGAAATCACCCATAAGTGCCAAATGTAAGCCTGGTACTATAAGAGCCACCTGCTCTTCCTCAAAGAGGAACTGGGTTGGGGGAAGTTTATCATTCTCTACGAGGATATCGTTAAAGGTGTCCTCCTCTATGTAACCATCCATGTTCAAGAAACCCAGCTTCATATTCAAATCATCAAAGGTAAAATAACCTTCATTAATGGTATTCGTAATCTCTTCTGCCAACTTAGGAAACAGGAGCTTACACTCCTCCCACATGGATTGCAAATTCCCTAGCTGCTGGGAGTAATAGGCCTTCTCCTCTAAGAGTGACGCTAGATAAGCTTCCTTCTCCTTATGTAATTCCTGGTTCTTATTTAGATTATCTGCTAAGGCAAGCTTCTTCTCATTGAGTATTACGGCTTTCTCCTCAAGTAATCCCTTCTCTAACAGTAGAAGTTCTTTTCCTTCTTCTAAGGAAGTTAATAAATCACTGATATTATGAGAAATATCCTTAATCACATTGATACTCTTTAAAAAGGTTGAGAAATCCTTAGCTCCCAGGAGAATTTCCAAATAGGTGGATGGGCCTCCTCGCTGATAATTTACCAAGACCTGTTCAAGAATGCAAAGCTCCTTATTATAATCTTCTTGCTTTGCTGTAATATCAGCCTCTTTTGACTTTATCTGCTTTTCTAAAATATCAATATCCTGATTGATATTCTCCTCTTCCTTCTCCAAGTCTGTTATCTTCTGATTAATAGAAAATAGCTCCTCTAAAACTTTCTTTTCCTCTTCTGAAATTCCCTCTAATTTGTCTTCCACCTCTGTTATCTGCTGCACATTACCAGATACCACCCTTGGTAGAAGTGAAACCATTAACGCAAGTATAGATACTCCAACAATTATTCTATATCTAAGTCGTCTACCCATACTTCCCCCCCATTCCTATGCCTATAAGTACAATACCTATATGTATAATGCTTATTATGTACAATACTTTTATGTACAATACTTTTATGTACAATGCTTTTATGTACAATGCTTTTATGTACAATGTATATATATACATTGTACACTCTAACACGCCAATTATAACACTTTATTCTATTTTTTTCTACTACACATTGATGATCCGATGTACGAAAGGAACCCCCCAATGTCATTTAGTTAAGGATTTCAAAAAAGAACACCTGACAATGAGTAGGTGTTCTTTTTTGAGTCTGTACATACAAATTGGATTTTTAACGCTTTTTCACAACAAGGATAACATCAACCAAAACACAAAACACAAGATATACAAGCCAACATAACATGTAAGCCATATATGAATTCCCCATTTGGGGAATCGGAGTAAGTGTCCACCAAAATCCACCAAGGTTTCCTTGAATAAAATTAAAAATACAGGAAATCGGTATAAGGCTCAAAAACCATACGTTAACAAATCCAAAAGCCTTAGCTGCTGACTTCTTATTATCTCCGTTAAGCTGTCCCATCGCAAAAATCATACATCCCATTGCCATAATGACAAGGCCAACAGCAACAGCCGCCAAGGTTTGTTTATCCAACCAAAGCAAAATGGCTATCACAAGACCTATGAAGTTTAAACCAGTGCCTGTTATTGCAAAAATGCGTGCATCGAATTTCTTCTCCGATGCGTTCGGTTTAGGTTCAATACCCCTTAATATGTAATCTGTTGTGACATCAAAACATTCGCTCAGCAAGATGATTTTTTCTATATCAGGTAAGCTTTGTTCACTCTCCCATTTTGAGACTGCCTGCCTTGATACCCCAATTTTATCTGCCAGTTCTTCCTGGGACAATCCATTTATTTTCCTTAAATTTTGTATTCTGTCTGCTACATTCATAGCGAACACCACCTTTCTCTTTGATAGTGTGATTTTACTTAAAGTAATGGTTGCATTACCACCGCTATTACCTTGAACATTGTCAACTATTAGTTGCAACACCCATAAATTCTGATTTTAAGGAGAAAACCAAATGATTTTCCCCTCAACTTAACAGAAGAGTATTTAACTAAATAACATTGGCCTTTTTCTCTTATTCACTTATAAATTATTTCTCATCCTCTAAAAGTTGAATTTTTATTAGTCCTTTGATTATGGCAGGGTATGTTTCTAAGATTACTCCTCCATAAGTAACTGATATAGTATCTCCAACTTCTAAATCCTCTACAGTTATGGGAGAATGCCTCCATTCTAAAATCGTAGCATCCTCTATAGAAAAACTAAAATCGCCACGACTATTAATATCATTTATCTCCAATCCACTGACCAGTAGACTATTATCCTTTATCTCCTTAATTGTAGCATAAAATGTAGTAGAATTATTCATCTTAGTATTAGAGTTATTCCTACCTACCCAATAGCCTCCCACAAATGCTATTATGATCAACAGAATAGCACCTATGGTAAACATTATTTTTTTACTCATATCAGTTACCTTCTTTTCTATAATATCCGTCCATATCTTAGCCAATGCCACAGGTTTCTGCCCCTAAGTTTACTAGTGCCAAACATCTCATATATAATATTTGTCTAACCGGTCTTTATATCTTCTATCGAAGTAGGTTTCTTCATTTCCGACCATCTTATTCCCACTCATAGGTATAGCCCCCTTCATTGACTATAGTATTGTGCTTCTTCTGCAAATACATTATACCTCCAACTTCCAATTACATAAAGATATTTTATGTAAAATCCACCATTGCTGCATCAAATGTAGTGATTTTACAGTATATATTTCTCCTTTATCATCCTTAATTCAATAATCATGTTCCTTTGCATATTGGAAGAGCTCTTTTCCATAGCAAGAAAAAGTCTAGAAACTCTTTTATAAGAATTTCTAGACTTTTCGTATACTCCAAGGGTGAAACCTGAGATTATATCATAGAAGCCCTTTTATTAAATCATCATCAGAAGGCATTAGATAAATAAATTTACATTAGAATCTTCTGCTTCTCCAAGGTAATAACCAACACCGCCGATTTTTACTCCGTCAATTAATTCTTCCTTCTTAAGCCCCATAACATCCATGGACATTTGGCAGGCAACGATATCAATACCATTGTCTATGGCTGTTTGAATTAATTCCTCCAAAGAGGATATATTCTTATTCTTCATCACCATACGAATCATCTTGCCACCCATACCCATCATATTCATTTTGGATAGCTTAAGCTTTCTGCTGCCCTTAGGCATCATTTTTCCAAACATAGAATCAATGAGGCCTTTTTTCACCTTCACTTTCTCGGGCTTTCTTAAAATATTAAGTCCCCAGAAGGTAAAGAACATAGTCACCTTCTTACCCATGGAGGTTGCTCCGTTAGCAATGATAAAGGAGGCTATTGCCTTATCCAAATCTCCACTAAAGACTACCATGGTCTTATTATCCTTCACCTGCATAACCTGCTGTTCTTGCATCAGGGTTTCACATTTCTCACTTTGCTTTTTTATAAATGCAGTAATAAACCCACCGGACTTATCTATTTCCAGAAGAGCATTATTGGTTCTCTTACACCAGGCCTTAATATCTTCATAAAATCCAGGATCGGAAGCCAAGACCTTAAGTATCTGTCCTTCCTCCAAGTCAGTTAATGAATTTTTCACTTGGAGCAAGGGTCCTGGACAACAAAGTCCACAGGCATCGAGGGACTTATCAAATGCTCCCTTCTCTCTTACTTCTTCTTTGATCGGCATATCTTCCTTCATTACCTCCTGAGATATTTCAGCTGCTTGAACCTGTTCCTCTAATCGGGGTTCTAGGTGACGAGAGATAAAGGATTTGTATCCACCGGTAATATTTAAAACCTTAAATCCCTCCTGTGATAATATTCTGTCAGCCATATAACCTCGTAATCCCACCTGACAATATTCCACGATTGTCTTATTTGGGTCTAACACTCCCATTTTCTGTCTAAGGCTATCAAGAGGTATATTGATCGCTCCCTCCAAATGTCCATTCTCATATTCCAGCTCTGTTCGAACATCCAGCAGAATGTAGTCCTCTGGCTTCATCTCTTCAACCTCTTCCCAGGTTGCTATATGAGATCTCCCTGCCAGAACATTCTGTGCAACATAGCCTGCCATATTTACCGGGTCTTTTGCCGAAGAGAAGGGCGGTGCATAAGTGAGCTCCAATTCTGTCAAATCCTCTACGGTTCCACCCAGTCTGATTACAGAAGCAATAACATCAATCCGCTTATCCACTCCGCTATAACCAATTCCTTGTGCACCCATAACCTTACCTGTCTCATCAAAGATTAGTTTTAAAGACATAGGTTGAGAACCCGGATAATAGGATGCATGAGACATGGGATGAATTACGATTGATTTATATTTAAGTCCTGCTCTTTGCAGGGTTCTCTCATTGGCACCGGTGCTGGCCGCTGTTAAGTCAAAAATCTTTAATATAGAAGTTCCTTGAGAACCTTTATAGTTGCTCTTAAGTCCTGCGATATTATCTGCAGCAATTCTACCCTGTTTATTTGCAGGGCCTGCAAGAGGAATGGCAGTTCTTTGCTTTGTTACAAAATCAACAACCTCGACAGCATCCCCCACTGCATATATGCCTTCTTTATTGGTCTCCATTCTGTCATTGACAATAATATGTCCTTTCATACCCAGGGATAAGCCGCTGTCTTTTAGGAAGGCTGTATCCGGAGTTACACCAATTGCCAGGATAACCATATCAGCCAAAAGCATGGTATCACTTGCCAAAGTAATCTCTATCTGCTCCTTTTTATCCTGAAAGGCTTTCACACCATCACCAAGCACTAAATTCACACCCTGATCCACCAATTCTTGTTCTGCTGTAACCACCATATCAGAATCAAAGGGAGCAAGAATATGGGGGGCTGCCTCCACCAATGTTACCTCAAGTCCTCTTTCTATAAGATTCTCCGCCATCTCAACACCAATAAAGCCACCACCGATTACTACAGCACTTCTCGTACCCTTGTCGTCCACAACTGCCTTAATCCTGTCTGTATCGGGTATATTGCGTAGGGTAAATATCTTTTTACTATCAATTCCAGGAATATTTGGCTTAATTGCTTTTGCTCCTGGTGATAGGATAAGATAATCAAAGGTTTCCTCATATTCCCCCTTATCCCTACTTCTTACCCTTACACGCTTTCTATCACTGTCCACCTTAATCACTTCACTATGATTTCTCACATCAATATGAAATCTCGACTTCATTCCCTCTACCGTCTGAACAAGTAGATTGCTTCTCTCATTGATCGTTTCACCGATATAATAGGGAAGTCCGCAATTAGCAAAAGAAATGTATTCATCTCTTTCAAACATAATTATTTCTGCTGTTTCATCTAATCTCCTTAGTCTTGCAGCTGCGGAGGCTCCGCCTGCAACTCCACCAATGATTAATACTTTTTTACTCATCCCAATTCTCCTTTAATATTATCCATATGCTAGTTACCACAAATTCAATACTTCTCTAAAACTCTTGACTAGCTACACATATCTATCTATTTGTATGTATATTACGATACCTAACCAATTAAGTATGTAACTTTGTCACTTTGATTGTTAAATATTTGCCTAATGTTAAATGTTATTTTAATTATTCAAAGCTCAATATATTGCAATAAGTAGTATTTACTATAAATGTAAACTTTGACAACCATGTAAATTAATGCTAATTTAGAAATATAAAACATAATATACTAATATTTTAATATAAAGAAATGTCATAATGTACTTGTTTGTTTCTCAATGTTAACGGTATTTAGCATTTCTTTTGGCATTACTGCTAATGCTATTACACCATCTGTAAGTTCATGGTATTCTGATATGTATTCAGTTGGATTAAATATGGTAATAACATTAAAAAAGGTAAGGATTGAAAAAGACAAGATTATGAAAATAATTAATAAGTAAATAGTATTCATTATTTCCTATTCCGTATATTTCAAAGAAAGGACATAGCAAATGAGTAGAAGAATACGAATCACATTATCTATTATATGTATCCTTGCATGCGCAATGGTAATTATTCATGTACCCAAAAATAAAAAAGTGGGAATTTATTACAAACCAATAAATGCTGAAATATCATCGGTAGTTTATGAATTAGGTCAATATGCATATAGTCCTTTACATTATAATGATCATATTTATTCTTCTAATGCAAATATATACTTTGATACCCATATTAGTTTGAATGATTTAGGTAAAAAGATAGGAACTGTATATGGAAATAATTATGTGAAATGGTCAACAAATCAAAAGGAATTATATAAAAGTAATGTTGAAGGAACTCTATATTCATTAAAGGGGTTTGATTCATCTTATTTAGTGGTCATCGTTTATGAACAAAAAATTAATAATAGCATAATCATTACACCTTATGTTAGATTAAATGATATTACTCTTAATAATGGAAGAGAATTATTCAAAAGCCGTTTCCATATTGAAAATTGCTCCTCTATATATGGTGTTAATTCTATGGATAAGATGCAGGGTAAAATAAGTGGAATAGACATATCGTTAAATAATGCTATATATAACGATTTTCTTGATTCATTATATCATTCAAAATTTATAGAGCCAACGGAAGAAATTACAAAAAGCCTAAAGAATAGTGATTATACTATATTAACCTTTGCTTACGATAATAAGCTTCAAATCGATTGTCATGTTTATAAAAACGGATATGTAAGTTATTCTGATGGTCATTCATTATTTTATATTAAAATGGATGATGAAAAGTGTAGTAAATTAATCGAATTAACAAACAAGTAAATAATAACCTAAGAGTAATACGCTTATAAAAATTGAGAATAAAAAGTAAAACCACTATGATAGGCATTGCTTATGATGTGGTTTTTTTAATTTACTCTTTCCTACTTGTGATTAGTGATAGTAATTCTTTTTCCATTGGTTAAAACTAACAAAGTGAGTTGAAATAGCAAGTGCGAAATGTTATAATTATCCTAAACATTAGAGAAAAGGTCAAGTAATACTCCTTGTCCTTAAGATATCCGACACAAATGGAGGATATACTATGAAGGTGTTAGTCGTTGATGATAGCCATTTTAATCTATCAGTTGCCAAAAGGTATCTAGAGGATATTACCGATATAAGCAAGATACTTCTCTGTGATGATTCCAGGCAAGTTAAATCCATCGTAGATGAATATGCCATCGATATTCTAATCTCCGATGTTATGATGCCTGCCATCACGGGTTTTGACTTATTAAAACTCTTTCGGAGTGAGGAAAAATACGATGATATGCCCATCATCATGCTGACCTCCCTGGATGATTTAGAGGCTTATAAGAAATGCTTTGATCTTGGTGCTTTTGACTACATTAATAAGCCTTTTAATACGGTTGAGCTCCATTCTCGTTTAAAAGTTGCAATTGAAGCCAAGAATAAGTCTAATCACTTAAAATCCCTTTTGGAAGTAACCAACAAGCAGAATGAGGAATTGAAGAAGATTAACGCAGAACTGACGGAGGCAAAATTCATTCTAGTACAATCAGAGAAAATGGCTGCAATCGGTCAGCTTGCTGCCGGTATTGCCCATGAAATCAACAATCCCATGGGTTACATTAGCAGTAATTTTGATATTCTCAAAAGATATTGCCAACGCATTAAGGAGTACCTGGATTTTTTTAATCAATTACTAAAAAGTGACAAGTTTCCTTGTGATATTTCGAACTGCCCAGCAGTAATAGAACTTGGTGATAAGTATGAGGATTTAAAATTGCAATTTATTTTAAATGACTTGGACAACATCTTTAGTGATTCCTTTAATGGTATTAAGAGGATTACAGATATCATCCAATCCCTTCGTGTATATACCCGATCTTCTAAAGACGATGAGATGAGCGCTAATGTATTACTAGAATTAGTACAACAGGCAATATTAATTATTAAAAATGAAGTGAAGTATGTAGCTCATATCAAATTAGATATTCCCGATGACATAATTGTTTTTTGTAACCGAATACAAATAGGACAGGTATTTGTGAACATTATACTCAATGCCGTTCAAGCCATCAAATCCCAGAACCGTAATTCCTTAGGAACAATTCATATAACCGCAAGGAATAAAGATACTAAGGTAATAATTGAATTTACCGATGATGGTCCCGGTATCCCTGATAGTAATCTCTATAAAGTATTTGAACCCTTCTTCACTACGAAGGAAATAGGAAAGGGTACAGGTCTGGGCCTTAGTATCTCCTATGATATTATAGTAAATAAACATAAAGGATTGTTTGAGGTAAGGAGTGCGCCTGGCAAAGGTGCTACCTTTACCATAACCTTACCTATCTGAGTACTATTTACCCTAGAATGTTGTATCGACACATTTTATCGGTATAATTTTGACTATTGTCTTACTTTAACCCTACAAAAGAATTGACAAGAAATACTCCCCCCCGCATAGGTATTTCCACTGTAACCGATTATAATTTGAAAGGATGAAGAGGATATGAAAAAAATATTAATAGTTGATGATGAAGTACAAATTCTAAAAGCTCTCCAAAGAATGTTTCTAGAGACAGATTATGAGGTTCATATGGCAGAAAGCAGCGCAGAGGCGATGAAGCTTTTGGAAACTACCGACATTGACCTTGTCATCAGCGATATGCGCATGCCCTTTGAAGATGGTTATAAATTACTCAGTATGGTTAAGGACAAATATCCAAAGATAATTCGTATTATTCTCAGTGGATATGCGGATGAAAAACCCATGTTCAGAGCTCTGCTGCATAACATTGCAAAGCTGTATGTATTTAAACCCTGGAATAATACCGACTTTTTAAATAATATTAAAAGGCTCTTTGCAGATGAAAGTGTAATTCATTCTGAGGAGCTCCTTGATAAAATCAATAAACTAGGCCTTTCCAGTGAAATCCCTACCAACTGCGAAGCAATGATTGGTTTAATTGAAGAAGAAAATACTGAGAAGCTCATTGAAAATATAGAGAATGATCCTGAAATATCAAATCTATTGATTCAGGTTGCAAAGTCAGCTGTATATGGCGTTATGCCCAATACGGTAAGGCAAGCCTCCCTCTACATTGGCTTGCATAATCTTAAAGCCTTTATGCGTTGGGCTTGTATTGTATGTGCAGCCACTAAGAATGCCCCTAAGGCAGATAAGCCAGAGATATTGGTTTCGCATTCCTATTTAACCAACCGGATTTACCTCTTCCTCTTTGAAGCTTTCTTGCACAAGCAACCTCCGGAATCTGCTATGTTCTCCGGCCTGATGCATAACATTGGGTTAATCCTTTTGGTTAATTGTCTCCAAACAAGCGGTAAACTGAGTGCTCCCCTTGACTCAGCCGATGATTATATGCAGGTTGATTATGGCGAATATATGGAATTTCATCAAGAAGTAGGAGCCCATTTCCTTGACCAATGGGATTTACCCTTTACTCTTTATGAGGCTGCTTTATATCACCATAACCCCCTTCATACCAATGTCATCAATCAAGAGATGGTAGCCTGCGTTCATATTGCCCAGGCTTACGCTTGGAAGACACTAGGCGTGTCTGAGCCAAAAGTCATTGCACCAGAAGTATTTAAATGTATTGATACCACTGTAGAGGAATTTGAGATGAAACTATCCCGGTATTTAAAAGGAAACAAAATGTTTACTAGCTATGTTTTTATGAATTGTTAAACAAATTAATACAGGTACATTACTGGGAGTTCTTTAGAGCACCCGGTAATGTACCCTGTTTTTATTTCACAGTCTCTTATTCTATTTCTTCTTTCAACATCCTGTTCAAGTTCTTATTCAATTTCTTTGTTCTACTTCATTACTCTACTTCTTTGCTCTGCTTCTTTATTCAACTTCTTTGTTCTGCTTCTTTATTCAACTTCTTTGTTCTGCTTCTTTGCTCTACTTCTTTATTCAACTTCATTGCTCTGCTTCTTTGCTCTGTTTTTATTCTACTGCTGTATCCTTCTCTAATTTCAGTAAATAATCCATCGCCTCTTCCTTTGACTCACCACACATTTCCAAGGAGGGTTTTAGACTACTGCATACCCTAGGACGCACAGGCGACTGAAAAATCTGACACCGATTATCCTCCGATAGTTGAATGCATGGAATACCTGCTGGTTTACCTTCTGGCATACCCGGTATGGGAGACGTTATTGAGGGTGCTATACAACATGCTCCACAACCTAATCTACATTCTATCTTTTTCTTTTGCATTATTCTTCTTTTATCTCTCTTTCTTGTTCAAGTGCTTCCTGCGCAAGTAAATTAAGATAATTCCATGGACGATCAAAGTGAGGCTGGAAGAAAAAATCTACATAAGCCAAATCCTCAATGGTCATCTTATTCTGAATTGCCAGAGATAATGTATTGGCCGATTGAGTAATATCATATTTGGACATTACCTGTCCACCCACGATGCGTTTGCTACCTTCCTCATAGACTAGCTTCATGATGAGTTCCTCTGTTGTGGGCATGAACTCTGGTCTATAATTATCCTTCAACAGAACAGAGCGTACCTTAAGATCAAAGGAAGGTGCACTATTTACTGTCACACCAGTAGACCCAATATTATAACCAAATAGATGCAGCCCTGAGGTGGCTTGGGTGCCACGATATTTTACCTTAGGTTCCTTGATGTTCTTACCGATTAAGCTGCCCATACGAACGGCATTGGTGGCTAATGGAATATAAGCCTGCCCTCCATTGGGATTATATAGAACAGAACAACTATCTCCTGCTGCAAATATATCCGGATTACTGGATCTCATATATTCGTCTACTATGATTGCCCCATTGGATAGCATATCTACCTTACCCTTTAGTAAGTCATTATTTGGCCTAAAGCCCACACATAGAATTACCATATCAGCTAGATATTCACCCTTGGAGGTCTTAACAGACCTTACCCTGCCCTGCTCATCAGCTTGAAAGCTTTCTACTGTCTCATTTAAAGCTAGGGTTACACCCTGGTTTTGCAACTCTTCTTCGATTATATCTGTAAATTCACTATCTAAGTATTTACTTAAGATACGATCCACTCCATCAATTAGAGTTACTTCTTTACCGGATACCCGGAAGGCTTCTACAAGCTCAATACCAATATACCCTCCTCCAATAATAACAACCCGCCCTGCCTCCCTTAATCCACCAATGATTTCATTGGCTTGGGCATAATTCTTGCATAATAAAATCTTATCACTCTCTATTCCTGGAATAGGAGGAAGCACAGGCCAGGAACCCGTGGTATTGACCAATTTGTCATAACTTACTTGGATGATTTCGTCCGTACCCAAGTTCTTAGCCGTAACGGTCTTAGCCTCTGTATCTATATTTATAACTTCATGCTTCATCTTTACCACAGCACCCATAGCTTCCAGCTCTTGGGGATTGGAATAGAATAAACCCGCTGGATCTTTTACTACTCCCCCCACATATAGTGCTATCCCACAGGAAAGGAAAGAAATATTATCATTTCTCTCGAAGACCGTAACCTCAGCCTCTTTATTTTCCTTTAAAATTGTTTTTACTGCACTTGTTCCTGCATGAGTACATCCAATTACTACGACCTTCATTTCTACCTCCTAATCCGCCCATGACGGCATCAACAATTATTTGTTATAATGAGAGCAACTTCTCAAATCACCATCATAGGTTAAAATAGCTTTATACAAATCAGGGCGACGGTCTCTAAAAATCCCCCATTCAATCCTTTGCTCCATAGTAGCATCTAAATCAAATTCAGCAACTAAAACACCTTCTTCACTGCGTCCAGCCTCCGCTATCTTCTCTCCTGTAGCATTGGTAATAAAGGAGGAGCCATAGAAGGAAATTACAGAATCCTCAATTTGCTCCCTTCCTACTCGGTTGGAGGCAACCACCGGTACTAAATTACAAGCTGAATGGCCTATCATACAACGCTGCCAATGGTCTTTTGAGTCAACCTCTGGGCTTTCTGGCTCTGAACCAATGGCTGTGGGGTAGAATAATATCTCAGCTCCCATTAAAACCATACATCTTGCTGCTTCTGGATACCACTGATCCCAGCAGATACCTACACCTATTTTGCCATACATCGTATTCCAGACCTTAAAGCCCGTATCCCCTGGATTAAAATAATATTTTTCCTCGTAACCCGGACCATCTGGAATATGACTTTTGCGGTAAACACCTAAAACCAATCCATCCCCATCAATCACTACCAAGGAATTATATCTGGCATTATTCTTCTTCTCATAGAAGCTAATAGGCAGTACCACCTTTAATTCTTTGGCGATTTCTCGAAAATGCTTGATCGCCTTATTGTGTTCTACCTCCGTAGCATAATTATAATATTCTGGCTTTTCCTTCTGACAAAAATACAAGGTCTCAAAAAGCTCTTGGATTAAGATAATCTGCGCCCCCTGGGCTGCTGCCTCCCTTACTAAGCCCTCCGCCTTCTTAATATTATCCTCGATCTGTTCTGTACAGCTCATCTGCGTTGCCGCAATCTTAACTAATCTCATTGACTTCCCCTACCTTTCACTACATGCTTAATAAATTCCGGCAGGCATCTGCTGGGTGATACAATGAACATTGCCACCTTCTTTAATGATTGCCATACCATCTACTGCAACAATTCTGCGCTCCGGAAAGACTTCTTTTAATATATCAATTGCTGCTCCATCCGTCTCCTTCGCATCCCCTCCAAAGATGGGTAGAATAATACCCTGATTAACAAAGTAAAAATTCAAATAGCTTAAGGTAAGTCTCTCTCCCTGATAATATCTTGCCGAAGGCTGGGGTATTTCAATAATCTTAAGCTCTCTTCCACAGGCATCCCTGGAACTTCTTAATATCTCAAGGTTTTCCACACTTATTTCATAATTTGAATCAGTACTGTCCTTACAGGTCTGCAAAAGTATAACTCCCGGCTTTGCAAAGCAGGCCACATTATCTACATGTCCATCTGTCTCATCCCCATATAGACCACGATTTAACCAGATAAACTTTCTAACTCCCAGAGCCTTTTTCACTTCTTCCTCTATCTCTTCCTTGGATAAATGAGGATTACGGTTCTTATTGAGAAGACATTCCTTGGTTGTTAGTAAAGTTCCTTCACCATCTACATGAATGGAGCCCCCCTCCAATACGATTGGAGGGCTTATATAAGGTATCTGAAGCTTAGATAAAAGCTTGGGAGCCACTGTATTATCCAGTTCAAAATGGGGAAACTTCTCTCCCCAGGCATTAAACCTCCAATTAATTGCAGATAGTTGTCTATCTTTATTCCAAAGAAAAGTAGGGCCATTATCCCTAAACCAGCCATCACTATGGGGTATTTCTAATAATTCAATATTTTCACTGCATAGATCTTTAGCCTCTGCTACCGTATCCTTATTCACAAGGATTGTAACCTTCTCAAATTCTGCTATCGCTTTGGCCACAGCTCCATAGCCCTTCATTACTTCTTCATAATTCTTTGGCCAGACTAAGGAATCCTTCACTGGCCATTGAAGGAAGGTTCTCTCATGCTCCTCCCACTCTGCTGGCATAAAATAGTTCGTCCAATTCTCCATTATATATTTTCCTCTTATTTATATTTACTTTGTTACTCAAAAATTGCTGACATAAAGTTTTTATTTACTTGAAATTAATACTTGGTTCTTTACTTACTTAAGTCTTTTTTATTTACTTAATAATTTATAGTTTCTTAATTGACTTGATTTTTATTTATTTGATATTTTATAGTGTCTTAGATTGACTTGATTTTCTATTTACTTGATAATTTATAGTTTCTTATATTAACATAATTTTTTTTACTTGATTTTTTTTAGTTTTTTAAATTGATTTGATTTTCTATTTACTTGATAATTTATAGTTTCTTATATTGACTTGATTTTCTATTTACTTGATATTTTATAGTTTCTTAAATTGACTTGATTTTCTATTTACTTGATATTTTATAGTTTCTTATATTAACTTGATTTTCTATTTACTTGATATCTCCTAAATGCTATTACAAAGTCTACCATTTTTATAAATAATTCTACTATAGGCAAGTCTAGGTATCAAGTAAAAGATATGCTAATTTGTTGTGATAATTATAGACATTTAAAAAGGCCTTCTGCAACTAATTCAAAGACATAATAATAAAACTATGCTCTATAAATAAATTATGGTAAAATTTATCTATATAACCAAATAAAAGGGCACTCTGTGACAAGCAGAAGTTAAAAGACTTTAATAAACTATTTATGTCAAATAAACTAGCACAAAAAACTAAAGATATCAAGGAGGAAGTAAGATGCATGCTTGGGAAGCAATACAAAACTCCCTTATTTACATTGAAGAACATCTAAGGGATGAGATAAAAATTGATACTCTTTCACGTACAGCAGCCCTCTCCCCTTACTATTATCAGCGTCTCTTTTGCAGATTGGTAAGAAAGCCCGTAAGTGAATATATTCGTCTTCGACGATTAGCAAAGGCTTCAGAAGCTCTCTTAAATAAAGGCAAGCGTATACTTGATGTAGCCTTGGAATACCAGTTTTCAAACCATGGGAATTTTACCAGAGCTTTTAGAGAAGCTTATGGGATTACACCTGATAAATATCGTAATTCCGGTGTAATTTTAAACCATTTTATCATGCCAGATTTGTCAATCAGCTATAATGATTGTAGAAATCCTGACACTTACGTATCCAAAGATATTGTCCTTGAAGTATCTCTAAGAAGCTTGGTTGAACCCCTTCTCTTTCTGGGAATGGAAAGGGAAATTCCCGTTACGGAATTTACCCAGGGTAAGGATACAGGAGTAGCTACAACAGGAATACTATGGGAAGATTTTCATAAGAGCAAGTCAGAGGTTCCTAATTTAGTTCCTCAGGGTAATGAAATTGGTGTCCTTTATTTAGGTGATGCCCGGCCTGGTTATTGTTATTATCTGGCAGGGGCACAAGTCTATGAAAGTACTACCTCTTCTACCTATGTACCCTTTACTCTTCCCAAAGGTGAATATGTGATCTGCGGTATTGAAGCCGAAAGCTTTGAAGATCTAGTCGGATCTGCTCTTTATAAAGCCATAACCTTTATGGGACATTGGCTTTCTAAGAAAAAACTAAGGTGCGACAACCTGAGCGTTGAGATGTATTATCCCTCAGCTTCGGATAATTATTTTATGGAAATATGGATGCCTATAAAAGAGTAAGGAGTGAATATCAATGGAAAAATGGGATGTACAAAACCAAATACAGAAACCTAATATGGAATTATTAAGCCTTTATGTCAACAACCCCTTATGGGACAATCTATGTCTCCATAATGAAACTGAGTATCAGTGTACCCCTATATTAGAATACAGTAGCTGCTCCATGCAAAAGGGATGGAATGTAAAATTTAAAAAAGCAGGTCGTTCCCTTTGCACACTGTATCCCATGGAGGGATTCTTTTTAGCATTAGTCGTTATAGGAGAAAAAGAACGCAGGGAAACTGAACTTATGCTGCCCTTCTGTTCAGAGTATCTGCAGCAGTTATATGAGAACACCCAGATTTTTAACGGCCAGCAATGGTTAATGATTCATGTTAATGATAAAGCTATTCTAGAGGATATAAAGCACATCATTGCAATCCGTAGAGGAGTAAAGAAGAGATAGAATACAGCCTCACTCATTCATTATAGTCATAAAATCGAAAATCCTGTTCAGACTATTGATTTCATAATCAATGATTGCATGGGTATTATTCATAAAGCTACGGGGATTAAAACAACCAGTTACAGTCCCCGTAGATTATCTCCCTATCTCTATTATTTACTTCTAAAAAATTATTCTATTGTTTACATCTAGAAAAATTATACTTGAAAACAAATAAAATCAGCTATATAATATATAATAATAAACATTAACAAATACAACAGCGATGATAAAAGTTTCGATTTATGAATTTCTTCAGAGAGCCGGTGGTTGGTGTGAACCGGTGAAAGGCTAAATCTTTCCACTTTTGGAGCTGCTGGCGAGGAGTCAGAAGGTTCGTACCCTTTATCGTACCGTTGAGTGGTCAAGGATTATTCTTGGCAATTTGGGTGGCAACGCGGATTCTTTTCGTCCCATAGGTTTTGATATGGGTGGAAAGGATTTTTTTATTTCATTGGTTCCATTCAATGTATTTCCCTCTTCCCCCTCAAACAAAATGTAAATCAAAATAAAGAAAGCCGACACCTTCGGCAAAATGGAGGACCTTATGTTAGATATTAAATTTGTGAGAGAAAATCCTGAAATCGTAAAACAGAATATTAAAAATAAATTTCAGGATAGTAAGCTTCCCTTAGTTGATGAAGTAATCGCATTAGATGTTGAGAGCAGAAATGCTAAACAAGAGGCAGATAACTTAAGATTTGAAAGAAATACCATTTCTAAGCAAATCGGCGGCTTAATGGCCCAGGGTAAGAAAGCTGAAGCTGAAGAATTGAAGAAAAAGGTTAGTGCTGATTCTACTCGTTTAGCTGAACTTGAAGCTAAGGAAGCAGAATATGAAGAGAAAATCAAAAAAATAATGATGACCCTACCTAACATCATTGATCCTAGTGTTCCCATTGGTAAGGATGACAATGAAAATGTTGAAGTAGAACGTTACGGTGAGCCCCTCGTTCCTGATTATGAAATTCCATACCATACGGAAATCATGGAGAAATTTGACGGCATCGACCTAGATAGTGCAAGAAAGGTTGCAGGTAATGGCTTCTACTATTTAATGGGTGATATCGCAAGATTACACTCTGCGGTTATCTCATACGCAAGAGATTTTATGATTAATCGCGGCTTTACCTACTGCATCCCACCTTTCATGATTAGAAGCGATGTTGTTACTGGTGTTATGAGCTTTGCTGAAATGGAAGCAATGATGTATAAGATTGAAGGCGAAGATTTATATCTCATTGGAACTAGTGAACACTCCATGATTGGTAAATTCATCGATACCATTATCCCTTCAGATACCTTACCAAAGGCATTAACCAGTTATTCTCCTTGCTTTAGAAAGGAAAAGGGAGCCCATGGTCTGGAGGAAAGAGGTGTTTACCGCATCCATCAATTTGAGAAGCAGGAAATGGTTGTTGTATGTAAACCAGAAGACAGCATGATGTGGTTTGATAAGTTATGGCAAAATACCGTTGACCTATTCCGTACCCTAGACATCCCTGTAAGAACTTTAGAATGCTGTTCTGGAGACCTTGCAGATTTAAAAGTAAAATCCGTCGACGTGGAGGCTTGGTCTCCAAGACAGAAGAAATATTTTGAGGTAGGTAGCTGCTCTAACTTAGGGGATGCACAAGCTCGCCGCTTAAGGATCCGTGTAGTAGGTGAAGATGGCAAATACTTTGCTCACACTCTTAATAATACAGTGGTTGCTCCTCCTAGAATGCTTATTGCTTTCCTGGAAAACAACTTAAATGCCGATGGTACTGTCAATATTCCTGTGGCATTACAGCCATATATGGGTGGTCAGACCCTAATAAAATAAATAGTGTAAAATGGCTACATCTACCCTATACTCTAAAAGAAGAACAGTCCCGATCAATTTGATCGGGACTGTTCTTCTTTTAAATTAACAAATACGGGGGTTTTGTATTCGATAATTAATGAATTTAGTCTGCCTAATACTCTACCTTAAAGCTATTTGTGGCAGAGGCTAGAACAAGATTTACTCCTTTATTTGCATCAGCATCAGTACCCTTCTTTCTAACATAAACAGTAGAATCCTTGGGTGCAGCCGCACTTGATATGGTCAAAATATTGGAGGACTTTACTGTCTTCCAACTTGCCTTACTAGGATCAAAGTCAACACCAGCTCTTACAATGGCATATTCATACATATTGGTTGCGGATGCATTATTAAACTGAAGCATCAGCTTTGAATTAAGAAAATAATAGGTCACATCCGCAGATCTGTCACCAATCCGGGGAGGGGCTGTCTGTCCTGATATTTTAATATAGGTTTCCTTAGAATATGGTGCAGAGCGTGTAGCTGCTCTACGAATTCTAAGGGAAGCTGCAATACCACCATTCTCATAGAGTACACCAGGAACTAACTCCTCCAGGCTCATTGACGAACTACATTCAATCCAAAAACCAGAATAGCTATCATAATATTCCATAGAGGAAGTCGTATTAAGTGTAAAGCGGGATGAGTTTACTTTAACAGTAGGAGCTGCTGCTCTCTTGGTAATTGTAACTGATACATCTCTGCTAGGACGAGCGCCAACATTATTTAACCCAGTACCTACCTCTTGGGGAATATGAAGGATTAGGGTGGCTCCCGTTAATTGAAATTTATCTATTTCTTTAAGAAATTTCTCATAGGAGCTGGAGCTCTCATCAATATCTACTGTCCTCCAGTGATAATCCGTTGACTTTCTCCATTCAAAGGAATAGGCCTCTTCTGCATTTTCAAAGGTGAATTCACCTTCCACCTTGTCATATTTTATGCTAAATGAAGAGTTTTTCTTGGGTAAAGTGATTGACTTTACGGTTTTTACTACATCTCCCTTAAAATATAAGGTAACATCACTGGTGTCTGAAACCCATGAAATATCCATTACACAAGTTCCGCTATTATATATACCCTCTATCTCTGTCCATGTATCATTGTCCGTGGAATAATATACAAGTTTATTGCTATTATAATCAACCTCCATGGTTAATTTATCATAGTCAATAATTCCAATAGAAACTGCTGTAGCAGCCGATACATTCATCTTTGTGAAATTAATAAAACAAAATAGCATTAAGAGAAATAAAAGACTCTTTGCTCCAAGCACTATTATTCTTTTCTTTTTCATATAGTCCTCCAATCTTTAGATAATTCCTTACGAAGCATTCAATATTGTTAATTTACAACCACTTTCAATGACAAAACCATTGCTAAGAGTGATTACAATATTCTTCGTATCTGTTGAATCAGTTGTCAGCTTATTAATCTTTACATTGGATAGATATATGGACGCTTTACCATTTAACACCATAGTTGAATCCAGAATGGAGATACCACCCCAAGTAACATCTGCAATACCAACTCCATAGGATTTATCAAATAAAGTCAAATCAATGATGTAGGATATAACTTCTTCTTCCGTAGTAGTCGTTGTGTTATCCGAATTTGTCACTGTCTTTTTGATAGTTTCCTTTAAGCTTCCTTCTGTAATGGCCCAAGCTATGGGTGCGTTATCAATGGTAGCCGTATTGATAAGCTTAATGTAAATGCTATTATTTAATGTCTCGCCATTATTTAAAGTAATCCGTAAAGCTTCTTCCACATCTGTTACATCAATGAGTTTTGAGGTTTCAAAATTGGATACATTAACTGTTACTGTAGCCGTTGCTATGGTTTTGTCATCATCATTTAGGTAGCTGCCATATTCAACGCTATAATCAGTACCCTGATTCAAGGTATAGCCATCGTATTTAATAGACTTAATTCCAACAGCCTCAGAAGTAAAGCTTTCAATTTTGTATGCCTCGGGTACATATCTTGTACCAAAATCTAATTTGAATTTAAAGACTTTGTCATCCTTTGTATCCTTTGACATATAAATTCTATTGAAGTTACCTGTGTATTCATCATTAGGATCATTGATCTTCGTTGGATTATTTAATTTTGTATTTGGATACATATATAAAATTACGCCACTGGTATCTGAACTGATAATCTTATCGGAATTGGCAAGAGTAATCTTTGCATAAAGCTTCTCCTGAGTAATCGTATCAATGGTCTCCGTAGAAGTAATTTTAGTAGTAATAATATATCTGTCATTTAAACCTGTACTATTTGAGTTTTTGACTACTGTACTCTTAGAGGTAACTGTACCTTTACTTATTCCGTATGTATTTAAAAATTCTATAGTAGATACCGTTGTTGATGTAGGACTGAATAAACTAAAGGTTAAAAAGCTGCCATTAACATCGGCACGGCATACTCCAGCTGTTGTGATTAAAGTGGATAAAGTTGTAACTGTCGGAGCTTGAGGATACTCTATACCTGTTACTCCTGTAATATCCAGTTCAGCAGAAGCCAGTGCAAAATCCACTGTCTCCGACTTCGGTATGGATTTCTTTCTTACATAAATATGGCATCCCGTAGGGGCGGTCTTGTTACTTAATATAACCTCAGAACTCGAGGAAATAGTGGTCCAGTTAGCCGTCTGATAATTTAACTCCTGATCCTTCTTAATAATAGTATATTCATAAGGAGCAGTTGTGCTTGCTGCCTTTATGTGAAGAGAAACTGACGAAGAGCTGGTATAACTTAAATTAATGCCGCTTGTAGTTATATCTGGGGCTCCCTCCTGTATTGGAATCGTAACCGTTGCTACCTTTGAAACTTGAGCAGAGCTTGTGGCATTGGTTCTAAATTGCAGAGTAATCTCAGACTGTATTGTTGCCGGGTTGGTATATAAAACACTGGCAGCTATATCCTTAAGCTGTAATATTGAGGTACCATTGATATTAATCCAATCAGAGCTTGTACCATCATTGTTAACAAATCGGTAAGCCATTCCCTTCTTCACAGAAATTCCAAACTTAGAACCATCCACTGTGATATTGGGAGCTGCTGCCTTCTTAGGAATTGTTATTGAAACCTCTTTACTAGCTCGAAATCCTACATATGTATTACTGGTACCGTTGATGGGAGCCAATCGAAAATATATAGTTGCTCCATTATTATTTAAAGCGCTTAATTCATTGGTCAATGTAGCTGTATTTACTGTATTCCAGCTTAAGCTGCCTTTCTTTCTCCACTCAATGGTTCGTGTTCCCCCATTACTAAAGCTTACTTTATTTTTAACCTTATTATAGCTGGCTTTAAAATTACCTGCCTGCTTTGGTAAAGTTACTGAAATAATATTGGTGGATTTGTCTGCCTTAAAGGTTAAGACATAATTAGTTGTTACAGAAATCCAGGAAATATCCATTGTAATTGTATTAGAACTATTGATTGCTCCTGGTACCCGCTCCCAGGTCTTCTTCTTTGAATCCGAATAATAAACCTCGGTATCCCCACTGTTGACCTGCAAAGTTATGGTGCTTTCCAAATAATTAATCTCTTTCACTGAAATACTTCCTTGTGCTGCTTTAACTGAATAGATGTTCATGCTAATGAGTAATAGGATAAAAAATACTCCTGCTGTAAGCCCTATTCTGATTCTTATATTTCTTGTCATGTCTGCATACATTATTACATCCACTATCCTTTCTTTTGAATTGGATATGAGATATACCTCCTTGTATTTACCATATCATTTACCGTCACAAATTGTCTATTAGGTAAATTATAAGGGTAAAAGCATTTATTTTCAATATATTTGGCGAAAAATAGTATATTAGTATCAGTTTTCCATTACAGTTCAACCATTAACAGTATTAAAAAACTGATTGTGCAAGTTTACTTGCATACATGCAGTTTTTCACATTCTGTTATATGGCATTCTGCCGAAGCGAGATGCAGCGTAAGCGTAATCGAGCTTATGGCTAAACTGTTAAGATTTAAGCTTTCAGATTAGTAATTGCCCCTAATACAATATTATTAAAGGCCGAGGCCTTATAGTTAGTATCCGTCTTACATACAGTGAAGTAAGCAGCTACCACATCTGCCTCTGGATCGCAGAGAAGCTTACAGCAACCAAATCCTCCATGCTCATAGGAAGCAGGAGATCTGAGTAATCCAGCATCGTCCCTCTTTCTTCCTCTTAAATTCCATCCAAGTCCCCAAGTATTCCAAGACATATCACACAGTCTATCTACAAAGGTAGCCTCAGAAATAATAAAATTCTGATCAAATGTCAGCTCTCTGATGGAGGCAGGGGATAGAACGGAGACACCGTCTAGATAGCCCTTATTTAAATACATCTGTCCAAAACGTGTCATATCATGAACTGTGGATTTTAAACCTCCAGGTCCATGCTCGGAGCTTAATATATCCTCATTTAACCAATCGCTGCCTACATACTCAGCCCCTCTTTGGATAAACCTGGAGCGCTTCTCCTTGGGAAATAAGAAATGTGAATCTATCATCTTCAGAGGATCAAATAGCTTCTCCTTGGCATAGACATCAATTGGTTTACCGGAAATCTTATTTATAATACTCATAACAAGATGAAAGCCCGTATTGCAGTAAGTCATAACTGCATGGGGTTTATGGGTTGGCTCCTGAGTAAGGGCTGCCGCAAGATAAGTCTCATGTCTCATCTTATTCCCTAGCTCCACTGTAGGAAGACCTAGCTTCTCTCGTATCTTTAGGGTTATTACATCCCAGGCTTCCTGATTATCCTCTGATGGAAGTTCTGTGCTTATATTCTCTTTGACAAAGCGCTCATAACCATTATAAAAATCCCCATCAATAATACCACTGGTATGGGTTATGAGATGCCAGATACGAATCTCACTATCTTTATCACCTGTAAACTCAGGAAGATAATTGCGAACAGGATCATTTAGATCAATTAATCCCTCCTCCTGCATAAGGGCCAGTAAGGTACTGACAACGGGCTTTGTCATGGAACAAATCGGAAATATAGTATCTACCCTTAGGGAATCCCCTTCTTTATCCGGTCCCAAAATCCCATAAGCACCCTCAAAGGCCATCTCACCATGACGCAACACCTTGACTGCGATGGAGGGTGTCATCTCATTCTTTGACCAACACTGTAATCTCTCATCTAATAATCTTAGCCGTTCCGGCCGAAATCCTAATCTTCTTGCATTTTCACACATTTGCTCCATTTGATCTTTTGTCATTTTATTTGCCATAATATAACCCAATCCTTCCCTCTTTCGATACTGTTATATTACCATATTTTACTTTTATCTTCCATTATTTATTTGAGTTATAATCAAGTTTAAAAAATACTCCTATATAGCATTTATTAATGTCTATATAGGAGCATACTTGACTTACCGCTACCTTAAACTTAAATAAGCAGCTACGAAAACAGCTGGCGAATTCCAGTAAATATCAATTTCATTGGTTGAAAAACTCAACTCATCATCGACATAGCATTTTGCAGGCGGATTACCCTTGCAAAGCTTCTCAGCGATTTCATCCACTAAGTATGAACAGGGTCCTCCTGCCACAAGACCTGGAACCGGTTCTGTAATCCCATCGGCTGCAGAAGGTCTATGGTGGGGGTTCATCACAGATCTTTCCCCCAATCCTGTTACATAGGAGATATCCATAGGGTTAACTCCCAATAGATAATCCCAATTATAATAGATTAAAGCATCATATATTTGCTTCTTAAGTAGTTGATTAGCTATGATTAAATGGATACTTTGATTTTGCAGTATCATCAAGCTTCCCCATTTATATTCATCTAAAGCTAAGGTTATCCCATAGCCGTTGGCCTTACTTCTCTCCTTAAGCAGGCTGGCATATTTTAGCCATTCTTTACCTAAGTCCTCATGAATTATACTATCCACAGGCTTTTCGGTAAATAGATAAGCTATGGTTCCATAGCCTCCAACATTCCTCCACCCTAAGGAAAGCCTATCCTCAAGCTCCTCATAATACCTGATGAATTCCTTATGATACTCTTCATTGCCTGTAACCTTATATAACTGAGCGGCAGCCCAATAGCGCTCATCGGTATCATCACTATCCCCATATTCACCTGAAATTACATCTTTCGGATTGTGAAATAACAATGGCTCTGGGTGCTGCTGCAACCAGGAATATGCCCTTTTGGCAGCCTCGAGACAGCGGCCTGCATAGGCTGGATCCCATTGCTTAAATACCCCTGCTGCCATAGCCATCACCGCAGCAAAACCACCTGTTGCCGGGCTTGAAATATCAAAGACAAATAAGGGCTCCCTATCAACTTCTGGCATTATCATACCGGGAAAAAATCTGGTAGCAACCTTTGTATAGACACTGCCGTCCAACTTACGCTGCATCTTAAAGAGGAAATCCAATCCATATTTAATCTCATGGAGAATATCTGCTCCCGGTAAATCGCTTTCCGGTATATGAATGCAATGGTCAAAAGCTGCTTCACAATTCTCATAAGCCAGCAACAAATCGGCAATTGTCTTTACCATGGCTATGGTATATCTTCCATAGTCTCCAGCATCATGCCAACCCCCGGTGGTATCTATCTGCTCTAGCTCCTCTGGGTTACTAGCTAATAATTTCTCAGCATTTTGGACAAATAGATAAGAGGGCTGCAGATGACAAATAGGATGTTTCCACTGACCTGCATACTGCGCTGATAACCACATTCCACAACGCTGATAATAAAAAGCTTTTAGCAGCGCATCCGTACATATTTCATGCTGCTTCACAGATATTTTAAACACCAAGGATTTCTCACCGTTAACCTCTATGTAAAATCTGCCTGTCTCCTGAAAAAAACTAAAGTCTCCAGTGCAGACTCTATCCTCACTTGCCTCATCACTTCCTTGGTCCTTCAGTTCTCCACAATAGCATAATTGATTATTCAATATATTAAATATCTGAAAATTTTTGGCTTCACCAACATAGACAACCTGCTTTACGCTACTTGGAGTATACCCCATCTGATTAATTCTTACTGTCCCCATAATTCCTCCCTATTCAACAGATTATATAATCATTATAGGATTAGAGAGAAAGGATTAAAATGTATTAATCAATACTTAACATGGCAGATTTCATCCAAAATTACAATTTAAAATTAGACCGAACTTTACCCCATATATATCTTTGAAAATAGATATAAGCCTTATCATATATAAATAAACCAATCTGTCCAGCCAGAATAAAACCTGTAAGTAAACCCTTATTAATATCTCCCTCATAAAAAAGCTTGGGTAAAAATAACAATGCAGGTATATACATGATATTAAATGCTATATATTTAATCAGCCATACTAACTGTCTTTTGATCCTATCCTTTTTAATATAAACCAGTTTATCATAGGAAAATTCTGAAATTAATATATAGAGGGCCATAGCTGCGTAGGTAATACAATACAGCTTATTTGGAGCCAAAAAAACACCTAATAGAACACTGGCAAGAAAGAAACCAAAAGCATAACGGATATTACTTTCTCTAAAAGCAATTCCATCACAGTAGGCTGCTGCTGCCAACAAAAAAATAGTGTTAAATTCCAGCACGCCACTTAGTATGATTAAAATTAAAGTAAAGGCTAATAACAAACCTAAAAAAGATAGTTTTTTAGTACCTAAAGGCATGGAATAAGATCCCCTCCCATACATTCACAGCAAGAATCAGCACACCATAAATCACAGCATAGATTGCCCGTACCATAGTTTCTGCCATAGCCACCGCCATAATTACCATAGCCTCCTCCATAGTTACCAGTTCCATAACGATTATTCTGATATCTCTGCCCCTGTCCTTCTAATTGATTGAGAAAGCTCCTATACTCTGGATTGCCAGGCTCCATATTAACTGCCTGTCTGGCATGTTCTAGAGCCTTCACGTTATTACCTGAACCTAGATTAGCAACAGAACTATAGTAGTACCATCTTGCTGTTCTAAGAGGTATTCTGGAAAGCTCATTTAATGCTTCGTAATAATTACCAGAAGTAATATGGTTATAAACTACTCTCATATCCTGGGTATCTTCATTAGAACTATTCACACCACTATAGCCGCCTTCTCTTTCTTTCATAATCTGATCATAGGCTTCTTGCACTTCTTTAAACTTCTCTTCCGCCAGGCCTGCCAAAGGATTATTAGCATAGGAATCCGGATGATACTTTCTGCTTAAATCTCTGTAAGCCTTTTTAATCTCTTCATTGGAGGCACTGGGCGATACCTCAAGTATCTTGTATGGATTTGTAATCATTGTTATGTTCCTTCCTTTTTATTCTCTCATCATGTATCTTAATAAATTTAGTCCAAACGCCTTCATATAGTATATTACGGAGTATATCTACATCCAGAAGGCAGGGAAGCTTCTCAAACTCATTGCTGCAATCTGCCATCATCATAGTAAGCATTTCTCTACAGTCTGAATGAAAGCTTTCTTTCTCATATAAGGGTATCAGCGGATTATAGCTCTTATGCTTAATATCCTTTTCCAGATCATCATATGCATCCAGGATATAAATAAATTTCCCCATATAAAATCCTATTTTCCTTAGACTGCTTTCCCATATATCCTGATGATAAACAAATACTTCCGACATTAATTCCCCAAAGCAGCGTGCTACCTTATCTATATCTGTCACCTTTTGCTTTTCACATTCTGTAAGCTTATCCAGGCATTCCTTGATAACTTTACATTGTCTGGGATACTTTCTACTCACCTTCTTAAACTTTCTTTTTAGTGCCTGCGCCCCTGTTAACCCCAGCATGCTTTTTTCATCCTGCCAATTGTCCAATAAGTGATAATAAGTCAATGCAATATTCATATCAGCCACATAGTCTGTTATTTCGTTACGTAAGAAATCATGCTTTTTAATGGGATGAGTGATACAACGATTTTTCTCTCTGACTGTTTCACTTTCATATAAGGAGGTCAGTAATATAACTAAAAAAGTCATATCATAAGACAAGGTCATCTGTCCAAATCTTCCATATTTATTTTTTAAGGTCTTACACAGACCACAATAATAAGCCTTATATTTATAAAAGTCCTTCATTTTCAATTCCGGCTTATTTATATTAACATATCCAAACATCTATCCTCCTACTCATCCCTGACGGTTTGAGGTTCTAAAGGGGGCTAAAGGGATACCGTTTTTACCGTAAATCGTAACTTCAGCATAATTAGTCCAGCAATAACGGACATGTCTAGGCTCCTTTACCTCCGGTGAAAATACTTGAATTTTAGATCCCTTTATTCTAGCTTCTGCCTTCACATAATTAAAATCTTCTCCGGCAATCTCAAAGCCAGATATTACTCCCTTAATATCAAAACCATCTTTCCCATAGAAAAAGTCAAGTTCTATATAGCTGTCCTTGATTTCATAGGACTTAAAAATTGGTCCAAAAGCCTCATGATCATCGATCCTACCATACACCTGATAAAGGGCCTGTAAGCCTAGGCGTTCTCCCACTGGCACCTTATCCTTGGGATGAATCTCATTGAATTCTCCACAGTCTAGTACGACTGCTATTCCAGTGTTTTTCAGTTCCTGGAAGATATTCATCTGGGCTTCTCTAATCAAAGACCAACTCTTGGTATCAGGATCCGCCTTATATCGATGCATGGGAAGTTGTACTAATAGGAAAGGAAGGTTTATATCCTCCCAGCCCTCACGCCACTGGCGAATCATTCGGGTCAGTAGCTTCTCATAAAGTGTTGGCTTATTGGCATCCTCTTCTCCCTGATAGAAAAGAAAACCTCTTAGGGTATAGGGCATAACACGCTGCAGCATAGTCTCATATAAACCACCTGGTCGGTATGGACTCATCCTATTCTTTGGTCCCGGCCATTTACAGTCACCGCAGATTTTAAGTACTTCATCCCACTCAATCTGGGGGTTTTCCTCATATAACTTATCTTTGTGTTGTTCCCATATAAAATGATAAGCTTCATATTCCCTATATTCTCTAATCTGTTCCTCTTCTGTTTTGCCCTCAATGCCTTTATAATATTCTTCTAGATAAGTATTTAGTTCAGTATCTTCACTTAGGGCTTCTTTGCTCATCCAGCAGGAGGCTGAGGTTCCACCCCAGTTACAACCAATAATTCCTACGGTTACATCAAGTTCCTTTGCTAACCTTTTGCCAAAAATGTAACCTACTGCAGACCAGTCCTTGGCATTCTCTTCACTAAATTCACTCCAGCTTGATTGCTCCTCCATCTCAAAGAAATGGTCATCCATATGTGCAATTTTATTGGTATAATAAAAACGAACCCTGGGATCTCTATCCTTTTCCAGCATTTCATGGCCACCCAGACAGTTCTGGAGTTCAAACTCCATATTAGATTGTCCTCCGGCAAGCCATACCTCGCCAATTGCTATATTCTCAAAGCACTTTACTTCTTCTTTACAGGCTACTGTCATTTGATAACCTGTACCGGCCGACATGGGTGGCAGAAGTATGGACCATCTCTCAGCTTTTACCTTTACCTTATAAGTCTTATCCCCAAAGGTAACACAAACCATATCATCATTATTTCCCTGTCCGAAGATTTTAATATTCTTATCTCTTTGCAATACCATATTATTGCTAAAGACAGCCGCAACCTTAAATTTCGCCATCTCAGTTCTCCTTTACAGCCATAGATTTCTTTGTCATGTCAGCTGTTTTCTCGTGTCCTTATCAGGGTATGTATTTCTTTTCCTTTGAATTTTATTAGTATAGCATATATTTATCATAAATGAAATTAATTAGATAAAATATCATATTTTTTTAATAAGCTTTTAATAAAAGCCGCCAGTCTATAATTTAAAGTAGACTGCCGGCCATATTCTATCTAGGGTAATACAATTGCTGTAATTACCTGGGTGCTGTTATTAGCTACAGAAGTATTTCCTGCATCATCATATAGTAAAGCTCCTGGAGCAATACTTAATAGGACGGTAGAGCTGCCATATCCATATAGCCCTGCAACATCAATATAGCCTAATTCTATGGTCATGGAGTAAGTTGTACTCACTGTTCCAACAGACCCGCTACCACTTAGATTTGTCAGCTGATAGTATTTATTCAGGGTTTGGTCATAAAGTGAGATTTTCGTAACATCTACCTTATCCTTTAGTGCCGTCACTCCATTGGTGTAAATGGTCAGTGTTTTATTTGATAGACTAAGAATTGCTGTTGTTATACCAGATATCACAGGAACCTCATAATCAACTATTAAAGTAGGATTTTTATCTGTGCTAGTGGCACTTTTATTACTGCTATTATAAATCACAACAGATACAACTCCACCCTTAGGGACTAAAGCCTTTAACTCTCCATTGGTGGGAGAACTATCAGAGGTTGTAAAGTTTACTGTAGTGTCTGTAGCATTAATTACTGTATCAAGAGCAATAAGCTTGGAATCTACATAGAGCTCAGCCCTTCCTCCTGTTGCCTGCCCTGCAGTAATATCTGCTTTTACCTCCATATATAGGGTTGTGGTGTTTAAAGTATTGGCTTTCACAGAAGTTCCCACAGGAGTAATCGTTATATTGGTTGGCTTATTTAAGTCCTTCGGAGTTACTATGTCTTCTTTCTTTTTATCCTGATGCTTATGTTTTTTACCTTTTTGATCCATCCTGTGTTTTTTCTTATTATGATGTTTTTTCTCTTGTTTATCCATCTGATGTATCTTCTTCTCATGTGCCTGAGCATACTGTGGTTTTCCATACACTTCAGAGAAACTGCATAACACCAATATTACTGTAAATAGACAACAAATGCTTCTCTTAAATCTTCTCATGCCCCTACCTCTTTCCTCTAACTTAGATATAAATCAATCACATAATTCCTTTGTATATTTAAAAGGGCTAAATAATGATTATATTAACTTATATAATAATCTATTCCTGTTTATGTCTCTTATGATAGTTTTTATATTATTCAATTCAATAATTAAAATAATAGATAAATAATAGTAGCATTAAGAAGAAAAAGCTCAAGCAACTAAATTAATTGTAACCTATCCAAGAATTATCTACTTCCCTTATCATAGGGAATTCCAGAAGCTTTCGGAGCCCTTGATTTCTTAGAAGTAAAAATAAGAACAATCATAGTTGCCACATAAGGCAGCATTTTATAGTAGCTTTGATTTATATTTAGTTCCTTTAAAAATGGTATAATCGGTACAGAATAAGCGAGTGTTCTCAAAAAGGCAAAGAATAAAGCTGCAAATAATATTTTAATGGGCTTCCACTGTCCAAAAATCGTCACAGCTAAGGCGAGGAAACCAAAGCCCGCAACGCCTGTATGACCATTCACATTACCATCCATAACACCCACAGAGTAGAAAAAGCCTCCCATACCACCAAGAAAACCGGAGATAGCAACACCACTGTGTCTGATCTTATACACATTAATCCCCACAGAATCTGCTGCCTGGGGATGCTCTCCACAGGCCCTAAGCCTCAGACCAAATCTTGTCTTATAGAAAATTATCGTAGATATAATAAGAAATAAGAAACCAATATATACTGTGATATAAGTTTTTTGAAAAAATATTGGCCCAAGAATAGGAAGCTCGCTAAGTCCTGGTACCTTCTGAATATAAAAATTTGTTCGTGTAGTTATTCCATCACTGTTAAATTTCATCTTAGAGAATAGTAAAATCACAGCAGGAATAAACATATTCATTGCAGTACCAGTAATTGTTTGATTTGCGTTCAAATTAACTGCTGCAAAGGATAAGAGCAGGGAATATAAAATTCCGCTTAATGCTGCTACTAACATTCCAATTAATAAAATCAGCTGCGCATTGATTTGTGTACTATCTATAAAGTAGACAAAGAGGCATCCAAAGAAGGCTCCAAAAAGCATAATACCTTCCAGTGCAATATTAACCACACCACTGCGTTCACTAAACATTCCACCCAGTGCTACCAATAGTAAGGGTATGGCAACGGGGAGGGTGCTCTGTATCAAATAATATACTGTATCCATCTGCTATACCTCCTTATTCCCTTCTTCAATCGTATCATCGACAGATATGACATCTATATTACTTGTCTGGGAATTTTTCTTTTTTCTCTTACCAACAAAATTTCCCATGACCGTATTCATCAGCATAGCAAAAGCAGAGAAATAAATAATTACTGCGATTACCGTATCGATAATCTCCGGCTTAAAATCTGTGGTATTACTTACAATGGTTCCACCTCTTTGAATATAAGAGATAAATAGGGCGGAGAAAATAATTCCCAGTGGATTTGAACTACCAAGTAAGGCAACTGCTATTCCATTAAAACCATTGGCTGCTATCATATTAATTGGCTCATAGGTTGTACCACTTCCTGCTATGATCGAAGGTGCCAAATAGGCAAAGGCTCCCCCTAACCCAGATAAGCCGCCTGCAATTAACATGGTAAGTATGGTATTCTTCTTATCGCTCATGCCTGCATACTTACTAGCATGTTTATTATAACCGGTTGCCTTTAATTCATATCCAAAGGTAGTATTATTCAATATGATTGCAAGGATTATAGCTATTGCAATTGCAAATAGAATGGATATATTAACACCAGAATTTGCACCACCTAAGGAAGGTAACATTGCTGTTTCTGGCAGATAGGCTGTTCTTGCCATGGAGGGGGCATACATTACTGAGTTTGTTGTAATCATCATATCCACAAGATACATGCCTATATAGTTAAACATAATGGAGGTTATTACTTCATGTACATTTAAGTATGCCTTTAAGATGCCGGGAATTATCCCCCAAAGCATACCTCCCACCATCCCGGCTAAAATGCAGACAATCCAATGAATACTACCAGGAAGCTTCCACATAAAACCAACATAAAGGGCAAAGAACATTCCCATGGTATACTGACCGGAGGCTCCTATATTAAATAGTCCCATTTTAAAGGCAAATCCCACAGCCAGTCCTGTCATTAAAATAGGTGTAGCAAAATAAAGTACACTTCCTATTCGGCTTAGGCCACCAAAAAGCATGGTAAAAAATCCATAAAAAGCTTCAGAAGGGCTGGCTATAAGCATAACAACAAAGCCAAATAAAAGACCTACAACAATAGCTAGCAAAGCAGCTATAAAGGTAAAGGTACCCTTATGATTTATAAGCTCTAAAAATCTTGTTCTTATAGTTGGTGCATCCTTATTTGTTTGCATATTCCATCTCCTTTACCCTATTTCCTCTGGCACCTGCCATATATAAGCCAAGCTCCTGCACATTGGTGTCTTTTGGATTTAGCTCTGCAACGATTTCTCCTTCGTACATAACGAGAATTCTATCACTGACATTCATTACTTCATCTAACTCAAAAGACATTAATAGAACTGCCTTTCCTTCATCCCGTGCTGCAACAATTTGTTGGTGAATAAATTCTATTGCACCAACATCCAGTCCTCTGGTGGGCTGGACGGCAACCAAAAGCCCATGCGCTTTACTAAGTTCTCTTGCAATAATTGCTTTCTGCTGATTTCCACCTGACATTCCTCTTACAATGGTAATAGGCCCTTGACTGCTTCTAACATCGAACTTCTTAATAAGCTCTTCTGCATATTCTCGTACAGCCTTCTTTTGTATAAACCCTGCTTTTTGAAAATCTGGCTGCCAATACCTTTGAAGGATCATATTATCCTCAAGGCTATAATCCAAAACAAGTCCATACTTGTGACGATCTTCTGGAATATGGCTCATTCCTGTCTTGGAACGAGTTCGGATGGAGGATTTGGTAATATCCTTAGCTCCTAAGGTTATCCTTCCTTTGTTAAGCTTCTCCAGTCCTGTGATAGCAGAGATTAACTCTGTCTGACCATTGCCTTCTATGCCTGCCAGACAGACAATTTCTCCTGCCCTAACCTCAAAGGAAATATCTTTAACAGCATTTTTCTTGCTAATCCTTGAAGCTACCGTAGCATGTTCTACAGTTAATACCACATCACCCACAGTTTGATCTATCTTGTCCACCATAAAATTAACATCTCTTCCAACCATCATCTTAGAGAGTTCTTCCTTGGTGGTATCCTTGATTTCAACAGTACCAATTAATTTACCCTTACGCAGGACAGTGCATCGATTGGCAACTGACATAATCTCATTTAATTTGTGGGTAATAAATAGAATTGATTTACCTTCTTTCGTAAAACCTCGCATTATCTCCATCAACTCTTCAATTTCCTGAGGCGTTAATACGGCTGTAGGCTCATCAAATATAAGAATTTCATTATCTCGATATAACATTTTTAAGATTTCAACCCTCTGCTGCATTCCTACGGATATCTTCTCAATTACTGCATCTGGATCTACAGCCAGACCGTACTTCTTGCTTAAGGCTAATACTTTATCTCTGGCTTCCTTCTTCTTAAGAATACCTCTTGTATTAGGCTCAACACCAAGGATTATATTCTCTAAGACAGTAAATATCTCCACCAATTTAAAATGCTGGTGAACCATTCCAATACCCAGGCCATTGGCATCATTTGGATTATTGATCTTAACGGTTTTACCGTTTTTCTTAATTTCTCCCATTTCCGGCTGGCAAAGGCCAAAGAGAACACTCATAAGGGTTGATTTTCCTGCTCCATTTTCTCCAAGTAGAGCATGAATTTCACCCTTTCTTAATTGAAGGGTTATATCATCATTGGCAATAATACCGGGAAATTCCTTAGTAATGTGAAGCATCTCAATAATATAATTTTCCATATTAACCTCACTGTCATCCTATAATATAACAAAGAATGTGCCTTTGGCACATTCTCCGCGCCCGAGGGGATTGCGAAGCAATATACTTCCTTGCCGCGAGGTGCGCATCCTAATTTTTTTATTTTATAGGACGCACTTTCCTATAAAACAAGAAAGTGTCAGCTTGCTGACACTTTGCGCCCGAGGGGATTGCGAAGCAATATCTTCCTTACCGCGAGGTGCGCATCTAATTTTTTTATGATATAGGAAGCAATTTCCTCGTATCATAAGAAAGGGGAAAGGTAATGCCCTTCCCCTTCAGGTCTTATTACCCTAGGACATGATTATTATCTTGTTTCAACCTTAACTTTAGCAAGACTTAGTCCGGCTGTAAGCTCATCCGCAGTTGCAATGCCGTTGGAGGCTTCAGGAATATTAATGGTACGTAAGGGAACAACACTACCACTGGAAAGTGTTGCATATACTGCATCATATTCTGCTTTATTAAATGAATTAAATCTATCAAAAGCATCTGCTTTATCATCACCGATTACTTGGGTTGGAAGACCTACACCATTGTTAGCTGCATTAAAGTAGGTTAAGGTTCCTGCATAGGTTTCCCAGCTCTTTGTATTATAGATAGAATCAAGAACAGCTATTACAGATGCAGCAAGTCCCTTCATAGCAGAAGTCATAACTGCTTCATTGTCATATCTTTGGTCAACATCAACACCTATAACTTTAGCTCCAGCTTCAGATGCAGCAGACATAACACTCTTTCCTACGGAACCGCCACAGGCAAAGATTACCTCGGTGCCTTCCTGATACATGGTCTTAGCCATGGCCTTGTTGGTATCTGTCTCATCGAAATTACCGGTATAATGGTAGATACAAGAGATGGCGCCATCGGAAAGATTAAGCTCCTTTGCTGCCGCTTCTGCCCCCTGAAGGTAGCCATAACCAAAGGCCTGAACTGCCGGAACTGCCATTCCCCCCATAAATCCAATCTTCGTATAGCCATCCTTTACAGCAGCATAACCTGCCAGGTAGCCAGATTGTTCCTCTGCGTATTTAATACATGCCACATTTTTCTCGGTTTTATATACTGCCGGTGTATCAGTATTATGAGGCTCACCGTCTAGAAGAATAAACTTAACCTCAGGATACTTTGTCTGTGCTTCATTCACTGCTACTTCAAACAGGAAACCGGGCGTTACAACCACCTTTGCTCCTGCAGCAACTGCATTATCAATGGATGCTAGGTACTGTTCATCGGAACCACTCTCCGGCTTAAAATACTTATGGGTAAGCTTATTCTCCTCAGCAAATTCAACAACGCCTTCCCAGGAGCCCTGATTAAAGGATTTGTCATCAATATTACCCTTATCCGTAATTAAAGCGATTTCATAAGTCTTTTTACTACAACCTGACAAGAACAAACACACCATTGTTACCAAAAGAAAAATTGATATTACCTTTTTCATATTAATCCTCCACTTTTAATTTAGTACGGCCTATGCCGATAAATAAATTATATCATTATTTTGTTAATTTTCAACATTATAAGTTAATATTTGTAAAATATATAGTAACCCTATTATTAGTATTTCATAAGCCTAATTTCATTCAAATTAATGGCATTAATTCATACATTTAGAGCACTTTATTAACTTTACTTGTTATAAAGTATGGGTTATACTGTTGTGGAAGCAGAAATAACAATCAAATCTATCTTATAAAGATGTGCTGCTCCAATTAATCAATAGATTTTTAATAGAATATAGTAATTAAGATAATTGTAAAACTTACAATGCTTACCTTGTACCAATGATGTATCTCAATTGTTTATTATACATAGTCTTGAAAGTGAGGTTTTAACATGAAAATTGTTGTTTTGGCAGGAGGAACCAGTACAGAAAGAGATGTCTCCTTAAGCACAGGTAAAATGATATATGAGGCTCTAAAAAGCAACGGTCATCAGGTTATTTTACTTGATGTTTTTTTAGGATATGATGGAGATGAAAGCATAGACACTATTTTTAATATAGAGAAAGACTGGACAGCTAATATCAGTGCCATTAAGGAGGATAATCCGGACATAAACCAGATTAAAGCCTTAAGAAAGGATACTTCCAAAAGCTTCTTCGGACCTCGTGTTATTGATATTTGCAGTATGTCTGATATGGTATTTCTAGCCCTCCATGGTGAAAATGGAGAGGATGGTAAAATCCAAGCTGCCTTTGATTTGATGGGCATTAAATATACGGGTGCTGACTATTTCAGTAGTGCTTTGGCTATGGACAAGGCAGTCTCAAAGGAAATCTTCGCTTTTTATAAAATACCTACACCTGCGGGCATTTATATTAAAAAAGGGGAAGCGTATGAATGGAACACATACCCCTGTGTTGTAAAGGTATGCAATGGTGGCTCCAGTGTCGGTGTATCAATTGCTTCTACTCCTGCAGAAATGGAGACTGCAATGAACAGTGCCTTTACCTACGGAACTGAGGTCATTATTGAAGAATTTATTAAGGGAAGAGAATTCTCTATTGGAGTAATTGATAACAAAGCCCTACCTATTATAGAGATCGCTCCCCTGGAAGGCTTTTATGATTATAAAAACAAATATCAGGCAGGAAGTGCTATTGAGACCTGCCCTGCTCTACTTGATGAAGTAACAACAAGTAAAATGCAGCGTATTGCTGAAGAAGTCTTTACAGCCTTACGCCTTAAGACCTACGCTCGAATGGATTTCCTTCTAAATGAAAATAATGAAATCTACTGTCTGGAGGCAAATACCCTGCCCGGTATGACTCCTACCTCCCTGCTTCCCCAGGAAGCAAAAGTAGTTGGAATGGATTTTAATGCTCTCTGTGAGAAAATTATTGAGATATCCTTAAAGAAATACCTGTAATGCGTGGGCCAAGGGAGGAAAGAAGGATGAATATTACATTAGTCCAAATAGCAAATGCCTGTAAGGGAGAATTATTTGCTGAGGATATCTGTAAGGAAGTAAAAGTAAAGGGAGTAGTAATTGATTCTAGAAAAGTTGAAAAAGACTACCTCTTTATCGCTACCGTGGGAGAACGGGTGGATGGGCATAATTTTATTAATACAGCCTTTGATCAAGGAGCTGCAGCTGTTCTGTGTGAAAAAAATCCGGATAATCCAAAAGGTCCCTACATACTTGTTAAGGATAGTTTTGCTGCCCTTAAGGATATAGCAAGATGGTACCGAATGCAGCTAAATATTAAAGTAGTAGGCATTACCGGAAGTGTAGGCAAGACTAGTACGAAAGAATTTATCAGCAGTGTCCTTGCTCAAAAATATAGGGTTTTAAAAACCGAGGGTAATTTTAATAATGAGGTAGGGTTGCCTCTAACCATACTTAAGATTAAAGATAGCCATCAGGTAGCCGTGCTTGAGATGGGTATCAGCGATTTTGGAGAAATGCATAGGCTTAGTGAAATTGCAAAGCCAGACCTCTGTGTTATTACTAATATAGGGCAATGCCATCTGGAAAATCTAGGTTCCAGAGAAGGTATTTTAAAAGCTAAAAGTGAAATATTTGATTTTATGCAAGAGGATGGTACTGTTTGTATCAACGGCGACGATGATATGCTTGCCACGCTGAAAAAAGTCAAGGGAAGGGTACCAATTACCTTTGGTCTTAATCCAGACAATGATGTCTATGCAAGGAATAAACAATCCCATGGTATCTTTGGTAGCTCCTGTGATATTCATATAAACTCTGCTACAAATGCTGCTAATCAATCAGAATGTGTCCTCCATACGGATATTTCTCTTCCTGGAGAACATATGGTATTAAATGCTCTGGCTGCAGCCTCTGTAGGAAGTATTCTAGGTATGTCCTGTGAAGAAATCGCAGCAGGCCTTGCAACGGTACAACCCATAGGAGGACGAAGTAATATCATTCGTCTTGATCAATGGACGGTTATTGACGACTGCTATAATGCTAATCCTGTCTCCATGAAAGCAGCTATAGACCTGCTTAATCTGGCCGATACGAAGAAAATAGCAATCCTTGGCGACATGTTTGAGCTGGGTAGTAAGGAGAAGGAATTGCATGAAGAGGTGGGTAAATATGCGGCGAGTACCAACCTTGATTTACTGGTTTGCGTAGGTAAACTCTCACTAGACATATATAATGGAGCCTCCCAGATAGTAAGAAGTAATACAATGCAGTCAGATAACACTGCATCTTCACTGCAATTACTATATTTTAGTACAAGGGAAGAATTGCTGAAAGAACTTCATCAGATTATTAATCCCAGAGATACTATATTAGTTAAGGCCTCCCATAGTATGGGCTTTGAAGATATTGTTAAGGCTTTAGTTCATCCACAAAATTAAACATTTACATTTTATGCCATGTATGTTAAACTAAGGAACAAGATGAATACCATTTTCATCTTGTTCCTTAGTTTCTTATAAAGTTTGCTGTTAATCTTATTCCTCACATTCTAAGAATGGAGGAATCTATGTCACATTTCAAGAAAATATTTGTTTCAGTCTTATTAAGTATCCTGTTAATTAGTCAAACCACATCAAATCACATTGTTACCGCCTTAGCCTCTGACCTTTTCTCCTTTGTTATACTCTCTCAATATGAGGCATCCCTTGACATTAACGATGAAATCTACCTATTTGCCATAACCTCTAATGGAAAAAAAGCCACTTGGAAAAGTAATAATTCTAAGGTTGCCTCAGTCAATACTTATGGAATTGTTACTGCAAAAAAAGCAGGTTCAGCCCTTATCACTGCCAAAATTAAAGATGCTGAAGCCTCCTGTCTAATCACAGTGAATAAAACAGAAATACAATTGAGTAAGGAGCATATCTTTATTGAAGGTGATGAGACCTACAGATTATCTGCTACTACCTCAAACTCTTCTGAAGTCACCTGGAAAAGCAGCAGAAAAAGCATAGCCACTGTCGATGCATATGGAACAGTAAGGGGACTTAAGCCAGGACAGACCACTGTTACCGCCAATGCTGACGGTACAAGCGCTGCCTGTACCATTACTGTTATAGCACCAACGATTACCCTGAATAAGTCCTCTGTTAACTTATTTAAAGGTAATAGCATTAAGCTTTCTGCTACTGTCTCTTCGAAGAGAACCCCCACCTGGAAGACAAATAAAAAAAGCGTAGCTATTGTGAGCTCTACAGGCACCATTACTGCTATTAAGAATAGTACTGCAATTATCACTGCTACGGTCGATGGTGTATCGGCTGTTTGTGAAGTTGTTGTTTCGAAGCCAGAGATTACCTTAAGTAGGACAGAAATCACTATGAAAAAGGGAGATACTGCTAGTATTACTGCAGAGGTATCCTCCGGTAATACGCCAGTCTGGTCTGTGAGTAATTCCAATGTTATCTCCGTTAATTCCAAGGGTATAATTAAGGCCCTAAAAAAGGGAAAAGCCTATGTCTATGCATCCGAGGATGGAACTAAAGTACGATGTACTGTTAATGTAACTGAATAACTATATATTATTGGGGAATAAATACAGCAAACTTTATTTGAAACCCAGCTTCTTAGGCCAGGAGGATAACACCCTCCTTATCCATATACCTTTTACTCAAATCTATAACCTGTCCCTCTTCGATTGGTTTACTTAACAAATATCCTTGAATATAATCGCAATTATGTTGTTCTAAATAATTTAGTTGCTCCTCCTTCTCAACTCCCTCTGCTATAACTTTAATTCCCAGCTGATGGGATAATGAGATAATTGACCCCACTATTTTATCTAAGGAAGAGCTTGTACTAACTTTTTCAATGAAACTCTTATCAATCTTCAAGATACTTATGGGCAATATATGTAGATAATTTAAAGAGGCATAGCCTGTCCCAAAATCATCGAGAGCAATATGAATACCTAATTCCTTTAACTGATTAATTACTTCTATAACATGATCTGGATAAGAGATAAAGACGGATTCTGTTATTTCCAATTCCAGATATCTGCTATCAAATCCAGTCTTTTTCAGGACATCCTTTAACATTGTAATAAAAGAAGGTTCGATAATCTGGGCTACGGAGATATTAATTGATATCACCGAGGTTATATTATGCTTTTCTTTGAATTCCGTAAATTTAGTCAACACCGTCTCTATAACCCATTTACCTATATCAATAATAAGTCCCGTTTCTTCTGCGATGGGAATAAAATCTGATGGTTTTACCAGTCCAAGTTCAGGATGCTTCCACCTGATTAGAGCTTCATACCCCCTTAATGCATTGGTATTGGCTGTATATTGTGGCTGAAAGACCATGTAAAGCTCATTATTTCTAATAGCTGATACTAATCCCCTCTCCAATTGTATCCGTTTTAGGATTTCCTCCTGCATTTCTTTATTAAAAAAACGAATGCTATTCTTACCGGAATTCTTTGCCTTATATAAAGCAATATCAGCATTTTTAAATAATTCCTCTGCATTGCTGCCATCTGCAGGATATTTGGTTATACCGAAGCTTGCACTTACGGTAAATTCCTTCTGATTAACAATAATGGAATCCTTAATTGCTCCCTGAAAAACAGTTAGATAATCCAAGATTGCCAAATGTTCTGTCTTATGATTGATTAATATAACAAACTCATCTCCGCCAACCCGTCCAAGCAAATCTCCCTTTTCACAGCATTCCTTCCATCTGTGTGCTACTTCCTTAAGGATCGCATCTCCTACACCGTGTCCTACGGTATCATTAATCTTTTTAAAATTATCAAGGTCAAGATATACCAGTGTAAAGTGCGGCTTTATTGGTAAATTTGAAGTCGTCAGTTTGTTAATTTGATTTATCATCATTTTACGATTAGGAAGCTCCGTAAGAGTATCATAATATGCCAGACGATGAAGCTTTACATCATTTTTCTTAACCATACGGCTATACTCCAAAGCCCTATGTATCTGACTGTTTAAGTTACTTGCATTCTTCGATATAAGTATGCAAATCCCAGCTGATGTTAGAGGTATAATTATACCCGGCAAGGCATTATAATACCTATCGACTAGAACAGTTATAAGTGATACTGCACAGGCAATGGTACATAAAAGTAAGGCTATTAATCTACTTCTCTTAATTGGATTAAGGGTAATCAGGATTATTACTATCACCTGTCCTTGGGCAAGAACTCCGTTTAATATGTACTTATTTATTACTATATTGCCCAAGCTAAAGGAGGAATTTTCACCCATAGCAGAAATATTCTTAATAATAAGGAAAAAGAGAATATATGCTGTTATACTGACAGATAATAAAACCCAATGAAACAGTTTAATTTTACCATTACTACTATAAGAGATATTTAGTTGTTTTTTCACTGCTTTCCTTGTAATATTTTTCAAATTTCACAACCCTCTTTATATTATGGTAAATAAGCGTTCGCTACAATTTTACTTTTTGTTACAATTTGTTCTGCAAGAAACATGATTAATGTAAATAAATACCTTATTCTTTTTTACATATTATCACATAAGCCAAATAAAGTCCACCATATTTTCCCTCTTTACCTCTTTATTTTACCTTATTTCAAGCTATATATTCTTTCTTCCAGTATTTCTGTTAATGCATTTCCACTGCTGGTATGACACCTTACAACTTCCGCCTTGCAGCGCTCCGCTTCAGACATAACACAACGTACCATCTTATGGGAAACAGTATTGGTAAAGACAACCACCAAATCCGGAGAGCCTATCTGATCCTTAAGATTGGCCGCCATTTGAGTAAATATCTTTGCCTTACAATGATAAGACTTGCAAATTCGTTTATATTGACACACCATACGATCATGGCCTCCAATTATTACAATACTCATTTGTATACTCCCTTCTTATTTTTTTGTGTGATGTACGCTTATCTACCCTAAGAAATATCTACTAACACCTATGATCAGGTATCTGGCTACATAAAAGCTTATACGACACTAGATTTCCTTTGATATAATTGACATGCCTGTAAAACTCCCTGAATACTCATCCCGCAAGCGATAAGTCCGGTAATAACCTCTTTCGCTTGTTGATATTGATGGAAGGTATTTAATGCTTCCTCAAGGTTGCTATAAACTTTCCAATATCCTGAATATAAGTAATCCTTACCTTTATTCTCAATAAAGCCCATCACATCTGCTGCCGGATATCCTAGGAGTAATCCCATCTCGTGAGGAAAGGTTTTTCTATCCTCCATGTATATGTGAAATCTGTTAGTAAAACTCTCAAGCACCTCCTCTAAGTCCATGTACTTATAACCTAAGCTAACCATAATTTCTGCATTTGCCAAATCCTTCAAGACTTGCTCTAATTCTTCTGGTTTATATAAAAACATCATTATTTCTTCACTATTAGAGTAGATACATTTTGCTTTCACTGTAGTATGACTAAATATCGTATAGACTCTTTCCATATTCCTTCTATGAGTTTTTAAAATGTTTGATATTTTAACCCCTGTTAGAAGGGGAGCGCACTGTTGAGCTATCTGATTATCCAATTCTCGACTGTCTAAAGAGCTATATTCCTGTATTCTTCTATTGTTCATAGGCTCCTCCTTAATTTCGGTTAGCCATTGCTAACTGACAATATAGTAATAGATTAATTTCCAATTATCAAGGGTCTTATCAATAATAATTATCAATAAACCTTATTGATAATTATTATTAAATATTCTTAGCAAAATAATACACGCTAGGAATATCCCATTGATGCAAAAACTTCCATATGGTATAATCTGCTTAACATAATATGGTAGGGGCGTGTATACATGGGATTATTGGAGATGATTGTACAGAAGGAAGAGTTTTTTCATAGAATTAAGATGGAATGGACTATGTCAGCGGAGGTTTTTCCCTCTTTTTTGACTGTCATAGCTTTAGATAAAAAAATAGAGAATGAAAGATATATTACTTCAATTTTGGATAATTTTCAGAAGCAGATGAAAAGCTTTTCTCGTATTTCCATTAGAAAGCGCAGAAAGAAGCAAGATATTTTGAATTTCTTAAATACTATACTATACGAGGAAACTATCCTCAATCTCCATGATGTAATGAAACCACAGACCCTTGATGCAATCCTTGATGAGGTTCTTGAATTTCTTCGTCAGGTAAGAAGCTTTGCACCAGAGCTTACCTTTGGCGATATTGGACAAGCCCTAAGAAATTATATCGTATATCTTATGTTCAAGGAAATACATCAGGATAAAACAGACTTTAATATGGCCGCCTTTGGTTATAGTATGCTCTACCCTTTTACAGATAATTATATTGACAGCATAAATTCCACCCCAACAAATAAACTTGAATATAATCAAATTATCAAGGATAAAATTCAAGGGAAGGTGGTTAATCCCAATACCTTACATCACTCTAAGACCTGTGATCTCCTTCAAGCAATAGAAAGTACCTATCCCCGTTCTATGTTCCCATCGATTTATGAATTACTTCTTATAATGCTCGAAGCGCAGGAATTAAGCTTAAAGCAGCAAAATAAGGATTTTCCTCTCTCCTATGAGGAAAGACTAAATATCTCTGTCTATAAGGGCGGGATATCTGTGCTCATTGATCGTTTCTTTGTTAATAAGGAAATTACCCAAGAGGACTTTCTATTTTACTTAAGCTTTGGTTTTTTCTTGCAGTTAGCTGACGATCTACAAGATATTGGAGAGGACAGTGAGAAGGGATACAGTACAATTCTTACCTTTGATAGAAGTAGTCCCAATGAAGAGAAAATGGTAAACAAATTGTTGCATTATATACATAATATAATTACAAATTATACATCAGGCACTTTAGAGTTTCGGAATTTCCTTCTTACTACCTGTTATCAGCTTATATTTACCTCTGTAATACAAAGTAAGAATTTTTTTTCACAGGAGTATTTACTAGAACTAGAAAAGTATCTTCCAGTAACCATACCCTTCTTAGAACAAATGCTTAATAATCGGATTGAGCAGAGTGATACCCAGCTTCAGAATCAATATATTAAGTTTCTGGATGAGCTAATCCAGGTCCCTAAACATTAGCTAAACCTCTATAGAGGATATAATCATGGAGGCCACAATACTTCCACCTAGTAAGGACAATATAATTAATAGAGACCACTCTGTGGGAACATGTATATTAAAAAGTAAGAAGGTAAGCTTGGCTCCGGTAAATATCAATATAGCAGCCACACCATATTTAACCAGCTTAAACTTCTCATGAATTTTACCAAGAACAAAGTACATATTCCTTAGCCCTAAAATTGCAAATATATTGGATAGGTATACAATCAGCGGGTCTGTAGTGATTGAGAAAATTGCCGGTATGGAATCTAGGGCAAAGATAATATCAGAAAATTCTATCATAATAAGTATGGCAAATAGGGGGGTTGCATATAAAGTTTTATTTTTCCTTATAAAGAACTTATCCCCCTCCAATCCATCAGTAATGGGAATAATCTTATTCAGTAATATTATTAGCTTACTCTTCTCAAAGCATACCTCCTCCTTCTGACATCGCAGCATCCGGCATCCACTGATTATTAGTATGACGCCAAATACATACAGCATGGAATGAAACTTATGAATAATGGTAGCTCCTAAAGCAATAAAGATAAACCTAAAAACAAATGCACCCGCTATTCCATAATTTAATATTCTTCTCTGATATTCCACTGATATACCGAAGCTTGAAAATACTAATATAAATAAAAACAGATTATCAATACTCAAACTTTGTTCTAGAATATACCCAATTGAAAATTCCAAGGCTTTATCGTTACCTGCGAAATACAATATGCCTAAATTCGTACATAGTGCTAGATCTAACCACAATAATACCCATGTTAGTGCCTTTCTGGTCGTCAAACCTCTTTCCCTCCCCCAAAAAACTAACTTCTTTTAAATTAGTATATAATCCCATGTCTCTGAATATAACTAGGGTGGTTTCTATATTCATTTTTTAAATTATTGATCATTTACTATTTACATAACTTATTTATTTGTTAAAATAAACAGTACATCAAAAGAGAAAAGTGTATTCACAACATCAAGGAGGCCCAAATATATGAAACTTCTATGGAGACTTGGAAAAGAAGCAACTAGGTATAAAGCTTTTTATTTTGTTGCTATTATATCAACCCTAGCTGTTACCATAATCAACCTGATAGCACCGAAATTCCTCTCATCAATAACCTCTCTAGTCGAAAATGGTAAGACTGATAACTGGAGGAATGAGCTTACCCAGCTGACAATAGCTTTATTACTTCTATACTTACTACGAATTCTATTTCGATATTTAAGTAATTATCTTGCACATAAAGCAGCCTGGCATCTCGTTGAGGATATCCGCAATGGAATATACAATAAAATTCAAAGCTTTTCCATGAATTTTTTCCATGATAAACAAACGGGAGATTTAATGAGCCGTGTGATTAATGATACTTCCACCTTTGAACTTCTCTATGCCCATATTATTCCTGAGATATTTACTAATGTTGTAACCGTCATTGGAGTAATGTTAGTTCTGTTAAATATCAATGTCAAACTGGCTCTCTTAACCTGTATACCAATTCCCTTTATTTTATTTTCTGGATGGATTTTCTCAAAAAAAATTCAACCAAACTTTAAGAAATCTCAACAATCCTTGGCTGAATTGAATGCAAAGCTACAGGATAATTTCTCGGGTATTCATGAGATTCAAGCCTTCGGCCAGGAGGCTTATGAAATGGAACAGGTTACTGCTCATACCAGTACTTATACAAAGGCAGTTTTACATGCCCTTAATTTAAGTGGTGTGTTCCATCCTGGAGTTGAGTTTCTCTCTTCCATTGGTACCATTATTGTCGTTGGAATCGGTGGTCTTCTGGCTTTTACAGGTGACCTATCCGTGGCTGACATTGTTGAATTTATACTTTATCTTTCCCTCTTCTATACACCTATATCAGGACTTGCCAGGCTTCTTGAAGATATGCAGCAGGCATTAGCAGGTGCACAGCGGGTTATGATGGTGCTGGACACACCCAATGATATAACAGATGCACCGGATGCAAAGGATTTAACTCAGGTAAAGGGGGGTATTACTTTCGATAGTGTTAATTTTTATTATGAAGAAAAGGTTCCTGTGCTCAATAATATTAGCTTTTCCTGTAGGCCAGGAGAGATGATTGCTTTGGTTGGCCCAACAGGTGTTGGAAAGACAACATTAACCCAATTAATCTCCCGCTTCTATGATCCAACAGCCGGTAATATCTTCATCGATGGAAAAGATATTAAGAAAGTAACTCTGCAAAGCCTCCGTGCTAATATTGCTCCAGTTCTTCAGGATACCTTTTTATTTAATGGCACTATTGCAGACAATATTGGATATGCAGATCCAGCGGCAAGTAAAGAAGATATAATTGATGCTGCTAAGGCAGCCAGAATCCACGATAACATTATGGAAATGCCAGACCAGTATGAAACCTCTGTAGGGGAACGGGGAATGCGTCTCTCCGGAGGGCAAAAACAACGAATCGCTATCGCAAGGGCAATCCTTCGAAAGGCACCCATTATCATACTTGATGAAGCAACTGCTTCCGTAGATGTGGAGACAGAGAGAGAAATTCAAAAAGCTATCGCTGATCTATCAGGAACAAGAACCGTTATTGCCATTGCACATAGACTATCAACAATTCAGAATGCAGATATGATTCTGGTTATGGAAGAAGGGCGTATTGTGCAAAAAGGAACTCATGAGGAATTACTAAATCAAGAGGGTCTTTATCGTCGTTTAAATCAAGCACAAATCAAACAATAAAGAGCTTTTGACAATAGAAAATCATTCATGATAATGGGGTTATTGCAACAATAATTATTGCTGCAATAACCCCATATCTATTTATTCCCCTTCATCAACAAACTCCTCTAAGGTACCAAAGGTATATCCCATCTCCTCCCACTTTGTCAGTAACTCATCTAAGATACTAGCATTTGTCTTTGATGTACTGTGCAAGAGAACGATGGCTCCCGGATGTATTCTTCCAAGGAGTTTCTTAAAGGCCTCTTCCTTAGTGGGCTGCTTATCATTATACCAATCCACATAAGCAAGACTCCAAAAGAATGTCTTATAACCCAGGTCCTTTGCCATTTTTAAATTGTTTTCACTATATTTACCCTGAGGTGGCCGATAAAGCTTCACCATTTTCTGCCCTGTTACCTCTTCATAGGCAACCTCTAAAGTCTCAAGTTCCTTTTTAAAACCCTCCACAGAGCCTATATTTGACATGTTAGGATGGGAGTAGGTATGATTAGCCACCATGTGGCCCTCCTCTACCATTCTCTTAACCAGCTCCGGACTGGTGGTTATATAATTACCTACCAGAAAGAAGGTTGCTTGTACCTGGTGTTTTTTAAGTGCATCAAGTATTGCTGGGGTATTGCCGTTTTCATATCCAGCATCAAAGGTTAAATAGATTACCTTCTTACTAGTATCTCCAATATAATAGGTATCCAACTTCTTTAATTCTGAAGCCGTCTTGTTCGCTGTAGGTGGCTGCCCCTCCGTGGAAAATCCTAATCCCCAGTTCTCTGTTGATGCTTCCTTAATTGCCTCTTTGCCATAAGCATTCCTTATCATAGCAATACCGCCACCAAGAAAATACAATAAAGTAAAAGCAAGAAACCAAATCAAAACTTTTTTGCGTATTTTTGGTACCATAAACACTCCAAATACTATTTATTACTTAAATATATTTGAGAAAGAGTAATGTCATTCCTTAACTCTATGTTCTTTTATAAAATATAGCCTACTCTTTATAGATTACAATTTAGGCAAAGTTCTTTATAGCCTTCCTGTATTTAATAAAGCTCCATACACTATCCCAAATACATATAAGAATTACAATTAATATAAATACCTTCATACCCATATCCCAGCCCTTAAAGGACTTGTCAGAAATGTCTAATATCTCATATAGCTTCTTAATAAATTCTGAATTTATTATAGCTTTATCCCTTAAGATAAGAATGGTTAGAATGCTTTGTAGAGCATTGCTAATTACATCACCAATCAACATCGGTATGTTAAAGTGACCAACAACAAACTTCCATATACACATACCCAATTGATAAATAGCAAATAGAAGGATAAACACCATATATTTTTCTAATCTTTCTATGTTAAATAAGGGGATCCTGTTAATGATACCATTATCATCCCTTAAGTATATGGCAATTAGCTGGGGTTGAAAGCGTAGCAATGCTGTACCAAAGATAATTGCAATCATGGTAAAGATTGTTTCCCCACGGGAGATTTTTCTGCTGTATGTTGGTAATTCCGGTAAATTGTCCACTGACCACAGATCGCTAGCCTTTGAGCTTCCTTCCTTCTCATTAATTCTCTCGTATATAACAAAGACTAGAGTTACCCAGATAGCACCCTGTATAACACCATTCCCTATAGACAAAAACAATTCTAGGGTAAGGTCGACAAAATTATATATACTTAAATCCACTTGAATGATATCTGCAAACCAACCAAGGATTGTTATACCTGCAAATACTGCAGTACAGATTCCTATGACCAGCTTAAGTACGTAAATATAGAGATCATAAACAGCAGGACCAATTAAGTATCTTTTCCTGGGGTTATATTCATCTGCAAGCTTCCTTGGATTACCCAATTTCTCAAGTACCTCACTTACCTCCCCTTCTGTTGCCTCCTCCGGCAGCATATCTTCAATATTAATCCGCAATTCCTTGCCTATATCCTCACGCAAATCTACAGGCAATTGCTTTGTAACAGCATATACATATTGATCAATGAGTTTCATTCTTCTCCTCCTCTAACAATGTTTCTAACAATTCTGAAATTGTTTTCCATTCCTTTTTAAGCTGCTCATAAACTTCCTTACCTTCTTCACTCAAGGTATAAAACTTGCGAGGTCTACTTTCACTTGTATCCCATTCACTTACTAATAATTTCTGTTTTTCCAATCTTCGCAGGAGGGGATAGAGTGTTCCTGCTTCAATTGGAGCATTCTTCTCTTCCAACTTCTGTACCAAAGAATATCCATATTCATTTTTACTTAATTGACTAAGAACTAGAAGTACTAATGTACCTCTTTTTAGTTCTACCGTTAATGAGTTAAGTATCTCTTCCATTGAATTCATATCATCACCTCGATTTCATTATACTGTACGTCGTACACTATTGTCAATATGACAATATTAAATTTTGTAACATTAATATATGTCAACCATTATAAAGTTTAAGAAAGGCTTCTCAAATAGGTCTCAATTATTGCCATATAGGTATTCACAACATTTTAAAAATATGCTATAATACTACTACCTATCGGTAATATTATTAAGCTATCGATAGTAAATATTATCATATTCGGTATAGGCAAGGAGGAAATTTCATGAACTATAAGGGTACTAAAACAGAGAAGAATTTAGCTGCTGCATTTGCAGGTGAAAGCCAAGCAAGAAACAAATATACATATTTTGCATCCGTTGCAAAAAAAGAGGGTTATGAGCAAATTGCTGAGCTTTTCACAAAGACAGCTGAGAATGAGAAAGAACATGCAAAATTATGGTTTAAAGCTCTTGGTGAACTTGGTGACACTGCAGCTAACCTTTTACATGCAGCTGAAGGCGAAAACTACGAATGGACAGATATGTATGAAGGCTTTGCTAAGGATGCTGAAGAAGAAGGCTTTACTGCTCTTGCAGCTCAATTCAGAGCGGTTGCACAGATAGAGAAGGCTCACGAAGAGAGATATCGTGCATTACTTAACAATGTTGAGATGAAAGCAGTATTTGAAAAAGCTGGTGAATCTATGTGGGAATGCCGTAACTGTGGACACCTTGTTATGGGCAAACAAGCTCCTAAGGTATGCCCAGTTTGCTACCATGCTCAGAGCTACTTTGAAATTAGAAAAGAAAACTATTAAGAAATATTCTATCAATGAATGAGCATAGCTTAAGAAAATAGTTAGATAATAAAAGTATAACTTACACAATTATTTGTAATGTTATACTTTTATTATACTTAAAACATAATAGGAGAAAATCCAATGAAAACAATTGAACTAGGTAAAAGTGGTTTATATGTTCCTAACATTGCTGTTGGTTGTATGAGAATAAATAGCCTTGATAAACCACAAGCCAAGAAATTTATTGATAAAGCTCTGGAACTTAAGGCTAACTTCTTTGACCATGCAGATATTTACGGGGATGGCATCTGTGAGGATTTATTTGCTGATGCTGTAGAGATGACCCCCTCATTACGAGAAACAATGATATTACAATCAAAGTGTGGTATCAGACCAGGACTGATGTTTGATTTTTCTAAAGAGCATATCTTAAAATCAGTGGATGGAATTTTAAAAAGATTAAAAACAGACTATCTAGATATTTTACTCCTTCATAGACCTGATGCCCTTGTAGAACCAGAAGAAGTAGCTGAGGCTTTTGATCAGTTAAGCCAGTCCGGCAAGGTTCGTCACTTTGGTGTATCCAATCAAAAGCCTATGCAGATTAAGCTATTACAAAAACATGTGAAACAACCCATTATTGCCAATCAGATGCAGCTAAGTGTAATGAATGCCAATATGATTAGTAATGGTCTAGAAGTTAATATGTTAACAGATAAGGCCCTCGATAGGGATGGAAGTATTCTAGATTTTTGCAGACTCTATGACATTACAATCCAGCCCTGGTCTCCTTATCAATATGGTTTTTTTGAAGGTGTATTCTTAGATAATGACAAATTCCTAAAACTAAATGAAACCATTAATAAAATTTCTCAAAAATATGAAGTAAGTAATACTACCATTGCCATGGCCTGGTTATTAAGACATCCTGCCAAAATGCAGCCGGTGACAGGTACCATGAATGAACAACGCCTAGAAGAAATCATGAAAGCTAATGACCTATATCTAACCAGAGAAGAATGGTATGAAATCTATTTATCCGCTGGTAATATTTTACCTTAACATTATAAGCTATTGCCCTCTTGGTACCATTTAATTATTTTTCCTGCAATACTATCGGTGGTTGGAATCACAGGCAAATTATATCTACTATACCAAGCGGCATCAGTGATTTCCTCTTGATCTACATTGATGTCGCCACTTTCATATTCGGCTGTAAATGCTAGCATCAAAGCATCTGGAAAGGACCAGGGTTGGCTGCTAAAGTAACGGATATTCTTAACCTTTATTCCTACCTCTTCAAAAATCTCACGTTCTACACACTGCTCTAAGGTTTCTCCAGCTTCAACATAGCCTGCAATAAGGCTATAGAAATTCGGTCTGAAGTTACGGTTATGGGCAAGTAATATCTGGTCATCACGAAAAACTGCCGTTATCGTCGCCGGTGATATACGAGGATAGACCAGATTAGCACAGTTAGGGCAGACCTTAGCTCTCTCATCCTTTTTATCCTCATTCTTATGTCCGCATCTACCGCAAAACTGATTCATCATACTCCAATGTAAAATGTGGTGGGCAGCTCCTGCAAGAAGAAATAACCCGGCATCGTCAGATAGAGGTGTCATTTCTCTTCGTTCCACCAACTCCATATCCTCTGGTAAATTAAAATCTTCTTTTAAGATTATACAATAGCAGTCATGTCCTTCATAGCTCCCCATATATAGCATCTTTTCATCCTCTGGTAGGATTTTCCCCAAGTCGCTTTTTCCTGGTATATATAATTTGCCTTCCCTTTTTGTCATTATTAGCTTGTTCCGGGAAAACCCAAGAACCCATGGACTTTTTGTTGGATCTTCTTGTGGATAAAAAGCTGGTATGTATTTATTATCAATTAATATTCCCATTACTAAAAGTCCTTTCATTGTATGAAGCTATTTATAAAAAGTAGCATAACCTTATAGTTACGCTCCAATATAGTCACGTATTTAAGATACAAAAATAATCTTATCATATATTTTTTTATTAAGCAACGGAAAGAAAAATAGCCCCAAGGTACGGGGCTAAGTTCTCATAATACTAATTAATTTACGGCTAACTTGCTGTCTCATTAGAGGAAGTTACTTACTCTTGCCATGCCTTATCTAGTTGTTCTAAATAATCCTTTACTTTTACCTCATCGGCCTTAGAGGGATCTAATTTCAAATCAAATAATAAATTGGTTCCTGCATATCCCTCTTCTATAGATATTTCTCCTGAATCCAGGTCATAAGCAAAAGCTTCATTACTAAAGAAGTTGGTATCAGAGACTGCTAGATATAACTGTCTATCAGCAAATATCTCCACATTATCACATTCAATAATACGATATAGAACACCATCAATAATTTCTGCTATGTAACTTCCGTTCATACTTGCAATATTATACAACCAAGGCTCTAGTCCTTTAATAAGAGGAGATACAAAAAAACTATCATCATAAGAGATTGGAGTCCCATCCGTACTCTCTATGGCAACCGCTACATAGGTGCGTTCTGGATTCATATCCCAAGCTGACCCTGTTCTTTCACTAATTCCTTCTCCTGTCACATGTCCAAGATAGGTGACCTTATACCTACCGTCCGTTACTGTCTCTAGTACTTCGGCTCCCTTCTCATCAAAAGCACCTCCTAATTTACTATCCCCCATTTTTATTGCTGCTTCCTTAGGCGATAGGTACTTATATGCTGCATAGACCGATGCCGGTATGATAAATAGGCACAATGTTACAATACATACTGCCAAAACATGTCTTTTATTTCTTATTTTCATTTCGTTACTCTCCTTCATTCGACTTAAAATTCTGTTATTTAATTCTTGTGAAGGGCACTCTGATGGCGAAAGGGTTACTTTTAATAAATGGTCAATATCCTTATAGTCCATACTCTTGCACCTCCATAATTTCTTTTAATAATCTTCTTCCCTTGAACAGTCTGCTTTTCACTGTACCCTTGGGAATATGTAATGCTCTGGCTATCTCCTCCAAACTCATCTCTGCTGTATAGTGCATGTATAACACTGTCTGTAATTTGTCCGGAAGTTTTTTAATTCCACTTCGCACGGCCTCCTTCAACTCTTGCCTTAGAACTTGTGCTTCTGGTTGCAGCTCTGCATCCTCTAAGATAGAGAGCATATTTTCCTTTAGCTCTTCCAAGGGCAGGATTTGGTTTCTTTGGGCATGTTTTCTCTTCTGATTTTGCCAGAGCTTTATTGATATTCCTATAAGGTAGTTCTTAGGGTTGCCACTGCTGTCGAGTTTGTGGCGTAACTCAACCGCTTTTAGAATGGTATCTTGATACAAATCGTCAGCCTCATTCCGATTCCTTGTAAGATTACAACAGAAGCTATATACATATTTACCATATTCAATAATCAAAGAATTAAGTTCTTGTCTAGTCACTTCTATTGTCTCCTTTTGTCAGCTCTTTGTATTTATTACACCATCTACTTATATATTGTAATGAAAATGAAAAAGGTTCATTTTATTGTATAACTTTTTCTCTTAAATAATAAATAAAAAGAAACAATCTAACTTGCTTATATATTATTTTAATAATAAAATAAAAAAAGTTCAATAAAATTACCAATCTTATGCATCTAATAAGTAGAAGGAGGGGAAAGATGGCTATTAATAAAAGGGAATATGCAGCACAAATGGAGCAATATAAAGAAAGCCTATATCGCATCGCTTATAGCTATATGAATGATAAAACTCTCGCATTAGATGCCTTGGATGAAGCCTGTTATAAAGGGTATATCAATCGCCATAAATTAAAAAAACCAGAGTTTTTAAAGACTTGGCTTACACGAATTCTAATCAATGAATGTCTGCAAATACTTCGTAAGAACAAACGTGAAATACTTACCAATGAGCTACCAGAAGAGGAAGCTATAGAAGCTTATGACAAGCTTCCCTTAAAGGAAGCCCTGAGGAAGCTTCCCACAGATTTGTCAAAAATAATTTATCTGCGATACTATGGTGGTTATACTCTTGTGGAAACAGCCGCTATACTTGAGCTACCCCAAGGTACCGTAGCAACCAGAGAGCGTAGGGCATTACAGCTACTTCGTTTAGAATTGGAAGATTAGGAGGTTGAGACTATGATCGATAAGGACCGAAGAAGGGAATATGAGGTTTCCTATGAAGAAGCTTCTACTTATCCAGAAGAAATAAATGCTATGAATTTGCGGCTAAAACACCGATTGAGAAGAAAAAGAAGAAATACCTGCATCAGAATAATAGGGTGTACAGCTGCCCTATTTCTACTATTTGTAGGTATGGTAAATACCTCCACGGCGGTGGCGGAGGCGATTTATAAAATCCCCCTCCTGGGTACCCTGGCGGAATATGTAAGTTTTGATAAAAGCCTGGAGAATGCAGTTCAGAATCAATATGCCAAGGAAGTGAATCTTGTGGCAACAAGCAATAATCAAAGCCTAAGTCTAGCATATGTAATATCTGATAGTAAACGCTTGGTATTATTCTTTCAGTTACCAGAGAAAATAAGAAAAGAAGAAAGTGTCATCAGTATGCAAATTGATAAAATTATTGATAATACCACAGGAGAAGAATTCCGGGAATTCGCAAGTGAAAGCCCCTCTTATCTAGGAGGGATAGATAAAGATAAGGATGAACTCCTATATATCAGTATACGTTCCGCTGATGCTCCAATTCCCCAGGATATAACACTCTCTGTAGCCTTGTATAAAGATAATTCTAATCAACCCTCGGATAATACAAACCTATACAAGGAAATATATGAGCCCAGTAAACCTGTACTTACTGTACTTGGTATATATGAGTTTAAATTGACATTAGGGGAACCTCCCAGTCCTAAGGTCACAACTATAAATAAAGACGTCATTATAGACGGTCAAACCCTTCGAATTAATTCTGTTGCAGAATATCCCACAGGTACAGAGCTAAGTATAAGCTACTCTCAAGAAAATAGGGGAATAATTAATGGCTTAGAATTTAATGCTATTGATAATCATGGAGAAGTTTGGGGAGGCTCCGGTGGTATCTCTGCTATAGGGCCTGATGAGAATGGGCATGTTTTATATTATTTAGAGGGAGATTATTTTAAGACTAATTCCATTGATAAGATACAAATCACTGGCATACGCGTATATGATAAAACAGAAGCAGAGATTACCCTTGATTTATCAGAAAAGACTATGACACCTTCTATTAAGGGGATGATGATTAAGAGTATTGAGAAGGTTGAGGATAAAGCATATATAACTTTTACCCTTGAAAGTAAAGTTGCCTTCGGCTTTTTTGAACAGGATTATAAAGATAGCCAGGGAAATACCTATTCCTTCTATGAACAAAGCTTTTCACAGCTAGAGAGCACCGTAGAGAATAACCTATCCCTTGTCTGGCCAGAGGATAATAAGTTAATCTTAAAAAGAAGTATGTCACCAATGATAGAACTTGATAAACCTATAGAAATTGAAATAGATTAGTAAGATATATGTGGCACCGTTCTCTATTTTTTATGGAAAAGAGGGTATTCCTTAAGTCATTTAATAGCTTTGGGGATACCCTCTTTTCCGAATTTCAGATAATAAGAAGCAATATGGAATTTGCTTCCTAACACATTATAGTAATAATAAGATTATAGATAAATTCTGGTAAACTGACACTGCTCAATCTTTTTATTAGTATCTTCATACCAATAATCCCAGCTAGAATAAGTACTATCAATCCACAGAATAGAATTATCATAATATATTGGCTGAGTATAACAGGAGAAGAATATGTCATACTCCTTCTTCTCTAAAACTTTACCATTTGAATCTATGATAATTAAGCCTGTGCTATCGGACTTGCCCTTATCAATCTGATAGATCAGGGCAAATTTATCCTCTGTAATTTTAACCATACGTAGATTTTCTGCACTAATTCCTCCCCCTGATTGATAATCCGTCAGCCATACTAGCTCCGATTCACTGCCGTCCTTGGAGGCAAGGGAAATATATACATTTTTCACATCAGATGTCACCAGCTCATCAACAGTCATTGTGTCATGAGGAATGGAAACACCTGCAACAATATTATGACTGGTACCAATTTCAAAGCCGTTAACCTTGGTTCCTGTATAATTATTTCCGGTAGCTCCTACGATATCTAAAAGATCCAGGGAATTAGTAGCCGGTCTGCTCCTGTAAGTATCACTCCAGCCATAAAGCGAAAAATTATAGTGAGTTTGCATAACAACAGACCGTGGATAAGCATCTCCATGATCAAGGTAAATTAGATTTTTACCATCCATTTTAACGAATTGATTAAAGGAATGGCTAACATGATTGTAAGGAAATAAAGCACCAACATAATATTGCTTCATTGTGGTTGTATCGATTACAAAGGTAATGTTGGACTGATGATTAAGACCATCACTTGAGGTATAACGTTCACGGTCAGTATGCACGATCAGGGTGGTACCATCCATTGTCATTCTGGCAAATCCCACATCATATGGAATTCTTGTACTGCATTCTGCTCCAGTTATATTACACCTACCTATTTCTTTGAAATCACTATCCATTTTTATTATGGAAAATACTGTTTTAGAATCATCCTGCTCCTCATTTGTTTGCCCAACTGCAGCATAATAATACCCATCCTCACCCTGGTAAAAGCCGCCCCATTCCGTATAGGGTAATTCCATCGTCTTCTGTTTCAAATAATTAAGCTTTTGATCATAAAAGTAAACTTCAATACTCTGGCTAGTATCTTTTGAAATGTGGTTTAACAGACAGATTTGATCATTCAATTTAATAATATAAGTATTATCTGCGTTAGACCAATTACTCCAATTTCCATAGTTGCCTAATCCAACTCTGCTAAATATATTATCAGCATAGAAGGTATCTATGGCTAAGGCTTTCTTCTCTTGTGTGACCACGAGCTTACAGGATACGGATTTGCCATTTTCAGCTGTAACAATAACACTAGTAGTGCCCGCTGCTAATGCCGTGATTTGGCCCCTGTCATCCACCAATGCAATATTAGTGTCTTTTATGGAATATTTGAATTCTTTTTCCTCATCATACCAGTATTTATTGGCATTATCCATAACGCCACTTATTATAGCATGTCCTCCAACAAAGGTAGTTAATGAAGTAACTTTTTGACCATTTGCCTCAATATGAAAGGGACCAAGAGCATCTTTTACCTCAACCTCTAATTTATAATACTTCTTGGTATTTTTCTGATAGGCAATAATTGTGGCTTTTCCTTCCCCAATAGCTTTGAATTTGTTCTTTGATACCTGTTCTATTGCAGGATACCAGTAATACTCATTATCTACGCTCCAGGTTAATGTCTTATAAGTAGCATCCTCAGGAGTTATCTGGGCTGTTACTTTGAAGGTATCACCAACCTCAATATATTCTGAATCCGGCTTTAATACTACTTTTTTGGCCGGTTGATAAACAGTGATCTTACAGGTTACAGTCTTTGATCCGCTTCTGGCCTTAATATTTGCAGTTCCTGCACTTTTTGCTGTAACCAGTCCATTCTGTACCGTAGCTATTTTCTTATTATCCGTGCTCCATTTTACAGTAGAAGGGGCATTAGAAACAGTTAATTTTAAGGTTTTCCCTACTTTAAGCATTGCACTGGTTTTATTAAGTGATATGCTCTTCGAAGAAGCCATGGCTTCCGACTTGGGATTAAATGCTACCATAAATATTAGAATAACCATAAGTAGCTTAAGTAAACTTTTCACAGCCTTGATTTTGCTCATTTTTAGTCTATCTCCTTATATTATGTATTTTATTAATAATCCATTTGTTATTTATGCTTTTGATTAATCTTAGTAATAACAATAGAATGATTATAAAGCAATTATCAGCCTAACATAAGCAAAAGTAATATCACCAGGTAGCAGGCTGAGAATCCCAGAATGGAGAGAATAAAGGTCTTCCTTTCAAATTCCTGATTTCTTGGTAACAACAGTAATTGGGCAGCATCGACCCTTCTTTTAACCTGAAAGCCTATTATAATTTCACTGACAACATAACCTACTAATGGTGCAAAAACACCTCCATAAATGTATCCTCTTATACTTACTGAATCACCAAAAAATATTAGGATAGCTATAGTTAAAACAAGGCAAAGACTATGTATGAGAAGTTGGATTTTGTAGTTAACATAGATTCGTGCCCAACTTTCATCAGAAAAGGTAGCAGTTTTAAAAAAAGAAAATAGTTTCTTCTCATCATAGACTTGGTGACTTCCTCTCTCATCTAACTTTTCCTTTAAATTACTTATAAAATCAGATATATTTTCTAACACCACAGTCAGTCGGATTATTCCACCACCATAGTGTATTTTCATCCATCCACCCGTATATTTGATAGAAGAAAAGTCCAGTTTCCTTATATCCTGATAGGAAAGAACAATCTGCCCTGATGAATTGGAATACACAAGATAATCTGGGGTCAGGGTTATACTAATCGATTGAAAACGTCTGTAAATCAGCAAATAAACCAATGCTAGAGCAATGGAGGAGATGATTAATGTAAAAAACAAACCGATGCCTACAATTACAATGGTAACTGTATTAAGTGGTATATCTTTTGTTAATATAGAACCAATTAGCATAAGCAAAACTAACCCAAAGATAATGCCTTCAAAAAGTAGTAAAAATTTGATTGGATGCCTCATATGCTTCCGATAGAAATAAGTCTTATTCATCACATTTCCCCCATTTTATGTTTTCATTCTTATCGCAAACTATAAAATTATATATTTCATAGTAAGTATTCATATAATACCATATCTATCCACATTTTACATTATTCCTGCGTAAGTTTTTTAACATTTGCACCGCAAACGTAATAACCTTTTCTCAATAATAATTACTTCAAAAATAAGCCAGTAAGCAAAATAAAACTTTTGCACTGGCTTATTTTGTATGATATTACCTACGACGAGATTTCCTTCGATAAAACTTTACCACTACAAGTCCTAGACAAATAAGAACCTTGAATATTACAATAGCAATGCAACCCAAAATAAAGTTAAAAATCTCCCTATTTTTTAATTACTAATATCTATTCTTAAGTTACCTATTTTTTTTCCCAAGGCTACCTTATAAATCTCATTTATGACATGAGCAGCACTTTCCTTATCCAGTAAATGAGATGTATGAATCGGTCGCAGCATAATTTCATATTTGAAAGAAAATAGTTGCTCTTTGATCCCATCTATCCTATGAAATCCATTCTTATGATAAAAGGCAACTCTCTTTTTAATTGTTTTCAGCCTTACTGGATCCTCAATATTGTCAGAGCTCTCAACCTCAATGAGAATTCCTTTTTTCCCCCGATAATATTCTTCCAATTCATTTAGAAACCTACTTCCATAGCCTTGTCCTCTAAATTCAGGATGAATGGCATAGAAAAGAAGAAAGATATAATCATCATATTCTGCGCAAATGGCATAACCCTTTTCTTCCTCCCCTTCCAGATACACCAAATCAGTGTAAACCTTTTCTTTCGTCATTTGGACCAGATTATAATAGGGTGGACATTCGTATTCAAAATCCTTCTTCAATCCTTCATAATAAAAGGCTTCCAAACTATTTTCATCCAGTTTCTTAAGCATTATATACCTCCAGTTGTAATAAATTTGAGTAAATTAAGCTCCATGTACTTTCCTAAGTATACCACATTTTCATAGTATTCTAATCAAAAAGTAAAGTAAAACCCTGCTAATCAAAAGACTAGGGTTTACTTTTACATTACTCATTTTCTTAATTTATTTAAATTCTTGATCCCTTCTTAATTATTTTATCCTTCCTAAATTATCTCTACCCTTCCTAAAACATTTCATTTAACCTTTGGTAATGGCATTACAGTTCTTTTAGAAGTGCTATCTTCTGCTGGGTTTTCAACCGCTTTGTTAAGATCAGGGAAGTTATTCGATTATAAATTGTACTAATAAAATAACTTTAATCATATTTTTATAAGAGAAAATATGATGAGAAGGAGGGTAAATCAATTTGATAGAGGTTAAAGTCCGTTTACAACCCATAGTCAGTAATATTAATTTACCCACTGTTTTGAAAACAACTATTCTGCCGGGTGATTGGGTAGAGAGATTATTTATTGCAACACAGGTAGGAGAAATCTTTTATATAGGAGATGAAGGTTTAGAGACATTTTTAGATATTCGTCCCTTAGTTTTGGAACTAGGTACCTCAAGTGGAGGATATGATGAGCGGGGCTTGTTAGGATTAGCTTTTCATCCTTCCTTTTACTATAACGGCCTGTTCTATCTTCATTATTCTGTAGCTGGAACACAAGGTCCAGGCGCACTACCAGGTAACTTTAATCCTAATCCCTGTGACCCCAATACCCTGAATCTAAGGTGGAACAATAGAGAAACTGAGTATAATCATATTGATACCATTGAAGAATGGGTTTTACATGAAGATGGTCAACCTGGAAAACGGCGGACATTACTTAATTTAAGAAGGCCATTTTTAAATCATAACGGTGTCAGTAGCTTAAACTTTTCACCCGAAACAGGAAAACTGGTATTAACAACTGGTGATGGTGGATCAGGCTATGATCCATTTAATTTAAGTCAGGATGATATGGAGATTGCCGGTAAGATAATTGAAATTGATGTAGATATGAATACATTGATAGAAAATCCACCTGTAGTCACACGCTTTCCTGAACTCCCTACCTCTTTACAGGAAATACTAACGGTAATTGCAAAAGGAGTTCGTAATATACCCGGAATCTCCTATCAAAGACTATTCAATCAATATATTAAATACGTGGGAAATGTGGGACAGGATCTGGCTGAGTCCATCTATTCATTCGTCTACTATAAACCAATTCCTGTTACTCAGCTTATTCAAGAAGCTAGGATGGCTTCTGAAACTAACAAAGATGGTTTTATTAATCTTGGATGGCGGGGATGGGAAGGTGCCTTTCCTACTCCAATTATGAGGAACTGCTCTGCAGACACAAGGTTAAACGAGAAAACTATTGCTTATTACGAGGAAGCAGTAGAAACTTCAGTGCTGCGTCTTTGGCCATTAACAAGTTACTATCACCAAGATCCCAGACCCCATAAGTTTGGTGGAACTGCCCTTACAGGAGTCAAACCATATATGGGGGATGCAATCCCCCATTTGACGGGAAGCATTGTCTTTACCGATTTAGCCAGGAATGAAGAAGCCCAACCTCCTATTAAGGGTGTTTTAGCTTATACAAAGGCAAGAACTGATTGTAAGCTAAATGATTTTAGTGTGATTGAAGTGGATTATGATTTTGGGTCTGAATCAGCCTATTATGTTAGCCTGGGAACGAACCTGGATCAAACCAGATTATATTTAGGGGTCTATGGTTCTACGAATGTAGCTGATTTGAACCATGGTACTATATTTGAGATTATTTCTTGATTTCAATTTGAATTATATGACGAAACGCAGGGCTTGCCCCTACATGCTAGCAAAGCCGATTGAAAAATGTGTGATATTTCGATCCACACCTGATAGGAGGACTGAAATTGAAAAAAATGAATTTAGGCAGGTTTATTAGTCTTGGAGGTATATTAACAGCAGTTACAGTACTGTTTCAATCAGCACCTGTGTTTTTACCCGTTATTGGTATGACCTTAAGTCCATTAAGTACCTTACCTATTGCCATAGCAGCTGTAACTAATATCTCACTTGGTCTTACTGTATTTATTACATCCGCAGTAATCCTTACTTTTATTAGTATGGAGGAAACAATGATTCTACTTTTTACCACAGGACTCCTTGGTATCGTAATCGGAACATTGCTTTATAGGAAGAATATCTTAATATCTATATTATCCTCTACCTTAGCACTATCTCTTGGTATGTTATGTATAACTTATATCATAGGTGTGTCTGGGTTTGTAGATTTAGCTAGTTCCCTATCTACTTTCATAATTTATATACTATTTTTCTCATTTTCGCTGATATACTCAAGCATCTGGAATATTTGTTTTATGAAATTCATGAACTATCTTATTAAAATAAAGTTGAGCTAAACCCCAGACTGGCCTCCTATACAAAGTCCCCAGCTGCGAAACACAAGTGGCTTTTACGACTCTTATCTGCTGTCACACAAAACACCCTATCACATTTCCATGATAGGGTGCCATCTAATTATTTGCTATTTGTTTCTCCTATGTAATATAAAGCAATATTCTCCCATTTTCCTTTCTTCCATCGGATCACACAAGCGACTCCGCGTAATATTAACTCTGCGATATATCCAATCCATATACCTGAAAGTCCCATTTTCAAATATATCCCCAGATAGTAGGATACAAATATATTGATGATTGAGGCAAATATTATGATTAGAAATGGAAAATCCACATCCCCCACTGCTTTTAAAGCGGTTATCATATTGGCAGCTATACCACGTGCTATCTCCATGAAAATACCTAATTGCAATAATTTTATAGCTATATTAATTACAGCCGCATCATCTGTATAAATTCTTAGTATATTCTGTCCAAAAAGCATAAGTACAATACAAAGGGGAATTGTGATACCTATGATTAATTTCATATTCTTTTTACAGCTCAACTTTACTTCTTCTATCTTTCCAGCACCAATCAATTGGCCTATGATTGCTCCTGCCGCAGTTGTAATTGTTGCAGTAGCCATGCTCATATAGTAAGTTACGTTTCCAACAATTGCTTTTGTAAACATTGCCTGTGTTCCTAATATACCTATAAACCCAACAACTATAGTCTGAGATATGAGATAGATGATACCTTCTAAACCACCTGGTATTCCTAATCTAAGAATACGGCTGATTATTTTCCTACTATTTATAAACCCTTCTTTTATAGATAAGGTAAAGGATATAACTTTATCCCGATAAAGCATTCGTAGAAATAGGATAATTCCTATACTCTGTGCGATAACTCCAGTTATGGTATAATACATTAAATTCTGAGATGACTCAGGGACACATGTGGAGACTATCTTTGTAAATAACAAGTTTAATAAATTTACACTTATTAAGGTTAACGTTACCTTTTTCATGTGTCCAAAACTTCGAAATACTGCAGTTAAAGTATTTAAAATAGCTTGAATAAAAGAAAATCCAATGGTGATTAATAAATATTGTTTCGCAAATTCCTCTAGTTCTTTTGGCATATGAATCAAACGTAACAATAAAGGTATACTTAATATACCAACAAGACTAATAGCAACTCCAAGTACTAAATTCATAACTAGAGCAACATTAATTATTTTACTACATTCCTCATATCGTTTTCCTCCAACTGCTTGAGCCATTACTATACTAACACCAACCCATACGATCGCATATAGATTAATAATTAAAACTAGGATTTGACTTCCACTTCCAATGGTAGCTAGCGCATCTGATGAAAAATCATTTATAATAACTTGATTAAGATTTGAAATAAATCCATTTACAATCAATTCTATAACAATCGGCCATACCATATGAAATAAAACTGAATTTTTTTGTCTTTTTCCTAACATATCCTTATAAAACCCCATAGCATGAAATGCCTTTTCTGATAAAGTAGTATTAATTCCACATGCTTTGTACACTCAAGAATATTTGTAGTTGTAGCTCCAGCTCTAACGGTTATTTGTTACATTGCTTTTCCCTGGCAGACTCCCAAACTATTCTATTTCGATTTAAACAGTAATATTTTACCTTTTATCCTCCTTCATAAAACTCATTCTCTTTTGATTTATCGGCATCTGCGTATAAAACTTTAGGGTTTAAGATGCTATTGTATAACTTTTCACTTATCCTTTTACAGAACCAATCATGATACCTTTTACGAAGTATTTCTGAATAAACGGATAAATGCATAGTACCGGTACGGTAGAAACAATAATTGCACTATACTTAAGTGTCTGTGCCAGCTGCATCCTGGCTTCTGTTTGCGCTGCATCCAGACCCTGTAAACTACTTAGACTCATCTTATTGGTCATAAGCAAATCACGCAGGAAGGACTGCAATGGCATTAAGTTCTTATCATTAATATAAATAAGTGCCGAGAAGAAATCATTCCAATGACCAACTGCATAATACAAAGCAATAACAGCTATGATGGGTTTGGACAAAGGAAGTACGATTTTAACCAAGAATTTAAAAGAGTTAGCACCATCCAGTTCTGCTGCTTCCTGAAGGGAAGATGGAATGCTGTTGATAAAATAGGTACGAGTAATAATTACATTATAAATAGACACAGCTCCTGGAATTATCATTGCCCAAGGGGTATTTGTTAAGTCTAATTTGTTTACTACCAAATAAGTGGGAATCAACCCTCCACTAAAATACATGGTCAGCATGAACATAAACATGAAAAAATTCCTGGGCATGAAGTCCTTTCTGGACAAAGGATATGCTGCACATATGGTCATAACAATGTTCAATAGAGTACCTGCCACCGTATAAAAGATTGTGTTACGGTAGCCAATCCATATTGTTTTGTATTCTATGATTGCCTCATACGCTGCTAAAGTAAAACCCTTTGGCCACAGGATAACATTGCCCAGCCATACCTCTTTCGGATTACTAAATGATGCTATCACAGTAAACCAAAGTGGCCAGATAAATATGATTAACAGAATAATCATGACTGTTACATTTACTATATCAAATACCTTATCCGAATAAGATTTTCTCATTATAACTGACTTTCTCATTGATATGATTACTCCTTTCCTAGAACAGACTTTCTTGGGTTAGCTTTTTACAAACTTGGTTTGCAGCAATAATTAAAATAACATTGATCACTGAATTAAACAAACCAATTGCTGTAGAATAACCATAGTCACTATGAATAAGACCTACCTCATATACATAGGTGGAAATAACTGATGATGTTTGCTTATTTAACGTATTCTGTAAGAGGAATACTTTTTCAAATCCTACACCCATGATGGAACCCATCTGGAGGATGAACAACATGATAATGGTGGGTTTGATAGATGGTAAATCTACATGAATAATTCTCTGCAACTTGCTAGCACCATCTACAATGGCAGCTTCATGCAGCTGATAATCAACACCGGAAAGTGCTGATATGTAAATAATGGAACTCCAGCCCATACCCTGCCATACACCAGACCACACATAGATGGATTTAAACCACTCTGGTTTTGCTAGAAAATCTACGGCTTCTAAGCCAAAAAATTCTCTAATTGTATTAAAGATACCTGTATCCACATTCAAAAATATAACGATCATACCACACATTACAACGGTTGATATGAAGTAAGGCGCATAGGTTATCATTTGAACAGATTTTCTTAAATACTTGTTTTTTACATAATTCAACATTAAAGCAAAGATAATGGGTATGGGGAAGCCTACCACCAAGCTATAAACGCTAATTCCTATGGTATTCTTTATTAATAACCCAAAATTATAACTATTGAAAAAACGTATGAAATGGTCAAACCCAGTCCACGGACTGCCCCAAATCCCTTTTTTTACAATGTAATCTTTAAATGCCAACTGAATTCCATACATTGGGGTATAGGCAAATATAATATAGTAAATAACAACTGGAAGAATCATCAAATAAAGTATCCAGTGTTTTTGCATATTCTTACCTAGCCTAGCGAAGAAATTACTCTTTGCTTTCATTAAAATAATCTCCTTTCAATATCATCTGACCGGCCCTTGCTTTCCTGCTTATTACTGTACAAACTGTGCCAGAACAGATATGTTTTTTTCTATTATTCATTGCCTAAGCTACGAGTTGACTCCTCCCGTACTAATTCCTCCTTACTTAGCCTTATTATCTTCCATTCATTTTTAGTAAAACCTACTATCATACCCCATGCATTAAGCTATTTAAATTTTGATCCAATTCTTATTATGAAGGGATAGGACTGTATTCTTCCTCCTTCATTCTCAAGAATAAATTTATGGTAAAGATTGAAGAGGCCGCTTTCATTAAGTACGGCGGCCTCTTACATATAGAAAATTTATTTTGCAATTGCTTCGCTGTATGCTTTTTTATAGATATCTGCTAATTGATCAGCTCCCATGTTATTAAGAGTAGTAATATACTCTTCCCAGCTGCCTTCTAACTGTAATGCTCCTGTTGCAACCTGTGCAACATACTGATCAATATAAGCATCCATATCAGTCTTTAAGGTTGCAATGGTCATTGAATCGTCATCGCTGTAACGCATATTAGGAAGGGGAACAGCACCTTTCTTTGCAACACGGTCTCTTTCTGCATTGAGATAAACTTCATCTGGATCAATAGCAGGAGACATTTTTTCAAACCAGAAATCTGGCCATAAGGAAGGATGATTTGCTGCACCCTGAATAGTAGAGGAAGCACGTACTGCTGCAATATCATCACCATATCCCTGTCCGATTAACCATTCCCAAGTTCCATCATCATTCTTCTTCCAAGTCTTGCCTTCTAAACCAAGTAACGCTTTGATACCACCTTCTTCTGTATAGAACTGATCAAACCATGCAATGATTACTTCAGGATTCTCACAGGAGTCCGTAATTGCTAATGTCCCTGGTGTAATGCCTGTATTTAAAGGATATTTACCATCTACAAAGGGTGTAAGTGCAATATAGTCATCATCATTATCACGTCCAACTGTTAAGAATGCACCTGCATCAAAGAAAGATCCTAATACGTCAGCGGATTGTCCGATTGCAGCCTGTTGCTCATGCTTTTGTGTGAACACATTCTTGTCCATGATACCTTCTTGATATAACTTGGTTACAAAGCTAACATATTCTTTGAACACATCTGAGGTGGGAATATAAGTAAGTTCGTTATCCACAACTGCAGTCTTTGACTGATAATCATAGTTAACACCGAAGTAAGGTAAAAGAAGGTCTGGCTTTACTACGTCTGTACTGGTGATTGGGATTTCATCGTTGGGATCACCATTACCATTTGCGTCTTTTTCTTTAAACTCTTTTAATACATTGTATAGCTCATCAATATTGGTAGGCTCTTTTAATCCTAAATTGTCCATCCATTTTTTATTGAACCAATAAGTAGTTAATGCACCTTGCTGACGTCCAATTTCTGGTAAGGAATAAATATGTCCATCTCCAGAAGTTAAATAATCCCATCCATTCATTTCATCTAATTTAGCTGTTAAATTAGGTGCAAATTGTCTAATTAAATCTTCTAATGGAATAAAGATGCCTTGTTTTCCGTACTTATCCAAATCTGTCATAGTTAATGAAGCCTTTAAGAAAACATCAGGATATTCACCGGAGGATAAAAGAAGATTTCTCTTCTCTAATAAGTCACTACCCATGACGGATTGATAAGCAAATTGTAAATTAGCTTCTTCTAATAAAGTGTTCATTGTCGCGTTATCTTTTAAATCATACTCACCATTCATAATGGCAAATACATCAAATTCTTTCTTGTCCGCTAACGGAAATGTAATAGATCCGGTATTCTCCCCACCATCAGTAGTTTCATTATTCGTAGGTGTGTTATTGTTTGTGTCTTTATCTGATGCAGATTTTCCACCACATGCAGCTAAGGATACCGCCATAACACCAACTAAAAGTGATGCGATTATTTTTTTTGCTTTCATATGATACCTCCTAATATAATAGATATTTTTTCATAAACTTAACCCTCCGAGGCGCCTCTCGTGTAAGTATGGTGTTATTATAGTATGTGAATTTTGGTGTGACAAGGAACATCTTTTGCTATATCCCGTTGTAATAAATGCACTATGAAGTCCAGTAAAAACCGAAAGAAAAACCCATTTATAACAAAAATAATACACTTTTCAAGAGATTATTTTGAATAATGTACGTAACCTGTTATAGTTCAAACCCTCTTGCTAAGGCAATATCACTATACCATTTTCCGCTATCTTTCCATATTCTTGCCTGACTCTCAAAATCTATATGAACTAATCCAAATCGGTACGTGTACCCGGCACTCCACTCCCAGTTGTCTAATAGAGACCATGCATAATATCCTCTAACATCAATACCCTCTTCCATGGCTTTATGGATCCAAGTTAAGAAACCCTTCATGTATTCAATTCGCTGCTCATCATGAATGCATCCATCCTTGCTAATTTCTTCATTGCAATTATAGGTTCCATTTTCCGTAATATAGATGGGAATCCCGATCTTGTAATCATCGGTTAAGATATGAAGAGCGTCATATACTGCCTTAGGGTAATATTCGCTACCATTATCCATATAATTTCCACCCAGATTCTTAGGTTTGATCTCCTGCTTCATTAAGGAAGGATCTGCACAATCCAACACACGGTTATAGCAATTTAACCCAAAATAATCAAGGGGTTGTGCAATCAGCTCCATATCTTTCTCCTTCATGACGGGCATACAGCCATTCTCCTCCATCCAGGCTAGCAAAGCATCGGAATAACCACCCCGAAATATTGGGTTTAGATAGGAACGATATGCCTTTTCATTTTCAAGCTCAGCCAGTAAAATATCCTCTTTATTGTCCGGACGGTATGGATGATGATGCCAGATATCAACCACAACACCAATTTTACTGTCCTTTTTATTTTCTTGACGAAATCTCTTAATGCCCTCCCCATGTGCCATAAGAATATGATGATTGGCTTGACGTCCAAAGGCTTCTCCTTTCCTACCGGGTGCAAAGGCTCCATGGGCATATCCAACATAAGTCGCTATGGGCTCATTCACCGTTGACCACATGGGAATAGCATCACCAAATTCACGAAAGAGTAAGGATGCATATTCACCATACCAATTCACCACATCCCGATTTAGCCAGCCTCCTTCTCTTTCCAATTCATAAGGAAGATCCCAATGGTAAAGCGTTGCATTCGGTACTAATCCCTGTTTGTGTAGCTCTTCCAGCATATATTTGTAATAATCCAATCCCTTTTGATTTACTCTTCCTTTACCCTCCGGGAATATTCTAGACCAGGAGAAGGAGAAACGAAAGGATTGCAAATTCATCTGTTTTGCTATGGCAATGTCCTCTTTATAGCTATGATACATATTACATGCTACATTAGGAGTTGACCCATCAGCAATGGTTCCTGGAATTCTTGAAAAAACGTCCCATATGGACAAGCCTCTTCCATCGTTTATATCCCCTCCCTCTGTCTGAGCAGCACTGATTGCACATCCAAACAGGAAGTGGTTCGGAAATTTAATATTAGCCATTCTAAGTCCTCACATTTCTTATCTTTATTTTATAACACCAACGTAACTTAGCCTATTCGGTTCATCAAGGTACACTTTTTAAAACCACTGAAAGAATATTGTTCCCTAGTCATATATTCACAGGAAACCCAGCAAAATCAAGGGTTTCATGAATCTTACATAAGTTGGTTGGATGAGTTAGCTTTTGACACCCCCCTTAAAATATGATATCTTAAATCTATAAAAGTTTTTAAGGAGACTCTATGAAATCATTTATCAAACTTAACACTGATAATAAGAATACCACCCTGTTAAAGTACTTCTTTTCTTACTTTATCTTATTAAGTATATTGTTTCTTGGTTTCTTCTTAGCTGTTCGAATTCAACTAGGGACCATTTATAGTAAGAACATACATCAAGAGGCAAAAAAACGTCTTGCGGATGTAGAAGAGGACTTAAATAATAGTCTTAGTTCCATTAATCAAATCAATTCCTTTTTAACAAGTGATATTAATCTGGTACTATCCAGATATAAAAACAACGAATGGTATCGTTATCAGGCTTCCAAAAAAATCAACGAATATAATATAAGCAGTGTTACCATCGATTCCATCTGCTATATTGATTTTCAAAGGAATTCCATTCTTTCCTCAGGTAATCATGTAAAAGGCTCGGATGGCGTATATGAGATATATACTGGGAAAAAGTACATCAATTTTCCCCTGAAGGATTATATGGACGCAACACGAAGTCAATTGATTTTCCTAGAGAGCAGTAGTACAAAAATGCTTATTTATCTGCCCTATAACAATGGAATACAAAGCTATAGTATCTTCTATATCCTTAATATGAAGGAAATAAAAAACCTGATGGAAAATGGTATCACTTCCGGAATCACCTCAGTCAGCTTTCTAAATGAAGATAACAAAATTGTAACCGGTTCCGCTACTCACATTCTGGAACCACACTTAAAACACTTAGATGGTACCACGGGATTTTATAATGACAAAGACAAGGAAACTCTTTATGCCATCACCGGCCTTACTAGCAATTATACCATAGTAGCAGTACTATCTAATCAAGCGGTTATTGACCAAGTAAACTTAGCCTTTCGTAATACCTATCTATTACTCCTAATGGTTTTTAGTTTTGGTATGTTGTGTATCCTATTAGCTATGCGTATCACTTACTGGCCTCTTCATAAGCTCACCAGGAAACTAGTGCCCTCCCTCAGACTCAATCAAGGCTACGTAGAACAGCTGGATATTGCTTTTACTGATATGCACTCGGAGAACAAGCAACTCCAGGAAAAAATCGATTCATATCGTTTGTCCATGCAGAAATCCATACTGGATTCTATTGTAACAGAGAACAATGAGACAAGTCTGGACAGTAGCATCAATATTGATCAGCTCTTTCGTATGGAAATGGATAGTCATATCTTTATTATTAAGGTTGAGGCACCCAATAAGAAAGTGTTAACTCCTAAAGAGATCAAACAGTTTATCGATGAATCACTTCCTGGGGATAATCCCTGTTCCATTCTGGAAACCGCAACGAATTATGTGATATTTTTAATTCATTATGTAGGAATTGAGCAAAACAAGGAAGAAGTGATTCATCTTCTCATGTTCGACCTGTATGAAGCTACCGGCTTTAAAGCAGCCATAAGTAACAGTGCAACTTCTCCTTTGGAGATTCCTTCTTTATATGAAAATGCCTTTGCAGCCAGCAGTTATTTAAGCCAAGAGCCCGTTGTATCTTATGAAACTATCTCCTATTTACTATCAGATCAGAGCAGCTTAATCTATCCCTATGCTCAGCTGGATCTTTTAAATAGCAACTTACGGGAACAAGAATTTTCTAATGCGAAGGCTAGTGTGGAGGTTTTGTTCGCCTTATTAGACAAGTCCTCTGACTGTAAGAGTTCTTTACCTGATTTTTTTACCCGCTGTGTGTTAATTGATATTTTAACAATCATTGTAAATAGCATGAATCGAATGAATATTAAATTTAAAATTTATAGTGATTCTTATTTTAGTACACTATATATGTGCCGCAGTTGTTCCTATCTGGAAAAGCGAGATGAGATCTACCAAAGTGTTATTCGTCTACTTGAGACCTATGAAACAGAATATGCTAATTCTACTATTCATACGGATCAAATACAGAAGTTGATACAGGACAGTTACTCCTCTCCCGATTTTTCCATCTCATCACTAGCAGATAATTTCCAGGTAAGTATTGCCTATATGAGTTATCTATTTAAGAAGAGTTTCAATGAGAATTTTTCCGATTATCTTTGGAAACTTCGAATGGAAAAGGCAAAAGAATTACTTCATAATACCGATATGACCATTGATAATATCAGTATTGCTGTAGGGTATTTAAACACCTCCAGCTTTCGTCGTAAATTCAAGCAGGAAACCGCATTGACACCCTCACAATATCGAGATAAGAAGAATTAGTGTTACAGACATAAGATTCTAAAAGACAGAACCAAAAACCTGTGAATGCAAGTACTCATCATGAATATCACTTTTCCCTAGTCTTATACCTTAGATTTAGATGAGACTAAACTGTAACCAATTAGTAGATTTTATTGTAATACATTTTAAAAGGGGCTGTCGCTAAATGTGCGGCGCCCTTTTTACATTAGTGATGTTTATCACATATTAGTTTTACAAAAATAGCGTGTGACTATCAATCCAACAGAGACACGTTCTCACTCGGTTGCCGCACATAGCGGTACATAAGGTTGTGGAGGGAAAGGAGGAATGCATTTGTTCCCTGTCAAAAGTGCATAGATTTTGAAAATTTTAAATGAATTTTCAAGGCCTGTTCTCAGGTCTATTAAGTTATGTCATTTTTAATTAATACAGTTAAAATAAGGCTGAAACAGAGAGGATAATAGCTTTATTAGGCACAAAAGAAGCTGCCGCTTCACATTTTTTCAAACGTTAAAGCGACAGCCCCTTTCATAAGCACGAGAAGGGCTTCGAACCCGCGCCTCCTCGCAGTGTCTTTGCTATGCAGAACTACGTCCTTACTACGTAAAGAAATCTGAAGAACAAGAACCTCGGAGTGGGAGCCTCCTTTTCATCTTCTTAAGTCAATATTCTTAGAGAGTTTGAATTTCATCTAGTAAATGGAGAAAAAAGATCCATCTTTTCAGATGAACCTTTCGTTTCGAATTTTATCTAAATACTTTTGGCTAGCAGTAACATCTTAATACCCAAGATGATAGTCTCAAGCCCTTATAAAATCAAGGACTAGAGGCTTTTACTTCTTATCAGAAAGTTGTTGGTGTAAAACTTCCATATTTGATGAGAAAAGAGACGACGTTACTTATTCAACTTGGCTTATTGATTTACCAATTTCATTTGTTATTGTTTTTTCTAATTCATCAGCCTTATATCTTCTAAAAGTATCTCCTAACTCTCCTTGCTCTGTAGCTTGTATTTTATTATCTTTTATTAATCCAAATCCCTGATTGCCACCGATAACAAAATAATTTACACCATCATTTGTTTTCAAAAATAGCATATAATTTCCTCTCATATCCATAAGGGGGCAATCTTTTATCGGAGGGGTGGTCATACTATTTAATTCACCTCCAGTAAAAGCAACTATTATTTTATCCCCTTCAGCTATGTCTCCTTTCATAGCTTTCTTTACTTCAACTGTTTCTTTCGTATAAACTATATTATCAATTATTACAGGTTCATAATCGACTACTTTCCCTTCAATAATAAGTTCCGATATGCTAATTAATTCATCCACCGACTTAGCATGTGTTCGAAACGAAGCTAATGTAGTACCCTCCAAATTGTTAATTTTATCTATATAGTTATTTTTACCGGGTAAAATGAAAAAAGCTATAGTTAATGTAGCAACTAATATTCCTATTGATATCCCTGCAATAATAAGATATTTATGTATCTTTATCATATTCAATCCCCCTTAATATATACTATCTAAATCTTTAATTATTATTAACACTAATGTCATTAACACAATAAAAATCCTATTCTTCATCATTAAGATTTCTCCTCAAAAAATATTATTACAAAAAGTGTCCTTGCATTTAAATAAACTAATATATGTACAACAGAACTATATATATAATAGAAAAATAAGTCAACATATTCCTGATAATTCTATTTTCCAAAGTACCATTTATAATGTCCAGTACTTAATAAGCAGAGGATATCAACCTGCCGGAGAGTTTTGGTTAGAGCTAAGTAATTCATGTCCTAGTGGATATCTATGTAATCAGCTACTTCAAGCCGTAACTCATGATTCCGTTCCCCTTCATACAGACCGCTGAAATAGTGTGTATTATCAATTTCCACCGTTTACTCGCCGGGCTTTCCCTTTCTATCCCCTCATAGACATACACCAGCTTCGGCATAATCGTTCCATTCCAATAGTCTATGGAGACATTGTAAAAATAAACATGTAAAAAAACTAAGGAAGAAGCTTTATGCATGAAAAGAAAGTGAGAACCTTGTCTTTGTTCATGGAATCGGTAACAAAAGAAGCTGCCTCTTCACATTTTTTCAAACGTTAAAGCGACAGCCCCTTTTATTATAATAATATGGTTTTTATAACATCATCATTGATATTACTTATCTATATACGAAATACAGGCTTTTCCAATAATCCTTGTTCATATAGAATATAATCATCCGTCCACTCTTCCTTCTCAGTAATGAAATTATTTGGACCATAGGCATATGCCTTCTTGGGAAGCTGATGGAGAGGTCCAAAGGTGTTTCTACGGGTCAACACTACCTGAATTCCACATAAGTCTTGTACACTTCCACTATGGGGAGAGAATGCCAATATTGTATTTTCCTTACCCAGTAGCTTCACCAAAGAGCCACCAAATTTGACTTCCTCTACATAAAGCCTCTGTTTGTCGCAGCCTTCAATATGATAGATAACACTACCAGAATAAAAGGGCAGCCCTTGCTTGGTAATATCACCAATGGTGAGTTCCTTTGGCAGTGATGTAAGAACAGGTTTTCTACCGTTAGCAAGTTCTACACCGAAATCACCCAATAGATAGGTAGCTTCCAAACCGCTGGTTTTGTAGTAATTCATCAGCAGAGTAATTTGGTTATTCCCTTCCTTCCATAAGTGATTCGGAATTGAAACCTTATCAAAGCAGATATCAATCCATTTTCCCTGACTTATGGTTTGTACCTCTTCTCCATTGACACGAATTTCTTTAATATGCTCTATGTCCTCAACTACCAGCTCTACTCCTTTAGGAAGGATTTGGATTTCAACCTGATATTCTAAGGAAAGTTGTGTTAGCTTCTTCTCTCCACCTTTAAACTTTGCTTCATACCAGGGCTGTAACATCTCTCCGCCTCGATATGGAATGCGGAAAAAGTTTCTTAAAATCCGGTCCGCTTTCAACACTTCTTCATTGTAAATTAGTAACCCCTCACCCCCTGTTACATTTACATAATCTAATACGCAAACATTTTTCTCTGTTAGGGTATAGGACAGGGTATCAGCACAAGGCCTTGCTATCGTACCTCTCCAATTCTCTTCCATTGGTAAATTTCTTTCCTCTTCACTTATAAAGAAGATACGCTCTCCACCGGCTTCCAAATCAATCATTACTTCTATTTCACCATTACCCCTTTCATAAGCGGGGCGACTGATCTTACCGGTTCTTGCATCCCACAGCTCAAGATGCTCACCTTTTCCCAGCTTAAGTTTTACCTCAGAGTAACCTTCTTCCTTGTTCACGTTAAGCAGCATTATCATACGACCGCCCTCTACCTCTTTGCTTTGAACAAAGATTGATTTACTACCTTCTGATTTAATTTCAATTTCTTTTCCACTACGGCAAGCATCTGCAAGAGCTGCTTCCTCCCATGGTAGCATTATGGCCCTATTAGCAAGCTCCATCACCGCCATGGATGGCTCCACATCGACATAACTGGGAACTTGACCTGCAAAGATCACTTCTCCTCCCTGTTTATGGAACTCTTTGAGTAACTCAAGGGTTGTCTCTCGGAGGGTATCTGCTCCGGCAACAAGTACCTTTTTGTAAGCAGCACTTCCTACATAGAGAATACCCTTTTCAACTTTACCATGACGGGACATGATATCCTCTTCACCATAATCAAAATCGATGTGATGAGAGGTAAGGCAATGGAATACCTCTACATATTGCTTTTCCAAACGATCTATTTCCGGATCATTGCTGCTCAATCCTTGGAAGGCACCGCTATATGCTCTAGCCCAAACACTTTCAATGGGATTGATTACCAGAAGTTCGCATTCCGGCTTTCCTGCATGTAGTGCAACATGGATTCTGGAATAATAGTCCTCCAGATAATGATACTCCTGATACCAGGGCGACTGATGAAGTATGCTCGCCGGATAATCTCTCTTTGCCTCCCCTTTCATGGTATACCAGGATAAGTGAGGACATCTTAAATTAATGCCAAATAGTGCCTGCCAATCCCCAATGTTTTTGTAGGATTCAAAATTCATCTGCCATCCGGTACAACCATACAATTCTGATAGCACCCATTCCCTGTTTAATTGTCTGGCTACTGACATTACTTGTTTTGCCACCCAGTAGCAATCATTATATTCTCCCAGAAGATCAATACCTGGATAATCCATATGCTCATAATAACGCATGAGAGATCCTTGCATAGTGACCTGACTGCATAAATTATCTTCATGTAATACATGACCTGTTAAAAGAAGTTTATTATCCCTACACCACTTCTGAATTGGTATTGCAAAGTTCTCTAGGAATAGCTGTTGGCAAAGCTCAAAATAATCTCTGGTTTCCTTAGACATTTCTTTGCCTTTTTCTCTTAAGAACAATTCTGGTAACTTCTCCTTTAGATGATAACCAAATCGCTTTTCAAATTCATCAAAAAGAGCTGGTGTATACGGTACCCGAGTTCTTTTACCTCCAGAAAACTCAGTAAAACAGGGACCTCTATGTGGTTCATCTGTGAAAATCCCTGTAATCTCCTTACCGAATTTCTCACCATTCTTCTCCTTGTACTTTTCGTGGGTAATGTCTATATAACGTTCTATAGCCTCCCTATTCATGGTATCCACATAAGTATATCCATTATAGTTATCGTTACATTCTGCATAGGTTAAGGTAAATAGGAAAATAACTTCTTCCTCAGATATCCCATCGCCTTCCTGTAGCAAGCGTTTCGTAACAAAAAAGCCCTCTTCCATCGTACATGCAAAAACTGCTACAACCTCACTTGTCCACTTCAACTCTTGATACTCTGCTGCCGTCTTCCTATGCATCTCTATAAACATAGCACGGTATTTCTCTTCTTCTGTAACCAGACCTCCTGCACTGCCAGAGGGCCAACGATCTTCATCATATAACCAGGATTCCATTCCCTTGGCGTTACCGTAAGCCGCACATTTATCAATTAATTCAAACCATTCTTCACCAAGGTATTCTGTTTCCAAACCAGTACGGGAATGCATAAAATATCCGCCAAACCCCATTTCCTCTATAATGTCAATCTGCCTGAGTAATTCCTTTTCTTCCAGCTTACCATTCCAGGACCAGAATGGTTTTCCCTGAAATTCCTTGGTCGGTGACTGAAACAGATACTGTCTTTCTGAAATATTCATTAAAATCTCCTCTCTTTCATAGGATTTCTATAGATAATTGCGAAACTCATAAACTGTATCAATTTTTTGTACAGCAGATACATGTTACTGAACGTAGCCTGGGCGGAATCAGTTCCTATTCTTCCTTATTTAAAGTAGATTATATACGGCTAAGTCAATACAATTTCCACTTCCTGTGGCCCATCAACCTTTGTTTTTATCCTACCATCTTCTTGTTTTTTATGAGAGATTGTAATTTCACCATAAGGAGTTGGAAAGCTACCTTCTGCCCATTCTAAATCTCCCAAGCGAGGTGTAATACTTACTTTTTTACAACCTGGTTCTTCAATCTTTACTCCTAACACGTTCTCAGTGAGCCATGGGGTTGCACCTGATGCCCAGCCGTGGCATAAACTATGACGATATCCCTCATAGCAATAACGGCCATAAGTTCCATGAATATCTATTTCCCCTTCCTTAGGTAAGCGATCAATTGGAGCAGCACCCTTCATCCATTCTATATCAAAATCTTCCCAGAAGGTTGTTGCACCTAAAGAGAGCATACCTCCCCAATATTCTCGAATACAGTCAAGGCATCCTTGATAGTCTCCTGCCATGGCCCTAGCGGATAAGATATAATAGCCCATAAAAGTGGACATTCCCGCAGCTCCACCCACTTTTAGTAAACTCTCGTTCACATCCTTAGCATCTTTTAGTCCTGCCAGAACTAAAAGGGCTGCAGCCTGTTTTGCATCCTCATAATCCGTTTCATACTGCTTTAATCTCTCCATATCCTGTTCACATCGAGCAGCTCTTTCCTCATCTCCTAGTAGGGTAAAGAGCATCTTCAACTTCTCTATAGCCAAATAGTGAATTGCTTGAATTCCCGCATCCGTTACGATAGGCCTGTCATTGGTAGGCCAATCTATAAATCTGTTTTCCTTCGCTGAATTCTTACCACTTTCATCTATACTATTGGATAATTGTTCATAAACACCTGTTAGATATTCCTGCTGATTTCTTACCCATTCCAAATTACCCGTACGCATATACCAATCTGCTACAATGATTAAATACCATATGGAATATGTCATATATCCATTCATCCATCCTGGCAGTGGCGTTTCCTTTTGAATAAAATCTAGACTTCTAGCGACAGAATCGTCCTCTCCAAATACCGTCCAAATTGTTAAGGCCTCCGGATGCATATCACCTACCCATACCAATCGATCACGTTTGATGCCATCCCATACATAGTCCTGCATATTAAGATGTACCGTATACGCACCTACATCCCATATCTGATTTAACAATTCATCATTACAACGAAAAGACCCCTTATAAGGAACTTCTTTATAAACAGCTACTGCCGTAATGGATTTGATGATTAATACTGCATCTTCCTCCAAATCAATCCTTACAAAGCGAAAACCGGTTTCTCCAATGGTATTCATACTCATCATACCCAGTTCCACTTCCATATCTCTCCTAGCATGATCATTGGTAGCATTGGTTTCTCCCCCCAGCTCACTCATAGCTTCTGTTACGGATTCACCAAATCGAACTCTAACCTTTGCACCTCTGTTTGTACTCTCATTCCAAACCTGAATACGAAGTCCTCCATGAATTTCAAAACCGAAATCCAGTAGGATTGTAGCCTTGTCCTTTGTGCTTTTCATAATAAAAGGGTTCTTCGGTTCCAAGGAGATTTGGTTACTTCTTTCTTCTAATAGAACCTGCTCATTCTCTATCTCTCCCTGCTTCCAGATAATATGCTTGGGAACTAGCTCTACTCTGGCTCTGGTATCTTTTTTTCCTGAACTCAATTTTTTCACACTCATTATATTTCTTCCTCCTATCTTGTGCCTTAGATTTTATAAAGAATACTAATTTATTCCGATTATTTTGATCTCATAAATTATACCTAATACTATCAAGATTATATCCTTATTAACAAGCCACAATATTTCTGTGCTTAATTCGGAAAATTGTACTATAGTATCTTGGATATTTCTTCACACTCTAAGGGGACAGAATTCAAATGAATATTTTGAATTCTGTCCCCTTAGAGTGTTTCTCTCTTGCAATATTGTTTATTTTCTATTACCTATTTTTTTGAGAATAGCATTGACCAATATCCGATATACTGCCCTGGAATTGTTTCGTACATAAAACAACTAATAGAAACACTCTTATAATCAGATTTAATCATTGCATTATAATGTGATAGGGAATTAATCCAGCCAACCATAACATCTGATGCAGAAGTATAACCCATAGCGACATTTTCACTAGACATATCATCATGAATATAGTAACAGTATTCTCCGTTAGGTCTCCAATGATCAAATTTAACAGTAAGCTCTCCTGCTCTAATATCAGCAGAAGTAGTCATTCCACTATGCCAGTTTAGTTGACTTAAACCTTTACTGATCCTTAATTCATTAAGTTTTTTAAAAACCTCTTGTGCCATAGCATAGTCGTAATAACCTTTAACTTCTTTGGTTTGACCATTTCCAAGGTCAATAGTCACTGTAACTAATTCATGACCATTAACGGTTTCTTTATCTTCTACTTCCAACATAGGAATTTCTTCAGTATCTAGGATTTCTCCACCAACAGTACATTTTTGTACCTTAAGACCTTTAGTCGTATTTGTTGGTTCAGTAACTACTTCCCAGTCACCAGGAATATGTGAAAGTTTTGGAAAACTTTCAGTATAAGTATGGTCTCCAGCTGTACAAGTATAAGTTGTTACTCCTTCATTAGTACATGTAGCTGGAGTTGTTATTGTGCTTGTGTAACTATGCGTATGAACTTCATCAGTTAATTTAGGAATTACTGATGATTCTAATATTGCTCCACACACAGTACATGCTCTTACTTTAACACCATTTCTAGTTGCTGCAGCTTTTTGTTCATACCATTTACCTTCATCATGACTTGTTTTAGGAATAACTTCAGTATAAGTATGATCACCAGCTGTACAAGTATAAGTTATTACACCATTTATTGTACATGTAGCCTCAGTAGTAATTTTACTAGTATATGCGTGAGTATGAACTTGTGGAAGCTTAGGAATAGTCAACGTTTCTAAAACTGCATCACATTTAGTAAGTATTCCGCCTTCATTATCATGGAATAATTGAACCCATGCGGTATAATACTCTCCTGTAGGAATACCGTTTGAATCAACAATTTGTTTTTCAAAACATCCTACAGCAATACTATCGTAATCAGGATTAATCATTGCACTATAGTGAGAAGAAGAAGCTGTCCATCCTGCCATTACCTCATCTGCTGTTTCATAACCTACAGCAAGATTTTCTGAAGTAATTTTATCATGCATTTGATAACCGCGTTCACCATTAGGTCTTTCATGGCTAAATTTCAAAGATGTTTCGGCTGCCCTTAATTGTGTATAGTCATCCATTGTCGTATCCCAAATTAATTCATTAAGACCTAAAGAAGCTCTTAGTTCATTAACTTTATTGAAAACTTCAGTTGCTAAATCTAATCTGTCTCTACCTGTTACGCTTGATGGGGTTTTGCCATCAGTAGACTCAATAGCTACAGTATAAACAGCAGGTTCAGAAGGAGTCTCTGAAACAATCTTTGGAATTACTTCAGTATAACTATCACCGCAAATAGAACATGTATAAGTTTTAATACCATCTTTAGTACATGTTGCTGGTGTTGTTACTGTACCTATATAATCATGTGTATGAGCAACCACAGGAGTTGTTTCTGTTGCAAGAGTTTCCTCGCATACTGTACATTTTTTAACTCTTATTCCTGTTGTATTGTATGTAGCTGCTTTTATTACTTCCCATTCGCCAGGAGTGTGCCCTGTTGCAGGAATTACTTCAGTATATGAATTACCATCTAAAGCACAAGTATATGTTTTAACACCATCTTTAGTACATTTTGCTGGTGCTGTTACAACTCCCACATAGGTATGAGTATGAACAGGTACTGTTGGTACTGTTGGGGTTGTCGGAACCGTTGGAGTTTCTGTTGGTTGTGGAGTTACTGGGGTTTGAGTAGGAGTTGCTGTTATTACAGGCTGCACTTTTAATTCATTGTTCCCAATACAAATTATGGCGGTTCCACTTGTTTTGTTTGAAATATTTGCTATAAAGCTATCTGTATTTTTACCTGATAAATTGATTTCAGCTACTGTCTCTAAATTAACTTCTTTTATTGTTCCATCAACCTTAATATTAATTATTGAATTATTGATATTAGGCTGGTTGATTAACAAGGTTTTTATAATGGAATCTTTGTCTACAACAATAGCCTTTATATTACCTGACACAATAATGCTATTATCTTCTGCATTTTCAGTCCATGTAGAGTTACCCATGTTCTGAATAATGATATTTTTCCATTTGCTAGAATTGATAACATTACAGTTAGGTGCTTCAATAAATAACTCTGTCTTCTTCGAACCTATTGGAAATGATAACTTATACTTCTTTGATGTTTTTACATGTATTACTTTAATATTCTTCGTCTTAACTGCCTTATCTATTTGATATTGATTCGTTACAATTATCTTTGAATTTTGGAATACACCATTATTGATCAAAGTAGTATAGGCTTGATATACAATTAATTCTTTTTTATATGTTCCTGATGGAATAGATAATTTAGTTGCCTTAGTAGGCTTAATAACAATAATATCAACTGTAGAACTTTTTAGTGCTGTTGTTAATTCTTTCTGAGTCTTTACTGTCCTAGTTATTAATTCTCTCTTTTCGGTGGTCCTTTTAATTTCGGTATTTTGCGTGATAGTATTTAAATCACTAACTACCTCAGCCTTCACATGGAATGTTACGGTGTTTGCTGTCAATAGAATTGCTAAAGATATAGCAATAAATATCCGTAATGATATCTTTTTCATTGATGCCTCCTCATTTTCTAAAAGTATTGTTATACTAATATGTTCCATCTAATAAAGAGTTGGTTTTATATTTTTGATATTATTTTTTTTATTATAGCTAAGGGGCTGTTTCAAAACTAACTTGTTAATTGATAGTTGAGAAATAGCCCCTATTGTTTAGTAATATTATTCACCAGCAACAAATGATATTTGTGAAATCTTATTAGGATCTACTCCTAATCCAGTGGTTACTGTTATTTGAATCTTTCTCTTATTACCCTTCCTGATTAGTGATTAATATGCATTATAATATATTTTATAATATGCATCTTTAAAATCCTCGGCTGTTCCACTATATTTGCTTGGATTAGTAGTAAACTCATTTGTTCCTTTTTTTAGCTTGCCAGTTATTTTATCAACACCAAGACAATAACTTGAATATTTATCATAATATACAACGTAGGCTTTAAACTTTTTAACTTCTTTGCCAGTAGAGTTTTTTACGGTAAGTTTTATAGGCGCAGTTGCAAGTTCATTTTCTTCATCTAGTTTCTTATCACTAACTGTAATCTTTGTTTCAATAAATTTAGTTTTAGATTTTTTTACACTTATAATATAATATCCACTTGAACTTATATTTTCAGGCTTGTTCGTATCATCAAATATTAAGAACTCATAATCATTAGCTGGGATAGTTATAGATACTGGATTTCCATATCCTGCATCATGATAATTTTTTCCCATAAAATATCTTTGTGCTTTTATTGTTACAGGAAATTCATTGTTATTTTGTATCATATATACAAATTGATTTTTATCTACTTTCCATGAAGCACCTTGTCCACCAATAAGCCGATTTACTACTTCATCTGTAGGTAATGAGATTGATATGTTTTTCATGTAGGGAAGGCTATCTTGATTTGGCCATTTTACATGTACTTTGCATTTTAGTTTTACTTTACCAATCTTCGCAGTGACAACAGTATCTCCAATTTTGACACCTTTTACTGTCCCATTAGATACCGTGGCAATTGTTTTATCTTCTACTGACCATACAACAGAATTTGGAGTATTTAAACCACTTATTCGTAGTATTTGACTTCTGCCAACTGCTATATTAATTTCACTTGCTGATAACTCATATATTGTAGCTGCTTTAGCTGTTACTTCACTAAGACAAGCATTTATTACTATCACACTAAACACTAACATAGCTATCAATTTGCTCACTAAATTCCTTTGTTTTTTCATTTCCTCTTCCTCCATTAGGTTTATCATAGTGAATACTTATTTTTCTTTAAATTCATATAGTCCTTAACCCATAAAATATATCCTCCCTATTATTAGATGTGTTTATCTCTATATATTATATAGTTCCACTTAGAACGCATTTGGTTTTATTAATTATAAACTTATTTAAATGGTGATAAATCATCTATCGAATACCATTTTATAAGCTCTAGGCTCTCCACTTCTGCTCGACTTTTCTTATACTCATCAAGATTAAGAAAGTATGTTTTGTCATTGCTTTTATACCAAAACCACAATTCTTCCATCTCTATACTAGTTCCGTTTATATCTTTGTAAAAATAAGCTGCATGTCCTTCATATTCGTTTAAAGTATCAGAATCATCATAGTCATCTACAACTTCTACAAAGCCGTTATCCTTTATATAGCAGACAGAATCAATAGCTCCTTCATCCATTTCATTCCTTTTTATATCATCTATGCTATCAATGTATTGTATGCTATATTTACAAGCTACTTTATTGTAAATATCTCTAATAATTAGTACAGGTGGCTCATTATTATTCCAGTCATAAATAAAGTATTCTGAATATTTGTACTGCTCATAACGTTCAAGGTCACTCTCTTTATCATAACTCATAAGATATTTTTTTAGTTCATCATAAACCGTTGAATACTCTTTTCCGTCTTCCTTTGGAACCGATATCGGTTCTGTTAATTCTGGCTGGACTGTTGGCATAACTTCCTTTTCTTTTAGTATTTCTGGTGTAGGTGTAGCTTCTATTGTAGTAACCATGCTTTCAACTGGTTTAGTATCTTTAAATTTATTTATCATTACTCCACCGATTGCCGATGAGATACCAATGACTACCGTTGATCCAATAATTACTGTTTTTGTTCCAATGCTAGCAGCAGTAAATTTAGCAATTAATCCAGTTGCTTTTGTCGCGGTGCCAGCAGCTTGGGCTCCTGATCCTACTGTACTAATATTTACAACTGTAGTTAATGCCGTTGATTCTATTCCGATACTTGAACATATCCCATTGTATGCCGTTTGTGCTGTCTGTGCAGATACCATTGATTCTTCCGATAGCATATGTAAAGCCATAAGAATTGTCGGAATTGTAACCGAATGCAGCTTAATCCCATCTTTCTTTTCTCTTTCGTCAACTGCTTTTTTTAGAAACTGTCTGGCATAATTTAAACGGCTTTTTATTGTACCTGTGCTACACTCAAACTTTTCAGCAATATCACCAACGCTCATTTCATCGTAGTAATAAGCTATAACTGCTGCTTTTTGTAATGGAGGTAGCAGATCAATTAGCTCTTTAACAATATTACTGGTCTGTTTGTCTTCGATTACCATCTCTGGTTGTATATCTTTATCTACTGATTGTATTTCATTGAAAATGCCTGCTCTCTCTTCATCCAGAAGAACTTCCTTCTTATTTCTATATGCCCTCATCCCCAAATTGTATGCAATGCCTCCTAACCAGGCATACAAGTTCTCAGGTTTTTCAAGCTTTGAAATGGACTTATACGCTACAATATAAACTTCTTGAAGTAGATCCCATGCTTCATCATCCGTCTTCATTATTGTTTTAGATCTAAAATAAACGAAATTATAAGTAGCTGAATAAATCTTATTAAAACCTTCTTCTCTTCCTTCTTGAGCTTGTTTTATGGCTTTTAATAAATCTTTACTAATCTCCACTCTGTACCTCCTGAACACTGTATGCTTATAGATTTTTCTTCATATAGTTAGGTTCCATCTTACAAGCGTTTGGTTTTATTTTATTTTAATTATTTTTTACCCTATATTATACCATTTTTCGCTATCTCTTACAATTAAAACATACCATAATAGCAGCATTAATACCCATATCTGCAAGATCTTTCAGAGTAATTTCACCAGAAATAACTCCTTCAAACAACTCTTTCATTGCTTTAAAGTTTTTCCATCCGCTTACAGGGTCCGTAGGGAACATTCTACCTTTTGTTATTTCCCAGCCAGTTTTGATAAAAGCACCTATTAGATTATCCCATTGATTCCATTTAACCTTATGGCCGCTTAGATCAGTATTGTGGCAGTAGATATAAAGGTTTAGACTCATGAGGGTATTTATATTTCCCTCATAACTGTCCTCACTAATAAATCTACCTATACTAGGATTATAATATCTTGCCTTGGCATAATACAATCCTGT
>JAEZTQ010000024.1 GCA_023443625.1 Bacillota bacterium | reverse complement strand
TTTGCACCATGTGCTTTGATGCAGGAGTAGACATGAAAACCACCGCCGAATGGATGGGCCATGGCGACGAAGAAGTCACCTACAAGATTTACACCCACCTGTCCCGCATTCGCAAACAGGCTTCAACTGCATCCATGGCTACCTACTTGACCGAACACTACAAAACAACTGGTAGTATAACTGGTAGTAAAAGCGAAAATTCTGAAACAAAAACGCCACTAAACCCTTGATATACAAAGGGTTTTCTGATAATAGCACCCCCGCCTCCTAAGCGGAAGGCCGTGGGTTCGAATCCCGCCAGGCACGTTAATACAATAGGAAGATGTTCCAGTTACCATGTATAGGTAAGGCTGGAACATCTTTTTTTGTGGAATATGAAATTAAAGTTCTTTTGAACAAAAATGCGATCCTTTGGATGCGCACTCGAACCATTAGTTTTATCTGCTTACGGCAGAAGGTGCTCGGCGAAGTATCAGCAAGCAAATAATCTTTTTCCATGTGTATAATATGGAGTTGATATAAGAAAAATAATAAAAATATAGTGATTTCACGTAGATTTTACAAAAAAAGAACAAAGCTATGGTTTTTACTATTAAAAAGAAATGTTATTTTAGTATTGTAAAGAATAAATGAAAAGAAGAAGGAGAATAAGGAGGATATAAAATGAACAAATTCCTAAGAAAGTTAATAACATTACTTATATTAAGTATTTTTATTGTAGGAACATTAAGTGCATGCTCTAATAAGGAAAAAGGTAACACAGATACTACTGGTAAGGAAAAAGGTGACACAGGCACTACTGTTAAAGAGTTAAGTGGAGCAATTACCATGGCAGGATCAACTTCTATGGAGAAGCTATCCAATGCATTAGCAGAAGCTTTTATGATTAAACATAGGAATGTAAAGATATCACCAGAGTTTACAGGATCAAGTGCTGGAATAGAAGCTTTAAATTCAGGAACTATAGATATAGGTAATTCCTCAAGAAAATTAAAAGAGGAAGAAATAAGCGCTGGAGCAGTGGAGAATATCGTTGCAATAGATGGTATCGCTGTAATAGTAGACAAAGCCAACACTGTAAATAATCTTAGTAAAGATCAGTTAATACAAGTTTTTAAGGGTGAGATAATTAATTGGAAAGACCTTGGTGGTTCAGATCAGCCAATCGTAGTAATCGGTAGAGAATCCGGTTCGGGTACAAGAGGTGCTTTTGAAGAGTTACTTGATATAGAAGATTTAGGCAAGTACTCAAATGAAATTAACAGTACAGGTGGAGTACTAGCAAAGGTTGCATCCACACCAGGCGCTATCGGCTATGTATCCTTAGATGTTATAAGTGATAATTCAGTTATTCCAATCAATATTGATGGTGTTGAGGCTACCGAAGAGAATATCAAGGCAGGAACCTTCATACTAAGCAGACCCTTCGTAATGGCAACAAAAGGAGATCTCTCTGAACAAAATGAATTAGTAAAAGCTTTCTTTGATTATATAAAATCTGATGAAGGTAAGGAACTAATTAAGAGTGTAGGATTGATTTTACCGGAATAAATATTATAGCAGTTCTTTAAGGAAGGAACATCCGTGATGGATGTTTCTTCCTAGAACTTATTTATAAGTATAATTAAGGAGATATTCCCCATGAGTGAAAAGAGTTTTTCTATAGTAGGTAATTTTAAAACGAAAAACAGTATTGAAAAAATTGCTTCCTTTGTATTTATTGCATGTGCTTTTTTTGCAATAATAGCGGTATTTTCAATTTCCTTATATATGATAATTAGTGGAACACCTGCGATATTTGATGTTGGTATAAAAGAGATATTATTTGGAACAGTATGGAAGCCAAGTGCGGCTAATCCTAGCTATGGGATCTTATATGTTATTCTAACCTCCATTGTTGGTACTGCTCTGGCAATTTTAATTGGTGTACCTATTGGTGTAATGACAGCTGTTTTCCTAGCAGAAACTGCGCCAAAATCATTAGCAGGCATTGTACGACCAGCGGTTGAGTTATTGGCAGGTATCCCCTCTGTGGTATATGGTTTACTAGGAATATTAATATTAAATCCATTTATTTATAAAATTGAATTATTTCTTTTTAAGGATTCTCCAAATCATCAATTTACAGGAGGATCAAATCTCATTTCTGCTGTATTAGTATTAACAATAATGATTCTTCCAACAGTAATTAATATAAGTGAGGTTGCATTAAGAGCTGTTCCAGTTCATTATAAGCAGGCCTCTTTGGCCTTGGGCGCTACTCATATCCAGACCATCTTTAAAGTAATTATTCCGGCAGCAAAATCAGGTATTGTAACTGCTATAGTCCTTGGAGTGGGAAGAGCCATTGGAGAAGCCATGGCCATTAGCTTAGTAGCTGGTAATGGTGCCAATCTGCCCCTGCCCTTTAATTCCGTTCGTTTCTTGACAACAGCCGTTGTAAGTGAGATGTCATATGCATCGGGAACACATAAGGATGTACTATTTACCATTGGGCTTGTACTCTTTATCTTTATTGTAATTATAAATTTAGTCCTTAACCGCATAATGAAGGGAGGAAGAAATCGTGATGACAGCTAAAAGTATTTACTCAAAACGTTCTAGACCCTTAGATGGTTTGGCTTATTTTATCATATACTTCTGTTCTTCCATCTCTATAATAATATTGGCAGGTATTGTAGGATATGTAACCTTTAGGGGTATAGCGTCTATTAATTGGAGGTTTCTTACATCCGTTCCCAGTGCCATTAAGGGAACTTCGGGAATTGCGGGTAATATAGTTAATACTATATATATTATTCTCATTACTCTAATCATATCCGTTCCCTTTGGAGTAGGGGCAGCGATATATCTGAATGAATATGCAAAGCCAGGGAAGTTTGTTAGACTAGTGGAATTTACAACGGAAACCTTGGCAGGAATCCCATCCATAATCTTTGGTTTGTTTGGATATGTATTCTTTGGTATCACTTTAAAATTGAGCTATTCTATTTTAACTGGTTCATTAACCTTGGCAATTATGGTACTTCCCTTAATTACTAGAAACACGCAAGAAGCCTTAAAAACAGTACCAAGCAGTTATCGTAGCGGGGCACTTGGAATTGGTGCTACCAAATGGTATATGATTAGAACCATTTTATTACCATCTGCCATGCCGGGTATCATCACGGGTATCATCTTAGCCATAGGACGTATTGTTGGTGAGTCAGCTGCCTTAATATTTACAGCAGGTAGTGGCTACTTACTGCCTAGTCTAGGGCAGTATGGGGAAGGGTTAATACAAAAGATTAGACAACCTGGAGGAACCTTAACTATTCAATTGTTCCTTAGTATGGAGAAAGCAAAATATGATGACGCCTTCGGTATAGCGCTAGTCCTATTAATTATTGTATTTGGTATTAACATGCTAACAAAATATTTGTCTCGTAAGTTTAACGTGAATAAGTAATCGCAAAAAGGTTGACATATAAAGAATAAGTACATGTTAAAAAATAGTGTTTTTAGGAAAATAGACGCATGTGCTTTGCACATAGATGGAGGATTTATGAACAAGGATAAAATTATTACAAAGGATCTTAATTTGCATTATGGAACAAATCATGCATTAAAAAATGTAAATATGAATATAAAAGAAAAGGCAATAACGGCATTTATTGGACCTTCAGGTTGTGGTAAGTCTACTTATTTAAAAACCATAAATAGAATGAATGACTTAGTATCTGGAGTTAAGATAGAAGGACTAGTAATGCTGGATGGTGAAAATATTTATGACCCCAGAGTAGATACTACTTTATTACGCAAAAAGATAGGAATGGTATTTCAACAGCCCAACCCCTTTCCCATGTCAATCTATGATAATATTGCCTATGGGCCAAGAATCCATGGTATTAAGTCTAAGGCTAAACTGGATGAGATAGTTGAGGTGAGCTTAAAGGGGGCAGCTCTTTTTGATGAGGTTAAAGATAGATTAAAAAAATCTGCTTTGAGTTTGTCCGGTGGTCAACAACAGAGACTATGTATTGCAAGAGCTTTGGCAGTAGAACCGGAAGTAATCTTAATGGATGAACCAACTTCTGCTCTTGACCCAATATCCACACTAAAAATTGAGGATTTAATGTCTGAGCTAAAAGAAAAATATACTGTTGCCATAGTTACACATAATATGCAACAGGCAGCTCGTATTTCCGACTATACCGCATTCTTCTTAGTTGGAGAAGTAATTGAGTATGCGGCTACAGACACTTTATTTACAAGACCTGTTCATAAGCGTACAGAAGATTATATAACTGGAAGATTTGGATGATTTAGTGTTTATTATATAAATGCGCCGAGGGTAGTGAGTGTGCATCTACCGGAGGCTATGGAATTCTCATGGAGGTTTATATTAATAGTTGTGCTGATGAAATCAGCATGAGAATTTGACACTGTCTTTATCATCTACTATAATTAAATTGTTGGAAATGCTTTACCAGAATGGAGGATTTATATGACTGCTAGATTAAGTTTTGAACATGAATTACAACTATTAAGAGATAATTTAAGTGAAATGGGAAACAAAATAGAAGTTGCGATAGATAGAACCTTGGAGGCATTTGAAACACAGGATGAAGAGATAGCCAATGAGATAATCCAAGGAGATCGTACCATTAATGATATAGAAAAGACAATTGAAGCAAGATGCTTATCCCTGATATTAAAACAACAGCCGGTTGCAAGGGACTTAAGGATTGTTACCGCTGCACTTAAGGTAGTTACAGACATGGAACGTATTGGTGACCATGCTGCAGATATTGCGGAGCTAATTATTAGAGAGAAGAGAGATCAAATCTATAATCTAGTTAAGCATATTCCAGAGATGGGTAAAGTAGCAAAGACCATGGTACGTGATGCGGTAGAGGCTTTTATCAGCCTCAATATGGAGCAGGCAAAAGAAGTTGAAAAGAGAGACGATGTTGTCGATGAGTTATTTGATAAAGTAAAGGAAGAGGTTGCTTCACTCCTTCGTACATCCAATGAACATGTTGACCAGTGTGTTGACATCTTAATGATAGCAAAATATTTTGAGCGTATTGGTGACCATGCTGTAAATATATGTGAATGGGCAGTGTTTCATGAAACTGGATCAGTAAATAACATCAGAATATTATAAATGGGAGGGGGATAACCATTTGGATAAAATATATGTTATCGAGGATGATGAAAGTATCCGTGAACTTCTAAAAGTTGCCTTAGAAGGCTTTGGATACCGTATTAAAGCCTATGAAGCAGCGGAGCCAGCATTACTAGATATGAAAGAAGATAAACCGGATTTAGCCATATTTGACCTTATGCTGCCGGGAATGGATGGACTATCAGCCATACGTTTACTGAGACAGGATAATCAGCTTAAGGATACCCCTGTCATATGTTTAACAGCTAAGGATAAGGAGTTAGATAAGGTTATGGGACTAGATGTGGGTGCCGATGATTATATAACCAAACCCTTTGGGGTATTGGAGCTGGCTGCTAGAATACGATCATTACTGCGCAGGTCTCTTAAGGAAGACAATCCAAATTATATCACCATTAAAACCGTAATCATAAATACACAGACCCGAGAAGTAAGAAATGAGGGTATGCTGGTAGAATTAACATATAAAGAATATGAACTACTATTATATTTGATTGAACATGAATCACGGGTGGTTAACAGAGATGAGCTACTCAATCAAATATGGGGATATGATTATGACGGTGAAACGAGAACTTTAGATAGTCATATTCGTACCTTGCGACAGAAGTTAGGCAATGTAGGAATAGATAGCATAAAGACAGTACGAAGTGTAGGTTATCGCTTTGTAAGATAATAACAAAAGGTAAGCTGGGAGAGGGCGATTATGAAAAGAGCAATTTTCCAAAGATTTATACTGGTATTATCCTTGGCACTTATACTAAGCGGTAGTATTTTTAGTGCCGTTATTAGTAATATCCTTCTTGATAAAACAGTAAAGGATATGCTTTATTCTGTGCGTATTGCTGATCATGGATTAAATTATAAGGAAGAATTAAAAATACAGCTAGATTCTCTAAAAGAAATTAAGGGAAATGAAAGTACCCGATTTACAATAATTGATTTAAAGGGAAAAGTGGTAGCAGATAGTTATGTTATAGATAATGAAAGTATGAAAAATCACTTAGACCGGGAAGAAGTGAGAGAAGCTATAAATACTGGAATAGGGTATGCTACTAGAAAATCGGAAACCTTAAGAGAATCCATGCTCTATGTGGCATGCTTATCTGAAAATGGCAAATATATTGTGCGAATAGCTGTTCCTTTTGCTGGTATTGAACAATATCTCTGGACCTTAGTCCCTGCAATATTAGCAAGCATAGGGCTTACTTTGGTTGTATCCTTGATTTTAGCTAATCGTTTTTCCCAGTCTATATCAAAACCTCTTATGGAGATAGCAGAAGAGATGCATAAGCTAAAAGAAGATAAACCAGAGTTTAGTTTTAAGCATTATAAATATGATGAAATGAATGTGATTGCAGAAACTACCATGCAGATGTCAAAGGCTGTTAAAGAATCCATGAACCAGCGGGAATTTGAAAGAATGGTCAGGCAGGAATTCTTCTCTAATGCCTCCCATGAATTAAAGACTCCTCTTACTTCAGTACGGGGTTATATTGAATTATTAGAAAATGATATGGCAACCAATGAAAATATGAAAAAGGATTTTCTGGCTAGAATTAAGAAGGAAACCCTCAATATGACAAATTTGATTAATGACATATTAATGATTTCCCGTTTGGAGACAAAAGAGGCAGAAGTAATATTGTCAGAGGTTAGAATCTGTCCTTTAGTGAAGGAAGTCTGCAAGTCCTTACAGCCTTTAGCTAAGGAATATCAGGTTGCATTAAAAATGAGTTGTAAGCCCCTTAGTCTAAGAGCGAATGAACAGCAGATACGAGCCCTAATCAGTAATTTGTTAACCAACGCAATTCTATATAATAAGCCCCAAGGAATGGTCAATATAACAGTTTTTTCAGAAGCCAAAGAGATTATAATAATTATTGAAGATACAGGGGTTGGTATTCCTGAGGAAGCAAAGGAAAGAGTATTTGAACGTTTTTACCGGGTTGACAAAGGCAGAAGCAAAAAAATGGGCGGTACTGGCCTAGGTTTATCCATTGTTAAACATATAGTAGGATATTATAATGGTACCATAACAATGGAAAGCAAGTTGATGGTAGGCACTAAATTTACGATTCGTTTACCTATGAACTAGTTATGAGTATTATGAAAATAATCATTTTTAGATAATAAAACTGGAAATGAAATTTCTTCATTTCCAGCTGCTAAAAACTATAGATTTATGAAATCATCGTCTTTGTATAATTTTCTGAGAGCTCTTTTTTTATAATAGGCATTTCTACGTTTTAGTCTAGGTCGTTCTATAAATACATAATATACACCCACAGTTACTACAATTAATCCAACTATAACTCCAATGATAATGGGGCGTAGACTTCCGCCTTCCTCCTCAATATTAGTCTCTTCAGGTATGGTACCTGGTTGAGAAACTATAGGAAGGGGAGAGTCGGAATTTTGCACGGGAATTAAAGGTTGAATCTCCTCTTGATTGTATAGGATATCGGCACCGCCCACATATTTCCCATCATAAGTATAAGATATTTTACCAATAATTTTTGTGTCTAATTCACTGGATAATTCATCATTAGGGGCATCTGTATCAGAGGGGAAGAAGATTACCTCCTTTTGTGCATCCTTAAAAGAAGCTGTATTGGGCAATACTAAAAAACCATTATCATCTGTTGTAATAGGAGATTTGGTTTTGCTTAATAAGGAATTATACCGGGTAAATAGTGGTGATTCACTTAGGGCAGAGGTATCTTCCAAATCAGCAATAGGATAGATGGAATAATTATCAAATCCAAAGTCAAAGAGTTTCTGTGTATCGATATATTGATTTCCACCAACTTGATCTTTCATTATTATGCAGATTAGTTCTAAATCGCCTCTTTTTGCCACAGAGGAAAGGGTATAACGAGCAGCATTAGTAAAGCCGGTTTTTCCACCAATACAATCATCATAATGATAGGTATCTTTCAAAATAAATTTATGATGATTATTCCAATATCTGGTCTCCACCTGCTTATTGGTAGGAGGCAATTGATAGGTACGTGTTCCAAAGATTTTAGCAAAAGTCTCATTTTTCATTGCTTCCCTGGTTATTAGAGCCATGTCATAGGCTGAGGTATAGTGATTTTTGTCTGGAAGACCATGAGGATTTACAAAATTTGAATTCTTACAGCCTAAACTTTTGGCCTTTTCATTCATCATTTTAGCAAAATTCTCTATACTACCGGCAATATGCTCTGCTACACCATAAGAGACATCATTGGCAGAATCTAATAGAATGGCGTAAAGACACTGTTGCATAGTCATTTGCTCGCCCACATCCACCCATATTCTGCTGCTATCAGCCTCAACATCATAGACTGCATTTTCAGAAAAGGTAACAACCTCGCCTAAGGAAGAATGTTCTAGTGCTAGTAATACTGTTAAAATCTTAGTAATACTTGCAGGATAATGCTGGTCATTCATATTCTTGCTATATAGCACTAGTCCTGTTGAGGCTTCCATTACGATAGCTGCTTCCGCAAAAACACTGGGACCTTTAGGCCAATCAATTTGTTCATTATCTGTTGTAGTTGCCATAACAGGGGTTGTCCCTGATAGAAGTAAAGATATTACTAAAATAATGCCTAATAAAGCATTTTGATATTTCTTCATAAAACCTCCTAATACACAAAACACATATCAAATACCATAAAATCACATCTCTTTTATTATAGCCCGATAGGGATTTTTTATGTTATGGGAAAATGCATCCTATAACATAAAAAATAATCTGTTCTTTTACAAAATCAAAGGGCAGCTATGTAAAAATTATAGGCTTATCGAATAAAATTAGTATAGGATCTTTTAACTTGATCAGGCAATGGATAGGATTCTTTGCTATAGTCTTTAATTTTTAACATCCATGCCATGTTAACTGCTAAGTTCCTTAATACAGAGATCCCTTCTGCATCCTCTAGTACCTGATCGGGAATAGCACCATGAATTGCATTCCAGTAATAGGAGGGTGCTACCATCATTTCAGAAATTAAGAAATAATGATTAAGCTGGTCAAAGGTTGTTACACCGCCAGATCTTCTAAGTACAGCCACTGCAGCACCAACTTTAAGTCTCATTCTTCCCCGACTAGGATAAAAAGTACGGTCAAGAAAATTCTTCATGGTACCGGCAATACTAGCATAATACACAGGGCTGCCTAAAATTAAGCCATCAGCAGCGTAAATTTTATTTACAATTTCACGAAAAGTATCATCGGAGAATTTGCAATGACCCTCCGAGCATTGATTACAGGAAATACACCCCTTTAATTCCATATTTCCAACCTGTATAATTTCAGTTTCGATATTATGAAGCTCAAGTTCATCGCAAACTGTTTTAAGTGATAAGTATGTATTGCCTCTTGGTTTTGGGCTACCATTTAATGCTATAACCTTCATCTAACAAAACCTCCAAACCTTGATTAACTATAATGAGTTTCTTATGAATACTACAATAGTATACTACAAGGAACTTTTATTTGGAATAGCGGAACTGAAAAAACTAAAAGAATTTAGGGTGAATTATTGAAAAGCATAATTCACACCTAGAAGTTTGTGCCTGCGTGATCTTCGGCACAAATTAACTCAAAGGGAAGGCATGTACTGTTAGTATGATAAAATGAGTTTTTTCATGAAGTAAGATTAAAGCCAATTCTCTATGTAAAGATTGTGATGGAGAAGGAATTTCCAGCACTATGCAAAAATAGAGGCTTTGTAGGGTTTCTATCTAAAACATAGACGTTGAATAATTGACGAATCTATATAGAATAACTATAATAAATAAAAAAGAAAGAAAATAGCAAGGAGAAACCAATGAGACTTAGAAATATCAAAGGTTCTAGGGAAACAGTAGCAACAAATGACTATGTTGTCCATGAGCCAGAACAATATAAAGGTAAGTGGAGTTCCCTTTTTGGTAATGATAATCCCATTCATGTTGAGATAGGAATGGGCAAGGGAAAATTTATTATGGAGCTAGCTACTACGAATCCGGATATAAATTATATAGGCATTGAGAAATATTCCAGCGTCCTACTACGGGCATTAGAAAAAAGAAAGGATGTAGAGCTTGCAAATCTGTATTTCATTCGTTTTGATGCAGACTATCTGGAGAATATATTTGGACCCGATGAACTATCACGTATTTATCTTAATTTCTCTGATCCTTGGCCAAAGGATAGACATGCAAAGAGAAGGTTAACATCCAAGGAATTCTTTAAACGCTATGACGGATGCTTAAAAAAAGAAGGCGAAGTAATATTTAAGACAGATAATAGGGATTTGTTTGATTTTTCCTTAGAAGAAGTAAAGCTTGCTGGCTGGGAACTGAAAGAAGTCACTTTTGATTTGCATAACAGCCTATATCTAGAGGGTAATGTAATGACAGAATACGAAGAGAAATTTGTTGCAAAAGGAAATCCAATACAAAGACTGGTGGCTCATCGCAGTTAGATACAGGACCTAATTACCAACGGCTTCATAACAGTTGCAAATTAAATATGCTTCTACATCACCCAGGACAAGCTTGTATATGTGCAAATTGAGGAAGCCATGCTTGAGGAATACCTTTGACAAGCTAATCCTATAGAATAAATAATGAAATTGGGTGCTAAATCAACCTTCATATCATAAAATAATAAAAACAGATGGGAAGGTACCAGGATGAAAAAGAGTTGGAAGTTCAAAATAGCTAAATTTACAGGAGCAAACCGGAATTTAGACCGAAAAATATTTAAAATGAAATCCTCTTGGGACGAAGTGGAAGGTATTCTAAACAAAGCAGTGAAAAAAAAGAAAAAGAAATAAGTTATTTATTGTAACTAATTATTATGCTATTATTAATCCATAATAAAGGAATGAATAGAGATACTAATAATTAAGATAAAGTAGTGGCATGCTAATATTTGAAATTAGCAGTTAACTAAAAGAAGGAGGAATAGCAATGGCTTTTCAATTTACAAGTGCAAATTTTCAAAAAGAGGCTTTGGAATCGGACATGCCTGTATTAGTAGATTTTTATGCTGACTGGTGTGGTCCATGTAAGATGATAAGTCCTATAATAACAGAACTGGCAGAGGAATACACAGGAAGATTTAAGGTTGGTAAATTAAATGTGGATGAAGCATCAGATATTGCAAGTAAATATCGTGTAATGTCCATTCCTACCTTAATTATTTTTAAAAATGGTACTGCTGTTGAAACGATGGTAGGTGCCTTACCTAAAAATGCTTTACAAGAAAAACTGAATGCTAATCTGTAAAGGAATTAGTAAATTGTAGTGTTGTTATAATGTAAATTAAGAAGGATGTAAATAGATCTTATTGATAATCAGTTATCATCACCTTATATATACAATATTGATGAAGGAATATGTGATTATAATAAGTTTTTAGTTTTAGTAATTTATTAGTAATTAATTCATAAATTAGGGGCAGGATTAGACATATATTGGAAAAATCTTACCCCTAATTCAAAAATTACATTAAAATAATCTTTTTTTAAAAAAAATCAAAAAAATGCTTGCAATTTCATCAAGTATTATATATAATAACTTTTGCGTTCGAAAATAATAAATGCGTCTCTAGCTCAGTTGGTAGAGCACCTGACTCTTAATCAGGGTGTCCAGGGTTCGAGCCCCTGGAGACGCACTATAAAAGGTATCGGTTTGGTAGACATAAGAGCTGCTGGGTCGGTGCTTTTTTCTTGTGTTCATTTTGGCAAGTCCATAGTCTAAGAAAGTTGTGGTATAATATAAGGTAGCATTCTCAAAGAGATGATGTAACATGTATTCCAATAAAACTGTATGCACAGTATTGATTTTGTTCGCACAAACGAATATCATAAAGGGAGTAACACAACTTTGGAGGAAATAATGATAAAATACATAACGGCAGATCAGGCAGCAAAAGTGTGGAAGATTTCAGTACGTAGAGTTCAAATCCTATGTAAAGAGAATAGAGTAGAAGGTGCAATTAAGCATAGTGGTGTTTGGTTTATTCCTGCAGAAGCAGTGAAACCTACTAAGAAAGATGATAATAATAAGTCTGACATTAATAAAAAGGGACATAGTGTATTATCCCTATTCTCTGGATGCGGTGGTATGGATTTGGGATTTGAAGGAGATTTTACTGTACATAAAAGTATGGTCAATCTGAAGATTAATAATAGTTGGAAGGTTAAGAAGGTAGATAATAATTGGGTAAGGTTAGGCAAAACATCTTTTCATACAGTTTTTGCAAATGATATTAGACCTGATGCGAAGATTGCATGGACTAATTATTTTTCACAAAGAGGTATCCCTAAAGAGACGTACTACCTAGACAGTATAGTTGATTTGGTTAAAATACATAAAGAGAACAAAATTAAGATATTTCCAGAAAATGTGGATGTAGTTACAGGGGGATTTCCATGTCAGGATTTTTCCATTGCTGGAAAACGTCTTGGTTTAAAATCGGATAAAGGACATGATGGCAAAGTAATTGACAAAGAAAACCCTTCTATTGAAAATAGGGGTCAGCTTTATATGTGGATGCGTGAAGTGATTGCCATAGTAAAACCAAAAGTATTTGTTGCTGAGAATGTCAAAGGACTAACAAATCTAGAGAATGTTAAGGAAATAATAGAGAGTGATTTTTCTAGCATTTGTAATGGTGGGTATTTAGTTATACCTGCCCAGGTATTACATGCAGCAAAATATGGAGTTCCACAAAGTAGAGAGAGGGTTATTTTCTTTGGATTCAAGAAGAGTGCCTTAACTAAGGAGGCATTAATTGAGCTATCTAAAGAAAATATCGATGATCAATATTCACCTTATCCGAAAGAAACACATTACCTATCTTACAATGAAAAGGGTGAAAAGTTAGTAAAACATGCTACATGCAAAGATGCATTCTGTGATTTATTAGAACCCCAGTATGCGTTAGATGCATCACAGAAAGTATATTCAAATGCAAAATACATGGGTAAACATTGCCAAGGGCAAACAGAAGTAATGCTTAATAAAATTGCACCAACAATACGTTCGGAACATCACGGGAATATAGAGTTTCGTAGATTATCCTTAGAGCACGGTGGAAAGAATAAAGAGGAAATTAAATTAGGGTTGGCTGAAAGACGGCTTACAGTGCGAGAATGTGCACGTATTCAAACCTTTCCAGATGATTACAATTTTATTATTCCAAAGACTAAGGATATGAAAGGCGTATCAGCATCAGATGCATATAAATTAATTGGCAATGCAGTCCCACCACTTTTGGCTTATAATATTGCAAAACAACTTGAAAATAATTGGGAATTGTACTTTGGGAGGGAAGATAAGTGATAATTTCAGATAATCAGGTGCCATCATTAGAGCAGTTTGATGATCTATGTAATAAAACAAGAGATAGATTAAATACTCATGCAAAGAATGAGCCTAGTTACTTTTTATCTAAAGATGGAACAAAACTTGAATTAGAAGTTAAAAAAGCTATGGATGAAGTGTCTATAGGAACACCCTTCGAGGGAAGGATTGAAATTATTAGTGGTCAGAAATTCCCTGATATTGTTGCGGCCAAATATTATGGGCTGGAAGTAAAATCGAGTAAAAATGATCAATGGACAACCTTAGGAGGAAGTGTTGCAGAGGGAACAAGAGTAGCTGATGTCACTCATATTAATTTAATCTTCGGTAAACTAAGCTTACCCATTGAGTTTAAAGTAAGAAGATACCAAGATTGCTTAAGCGACATTGCTGTAACACATAGTCCTAGATATAAAATCGATATGAACATTGAGGAGAAAGATACAATTTTTAGTAAAATGGGAATGGAATATGAATATATTCAAAAATCTTCAGATCCATTGAAGCCCGTAGTTAGCTATTTTCGTTCTATTTTGAAAGAAGGGGAGTCTTTATGGTGGGTTAATGGTGACAATCCAGCTGATGAAGCAGTTCCTGTAAAGATACGATTATGGTCAACATTAAGTGCTAGTGAAAAGCATGATTTGGTCTGTCAAGGTCTTGCTTTTTTTCCAGAGATTTTTGGAAGTAGTGGTAACAAGTATGAACGATTTTCTTTATGGTTAATGGCGAAGCATGGAGTACTATCTACTTCAATGAGAGATTCATTTACTGCGGGTGGAAGGAAAGATATCTCTGTTAATGGGAATAGCTACAATAAAGTACCAAGAATTTATGATCATCTTCGGTCATATTCATCATCGGTCTCATATAACATTGGGACAGCTGATGGTGATTTACTTAAGGAGACCTGGCAAGTTAATTCCATTGAACAAAATAAACGAATATTAATGTGGAGTGAACTAGTAAGCAGACATTCAGGAGGAGAGTATGATATGCTTATTATGGATATATTAAAGGAAGCTGGCAACTATCCTCATTGCAAGGACACTCCCTCATTGTCATTAAAGTGATTGTATGATAAATTATAGGAAGAATATTTTACTACAAAATTGGAATATAATTCGGAAATCACCCTAACGAATAAGATCCTAGACTAATCTAAATATTACATAAGAAAGTTAGAGAAAAAACATGGACAAAAAGACAGAAGAACTTATGACTGAGCTGAAAAATGAAAACAACCTAGGAGATTTCATTAATAAGAATAAAAAAATGTTCTTGGATAAACCCCTAACAAGTTACCTAGAGAAATTGCTGCAAAAATATAATATAAAGAAGGCAGAGGTTATAAAAAGGTCCTCCTTGGCAACTGCATATGGATATCAAATATTTGATGGCAGAAGAGAGCCTAAGAGGGATAAGGTAATTCAACTGGCATTTGGCTTTGGCTTGACTCTTGAAGAGACACAAACCCTGTTAAAATGTGCAGGACATAGCGAATTATTTCCAAAGGTAAAAAGAGATGTATTATTTATCTATGCAATTAACAACAGACTAGACATAAATGAGGTTGAGCAGTTGCTTTTTAGGATGGGAGAAAAAAGTCTAGAAGGTATATAAAATTATGCAAAGAATAAGAATATGAGAAGTAGTAATTCTTTTAATTGGGATTGCTACTTCTTTTTATTATGCTGCTGGCATGCGACTTTATAATACAAAATATGATAAAATTCTACGAGAGAGTTCATTGATCAAATAAATAAAGGAGGACGCAAAAAGTGAGAATTAAAAGGTTATTTAGCAAAATATTGGTTATGGCAATGTTACTATCAGTTATTTATGTTCCCACCACTGCATATGCAGCGAATGACTTTAGTCTAACGATTACAGAAGATGCATTCGGTATTAAGGAAGATGTTGATATCAACATTAGAAATAAGGTTAAAGGTTCCAAGTTTACTTGGACAACAAGTAATAAGAAAACTGCAACTGTTGACGAGATGGGTGTTGTTAAAGGCTTAAAGGCTGGAGATGTTGTTATTACCTGTACTATCACAACACCAGATGGTAAGACCTATGAACTATCAAGTAATATTACCATCAATAGTAAGACCAAGGTAACTGTTGTTAATCAGAAACAACTTGATAAAGCTTTAGCTAATGAGGATGTTGAACAGATTATCATTAAGACATCTCAAGAAAAAGAATTTAAAATTCCTGAAGGTGAATATGATAAGAGACTTTATATAAAAGCTCCTTCTTCAGAAATTAATAATGAAGGTGAATTCAAAAGCGTACATACCTATGTAAGTAACCAGGAGCAGTTAGAAAAGGCTTTAGAGGACAAAACTGTAACAATTATCACAATCCTTACAGAGGAGGATGAGAATTTTGAAATCAAAGGTAATTATCCTGATATCAGAATAATTCTTAAGGCTCCAAACTCCCAAGTAACCAACAATGCAATACTAAGAAAAGTTGATATCAATGAAGTAAAGGTAATTGAAACAATAGAATATGTGGTGGAGCCAACTCTTACTCCTACACCTGAAGCTGAAGAGCCAGAGGAAAGTACAGGAGGCAGTAGCCCGGTAGGTCCTTCTTTCCCAGTATATCCAGGGGTTCCAAGTGAACCAGAACCTACGACACCACCAACTCCAACAGCAACACCAACCCCAACAGCAACACCAATCCCCACAGCATCTCCATCCCCAACAGTAACAGCGACCCCCTCTCCTTCTCCAAGTGTAACACCACCTACAGAAGAGGATCCAGTATTGGTGGCAGCAAGGGAAGAGGCAATCAAACTTATTCGGGAAGAAGCCGAGTTATATAAATCAAAGCTCAATGCAAGGGAATTAGAGGATTTTAATAGCATGATAGACAATGCTATTAGTAATATTAATGCAGCGCCTGTCATTGAAGCTGTTGAAACTATTAAAGAGGGTGCTATTAATAATATAAGAAGTTTTAAACAGGATGAAAATAATTCAGAAACTACAAAGGCTAAGGAAAAGGCAGATTATCAGGCTTACCTAGATGGAATAATAACACTGGAAGAATTATATAATAAATATGCAATGGTAGAGGGCTATGAAACCTCCTATGTAAATGAACGGGAATTTACATTGTATTTAGAAGATATGGAAGTTTTCCTACAAGTGGATACCATTAATAATTTAGTATACTTCTTTGAAGATAATACAAGCGGTAGATATAGCTCAAGACCGGATTATGAGGAGAATCATGTTCCGATTACCCTAACGGATACAGGAGAGACTGTGGATACCTATTATTCCGGTGCAGTAAGTGGTATGATAGTGTATTATAACAATACCACACGAAAAATATGTGTAAAAGACTTAACCAGTTTAACAACCCACATTATTACCCACTATGATTCAGAAATTACCAAATGGCAGGAAGACGGAAAATGGTATTACGGATTTCCTTCTGATCTTACCACATTAGATCAAATTTATACAGAAGATGGAAAGGTAGAAGTAAATCCTAGTTCTGTAACTGGTTCCGCTATAACCTTCAAATTGTATATGAACAAGGTGGAATCCGTTAATAGAATCTGTTATAGGGGTACGGATGAGTTATTGGATTCTTCCTATTATTCCATCCAATACTATGAAGATAATACAGCAGAGGTTATATTTAATAGCCAATTTATTCAGGATTTTATCAAGCTACAGGTGGAAGATATTTTACTCCAGTTTACAATGTTCCCTACGGAAGACAATTCCAATGGTACGGGATTAAACTTTGATATTAAATTAGAGTAGATAAGTTAATAGAATAACTTAAGGTTAGTTAAGATGTATAGAATATAACCTAGCAAAAGGTTACTTAAAATGCAGCTTTATAAGAGTAGTAAGAAATGAAGATCAATAAATAAAAGAGATATAGCCTCTGAATTATTAAATCAGTGAGTGATATCTCTTTTATTATGTACGCCTGTAAAAATATTGTAGAAACTTTAATTTTATGCTGTATTGAACCAATGGATATTTATTATATAAACGCGCCGAGTGTAGCGAGTGTCATCCGCCGGAGGCCGTCGAATTCTCATGCAGTTTTATATTAATAGTGGTGCTGAGGAAACCAGAATGAGAATTTGATATATTAATTAATCTATGTTAGTATAATATGTGGCATAAGAGCCTTAGAACTATTCGTTATTTACATATATTTCTACCGGTGCTATAATGTAATCTGTATAAAAACTGGTACTGAAAGGAGCAAGGATACACTGAGATTTCAGAGTATTTAAATAAGGATGAAGAATAAATTTAGAAATGATTTTGTTATAATGTTAAAGGGTTTTATTATCGGCTCATCCATGAGCGTTCCCGGAGTAAGCGGAGGAACAATGGCAATACTCTTGGGTATATATGATAAGCTCATAGGTTCAATCAGTAATTTTCTTAAGGACATTAAATCAAATACGATTTTTTTGTTTAAATTTTGTGTGGGAGCTGGAGTTGGTATAGGCTCTTTAGCCTTTGTTATATCCTGGTTATTAGAGAAATTTCCTCTGCCCGTATCCTTTTTCTTTCTAGGAGCTGTTATTGGAGGAATTCCTGCCTTATATAATAAGACAAAGACAAAGGAAACTCCTTTAAAGGTATCCTCTGGGATATACTTCCTTATTGGATTAGTAGCTGTCATTTCCATTGGATTTATTCCTACTGGGAATTTTGATTTAAGTTCCGGTACTGGGATAGGACACTATCTAATGGTTTTAATTACAGGGATTATTATTGCATTGGCATTAGTACTACCTGGTATTAGTACCTCCCATATGCTTCTTGTTCTTGGAATGTATGATGCAATGCTTGCTGCTATTAAGGGCTTTGATATTGTTTATATAGGAATCTTGGGAATCTCAACATTGATTGGTATCTTTTTAATTACGAAGCCAATTGAATGGACCATGAAGAAGTTTCCCCATCAAACCTATTGTATGATTATTGGTTTTGTTCTGGGTTCTACCTCAGAGATATTTAAAGATAAAATCTTGCCTGAGGTACCGGCGCAGGCAGATATGTCCTGGTGGATTATCTCGGTAATTGCTTCCACAGTTGCCCTAGTACTAGGATATTTATCCATATTATCTCTTTCTAGATTTTCCAATGACTAATTATCAGGGATCATTGCAAGGTATTGACTTGGCTAAAATCTTGGCATGTAATAAGAACAATTAATAAGGGGTTGTTGTAAAATAGTAGTTTCATGAAATTTCAGGCTTCCCTGAAAGGCAGAAACTGTTATATTTTGCAACAACCTCTTATAATATAAAGAACTTAACAACCGATCATTTATTTCTTTAATTCCTGAACACCTGTAACCTTACTGTTTTGATCCATGGTAAAGGTTGTCTTTGCATCCTCTGTTGTAAAATATAGATTACCATCAACAGTTGCATCAACTAACTGGAAGTTTGCTACAGAAACATACAGATCGCCTTTAAAAGTTCCATGCTGAATGCTTGCATTTGGACTGGTTATTGTTAATTTAGGTGCCGATAAAGTATATCTTGCAGTAATGTTACGCTCCTCGTCCTGAGCATACAGGGCAATTTTACGTTGAATAACATCATTGCCATTATCATCCTTTTTACCGTTTTTAAATTCACCTTCCAGTAATAAATCTTTGTCAAGAGTTAAGTCTTTTGTGAGTGCGATTATCCAGGTGCCGCTAGAACTAATGGCCTTCTCAAATGCTTCATTAGTATTTACAATAGATGCTGTGGATACTACATCCGGAGTTATCTTATCCGATGTTTTATTGCCTGCATTATTTTTATTGCATCCAGTAAATAGCACCATAGTCAACACCAATATTAGTAATGTGATTTTTGATTTCATGGTATGTCTCCTTTCATATACTAATATGATTATTTCCATATTTATCATATTAATTCACCTTCATCATGAAACATTCATTAACGCCCTCTTTATATAAGTTGGGTATAACGCCAATCTCTATATATCCCATGCTTTCATATAATTTCTTTGCTCTGGGATTGAAATCAGCGACAACAAGAAATAATTTAGAGCTCTTTGAAGATTCTTCAAAATAATTCAACAGTTTCTTACCGATTCCCGTACCTCTATATTGCTCCTTAATGGCAATAATGTGTAAATATGGAAAGCTATGAAAAGCGCCATTTATAATAACCCACAAAAAACCAAGACATATATTATTCTCGTTGATGGCAAGGGTAATTTCACCTTTAGAAATTCCTTCTTGAATTGCCTTGTCAGCACTGTCTTCTCCAGAAAAGTAAACCCTCCCCAGCTCGGAGTTTTGTAAAGCAAGACTGCAGTCATGCAAGTGGCAAGGCTCAGCCTTAATAAATTGAACATTCATATTATGAACTCCTTTACAGAATATGTAATAGTATGAAATTATATATAGCTTATACCACTTTTCAATGGAATACCAACATTAAATTTACGAAAATAGAAAATATTGTTGACAGAACAAGTTATACCATGGTAATATTGTAAAAAATAAGCATATAGAGAAAAGCAATGACGAGGAGTAGTACATATTGATTGGATTTCAGAGAGAAGATGGTTGGTGCGAATCTTTATTCTAAAATATGGAAGTAGCCTCTGAGCAGTGAACCGAACGAGAGTAATCTTTAGTAGACTTCAACGGAGTTTCCACCGTTAAAAGGAAAACGGTATCGATAGTAATATCCGTACTGATATTTATATTGTCAGTAAAGGTTTATTATCCGTACTGACAGAGTGCAGATTAATATTTTATATTCTTCTGAAATTAGGTGGTAACACGGATTGCATATTCGCCCTAAGCTAAAGTACTTTAGCTTAGGGCTTTTTTATTTCATAGGAAATTTCTCGTTACTGTATAGTGTTAAATTATGACCCTATGAAATAAAAAATCACTGCGTGAAGTATGCGCACCTTGGAGTAAGGAAGTATATTGCTTCGTAATCCCCTCGGGCGCAGAGTGTCAGCAAGCTGACACTTTGTTCTGTTAGGAAGTTTAATTTAAAAAGTTATTATATAAGGAGGTTATATTAAGTTATGGAGATTAAGGGAACTCAATTATTTGTTAAGGCATTGAAAGCAGAAGGTGTAGACACCCTCTTTGCTTATCCAGGAGGAATGGCAATTGATTTATTTGATGCTCTTTATGGGGTGGAAGAAATTGATGTTATCCTTCCAAGGCATGAGCAAGGGCTTGTTCATGCAGCAGACGGCTACGCCAGATCAACAGGCAAAGTAGGAGTTTGTCTGGTGACAAGTGGCCCAGGAGCTACAAATCTTGTTACAGGTATTGCTACAGCTAATTTTGACAGTGTACCCCTGGTGTGTTTTACTGGGCAGGTTCCTTCGAATTTAATTGGTAATGATGCATTTCAAGAGGTTGATATTGTAGGTATTACAAGGAGCATCTGCAAATATGCAGTAACAGTACGAGATAGAAAGGACTTAGGAAATATTATTAAGAAAGCCTTCTATATTGCACGAACAGGAAAACCAGGCCCCGTTGTAGTGGATATACCCAAGGATATTCAGCAAGCCCTAGGTGATGAGGAGTATCCGGAAAACATTATGATAAGGGGTTATAAACCTAATAACAGCGTCCATGGAGGACAGATCAAAAGAGTTATGGAGGTTTTAAATACGGCAAAAAAACCCGTACTGCTTATTGGGGGAGGAGTAAATATTGCAAGAGCAGGTAGAGAATTGACGAAATTCGCTGAGATAACCGGACTCCCTGTTATTACTACGATTATGGGTAAGGGAGCAATCTCTACATCCCATCCGAATTATGTTGGAAATATCGGCATGCATGGTAATTATGCTTCCAATAGGGCAATCAGTGAATGTGATGTTCTCTTTTCCATTGGAACCCGTTTTAATGACAGAATAACAGGTAAAATTAGTGAGTTTGCTAAGAATGCAACAATAATTCATATAGATATTGATTCCTCCTCTATATCAAGAAATATTAAGGTGGATATACCCATTGTAGCTGATGCAAAGAGCGCCTTAAAAGTGATGTTAAAGATTGCCCTGGAGCTAAAGATTCAAGACTGGAGAGAGGAGATAAACACCTGGAAAGATAAATATCCCATACAAATGGATACTTATCAAGGATTAACACCCATGAAGATTATAAATAAGATGAATCAAATCTTTACAAAGGCCATCTTTACCACAGATGTGGGTCAGAATCAGCTTTGGACAACACAGTATATTAAGCTGGATGAGAACAGACAATTAATCACCTCAGGAGGGCTTGGAACCATGGGTTATGGTTTCCCTGCTGCAATAGGTGCAAAGCTGGGTTGTCCAGATAAAGATGTTATCTGTATCTCAGGGGATGGGGGTGCGCAAATGAATATTCAGGAGCTAGCAACTGCTGTGGGCCTAGAACTGCCAATTATATTTTGCATACTTAATAACTCCTTTCTAGGTAATGTTAGGCAATGGCAGGAAATGTTTTTTCAGAAGCGTTACTCAAGTACCTGCTTAAGATATCGCAGAAGCTGTGAACGTGATTGTGATAACAAGGATAAGTGCTGTCCCAAATATACACCGGATTTTGTTAAATTAGCAGAAAGTTATGAAGCACTGGGAATTCGAGTTGAAAGAGAAGAAGATATAGAAAAAGCACTGTTAGCAGCAAAAGAGAACAGACATTCTCCTACGGTTATTGAATTTATTATTGAACGGGAGGCTAATGTACTTCCCATTGTTCCACCAGGTAAAAGTTTAAATGAGATGATAATGGATTGCTAATAGATGCAAAAACATGTACAGGAATGGAGGTAATTATGAAGAAGAGATGGATTTGTCTTTTGGTTGAAAATGATATAGGTGTATTAGCGAGAATTGCTGGGCTTTTCTCAGGGAAGGCATACAATTTGGATAGTCTTACCGTTGGTGAAACAGAGGATAAGACAGTTTCTAGAATGACAATAAGTCTAACCAGCGATGATATGATCTTTGAGCAAATAAAAAAACAGTTAAATAAAGCAGTAGAAGTTATTAAAGTAATAGACTATACCGATATTCCTATTCATATGAAGGAATTGCTCTTTGTAAAGATATATCATTGCAATGAGGCAGACAAAACAGAGGTATTTCGTATAGCTAACATTTTTAATTTAACAGTAGCTGATTATAATAAGAACACAATTCTACTAGAATGTGTGCAGACAGAAGAAAAGAATGATGATATCATAAAATTACTAAATAAGTATTTCTGCAATCGACTTGAAATCGTCAGAGGTGGAAGTGTAGCAATTGAGGCCACAGCAAGATAGGCACTAGACTGGCACTATTTATTAAGGCAGGTACACTTTCTCTTAGATATTTATAGTAAGTATTATTAGGTAATAGATTTTTAATTTATGGGAGGTAAGCAGAGCATGATTGCCTTAATTGTAGCCATGGCTAAGAATAATGTAATTGGTAACAAGGGGAAGATTCCTTGGAGAATAAAGGGAGAACAAAGAAGATTCAAGGAACTTACCACAGGAAAGATAATCGTTATGGGAAAGCGTTCCTTTGAAGAGATAGGCAGACCTCTGCCGAATAGAAAGACCATATTGATATCAAATACAATTAAATATGAAAAGGAGAACTGTACAACGGCAGCCTCACTAGAGGAAGCACTAGAACTTGCAGGTAATGAGGATGTTTTTATTGCTGGAGGGGAAAGGTTATATAAAGAGGCTCTTCCCTTAGCAGATAGATTGTATATTACTTTAGTAGATATAATGGTGGAGGGTGATACATATTTCCCTGAATTTAATGAAAATGAATTTGTTAAGATAGATGAAGAAGTTTTTGAGGGGGAAGTTCCCTACAAATATTTAACTTATGAGAGGAAAGACGATAAATAAGTTCATATTTTGAACAATTTAGCCAAAGCAAACGCTTTTAAATAACATAAAATCCCTAAAATAAACTATTGACGAATGCTGTTTTTAATAGTACACTTTAACTATTAAAAGCTTTAAAGCTTTAAAGTGTTATAGCGTTTTGTAATTAGTGTATAATAAGGAGGAATTTTATGATAAAGAAAAAGATAATAGCAGGTTTGCTTATATTGGTAATGTCAGCCACTATTTTAATGGGTTGTGGTACAATAGAGACTTCATCAGATGGGAAGGTGAAGGTATTCAAAATTGGTGTTAATCAATTATTAGCCCATGCAGCCTTAGATGCAACCTATGAAGGATTTGTTGATGCCTTAAAAGAAGCAGGTTATGTGGATGGTAAAAATATAAAAATTGATTACCAGAATGCACAAAATGATCAATCAACGGCTAATACCATAGCTTCAAAGCTGGTTAACGACAATAATGATTTGATTTTTGCAATTGCCACACCCTCTGCCCAAGCCGTTGCAAATGCAACAAAGGATATTCCTATCTTAGTATCAGCTGTGACAGATCCCGCAGCATCAGGTTTGGTTGCCTCCAATGAGAAGCCCGGTGGTAACGTATCTGGTACATCAGATATGAATCCAGTTAAAAGACAAATTGAGTTATTAACAAAATTAGTTCCCGATGCCAAGAATATAGCTATTCTATATTGCTCTAGTGAAGCTAATTCTAAGATACAGTCTGATATAGCAATTGAAGTAGCTAAAGAATATGGGATTACAGCAGTTGAAGCTACAGTGGCGAACTCAAACGAAATTCAACAAGTGGTTCAATCCTTAGTAGGTAAAGTTGATGCAATCTATGCACCTACTGATAATACCATTGCAGGGGCAATGGCTACTGTTGGCCAGGTAGCAAATGGAAATGGAATTCCCGTTATCTGCGGTGAAGGCGGTATGGTAGATGAGGGAGGACTTGCAACCTATGGCATCGATTACTATAAGCTAGGAAGAATAACTGGCGAACAGGCAGTTAAGATTATCAAAGGTGAAGCTACAACGGATACTATGCCAATTGCATATTTACCAGAGGAAGAAAGTAAATTAAAAATCAACAGTGAAGTAGCAGCACAACTTAATATTACAATTCCTGAGGACTTACAAAAAGAGCTTGATGCACAGGATAACAAATAATTATTATTTAAGATTTATTTAAAATTTATGTGTAAAGAAATAAAGCAAAGGAAGAAGATTTTGCCATGCAAAGTCTTTTTTCTTTCCCTAATATAAGTTATAATATTGAAATAATAGTAAAAAAGTTAAGAAAGGAATAATTACTATATGGATATAACAGCATTCCTAATGTCTTTATACGGAGCAACATCTCAAGCGATCACTTGGGCAATCCTTGCTTTAGGAGTATACATCACCTTTCGTATTCTGGATTTCCCTGATATGACTTGTGAAGGAAGCTTTACCCTAGGGGGAAGCATTTGCACCTCGCTTTTAGTCAATCAAAATTGGAATCCCTTTGTTACTTTAATTGCTGCTGTATTAGCAGGCATGGTGGCAGGCCTGGTAACGGGCGTACTACATACCAAGTTTAAAATACCTGCAATTTTATCCGGAATTCTTACTATGGTAGGATTATATTCGATTAATTTAAGAATCATGGGTCAACCCAACACCTCCTTAGTTAACAAAGGTACCATAATATCTATAATAAAAGGATTTTTTCCTACGGCCAAGGAACTAGGGATTAGAGATGCTACACTTCAAACAACGGTCACTATATTAATTGGATTAGTTTTTACCGCCCTTGTAATTATGATTTTATATTGGTTCTTTGGTACTGAAATCGGCTGCAGCCTTCGTGCTACAGGCAATAATGCAGCTATGGTCAGGGCTCAGGGCGTAAATACAGACAGTATGAAGATACTTGGCCTGGTATTAAGTAATGGGTTAATCGCTCTAGCTGGAGCTCTGGTTGCTCAGTCTCAGGGGTTTGCCGATGTAAGTATGGGTGTTGGGGCAATTGTTATCGGTTTGGCATCCATCGTGATTGGAGAAGTTCTATTAATAAAAGTAAAACATTTTGCTTTAAAGTTAATTTCTATTGTTATAGGTTCAATTATATATCGTGTCATCATAGCTGTTGTACTAGAATTTGGATTAAATGCCAATGATTTAAGACTTTTAACAGCCATAGTTGTTGCAGCAGCCCTTTCAATCCCTGTTCTCTTAAAGAAGAGAAACATGCGAAAGGAGGCTAGATAATGCTTATACTAAATAATATCTATAAAACCTTTAATCCAAATACTGTTAATGAGAAGCTTGTTTTAAAAGGCCTTAACCTGACTCTTAAGGACGGAGATTTCGTAACAGTCATTGGTGGTAATGGGGCAGGTAAATCCACCATGTTAAACATGATAGCGGGAGTTCATTTTCCTGATCAGGGATCAATTATTCTTGAAAATCATGATATAACAAAGCTACCTGAGCATGTTAGAGCAAAATATCTGGGAAGAGTGTTTCAAGATCCCATGATGGGGACAGCAGCTAACATGGAGATTGAGGAAAACCTTGCTTTAGCATATCGCCGTGGCAAAAAACGAGGATTAAGCTGGGGGATTACAAAAGAGGAAAAGGAAATTTATGTAGAAAAGCTAAAAATGCTGGATTTGGGTTTAGAGACAAGGTTAACAACAAAAGTTGGTCTATTATCAGGAGGACAAAGGCAGGCACTAACTCTTCTTATGGCAACATTACAGCAGCCTAAATTATTGCTCTTAGATGAGCATACAGCAGCACTGGATCCCAAGACTGCAAATAAGGTGCTGGAGTTATCCAATGAGATTATTAAGGCAAACGCCCTTACGGCACTTATGGTAACTCATAATATGAAAAATGCAATACAATATGGTAACAGGTTAATCATGATGTATGATGGTAAGATAATTTTTGATGTATCTGGGGAGGAGAAGCAAAAACTTCAGGTAAAGGATCTTCTTGAGAAGTTTGAGCAAGCCAGTGGTGGTGAATTTGCTAATGACCGTATGATACTATCCTAATTTATGGAGCATTAATGAATTTTATATTTTACTAAAGACAGACACCTTTAGGTAATGATAAAAGCACATCAATCCCAATCTTTGGGGTTTGTGCTTTTATTAAATTTTAGAAATAGTATTAGCCATAATAAAAACGAATATATATATCTTATTAAACTTAGTTCTAATCCTGAAAATAATGGTTATTACTGTGAAATTTTATTAAGGATTATTGTGTTTATACAAAAAATAGTATATTATAATTGTAAAATTGTTATGTTTTGACGTTAAAAGGGGACTCTCAAATAGAATGGGGGGGTATAATACATGTTTAATAATAAGAAGAAAACAATTGGGGTTTTTGTATCACAGGTAAATGAGGAATACCAGGATACTTTAAGCAGGGGAATTATGGCGAAAGCCAAAGAGTTAGATTATAACCTTGCTTTTTATACTAATTTTGGTGGTTTCGGCCAGGAAGCTTATGATACAGGAGAGGCTTATATTGCCAATCTCCCTAATTATGAAGAATTAGATGGGATAATAATCACTCCTGATATTATGATACTTCCTAATTTGAAGGAGACCTATCTTAATAATATTAAGAGTAGAAGCCATTGTCCCGTAGTTAGTGTTCGCAGTGAATTAACTGATTATTATAATGTATTGATTAATGATGACCTTGTATTAGATGAGATTATCACCCATTTCATAGAGCATCATGGTTTTAGCAGACTTAATTTCCTCTCTGGTCCAAAGGGCTTTATAGATACGGATAGGCGGTTAAATAATTATAGAAAGTTGTTAAGGGAACATAATATTCCTGTTGAAGAAGGCAGGATATATTATGGAGATTTGTGGAGAGTAACGGGATTTGATGCAGTTAAACATTGGCTAAGCAGTGATTTGGAACAACCACAGGCGATTATATGTGCCAATGATTACATGGCAGTAACCGTTTGCAGGGCACTGGAGGAATGGGGAATCTCTGTGCCGGATCAAATTGCAGTTACAGGCTGCGATGATGTGGAGGACGCATCAGAATTTAGCCCAACAATTACCACAGCTAAGATGCCTGTCTATGACATGGGTATGGAAGCTGTAATGAAGATACATAGACATAATAGAGGAATGGAACAGCCTAAGTATTCCTATATGAAAACAAAAACAATATATCGTGCTTCATGTGGCTGCAAGAGAAATTGGTACCATGAAAGTAATAACTGTAGACGTAATCATATCCTGGCACGAGATACATATCAAAATGAAATAGCAAGGAATGCTTATATGTCCACTGATCTAGCAGGAATTACAAAGTTAGATGATGTTATTGATAAAATGGGTATATATATAAACCAAAATGATAATTATGCAAGCTTTGTTATGTGTTTACAAAATAATTGGGATATCTACCATGAACCTGAAGATGTGAGGCATACATTAATTGATGATGAACTAATTATGGAAATTGGTATGAAGGATGGTGTAGGCTTTAAGAAAATACGATGTAAAAAGAAAGAGCTTATTCCCCAGGAGTTGGCCAAAGAAGAACCCGTAGCCTACTTCTTTTCAGTACTTCATCATCAAGATCATTGCTTTGGCTATGCAGGTATTAGTTTTAATAAGATTCAAACCTATATGAGGACATATCAGGCATGGCTGATCAATGTCAGTAATGCCTTAGAAAATGTACGGATTCATGCTGAGCTGAACAGGCTCATATATAGGCTGGAAGATATGTCCGTTAGGGATGAATTGACAGGACTGTTTAATCGACGTGTCTTGGATACTTTAGGGAAGAAGTATTTAAATCATTGTGTGGCAGAGAAATCACAGTTAATGGTATTCACGGCGGATATGGATAAGCTTAAATACATTAATGATAGATTTGGACATTCTCAGGGTGATAATGCCTTAAAGGTAGTAGCAGGGGCATTGTTACATGCGGCAGATGATGATGAGATTTGCATTCGTCTAGGCGGGGATGAATTTATGGCAATTGGTATGGACTATGACGACAGTAAAATGACTAAATTCGTAAATCGCTTTGTTGAAGAGCTGAATAAATATAATAATATATACAGGGAATATGATTTTAATGTCTATGTAAGCTACGGCTATCATTTAATTCTTCCCAATGAAGATACTAAGCTGGAAAGCTGCTTGGGAGCGGCAGATGCTTTAATGTATCAGCAAAAATATGAGAAGGCATCAAAAAGTATCAAGGCAAATTTAATTATTTGACCTGATATCTGTGGCTTTGCCATAGGAGGATATTTAAGACCTCATATAGGAATAAGAAAGGCAGGATGTTGTGGAAAGGTTATATAAGGAATTACTTTCATATGGCAAAGAGGATTATTATCCCATGCATATGCCCGGTCATAAGCGTAACACCAATCTAATGCAGATGATAAATCCCTATGAGATTGACATAACTGAAGTTGAAGGCTTTGATAATCTCCATCAGCCGGAGGGGATTTTATTAAAGCAAGCAGATCGTTTAAGAAGTTTATATGGAGCAGGGAAAAGCTATCCACTGATTAATGGTAGTACTGCGGGATTGTTAGCTGGAATTTCTGCATTAACTTACCGTGGCAGCAAGGTATTATTAGCCAGAAATTGCCACAAGGCTGTGTATCATGCATTAGTACTCAAGGGACTGGTACCAATCTATTGTTATCCACAGCATATAGAAGAATTTTCAGTAAATGGTGGAATTCTTGTCTCGGATATAGAAGAGGCGTTGATAAAGAACGTAGGAATTCAATTGGTAGTAATCACTTCCCCCTCCTATGAAGGAATTGTATCGGATATAAAAGCTATTGCAGATGTAGTTCATAGCTATGGAGCATTTTTGTTGGTGGATGAAGCCCATGGAGCTCATTTTGGTTACCATAAGGGTTTTCCTCAAAGTGCTGTAGGTTTAGGAGCAGATATTGTTATTCAAAGTCTCCATAAAACCCTTCCTGCTTTCACGCAGACAGCCGTGCTTCATTCCAATGTTCCGCATTTAAATGGTAAGATAGAAAAATATTTGACAATATATCAAAGCAGTAGTCCTTCCTATCTTCTGATGTCTGGGATCGACCAGTGCATAAGTATTTTGGAAGATCAGGGAGAAGCTCTTTTTAATAATTATTATAAAGAGCTTACTTTTTTCTATAAGGAAGCTAGGAAGTTAAGAAACCTTAAAATATTTGAACCTAAGCTTAAGGAGCAGTATGGAATTTATGATGTGGATTTATCTAAAATAACTATCTCAGTTCAGAATACACAGATTAATGGACATGATTTACAGAGGATTCTTCAAGATAAATATCATATTGTTATGGAGATGGCAACACCGGACTATGTCATAGCAATGACCAGTATTTGTGATACTAAGGATGGATTTGTACGGCTTTTGAAGGCATTATTTGAAATAGATGGGGAATGTGTTACAATACCCAAGGAGGAAGAAAGGTATTCCTTAAGTATTCCAAAGCCCTCTCAGGTCATGCTTCCAGGGGAAGTACTAGAAGCATTCAGGACGAAACCAATGCTATTAGAAAAGAGCGTAGGATTCGTTGCTGCAGCGTTTATTACTATGTATCCACCAGGGTCACCTCTATTAGTGCCCGGAGAGAAGATAGATGATGAAGTTCTTAACTATATTAAGTGGATAAAGCAGAATAAAATAACCATAACTGGACTATGTTCAGGTGATGCTGAGAGAATAGAAGTTGTCTGGGATACATAATAAAGAGACAATTATTGGAATAAGAAGCAGAAAGGATTTCAAAATGTCCAGGATTTTTATTGTAATGGGAAAAAGCGCAACAGGTAAAGATACCATATATAAAAGATTATTAGAGGCAGAAGAATTAAAACTAAGAACTGCCGTTATATATACCACAAGGCCTATTAGAAAGTCAGAAGAAAATGGTTCAGAGTATTTCTTTGTCAATGAGGATCAATTAAAGGAATTTCAAGACCAGAACAAAATAATTGAGCATAGAGCTTATAATACCGTCCATGGAATCTGGCATTATTTTACCGTGAATGACGGACAAATCAATTTAGAGGAAGGGGATTATCTTATGCTGGGAACATTAGAATCCTATGCACAGATAAGAGAGTATTTTGGAAGAGATAAAGTTATCCCCATCTATCTTGAAGTGGAAGATGGCATAAGGCTGATGAGGGCCATCAAAAGGGAGCAGAAGCAGGAAGAACCCAAATATGCAGAAATGTGTAGACGGTATCTCGCTGACGAGGAAGACTTTAGTGAGACTAATTTAATAAAGCATGGGATAACAAAGAAATACCAGAATATAGACATAAATATATGCCTCTTTGAGATAATAGGGGACATCAAAAATTTTACTGTAAAGTTTTAAAGAGATATGATATACTTCGTGTATAAGCAAAGGTCTGTATATGTAATACCACATGGAAGCCGTCTTTTGCTTCCGATGTGGTATTACATATACAGACCGCGCAACGCGAGCGAGAGAGCGCCAGCTATCGAGCTTTTGCTTATACACGAAGTAGACCGCGCAACGCGAGTGAGAGAGCGTCAGCTATCGAGCTTTGCTTATACACGAAGTAGACTGCGCAACGCAAAGGCTCGTAGAAAACGAGCCTCAGCGAGAGAGCGAAGCTACCCCGCTTTTGCTTATACATTTTTCTTCTAACTAACGGAGGATGAGTATGGATATTAAGGTGAACCAAATGCAATCCATAAATCAAGTTGAACAAAAAGCCCCTGTTCCACAGGCAGATGGTTCTTTTAAATTTACCCTAGTTTCCCATATAGAGGAGCAAGAGTTACAAAACAGACTTAATGTCATGCTAGGTGAAATATCTGCCCAAGGCAAAAAGATTGCAAAGCATATGGATGTTAAGGATATGAAGAAGTATAGGGAGCTGATTAAGGATTTTATGAATGAAATTGTTAATCGATCCCATGCGTTTAGCAGAGAGAATTTCCTCGATAAAAAAGGCAGACATAGAGTATATGCAATGATTAAGCTTGTGGATAAGAATCTGGATGATTTGGCTGCAGAGCTTATTAAGGATGAGAAAGATCATTTAACAATACTTCATAAAATAGACGAGATAAGGGGATTGCTGTTAGATATTTTAACTTAAAGTTAAGCATAAGCTGAAAGGCATGGTGGTATGATGCAGGATTTTGAGAATATTATTGGTCATGAGAATATTATAGAGCATTTACAGAAGGCTATTATATCCCATAAGATTTCCCATGCCTATATTTTCAATGGTGAAGAGGGAATGGGCAAAAAACTTCTTGCCACAGCCTTTGCAAAAACCTTGCAATGTGAAGAAAAAGGGACCTTATCCTGCAATCGATGTAAGTCCTGTGTACAAGCCGAATCAAAGAATAATCCGGATATTATTTGGGTTACCCACGAGAAGGTGAGCATAGGTGTTGATGACATCAGACTGCAAGTTAATGGGGATATACAAGTTAAGCCATACAATAGCCCCTATAAGATATATATTATTGATGAGGCAGACAAGCTGACAGAGCAGGCACAGAATGCCCTATTAAAGACCATTGAGGAGCCCCCTGAATATGCGGTTATCCTTATACTAACCAGCAATATAAATGTGCTTTTGCCCACAATCCTCTCTAGATGTGTACAATTAAACTTGAAGCCAGTGGATAAGCAGACCATCAAAGAATTTCTTATGGCAAAGCATCATGTTCCCGATTATAAGGCAGAGATGGCTTCTACATTCTCAGGAGGAAATGTTGGAAAAGCAATTAAGTATACTTCTTCCGAGGATTTTGAACAGCTTAAGTCCAATGCTCTTCATATCCTAAAATATATAGATGAGATGGAGCTTTATGAAATAATTCTAGGTTTGAAGCTTCTTACTAATAATAAAAGTAATATCGAGGATTATATCGATTTAATGATACTATGGTACAGGGATATACTTATGTTTAAGGCAACTTTGGACCCTGACCTTATATTATACAGAGAAGAGCTTACTTTTATAAAAAAGCAAGCAAGTATCAGAAGTTACGATGGCATCGAGAAGATAATAAATGCCATGGAGAAAGCTAAGATAAGGCTAAAGGCTAATGTTAACTTTGATATTGCTATTGAACTAATGCTACTTACAATAAAGGAGAACAGTAATGGTTAATGTTATAGGAGTTAGATTCCGCAATGCAGGTAAGATATATTATTTTGATCCTGCGGGTTATGATATTAAGCAAGGTGACAATGTAATTGTTGAAACAGCAAGAGGCATTGAATATGGCCATGTTGTATTGGGCTCCAGGAATGTGGAGGATGATAAGATTATTCAGCCTTTAAAGCCTGTTATCCGCCAAGCAACTGAGGAAGATAATGCTATTGAAAAGAAAAATAAAGAAAAAGAAAAAGAAGCATTTCATATTTGCCTTGAAAAGATTTTAAAGCATGGTCTGGAAATGAAGCTCATTGATTCAGAGTACACCTTTGATAATAATAAAGTTTTGTTTTATTTTACAGCAGATGGACGAATTGACTTTAGAGAATTGGTAAAGGATTTAGCATCTGTTTTTAAAACCCGTATAGAGCTAAGACAAATAGGTGTTAGGGATGAGACAAAGATTGTAGGAGGTATCGGTATTTGCGGAAGACCCCTCTGTTGTCATACCCATCTGTCTGAATTTGCACCAGTTTCAATTAAGATGGCAAAGGAACAAAATCTCTCACTTAATCCAACAAAAATCTCAGGAGTATGTGGAAGATTAATGTGTTGCCTTAAGAATGAAGAAGAGGCATACGAGGAGCTTAATAGTAAGCTTCCATGCGTTGGTGATTATGTAACTACCAAGGATAATTTAAAAGGTGAAGTACAAAGTGTTAGTGTACTAAAACAATTGGTGAAAGTGATTGTTACTCTTGAAAATGATGAGAAGGAAGTCCATGAATATAAGGTGGATGATCTTCGCTTCAAGCAAAAGAAACGCAAAGAGAAAAATTCCCATATTGAAGATGAGGAATTAAGGGAGCTGGAGCTTTTAGAGAGGAAGGAAGGGAAATCCCTGCTCGATGATGAATAGGAAGGAAGAACTGGAGGTTTTACTTAAGCCCGGAGAGAGAGTAGATGACCTTCATAGGAATCAGTATAGAATTATTCAAAACACAAAAAAATTCTGTTTTGGTATGGATGCCGTATTGCTTACTGGATTTGTTAAGGTATTAAGGGGAGAAAAGGTGTTAGATCTGGGAACGGGAACAGGCATTATTCCCATTCTTTTAGAGGCTAAGACTAAGGGTAAGCATTTTACTGGTCTCGAGATACAAGAAGAAAGTGCTGATATGGCAAAACGTAGCGTTGCCATGAATAAGCTAGAAGATAAAGTTGATATTGTGATTGGTGATATCAAGGAAGCCTCAAATCTATTTGGTTTGGCTTCCTTTGATGTTATTACAAGCAATCCCCCCTATATGAACAACAATCATGGAATTATTAATCCGGCAGAGGCGAAGGCTATTGCCCGTCATGAGATTTTATGCTCCCTGGAAGATGTCATTCGTGAAGCAAGTAAGTTATTAAAGCCCAATGGCAGATTCTATATGGTACACAGACCCTTTCGTCTGGTAGAGATTATGAAGACATTAACAGATTATAAGCTTGAACCAAAGCGAATGAAGCTAGTATATCCATATGTGGATAAGGAACCTAATATGGTACTCATTGAATGTATCAAAGGTGCTAAATCAATGATTAAAGTAGAGGCACCCTTAATTGTATATAAGGAACAAAATGTATATACGGATGAGATTTATGATATTTATGGCTATTGAGGACTTAACAGTGATAAAAGACTAGGAACTTTAATAATGTAATAATATACATTATAATAAGAAGGAATATACTAAAACATTTAAGTTTAATGTATATTAATGAATAAGAATATATTATTATGCTTCTTATGATAGATACCGTAGTGGAAAGGATAAAGCTAATATGTCCGGAATATTATATTTGTGTGCAACACCTATCGGTAACTTGGAGGATATTACCCTTCGTGTAATTAGGACCTTACAAGAGGTTGACTTAATTGCGGCGGAGGATACCAGACACAGTATAAAGTTACTAAACCATTTTGAAATAAAAACACCCATGACCAGCTATCATGAATTTAATAAAGTTGATAAAGCAAAGTACTTAGTTGATCAGTTACTATCAGGACAGAATATAGCCTTAATAACGGATGCTGGAACTCCGGGTATATCTGATCCAGGAGAGGAATTAGTGAAACAGGCTTATGCTTCTGGGATAGAAGTGACGGCTCTTCCCGGCGCCTGTGCTGCAATAACTGCCTTGACCTTATCGGGTTTACCAACGAGACGGTTCTGCTTTGAGGCTTTTTTACCTTCAGATAAGAAGGAGCGACAACTAATACTAAATGAGCTAAAGGATGATACGAGAACAATCATCATATATGAAGCCCCTCATAGACTGAAAAAAACCATAGGAGAGCTTTTAAACGCCCTAGGGGACAGAAATATAACTGTGGTCAAGGAATTAACTAAAAGGCATGAAAGAGTGTGGCAAACAACCCTTTTAGAGGCTCAGGGGACATATGAGAACCAGGAACCCAAAGGTGAATACGTAATAGTAATTGAAGGCAGATCAGCAAAGGAACTGGAAGCTAAAATGCAGGAGCAATGGGGAGCCCTTGCATTAGAGGATCATATGAATATCTATCTTAATCAGGGAATGGATAAAAAGGAGGCAATGAAGGCTGTCGCTAAGGATAGAGGCGTAAGCAAGCGAGATATCTATCAGGAAATTATGAAATAAGGACAAGTGGAGAAGGAAGAGCTGTCTTTTGGAGGTGAAAGAATGTTAACAGGAATATTTCGCACAAAAGAGAGAAAAGTAATGACAATAATTCTAGGTCTAATTATTATTGTTATGGGGACAATTATAATTATAAACTATTTTGATAACAGAAGATTTATGGAACAGGCTGTTATGGCTGAAAACTATCTGGAAGCAGGTAATTATGATAAAGCTATAATAGCATATAAAAAAGCAATTTCAATGAAAGATATGAAAGAGCAGAACCTGGCAATTGGTCTAGCAGAAGCATATATTGGAATTGATGAATATGATAAAGCATTAGAGGTGCTACGTATCTGTTATCAGAAAACTTCAGGAATTAATGTTAAAAAGAAAATTGAGGAAGTTACATTAAAAAAGACAGAATATGAATATAATCAATTTGCTTCTCGTGCAGAGGTTTACTTTTCTAATCAAGAATATGATAAAGCAATTGCGGAGTATGAAAATGCAAAATTAGTTAAAAGTAAGGAAGTAAGATCCTATATAAGAATTGCCTATGCTTATATTGAAAAAGGTGAGTATGAAAAGGCCCGTGAAGAGATTATTGAAGGGCAAATACTAACGAATGATGAAAACCTAGAAGAGATACTTATCATCATAGATGGTTATGTAAACAAGACAAAATACGAGCAATTATTAAAACAGGCAGATGAATACATCAGTCAGGAGAATTATCAGGATGGTATAGCTGTATATAAAGAAGCAATAGATCTTATACCAGAAGAAAGTAGTGCATATATAGATTTGGCTAATGTATATCTTGAACAATATAAATATGAAGCAGCTGTAAATCTTCTTGAAACAGCCCAGGAGAAGATGGAGAGTAAAGAAATCGATGATTTACTTAAAACAGCTTTGGAACTCCATGAAAAAAGATAGTTTATTCAATAGGATGTCTTTCCTATTGAGAAATAGAGCCTGTCAATAGATGACAGGCTCTATCTTGTTGCTCCCAAAGGAGTAACTTCACTCATAAAATAAAACTTGTAAAAATAAATTAAAGTTGCAGATTAATCAATAAGTCCTGCAAGTTTAGCAAGCTCTACGATAGTGCTTTTAGAGATTTTCTTACCTTGATATTCCAGTAAATTGTCTTTATTACCGTTGAAAATATCAGTAGGCTCGTATTTCTGAAGAATAATTTTTCCTTCATCTACGAAGATTTCTAAAGGATCTCTTTCGCTAACATCTAACGTTCTTCTTAACTCGATGGGAAGAGTAATTCTTCCTAGCTCATCAAGTCTTCTTACAATACCAGTACTTTTCATGGTTGTCCTCCTTTTCTCAAGTGTATTGGGGAATAATAGAATAAGTATTACTTATATGTATATACAGAATAACATAGTCTTACATTATTTGTATATAGCCTTAAATAAGATATCATATGATTTTTTTAAAGTCAACTAAAATAATTGTCAAATGATAGCACAATTTAAACAATAAATGTAAATAGGATACATATAGTACCATAATCATCGAAAAAAGATGAAAAATACGCTTTTTTTAGGAATAATATCCTATTATAGCAATTAGTTTCCATTTTAAAAATCATAAAAATATATATAATTCGTATAATGTCTCAAAGGACTAATTTCTTTATTAGTATAGAGAGGGGGATTAAATGCTAAATTACCTATGGGGATTTATGATTGTTCTGGGCGTTACAGTGGGTGTAATCAGCGGTAATATAGGTGAAGTAAGTAAGACTACAATTAACTCTTCAAAAGAAGCGGTTACATTATGCATTGCAATGCTGGGGATTATGGCAATGTGGACTGGAATTATGCAAGTGGCTAAAAAATGCGGGCTGGTGGCTGCTTTTACAAAGGCATTAAGACCTGTCATACGTTTTCTATATCCGGATGTTCCCAGGGACCATGTTGTTAACGAACATATTGCAGCCAATATGATTGCCAATATTTTAGGCCTAGGCTGGGCTGCGACGCCAATGGGACTTATGGCAATGAAGGAACTGAGGATTCTTAATCATAATTCTGAAACAGCAAGTTGTGATATGTGTACACTTCTGATAGTAAATATTTCTTCTTTGCAGTTAATACCCGTTAATATTATTGCCTATCGAAGTCAATATGGTTCAGTTAATCCAGCTGAAATACTGGGGGCAGGGCTAGTAGCAACAATCTGTTCCACCTGTGTAGGAGTTGCTTTCTCTGTTATAGCCCGTAAAAGATATAGCAAAAAAATCTAGAAAGAGATATATGTTTGATTTTTAGTATAAATGCTAATGTTCAATGTTAAAAAGGGCTTGCATTAGGATACAAATAACATCTTTGTTTAAAGATGTAAAATAATTAATGTATAAAATGTGAAAAAGGGTATGTTTTTTTACTGTATCATTTATAGTAAATTATTAATGTAAGTAATATAAAACATGCCTATAACAAGGTAAATAATAGGGAGGATATTAATAATGAAGAAGACATTTAAAGCAATTCTTACAGTTTTTAGTGCAGCAGTTATAGCATTAAACCTAGGCCCTGTATCAGCTAGTGCAGCTGCTGATGGTACAGCATTCCTTGCATATGCAAATGATGATTGGTCATTGCAATATTTTGGAGATATTGATAGTGCAGATATAAAAGAAGGTACTGTTGCAACTGATGCTACAGTAACAGGTGCAGGTCAATATACAGTATCTATTGATTTTTCTGGAACAGAAGCTGGGGTTGCTCAGGGAGTTCAATTCATGGCTCCAATGATTCAGGGCGGACAATCAAAATACCCAGATTACATTATTCAGATTGATTCTGTAAAAGTAAATGATACTGAGCTTGAGCTTTCTGCTGAAACTTATACTAGCAGTGATGCGGACGGAAAAGATCAATTGCGTTGTAACCTCTACAATCAATGGGCTGGGGACATCACCGATGAGAAAAACTTCCCTAGAACAGAAAGCGGTTCTTTTGATAACGCTTCTGCTACAGTAATTGATCCTGCTGATTTCGTTGATGTTAAGACTATTTCTGTTACATTTACATTGGTAGATCCTAATGCAGGTGCTGAAGAAGTTGCTGAAGAAGCTACAGAAGAAACAACAGCTAAAGCAACTACAGAAGCAACTCCTAAGACTGGCGTAGTTGGATTAGGCCTTGTATATGGTTTAGGCGCTCTTGCAACTGGTGCAGTTGTTTTAAGAAAAAAAGAGAAATAATAAGAGTCCATCAGAAATGAAAGTTAATTTTATATGAAATACATCAGGGCTAAGACCATTAGGTTCTTAGCCCTTTCGCAATCTGTTTTCTCCAACCTATGGAACAATCAAGCTTAGAATCATATGATATACTATAGAATATCACAAAGGGTGCACAGGTATCATATGGAGAGAGATAATTTGATGAGTCCCAATAGGATTATGGATGTAATAAGTGTTGAAAATGCTATAATTACGGATATTTTAGCAGAAAGCACAACAGAAGGCTATGTAACCATAACCTTTGAAACTTTGGACAATGCAGGTATGATTTATGACTATACAGTGAGGCTGGTAGTAAGTGAAGACACAATAGTTCAAGATCAATTTGCAGAAAGGCTGTCACTGCAGGATTTAAGTATAGGCATGAGAGTTTCTGCCCTATTCTCTGCAGCTATGACGAGAAGTATTCCTCCTCAGTCGCAAGCTTTCATGATAACCCTAAAGCCAGAGGAAGAGGATGTTGCTGTTACAGTCGATAGAGTAGCAAGCGTAGACTTGAGAAATGGGTTTCTGTATACAGGTAATCCATATGATATATCGGATCAAATGAGATTTGTTATATCCAATGCAACAGCAATTCTTGATAGAGAGGGGAACAGGATCAGCTTAGGAAGCATATCTCCCGGGCAGATGGTCAGGGTTGAGCATGCCAATTTCCAGACAGCCAGTATCCCGCCTCAAACCACTGCATTTTTGGTTCAGGTCTGTTGAATATGATAATAATGAGTATATATTTCTAAATAATTCGAGAAGAAGGCGAATTAATGAATGGTTAGCCTTCTTCTCCATTTAACTGCTTATGTCAAATATTTAATGTATAAAATGTGAAAAAGGAAATGTTTATTTGTCCATTTATTTATAGTAGATTTATTTATGTAGGTAGTAAAAAAATAGCCTTTTTAGGCATATATTTGAGGGAGGACAATGACAATGACAATGAAGAAAACAACAAAATCAATTCTTTCAGTGTTGTTTGCAATAGCTTTGATTTTGAGCATGATACCAGTAAGCGCTTTTGCTGCAGCAACTGATACAACACCTGCTCCGACAGAAGGAACAGCAGAAGATACTGGAGCAACAGATGAGGCTACAGATACAGAAGCAACCACTGATACCCCTGCTTCAGAATGGACTGCATTCTTGATGTATTCTGCTGCTAACCCTGCAGATAAATCCTGGCAGATCTATGAGCCAGAAGAAAGAGGGGCAAAGAATACAACTAAGTTCATTGGTGATGGTGTATATGAAGTGTCAATTAAGGCTTCTGATATAGGAGCAACGGCACAGGCAGATACAGCGAATGTTCTTTGTATTGATATTAGAGATTTTGGTAAGGTTTTATTGGATGCTGGTAAGAACATCAATAATTATACAGATGATAATGCTTCCCATGATATTTCCAAGCATTTCCAGCCCACAGATTTAACCGTTAATGTAGAGCTTTTTGTAGATGGCAAAGAGGTTTCTGTAAAACAGAATAAATACAATTATGGTAATATCGAAGATCAGGGGGGTAATTTCCGTATAGAGCTTTATAACGAATGGGGCTTACATGGCGGAGCTGTTAAGGATAACCCTCCGGTTAACAATTTGGCTATTCTTCCTAAAGATGAGATAAAAGCGGTATTTACCATTGTAGGAACTGGTTTTAATACAGAAGAAGGAGCTAAGGCAATTGCGGACTATGAGGCTTCTAAGGTAACACCTACTCCAAAGGCTACTCCTACACCAGTTGTTGAAGCATCTGCCAGTCCAGCTGAGGAAGAAGGCGGTAATTCTAATGGTATGATTATCGGTATTGCTGTAGCTGCTGCAGTTGTAGTTATTATTATCATTATAGCGGTAGTATCAAAGAAAAAGAAATAATAATCAGAACTACATAATATAAGGGGGACGGAGCAAGGGCTTCGTCCTCTTGTTTTATTCAATAGGATTAGGGTGTCAAAAGGTTTACTTGAAAATATTGTACGTCAATTTGCGCAATCTCTCTTTATGATTGCGTGATGAAAAACTCGTTTGTTCGCAACACACTCTCGTTTGGATGAAGCACGTAGTGGTGCATAAGGTCCTAAAATACAGGACCTAAGCACCAACGGCTTCATAACAGTTGCTCACCAAACTATGTTTTAAACATCCCGCAGGGCAAGCTTGTATATGTGCAAATTGACGAAGCCACGTTTGAAGAATACCTTTTGAAACCCTAACCTCAATAGGAAATTACATCCTCTTGAATAATAACGCTCCGCTTTGGAGAAAAATTCAACCTATGGAATAAAACCCTCTGCTTGGGATGAAAACTTAAGAGAAAAATGAAATTTGTTATTTGGTATAATTTATAATATAATAAATATAAAACTGATTAATAACAAGGAATAATTAGCCTATGTAACCTAAGGGCGTGGACAATGTTAGTACATACATAATTGTCATAAATTAATCATGGATGGGAGGTAAGGGATGAGATATCTTTCTAAGAAAGTTCAAGAGTTATTAAGTGGTTTAAAGTTACGAAAACAGCTTAATATTATCTATTCATTGGGTTTTCTTATACCAATGGCATGTATTGGATCCTTTTTAGTGATCAATACCTTCCAGCTGCTTACCCAATATCATGAAGATTTAAATGAAGCTAATAATAACCGTGTAAGGACAATTCTACTTGAAATTACTAGTCAGGTATATACGTTATCAGAGGACATAGTATTAGATAATGACCTACAGGCCTTGTTATCAACAGATTATAGTAGTGGTGAGGAATTTAAAGATCTAGCAGTCAATTATGAGGACATTAACGACTATATGGATATCTATTCGGAGGTAAATGATATTACCATCTATGTAGATAATCCTACCATTATAAATTATGAGCACATTAAAAGAGCGGATAATAGTGTAATGGAAACTGACTGGTATAACAAGGCAATTAATCAGTCCAGTGTATTTTGGAAATCCATTAAGCGAACTGATCAATATGGAAATACCTATTATAATCTATGTTTAATAAGAAAGATACATCTTATTGATACTAAGACAAAGGCTGTTTTGGTTGTGAGTTTGGAAGAAAATTATTTGAAAAGTCAATTAGACTCTGGTGACTATGAGATACTGGCCTATGTTGATAATGGAGGCGTTTTTTTCTGTTCGGACCGTTTATGGTACGAGAAATCTAATAATATTCATATCAATTATGATGAAAATTATTATAAATACAAAGGAGAAATAATAATTGATGAAGTAAAATATCTCACCTCCGTTACTACCCTGCAATTATATCAGACAGATAATCGAATTTATATTTGTAATATGGACAAATCCGCCTACGATAATATTTATAAGATATTATCTCTATGTCTGTTAATCATAGTGACAGCGACCATTATTCCATTCTTTTTAATACGCTTCTTTACAACTCATTTTTCGAACAGAGTGGATACTCTAAGGGGAGCTATGCATAGAGTAAGTAATGAAGAGTATGATGTACCTGCCAAATTATTAGGGGATGATGAGATTTCTCAGGCCTTTGTTGATTTGCAAAGGATGGTTATTAAGATAAAAGAAAAAGATGCTAAGATGTACGAAGCTAGAATTAATACCCAGAGACTGCAAAATGCACAGCAAAGAATTGAGATGGAAGTCTTGGCAAGCCAGATTAACCCTCATTTTCTATATAATACTCTTGAAACAATCCGTATGAAGGCTTTTAAAGCAGGAGATAGAGATGTAGCAACAGCAATTAAACTCTTAGGAAAGTCCATGCGCTATGTGCTAGAGAATACAGGTACATCTTCAACCATGCTAAAGTATGAGCTGGATTATATTGAGAACTACCTACAAATTCAAAAGCTTAGATTTACTGAGAAAATCAATTTTGTAATCACAATTGAAGAGAATCTAAATACAGAAGAGATTGAGATTTTACCCCTCTTAATACAACCTATTGTAGAGAATGCAATTGCTCATGGCTTAGAAGAAGCAGAGGATAATGGACAGATTATTATTGAAGTATTTACAAAGAAGAAGGACGTTCTATACATAGTAATTTCAGATAATGGCTGTGGTATGAGTGAAGATAAATTAATATCTTTAAGAAACAGAATAAATACCCCTCATCTTAATATTAATCGTAATATAGGTATATATAATATTAACCAGAGAATCAGGCTGTGTTATGGTGAAGAATATGGAGTATTTATCGATAGTACCTTAGGACGGGGAACCAAGGTTTCTTTAATACTCCCCCTTAAAATCAGTACGGAAACCAGCTAATATTAAGCTGGGAATTCATAATTAGGATAAGATGAATATCTAAAATCAAAACAAAAAAGTAATGTATTTTATGTCAAGTAATTATGGTAGTAGTGTTTTCTTGGTGTGTGTATAATTATTAACGTAAAGAGTTGCCTAAAATGGACTAGGAGGAAGTTTATGCACACGGAAAAATCTATTAAAACAACCAATGAAACAATGACCAACGTTATATTTTTACTATATCGTTTTGTAATTGTTTTAACCATGGTAAGTTTATTTATTCCGGGTTTAAATCCCGCAAAAATAAGTGGTTTAATCAATGAAAACATGTCATTATTTACTGTTGCCATATCATATTCTGAACTAACAGAGAATACCATACGAGCAATTACCAGGGGATGGGTTCAAAGCGGAAGTTTTGTAATACTGTATATAGCAAGTATTATCACCGTTATTGGATTTATGGGTTCTGCAGTCAGTGCCTGTATGTCTTTAGGATCCCTAAAGCTTAGAAGAAGGGGAAATCTATTGGCAATTATTGGTGGCGCTGTAAGCTGCTTCGGTTTTGGAGGAATTATAATAGCCTATAGCCAGCTTTCTACAACAAGTAATTTCGAGAGGGTTCTGCCTGAGATACCTATGGGATTTTATGTGACTCTAGGTTTGATGGTAATTATCATAGCATTATCCCTAGTATTATTAATAATTCAGCCCAAGGCTACGGCTGAAGATGTAATAGAACTTAAGCAAAAATACAAACTATTTCTTTTGATACTTCCCTTTATAATACTTACTTTTCTCTTCTCCTATCTTAATCTATGGGGTTGGAGATACGCTTTCTTTGATTATAAGGCAGGTACAGAACTAACTATGGATAAGTTCGTAGGCTTTAAATGGTTTACTTACCTGTTTAAGAATATTGCGACAAGAGATGATATAAGAAGAGTAATGATCAATACCTTTGCCATGAGTGGTTTGGGTCTGGCTTTTAGCTGGGTACCCATGGTATTTGCTATTTTTCTTTGTGAAATAAAGAATTTACATATACGTCGCTTTGTACAAACCTTTACAACTATTCCCAACTTTATTAGCTGGGTACTGATATATGCTGTAGCAACGGTTATCTTCTCTTCGGATGGTTTAATTAGTAATTTAATTGTTGCTGGTGGTGGAAATCAGGTTAATTTCTTATTGTCCAGTAAATATATTTGGCTGAAAATGTTTGCCTGGGGCTTATGGAAGGGTGTAGGCTGGAGTGCAATTATATACATAGCCGGAATCTCTGGTATTGATCAGCAGCTTTTTGAAGCTGCAACAGTAGATGGTGCAGGACGATTCCAGAAGATGTGGCATGTTACTGTTCCGGGCCTTATTCCTACCTTTGTGGTTTTATTTGTTATGGCGGTAGCTGGTATCTTAAGCAATGGTCTTGATCAATACCTTGTATTTAAAAATCCCAGAAACATGGAAACAATCGAGGTTCTTGACTTATATGTATACCAAATTGGTATCAGTGATGGCAAGATACCATTATCTACTGTAGTAGGTATGTGTAAGTCGATTATCAGCGTAGTATTATTATTTGCAGCCAATAAGGTGTCCAAGATAATACGCGGTAATAGTATTGTATAAGGAGGGAATTCATGGATAACACATTGATAAGAAAGCCTAAGAAAGATAAATATGCTTCATCAGCACCCAAATACCGTATCCACATTGGAGACATTATATTTGATATAATTAATCATTTGTTCTTTATCGTATTTGCCCTAACATGTATTTTTCCTTTTTACTATTTATTTATTAATACAATCAGTAATAATGAATTAGTTAGAATAGGAGCAATAACCTTTATACCCAAAGGAATTCATATTACTAACTACCTGGGATTATTAGCAGTTCCCGAACTGGGTTCCTCCTTTAAGATATCCGTTCTTAGAACACTTATTGGAACCTTATTGATGGTTATAGCTTCTGGGTTGGTAGGATTTCTTGTAACCAAGCAGGAGATGTGGGGACGTAAGATTTGGTATCGATTTATCATTATTACTATGTATTTTAATGCAGGACTGGTACCTTGGTATTTAAATATGTCCATGCTGGGTCTAACGGATAATTTTATGGGTTATATCATACCAATGATTGTTGCACCCTATAATATTATCCTGGTAAAGACATACATTGAGTCAATTCCAGCTGAATTGGAAGAAAGTGCTTATATAGATGGGGCAACCTATATGATGGTATTTAGAAAAATCGTATGGCCATTAAGCAAGCCTATTCTTGCTACGATTGCTATCTTTGGTGCGGTAAACCAATGGAACTCCCTACAGGATTCACTGATTTTAATGCAAAATAATGCAAAGTTACATACTCTTCAGCACACTTTATATATTTATTTATCTCAAACTACAGGTCTCGAGCAAGCCATGAAGGAAGGACTTTCAACTGTTCAACAGCAGGAGATGTTAGATTCTAAAATCACAAAATGGACGGTATCCATGATTACTGTACTTCCCATTATGTTTGTATATCCCTTCATGCAAAGATATTTTGAATCAGGTATTATGCTAGGAGCTGTTAAAGGTTAATATCAGGTGTTTAACTGCAGGTTTAGCAGTTAATATAAACTCAGCAAGGGGATTAGGGATGTCCTTGCTATAAATAAAAAGGAGGAGATAATAAAATGAGAAAGACTAAGAAAGTGGGAGCTTTAATTTTAGTCATGATGTTAGTTATGTCATCTGCTTTATTAGCAGGTTGCAAGAATACTAGCACTGGTACTTCCGTTAAGAAACCAAAAGAAACAATAACTCTTGATGTATATTCTCAAAGAGCTAACTATGCTGGTGAACAACTTGGTTGGTTTGCTAAGGTTATGTTAGATCGCTTTAATGTTAAGATCAATATTATTAATGATGCAGATGATAGTACCTTCACAACACGTATGGAGGATGGAGACTTAGGTGACATCGTTATCTTTGGTAATGATAACGAGGATTATCTGGAAGCTGCGAATAATGGCATGCTTTTTGATTGGAATGAAGATGATTTATTGGAAGAATACGGACCATATATCAAAGAGCATATGCAAAAAGCTTTGGAGAAGAATGCGGGACTTACTGAATCAGGAAAACTATATGGATTTGGCTACACCGTAGCAACCTCCCCAGATGATCATATGACACATATCTATCATCCTGATATTCGTTGGGATTTATACAAGGAGTTAGGATATCCTAAGGTGGGAAAAGTAGAAGATTTCATTGAAATTCTAGCAGCTATGAAAGAAAAGAATCCACTATCTGATTCTGGTAAAGAGACCTATGGTGTATCCATGTTTGATGATTGGGATGAACATAGTGTTATGATGGTTAAGTCCACAGCAGCTCTTTATGGATGGGAAGAATTGGGTCTTGGTCTATATAATGTAATTAGTCAGACCTGGCAGGGCAATCTTGATGATAACAGTATGTATTTAAGATTCTTAAAGTTCTATAATGATTTATACCAAAGAGACTTATTAGATCCAGATTCCATGACGCAGAAATTTGATGGTCAAGCAGAAGACTATCAAGATGGTAGAGCTTTCTTTACTATCTTTAGTTTCCTTGGAGGTGCGGCATATAATACGGAGGAGCATCTGGCAGAAGGTAAGGCTATGTATGCCTGCCCTGTAGAGGATCAAATCACCGTGGTAAATGGTTTGAATGTATATGGCAGCAATAACGTATGGACCATAGGTGCCACCACGCAATATCCTGAATTATGTATGGAGATTCTTAACTGGCTAAGTACTCCGGAAGGAAAAATGACAGCAGAGTATGGACCGCAGGGAGTAACATGGGATTATGATGAAAATAAGAAGATTGCATTAACAGAACTGGGTCTTGCGTGTCGAAAAGATAAAGAAACTCAGATGACTGACGGTTATACAGGAACTTGGGGAGATGGAACGAATCAGATGAACTGTATCACCTGGAGTAATGACGCCTCCAATCCTGATTCAAATGGTGAAACCTACAACTATTTAAAATGGGACAGCTATAATAAAGCTATGAATCATGATATCTTAAACGATTGGAGAAGTTGGAGTGGTTTTACAACAGAGGATCAGTTCCTGGATTCACGTCCGATTGCTGTTGCTATAGGTACACCTTGGGCACAGGAGCCTAGAAGTGAGGAGTTAGACGTTGTATGGAAACAGGTTACAAAATGTATCAAGGACTATAGCTGGAAAGCAATCTATGCTAAGAATGATGATGAATATAATACGATTGTTGCCGAGATGGTAAAAAAGGCGAAGGATTATGGTTATCAAGAGTGTTGGGATTTCATGCAGGATCAGGCAGCAAAGAGAAAGGCAGCTGAGGATGCTGTACTCAATAAATAATTCTTAGTAGTTAAAATAAAATTGATTATTTATTAGGAGAGGTTGTATACTACAACCTCTCCTAAAATCGAAAGGAGAAGCAGCTTGGGAATATTTAGCACAGAAGGTCCATTATATAAATTTATCTCTCGTCTTTGGGATGTTATCGTACTCAATTTTATGTGGCTGCTTTTTAGTATACCCATAGTAACCATAGGAGCCTCCACAGTAGCTGCCTATACCGTTGCACTTAAGATGGTGGACGACGAAGAAGGATATATTGCTAAATCCTTTATAAAGGCCTTTAAAGAGAATATAAAACAGGGCATAATTCTTGGACTTATAACTTTAGCAGCTGCTTATATGGTTTATTTAAATTTTGAGTTGTTTAATGCCATAGAAACAAATCCTTTACCGCTTCTAATTATAGGTATTATAGCATCAGTGGTATTTATATTTTCTCTGCTGTATGCATTCCCCTTGGTAGCAAGATATGAAAATAGTCTGATTAGAACCTTAAGAAATTCCTTAGATATTAGTATCAGATACATAGTCAGGACATTAATATTAATATTCATAGTAGTGGTGGAGCTTCTAGTGATCTATTATAACACAACTACTTTGCTAATTGGATTTTTGATTGGGCCAGCCTTTATCATATTTACCATAGCAGCCTTTTCAAAACGTATCTTTCAAATAATTGAAAGAGAGCAATCTGAATAATAGATTCATATAAAGCTTTGAATTAAATTTTGTCAATTTTCTAATAGCAATACTATTGGTGAATATAGAATAAGAAAGAGAGCATCTGCTTTATCTACGAAGCAAATGCTCTCTTTCTTATTCTGCATTCTTTCTAAATTCAGCAGGACTTATGCCTACATACTTTTTGAATTTCTTATGGAAGTAGTCCACATTCTTGTAACCAATAACCTCTGATATCTCATATACTTTAAGCTTATTCTGTAGGAGCAGTTCTTTTGAGTGATTTATGCGGATATAGTCAACATAGGAATTAAAGTTTACACCTACGGTTTTACTGAATATTTTACCTAGATATGCACTATTATAACCAAACAAAGGAGCAATGGATTCTAGTTTAATATTATTTTGATAATTATGATCAATATAATATATAATATCATCAATAATGCTGTCTCTGGAGGAATTGCCAGTAGCATTCATAATCATCTCAAATTGTTCCGAATAATACCTGATGATCTCATATAGATAATATTTTTTCTCAATTAATTCAATAATTGAAGAATTGGTGGGAAAGGGAATAGAAATAGTATTATAAATATGGTTTAATTTTTCCTTCACTTGAAGGTATAAGTCCACAAGAAATAATTTTATTGCGGAAATATCATCATTTACATTGTATAGGTACTCGTTTAGCTGGAATAAGGTTTCTGCTACTTTTTTACGGTTAAAGGTCTGGAGATGCTCAGTAAGTAAAGAGGCATATTCCTGCATCATATCATCTGAGAGAGTATTGGCTTTCTCATACATATTTGGTAGTTCCTCATAACCTAAGGTGTGTTGACCCTGTAAACAGAAGAAACGTCTGTTTATTAAGGATAAAGCATCATTGTAGGACATATAAATCTCATTATAATACTTTACAGGTTGTCCATAGGCGAGAAAAAGGGAATCGAGTGGACTTCCCTTTTGAGGGGAAGTCTTCTCATAGTGAGCAAGAAAATCCTGAAACTTTTTTAATGCAAAAGAACCCTTTAATAATATAATATCTTGGGAGGCTATGTTAATGTATTCAAAGGTTTGATTGCCTTTATTGGTAATCTTAAGTAAATCTGCAAAATCATAGGCAAGATCTGTGATTTTTCTATTAAAGTTTTCATAAATAACAACCTGATAGATATCATTATCTAAATTTAACTCTTTGATATTATCTAGTGATAGGGTACTTCCGTCTTCAGAAGGAGTATTTGTTAGTAACTCTTGTAAAATTACATTCTTGGCACGGATTTTATATTGATTAACATACTTATCGTTGCGTCTTTCTTGATCAAGTGTACCTTTTACCTTCATAATGGATTCTAGAAGCTCATCTTCATCAATGGGCTTAGTCAAATAGCAATCAACACCATAGCGCAGGGCTGTCTGGGCATAGCCAAAGTCAGAGTAACCACTGAGGAGTATGCATTTACCAGTAAAACCATGTTCTCTAGCAGCAACGATTACATCTATTCCCTGCATTTTAGGCATACGAATATCTAATAGAACCAGGTTTGGTTGCTTCGCTAGGATTTCTGCTAGAGCATCACTTCCATTGCTGGCTTCGCCACATATGGTAAAGCCTATACTTTTCCAATCAACAATATATTTAAGACCCTCTCTAATTGACGCTTCATCGTCTGATATGAATACAGTATACATGGGGCACCTCTCATCTTACTATGGGATAAAAACCATAATTATTTTTTGTGGGTATATAGTTAATCTTTGGTCTCCTATGTTAAGTCGCCTAGGCTGTCTAAATTATACTAATTAGTTTCTATTTTAATTACTACGGGTAAGTTGCTTTTTACTTTCTTTGTCTTGAAGCTTAAGCCCTTGGTATCCTTAGTCCAATTGATCTTTTCATCATGGCCTAATATTGACACCTTGCCTATAATGCCATGAAACTTTGTTGAATTGGAATCACTGGTATCTCCAAGAGATTTTATGCATATTTGTCCATCTTCAGGATATTTAAATAAAATTGCATAAAGATTACCATTAGAGGTTGTAAAGCGTATGTCTTCACAGGTATATCCACCATGGTTACCTTCTGAAAATTTACCTTCAACGTCCTTTGTAGGTCCTTCGCCAAAGCTTCGCCATACTTTTGTGTTATAGATAGCTTCTCCATTAACTGAGAGCCATTTACCAATATCTTTTAGGAGCTTTTGATCCGTCTCAGGAATGGAACCGTCTCCTTTTGGACAAATATTAAGCAGTAGATTACCATTCTTACTTACCACATCAATAAGATAACAAAGAATATCATAACTGGATTTGTAATCTAGAGAGGTGGTATAACACCAGGAATTATGGGCTACGGAAGTATCTGTCTGCCAATAGAAAGGCTGTGTATTTGCAAATTTTCCACGCTCCATGTCTACAATACCAGTTCCAAAGGCCATAGCATCATGTTTGTAGCAAATAGCAGTAGGAAAACCCCATTCTGTTCCTCTGTTGTAGTAGTAGGCAGCAATTTTTTGCAAATGCTTCTTATATCCTTCATGCTGAATCCACCAGTCGAAGTATAGAAGCTTTGGTTGATATTTATCTATAAGCTCACAGGTACGAAGGAGCCAATCGTTAAGGAATTCCTCTGTTGGATAGGGTGTAGCAAAGATATCTTCTTGGTTGGGCTGTTCCTGTAAGGAAGGCCAATAGAAGTCACCACGTCTCAGTGGTTCTTTTATATCACTATCAAAGTCTTTGCCGTTACCCATAAACCATAAATGTTCGGCTCTGTGGGAGGAAGTGCAGAAGATAATATCATTTTCCTCCATAGCAGATTTTAATTCTCCTAATACATCTCTCTTTGGCCCCATTTTTACGCTGTTATAGATGGATATATCACTGTCATACATCTGAAAGCCTTCATGGTGTTCTGCTACTGGAAATACGTATCTAGCACCGGCTTCCTTGAGAAGACTGGCCCATTCCTTGGGATTGAATTTCTCTGCTTTAAATAAAGGGATGAAATCTTTGTAACCAAAGTCCTTATGGGGACCGTAGGTAGCAATATGGTGCTCGTACTCGGGTGTACCCTGTATGTACATATTTCTGGAGTACCATTCATTGTTAAAAGCCGGGATACTATAAAGACCCCAGTGAATAAAAATACCGAACTTTGCTTTCTTAAACCACCCGGGCATCTCAAATTGTGATAGGGATTCCCAATTGTCTGAATAAGGACCCTGTGATATTACATCATTGATTCTTTTTAGTTCTTGTAGCATAAGTCTTCCTCCTGATTTAATTTGCCTAAAATTTTACATGCGGCGTTTAGTTATACTTTATACTAATTAAAGGCTGATGCAACAGCTCTTTTTCTTGCATCATCCTGGTCCTTAGCATTTTTTAAGTCTAAAGTTAGTACGTCCTCGTAACCAAAGGCTTTAACTTTGGTTACCATTTCATTATACAAAGCATTAAAGCTCTCTTCATCACTGGCAAATACCATCTTCCAGGAATAATCAATAATAACAGAACGACATTGTCTTCTCATTGCAGTAATGTCGGAGGTGGTAGGAGGTACTATATAATCATTACCTGGAGCAATTATCATCTGATCATTCTCCTCCAGATACTTAAGGGTGGAATATGCATCTGTATTCAGGTGTGTTTTCCAATCTAGGTCAAGAGGTGTGGCATCCATAGAAAGAATCGAATCCCATAAGGCGTAATAATAAGGATATCCATCTGGATCCAAGTCGTTCTCAGTGATGGTAATGAAGTTAAGCTGGGAAACACCCTGGTCCCAGGTACTGCCACCCCATTCTTCTGGAACATCTGCATCACCGCTTAAGAGTGCTTTTATTCCGAATTCTGTTAGATAGGGACCATCATCACCCATCTCCCAGGTTAGTCCTTTAGGACCTGCGGTACCATTGGAGGGTTGGGCACAGCCAGCTTGAATACCTTCAGGAGAATATAGCCAATTGATAAAGTCGGCGAGGCGCTGGGGGTCTTCTGCTTGTGAGCCAATTGCAATAACAACATTTTGATTTCCTGCGGGACTGCATCCATAGGAAAGAATCTTCATGTCATCAATAGGCGCAAGCATATAACCCTTCCCTTGGGCTTTATTTTCTATTGTATTAAATTCTGGCTGAGATACCCAGGGCCAGGGAGAATATAAGATAGAGCCGTCATCATATTTGTTGGACATCTCTTCAAAGGATTGGGTAGGGGAATCTGGATCTACTAGACCCAATTGATTAGCATGAAAATACAATTTAAGGTTTCTCATGTATAAGGAATCTTTGTCGATAATACTTTGATAATCGGAGCCATCGGCTTTAGCCAGGACAAATCCGACTTCATCATATCCATAGAAGCAAGCAGGTTGTTTAGCGCAAGTCATAAAATTCTGATCCCAATCTCTAAAAAAGGAAAAGCCATAGGTTTTATTTCCTGTTTCTGTATTAGGCATAGCATCACGCATTTTCTCTAAGACCGGTAGCAAATCTTCAAGTGTGGACATCTGAGGGTATCCAACTAAAGAATATACATCCCAACGCAAATAGGGACCAAAAGTTAAGTCCATGCCCTCGTTAGGCTGTACTGGTGATAAGGTGGAAATTTCTGAGGGGATGGCAAAGATACCATCCTGAGAGAGGTTTTCATTTAAAGAATTAATGGCAGACTGATATTTCATAATATACTTACCCTTTAGCAAATCACTCATATCAAGAATAAGTTCTTCTTCCACCAGCTTCATCAGGTCTCCGTTTTCAGTACCGCATATAATTAAATCTCCTACATTACCGGAGGCAGTACGAATATTCAAAAGGGAGTTATTCCCTGAAATCTTGGGGGCAATAATATTTAATTCCATATTAAATTTATCTTTGACGATTTTTGCAAACCACCCAGACTGAATACCTTGCATATTTGCACGGCTATTATACACATCAACTACAATAAAATCATCATAAGTATTATTTGCATCATTATTACTGGGCGAATATAATCCGCAGCCTGTAAAAAGTGTAACCAAAAATGTACTAATTAAGAGGAAACTTAAAGTTTTATGTTTCATAGGACAAAATCCTTTCTTAACCACATAGTATGCATTAATCATTTGTAAAATGTATTAAGAGCTTAACAACTTATCAGCAAACTTCTTACTAGCTTCTTTGTACTGTTTTGGGGTAACCCCTTTTGCCTTATGAAAAGCTTTAATAAAGTAGCTAATATCATTAAAACCACAACTCAGTGCCACATCTGTAATGCTTTGGTGGGTATCGGCTAATTGTTCACAAGCACATTCAATACGATAGTAATTCAGGTATTCAGTTGGAGTATATTGGGTCATTTTTCTAAAAAATCTACAAAAATATCTGGAGCTTAATCCAGCAATACCTGCCATGGTATCCAGGGAAATCTGCTCCGTGTAATGTTCCTCAATGAAATTAAGAACATCTTTAAAACGCTTAATTTGAATTGAGGAGACAGAATTTTGGTTGGTATGTATTTGTAGCAACTCAAGTTCAATAATTCTGCCAAAAATCTGATAAAAAGCGGCTTGAGTAATAAATTCATATCCAGCTTTCCGAGTTCTCAAGGCCATATATAATTTATCAATACTTTGTACTAGGGTAGGGTCTGGTGGAAGCTTAATGCAGATTGTGGTCTCATGCCGCATTAGTTGCTGAATTTGCTTATTACACACCTTATTATTACTAAGGAGCAAACGCATATCAAAAACAATGCATTCATATTGGCAATTCTCGGGAACACCTCCATGAAGAGTCCCACCCTGAATAAAGAGAATATCTCCCTGATTGGCAGTGTGAGGTTGTCCATCCACTTTAATATGTAAGGATCCTTTCACAATACGAATAATCTCATATTCTGGATGCCAATGATAAGGCATCTGATATCGGGGGTGGCCTTCCCCAACAAGATGAAAAGCTACTGGAAAATCAAAGGTCCCCTGTTGTTCATTTTCTCTATACTCAAGATATCTCATAAGGTACACCTCCATTCATAAAAAGTGAATTTTGTTATACTTTATGTCATTATAGCACAAGAAATATTGGGAATGCAATGCTATAATAGTATATATCTTTAAAAAATTTTAACAATATGTAATACTAAAACAATTTTATAGGAGGTTTTATTATGGCAAAAAATAGACTGATCGGCGATTATCCGGTTATTGGAATACGTCCCACAATTGATGGTAGAAGAGGTGCATTAAAAGTACGTGAATCTCTTGAGAAACAGACAATGGATATGGCAAAATCAGCTGCAAAATTATTAGAAGAGAACTTAAGATATTCTAATGGTGAACCAGTTAAGGTTATTATTGCTGATACAACCATTGGCCGAGTGGCAGAGAGTGCAGCTTGTGCATCCAAATTCAAAAAAGAAGGTGTAGACATTACACTAACCGTTACACCTTGTTGGTGCTACGGATCTGAAACAATGGATATGGATACAATGACAATTAAAGGCGTATGGGGCTTTAATGGTACAGAAAGACCAGGAGCTGTATATTTAGCATCTGTGTTAGCAGCGCATGCGCAAAAAGGACTTCCGGCATTTGGTATTTATGGACATGATGTTCAGAATGCAGATGATACCTCCATTCCAGAAGACGTTAAGGAAAAATTACTTCGTTTTGGTCGTGCGGCTGTTGCAGCAGCAACCATGAGAGGTAAATCTTATCTACAGATAGGTTCCATCTGTATGGGTATCGCAGGATCTATTATTGATCCAGCTTTCATTGAAGAATACCTAGGCATGCGTGTTGAATCTGTTGATGAGGTAGAAATCATCCGTAGAATAACAGAAGGCATCTATAACGAAGAAGAATTCCAGAAAGCCCTTGCTTGGACAAAGGCTAAATGTAAAGAAGGTTTTGATAAGAATCCAGAGAATCTTCAAAAGACCAGAGAAGAGAAAGATGCAGATTGGGAATTTGTTGTTAAGATGATGGTTATTATCAAAGACTTAATGAATGGTAATCCAAATCTTCCTGCAGGCCGTGAAGAGGAGATGGTTGGCCATAATGCAATTGCAGCCGGTTTCCAGGGACAGAGACAATGGACAGATTTCTATCCTAATGCAGATTTTGCTGAGGCATTATTAAATACCTCCTTTGACTGGGAAGGTGTTCGTGAACCTTATATCTTAGCTACAGAGAATGACGTATTAAACGGCATTGGTATGTTATTTATGAAGCTCTTAACAAATAGAGCTCAGATTTTTGCAGATGTTCGTACTTATTGGAGCCCTGAAGCAGTTAAGAAAGCAACGGGTTATGATTTGGAAGGTTATGCGAAAGAAGCAGGTGGCTTTATCCATCTTATTAACTCTGGTGCAGCTTGCCTTGATGGTTGTGGTGAAGCCAAAGATGAGAATGGTAATAGCATTATCAAACCTTGGTACGAAGTAACTGAGGAGGATCAAGAGGCTATCTTAGCAGCAACTACATGGAATCCTGCAGATAACGGATACTTTAGAGGTGGTGGTTATTCTTCCAGATTCTTAACCAAAGCAGAGATGCCAGTAACTATGATTCGACTTAACCTAGTAAAAGGTATTGGACCTATTTTACAAATTGCAGAAGGATGGACAGTTAACTTACCAGATGAAGTATCTGATAAGATTTGGAAGAGAACTGACTATACATGGCCTTGTACTTGGTTTGCACCAAGAACAAATGGACAGGGTGCCTTTGCAACAGCCTATGATGTAATGAATAACTGGGGTGCTAACCATGGAGCAATTTCCTATGGTCATATCGGTTCTGACTTAATCACTCTTTGCTCTATGCTACGTATTCCTGTATCTATGCATAATGTACCTGAAGAGAAGATCTTTAGACCAGCAGCATGGAATGCCTTTGGTATGGATAAAGAAGGACAGGATTACAGGGCTTGTCAGACCTATGGTCCTTTATACAAATAATTTAGAATGTAGGAAATTTTACAGGCTATATTAGTCTTAAAAAAACATTATGGGGCTTTCCCAGAGGTAAGCACCAAGTTACTTAAAGCTGAAGGTAATGTTAGTACATGGGGCATATAAGACTTGCATGCATCAAAGTATTAGCCTGCCTTCAGCTTTTTAAAAGTAGTTAAATGCTTATAATAATAAGGGAATACAGTAATATGTAGTAAGGAGGAAGGTGTATGAAGAAATATTATTTGGCAATCGATATCGGTGCATCCAGTGGAAGACATATCTTAGGGAGTGTAGTAGATGGGAAGATATGCCTTGAGGAAATCTATCGTTTTGAAAATGGTATGGAAAAGAGAAATGGTGCTCTTTGCTGGAATACAGAAAAACTTTTTTACAATATTAAAGAAGGTATGAAAAAGTGTAAAGAAGCTGGGAAAATTCCTGTTAGCATGGGAATTGATACTTGGGGCGTTGATTTTGTCCTCCTTGATAAAGATGATAAAATAATTGGAGATTCTGTAGGGTATCGTGATCATCGTACAGATAGGATGCCTGAAGAAGTAGAAAGGATAATATCTGCACAAGATATTTACGAGAGAACAGGTATACAAAGTCAGCTATATAATACAATTTATCAATTAATGGCCATTAAGAAGAGTAACCCAGAATATTTAGAAGAGGCAGAGAGTTTATTAATGACGCCGGACTATTATCATTATCTTCTCACAGGAGTTAAATGTCAGGAATATACCATTGCAACCACAAGCCAGTTGGTGAATGTAAAGACTAAAGAATGGGATGAAGAGTTGATTGATGTTTTAGGATTCCCTAAGAAGCTATTTAAAAAGCTTCAGAAACCAGGTACCTTGGTGGGTAACTTAAGTCCAGAGGTTAGAGAGTACGTTGGATTTGACTGTCAAGTAGTTGCTCCTCCTTCTCATGATACTGCATCAGCTGTAGCAGCAATACCTAGTGTAGAGCAGGATAATCTCTATATTAGTTCAGGAACCTGGTCACTGATGGGCATTGAGACAGACACACCCAACTGTTCTAAGGAATGTAGAGTGGCAGGATTTACCAATGAAGGCGGATATAATAATAAATATCGTTTCTTAAAAAATATCATGGGTCTCTGGATGATCCAATCGGTTCGTAAAGAAATAGGCGGAGGACTTTCCTTTGGTGAAATCTGTGAAGGAGCTTCCCAAGAAACAATTCCGTCCATTGTTGATTGCAATGATGCTAGTTTTCTATCTCCTGATAGTATGGTGGAGGCAGTCAAAGATTATTGCAAAAAAACAGGGCAGCAGGTACCAGAGACTATTTATGAATTAGCTGCAGTTATCTATAACAGCCTTGCTAGGTGCTATGCAGAAACTTTAACAGAGATAGAAAAGCTAACAGGAAAGACCTATAGCCGTATCCATATTATTGGAGGCGGATCAAATGCAGAATATTTGAATCAGTTGACAGCCAAATACACAGAGCGTGAGGTTCAACCAGGACCTTCAGAGGCTACAGCGATTGGTAACCTCATATGCCAGATGATAAATGAAAAAGAATTTACTTCCCTAAAGGAAGCTAGAAAGAGCATAATCTAGTAAGAGAACCATGTTGGAAATAAGCATTTATATTAAATGCAAATTCAACATGGTTTTTGTTTTGTCAAAAAATAGGTGTAACCTATCTCTAATTGATGATATATTATTTTGTAGTTAAGTATTCTATAATGGAAATTGCTAAAATAGTGCATAGTAGTAATATTCTGTATAAGGTGTGGGAGGATTGGATTATGTTAAGAAGCAAAGAAAAAGGCTTACGCAAAAGCATATTATTGTTATTTGCCATACTGTTAGTAATTGTCCTTGGATTACCAACAGTTAGTATATTAGCAAAGGAGAAGACATCAAAAAGAGATTTACTAAATAAGACCATTAAATATTGTGAAACCATGAAATCCTCAAAGTATACCGCCACCTCATGGAAGGCATTTCAAAAGGAATTAAAAGAGGCAAAGGCTGTATATAAGAAAACAAAGGAAAAGGACAAAGCATATACTACAGCCAGGGAAGAGCTGGCAAAATCGAAAGCAAGCTTAATGTTTGTTCAAAGTAAGGATAAGGGCAATCCACTAACATTCCGTGAAATGACCGTGGACCAAATGGTTGAGGAGATGGGAGCTGGCTGGAATCTAGGTAATACCATGGATGGACATACAGGCTTTAACCCAAGTGAAACAATATGGCAATCCGTAAGAACAACAAAAAGCTTTATTAAATCAGTTCATGATGCAGGATTTAATACCATAAGAATTCCTGTAACCTGGGGAACAAAGATTAATGATAAAAAGAATTATGCCATCGATGAGGCATGGATGAACCGTGTACAGGATATTGTAGATTATTGTATAGAGCAGGATATATATGTAATAATCAATATGCATCATGACGGAGCAGAACAGGCAGGATGGCTTAGAGTTGCAGCAGAGGATATAGATCCCATATATGAGAAATATGAAGCTGTATGGAGACAAATTGCAGAGAAGTTTAAAGACTATGATGAGCATCTGATTTTTGAATCCATGAACGAAGTAACTGGGGATACAACCACGGCGCCAGCTGATGATATTAAGGTCATTATGAATTTAAATCAGATATTCGTTAACGTAGTCCGTACAACAGGCTCTAATAATAGCTTTAGATGGCTTGCGGTTCCTGGACGTTATACCAATATAGAGACAACAACCAACAGCACATTAGGCTTTGATTTACCCAAGGACACAATTAAGAATCGTCTCTTTGTATCCGTTCATCATTATGTCTTTACTTTTGGTCTGTTAGAAAACATGGGAACAACAACCTATACCTACAAAGGGGTAACAGAGCTATCCAAGCTGTGTAAGAAGCTGGAGGAAAAATTCACATCAAAGAATATACCGGTAATATTAGGGGAATATGGTGCAGTTAATAAATTAAATACAGCAGAAAGAGCATATCATTATGAGGCCTTTACACAGATATGCCAGGCTTATGGTATTGTTGCCTGTGCTTGGGACTCAGGAGATTATGACTTTAGTAAGAAACCAGATTATAGCTTCTCCCTTTTTAATAGAAAGACAGGAGAAAGAATATATCCCGAGATAACGGATGGTATTATGCGTGGAACCTATCTGCCCTTGGGAGCTGCTGATTTTTCTAATATTGTAAAGAGTCCAAAACTTATCAGTATAACAGATATTAAGCCAAAGGTTGAAGCTTTAACGATGAAGATAGGAGATATCAACAAATTAACAGCAGAAGTAAAGCCGGATAATACCAATGATGTACTTCTATGGAAAACAGCAGATTCAACAGTTGCAACAGTATCAAATGGAAATGTAAGAGCCAGAGGAATTGGAAATACAACGATCACTGTATTTTCCCAGAACGGAACAGTTGTTAAGGAAATTCCTGTTATAGTTGAAGCAAAAGCTTCGAAAAAGCCATGTACTTCTATTTCTGTAGGTAGTGGAGAATATGAACTGATTAAGGGCAAGAATATTAATCTGAAGGTAAGTCTAAAACCGTCCAATACAGATGATTATGTAACCTATAAGTCCTCTGATGAAGAAGTTGCAACAGTGAATGCCTTTGGTAAGGTTGTGGCTTGTAATAAAGGAACCGCAATTATTACAATTACCTCCTCTAATGGGCTTACTAAGACAGTGAAAATCAATGTAATTTTAGATGAATTAAGTACAGAATTGTCATTAGCTATTAATGCTTATTATAATGATCATACGGCAGGATATTACGCTAATGAAGTAGGAGAAGTTATTAAGATAACTGAAAATGGTCAGTACACCTTAACCTTTGATGTAAGTAAGCATCTATCTAAGGAGGCTAAGGCAAAGGGAATAACAGGACTGAATAATCTTACTGCAATCTATATTAAGGACTATAATGTTATGCAGGGTAAACTCCCTAAATCAGCTTTAAAATCTTGCAGTATTAAGTACGACAAGATAGTAGTTGACGGGAAAACCTTAACCATTACTAATAAAAAAACAAAGAGTGCATTAAAGGCTTCCGGTATTTTTGATTCCAATGACCCTTTAAATTCCTGGGATGGATCAGTCGTTAAGGAGGTAACAGTAAAGGATCATGTACTTAACCTAACGAAGATAAAGAATCCCCAGAAGATTACCATTACCTTTACTATCTCTGATTTAGTGTTTGAAGGGGACGAATAGGGACACAATAAAAGGGTGTATTTACATAGGGCTTCTGCTTTGATAATAAAGACAGCTTCATGTGGACTAATCAATATTAATTATAATGCTAAGGTAGTGTAAAATAATATACGCAATTGGTAATGGGTACCACCTTCCTGGTGAGATTATTAATATCTTATTCTCACCAATAAGGTGGTATTTATTATATTGACATAAGGATCCATACGAAATCATAAAATAGAAATAAAACACGGTAAAGGATACAACATATGAAGTTTCTCATCTATGTATCAGATTACATTATACCTTTTATTATGTTTTATATTGTTGGAATGGGGCTCTTAATGAGACAGAATGTCTTTGATGATTTTATAAATGGAGCTAAGGATGGTTTTAAAGTAGTAATTGATATCTTACCTACCCTAATTGGTCTTATGGTTGCTATTGGTATTCTTCGTGCTTCAGGACTACTGAATAGTCTGGCAGGGATACTAGAGCCTGTTACAGATAAGCTACATTTTCCTTCTGAGCTTGTACCTTTAGTTATTATAAAGATGTTTTCTTCCTCGGCAGCCACAAGCCTTCTGCTTGATTTGTTTAAGGAACATGGGCCTGATTCCCTCCTTGGAAGAATGGCCAGTATTATTATGAGCAGTACAGAGACAATTTTCTATACCTTGGCAGTGTATTTTATGGCAGCAGGCGTTAAGAAGACGAGATATACTTTGCTAGGGTGTTTAATAGCCACATTAAGTGGTATAATAGCTAGTGTTATCATAACATATTTGGTGTTTTAATATTTATACAGTTAGGAGGTGCTTTTTATGTCCTTAGAAGGAGCATTTATTGTACCACATCCGCCTTTGATTATACCAACAGTAGGGAAAGGCCAGGAGAAAGAGATTAGCAACACGATTAACAGTTACCGCAAGGTGGCAAGTAAAATTGCTAAGTTAAGACCGGATACCATCATTCTTACGTCACCCCATACCACAATGTATTCAGATTATTTTCATATATCTCCTGGTAAATCCGCTAGGGGTGACTTTAGTGCTTATGGGGCTAAGCAAACAGTAATAACTGCTGAATATGATGAGGAATTTGTGGAAGCCCTTGAAGCAAAGGCAGAAAGAGAGGGTATAGAAGCAGGAACCCTGGGAGAGAAAAGTCCCTCTCTAGATCATGGAACTTTGGTACCTTTATATTTTATAAATGAAGTCTATAAAGATTATAAATTGGTTCGAATAGGACTATCAGGTTTATCCCTATCAGAGCATTATCATTTGGGTAGATGCATTGCCAAGACGGCAGGTCAATTAGGCCGTAGGATTGTCTTTGTTGCCAGTGGAGATATGTCTCATAAACTTAAAGAGGACGGGCCCTATGGATTTGCAAAGGAGGGCTTAGAATTTGATAAAGAGGTTACTGAGGCGATGAAGTTTGGTGATTTTCTTAAATTTCTTGAGATTTCGCCGGATTTATGTGAAGCAGCGGCAGAATGTGGCTTAAGATCTTTTGTAATCTTAGCGGGAGCTTTAACGGGGAAAGCTGTTACCTCAAACCTCCTGTCCTATGAGGGGCCTTTTGGGGTTGGATATGCGGTATGCGAGTTTCAGATTGCTGGTAAAGAGAAGGACCGAGAATTTGATGAGATCTTTAAAGAGAAGCAAAGACAGTTAGCAAGAGAGCTGCAAAAATATGAGGATACCTATGTACACCTGGCAAGAATCTCACTAGAAACTTATATCAATACAGGTAAATATGCAAAACTACCAGAGAATTTACCTGAGGAGCTAAGGAAGAATAGGGCAGGAGTATTTGTGTCCTTAAAAAAGCATGGAAGCTTGAGGGGCTGTATTGGGACCATATCTCCTGTTACACAGAGTATTGGAAAGGAAATCATGCGAAATGCCATTAGTGCTGCCGTGGAAGATCCAAGATTTGCTCCAGTTAAAAGAGAAGAATTAGAGGAATTGGTATACAGTGTGGATGTATTAGGAGAGCCGGAGTCAATTGCTCATATGGCAGATTTAGATGTGAAGCGATATGGAGTTATTGTAACCGCAGGGCGTAAGAGAGGGTTACTCTTACCCAATCTGGAGGGAATTGATACAGTAGAAAAACAGCTTGAAATTGCAAAGAAAAAAGCAGGAATCTATAATAATGAGTCCTTTACTCTGGAGCGATTTGAGGTAGTAAGGCATCAATAAGGAGGATTTTCCAGATAGGAAATGCAGGATAGGGAGACAATGCCCATGGAAGAATTATCCCCTGGCCTAAATAGCCAGAGGATTAGGATCTATGTATGAAGGAAACTCTTAAGCTAATCTCAAATTAATCTTCAGACAAGCTCTTTTTAAATAATAATGCTGATAGAAGAACTAGGAGCATGGTATTTATAATAAGAATGATAAAAGCGAATAGAGATAATTTCTCGCCAGTAAGGAGATAGCTTATTTGTTGACCATAAGTAAAGCGGGATATGTTTTCAATGCCTTTGTTAAAATTAGACAACATGGGAAGGAAAGCAAATACCATTCCTATGGGTACGGCTAAACCATTGGCAGCAGATGCATTTTTTGCATATAGTCCAATGCATATGCCCAGTACAATGGATATTAGACAGCCGATGGATAGTGCTATGAGGAATTGTAGACTTTGTATAAGGCTATATCTCGATAAAGGTAAAAAGCAAAAACCCGTTATTAAATCAGCAATTAGAATAAATCCGCCAATGCTCATAAAATATTCTTTTAAGTTAACATTGGACATAATTAAAACCCGAAGAGTATTACTTTCTTTTTCCTCTGATAGAGTAGATGCTATAGATACCATAGGAGTGAATACGCAATGCATGGTGGCAAACATGGAGATAAACAAACTCTCTGTCCCTGGTGCATCCTTCATGGCCTGGGTCATTACAAAGGCTATACATGGATACACAAGGAATAATACCAATACGGGCAGGTTTTTTAGGGTATCCTTAAACTGTTTATAAAATAAGGCGGATATATTTTGAAAGCGGATCATATATCAAGCTCCTTTCCTGTTAATGACATAAACACTGCCTCAAGATTAGGTTCTGAAGAATGAATGGTTTCAATTTTGTTATCTGCAAAATACTCAGCAATCTGGTTGGCAGAGGAGGGGTTATTTGGCAGTGCAATACTTCTACCATCTCGTAGCAATATGGATATAATATTATCCTTATTATACTTTCTACAGATATCATCGGGAGAACCATATTCAACAATACAACCTTCATTTAGTAGAGCAATATTATCACAAAGCTTATGAGCCTCCTCCATATTATGAGTGGTTAGAAAAATTGTTGTACCTTCCTTCTTAACCTCCATAAGAAGAGAATGAATTATTGCTGCTGTGGATGGATCAAGGCCACTGGTAGGCTCATCAAGGAATAAGATTTTGGGTCGGTGAAGAAGGGCACGGGCTAATATTAAACGCTGTCTCATGCCCTTAGATAGCTTTCCTGCCGTTACTTTATAGTCCATCAGGCCGACACGATTAAGGATTTCTTCCACCTTCTTGTGGGAAATTCCATGTATTTTAGCAAAAAGCATCATATTATCATAAGAGGATAACCGTTCATATACACCGCAGGTATCAAGGACTATACCAATATTGGAATAGAGGGAAGGATCAGGTCTATCACAATTTTTATCCAGGATCATAGCCTGACCACCATAGGAAAGCTGTCCTGTTAAAATTTTAATCAAGGTAGTTTTTCCAGCACCTGAGGGACCGAGGAGGCCAAAGATCTCTCCAGCAGCAATAGCAAAGGTAATATCTTTTAAGACAGCTTTCTCTCCAAAGCTTTTTGTAACTTGCGAAGCGATTATACTAGGATTCATCATGCTCTCCTCCATGAATATTTTTATAGTTTGAAAGTAACTCATTATATTTTTTGTTGTCCAGTCTTGTTTTAATAATCATAAATAAGAAGCTTATGAGAAAGCATCCTCCAAAGCAAAGGAAGAAACCTACCCAGCCATATAAATTATCAAAGGAAAACCAATCAAATATAGCCACAAATAAGATGGTGGTAATTAGGATGCTTAGTAGTAAAAGGATGGTTCTCCACAGTGCCATCATATTCTTAAAAACCTTATGAGAAAAAAATATGGTTTTTAAGAAGGTCAATAAGATGGAATTTAAAAGAAATTGCAATAAAGTAGTAATGGCAAGGCCATCTGAAGCAAAGGAAAACAAAGTAGAGACATCTTTTGCTCCATCCCCAAAGATAAGAGCCAACAGCATCAGGAGTAATACATATACGCCAAATAATATGAAAACCTGTGCAAAAAAGCCATATTTGATAGGATTATTAGTTTCCATTATTTCACCCCCAGTTTTTTCTTTATAATCTGTGCATATTGTCTGGATACAAATAATTTTTCCCTATTACTCATGGTAACCAGCAGCTTACCGTCAATATCTGATTTGATAGAAGTAATTTGATTGAAATTAATAATGCAAGACTTATTAGCTCTTATAAAATCCAGAGCAGCAAGCTGCTCCTCTAGCTCATAAAGCTTTAGATCTGTTTCATATATATCATTTTTGGTATATAAGAAAGTCTTCTTATCTACAGTATCGATATACAATACTTTCGCTGCATCTAGTATATAGGTGTAATTCTCTTTTTTTCCAGTTAACTTTAAATCTAATACATGTAGCATGGAGATTACTTTTGCAACATCAGCGCTGATCTTATTGCAATGAATGGTTATCTCTGTCTCGTGCAGGGATGGATCTTCATTAATATGTATCTTCAAAAGGGGGCACCTCCTATTCAATATTTACTATATAGAAACTGTTATTTAATTGCAATACTTCTATAACTAAGTTGCCAAAAATAAGGACTATCTTTCGTAAATTAATACTTTTTATTCGGCACATAATTTTATATGGAAAACCCAATAATAAAAAAGAGGTGAATAAGGTGAAGAAAGAAGATATAGCTTCTCAACAAAAGAAAGATCAAGAGAAATTTAATAATGTGACAAATGCTCATAAGCCAGAGAACCAAAATCAGAATCATAATGTAAGAAAAGAAGGAGTAGGGAGACAAAATAATAAATATTAGGGGGTACAACAAAGGCTCCCCTTAGGATGCGTTCCAATGTCGTCCACTTAAGGATTCGGATCTAGAGACGGTACAATGTACCTGAGTTAATAACTTTATATATTACTTCTTAAGTGACGACATTAGGTGGGCACATGAGCGTATGAGGCAAATGAATTTGTGTATGAAGTATATTGCTTCGTAATCCCCTCGGGTGCGGAGTGTCAGCAAGCTGATACTTTCTTGTACAAGAGGGGATTTGGATTAAATTAGTAATAATTATTAATATTCAGCGATGAAAGGTAAATATTTTTCGCACTAATTTAATGAGTATTTATAGGACTTGTCAGTTGTTATTGTGATAAACTAGAATAAAAGTTTTTCACAAAGGAGTATTTTACTAATGAAAAGAGCCG
>JAEZTQ010000002.1 GCA_023443625.1 Bacillota bacterium | reverse complement strand
CCTTGGTTGCAAACTTAGCATTAGCTTCTGTTTCTGTGTAATATCTGTCATCATGGGTATGTGCCTTTGGAGCCTGGGCATTAACACCCGCTGCATCCAGTGTAGCCACACCACTGTTAGCCCCCATTTCTGTGCGTTTCACTTGAGCATCATTTGATAAATTTCCTAACCCGATATCTAATTTTGTGGTGCCGTGAGGGTTAGTTCCAGTGCCTGGATGCACATAATTATTTGCTCCTGAAGCAATACCGTCAAGCTTTGTTTTATCAGTACTGCTCATAAAGCCATTTACCGAGGTCGTAGCCACCCCATGAGTCGCCCCTGTACCACCAACATGAGAAGAAGGAGCTGCATCTGTAATACCATATCCTAATAAAGTTGTAGGGTTTGTTCCACCAGTCACATGTCCTTTTTTATCTACAGTTACACTCTTATATGTACCTACTGTTACGCCGTTATCGGGATGGATATAGTTATTTGCATTTTCTTCTACCCCATCTAGTTTCATCTTATCTGCTGAACTCATAAGCCCGTTAGCCGTTGTTGTAACCGTAGCTGTACTTGCTTTACCGCTCCATACAGCTTTTTCAGCATCTGTAACAAAGCGGTTATTCACATCCTGAGTAATAATTGAAGGTGCATGTGTAGATGGATGAACATACTTATTTGCACCAGTCTCTATCCCTGCCAGTTTACTCTTTTCAGTTGTACTATAATCTTCAGTGGAAAGTCCCTTACCAGTGATTTTATCCACCTTTGTAGCAAGTTGAGCGGTCATGGTAGCTGCAAAATCAGGATCATTATTCAGAGCTTTTCCTATCTCTTGTAAAGTATCCAGTGCTGCAGGAGCTGCCCCTATGACATTCTGAATTCGTTGATCGGTTTCAGTCTTTGTATATGTGCTGGATTTGTCAGCTTTTTTTGCTAGTTCTGTATCAACATAGGTTTTATCAGCCTTTTTAGTTTCCGCTATGTTTAAGCGACTCTTAATGGATATAACCTCTGTATCGTTTACATCACGGTACTCTTCGAAATCATCTCGTAAACCCTCAGCTGCTTCCTGGAGGATGTTAATATCATCTGCTTCTACGGTATCCCCTGGTGTTTCGTATGAAATATATACCTTTCCAACTTCTGCAAAGACCTTTACATATGTTTTCCATGGAGTTTCACTGGGTACAGATACGATAACGTTTACAATTTCAGACCCTGTAAGCCTTGATCCGGTAAACACTCTAATTGTCTTTATGTTGGCATTGTCATGCTGCAAAAGACCTTCATATTTTCCTTCTGTAATGACCTGCTCTTCTTCAATTACATAGACACTACCATCCTGCTTTTTATTGAGCTTTTCAGCAAACATATCACACCTCCAAATCTACACTGCCTATAACGGGGATCTCTTCATCTGCCAGTGCTATATTAGAGTTGCTGTCATTGAGTTGAAGGTCGCTGTAATCTAGAACTCCATCTATACCTAGTAAGAGTGTTCCAATCTTGGCATGACTTATGTAGGAGGCTGAGAATGCAATATTTTTAAACTGCTCTCTTAAGGCTCTTTCAAACATTTCTGTTACCGCTTGCAAAGTCCATCCGGGTGCTAGACTTAATCTAGCCTTTATTTTTACTATCTTGGCAACACCTGATGTTACAGTGATAGTAGGTCCAATTGGCCTTACAGCTTCGATATAGCTATGTACATCTGTAATTAATTGCGATGAGACAGGTTGTTTGTTGTTATCTGCTATAACAACCTTAACTGTGCCTGGTCCATTCCATAGCGGAAAAACTTTTGCATCTCCAACCCCAGGTACTTCCATGGCCCATTGCTTGTAATTATGTGCATTGCCGGATGTTGAAGGCTTTTGAAGAAAATCATATAGCCTTTTCACTAGTGCAGCATCGCTCTCCGGCTCTGTACCACCAATAGCTAGGATATTAGTGATTGAGACCAGTCCGCTTATATTGGTATACTGCCCTGTGATAGTGTCGGCTTCAACATTATACTTGCTGCCTATCTCTGCTGCCGTGGCTGTAGCCGTTGCAACTCCACCACTGATAGTTACTTTTTCCTCAGTAATAAATTCTAATCCGTCAGCAGTGAGAAACGCTTTGCCTTGAGGAATTATTGTTCCATCTGTGCCAGTAAAAGATAAGACAGTAAGTGCTTTTGCTCCCGCTTTTCGTTCTATCCCATATTCAGCACAACGCTTATCTATGTATTCGCCAGAAGTTTCATTGATGAATACCATGGGGATAAGTGCATCTAGTGATTGATATAATTTCCATATTTCATAGGATGCGGCGCTTATCATGTCATTGGTAAAGCTCCCCTCCCTAGTATCTACATCTGTAGATATTCTGGTTAATATGTCGCTTTTTATTTCCTCTACTGTTAAGTTCTCATACATCTATTTTCACCTCCCCATAAACTGTTTCAATTGTACAGTTAATACTTAATTTATCATTGTTTAACTCAGCCGTTATGTCTGTAACATCTGTAATATAAGGATTACTCAACAAGCATTCCTTCACGTACCTAGTAGCTTCCGATTGCTTTAATTCCTCTGTAAAAGGTTGTCCGATAAGAGACTCTACTTCACTTCCATAATCCCATGTATAGATTTCGTGGCGATACCTATTAGTTTGCAGTGCTTTCCTTGCCCAAACTAAAACGGCCTCCTTGCCACTTACCATGACAGGAGACCCATTCTTAAATATAGGCATGTTATTTTCGTAGTCCCATTTAACTTCTCTATACAACTTAAGTTCTGTCTGCACCTCGGCATTTTGCGGCTGTATTATAGGAAAAAGACTCATGTATCCACCACCTTGCATATAATTATATATCTCTGGTCATCGTCTATGGGCAACAGCAACAAGCGATCACCTAATTCAAAATTGATAAGCAAATCATTCTTAAGCAAAGTGTCTTTGTCTTGACTTGTACCCGCTACATCAATCTCTAATGGAGTTACGGATTTAACTATGCCATAACGAAATGATACTGGTATTTGTGTCCTGTTATCTTCTCTTATTTGCTGTATTACGGATAAAAAAGGATTATTGTCCACTGCTTCCACCCCCAGGCTCATAAAGGTATTCCCATATGCTTTTTGTTTCTGATGTCTTGCTACCACTCTTGTTTGGTAAAGACCCAGCTTCCTGTACATCCATAATATTTTTAAAATTTACAGTTAGCTTATTATAATACTGCCCTAATTTCCAAGTATGTACATCTGCATCAATGTAAAAGAGACCATATAGACCAGTGTAAGGCTCTCTAACAGCCACGGTACCACCCGTTATATTTGCGATATTGCCGAGGTTATTAATTACTATTTTTTGCACTACACCATTATCAGCTAATATTTTTTTAGCTTTTTGAGTAACATCCTCACCCTTGGGCTGTTTAAGATAGCTTTGCATTAATCCATATGATTTTATAGCCTCTGTATCCTTCTGTGTCCTTATAAATGTATCATCCTCATTATAGATAGCTACTTGATTAATCATATTACTTATACTTTCACTGGTTGATGCAGTCATAAGATTGCTGCCGCCCTCAATTACTAAGGTTTCATCAGTGACAGTCTTTTCAATCACACTTAATTTAGGTCCATTAAACCTGATTATATATCTCTTGCCTGTCTGTTCCGATGCAAGAGTATAAGCGGTCTGGATTATCTTATAAAGACTTGTTCCAATGAAATTACGCTTAATCTTCACGCCGGTAGAAACAATATCACCTATGGGAATTGAAAAGTCAGAACATACCCTTTTAGCGATTGCCTCTGGTGTAATATTAGTAAACTTATAAGTTCCTTCGTTGCGTTTTATATATATGCCCCTGTCATAGCAGGTAATATTTATTATGCTGCTGTCGGTGCTTTTTTGCCGGTCAAAGACATAACCTTCAAATAGCAATCTATTACCTATTGCTAACGTCACAACGTTTCCAAGTTCGCACGCTATACTAGGTATATTTTTATCTGTATAGGAAGATATAATATCGAAATTCAGCGTCCTAGCACAGGATTGATAGTCCCCTGACCATGTAACAGAGGGTGCAAGTTGAGACATATCAAATGATCCTTTACTATTTGTTATCATCAATCTAATCACAAACACCCCCTATAATAAACTCTTATCAGGTAGTTTTAAGGTCTTTCCTGCATAGATTAAATTGGGATTTTTAATACTGTTATATGTTGCAAGTTTAGTAGATAAGGACGCTTTTCCATAATATTTACGACAAATTGCGCCTAATGTGTCACCACTCTTGATAACATAATTTTCAATCCCTGGTGAGGTCTTTTCTGTCACACGTGTTTTATTGCCCGTCTTGTTTGTCTGTACAGCCATTAACTTCCTGTATTCTCGTAAATTAATGGTGGCATATACATCTCCTGATCCGTCTTTTTCGCCATAGGATATATCTGAAATAATGACTTGTACATTGACCCCGGTGTCAGAGACAATAAAGCGTAAAATAGCCCGACTATCACACCATGTTTCTAATTTCTTTATGTATCCATAAGGATCTATCTTAGTACCCGGCTGATTAAACGGATATTTTTTTGATGGAAACATACAATCTATTCTTATGGCAGAAAGTGTACCATATCCAGGAAGGATTACATCTCCTAGAGTGTGAATGTTAATAGTCTCTATGTTAATTCCATGAGAAACTTCAAAGCTTGGAGGGGTAACAGGCAAAATCATTTCTGTATTTTTATTGGTATTCTTAATAATAAATTTTCTCATTTTCCCTCCTTATCCTGTGGCCAATGCTAATGCTTCGTTTAATGATTTTGCTATTTCCTGCATTATTCCTGCAATATCGCCTTCTTTATTTATCACAAAGCTATTGCTTATATTTACCGATGCACCACCGCCATAGTTACGGTTTTCACTTGCTGTCAATACCCTTTCACCTTCATGTAATAAAGCGGGATAGTTGTTATATGGGACATAATTTAAGCCATATGCATGACCGCTACCTTGGGCAGGTTCTTCTACTTTTAATCGATCTACTGCTGCCCGGCCTCTGTTATTTTTGATTAGCTGCTTTTGTTCTGGTGTAAGATTATCATTGCTTTCAGCCTCAGCAACGATTTCATCTGCCAATCCTGCATAATCTTCAACTGTTATCGTTGACATTCCTGCGGCCAAGCCCTTTGAAAACTCCTGCCCCATGGTGTACCCAGCATCCCAATAGCTTTCCTGTGAGGCACTATCATTCCTTATACTTTCGGCAAGGGATTTATTTGATTCTAATGCTAACTGTGCTCCTTCGCTTGCATTGTATTCATTAGTGGCAATTGCTTGGGCTTCCGCAAGTAAAGCGCCCATTTTCGCTCCTGCTTCTTCCGAATCGTCTGCTGCATACTTTGTATATTCTTCATACATAGCAGAAAGTCTTTCTTGCATTTCAGGGCTAAACTGAGAACTTACAGCGCCACTCATAACAGCATTTAAAGCGTCTCTTTGATATTGCTCTGATAGATTTTCAAGTGATGCTTTCCACTGGCCAATTTTATTATAGGCATCCTGCATTTCCTCGCCACTATCACCGCTAAGCCAATCTATCTGATCTTGTAACCCGCCTTTTCTTGTCGAGTTAAATCCCTCTCCCATGGCATTATTAAGCTCTGTATTTGCATCCTCCAGAGTGCTTAAAAGTCCGCCATAAGTCTGTGCTTGTTTTTCCATGTTCCCGTCAAAGTTAAAGCCCATATAGTCAGCAATGGCTTTGGCTGCTTCGCTGCCTGGTACTAATCCCTTACCAACCATTTCTTGTACTTCTTTTTTGGTCTTGCCTGATGCTTCAGATAAATAACCCCATACATCAATACCACGTTCTAAAAGAGGGTTTAAATACTCTAGAGTGGTCTTGTCTGTAGTCTGCATCCGTCCTAAGGAAGTGGCTACATATTTCATATCCTCAGCACTCATGCCAAGCGCTGAGCCAGTATCACCTACCTTCTCAAGTAGTGGAAGTAGTTCATCCTGTTTATATCCGTATGCCAACAACACTTTGCTTATATTGGTTAATTCATCATAAGCAAATGGGGTTGAACTAGCAAAATCAGTCAGCGAACTGAGAAATTCATCTGCTTTGTCATCTCCACCCAATAAAGTAGAAAAAGAAATTCTATTTGCCTCTCTTGTTGATGCTATACCAGTACCACTTACAAGAGATCGATTTTGTATTTCAAGAACATCATTGTATAGATCCTGATAATAGTCTTTAAAAGCATCGTCTTTTTTCTCAAAAATAGCATTCTGTCCCTGGATAAGCCCTAAGACAGTACCTCCTAAGGCTCCTATTGCTGTGCCTATTCCTGGTGCAATAGCTGTACCTATTGCTGCTCCCATGGCCCCGGTAGAAAGAGCACTACTTGCTAAAGTGCCCGCCTCGCTTCCATAAGCACTATTTATCCATGAGGATGCGATACCTCCAAGTGTGTTACCTACCAAGCCAACTGCACCAGAGGTAGCGATACTACTCAAAAGACTGCTTCCTCCTATAGCTCCTGTTGTACCAGCCCGATTTTCAGACTTACTGACCGCACCTGATAAGCTCAAGATATCTTTTTCAGCCTGTTTTGCATTGGATGATACTAAGGATAGGTTTCTGCGAGTATTTTCGTAATCGGCATTGGCTAGTTCAAGTTTTAACTTATCTGCTGCATCACCAGTTTTAATAAACTGTTTTTCTGCTTCCTTTAGGGCTGTTTTTGCCTTATCTGTATCAACTTTAAGGGTAGTCTTGGTCTTATTAAGTTCATTAAGCTTTGTCTGTAGGCCTGTAAGGTCTTTATTAAAGCTTTGGTTTGCATTACGCATCGTGGTAATTGCTTGTGAGAAATTATCTTTTGCACTTATAGCTATACTTATATCACGTGCCAATGCTGCACCTCCCTTTTATTTTTTGGTTCTTGCATCCATATGTGTTTCAAAAAAGGCTCTTATTACAACCTTATCCCCTTCGGGCAGATTATAGTAAGAGCCGGGTAAAACATGATGATTTATGAAAAGATAGTACATTAACTGTATCTCATAATCATCATCTATTTTTTTTTAATCTCTTCCATTGTTGTTACGCGATAACCGCTTAACTTTTCGATAACTCTAGATAGATCTTCAATTTCTCCTGGTAGGAGCATTTTCTTTACTAATTCTGCTGGTGTCTCGGCGCTGTATTTTTCAAGCAACTCTGGAGCTTTTAGGTTGGGCTCAATGGTGCCAGCTAATATGATATGTACGCCCATATCATCGGACTGCCTTTTTATTATGTCGGCTGCTCGATTATAAGGCAGCCCTCTTAATTTAAAAATAACAGGTCCTCCGCATAATTCAGAAAGCCTTTTTTGCTTAAATTCTTTTTCGGGCAAATTCGGCACATCTGCCTTTAATAACAATTCTAATACATCCATGCTTTTAAGCCCTCACTTTATCTAAAAATTCATGGTCAGTAAAAGTAAAAGGTGCTTCAACACTACCTTTCTTTGCGACTTCCCAATCTGCCAATGTAACATCGTCGAAGGATACATTTTTTAATACCACTCGCTCAGCACCGTAAGCATCAGGATCATCCAGTTTAGAAATAATCTTAAAACGAGGATCATTGCCTTTTTTGATTTTGTCACCAATAGCGATTGCCATTCTGCTGTTTACCTTATGGAGTTTTAGAGATCCTGTATAAGATATGCCTGTAATCTTCTTATCTACTGCCATCTGTCCACACAGATTAACATCCTCTTTTGTAAAGGATGCTTTCGCCTGTAGTCCGTAACACTCTGATACATATTCACCATCAAGCCATACCTCGCCCCAGGTACCACTTATTATTCTTTTTGCACTATCCATATCATCCCTCCTTAAATCGTGATACTAAGGTCAATGTCCTCAATAGCATCAAGTATGGTTATTTGAGCTCTTAAAAAGACTTTATCCCCTGTTGCTGCGGTTTTAATTTCCTGTTCCGACATGGTCGATATATCCTTGCCTATGCTTTGCAGATAACTCTCTTGCGCCTCAATATCTATTTCTACTACACTTGCACCTCTTGCAAGGATACCATCAACTTCCAGAGCATCAAAATATCCCTTAATTGCCGTGATTAATAAGCATTTATTATCATAGCTGTTGGTATATTTACCAATGTAATTATCCTCTGCTGTCTGCTTGATGTCTTTACGGATCATATCGATAGCTTCTACAATCTTAATCTTTTTAAAGGCTTCGCCCTTATCTTGTGTAGTGGTCTGTAAAGAGTTAATCCCACGACCAACCTTTACTTTTTCACCGTCATAAAAAATTATAAACTCGCCATCATCAATTGCATTATCCATATCTTCCTTGTTAAGTCTGTCAACATCGGATACCTCTGGAAGTGGTGCGTATGTACAAGCTATTGTCATTGGTGTTCCCGCAATAATACCGGCAACCCTAGAACAGTACTCAGCAGCTGTATACTCCATATCACCTACTTTAATACCGTTTGTGGTAAAGTTAATAATGGCTTCACTGTCAGCTGCTGTATCCGGTAACACCGCTTTAGGTGTAAATCCTGCCAATCTTTGCGCCTTATTCCAATTGACTATAGAAGTACATTCTGCAATAGTAATATCAGGCGGTCCTACAAGATAATCAAAGGTCTGTGTCTCAAAATAGGTAAGAGCTTCGGTTAAATTTTCTGTTTCATCCGGTAAGACATAAACAATAACTTTTTTAGGTGGATTAACATAACCCATAAACGCTCTTGTAATGTAATCCTTATTTTCAACCCCAAGAGTTGTTGGTATCTGCGTTGAGCTGGTTAATACATGTCCACCATTAGCGGTTGTATCTCGTAGTATTAATGCTATAACACCCTTTTCGGATCGTGCAATTGCACTTGCTGCTTGGGTTGTAAAAGCAATGTTAATATTAGGTAGTTTCAATACTATCCCTCCTTTATATTGGTTGTAACTGATGTAATTAGTGGATGTTTATCCTCTTCATCAGTTCGGTTATCAAAAAATTCAAACTGCAAATCTATATAAGTTTCATTTTTGCTCATGCCTCCTGTGCTGCCTTGCACTTTAATAGCCCTGTCCCCTACTTTAATAAAACCCTGTGAAAATATCTGTAGAACATCTTCTTGGAGGTCTATTAATTCTTCTGTATCAGAACAATACCGCTTATCTACAGGGACAAAGCAAGTAATTGTATAGTATATTGTCTTTTCAACGGTTATTCGGTTTGCATCGACTTGGCTCAGCCTTATAAATTCGAGTAGAAAAGAGGGTCTTTTAAAATCCTTAGGGCAATCTTGCACATAAACTGTGTAGTCAGGAAATCTTTCTACAAGCAGTCGGTTGATTGCTGTTAAAATATCGGTTTGCCTAGTCATTTATCCCTCCAATCTCTGCCTGATTTCATCGGCAAATTCTTCCGCTATTGATATAGCTTTGGCTTCGACATTATTTCTAGCCGATTGATAAAAGTGGTACCCATCAACATAAGGTGTCTTTATGCGTGGGCGATAATTTTTACTGTTTTCTGATGGTGATCTGATAGCATGGCCATTTTCGAGGTAGTTAGTAATTGCTCCGGGACTATTATCCCCTATGGTTCTATCTGTGGCTCTTACTGCTGCATATCCACCGCCCGATCCAACATGAGACTCTTGCCATTTTTTTATCTTTCCTGAACTGTCACTAAGTCCAGAATTGCTTATTTGGGTGTCAACTTCTTGCTTTATTGCCTCTGCTATTTTTTCGTGCAGTTCTCTTCGCCTTCCTGGTACTTCATCAAGCAAAGCCTTTAAATCATTGTCAAATTGTTCAAACATTGATAAATCTACACTCTGCATCAGACATCCCCCTTAAACATGATCTCATATTCATTCTTATACTCGTCAAGTGTATGAGGGGTTAGCACGGTATAGGTTGCATTACCAATCGTAACCAGTTCGTTTATATTTAGTTCTATAACCTTGGGAGTTACAAGTACGTACCTAGTTTCGATAGTGGCCATTGGCTCCCCTTGGGAGTGTCCAAGATATTTTTCCGTAAGACAACCAGGAAATATTATGGTCTTTTTACCTTCATAAACTGGACGATTAAGCTCGTTTCGTTTTGGTTCGCCCTCCCTTTCTACAGAACAAAGCTTTGGCTCTATTAGGGCTGCTGATACTTCGTAGTACATGCGGTCAATATCAATTATATCCGTTAAAAACAGGTGTTTTTCTTGCCATCTAAATGCATTATGCAGCGTTAAGGAACTGTTTTTACGGATTGTAAGCTTTATTGACTTAGTACCTAGACCCACCCTCGAAAATAAGTTATTACCATCCATTCGCTCGACTTTTGCCCATATGCCGGTAGCTGTTTCCCATGAATAGGTATCTGCATCTTGATTAAGGTTCAATATAGATATTCTGTCGCTTAACTCACCTATATTCATGATTACCCTCCCTGTTCTTGTGAACTAGTATCTTCATTGAGAGTAACTTCATCATCTAAATTAAGTTGCATAATGATAGCATCAAGGCTAAACGATAATTTACTTGTGGATTTATCCCCTTGTATCATTCTGTTTTGATACCAATGTGTTACTAGTAATTTTACTGCAAGAGTGTACAGTTTCTTTGAATAACTCTTCTTTATCCCTGCATTGGCAAGATATTCTTCGCCCGCAACTTGAAGGGTTTCTATAAGAGTATCATCTTCATCATTCTCTATTTTCAGATATTTTTTTAATTCTTCTAACTCCACGGTTTACCCCTTTCCAGAGGTTACAGCAGAGGATCAACTCCCCTGCTGCTCCAAAAATTCGGCTATAATGTCAGCCTTTAATGATTTTGTTATGGTATACCCTAACTCGCTAGCCAAGTCCTTGATACTAGTTACTGTCATAGCTTCAAGCTCGGCTTGTGTATACAGGGGAAGGGTATACCTTGTTATTCCCCCGGTGTCACTTCTGCCTTTATGATTGCTTCTTCATCAACTGCCTGAATATCAAGTCTTTCTCTGACCTTGATACCTGTCTGATCTTTTTTCCAAAGGTCTCCCGCTTCGGTGGAAGTCTCAATGGTTAATGTTTCACGGTCAAAAATAGTGATTGCCTCTGCTAAGTCACCACAAATAATAGGATATTTGGGTGCTTCTGTGGTACCACCATTCTTTAAGACTTTGTTTGATACTTTGGTGATAGGATACTTGCCAAACAATAACATTTGAGTTGGCTGTGTAGGATTTGGCTGTAATACATATTTTCCATCAGTATCCTTTAACTTATCCAACCAGTTGAAACCGCTTTGATTAGTAACAACCTTGGAACTTACAGTGATAGCAGGATCAAGCTTCACATTGAAGATATCTTTAAGGTCATCAAGACTAGAAGCCGCTACTTCTTTTCCTTCTGTGATTTCATTCACTTTTGCAAGGATTAAAGCGTTTCTGGTTGCCTTCGCCTTCTTAGCAATCCATTTCTTTAGATACCCAATGATGTTTTCTGCTGAGTCTTGTAATAATTCACGAGTTACCTTTAAAATTCCACCCTTTTTCTTAACTTTATAAGAAATTTGCTCAAACTGCGGGGTAGAGATTTCTGGAAACTCTGCTTCTTCTTCAACATTGTCAAAAGGAGTTTGATCAGCAGCTTTTTCAATTACTCTGGAACCGCTTTCTGTGGATACTGTTTCCACATTAACCAGGGGTTCAAGTGCGTCTTCGGAACGTCTCATTTCCTTAATCTTGGTAGAAACATCCTTAGGAACCGTTAACCCTCCATCTTCAGGGGTCCCTTCTTTCATGGAATTAAGTACTTCCATATCCTCAGTATTTGGTTGTTGCTTTTTTAATCCTGCCTTAATTACATTTACAAACGCATTTACTACGTTTTTTGCCTTATCAACATTGCCAGATGCAGCTTTATGTTCTGCATTCCGTTGTTCCTCTTCTTCAAGGTCATAGAGTAAATCGAATTTTGCTTGTAAAACCTTTAGTTCCTCTTTTGCTTTCGCAGCATCCTCTAATTTACCCTCAGCTGCAAGGGCTTTAACTTCATTCTTTTTTGCATTGATGCTGTCTAACAGCTTTTTTAATTCTTCATTCATGGTATATGTACCATCCTTTCTGTTAATTGTTTTTAAGTATTAAAAAAGGACTATAGGTAATCTAAGTCCTCTAATAACTGATTTTTAAATTGTTCTTGCTTCTGTGCTTCTAATTGCTGTTTTTGCCTTTCGTTCTTTGCATGTTCTATTTGTGCTTTTGTTAGCATGCAATCAAGACCATTGGAAAATGTCATATCTGTATCTTTTTCACCCATAAACAAAATTCCGTCAATTAAACCTTTTTCTTTGGCTTCTTGTGCAGTCATCCATGTGGTTTTATCCATCATTTCAAGTACTTCTTCCTTGCTCATTCTGCTTTTTACCATATATGTATTTGCTATGGACTGGTTAGCTTTCTTGAGCATTTCAGACATTTTATCCATCTCATGGTAATCACCGCTTGCACCATAAACCGATACATTGTGTACCATTATTAGTGCACTAGGCATCATGTAACACTTTCCTGCCATTGCGACTTCACTTGCTGCGCTTCCAGCAAGGCTTGTTATCGTTTGTTCAACCTCGCCATTATAGTTCATTAATGCAGAATATATATCTGCTCCGGCAAAAATATCACCTCCTGGGCTATTAATCACCGTCTCAATTTTTTCACCGTTAGCAGTGTCAATAATATCTTGTATATCTTTTGGACATACAGAGTCCATTTCATACCAGTCATAAATCCATTTTTCTTCATTGGGTATGATTACCCCTTTAATAGAAATCTTTGGCATTGTTATCACTTCCTTTCTTTATATTGTTCGCCTGCATCTTCAAGCGGCATTATGTTTCCGTTAGCATATAATCTGTCTCCAAAAGGATCCTTTGCTTTATCAAGGAGATCTCTTGCTTCGTTTGGTGTGTAAATGTGGCCTTGAACCAAGTTTCTTAATGTTTCAGATTGTGTCTTACTGTCGGCCCTTAGTAATACCTTTTCGTTAAATTTAAAATAGAAGCCGTCTTGTCTCTCTTGACTGGTCAATAGCTTATAATTGATTTCCTCCTCATACTGCTTTAAAATATAGAGCATTGTATCCACTAAAAAAGAGAGCTGTTGGCTCTCTGAATTAGCATATGAGGATTTCTCATAATCATTTATTTGGTTTGGCTTTACTCCAAATGCAGCAGCTATCTGTAAGGCAGTGTATTTTTTTAAGTCGAAGAACTGTGCATCAGTTAAGTTTACATTTAAAGGTTGTAGTTGCATCCCTACGGGAACAGGAACAATCCGCCCGGCATTTTTGGCACCAGTCAGATATTTTTCATATTTGGATTGAAGTTTTTCTAACTTAGTATCTTCAAGATCGCCTGTATATTGCAAAGCCATAGAAGCAGTAAGCCCTTGCTTATACAGGTTATTCATAAAGGTTTGGCTTTCTAGTCCTCCTTCAATGGTATGCTTCAGAATTTTCTGTACTGGTTCTCCACTTATCCCATCAAACGATAGCCATGTTTTAAAGTGCAGTACATCTTCCTGGTTAAATACATATGTGTCACCACTACGCTTATCATCGTATTGGTAATATATCCTACCCTTATCACCAAACACCCCTTTATCATCAATTAAGAGTGACACGCTTTCACTTGGCATTGGCCATAAATCATATAATTCAATATGACCTCCATACTTTTGCCTAACGAATTGCTTTCTAATCCAAACAAATCCGTTCCCCTTATGATTGCGATTATTTTCAATTACCGTCCAGAATGTTGTTGGTGTCATTTGTCTGTTAGGCCTTATACTTAATAACTCAAAGGCTTTGGTGCTAGCTGCTTTAATTCTTCCGTTGTCTGTATTTTGATAATACTTTACAGGTAATTTACCAAGTGTCTCTGATAACATTTTAAGGCAGGTAAAGTAAGTAACCTCACTCAGGACATTCTTACTGCTCTGATCCATGCCAAGCCATTCCAGAAAAGTATCACTATTCAAATCAGCTGTAGGCCGCTCTAAGATATTGGCATACCTTTGTATATCTCCCACCTTCTCACCTTCTTTCTAAAAGTTTTCTAGGAATTTATCAACTATATCATTAATCTTAGATGTAAACCTATGATATAAAGCTAATTTAAATGCGCATAATGTAGCATCAACAGGGTCAATCTTGAATTTGACTGCATCCTTATCTATTTTAATCAAACCGTTATTTGTTTTTACTACAGCGTTGCTCATAGCAAAATTCAATAATGGATTGAATAAATAGTATACCTCCCCTTCATAAACCATTTCCCTAAAGCCATTGGTACATTCATTTAAAGATTTATGAGACTGATATACCTCTTCAACTTCATATCCCATAGAAGATAAATCCATCATAAGTTTACTTGCGTTAGCTGGATCAAAACATAAAGTCTCAATATGCCACTGCATTTTTTTGCAGAATGCTATTACATATCGCATTACTGCATCCTGGTCTACTATTTCAGTATCTGTTACAGTTAGGTAACCCATTCGCTCCCATGCATCATAATTAACTTTATCTTTCGCTTTTCTTTCAGCCAATTTTTCACGGTTTGGAATGAACGAGTGAGAATAGACTATATATCCTATGATTTCTTTTTCTACTTCATTTCCATCCCTATCAAGCACCTTTTTAAATCTTCCTGTGCGGAAAGGAATAACAAAAGCAACAGAGGTTAAATCTATTTTAGCTGACATATCAAAGCCGACATATACACTCATTCCCGTTGTGTCAATTGGAAGCTGTTCAACCTCGCATCTCTTCCATTTTGCCATGTCCATGTAGCCATTCTCTTTAGCTTGTACCCAAATATTAAGGCACTTGGTGAGGAAGGCAGTCATCTTCTCAGGAATTTCCTTGGCTATTTTATACTCACCACGGATTTTCTCCTGACCTTCTTTGTAGGTCATACGGATCGGGTTGGCTTTGAACCATAATCTTTCATCAGCTATCTTAGTGATCTCTTTATAGTCAGCTTCGTCAAGTTCATATATATCTATAAAGTACTCATCATTCCAAACATCGACATTCGGATCCAATATCTTGCTGCAGTATGTATACTCTTGAACATAGCAAGGATAGGTTAAGTCCTTACCCGCAGTGGTTATAATCATTAATAGTGGTTCTTTTGTGTTTGATCCTAATCCCAAATCGTAAAAGCCGGTAGTCTTATGTTGATGGTATTCGTCAAGGATAAGTCCTGCTGGGTTAGAACCGTCACCATTGTCAACATCATCTTTATTTAGAGGTCTAATAAAAGAATTTGTTGGTTTATACTCGATCAGATCGTTTGTAATCTTGAACTTTGTTCTAAGTGGCGAACCTCTCAGCATTAACTTACATTCATTAAAAACTATTCTTGACTGTTGGCTCTTCGTCCCTGCTGTGTAATATTCATATGCCTCGTTATTTTTTACTGACTGAGTGGATATCTCATACAAAGCAACTCCTGCTTCTTCTTGAGATTTTGCATTCTTTCTGGCAACTTCTTTAAATGACTTTTTAAATCTTTTGTATCCTGTTTTCTCATGCCTCCAACCGTATAGCTGGCATAAGTCAAATTTTTGTGACATAGTTAAAATGATAGGTTGTCCGGATAAAACTCCTTTGCTATGCCTTAGTAGAGCAAACCAGTCAACTATCTTCTGAGCTTCTTCTTCATTCCAGACATAAGGAAAAGGATCCGCCAAAGTATTTCTAGCTTCTGATTTTTTTAGATCATTCAAAAATCTTTGGCATGCCCATTTATGTTTCAGGCATGATATGTAATCCTCATATTCGCTTACCCTTATATCATTAAGACATTTATTGACATACTCTATCAGTTGTTCTTTTATAGTCATAAAATCACATCCTATATGCCGAACTTAGAAGATATAGTCTCTTGCTGCTTATCAATTTTAATGGTAGCTGCTTTCAATCTGCTATCAATTGTCATGCCACATAGGGATGCAAATTTTCTCATTTCAGTAGCGTAATTTGTTTGAATATCAACTAATGGATTTTTTACAACAATAGCTCCTGTTCTGGTCTCCCTGGCAATATAATAATCTTGTCCGTTAAGTTGCTCCGTAACATGAATATAATTTGAAAAAGCATTACAATATGCACCTAAATTATTCACATCTAGGTTACCAATCACATTAATTCCTTTTAATTCTTTAACAATTCTCTTGAATTCTTTCTTGGCAATATCATCAATTAGCCATATCGGAGGATACTTCAATTGATCTTTTCCAGTCCTTATGTATTCTTCTTCGAGCCGCTTTTTCTCTTGCTGCAGAACGGTTAAATTACCTTTTTGCATATCTACTGGTTTACGCTGTCTTGACATCAATCTCCCTCCTTTGCCAACTTTTTATTTCAATTTAGAATTTTGCGTGAGGAATACTAGGCTTGCGGTGTTGCAACATCGTTAGAAACAATTTTGACCGCCCCTCCCCCTTTTAGTAGTATCATCCTCGGAATACGCAATAGTCTGTGTGGTCAAATTATAACTTCAATGCTTCTATCTTTATTGTCACTCCAATAGATGGCAATTTAGATCCATCGAATCCCATTACAAAATTCTTATACATATTGTTTATCTGTTCTTTGCTGTAACCTTGTTGTTCTAATAGCCTATCTGTTTCTTTACTATCGCATTTCATTCCTATACCTCCTTAACATATCGTATAACATCACCATTGTTCCTTGCTTGTCCTTTTTATATAAAGCCTCTATCATACTATGTGTATCGCTTGATAGGCTTATAAGGTTATCTAGGTCACATCTTCTATCCCAATTATCTTTTAATGGCTCAATATGATGAACTGCATCAGCTAATACTACCTCACCAGTAGTCATGTAGATATATACATCTATTCCTTTATCTAAGGCAAGAACTCTTATCCTGGTTAGTTCCCATTCCTTGCTGTGGTAAAATGCATCTGCTTTTTTATCACGGTAATACTTATCATATTCCTTATGTCTCTCCTTCAAGCATGGGCACTTTGTTCCACTGGATAATCTATTACCGCATCGGCTACAGCGCTTATATATTGGCATTTAACTTATCCTTGTGTCTATTCGCATGATAATGTCAGTTTCTGCAATACCTCTTAGTAAATCTTTTAATTCCTTTGCCTTGGTAGCCGCTTCATTTAGCTTAATTATCGCATTATTAATCTCTGATACATCTGCTGACACTGCCACTGTTATGCTTCTTACTTTAGGTTTCTTTATCATTGCGTATCCAATCGGAACCGTATACCCTTCACAGTCTAAACATGTAGTTCCATCTGCTGTTCGAGAAGGAAATACACTAATCATTCCACACTCCAAACACTTTAATGCTAAATATCCAGTATCTTTCATATATCCTCCTATTCTTTTAATACATAAGAAAAAGCACCCATTCACTGGATGCTTTGGTTAAATTTATTTGAAATAATACAAAATATATGTTGACTTCCACGTCGTAGCGTGGTATAATTAATACATAGAAAGGAGGTGAACAAAGTGAGTATACTAGACTACATAATAAAAGTCCTTCAAATTATCGCCTACAGTGGAATGGCCCTCTACTGGATAAGACGAAACTCAAAGGACAAAGAGCAAAAATAAGGTTTGGGGCGAAAGCCCCTTCCTTACCAATAGTATACTCCAATAGCTTATGAAAAACAATACCAAATCTATGTATGTAGTGTGCTTAATAGCTTGTTTAATGGCTCTCATTAATATCGATTATACTTCTTTGGCTGTACTAGATATTATCGTTATTATAGTCGTTATTATAGCTGCCGTGTCAATTGCGTATAACTACATCATTAACAGAAGGAAGTAGTCATGAAACTAAAACAAATTCGTAACGCTAAACAAATGACCTTGAAAGCCTTATCCGAATTAAGTGGTGTTCCTCAGAGAACTATTGAGGACATTGAACGTAAAGGCGAATGTAAGGTATCTACCGCTATTAAACTAGCGAATGCTCTTGAAGTAACACTTGATGAATTATGCAGAGATTAGGCGGCTTAGTGCTGCCTTTTCTCTTTTTTCACTGACATTAAGCCTCGCCACCTATTTATTTTGGATATATTTGGATATAAAAAAGAAACCCCTGTTGAGAGTTCCCGAAATGATGGATGTTTAATATTGTGTATCTATAGCACATCTCTTAGTAACAAATTACGTTACTAAGAGTGGTTTGAGTTTAATTACTTAAACTGCAACACCAGAGAAAACTTTAACTCCACTTTTAAAGTGGCTTTGAAAATCTTAGAAATACTTTTTAACAGATTTCTCATGTGCTAATCACCTCCGCATATTAAGCTAGGCATATTATATCATGCATATAAAACACATTCAAAGGTATTTATATCCATTACGTTTATGAAACACCCCAAAGGATGCTTCGTTTATTAATTATAGTGGAAATTGTTTTAATATTGCATCCTCTTCTATTAATTCCGCAATGATTTTTTCATATTCATCTTGTATTCTGGCCCTTTTTCTGTGATAAATCGTTCCGAAAGATATTTTTCCTTCGATTTCTTTTCTATCGAGCCACAACTTGTAGTACAATGTATTTCCGTTATGTCCTAAATAAACATTCTTATTATCGCATTTTTCATTAGTCGCTTCAACGTTCTTTTCCATTACATTGATTGTTTCTATGATTTTATTGTTATCCTTTTCTAGTCCTTCTAACACGCCAAATAATGTATCATAGTACATAATTTGTACCTCCTTAGTTTTTCCATATCATACCATATTTCTACAGTATTTACAACAAGAAAACAGCCGCCCAATACCCCTCTAAGTATCAAGCGGCTGTTTCAAGGAGGGCAATTAAAGGATTATCATTAAAGAGCACCCTATCATTGATAAGATGCTCTACCTATACTCTCATAGGCTTTATATTATCTTATGGCCTTATTGGCTCTGATATTTGTTAAAAGGCACCCAATCGGACGTGCCGGACACCGAATGCCTTTTTAGGGGAACATATAAATGGAGGAAGAGCAATGTTTTATGATAACTGTTCGATGACATTTATCTACTTCATCATATTATCACATATAATAGTGACACGGAGTGACACTTTAGTTTATTCCATCCTTTCTTAACCTCCTATAGTATACTTGCTTTACTGCCTCTGCTGTATACCCTTCTCCTAATTCCTTGGCTATTTGGTACCAATCGAAATTAGATATGCATTTAAGGAAAACTATCTGCCTTGTGGTGCTATCATTGATGCTCTCTATGTACTCTATAATCTTCCTCCGACTTATCTGTATCCTTGCAAGTATTCCCTTGATAACTATTTCAGTATCATATATCTGTGAAGCCAAATCCCCTACCTTGTCCGATGTTCCCCCGACAAAAGGCATGCCAGTGATTTCCTGTCCCTTTATAAGAGACTTACATTGTAGCTTTTCAAGTTCTTTTTGCCACATCCTAGCTTCCTTATTGAGGTAATAAATCTGCTTTAATTCTTCTTTAGTCAATAGGCATCCCCCCTTTTTTTAGTTAATTAATTAAACTTTTACTTTACTCTACAGTTTTGTAAAGTTTGTACAAATATATTTGTAATGTTTTTACTTGTTAATTTTTGTATATTGTTGTACTATTATGTTGTAACTATTTTCCATTTGCATATTTCTCATGAGAAAAAGAAAGGAAGGTACACATTATGAAGAAAATATTTAAAAAAGTTACTGTATTAGCTTTAGTCATAGTATTGTTTTTAGCTCCGTCAACCACAGTGTTTGCAGCTTCTCAGCCAGTCTTGTATTATACTACTGATGAATGTAAGATGTATGAATATCAGCCTGATCCATATTTCGTAAGCGGCGGCTCCTTGCATTTGCTACAAGACACGGCTACTTCACATGGTGGATGGAATATTAAGGCTGGAAAAGCTTTTTATCCACATTTTTTCTTGACTGATTCTGATATGACGGTTAGGATAATAGTTATAAGCGTGAATAAAGGAATTATATACGATGAATTATTTACATCAACAGCGAATGTCACGGGTACAACAATAAGTATTCCTGCGCAAGCTACTGACGATACCTATTTCTTTTCGTTCAATGCATTGTCTAATGTATATGTTGAGAAATATGGAGCTGTATATTATTAATATTAACTTACTTGGCTGTCTCTTCGGGGACAGCCTTTTTATATCCCTTTCTCTTAAAATATTCACTACGTATCCCTCCGTTTTCTTTCTAACTCGTCTATAACCACCAAGCATAAATCCCTTGCTAATTCTGTATTATATTTATTACTGATTTCATGAGAATTTTCGATCAATGCACTCCAATAGTCTTTATTGTCCTCAGGATGATAAAATTTTTTATACATTGTGAATATCTCCCCAAACAAATTAAATTCGTCAGGTATTTCTTTATTGGTAACTGAAGCCATTAATCATCTTCCTTTCCGAATGGAGTATCTTTTAAGTCAGCAACATCTAAAAAGCCGATCTTGTTTGCTTCCCATCCATAACGATTATTCTCGCCGGTGTAATTTAGAAACCTTTTGCTTTCGCTTTCAAAATGTAGACCGATAAATTCATCAGCGATGCCAAGGTCCCTGTTTTTACATACCTCAATTACGTTTGAGTAGCCAAACAATTCATTATCATCTTTAATTCCTAAATCTGATTTTATAGAGCGCTTAAAATCCGTATTCACCCTATGCACTATGAACACGTTGTCAGCCGCATTTGTAATGTCTGCTGTACCAGATATATCATTCTTTCTAAGGAAACCTAATGATTTACGTGGATGAGCTACGAAGTGAATATGTACATTGCTTTGTTTGGTTAATTCACATAAAGCCAATACAAGACTTGTCTGCTTTTCATACTTTTCACCACTTACGTTAGCAAGATCGAGACTCATCATATTATCAATAACAATCATACTGATATGGTATTTCTCTATACATTCTCGAATTGCTCTTACTACTTTTATTACATCGGTTCCTAAATCATTGTTATAGATAAACAGTTTCTGATCCATCCATTTGTTTACTCTATGAGCAATTTCCCCTGGCACGGTATAATATTTCTCATATTGAGTTGATCTTACATAATTTTTTCCCGCAGCCTGTAAATGGATCCAATCTAAAACCCTATCAGCCATTAATTCACCAGAAAACATAGCTACATTGAAATTATTATCAAGACTATTTAAAGCTAACTGCGATAGAATACTAGATTTACCTGATCCATTACTTCCAGACCATATACTCAACTCTCTTGGGTTAAAACCAATTATGCGCTTATCCAGCTTATCAATGCCACTTGGTATAATTTTACTTAAATCTCTCTTGGGTTTTTTTATTTGCATTGGAGAGAGGAAAGCAGGTCCAACAAGCTTTTTACTGTCCTCAGCCCGTAAGCCAATGGCTGTCTTAATATCTGTTTTTTGGTTTCTATTTTCACGGGGTATCTCATATTGATTTCCTTTGGAGAGTTTCTCTAATTCTTGATCAATTGCATAGATTTCTTCATCAATAAAAGTGTTTTTTTCTTCTTTAAAAGCTCTATCTTCTTCTGCTTGCATTCCTGAAGTCCCTCCTCCCGTTGTATACTTATCTGTTCTTTAAATTGCCTATCCGACTCTTTGAGATACCATTCAGCTACCTTCTTTAACTGTAATTCCTGCTCACGCTTCCATTCTGCAAACCATTGATTATAAGCTACTATAACATCCTTTCGGCCCATATTAATCAATTTGGTTCCTACTGTGTCCAAGAATTGCTTGTCACATACAGAATAGCCATAAACTTTTTTGTAAAAATCAGTGTCAAATATGCTATTTACATTAATGCTTTCATAAAATGATCGTTTATTTGGCATAAGTCACCTTCTTAAAACTTAAATGTCCCATCAGCTGTTCTGTTTAAATTTGTATGCTCTTGCTCACTCTCTTCATCTTCCCATCTTCTCTGAGCAAGCCATGTAGTTGCATGAGGAACGAACTGCTTGTCCTGCCATTGCTTACTTTGCTTTTGCTTATCTAGTGCTGATATCATTAATACTAATACTTCATCATTGACCTTAAGCTTATTGAACGCTTTCTGCGCTGCTGCTTTTGCTACTTTCCGAGGATAAGCATTCCAAAATGCATCAAAATGATCATTATATATATTATTCATTCTTTTACATTCTTGTTTATATTCTGCCCTTGCTTTTTCCTTCGCAATTCTTTCGTCCTGCCCTTCGTCCTGCCCTTCGTAGTTCTTTGAGTCTTGATAAACGCTGTAATTATGTATGGTTACGAGTAGTCCATGTGTGCCCTTCGTAGTTCCTATCATTGTGACCTTCGTTTGTCCGTCATAGCTTCCTTCGTAAGCACCATTTGATTCACTTCTTAACCATTCAATTACATCCCTGACTTGCTTATAACTAGGGGTCTCTTTTCTATATCCGACAGTATAGGAACAAGCTTCCTGTATCTCTGGAATACTCGTCCATAACTGCCCTCTTTTCAAGTCCTTATAATCCTTATACTGTGCCTTTGTTAGGAGATAAATCCACACCTTAATATACAAATGAGGCTTATTGAAAATACCACTATTGAGAATTTTTCTTGACAGTAGAATATATCCCTCAGGTATTAAAGGACCTGTATTTTGAGGATTGGCCATTCCATCACCTTCCTTATGTAGTAGGTTGCCTATTCGTCAAATTAAGGAGTCGTTTAATCTTTATGCTGTGATAAAATAAAACAAGGTTAAACCTGATGCTATTAGCCTGAAGAACAAAGATATTTATTAATGATCTTGCTTTTAATTCGGCTTTAACATACATGTCTATACGGGCATCATCTTCACCTTCGCTAACTTCATACAACATATTTTTCAATTGTTTACGACTAGCATTCTTTAGCAGTTTAATTATGTTATTGCCGTATTCAGCCCTCTCCGTATGTAATCGCAGGAGATAAAGGTACTCTTCGTATTTTTCTTCAGTCATATAGCTCAATAGAATGTCCTTTATTAAAAGAAATCCAAAGACTGTCACTTCAATGTCTATATTTATTAAATCTAAAAATATATCTTTGTTATATTCAGGGTCTGAATCAAGGCGTTCTAATATACGTCCATATGCCATTTTTTCATATTGTTCAAACCCTTCTTTTTTTAATATTTTAAAAATACTCATTCTGGGTTCTAATATGTTTGTTCTCTTCATAATTGCTTTTTCTATGCTTTGCAATAGTATTCACCCTTTCTTATAAATCCCATTCGGATTTTAATTGGTTTAATAGTTTCATTTCTTTTGATGTATCTTTATCCGGGTTTGCATCTGGATGAAATTTTTTAGATAATTCACGGTAAAATTGCTTTAAGGTTTCCTTGTCCTCTATGCTGTGGTTACAGCAAATATTATCGGAGTAACTACCACTGCTGCCACCAGAGAAGAATTTACTGTAGTTACTGTAATACTTTTTTTGGTAACTACGACTCTTTTCCTCGTATTCTTGTCGATACTTACAATTCTCTTCCACTTCATCAAGCCTGACCTTGTTCATGAGATTGCCGAATACGTCGTAAATTTCATCATATTTATGGCTGTGCCCTTCATATCCATACTTTTCATTGAACTTTGCTTTATTAGCAGCGTATAGGGTAGTAATTCGTTCATGCTCTTCATGGGTTTTATATTCTTCGGTCTCGTGAAATTCGCTTTGTATAGCATCAATTAATGGACTTAGCTTTGCCTCGACTAAATCATAAATCTCACCAGTATCTATCCCCAGGCTATCGGCCAAATTTTCAATCTTCCTGGAGCAGTAATCATAAAGACTAAACCAACCATCTGCTATATCATAATAATGCATGGTACAGAGGGGATATTGTTTCTTTTTAACCTTTCCAGCTTCCCTGTAGCTAATATGTATACTAACTTTATAAGCTTTCTTAATTGGGCGCTCAAAGCATTCCTCACTGTAATGATGCCAGTAAGTACCTGTTTTTAAACAGTCAGATATCAGCTCTTTGGGATGACCCCTCTTATTAGGTTTCTTAAGTTCTATCTCTTGAATTACACAATACATAAAATTGCTCTCCTATGTAGGTACTGCATAATCAATACAAGTAACTACTTTAACTTCATAAGTTGCATAGCATCATTAAAGCCTTTGAGATAGCATAATTCTTCTGCTATGCTTTCCATCCGCTCATTAATATCGTTGGCTAATTCAGTATCTTTATTCTTTTGTGCTTCAACACATTCATGCTGTAATCTCACATATTCGCTATTCTCAGTTAATGCCTTTTCAATACGAGCATGCACATATTCCATAAAATCCTTATCCATAATTAAGCCCTCACTTTCATTCTATGGTTGATAACTACATCAATACTTTGAATAGTATCCTTGATTGTTTCCGGTGATTGTTCCCTTAAAATATTTCGCTTTTCTTCGTCAAATTCAAGATAATTCTCAACCAGAAAAACATAGAACTCATAGTCTGAGTGATCCTTATTAAGGACTATGGTATCTTTACCGGCAAGATAGAAGAATGACATATTTTCAAAGTGATCATCCTTAAACTGCTCTATGTAGTCTTTCCTTACTTCCTGTGACATATCACTGATACTGCATGACATAAGCCTTAATTTGTCGTTAATCGTTGCATAACTCATACACTTTTCTCCTTTTCTCTTGCGCCGGAGATTATCTTATGCTATATTAAAGATAATAACTCCGGCCATAATGGGTGATCGGGTTACTTGCTATTGATAAGCGCCACTTATTCAATAGCTTTTTTCATGTTTCGTTTACCTTTCTGATTTTTCCATAGCTAGTATCAGTGTCTGGCTTTTCAATCTCACCATTAAGATAAGAAATAAGCTTGTCCAAATTAATAAGCTTCCTGCGGCCGGATTGAAATACCGGGATGGTCCCCGATTTAATCAGCCGGTTAATATGATATTCAGTGAAACTTGTTTCCGGATCCTGTTGCTTAAAATACTCTGCTGCCTGGTGCGCTGTACGCATACGTGCAATATCTGCCACTTTCCCACCTCCTATTTAACCCGTTTAAAATGCCTTGAAATGCGTTTCTTGGATTTATACGTCTTTGTGATTTGCCCTGTACGGTTATTGATTAAATAACCATCTACATCGTCGTAAGTATATGTATCAACACCGTTTTTTTCGAAAAATTCTTCCATGATACCCTTGCCGCTCTGCAATTTATAAAGATTACTCATTGCGGACATGTATTCTACCACGAATAGATTAAGTTGATTGTTGCAGTAATCCCATAAGAAATTAAATGCATTACCTTTTCCGATTACCTTATCTGGACCATGTTTTTTAATAGCTTCTATAGTATAAAAATAATCCTTGCTTTGATATTTTGCCCCATCATACTTTTTGTTAATAGGGAATATCTGCATTAATTCATTTGGAGTGAGGCAACCAATAGCATCCATGAATTCGCTCATTAAATAAAATTCTTTAAATACTGTTTCTTCCTCATGGTTTTTATTTTTACTGAATATTCGATGAAGCGACACATTATTAACTACCAGAAAAACAAATTTCTTAAGTTCGTCCTTATCTTCGTAAGGCATGTAACCATCATTTTTAAGTAGAAGGCCCAAATAAGCATTTGAAAAAGCTTTGTCCCTTGCATCTTTAGTTTTTGATGATTTAATATAAGCCTTTCTAGTATTTACATTATCTGCTATGTGCTTATCCCAATGCTGCTTTTCATAAAAGAATGCTGCAATTTCATCCTTACAAGAAAAGATACTATCACTTGCCTTTTCATATAACTCTTTAGCTGGTATGGTATTGATTTTATCATCAGGACCACATAAATCTAATGTACCTTCAAAGTATTCTTTAAGCTCAGATATAACAACATCCTTATTTTCTAGTAACCATTTATCAATAACTGTTTCATCCTCAGGAAAAGTCAAATCGCTATTCAGCCCCATAATAATCTTCCTCCTCGATAATCTCGTGAATATATTCTTCTGAAAATTCTACGGTACCGTCATCATTAGCTTTTAATTTAACTCCCAAAATCACATTTTCAATCTGCCTGGTAAATGTTAATACTGAATAGCCTGAGAAATCTTCTTTGTGCTGCATTGTAAAACCATACAGCGCCTTCCATGAATCACCTATTATCTTTCTAAATTCCATAATGAAATCCTCCTGTTATTTTGATTGCTCGCCATATGAGGCGAACGGTAAATTTTACGGTTTGCTCCATCTTGCAATGAAACTATCTCTGTTATTACTGAAATACGAGTGATAACCATGCCATTCCCCTATTTGCACCTACACAGCACCATACTTAATCGCCATTTCTTTAACTATGGCAACGTAGCCTTCTATCAGTTTCTTATCTTCTCCGATGATATCAAGGTATGATAACTTGTCTCTCTTTGACTTACATACGCCTTCGTCTGCCATGCGTCCACGTTTGAAGGTTAAACGGGTTTTAAGGTTGACTCCCATTCTCTTTTCTAGCAATTCGTAACTTTCTGTCCTGATTTGACTAAAAGCCTGTCCGCCACCTTGCTCAACGCTCATTTTACGGATAAGATTACCCGTTTCTTCTCTCCAATCGATAGAGTTCATAGCAACAACCTCTTTGATACCTTCTAATTTTGACTCCACGGTATCAAGTTTGGTATCCTGGATATTTAATCTCTCACGCATGGATTTCATTTCCTGCAGTGATTCAATTAGGACATCTTCAATACATTTTGGCTTTGAAGGATTGAAATACGCCTCTTCCATTGCATCGAACTGATCCCATGCTTTATCAGTACCTAATAATTTGCAATGACGACTTGCTCCTCTGCGGGTCCAGAGATAGAATTGTGAAGCAAACTTATCAATTATAGGTAAATCACTACCAGTGACTTGGCTTTTGAAAGCCTTTAATTCCTCGCCTTTCAATAAAAAATAATGTTTTCCCTCTTCAAATCTGTCCTGATTCCTATTTAAGTTGTTTTGCACATTATTAACATCTGTTTCATAAACATCCGCCAGCTGTGCTGTAGTTATAACTCTTTCATTGTTCCATTCAACCACTGATACATTGTAGTTATTTACTTTGACTACTTGATGCATTTAATCATCCTTTCATAAACTTTTTTATTTATTTACTAGTCTGGTTGCCATAGGTTTGGAACACAATCAACCTGTGGTTGGTTTGTGGGTAAAAAAATTATATCAAATTGATATCGATTGATAAAACCCTGCAGATGTTTTTTATCTTTTCAAATGAAGGTCTCTTTTTTCCTGCTTCATAATAACTGATTGATTCAGGAGTCACGCCTATAATTTTACTTAAATCTTCTTGTGTTAAACCCTTTTCGAGTCTCGCCGACTTAATTTTAGAACCCAAAGATACCCAATCCATTTATTCACCTCCTTAATTATTAATGATATTATAAAAGAATTGACACTAACCCGTGGTTATGCTACAATAAACCTGTCGTTGATTTATCAAAATACATCCATTTAATAACGGGTCTTCCATCAACTGTGATTAAAGTATATACTAACCACAGGTTGATGTCAATACCCTTGTTGAATTATTTTAAAAAAGGAGAATTGATATGTTTTCTGGTGAGAATTTAAAAACATTAAGGGAAATCCACAATTTATCTCAGAAAGAACTTGGAGAGCAACTTGATGTCTCGGACACTATGATTTCAATGTATGAACAAAACAAAAAACAACCATCACTAACAACAATAACAAAAATGGCTACCTATTTTAATGTATCTGTTGATTATCTGATTGGTTTAAAAGAGCAAGATGATGAAATGCCTGAAAAAATAAGAGCGGTTGCGAGAGGGATAATGGAATTGCCAGAGGAAAACAGAAAGCTAGCTATTAATATAATTAAATCATTATCCAAAAAGGCTGATGAAGCAAAAAACAAATGAGAATACCCACTTATGCACGTTATAAATACTGTATTAATCGCTCATGTGAATTTCTTGAAGAATTTGATATATCTCAATTCCCTTTAAACCCGTTTGCAATAATTGAACTAAATAGATGGGCTGTCGTTACGTATTCTGAAACAGCAAGTGAATGGAATTGTACTATTGATGATGTCATATTATCAGTAGGAAGTCGTGATGCGAAAGCAATATATAATGGGAATAATTATCTCATTATTTATAATGACTTGCAGCCTAAAAAAAGAATACTATTCACTTTAATGCATGAAATAGGACATGTATATCTTCATCATCTCACAGATTTTGAACATACAGAAATACATCGCGGTTCCTTAACAAAATCTGAAAACAAAGTGTTAGAAAATGAAGCAAATACCTTTGCGAGAAATGTACTTGCACCGGCAACTTTTGTCAGGCTATTAAATGATAAATCCAAAAAGAATTTATCAAGATATTTTGGGATTTCCTACTCAGCTGCTGAAGCAAGGTTGGAACTATTAGAGTCAGACTGGCAATATGCTATATATAATGGTATACAATCGAGATTACGACTATTGTTTTACAAATTTTATTACAGGAATGGCTGTACTAATTGTAATGCTATAATTTTTATAAGGGACGCTATTTACTGCCCGGTTTGCGGCAAAAAAAAATTAAAATGGGGAGATGGACAAGTGATTTATAAAAAATATGACACGCACAAAGAGACAAACAAAGTTAAAGTTTGTCCTAATTGCGACAACGAAGAGACGGATATTCCGGGTGATTATTGCCATATATGCGGCAAGCCACTAATTAATAAATGTGACGATCGGGGCTGGGACGATGCTCCCTTTCAGGACGGGCGCCCGTGCGGCAAAACGATACCATCAAATGCCAGATATTGTCCTTATTGTGGCAACAAGGCTACATTTTTTAATGAGTATATTCTCAAGGAATGGCACATAGAGAAGCAAGATCAAGAAACCGAAGATGAAGTCGACGATTCAATAGCTCAGTTTATGAACATCCCTGATGGAAATGATGAAGAACTTCCATTTAACTAATTCTAAATATTGACATAATAGTACATATATACCATACTAATTTTATAAGAGTAAAATAATTACATGAATGTAACTCATAAGAGTTCATTATAATTAACTTATGAAAAGGGGTAATATTATGGATTTTATTGATGAATTAAAAGTATTTTCAGCCAGAGTAGCAAAATTAAAGGATCAAATATCGACTGAAGAAGCTACAAAGATGTCTCTTATCGTTCCATTTTTTCAATTACTTGGATATGATGTATTTAATCCCGATGAATTCACTCCTGAATATACTGCTGATGTAGGAATTAAGAAGGGGGAGAAGGTCGATTATGCGATTATCAATGACGGTATCCCTGCTATTCTTATTGAGTGTAAGTGGTGCGGAGAAAACCTTGACAAGCATAGCTCGCAATTATTCAGATATTTTGGTACAACATCAGCCAAGTTTGGGATATTGACAAATGGTATTGTCTACAAATTTTATACAGACCTCGACGAATCCAATAAAATGGATCTGACTCCATTCTTAGAATTCGACATAATAAATATAAAATCAAACGTGGTGTCTGAGTTGAAAAAATTTAGCAAAGCGACGTTTGACGTTGATAGCATATTCAGCACAGCCTCTGAATTGAAATATTCGAAAGCCATAAAAACTCTTTTTTCAAATCAGTTAAAAGACCCGACCGATGATTTTGTGAAACATATATTATCAGGGGTATATGAGGGCGTTAAGACACAAAATGTTATTGATAAATTCAGAGGGATCGTTAAAAAATCCTTAAATGATTATATCAACGAACTAATGAATGAGAAAATATCAAGTGCCTTAAAATCCGAAGAGGAAACTGCTGTCACAGTGGATGAAATGGTTGAACAGGAGCCAGATACCGTAGAGGTGGATAAAATACACACTACCGATACAGAAATAGAAAGCTTTTATATCATCAAGGGAATGCTTGTTGGCATCTGCCAAGCAGGCGATATCACTTATAAAGATAACGAGCGTTATTTCTCTGTTTTATATAAAGGTAGTGTTAGAAAAACTATTTGTAGAATAATTTTAGACGGAAAGAAAAAGCAAATAATGATTCCTGATGAGAAAAAAGATTTCGTACGTACCTATATAGACTCAATAGATGATTTATATAATTTTAAATCAGAGTTAACTAATGTGGTTTTGAGATATATTAATGATTAATATAATACATAGGCACACCAAATCATAGATATACATAAATCATACATTTCAGATGAAGGAGATTTTGTAAGAAAATGAATAAAGACGGAGTCAATGTATATGAACGTAACAAATTATATGAAGAAGTCTGGAGTTCTCCTGTAACCCATGTGGCAAAGACTTATGGTGTATCTGACGTAGCAATTCATAAAATTTGTAAATCTATGAATATACCAACTCCACCAAATGGATATTGGGCAAAATTAAAATTCGGGAAAGAAGTAACTAAGGAGCCTCTTCCACCAGAGCAAAATGGTCAAAATATTAAACTTGGAATGAAACTGAATAATTCCAATAATAATGCTGCAGGAATTGATGACTATTTAGAATTTTTAAGTATTGAGGAACAGGCAAAACTCTTTGGTATTGCATCATCATTAATAATTAATACAAACAAAAAGCTTTGCAATGAAATTCGAGAGCATAAAAACATTGTTACTGCTTGGAATATTAGTCATGCTTCCATTGAGGGAACATCTTATTCTTATTCAGAGTATATATATCATCGTAAATATGAAAATAATAAAAATATTGGCGTACCTATACTTGCAGGATGCCTTTCAAAAGAAGGGTTAATAAGAGCATATAAAATCTTAGACACTCTTATTATCGGTATTAAACTACTTGGATATTCCGTAAATAATGATATGTCCTTCTGTATACGTGGAGAAAAAGTTGAATATGCTTTATATGAAAGCCAAGGAAAAAAAAAGCATATCATAACTACCAAAGAAGATAAAGCGGTTCAGAATTATGAACGTAATCGCTGGGCCAAAAAACCGATTATACCAATATATGACTACTGCTTTAATGGTAAATTAACTTTTTGTACAAAGAAAAACACATATATAAGAGATACAGACAAATGCATTATTGAAGATCGCTTACCGGATATGCTTATCCAATTAGTTCAACAATCGGAAATAGTACGAAAGGAGCGTTTAGAGCACGAGGAAGCCCAGCGGAAGCGTGAAGACGAAAAAAGGCAACGTGAATTATTTATAGAGACATATAACAATGAAGTTGATAAACTAACTCTATTGGTCAAAGAAGCAAACGACTTTGAAATAGCAACTAAAATTCGCGATTATGTCTTTTATACCCAGCAGAAAGATTTCCGGCATAAAAAAGCTGAATGGATAAAATGGGCCAAGGAAAAGGCTGATTGGTATGATCCAACCATCGACAAACCCGATAATATATTTGGGCAAAGAGATTATGGTGCTGATCCCATACCAAAGAAAAAAGGAAGAAGTTATTTTTGGTAGTTGCATATTAAAACCGCCCCGGCGACAACCAGGACGGCTTAAATGACACTATATAAGCACGAGCCTATACAATATCCCTCTACCAGTTTATTGTATCACACAGGCTCAAATAATACAATACGGAAGGAGTTTGATACAATGGCTTCAGTAACAAAGAGAGGCAATGGATACCGGATACTAGTTAGTAATGGTTATGACGTATCAGGAAAGAAAATTCAAGAAACTACAACCTTTATTCCTGATCCGAATATGACCCTAAAACAACAAAAAAAGGCGCTAGATGACTTTGTATATGAATTTGAGAAGCGGATTAAAGATGGTAAGTTTTTAAGCGGAGAAAAAACGACACTAAATGAATTTTCTGAGCGTTGGCTAAAAGACTATGCTAATACTAATCTTGAAAGGGCAACTCTAACCACTTATATGGATAATCTGAATTCCAAAATAATACCGGCCTTGGGACATCTTAAATTATCCAAAATACAGCCTATGCACCTGCAGAGCTTTTATAACAATTTATTGGAGGATGGTGTGCGACGTGACGGAAAGAAGGGCGGATACAGTCCTGCATCCATTAAGAAGTGCCATGTTATTTTAAGTAGCATCCTATCAACTGCTGTGCGATGGCAAGTAATTGAATCTAATCCATGCGATAGGGTATCCCCTCCCAAGGATAAGAATATTAGCAATGACGTGAAACACTTCACCCTAGAGCAAGCTGAAACCTTTCTGAAGGCTCTTGAAATGGATTATACGACAACTTATAAAGCCCATAACAGAATAGACGATACCGGCAAAAAATATCATGTAGACGCTTACACTGAGACCAGGAGCATTCCAATGCAATTTAGGGTTTTGTTTACCATAGCAATGCTTGGAGGGTTACGCAGAGGAGAACTGCTAGCCTTAACATGGGATGATGTTAACTTTGATACTAACACAATAAGTATATCAAAATCTTCCGGGCGAGCCGGTAAAGAAATTTATATTAAGTCTCCTAAGAATAAAAGCTCCGTTCGAGAGGTAAGGCTTCCTACATCAGTTATGAATTTAATAAAAAAATATAAGATAGAACAGAATACACTCCGGCTTTCTTTGGGTGATCAGTGGCAGGGGAATAACTATCTTTTTATTCAATGGAACGGAAAGCAGATGAACATATCTACCCCATATCACACTTTTAAAGACATCATCACAAAATATAACAATGTAATTACTAATAAAACTCTTAAGCTTCCAGATATTCCATTTCATGGGCTCAGGCACACATCGGCGACATTGCTCATATCTGAGAATGTTGACATCCGTACCGTATCGGCAAGACTTGGACACGCACAGACTTCTACGACCATGAATATATATAGCCACAGCCTTAAGGAATCCGATAAGAAGGCAGCAGACAAGCTTGACAAGTTATTTAAAATCGAATAGTTACCAAATAGTTACCAAGGCACTAAAAAAGCACTCTTTCGAGTGCCTCCATCTTTTCATTATTATCTCTCAAAACCCTGTATTATCTAGCTTTCCTATTAAGCTGCCAACGGGAATCGAACCCGTGACCTCCACCTTACC
>JAEZTQ010000073.1 GCA_023443625.1 Bacillota bacterium | reverse complement strand
CCATCGGCTCCACTCTCTCAAGCGTGCCGACTTTATATATGCTACCGCCTCATCGATTACCATATCCACATGTTCTTCTTTAAGAGCGCCTTTCCTTAGTTCGGCATATCTGGCCTGCAACTGTTCTACGAATCTTTTATCCTTGCTCAATTGCTTGAAAAACTGCCGCTCCTGGAAGGCTAATGTTTCCGTTTCCATTTCATCCTGGAAATAATTATTCATAGCCTGATCAAAATCCCATACCGGCCCTATTTGAAGCCTTTCTCCTGAATTCTTATACATATATGTTGAATGTTCTCCCGCATCGTAATTACCGAAGAATTCATTCACAAGAAAATAATCCACAAAGGAATCTATGTCTATATATTTATCGTATATTTTAAACACCTTTTCGTCCTCGGAATAAATCACCGCTTCTATTCTCGAAAAATCACTTTCTATATATTTCTTAGCCTTTTCCGTCAACTTTGCTTCCGACGGATATTTGACGCCGATCCATTCCTCCGATAAACCTTCCAAACGTCCGTAAGTATCCAGCATCACATCAAAATTCGTAAAGCGGTCTCTTCTGACAATATAGCTTGTATAAATATTCTTTTCTTTGAACTTATCGATATTTACCCGGTTAACTCCCCTTGAAACAGTTTCCATCATAAGATACAGTCCCTGATAGACATAACGGTCGCCATCTTTTAAAATCACTTCACAGTATTGGCTGTCCGGGGTCGTATCCATAACTTCCGATGCAATTCGATAACTTAGATAATTTCTAACCATGCTTTTATCAGCCATGCTTCCATTTAAAATCCAGCTTTCGTTCTCCCCCATTCCGAGGATATCCGCCATATGTTCTGTTCCGTCTTCCTTTTCCAGCTTCAACAAATATTGAGCTTTATCATATAAGTAAGAACTATGACCGCGCTTTTTAATTTTTAATCGGCTCTGTATTGTGGGCGTATCACCGATACTGTTATCGAAATTACCGTTATCGATAATACTGATCGCTCCAGTCGTCCATGGTTCTTCTCCTGTCAGATATTCCTTTCCGCCTTTAAAACCCTTGTAGTCAGGCAATTCTTCATCTATCGTCAAAAGGACAATAGGAAGATTGGAGTGAAATCCTTCCTTTACCGTAAAGTCCGAATCGATATATAATAATGGATCTTCTTTGGAATTATCTGCCGGCAAAGAAAAATAGGTGCTTTTATTCACGTCTTTATCCCTCTCATTCCTTACCCCAAGCCACGAAGCTAATACGGCAAGAATAAAAAGGCAAAGAAGATTAATCCCTATAAGAAAACCAACTTTCCGTTTTTGAGACATACCTTCATCTCCTATTGGTTAATTTCATCATCCTGTCTAATAACATTTATGGAATGAATCCCTTCGATTGCCGACAAGTTCTTAACAAGTGTACCGTACTCTTTCTCCGCTTTCCTCATCGTCTTATCGGATACTTCGTAGATAAACTCTCCCATAGCGTTCGAAATGGAGCTATTATGCACGCGCAGAGAAGCTTTTCCTCCAAAAAGGGAATCCATCTGCTTTTCGATATCCTCTTCCGCCTTTTTTTCCGTCTTGATAATAACCATAATTCTTTCATTATCGTGAATAAAACCAAATAAAATCAAAAATACAAAGATAATAACGGACCCAATACCTGCAACTAAGTAATCCGATACACCACAGCAAATGCCGACAGCAATTCCCCAGAAGATATATGCCGTATCTCTCGGGTCTTTAATTGCCGTACGGAATCTTACGATAGAGAGAGCTCCCACCATTCCGAGGGATAAAGCTATGTTATTACCTATTACATTCATAACCAATGTGGTAATCAAGGTGAGCATAACGATTGATATGTTAAAACGTTCACTGTATACCGGTCCTGAATGAGACGCCCGATAAGATACATAGATCAGAACGGCAATTACACATGCCGCTATAAAGTTAATAACTACCTCCCGCAGGGTCAGTCCCCCTGCACTGTTCACCAAACTGTCATAAATTAGTTGTTTCATTCCTATCTTCTCCCCCGTTTTGTAATTTTTCTCGCTCTGCAATATTTACTGTTCGATACTTGCATTCTGCCGTAAGCCATCAGTTCATTTTTGATAAAGGACATTAAAAATCCACTATACTTAACTTCAAGCGTCTCTTCTCCTATACCGCTTACCGGATATAGCATCATATCTTTATTCAATAAGTTTAAATCCAGCTCGCTGGCACGCAAATCCGTATCGAAGGTAACCCGCGTATCATTCTGGTCCAGATAAAAAGCAAACCGATTATATTCCACTATACATTTGGGTCTATAGCATCTCGATGTCATAAATGTATAGAGCCATGCTGCCAGCTTCTCTTCTCTTTCCATCAGACAGCTATAGTCTGCATTTATCAAACGCTCCGCTTCTTCTCTGCTTAAGATAAGAGAACGCTTTCTCTGGGCATTTCCGCTTTTTTCTTTTAATTCCAACTTAATAATATTCATATCTGCATCATAGATACGCATCCTAACCTTTTGCCTGTTATCATATCCATCAACTTTATCCTCGAAATCCGTATCCGATATCGTATCAAAATATAATGACCTCACGCGATATCCATTATCTCCATTATGTGCATCCGACTTCATCAAAGGCCCCAATTGCTTTTTCAATCCCACAATATCCGCCGGATCGACGAGATATTTGATTTCTTTTCTGCTCACGTC
>JAEZTQ010000012.1 GCA_023443625.1 Bacillota bacterium | reverse complement strand
TGCTTAGGACTATTATAGCTCTTAAAATCAAGTAAAAATCTAAGCTAATTTATGTTTTAATTATCAAGGTAGCGAGTGAAAAATAAAAAACCTAAATTATTGTCCAAAGTATTGACATAGATCCAGTTGCACCTTCTAATTTATCAATTTCTATTGTAATAGAGTCGCTTTTTTCACTAATCAATGAACTTCCATCGCTTTTAAGTAATATTAATCGCCACTCATTCTGATTTTTATACGATATATCTTTCTTAAAAAAAGCATCAAGTTGTTCATCAAAAGTTTTGTGCATTATACTTTCCATAAGAAATTTTTTATCAGAATAATTAATCATACCATACCGATAATATAAATCATGATTTTTTGCATATTCTTTTATTCTATAAATAAATTCACCAAAATGAATAATTAAAGCATATTTTCCAAACTTCTTTAATTCATCGGCAACATCTATTTTCATTCTATACGAATCATCATCCATTTTATCTAATATGTCGTGGCAATAAAATGTGGCACAAAACATAGGAATTTTATCATCACCTACAAATCCTACATTCATACTTGAAGGTGGCGGTATCTCAACATCAACAAAACTCACTTTAGATTTGATTGCATCGATTGGATATAAACCATCAAGTTCATCCCCTCGAAAATTGTCTTCTAATTTACGAAAGTATCCACTTTCCTTCATGTAAATTTTTCCGTTTATAATATCATCTAAATATTCCTTCCTTTCTGCAAATTTTATTAAATAATCCGGAAGTTCTTTATCATCAATTATCATTAGAAAATCCTCCACCTTAATATTTATAAATATTATAAGGTTAATCATATCAACTATCAATATTCAATTTCCAATGTGCACCAATTAAAAGTTATATTTTCATGGTTTTAACTATCTTTTCTTTGTAGTCTTTTGCCTGCATGCTTACTCTGTATTCATTGCCCTTGATATGCTCTACAGTCATTTCATTCTTGGTAAAACCGGTTACGCTCATAACGTTCTTTTTCAGATAGTTTTCTATAATCTTTACCAACCTCTGTGCCTCTTTTCTCTTTTCTTTCTAAAATCAGGTATATAGTCACCGAAACACTTTTTAACCCTGCCGCCCCAATCAATGCCTATAAAATAATCCTTAATTGTTGGCTCTGTTACCTCTAGTTTCACTTTTAACTCGTAGGCGTACAATTCCGGCTTGTATACACCTTCTGCCGTATATGTGATGCAATATGTCTTTGCTCCATTTCTGTAATTTGATGCATAGCAGGTGCTAAACTGCTGTAACCGTATGTCATAGCCGATCTCTTCTTTCTTTTTAATTTCAACCAATTGCATTTTATAACAAATTATGGTATTCTATAGTTCCACCGGTTAACACGTTTTATTGTTAAGTGATAATAGGTCACTATTATCCGGTCTATAAACGGAGGTGGCAAAATGGTAAAGATTACATTTGATTTAGACTTTGATAGTCTATACAAATTAACCGCTATCACATATTACATAGTTATGATTTTTACTATAACCATTGTAAGATAGCGTACCATTACATGTAAGCAGGGTAGTTAACGCTCTGCTTATATGTCTATTTCTCTGCTTTTACTCATTGCCATTTACCTGCTCTTTCGTTCCTAATACCTTTATTCCTAATATGCAATATCCTTCTTCTAATCCGTTGTAATCCTCGATCATATATACTATTTCTGCGCCTATAGATCTTCCGGTGTCTTTTCCGTCTGAATACTCATGCATATTGAGGAAATCGCCTACTTTGTAATTCCTGTCATTCTTTCGTAACTCGAATGACTTCTTTCCGCTTTCTACGTCGCCGAAATACATTGCAGCTAATTTAATATCATGTATTACCTGTCAGGCGTCACTCGGCAGATTATTTATTTTTTCATCTTGCGCCTGCTGCATTAATCTTTCCTTTGTTTGCTTGTCTAACGGCGCCTGCTGCTGGTCGTATTCTTCCTGTTCTCTCTCTTTATCCGTTTTGTATGCCTCTGTTTTGTTTATGTAGTCCTTGCAATTAACAACCGTATTGCTTTTTTGATCGCATTCGCTCCAATGCAGGCACCCGAAACAAATAGAATTGATTTTATCGGGATCCGGTTCAAAATCTGTGTAGCCTTCGGCTTCCTCTACGTTCTTCTCGTCCTGTGCTTTCTGATCGTCCGGTATATATTCGGGATGATTTAATATGCTATCCTCTCCTTCTATTTGCTCGCCCGGTTCTGCTTTCTTCTCTTTGGCGTCCTTGGCTGTCAATGATCCGGTTTCCTTGTAGGTTTCATATAATGCCTGCTGCGCCTCTTTATCTAAGCCGGCTATTTCATTTGCGGTCGATGTATTGATTTTACCGGCTGCAAATTCATTCTTAAACTCTTCAATCAAATTATGATCGATATTTTCTAAACGTCCTACTTGGCTTTTCGTTTCTTATATCGTCGCCCCAAACGCAGGTAGCAGCCTTAATTATGGCAGCCGCAAGCGTTGTAGCCTATACCATAGGCTAAGGATTGGTAGGCGCAAGCAGAAACACGAACGCAACCGGTGACACAGAAACGAAAGAATAGGATAAACGGACATATACACGGTTAAAAAAGGCGATACACTAACCGGTATAGCAAAGAAATATAAGACCACGGTTAAAAAGTTGATTGAGATCAACAATATTAAAAATCCGGATCTTATAAATATAGGACAGGTAATAAAATTCAAATAGGAGGCGTAGGAATGAAAAAACAGCCACAGAGCAACCAAAAAAGAAGGGCATGCACAAACTAACCTTAGGTAATTTTGAGGGTAAAAAAGATGCGATAGAGCAGCTTACAGCCGTAAAGAAAAAGTTTAGCAATGCATCATTGATTATTGAAGGAAATTGTTATAAAATTTTCTTCGATGAGTATGACAATGCAGCCGGCGAGAAGGCGTTATCAACAGTTAAAGAGGCAGGATTTGAGGCGGAATTAGTTTAATAGATACATGTTCTTTATGCGATTTTTTTCTAAGTTTTTTCTAAGTAAGCATATATAAAGCATGATATTTTGTTATATCAAAAATTACAGAAACATTGATTTTACGGTATTTCTATTTAATCATGACATTAAAAATAAGCACATAAATGCCCTCTCACGGCGGAAACACGGGTTCGATTCCCGTACGAGCTGCTAGTAAATAGGAATATGTAAAATAGCCACTTTCAAGAGATTGGAAGTGGCTATTTTTAGGTTTTGAAGAAGATTGAATTGATAATAACTGAAATATGTTTGGGTTTTACAATGGGAAGTAGTGTAAATTAATGAGATAATGATTAACAAAACCTATTACAGTGAATAAATAGAACCATAAAAAAGGACTGCCTTTTCATTATTGCAGCTTATACTAGTATAAACGTTTGTTACTGTATAAGTACAATTATTTGGAAATGCATAACATTTATAACTCGTCCAGAAACGGCCCCTGTGCATGAATATGTAGCAGAAAATGAAATCAAATAATCAAATGATAAATGTTGTTGAGAATTAGACTGATAAGGAGGAAAACATATTCAACATTTATATACGGTTGCCTAACGCTTGCTTCAGTAAAGCTATTTGATTTTTAAGGTCTTCAACATCTGCTTGTATTTGATCATTTTGTGAATTACAACTTTTTAGAGATTGTTCTTGGGCAGAAGCAGTTAAAATAGTTTGGCCAACACTTAAGAAGAAGTTACCAAGCGCACTTTGTTGATCGATACTTAAATCATCTATTAATAATAAACCAAATAATGTTGCTGCTGTAGCAAATTGCTTTGGGGGCAATGAGAGCAAGCATGAATTATCACAAGATTTTTCTTTCGAATTTGTAACATCATTCAAATTATTATTCATATTGTTAAGACCTTTCGTATCATAAAGTAAAATAATTATTCTGATATTATTATATTCATTTAATTAGTAAATGAAACCTGTTTTATATTTTTACTATCCTTACTATTTGACTTTCTTCAATGTCATTATATAATTCATTTCTTGACCATTCTCAAACTCCTATACTCTAAATGGAAGTTCACATATATTGTTTTAATAGGTATTTTTTTAAAAATTTTTTCACCACGAATTACTCCGACTTCATTCTTTTATGGAGTGGCTAATGTTAATTTAGTGTTTTCAAACATTGGGTCACCACCTCTCACATAAAAATAGTAGGCTTATCCGCCTACTCGTATTCTTGTTCTATAATTGAGAATTAAGGGAAATATTACAGTTTTCTGACTGGTATTACGTGAGTGGGATACCAATTAAGTGTTCTTTTCTTGTGATAGAAATGAAAGGGCGTGCTTCATCACGAACTGAAACTTTGTGATGAAACACGCCCTAAATAATTAGCATTAGCCTCTTGAGCCACAGTATCTTAATATCTTATTAATTATCTCACTAAAATTATAATTAAAACACATAATGTTTGCCTCCTCTTGATAGGTTATCACTTAGGAACAATAAAGTAATTATTATTAGCCTCTTGAGCCACAGTATTTTAATATCTTGTTAAATAACTCGCTGAAATTATAATTGAAACACATAATGTTTGCCTCCTTTTGATTGGTTATCTCTTAGGAACAATAGAATTGTAACATATCAGTAACAATTATGTAATATTTAAGTACTGGCAGGACTGTAAATATATGTAAACAAGAGAATGGGGTAATAGTACAATAGGGGAAAAGGGATGGAGGTGTAAGTAGCATATTAAAAACCAGGAGTTGATCAGATACAGATTCAAATGATACCAGATGATTATATTAAATCCAGAATTGCTTAAAGCCTATTATGGGCTATATGTAATTCTGGATTTTTTAAAGTAGTGTCCATATTTTAGCGCCTAATTATTAAATGTTAACTCCTAACTACTAAATCCTAACAGTTTGACATATTATGCAGTGTGGCCTTAAATGATGTCAAAACATGTAGGAGGTATAATATGGAATTTTACGCAAGTAAAAATGATATTTCAATGCAGGGTATTGATACTATTCTTGCTATGCCCCAATGGTATGTGAATTATAATCTAAGGGAATTACTGGAGTATGGTACCACAATTGAGGGTAAGTCCCTTAAAGATATTTCTTTGCAAATGCAAGGAAATAACTGGTTGACTGGAAGAGTGTCATCCCTATCAACTTCTTTGTACGTAGATGGAAGTGTTAAAAAGGTCAAGTTCATCATTACCTTTGAGTCGGGAACAATGGAATATTACGATATCTATAAGCTTCCACCAGAAAAAATGCAGGCAGACATATCAGGCTTAGTATTTGGCTTTTTAGTCAATCTTAGCTTTGAAGATCTAGTCAGTGAAGAGGATTTACCCGATGATGTTAAAAAGCAGATCCTTGAGAGAATGAGCAAGCTGGGAGAGGGAGCTTTCACAATTCAACAATTTTTTATGGATCTTACAGAAGCAGCAGTCTCGACTCCTGACTCAACGATTACACATTATCCAACAGGTTTCTCGGATTCCGCTAAAGCAGTTTTTCCTATCTATATGGCAACCTATATTAACGGCATCCGCAGTGCCGGAGGACATGTATTAGGCTATGGAGTGAAGGTTCAAAACCCTGGTGGAGTTGATGACCCAGTTGCAAGCTATCCTCCAACCTTGCTGGAGTTTGTCACTAATAGATACATAGGTTATACAGGTCAAATACAGACGGATCTTGATTGTATTTTATATTTAATGATGACTGGAAATAACCCAACATTTCCTCCTAATCTGGCTCCCTGGTGGGGCAACTATGTGGTACCAGGAGATGATGTTGAGGGAGTATATGGTTGTATGGCAATGAGTGGTGGAATTTTCGTAAAACAGTTTCTTTTATCACGTTTGGCGCCCATTGTATGTACCTATTGGGAGCTCCAAAATACAAATAATTCCCTTGATATATCATCACGGGATGCTGTGGGGCAGTTTACACCTACAGCAGACGGTGGCACATGGAGTACCGGACAGATTTCCAGTTTGTCTAAAAAGAATAATACGTTCAGTGCTGATGATGCGGCTTATAACAGCTCCTTTGAAGTTACACTCTCTATTGGTAAGGGTGATAATAAAATCGTAATATTGCGTACCATGTATTTTGATGTTGAAGTAACGCACTGGTATGGTGTTAGAGATCATTCCATAAGCTCTTCCATACATGTGTGGTATGAGATTCCAACCACAATTACAATCACGATGGATGGACTGGATAAAGGTGCTTTACAAGTAAATGTTGATGTTAAAAACAAAGAAGCTGATCCTAGTATAGCCTATGGTGATCCTTATGGTTGGCTCATTACAAAGGTTAAGGGGTCAGAATCAATCTGGAAGGAAGTCGGTGATCTGCAGGAAAGATGTATCAATGATGCAGTTAATGTAGCAGTTCCTAAGGGATTGGGTACAAATATAAAAAATAAAATAGAGCAGTCACTTAATCTAATGCCCTTCATATTTCCTGGTGGCTCACAGTTATACATGAAGAATCCAGCTTTTAATTATAATGGTGATTTATTAGTCGGTATTCAATATAAAGGTTAAGGGGGTAGGAATCATGTCAATAACTGTTACGACTCAATCACAATTAATGAAGAACCATGTTGCAGGTAAAGTACTTCCAACACAGCGGCAGCTTGCAGTAGCTAAATCCTCAGATTCATTACCCTTTCTATTTGCTCTCGATACAGAAGGACAGTTTATTGTTATGATACCCTCGTCAACTTCAAGCTCGGGCTGGGAAGAGGTAAATCTCGGTATTCAGGTACCTAATGCTACTTCTGAGGGAATCAGTGCATTCAGTGTATCTCAAGGATACGATGGATCTATATGGATTGCTCTGGCTACGGCAGCTGCCGCCATGAATGGAGCAGTATACGTAAGTACAGCGGTGTCAGCTGCCAGTTCAAAGGATGAATGGTCTAATTTTGGTTCCAAGCTTATAAAACGTGAACTTCCTTCCGGTCTGAAAGTGAATTCTCTGACTTTGGGGGTTGCTGTACGTGGTAATCCTACTCCCCTGCTCATTGTTACCGCTTCCGATGCATACCGCCAGATTAAGCACTATCAAGTTAATCCAAATCCATCCGATAAAAGCTGGACAATGTATCCTCTTATTATGCCACAGAATGCTACAGCTTGCCTGGGATGTGTTCCCGGTTACCTTAATCAGAAGGGACTGGGGGTATACACCTTATGCAGTGTAGGAATGCGAACCGCTTTAACCTTTACACCATTACCTACATTTTATCAGGGGCATCCGGTAATCAAACCTGCACTTGACCTGGGAATTCCTAGTGGCGTAACGCTATCAGCAATTGCTGCAGAAGTATTACAGGATGGACAGACTGAGCTATATTCAGGAGGCTCAGGCCTCTGGTATTATAATCTCAGTTCCCAATCGACCAGTAATCTTTTGCCGGCAACGATTGATGATGGAACATACTTCAAAGGAGTGAAGCATCTTAAGATAGCGTCGGAGTTTAATGGCAGTCAGGTGGGAGTATGGGGAATAACTGCTGCCGATGTGTTAATGTATACGAAGGGTAATCCCTCAATTCTAAGCTCCTGGCAAGAGCCTGTAGCTATAGATACAGAAGTAACTGCTGTTGATGCCTTAGTAATGAATGACCACATTAGCGGTACGACCACTGTGAATTTACTTGGATTTACCGATGGCAGCCTTGCACTTTATATTAAGGATCCCCTTACCCAGTTATGGCGTCAACAGAATGTTGGAACACCGGACATAAATGATGTAGAGGAATTGAATACATATACAACCCGTGTATTCCTTAAGGACCAGGACGGTATCCCCTTGCGTATGCAAACCGTAACACTAGAGCCCAGCTTTGATTGTACTGCTAGGGTAAACGGTGAATATTATGTATTAAAGCATGGAGTACCCAAACCTGTTATGTCCACAAACGACGGGGTAATTGTAATAACCCTGGAAACTGAGACACTTGAAGCGCCTGTTTATACTATAAAGTTGGAAGACATCACATATAAAGAAAATCCTACAGGTTTTGTCCGAGATCTTTTAGCATTATATAAAACAGGCAATGATATTGCAAATGCGAGGAAAACAGATGGATCTATGCTGTTTCCAAATGGAGTTTCAGCCAAAAAGGCTGAGAGTGCAGCAGGTGTTATCCAAGATCTTGTTAAAGTTTATGATTCATTACCAGAAGATGGCTCACTACGTGCTTCCTCCTGGAATTATCCTCGAAATGCATCTGTAAAGCCTTATCGCACTGTGCTCACGGCAGTTCATGCACCGGGTGGAGAACATCAGGTTATGGAGAATGCACAGGAATACATGGAAGCAATAACATCAAAGGTGATTCTTTTGTCACCCGGTGATCTCCTTTCGGCTCTTTGGTCGAAAATCGAAGAATTAGGTTCCTACTTTATCAGCAAAATAGGTGATTGCTTCGAATTTATCATTGAGATTGGGGAAAGGGTGCTGGGCTTCGTATTTGAAGTTGGGGCGCAGGTTTTTGGAGTTATTAATTGGATCATGAACGATCTTTTTGGGTTTGATCTCAATGATATTGTAGCATGGCTGGGTTTCGTATTTGATTGGAAAGCAATCTTGCAGACCCATAAAGTTATGCGTAAGCTCTTTGATTTGAATCTGGAATTTGCAAAGGAACAGATTACTAAACTGGAGGAATTAACAGATATTGGTTTTCAGAAGATTCGAGACTTAATTACGGGAGGACTAAGCGTTGACACTTCAGATGAAATCTTCCAAAAACGAGTCCGAAATAATCCGTCATCAGACCAGAAGGCTCTAGATAACCCTCAGGAATCCTGGGCCAGTGATCATCTTAGCAACGGAATGTCATCAGCTATATCCTCAGAGGCTTCAATAATTGATAATTTTACTAGTTTGCTGGTAGATATGGCTGCTACTGAGGGGGAAATTCTAAAAAATGCTCTACAGCAGGTTTGTGTTGATCTGGTCGAGGATTTCGAGAACCTTACCTGGGCACAAGTTATAGAAAAGCTGTTGGCTATCATAGGTGAAACAATAGTTAACTCGGTTGAGAATGTTGTCATAACATTGCTTGATGCTTCCAAGATGTTAATCGATGTAATAAAAAAAGTCCTTGAGACACGGATTGAAATACCGGTTTTAACCTACGTTTATGAGGAAATAATCTGTCAGGGTGATGGTAGTAAGCTTACCATAGCTGATGTAGCATGTCTTGTTACAGCAGTACCATCCTCAATCGCTTTTCGTGCAATAACAGGGCAGCCATTATTTCCCGATAATACTGTGCAATCTATAGAAGATGCGAAGACTTTCCAAGATGCCCTTGAGGTATTAATGCAGCTGCGATCACCAAAGAAAAAAGTTATGAAGCTTATTTATGATAATTATCCCAGCCTGCAGCCTTCATTAAAGTACGGTGGGCTTAAGGAGAATGAAAGAACAGAATTTGAATATATCCTTGTCATATTACAGTTTAATGCCTCCTTATCAAGGTCATTATCGACTGTCTGCTTTGGCCTTAAGGAATTTAATCCGGGTCTAAAGAAAAAAGCAGGTGAGTACAAACTTGCTTTTGATTTGTTGACTTTTACCTATGCCACGATTGGTACATTTATTCGAGGTAGTGGAACACATTGGAAGATGAGTATAAATACCTGGATTGACTGCGCTCTGACATGGTCAACTTCCTTAATGCTTATTCGTGATGGTTTTCTGGTTGGCTATTGGCGTGTTACAAAAACAGAATGCCCTGAATTTACCCGTGATGTCCTGACCTGGTGCGAAGGCGGCTATGGTGTATTGTTTTTTATAGGTGTGATAGTGTCAGGGGTGTTACAGCTTAAGGGTGCCTATCCTTCTTATTTGGAAACTGACTCAGCTAAAAAAGCATGGATAACTGGAGTAGTATTCAAATTGATTCAAAATGACTCGGGTTCCCTGTATCGTATTATATCACCAGTTACCACTCACAAGGATCCACGGGTAAAATATGCTGCAAAGGCCGCTCGTTTGGCTCTGATGGTAGTGCAAAGTACATGCAGCTTTACACGATTTGGTTTAGAATTTGCTTACGATTTTTCAGATTTGGATTTGTAAACCGGTACCTAAAAAACCCAAGCAGTAGTCAGCCTGTTTATGCTTCTACTGCTTGGGACTTTATTTGGTAACAGCTATATCATCGTATCATCCTTTAGCACATCGAGGAGATTAGTCTTACATACTTTCCTTCCTCCCAAGTAATATGCCAGCCCAACAGCTGATATAATGATTAAAGCATATACTGTGATTGGTAATAGGGGCATATGTTCTAAAAATTCACTGACATTTATTAAGCTTGCATTAAGTCCCATGATAATAAGAGGTATATTAATCAGAAGGCTTATGAATATAGGTTTTACAGCTATTAAGAAAGCCTCCAGCCTTAATACCTTTTTTACGCCCTTGGGAGTCAATCCAATTGACATATATCTAGCCAATTCTCTTTTTCTTTGATGGATATGTCCTAAGGTGTTAGAGAATACATTTGCCAGCCCTATGCATATGAATAAGCTTGCCAGAGCTCCAATGACAATTTTATAAGCATTTCGGAAAGTAATATTGTTTTGTTCTTTTTCCAGGCGGCTTTCCAAGGTATATTCGTAATTGCTCCCCAGTAATTCCTTTAACTCCTTTTGCAGTCTTGTTATTTCTGTTTCTGATTTAGCCATTATATTATAAAAAGCTTCTTTGGAAGCCAGATGAGGTGCAATAAGCTCATAGGAGCTTTCTGGAATAATCTGTATTAATGAATAATCAGGTGCTTCTTCTCTGATTTTAGGAAGTTTATCATTGAATGCAGCTATATTTACATTGAATAATTCCTGAGGATTATTATCTGTATTAACTTGGAGCTCTAGGGTTGTCAGGCTCTCCTCCTTGACAAAGGGAATTAACTTTTTATCTTTCCGATTACTGTGATTGCTATCCCATATGGTATTTATAAGTACCGAATAGGGCTTTTTATCATCCATAAAACCAGCTGTACTAATACCTGTTTCATTACAGTAAGCCTGAAAGCTGTCATCATCTAGTATAATGAAGGGTACATTTATACGATAGCCATTCTTCACCGTCCCAAATCCAGCCTTCATTAGTATTTTATTACCGGAGGAAGTTAGTAGCTCTTCCTGGAGCAGGTCTTTACTTAATGTGGTATAAGCTAAGGCTTTTTCATAGGATATACAGCTTTTTACCTGGGGTATGGCTCTAATCTCCTTAAGCAGTTCCTGGCGATTTATTTCCTTATCCGGTATAGTGAGCATAAGATCCCAGCCATTCTTATAGCGCTCAAAAAATGTATATCTGGTACTGATGGAGGAGATGGTCTCCAGGTTTAGAAAAGCACTAAATACCAGGAAGGAAAAGGTGAGAGAGAGGGAGGAGGTACGAAATGCCCTTCTTCGCAGATATAAGGATTTTCTAGCTAACTCACCTTCTATACCAAATAAATGGGATAGCAGGAAAAATCTCTTCATTTTCTTTATCCTTGGTTCTTTACCGTAACGTATAGCTTCCAGAGGACTGATTTTGCTTATTTTCCTTGCAGGAATTCGGGCTGAAAGCCATACGGTAGCGAAGGATATAACTAGAGCTGTCACAAGTATATAGGGGTGATATTCAAATTCTAGATTATACTCTCTGACAGAGTCGGTGATCTTTGCGATAAATTGCATAAAACCATAACAGAGACCAACGCCTGAAGCTACACCCAGTAATATGGGGAGGAGACTTAGAACAAAGGCTTCCATTGTTAGGACATAACGAAGTTGTCTTGGCGTGGCTCCAATGCTTTGTAGGATCCCAAGCTGGTGAAGTCTTGTATTCATGGATACTCCGTAAGCATTATGTATAATTAAAATTAATGAAATACTGGCAAAAATCAAAGTAAATAAATAGACAAATATTATGAGGGGAGGGCTTTTGCCTTTCTCTGATGAGAAAATAAAATACTGGGCAAGGAGCTTATCATGATACCTTAGAGTATAGGAGTCCTCACCTTCTCTTAACTCAAGCTGCTTAGCTAGCTGGGGCAAATCCTGATATATACTCCTGGGTTTATGAAAATATATTAAGATTGTTTTCTCCAGTTCCTTGCCTTCCTCTTCAAGAATTACTTTATCTACATTGGGATGAAATTGTAGGCTAGTTATATCCTCCTTTGAGAGATTACCAATAATTTTACCCTGCCAGTCACCCTCCTCTAATTTAATTAACCTTATTTCATCCCTCCAGATATTATAGAAGACACCACAGGTTAGGGAAAGAAGAAGGGAGGCAATAAAAGAGGCCACAAGAATGGACACACTTGAAGATTTATTATTCTTTAAATAGCTAAGGGAATATTCCTTCCAGATACTCATCATTTCACCACCTTATCTGAAATTATCCTTCCATCCTCAAGAGTAATTATGCGGTTTGCTTCAAGAGCAATTCTTTCATCATGGGTGATTAGAAGAATGGTTTGCCCTAAATTACGGTTAGAAAGCTTAAATAATTCCACAATTTCTCTGGAGTTTCTTTGGTCCAGGTTACCGGTGGGTTCATCTGCCAATATAATTGCGGGACGATAGAGGAGAGCACGGGCTATGGCTGTTCTTTGCTGCTGTCCGCCGGAAAGCTGAATCGGTAGGGCATTTAGCTTATCTGCCAAACCTAGAGTCTCAACTACTTGTGTAAAATATTCTTCGTCTGGCTTACGCTTATCTAAAAGGATGGGAAGAATAATATTTTTTCTTACAGTTAGAGTAGGAATTAAATTATAAAATTGATAAATAAGCCCCACTTTACGTCGACGAAAAATTGCAGACTGTTCAGCCTTTAATCGGGAGATGTCTCTTCCATCGATGGTTATTGTTCCTTCTGTGGCTTGATCAACACAGCCAATTAGATGAAGGAGCGTTGATTTACCTGAACCAGAGGCTCCGACAATTGCAATAAACTCACCCTTATCTACTGATAGATCCACTTGATTTAAAGCGGTGACTTTATTGTCACCAGAGCCATAGATTTTTGTAACAGCTTCACATTTTAGAATTTCCATGAGTAACCTCCTTATTGGTGAAAGAGTATGACCTACTTTATAATTGTCCTGACAATTCTACCATAGGAAAGTGACATCTTGGTGACTGTAAAAGCGAACCGTGAATAGAGCACCGTTAGGATGATTTTTAGCACTTATAAAGCCCTTTTGTTCTTCAATAATGGCTTTTGCCAGAGCAAGACCAATTCCTGTACTGTTATTTATGGAATTCTCCCCTCGATAAAACCTTTCAAAAATATGGGGCAGATCCTTATCAGAAAAACCTTTGCCGTTATCTTTTATTCTTATTTCAATATAAAGAGGGTTTTCTTCGTATTCAATATGGATATTACCCTCCTCTGGGGTATGCTCAACACAGTTCTTTATGAGATTAGTAAAGGCTTCTATACTCCATTCTAAATCACCCCAATATATGAGGTCAGGATTATTAGGAAGGTTGATGTGTATTTTCTTTTGATTAACCAGTGTATCTAGATTTTCTAAGGATAAGGTTAGCATAGTATAGATATCCACAGGTTTTCTTTCAATAGTAAGGACTTTTGCATCAAGCCGTGAGAGGGTTAGGAGGGTTTTGGTAAGATACTCCAGATGGGATGTCTGTTTTTGTATACGTTGAATACAAATATGGTTTTCCTCATTATCTAGAAGCTGACTCATGAGTGAAATAGCTGCAACGGGAGTTTTAATTTGATGAGAGATATCAGCTAGGTTGTCCGCTAAATTTTGACGTTCCTTAAGGGCTATTTCTTTCATTTGACGCATTTTTGTAAGGGTTTTATATATTTCATCTTCTAATATTGCAAAATCATCCTCTTGGCGATTTGTAAGTACAGAGGCTTCCTCACGATCTAGTTGTTCTAAATATCTGGTTAATTCTAAAATTCGGTTTTTCTTCCGCTTTCCATGGCAATGGTATAGGGTTAGTAATAGAAGAAATAAGAGTATTACAGAAGCAAGGAGGGTAGGTATAACAATATATAAATAGTTACCTACAAAGACCTTCGGTGTATATCCATAATCAGATAATACCAAGGTTTCAGAGGTTGAGGGCATCTGCTTAAGACTATCTTTAATTAACATGAAAATATCTTCCTTAGCCTGGGGATAGTGGGATAGTACTTTATGGGTGATGGATGATAATATGTAGTATTGATTCTTGGCACAGGTTTTTACCAGGATAAGGCTAAGGGTAATATTGCCTAAAAGACAGCTGATAATTAATATTACTATACATATTTGCAAGTATTTCTTTCTCATTTATTCATCCTCCAAACGATAACCTAAACTTCGGATGGTTTTAATACAAGCGGGACTGTGAAGTTTTTCCCGCAGGCGTTTCATTGTCACAGTAAGGGTATTATCATTTACAAAATTACCGTTAGCATCCCAAATCTTTTCTAGCAGCAGGTTTCTTGGAAGGGTATGATTTTTATTCTCCATTAATATAAGCAGCAATTGGTATTCTAAGGCACTTAACATGATTTCTTCCTTTTCATAAAACACCTGTGTTCGGCACTTGTCAAGAGTGATTGGGCCACACAGTAGATGATTACTCTGCACATTACCCGTTCTTCTTAGAATGGCAGATATACGGGAAAGGAGAATTGCCAAGTCAAAGGGTTTAACAATATAGTCATCTGCTCCAATTTGAAAGCCAAGTAACATATCTTTTGTATCTCCCCGCACCGTTAGAAAAATAATTGGGAGATGAGTCCATTTGTTCTTAATCCACTGGCATAGGTTGCCGCCGTTGCCGTCAGGTAAATTCCAATCAATGATTACCAGGGAGGGAAGGGTCTTTGCTAAATATAATTTTGCTTCTTCAACTGTTCCTGCCCTATGAGCAATGAAATTTCTCCTTTCAAGATAGCTTTTAATCCCAAAGGCCAGGTTTTCTTCATCTTCAACGATTAACATAGTATATTTCATCTTTTTTCCTTTTTCTTTTACAATAATAATAAATAAGATTTGCTCTAATACCCAATAAAAACTATAGATTTAATATTACACTAAATAAATTAAAAGCTCAAATTGATTTTCCAGTAAGAGTAATCCTTATGTAAAGTCTTCTTTCTTATGTTTAATGAAAAATCATCTATATTTGATAAAAAAAGTAACTTGAAGCACTATATATGGTAAATTATGAAAAAGACTATTGTCATTAAATATATAATAATATATAATATTAGAGAATTAAATATACTTTTAGAAATTTTAATAATATTTATAAAATATAGTTCTTGGAAAAGATATACTTGCTTTGACTTATGAATTTGGTCCATATTATTTTATACCATGGAGGATAAGGTGAGACAGATTAGATTAACAAAATGCAAAGCTGGGGATATATTGAGTGAAGATATTTATAGTAGTAATGGAAATATTCTAGTTGCTAGAAGTACTGTTATGAATGATTACATTAAATCAAAACTGACTGACTATGGTATATATGAAGTGCAGATATGTGACTCCGAAGATACCACCTTACAATTCTTTGATTTTGATTCAAATTACAAGGAATATATTGTGTTAGTGAAAGAATTGCTCAGAGGTGTGGCAGCAGGTCAATTTGTGGAAATAGAAAAGGTAGCCTTCTATATATTTGATTTAATGTTTAATCACCTAGAACAAAGTGATTTTATCACTCAGGGCTTGCATAGAATTCAGAATAATGATAATTATACCTATACTCATTCAATAAATACCGCCTTTTATTCTATGCTTATTGGTAATTGGCTTCATTTGCCGGAGAAGGATTTATGTAATTTGGTCTGTGCCAGCTTAATTCATGATATAGGTAAGACGAAGGTACCCTTGGATATTCTTAATAAACATGGAAAACTGGAAGCAGATGAATATCAAATTATGAAGCAGCATACAATCTTAGGATATGAGATTGTAAAAGATATACCTTACTTTCATCTGGATATTAAAAATGCTATCTTACTCCACCATGAACGAATCGACGGATCAGGGTATCCCTATGGTTTAAAGGGAGATGCAATTAGCTTATTTGCTCGGATTATTTCAATTGCTGATGTATATGATGCTATGACACAGAATCGAATATACAAGAAAAAGGTATCACCCTTTGAATCCTTTAGAATGTTCTTGACGGAAGGAAACAGTCAGTTTGACGGCTCAATTCTATATGAGTTTTTAAGTCATTTGGCACCTCTTTACATAGGATCTAATGTAGAATTGAGTAACGGTGAAGTGGGTGAAATTGTATATATTCCCCCCCAAGATATTACCTATCCTATTTTGTCCATTAATTCTGAGTATGTAGATTTGTCAAGAGAAAGTAATATTAAAATACTCCATGTTGTATAAACCAATATGGCGGAGGCAAATCAAATAATCCTTGCCTTCTACCTAATCCCCAGGAATAAAGCTATTTTATAGTGGAATTTTTTATAATTATCATTTATAATGTAATAAGATTTTGTGTAATTATAATATAGAATCTGTTTATTCTGGTTAGGAGAGATAGAATGAGTAGTCCTAAGGAGATAATGATATCGGTAATTGATGGACAGGGCGGAGGAATTGGTAAAAGTATTATAAGTAAGCTGAGAAAGCTAATTGATAAGAATAAGGGTATTTCCATCTGTGCTTTGGGTACGAATTCAACTGCTACCAATAATATGATAAAAGCAGGTGCCGATTTGGGTGCTACTGGAGAGAATGCAATCGCTCATACAGTGAATAAATCAGATATTATCCTTGGACCAATTGCAATTATTGCAGCAAATTCAATGTTAGGGGAACTGACTCCTACCATGGCAGCTGCGGTCAGTAGCTGTTCTGCTCTTAAAATACTGATACCCCTTAACCGATGTAATATCATGATAGCTTCCAAGCTGAGTGGTACAACAGAGACCTATATTGATCACTGTGTAGATATGGTAATGGATTATATTAGTAAGGATAGACAAAATTAAAGGAAATAATTAATATTCTGAAGTATCTTAAATGAGCCATCAAGAAGGTGGCAGCTTTAGAAGCATGAAGATTCCAATAGCTGAGAATAGCGGTTGGTCTTTTCATGTTTTTTATGTTATAGGATTATGGTGTCAAATTCTCATGCTGATTTCATCAGCACCACTATTAATATAAACCTGCATAAGGCTCTAAAATACAGTTATATATATTTTTGTATTGTATCCCTTCTATGGATTGGTTCTTTTATAAAAACTATACAAATGATCTTAAGGGAAAGGTAAGGTATGACATGGATATTCACAGATTACTGGAACAGGTTAAAAATAATGAAATTACCATATCAGAAGCGGAAGAACTTCTTAAAAAGCTTCCCTATGAGGATTTAGGTTATGCCAAACTAGATCATCATAGAGAACTGCGTTCTGGATTTGGAGAAGTAATATTCTGCGAAGGTAAGGCAATGAATCATCTTGTAGATATTTATAGGAATTTTTATGAGAAGGGCAGGAATGTCTTAGGAACGAGGGCTAGTCTTTTGCAGTACGAAAGAGTAAAAGAGGTTCTGCCAATGGTTCAATACGATCCCCTTTCCAGGATCCTCAAGATACAGTCAGAGGATAGACCAAAAACTGGCTGCATTGCTGTATGTACCGGAGGAACGGCAGATATTCCTGTAGCAGAAGAGGCAGCCCAGACAGCAGAGTATTTTGGCAGCAAGGTAATTCGTATCTATGATGTGGGAGTAGCGGGTATTCACCGCCTGCTATCAAAGATAGAGGAGATCAGGCAAGCAAATTGTGTAATCGCAGTGGCAGGTATGGAAGGAGCTTTGGGCAGTGTTATTGCTGGCTTGGTAGATAAACCGGTCATTGCAGTACCAACCTCTGTGGGCTATGGTGCAAGCTTTCAGGGAGTCTCAGCACTCCTTACGATGCTAAATTCCTGTGCAGAAGGTCTTGCTGTTGTCAATATTGATAATGGTTTTGGTGCAGGTTATATCAGCACTCAAATAAACCGAATGGCATTGAAATAAAATGTAAAAAGATTGGAGTTTATAATTATGCATATGGCAGATACATTGGTTTCAGTAGCAGTAGGTACTTCAATGACTGTAGCATCCACAGCAACAGTGGGCTACAGTATTAAGAAAATAAAGGCCTTGGATTTAAGTGATAGTAAAATACCCATGATGGGAGTAATGGGAGCCTTTATATTTGCTGCTCAGATGATTAATTTTACTATTCCGGGAACAGGTTCCAGCGGCCATATAGGAGGAGGTATCCTTTTAGCAGCTTTACTTGGCCCTTATCAGGCATTACTAACCATTACTTCCGTATTATTAATTCAAGCTTTGTTTTTTGCTGATGGTGGGTTATTAGCCTTAGGCTGTAATGTATTTAATCTAGGGATTATACCCTGTTTTGTTGCTTATCCCTTCATTTATAAATTAATTTTAAGAAAGTCAATTACGCCAAAGAAATTAACTCTGGCATCCATTATAGCGACGATTGTAGGATTGCAGCTGGGAGCTTTTGCAGTTGTTATAGAGACGACTATCTCTGGTATTACAGAGTTACCCTTTACCTCTTTTCTTGTGCTTATGCAGCCCATTCATCTGGCTATTGGAATAATTGAAGGTATTATTACCGGTGCTGTATTATGTTTTGTATTTAGGATGCGTAAAGAGCTTATTACAGCAGGATTAGTTAAGGTAACCCATGGGGGTATTTCAATAAAGCAAGTGCTGGTAATATTTGCTCTTGCCTCCTTAATTATAGGTGGTTTTCTCTCTTATTTTGCATCATCAAAACCCGATGGTTTAGAGTGGGCCATACATGGTGTTATGGGGGAAGAAGAGATAGCGAATGCTTCAGATGCTCATAGTGGAGCCCAGCAGCTTCAGGATAGAACCTCTTTCCTTCCGGATTATTCCTTTAAAGGAGAAGCAGAGGATAATCTACTTGGTACGGGTGTATCCGGCGTGGTGGGAGGTATTGTTACTTTAGCAGTGGTTATTGCAGCGGGTATGGCAATAAACAAATATAAAAGGGCTAAACCTAAAGTCTAAGGGCTTTCGTATGTTTAGAAAAAGGTTAAAGGTGTAGATTTGTCATTAAAAAAGCAATCATTACAACAAATAAAAATATTAGAAGATTTAGTACATAGGGATACATTACTCACAAGAATTCCTGCCGCCATAAAGTTAGTGATTACCTTTTTTTATATTCTTACAGTAATATCCTTCAAACAGCACGATCTTGGAGGGTTGCTTCTCTTTGCTTGTGTCCCTGTATTTTTTATGATTATTGGAGAGATTCCTATGAAAATACTACTCTCCAGATGTATCATTACGCTCCCCTTTGCTTTTTTTGTTGGACTATCGAATTTGTTCTATAGCTCAACAGTAGTAGTCTATATTGGAAAGCTGGGAATCACCCTTGGAATGATTTCATTAACCACCCTTTTGTTGAAAACTATATTGACGGTAATGTCTGTCCTCCTATTAGTAGCATCAACTAGTATGAATGAATTGATTTATGCTTTGATTAGTCTACATATACCATATTTGCTTGTAATTCAGATTATGATGACTTATCGTTATATGAGTGTTCTTATGAACGAGGCTTCTCTTATGTATCAGGGATATCTATTAAGAGCACCTAAACAAAAAGGAATTAAAATTAAAGATATGGGAACCTTTATAGGTCAGTTGATTTTAAGAAGTACGGATAGAGCAGAGCGTATATATCAGGGAATGTTATGTAGAGGGTTTGAGGGAAATATAACCTTTACCAGAAGAAAAAAACTGGGGCTTAAAGGATGGCTAGTTATTCTTGTAGCAGGTCTTATCTTGATAGCTTTAAGAATTGTTCCCTTAGGTGAAATGATCCAAAGCTTATTCATGGCTTAACAGTATTGATAATAAAACCATTATAAGGTGATAGTAAGAGGTGAGGTATTGGTAAAGGTTGATAAATTGGATGTCTGTTACTCGGACGGACATCAGGTATTAAAAGAGATTAGTTTTCAAATAAAGGAAGGTGAAATAGTAGGGCTTGTGGGTACCAATGGTGCAGGTAAGTCCACATTAATCAAAACCTTGGTGGGAGTATTATTGCCGGAAAAAGGCAGCATTGATATAGAAGGAATATTACTTACCAAAAAGAATGTTAGAATGGTACGGGAAAAAATTGGGGTAGTATTTCAAAATCCCGAAGACCAGTTATTTATGTCCGACGTCTTTGACGATATCGCCTTTGGACCAAGGAATATGGGAATACCAGAAAGCGAAATAGAAGAGAAGATAGTAAAGACATTAAAAGATCTGGGAATTGAAAGGCTGCTTCATCATAATTCCTTAAGGCTCTCTGGTGGTGAACAAAGACTAGTTGCTTTGGCCACTGTAATGGTTATGGAGCCAAAATTGGTTTTATTTGATGAACCCACTTCCTTTTTAGACCCTAAAACCAGAAGAAGACTCATGAAATTACTAAAGGAATTAAGGGTTACCAAGCTAATTGCTACCCATGATCTGGATATGGCACTGGAGCTTTGTGACAGGGTTATTATTCTTAAAGAGGGTTCTATATTTGCTGAAGGTAAGGCTAAGGAGTTATTATCAAATAAAGAATTAATGGAGCAGGCAGATTTAGAACTGCCTTTCTGCCTGCAAAATATTAATATTTAATTTTATAGTCCATGCTACCGGAGCGAAAGCCCTCTAGATCCAAGGTAATGTATAAAAACGACAGTTCTTTAAGTTTCTTTATGATTGCTGTTCTATGATCAAGAAAATGGGAGAAATCTTCCTTGTCAATTTCGATACGCAGTATATCTTCATGAAGTCTAAGACGGACATTATAAAAACCAAGACTTTTAATATATTTTTCACCAAGATCTATTCTGTTTAATAGTTCAAAATCAAATGGTGTTCCATAAGGAAGTCTGGTAGCCAGGCATGGTGCTGAGGGTTTTGTAGAGGCAGCAATATCTAACCTAGCTGCCAGGGAACGTATCTCCTTCTTGGTTATCTGAAGTGTAAGGAGAGGACTATGTATTCCCAATTCTTTCAGCGCCTTCATACCTGGACGATAGGAATTTAGATCATCATAATTACTCCCATCTACCAGATAGTTAAAGCCCTCTTTATGTGCATAATCAATCAAGGATTGGAATAATAACTTCTTACAGCGATAACAGCGATCTATGGGATTATTGGTAATCTCTCTATCTGTAAATTCATCAATATAAATTATTTTATGAAGTGCACCAAAGCTTAAAGCTGCCACTTTTGCTTCCTCCAAATCTCCATGGGGATGGAGCTGTGTCTCAAAGGTAATAGCAAGGACAGGGTGATTGGTTTTCTTACCCATATCGCAGGCTATTTTCAACAGTAAGCTGCTGTCAACACCTCCGGAGAAGGCAATGGCTATCCCTTCCTCCATATGAGTAGAGAAGAGTTCTCTCAAGTTGTTAAGAATAAGGGTATTATCTCTATTTATCACAGCTTCATTTGATAAATCAATCATTTTTGTACTTCTCCTCTTTTTGTTGAACCTTATATTACATATTTAACTGGTTGTATAAGCTTTGAATATAGTGATACATGGTCATATAATCCTTCCCGGATTTTTCACAAAGCTCTTTGATGCTTTCATATTCAGGATAAAGGAAGGTGTGTTGTTGATAGGTACATACCTTTACCTGGGCATCGCCATAGGGTGTAGGTAGTGATTTGTGGCTTCGAGGCAGGATAGTACGAGTTGTTTCGTGTTTTCGAATGCCAATGGTGGAAGTGTTAAGGAAGATTATCCCTTCCAGATGTTCTATATCCTTCTCTTGACATATTACTCCTAATAGGTAAGCAGGGCGGTTCTTCTTCATGTATATGGGTGTATAGTATACATCCTTGGCCCCCTCTTTCAGTAGTAATTCCATAGTCAAAGCCAGAGCCTCGCCAGTAGAGTCGTCAATATTTGCTTCCAGAACCCATACCTTATCGGAGGTTGATGTATTCTGGGTGGCGTCCTCAATTAACATAGCTCTTAAAATTCCAGAGCTGCCAGGGTAATTACGTTTACCTGCTCCCAGGCCGATTTTTAAGATCTTCATCTCCTTGGGCAGTGTATTCCCTGTCTTAATGGCTGCGACAATGGCTGCGCCTGTTGGGGTCACAAGTTCCCCTTTTACATTAGTAATATGTAGTGGAAGCTGGTGTTCTGCAACAATATTAGCAACAGCAGGAACGGGTATGGGAAGAAGACCATGTTGGCATTCAATCTGGCCTATTCCTTCGTATAATTCCGAGACTATGACATTATTAATACCCAGGTTGTCAAGACAGATAGCAGTTGCAACGATATCAACGATAGAATCTATGGCACCTACCTCGTGAAAATGTACATTCTCAAGAGTTTTCCCATGTACTTTTGCTTCTGCTACAGCAATAATATAAAAAATCCTTTTGGCAATATTTTTTGCATTTTTTGAAATAACAGAATTCTCTATAATCGTATTGATATCGTATAGGTTCCTGTGAATATGCTGACCCATTGTTAAGTGAGAATTACCACTAGAATCTGCATTATCATGGCTATGGCCATGTTCATGAGAGGAATCATCATGATTGTCGTGTTGGTGATGGTGGTCATGGGAGTGATCGTGACCATGGTCATGATGATGATGTGCATCCTGGTCCAATATAACATCAAAATCGCAGGCATCTATACTATTTTTTGACCGACGACCGATTACTACTTTATATCCGTCAACCTTAAGGCTATTCAAGCCCTTTAATAAAACCTTTTCATCGGCTCCTAAATCTAAAAGAGCAGCTACTGTCATATCTCCGCTAATACCTGAATAGCATTCTAAATATAATGTATTTACATTCATTTTTAAACAGCCTCTCCAATTCTCTACTTTGCGATTAACTCCGAGTATTCCGGGTGTTCCTGAAACCATTTAACCGCATAACTGCATGATAATTTTACTTTGAGGTTATTTTCTTGTAGATGAGCAATGAGCTCCTCCATAAGCTTACCTGCAATACCCTGACCTCTGAGGGAGCTATCCACATAGGTGTGATCTACATTAACCACATGATCCTGAACTTTGGGGAAGGTTACGACAGCAGTCATATGATTGTTGTCATCCTTTAGGTAGATTCTATTATCTTCATGAATAAAGTTCATAAAAATCCTCCTTTTCATATTCTGACCAATTATTATAATAAAGTATAACATAATTCTTTTGTGAAATATAGACGGTAAAGTAATGGTGGGCTCCCAGGAGAAGCCTCCATCTAGAATAATAGAGGGGCACAGGCCCCTCATCTATTTATTCAAATAAATCAATTACACTGACGGGACAACCATCTCTGGCTTCCTCAGCCTCTTTTAAATTCTTTTCAGGAATATCTCCTTCAATTGCTTGTGATACATTATTCTCATTGTAGCTAAACACCTCAGGGCATACATCAATGCATAAACCGCAGCTGATGCAGCCATCTTGGTCAACAGATGCTTTCATAAGAAATCTCCTTTCGAAACCATACATTAAGAATTACCAAATAAATGTGAAACTAGATATATTATGCTTTCTATACCACTCAATTATTCAGACTAAGACTAGGTTTTCATTAGAAGGCAAACTTTACTTAAAACTTTAAGCTCATCAATCTTGCATGACCAAACCGTAACATGATATAATCTGAATTTGAATAAGTATTTACATACTTATTATAGGTATATTATATATAATAATCAATATAAAATAATGTTTGATGGAAAATATTATCATTATAAAATTAAGGTAGTAGGATAAAGGAGATGGTGATTATGTTTGATAAGGAATATTGGAAGCCGGGTAATATGCTTTATCCCATTCCAGCCGTAATGGTAAGCTGTGGCAGGATGGAAGATAAGCCTAATATTATAACCGTTGCCTGGGCTGGAACGGTCTGCAGCAGTCCGGCTATGGTATCGGTATCCATACGGAAAGAGCGTTATTCCTATGATTTAATTAAGGATAGTAAGGAATTTGTCATAAATCTGGTCACAAAGGAATTGGTCAGAAAAGCTGATTATTGTGGCGTTAAATCCGGCAAGGATGTGGACAAATTCAAGGAAATGAAACTGACACCAATACAGGGAAAGATGATAAAAGCTCCTCTTATTGGTGAGAGTCCTGTTAATATAGAGTGCCTAGTAAAAGATATTATACCCCTGGGTACCCATGATATGTTTTTGTCAGAGGTGGTAAATGTGGCAGTTGACAAACAGTTGATGGATAGTAAGGGACGATTTCATTTAAACAAATCTGGGTTGATTGTTTATTCCCATGGTGAATATTATGGGTTGGGTGAACTCCTTGGTAAGTTCGGTTATTCAGTGAGAAAGAAGAAATAAACTTCGGGTGTCTTAAGACACCCGATTTTGAAAATATTCCATAAGTCTAACCGGACCCTCTAACACTTCACGACCTACATACAGGGTTCTGTCTGGCCGGGTTAGAATTGCCCACTTCACTAAGGCTATGGTTCCTTTTTTTATTTCAATGGCAGTGATACATCTTGGATGGACACAGCTGCCATCATTAAAATATAGTGACTCACCTGGCTTGGGAAATACAGGTCTGTGGGTATGGCCACAGATAAGAAGCTGTTGATTATTGGTTGACCATTCCACAAGCTTCTTCTCTATGGAATTTTTTCTTTCATTATTCTTTGCAGCACTTGTTGGATCTTTGACTCCTGTAAGTTCCAGAGGCTTCCATAGATAACGAACCAAAAACCTGGAAAGTCTCCATAGGTTATAATTTAGAAAATCTGCCTGATGACCGTGGGTGAGAAATATCTGATACTTCGTATTGCGGTATCTTAAAATAAGGCCTTCATCAATTTCGATACCAGGAAAGAGAGACAATTGGGAATTGGTACTATCACAATAGAAATCATGACATCTTGTTTTGACAAAGCGGCGGTCTTTCTTAATTATATCATGATTCCCATATAGCATATAAAAACGATAATCATTATAAAATAGAGACATTAACCAAAATACATCGCTATGGGCATTGATGATATCATCAATTGCTCTGTTCTCCCATAATTCATCGCCATCACCCAATTCAATATACGTATATCCATTATCATAATAATAATAAAGTGCAGCAAAAAATAAATTTTGATTATTCGAAAAATTATCGCCCCAGTTGCCGTTTCCTCTATGACAATCGCTCATTATAACAATACGGGAGGTATCATCAAAGCTCACCACTTTTGATTCTGCAAGTACTTGGGATAGACGTTTTGAAATAGACAATGGTTTTCCCTCCTAATCCAGATGTCCCTTGATACCGTTGTAGGCCTCATACACTGCCAGTGGCTTACCAAGATCTAAGGCATGTTTATACACATCGGGAGATTCGTTGCGAATAATTTCTAATTTGTCAAGGGTGTCTGCATAGTCAGAAGTCAGGCTGTTATAGGCATTACATAAGGATTCATTATTCCGCTGCATGATGAAATCGGTAAATGCAGTCCTGGTCATGGGTTGTGGAGTATGGGGCTTCCCATAATGAATCCTTACTCTATTTCCTTGTATGAAATATTCATCTTCCTTGTAGCCTGCTTTTACCAATGCGTTAACGAAGGTATATGCCATACGCCTGTCATGTAATTCCAGCATGATATCCATGGTTAACTCAGAGGGCTTAGAGAACTCACCTAATTTGAAACCAGTGAGCCACCAATGTAAATCGCTTCTGGTAAACAAGAGGTTGCCTTTCTTGCGTAAAGCAAAGGAGATATTAATACGGTCTTCATCCTTTACACAATAATAGAAGGTACCATTAAAAATGCCAGGAATATTTAGGTTGGGTCCTGTGGTATAATAAATTCCCACTTCACCACCGGTATTCATTCCGTATTGTCCTTTCCAGAACTCGATAAGCCATCTTCGTCCATTATATTCAAAGGTTATTGGTTCACAATCTATGATCATACTTAATGCAGCACTGGCTTCATCATATAATCTGCAATAACCAAGTTCTCGCTGCCATGGATACATAAGTGAATAAAAAATATCCTGATATGGTTCATAGGCAAAGCCAAAGGGTTTTATTTCTTGATTCAATTCTTCTATACGTTCCGGTATATTACCAACTATATCAGTAACAGGACGTTTAACTACATGCTTATTTCTATTTCTTTTAAGTCTAAGAGTGTATAAAATAGCTAAAAAGTTAACTAAGAAAAAGCCGATAATAGTCAATAAAAGAATATTTTCTTCAAAAAAAAGCATAAAGCTAGCTACTGCAACAGGATCTATATATAAAGCAGTAAGGGTTAACATAAAATAAGCTCCTTTCATTATGTTATATATCATCATATTCCTATAAGAGCGCGGTTGTTCAAGGAAGCACCTTGAAAATCTGTAGTTTTAAAAGGAAAATAGTATTTTGAAGAAAGATAAAATACTTTAAAGGAAGGATTAAAAAAGCTTCAAAAGTAGGATTAAAAAAGTCTCAAAAGAGGGATTAAAAAAGCTTCAAAAGAAAGATAAAAATACTTCAAAAGAAGGACTAAAATATTTCAAAAAGATGGGTTGTTGACATATGTAGATAATCGATTATAATATAAGGCAGCGTAAATTACCTAGAAAAATTGGATTTTTTGATTACTTATAATTTAATTGCTTATAAAGGGAATTAGGAGAAACTACAGGAGGTGATTGTAATAAAAAGGAACGACATTAAATTGATTGGAGCTGTAGTGATACTATGTCTTTTGGCTATAATTGCAATGAATATGTTTAAGAAGGAAGGTAGTAAATTAGTTATAACAGTGGATGGAGAAGTATATGATACATTGGATTTAAATAAAGATACAACCTTTACCGTAAAGGGAGCTAAGGGAGAGACTAATACCTTTGAGATTAAAGATGGTCATGCAGATATGATAGAAGCTAGTTGCCCGGATAAACTATGTGTAAACCAGAAGGATATTCATTATAATAGTGAAACCATTACATGCCTACCCAATAAAGTGGTCTTAAAGGTTATTGGTGGAGAAGAGAGTGGTGTTGATATTATAGCAGAGTAGATATTGGTCAAATTAACCTCCTATAACATAAAAAGAAACCTTATTGCATACCAGTTCAAGTAGCATATGAATGTGATATATCATATCTTTGTTATATCAAGATATATTGCGTTTAAACTACTTTTAAGCTGTCAGGGCAGTAAGGAGGTTCATATGGAGAATTATAGGGTAGGTAATTTGCCAATGATAGGAGATATGGCTCCTGCATTTCATGCAGTAACAACCAGGGGAGAGATAGACTTTCCTAAGGATTATTATGGAAAGTGGATAGTTTTTTTCTCTTATCAGTCAGATTTTACACCTGTCTGTACCACGGAATTAATGACCTTCGCTTCGATGATAAAGGAATTTGAGGAACTAGATACGCAGCTGATTGGTTTATCCCTAGATTCGGTTTATTCACATATTGCCTGGTTGAGGAAAGTGAAAGAGCTTGCATGGAAGGATATGAAGCATATAGATGTAACCTTTCCGCTGATTGCTGATATTTCAATGGAGATTGCATCTTTATACGGTATGCTCTGTAAGGGATGCCAAGGATCACAGACAGGAAGATCAGTATATATCATAGATAGTGAAGGCAAGATTAGGGCTAACTTAAATTATCCTGTAGCCACTGGCCGCAACATACAGGAGATTATGAGGATTGTTTCCGCTCTAAGAAAAACTGAAAACGGTTATACTGCTACACCTGCTAATTGGAAGCCTGGTGAGGATATTATGCTGCCGCCACCGGATACATGCCAGGCTGCAACTGAAAGAACAGAAAAGATTAATGAAAATATGTATTGTTTGGATTGGTTTTTGAGTTTCAGACAGTCCAACTGTATATCGGGAAGTCAGGAAAAAGAGCCGGAAGCCATACCATATCCTTCTGCTTATCCAGTTAGAGAATATAGCTAGAGGTAATCGGTGCCCCATAGTAATAAGAAGGGTTAATACAATAGGGATATTATTTGAATTTATTTATTAGTATAGCCTCTGTCTAGACAGAGGCTATACTAATTTGACTGTGCGTCCGGCGGGCGCACGGTCTCTGTATTATTAATCTTATAATTATCTATATCTAGTTCGTAGAATATAAGCGGGACCGTTTTCGTAGTTATAATCCTTCCAATAGTATACATAATCACCAATGAGGGAGGCAGAGGTAATTGTGTCACCATCAGTGAGACAAGTTACTTGGTATCCTTCTAGTTTGATGATATAAAGATATCCTTTATCACTATCATCATCGCCTATATAGTACAATGTCATCCATTTTCCATCCTCTGAGATATCAGAGATAGTATCAAAAGCAGGTAGTACCTTATCAGGAAGGATTAACTCTCTTAAGCCACTGGAGGAAATCCTCCAAATACCCCTATCATTATAATAATATAATTTATTATTTAGCAGGTTAAGCTTTACTCCGCTACCATAATAAATAATATTACCCTTTTGATCAACGCAGGTTAATGAATTATCATCATCAACATAATAGACTTTATCCTTAAAAACACAAATCTTTTCAAAATATGAGAGAGTCACATTCTCAACTAAAACTTTATGGTTTTTACCATCTAAACCAATGGACTCAATATTGCTTAGCTGATTTTTCATTTCTTTTACATAATATAGCTTATCTTTTACTATCTGAAAATCATCATACTTTAAGAGACTTTCGTCGGTCGTTGTACTCTTCGCAGTCAAATTCATAATTATCTTCCCAGACTGTCCCTTCAAACTTGCCTGGTATACACCATTTTTAGTTTGATAATAGATTTTATTATTTTGAATTTTTATTAGTTGGATTACATTGCTAATCAGTTTTTCTTCTTTGCCCCCAGAGGTTGAAATGCGATATAGAGTCTTATTGTTTATATAGTAAATATGTTGTTTGTACAATGTAAAACCATGATACTTAGCTATCATAGGTTGTGTTAAAATTGTCTCCTCGTCCTTGGTTCGCTTTAGTACTCCGAATGAATTACGTCCATATAGATAATATAAAGAACTCTCATCCTGTAAGACATGTACTTTGGATGTATCAGCAGATGAGGAGGTGTCGAATAGCTCTCCTAAGGAGCCTTCTTTTGTGGTAGTAGTTTTCTTAAAAGTATTGCAGCCTTCAAATGCTCCTTCATCGATAAAGCAATATGATTTAGGTAAGGAAATCTGCTTAAGCCCAATACAATTTGAGAAAGCGCCTTCCAAAATATATTCAACGCTGTTTGGTATGGTGATTTTACTTAGTGTTGAGCAATTTTCAAAGAGATAATAGTCAATGGAGGTTAAAGCATTGGATAAGGTTATAGATTTAAGAGCGGTGCAATTCTTAAAGGTGGACAACCCCACATTCTTAACTGAATCTGACATGGTTACAACTTCAAGCTTTGCGCAGTCACGAAAAACCTCTCTGGATATATTTTGTGCTGCCACATTAACCCTGGTAAGAGAGGTGCATAAACGAAAGGCAGAGGCACCAATTTCTATCAAACTCTCTGGAAGGGATATACTCTTTAAACTACTACACTGATAAAAGGCACGGTATTCAATATATTTAAGACTATCTGAAAAATTAATTTCAGATAAGCTCATGCAATTTTCAAAAGCTCCTTGGCCTATCCTGGTAAGATTATCAGGAAGTACAATAGTAGCAAGGTTGGTACAACTATAGAAAGTCATAGGTGCTAGCTCCTGAACAAGGGAGGGAATATTCATGGAGGTTAAGGCACTGCAATTAGCAAAGGCCCCTTCAGAAATGTTCTTAAGACCATTGGGAAGGATTACTTGCTCTAGCGCAGTGCATTGGTTAAAAGCATTGCTGCCAATGGAGATAACAGTTTCTGGTATTCTAACCTTTCGTATTGAAGTATTATTAAAAAAAGCTCCGCTTGCGATACTATGTACATTGGAGGGTATGCTTACCTCTTCTGAGGCATTCTTTCCCTCTAGCAAAAATCCATCATGAATAAAGAAATAGTCCTCATTGGCAGATTTTAGAGCAGTACCCTCAAAAAGGTCTGCAGCAATTTCTTTAATTCCTTTGGGCAGATTTATTTCCTTTAGTTCAGTGCAGTCTTTAAAAGCCTTTGAACCTATGGATAGAAGGGTATCAGGTAGTATTATGGTAGTAATATTGCTGCAATTAATAAATGCTTCATCTAAAATCCTATGGAGTGACTTCCCTAAATAAATATCTTTTAGGGAAGTACAGTCTTTAAAGGCTTGGGAACCGATGGACATAACCTGATCGGGTAATTTTATGTACTCTAAATTACTACACCCGGAGAAGGCCATACTCTCTATTTCTAAAAGCTGTGAATTAAAGGTGACCTTATTAAGGGAGCTACAGTTTTGAAAAGCAGCATAACCTATATATTCCAGTTGTTCAGGGAGATTAATTTGTGATAGATTGGAGCATCCTTCAAAGGCATAAGATTTAATGGCACTTATTTTACTTGGTAGATCAATTTCTTTTAAAGAAATACAGTTTTGAAAAATACCACTGGATAGGATATTTAAATTATCGGAAAGCTTCACTGTATTTAGGGAGGTACAGCCGCTAAATGCCCAAGAATTTATCTTGGTTACAGAAGAAGGGATTTCAATCTCCGTAAGTTTAGTACATCCTGCAAAAGCAGAAGAATCAATAAAGGTAACGCTACTTGGAATTGTAATTTGGTTTAACTCCTGACAACCTTGAAAGGTCCCAAATGGAATCGCCTTAATAGAAGAGGACAGGTTAACACTTTTTAAAGAAGTACATCCCCAAAATATACTTTTACCTATATACTCAAGTGAAGTGGGAAGAGTTATCTTACTCAGTGAGGTACATTCCATGAAAGCGCTGTTGCCTATAGAGGTAACAGTGTTAGGGATATTTATACTTAACAAAGAGGTATAATCAGAGAAAGCAGAATTCCCTATTGTTGTAAGAATATATGTATAGCCAGAGTTAGTCACTGTCTTAGGAAGGGATATGGTTTTGACTTTGTTATTAACCGTACCAATCACTGTAACATATCCATTTTTTGATTTAGAGGCAATGGTATTGATTTGATATTTTAAATTCTTTACGGTGAAAGTGTAATCTATGGTATTTGTTTTTGCAGCTGCCTCCGTATTACGGAAATTAAAGAGGGAAAGTAGTATAATTAGGGTAACAATAGGAATAAAATAAAGTTTTTTTACCTTTTTCAAAAGACCACTCCATTTCAAGATATTGGTTAAAAAGTATCCCAGTGGCTTATCTTGTATATAAGATAAGCATTAATTTTAGTATACCATATTTGTAAGTTTAGTCCAATAAATTAGTAAAATATAACTATTATTCTTGGTTAGTGTGAAAATAAAAAGCAATTTTCACACCTAGAAGTTTGTGCCTGCGTAATCCTCGGCACAAACTAACTCAATGGGATGGCATGTACTGTTAACATGAAAATATGTTCCCACAGCATCCTGCTTATGGTCGTCTGTTATTGTTGAATAATTAGGAAAGATGTGATAGAATGGGCAAAGCATAAAATACATAGGTAAGAAGGACATCTTGGTATGTGCAGTGGAGGTATAGATGAACATAAATAAAAATATTGCTGCAAAAGCGGCCCTATTTTGTTCTGCAATAATATGGGGAAGCTCTTTTCTCGTGGTGAAGGATTCCATGGATGTAATGAAACCCCATGTACTTCTGGCTCTGCGTTTTACCCTAGGGTGCTTGTTACTTGCAGTAGTTTTTCATAAAAGACTCAAGGCTTTAAATAAGGAGTATTTTATGAAAGGTGGAATTATTGGATTTTTACTTATTCTGGCTTATAGCTTGCAAACCATAGGTATTATTGATACTACCCCTGGAAAGAATGCATTCTTAACGGCGATTTACTGTGTTATTGTACCCTTTTTATTCTGGGCGGTGGACAAAAAGAAACCAGATATATTTAATGTCATAGCAGCCCTTATAGGTATCATAGGTATTGGCTTCGTGTCACTGAATGGTAATCTTGGCATTGGAAAGGGAGATATCTTAACCCTAATTAGCGGTTTTGCCTATGCCTTACATATGGTAGCAGTAGCCAAATTCGGAAAAGAAAAGGATCCCATCTTGCTTACCATTCTTCAGTTTGGCTATGCAGCCATATTCTCATGGATCATGGTGTTGATTGATAATGATTTTCCTAGGCAGTGGAGTGCTAATACTATCTTTGGATTATTGTATTTATCAGTTTTTGCAACAGCCATAGCCCTACTATTTCAAAATATAGGTCAAAAATATACAAACCCGGCACCTGCTGCAATAATACTAAGTTTAGAATCAGTTTTCGGAGTACTTTTTTCTGTGGCTTGTTCCTATGAAAAACTTACACTACGGTTGCTCTTAGGCTTCGTATTAATCTTTATAGCGGTAATTGTTTCTGAAACAAAGCTGAGTTTCTTGTTTGGTAACAAGAAAGCAGTGTGAAAATAAAAAGCAATTTTCACACTTAGAAGTTTGTGCCTGCGTAATCCTCGGCACAAACTAACTCAAAGGGAAGGAATGTACTGTTAGTGTGAATTATAAAAAATAATTCACACTTGAAAGTTTGTGCCTGCGTAATCCTCGGCACAAAGAAGCTCAAAGGGAAGGAATGTACTGTTAGTGTGAATTATAAAAAATAATTTACACTTGAAAGTTGGTGCCTGCGTAATCCTCGGCACAAAGAAGCTCAAAGGGAAGACAATGTCCTTAACTTAAAAAGGCAGAATGGAGGTAAAGATGAAAATATCAACAAAAGGAAGATATGCAATGCGACTTATGTTACAGTTAGCATTAGAGAATACTGGTGAGAATATCACAATTAAAACCATTGCTGCAAAGCAAAATATATTGTTGTCGCGCAGATTAGAAGCTCCTGTTCCATGCAGTTTATTTTACCCTAAATCGGTAGCCTGATGGTTTTCTCACTCACTTTAGTAACTCCTATTTATGCAAGCTGTTTGGTTTAATTCTAA
>JAEZTQ010000011.1 GCA_023443625.1 Bacillota bacterium | reverse complement strand
TTTAGAATTAAACCAAACAGCTTGCATAAATAGGAGTTACTAAAGTGAGTGAGAAAACCATCAGGCTACCGATTTAGGGTAAAATAAACTGCATGGAACAGGAGCTTCTAATCTGCGCGACAACAATCTTTTCTTGTAATTCCTGCGTTAAAGCCTTTTCAAGTTGCTTTATAATTTCTAAAATTTTCTCTTTTGCATCTTCTATTTCTTCTTGCATTTTTTGAATTTTCATCAACTCATCTTCCACTGAAATTCCCTCCTCTATTTCTTCCTAAACATATTTTTAAAAAGTAATTTAAATATAACAGAACGATTTAACTCATCCCATTTATTATTAAATTCATTTACAACTTTAAGCAGTTCCATATTTTTTTTACTCAATACATCCTTTTCATTTACTAACGTTTGCAGCCTCTGAACCATCCCATTATTTTCGTCCTTCTCCTTATCCAGTTGTTGTTGAATCTTATTATGCTCACTCTTCAGTTTTAAGTTTTCATTATATAATTCTAAGTATTTTTCATAGAGAGCATAATATTTACCGGAAGGATTTCCAATCAATTCAACATTTATGTAATCTTGCTGCTGTATCTGCTCCCTGACTCGTATTACTTCTGACTTTTCTTTTTCCTCACTATATATTTCTTTCATAACAGAAGTCCTATTTTTACTGTTATATTCAAGTACTGGTATTCCAGCTCTCATCAATCTTCCAAGCTTTTCTGTATTCTTCGTAGTATGCTCTTCAAAAATTTCTAATGCCAGACAACTTATAGTATTCCCATTACTCCACTTCACAGCATATTTTTCCGATGAACATGAAGAATAAAAAACCATCACATCAATGCAATGTCTATGCCCATCTAGTTTTATTTCATATTCGTTCACAGTTTTTTCTACTTTAAAAGAAATGATTCCTTCCTTTCGGTCAAACATAACCCTAAGCTCATCAATTCCCTTGAACGCAGATTTAACCACTTCATGACGTGATGAAACTTCACTTCCTTCATGACTACTTTCATCGTAATCACGGAAAAAGAAATACGCCGCATATGGATTTCCGTTTCTACCTTTATTAAAGAACATTTGTTGTCTATTGTTCTTATTTTTAGAATACAAATTTTTACGAAAATGTTCCAGTCTTCTAATATTTTCTGCAACTTCCGGATGTTCTTCTGCCGCCTTTACCAACTTTCTTCCGGTCCAAATACTTACTCTCTCATAAACTTCTTTTTTGTCATCTACTAAGTAATCTGCGCTCTTAATAAAATCACCACTCCCTTAACTTTTTAAATCATCATTTGCAAGCAGATAAATACACAATACTACGAAATACAGGGTATCCATAATATACCCTGTATCTACTTATTCTTATTTGATTTTAAAACGACCTTCATTTCTGGTACTGTATTGACCACCTTTAAAGTATCTTTATCTAATCCCAGAAGTTTCTCTATATCTCTCGAATATAACGTTAACCCATATTCACTAGAAATTTCATCTAACAATTCATTAGCCGTAAACACCTTTTGACTCAAAAGCAGACTAACTGCCTGCTTTAAAAGAGACGGTTTTGCTGTAATAAGAATATCATCAAGCGGTTCTATTTTTCTTATTCCCTGCTTTTGCATATTTCTCATCATTCTTTGATACTCTTCACTTGTAATCAAGCCAAGTTTATAAGAACGTCTTATCATGGCTGCTATCGATACCTTCCATCGCCGTTTTAATTCTACATAATATTGAATCTTTGATGCATAGTTCCCGACATCTGCCACAAATTCATCTTCCGGTAATAAAAAGGCGGCTGCAAAGTCATTGGCTTGGATTTCCAACTCTTTAAAATCCTCCTTGGGCATTTCTTCTATATTTTCATTCCAATCATGTAGCAAAATATGTCCAAGTTCATGCGCAATATCAAAATGAACTCTAGCTGCCGTATTTTTATTTTTGGAATAACCAATTAGATATGTTGAAGCACTGCTTCCATTTATTTTGTGGCTAAAAGCATCCACATCCCCTGAACTAGTTTCGAAATCGGTAACTACAATTCCATGACTCTCTGCCACATATGATAAGTTCTCGATAGGTTTATTTCCTAATTCCCAATGTTTTCTTAAAATATATGCTGCTTCTTCAGGTTTTGTATTTTCCGGAACATCAGGTAACTCCAGCGGTGCAAAGTCCAAATATTCACATAACATCTCATAAATTACTGAAATACAATCCACTTTGCTTTCTTGTTCACTTCTATATTTTTTATTAGTTGTAAGCAAAGAGCGGAAATATGTTGTACTACTTTCCATCTTTACCGCAAAATCTTCTACAAAGAATTTAAGCGGAAAATTTAAAGCCTGACTTATTTTCTGGATGGTCGCTATATCTGGATTTACCAGCTTACCATTCTCATACATCGAAATAGTTTGGCGCTTAACTCCTATATTTTCTGCCAAATCATTTGCCGAAACATCTCTCCACAACCTTGCAATTCTTAATCTCTCTCCATTAAACTGCCTATCTGGCATACTACGATTAAAATCAACTATATTACTCATCACTAATGCTCCTTAAGAATTTTTATAGATTATTTTCCTTTTCTTCTTCCTTATCCTTTTCAACCACATTTTTAAGTTGTCTAATTTTCTTCTCAGCCTTTTCTGACAAAGATAAGCTTTGCTTAAGCGACGAATTATCATTATGAGAAATCTGTTCTGTCACTAATGGTTCTCTATGTGATATAAAATGACTCCAGTCCTCTTCCTCCACTATACTTAGTTCACTATTTATTATGCAACATTTTATAGATGTTAACTCATGGTTAAACTCTTCAAACAATATTACCGCATAGCGGTTAATCATTTCTTTTTCTATCTGCATATCTTTCAATATTCCATTAACTATGCCAGCTATTTGCTCTTCTTCAAATTGATTCTGATTTACGAAACTCATTTGATTTGCACATAGCACATCAAAGTTAAATGACTTAACAAGTGCATCAGTATAATGAAGATTATTACGTTTTGCCTTTTCTCTGCATAATTGACTAAGTCTATCCCCACGAATAACTGAAAATATAAACCCAGTACGAAAGTCAACAAGAGGCGCCATTATCCATCCACCTCTTCGGGCATATCGAGCGACTAGATTTCCACTTTTAAATTTATCAACACAGCTGGCATTAAACAAATCCCATTTCAAGAACTTTTTTGAATCTGAAAATTGTTCATCTATTCCAAGATTACGCAATCCAGCAGAGAGTTCATCCCCCACTGCACTTGACAAATTTTCTACTATTGCGAATATATCCTCTTCTGGTAAATACTTGGTTTTCTGTAGCACTCAATCTACCTCCTACTAATTATGATTCCATTATCGGACTTTCTTGTTTTTTTGTCAAGTACAATTCCTTTTACTATTTATTATTTTATTATAATTCTATTATTCATAATTATCATCAATTATTTTACTTAATATTTCAATTAATATAACTATAATCATTCAAATCCAGAAAAATATAATCAGTATCATGTGTTGCTTTTCAATAACCCGATATGCATTTCATTAATCTTCTCCGATAGACTATCTTTTAAAACGGCTTTATTGAAATTAATAACACTGCTTTTATCTTTTTTCTTGATTTATAGTAATGGAACTTTTGTCTCTTTTATTGAACATTTTTAAAATAAATTCATAGCCAGCTTCTACATCATTATGATTATACTCAGTATCAAAAGGGCCTTTTTCATACAGCCATTTTAGAAGTCTTTTGAAAACAATTCAGAAGATAGAGACAAATATTTATTCTCTTCAACTGCGTGTAATAATTTAAACATACCTTCTCTCAATGATGTCTTTTCATTAAAATCTGTTCTATTAAACTTCTGTATGCAAGAATTTCTAATAGAAAGTAATTTATTCCCATTAATTACATTCCTGATTGTATAGAGATATTTAATATTTTCCTTTCCACATATATACTCTTCGGAGCAGCTTTCATCTTTCTCAATTAAATAATTCCCATTCAGCAACTGCCTCTTGCCATGTATCACTCTCCGAATTACATATTACTATACCTATTAATTTGTTACGTATGTACTTTGCTATAATTAACACATCCTTTTTTTCTAAATATGACATAAGAAATAGTATATTCTCATCCTCATCCACGTATCCACAATTATCTTCCAATGAATCATTTTTCGTTCTTCATTTTTCCTTCTCTTTCCATCCTCTTTTTCCATTCCTTTCAAAAAAATGAAAAGAGCTAGGATGCTTGATTTTCCTGGGATTTTTCTGTGTTGAATTGTTAGAGGCGTTGCGTGATCAGGTCTGAAAACAGGAAGGAAAGCGGTTCCTGGGTAAAAAAATAGACCTGAGACGGGGCGGTTTCATGCCCTATCTAGGTCTGAATTTTTAGATGCTTTCGTATTATTTTCTATTACTTTTTCTACTATTGACGAGGATAAATGGGGTTGCCTTAACAATATTGAGGATTACCCTGGGACAAGTACTATTTAATAAGCTGTAATAATTCCACCATCATTGGCATACATTGTACTTACGCCTGCTGTGTTCACAATGAAACAATCCTTAAAGGGAATTCTTTTAAGGATTTCCTGTTTTACAAACTCAGCTCTCTCCCTGTTATTACAATGGGCAATACCAATGATCTTCTCCTGGGGTCTTATAACATCCTGCTCAATGGATTTGACCATTAGCAGCAAAGCTTTTACAATACCTCTTGCTTGATCAATCTTACAAATGCTACCCTCTGGTGTGGCTCCCATAACTGGTTTTATATTTAAGGCACTTGCAAGAATTGCTTGAATACCTGACAAACGCCCATTCTTACGAAGAGTATCCAAGGATTCTAGGACAAATTTTGTCTTCAGCTCATTACGGTAAGCATTTACTTTAGATACAATCTCTTTGAATGTATTATTTGCATTCGCTAGCTCTATAATTTTCATGGCTATTAATGTTTGACCAACGGAAGCAGATCTTGAATCAATAATCTCGATATTTTTATTGGGATGTTCCTCAAGGTATAACTTCTTAGCAAGTTCTGCACTATTGTAGGAACCACTTAACTGCGAGGAAAGTGTCGTTATATAGATATCACCATCAAAATCAAAATGTTGCATATAATCATCAGGTGACGGGCAGGCAGATTTAGGACAATGAGGACTAGCCTTTACTAAATTTATAAAATGCTGCTGATCAAATGTCTCATCATCCACAATGGAAACATCATCAACAGTAAAAGTTAAGGGAACCAGTTTTATATTAGAATTTTGTTTTAGTTCTGTAGTTAAGTCTGTACAACTGTCTCCAATAATTCGATATGGCATTTTCTAATCCTCCTGTTTTGCATATAATAAGGCGCTTGAACACGGGATTATGTATTTATAACTTATCCCAGTATTATTATGCTTATAATCACATCACCAAGCCAAAGTATTATATCACGTAGTTTTTATTACTATATAATATCATAGTGTCAACTCCATTTCAAGTTTTTTAAATCATTTTATATAAATTTTATGTTACAGTTGACCATGGAAGAGAATTGAACAATGATTGTGCACGTTTACTTCATTGCAAGGAGTTTTTTATATCGAATTGATGGCCAGACTGTAACAAACATAGTTTTTACAATTTTAAAATTATACATGCATCTATTATTTACTTATTATTTTTTATTATTAACCCAAATAAGTTTTTTCACAACCTATCCATACCCTAATTCCTTCAGTACCAACACCTAATAAAATCCTTGAGAACAAAATCCGCCCAAGGCTGGTCAATACTAATCCACTCAGGATATATAATTAAAAAGACTTTTACACCCAAATCCTATTTAAAAAAGTACGCTATCTCAGGCTAGTAAATCCTAGACCTGGGATAGCGTACTATTATATTTAAATTATTATTACTATAAAAGTTAGGGTGTCAAACTCCTATGCCAATGTTTTGGCACCACTACGTGCTTCATCCAAACGAGAGTGTGTTGCGAACAAACGAGTTTTCATCACGCAATCATAAAGAGATTGTGCAAATTGACGTAGGATATTTTCAAGTAATCCTTTAATACTCTAACCCTATAAAACAACTCTATTATTGCGCCAGTAGAAGCATAATCTCATTGCTTCTCTGAATGAACTTTGTCATTGCTTCTGGCTCCAGTGGCTTATGGCTTAGTAGAGCAAGATCATACAGCTGTTCGCAAATCATTGGTGTTTGTTCAGAATTTTCATTTGTAATGATGTATTGAACTAACTTATTATTTGCATTGAGAACTAAGGTTTCTCCAGCCGCACCTAAATCACCCATATCCATACCGTTCATATTATACATGCGCATCATATCCTGCATTCTGCGGCTTTCCTCAGAAAGAGTCATGATAGAGGATACTTTTTCATTCTTAAACTTATCAACCTTAACTTCTAACTTGTCTTTGCCAAGGATCTTTCTGAATAATTTGGTCATAGCTTCCGTATTATTCTCTAAGATTTTCTTGTCCTTCTTCTTAGTTTCTGCTTTAAAGCCTTCACTGATATCAGCATCAATACGTTGGAACTTTACATTCTTCTCTTGATATTCCAGCTGTGTAATGAAGGGTTGATCTATGTTATGGCTTAGAATTAAGGCGTCAGTGCCTGCTTCTTTAAACATATTAATATATTGGCTTTGTTGCTTTATATCCGTTACATAGTAGACAACAGTCTTCTTATCCTCGTCTACTTCCTTCTCATGATCATGATCACACTGGCAATCTTCACCATGTTCATGCTCATGTTCGCAGTCACATTTTTTATCCTCTTTCTTCTCTGTCTCTGCTGCCTTTACTTCTGACTTATCTTCTGCTGTATCTGTTCCTTTTCCTGCATCCACATACTCTGCAAGAGTAATAAATTTACCCTCCAGATTCTTATAGATGATGACATCCTTCATCTTCTCACGGAACTTTTCATCCTTAAGGCATCCAAATTTAATAAAAGGACTAATATCCTCCCAGAACTTCTCATAGTTCTCTCTTTCTACCTTATACATACCAGCAAGCTTATCTGCTACCTTCTTAGAGATATACTCAGAGATTTTCTTAACAAATCCATCATTTTGCAATGCACTTCTGGATACGTTAAGAGGTAGGTCTGGACAATCAATAACACCCTTAAGTAACATTAAAAATTCTGGTATTACTTCCTTAATATTATCAGCAATAAATACCTGATTATTATACAATTTAATGGTACCTTCTAAAGAGTCATACTCCGTATTAATCTTAGGGAAATACAATATACCCTTAAGGTTAAAAGGATAATCCATATTCAAATGAATCCAGAAGAGAGGTTCCTTATAATCATGGAATACATCACGGTAGAAATTTTTATATTCTTCTTCACTACAATCATTTGGATGTTTAGCCCATAAAGGATTTGGATTATTAATGGGCTTTGGCTCATCCTTCTTATCTTCAGTCTCTTTAGCTGTTCCCTCTGCATCCACATCTGCATCGATGATATCCTTTTTCTCCTCTTTTACTGGAGCATTGGCATTTACAAAGTAAATCTCTACTGGCATAAAGGAACAATATTTTTGTATAACCTCTTTTACACGATATTCATTGGAGAATTCATAGCTTTCATCATTTAAATAAAGAGTAATATCTGTACCGCGATCCGTCTTACTACTATCACCCATCTCATATTCAGTGCCACCATCAGATTCCCAATAAACAGCTTTTGCTTCTGGTTGCCAAGATAATGTCTCAATGGTTACACGGCTTGCTACCATAAATGCAGAATAGAAGCCCAAACCAAAATGACCAATTATCTGATCCTCATTGGTCTTATCCTTATATTTCTCCATGAACTTCTGTGCTCCAGAAAATGCAATCTGATTAATATATTCCTTCACTTCATCAGCAGTCATACCAATACCATTATCTGAGAAGCGAATCGTCTTCTCTTCTGTATTGATGGTAACGGTAAGCTTATACTTATTATCCTCAGGAATATTGGCTTCACCCATAACCTCTAATTTTTTTAACTTAGTGATTGCATCACAACCATTTGAAATAAGCTCCCTAATAAATATATCGTGGTCAGAATAAAGCCACTTCTTGATTATAGGGAAAATGTTCTCAGAATGAATTGATAAATTACCGCGTTCTGTACTCATAATTACACTCCTTTTCTATCAATGTTATCAAGTAAAAACGGGACGTTCCATAACCTTGCGTCCTCCGCTTTACTAAGGTAAATATAAATCTCATGTATATGAGATTTTGATAAATAATACTTCAAGATTTATCATAATACTGTAAATTTAAAATGTCAAGACAAAATTAGCACTCTTTATTAGAGAGTGCTAACAAAAGCTTTATTTATTATCTCTATACAAATATGATCCATCCTTAAACTTATTCCTCTTCATATACTATTTCGTTGTTTCTCATGATATTCATTACTTCCCTATCCCATTCCTGCTCTAAGGTCTTATCTAAGGTAAAGGTCTTAATTGCAGTTCCTGAAATGATACGGAGCTCATTTTTCTCAAAGCGAATATTAAAATATAAACCGCCAATCTCCTCTAAGCGAAGCTTTCCCCTTAATCGCTGTATTAATTCTTCACATAAGGCTTCTGGCGCTTGAAATACTATTTTCAGGGATAGAGGTGTTTTATTTCCTTTAATCATGGAAAAAACAATTTGTCTTACATCCTGCCAAGCTATATAAAGCTTATCTTGCCGTTCTTCTAATTCTTCTTTTGTATAAAAACCTTCATTAAATTGACCAGAAATGGAGAAATTGGTAAAGGTCTGAAGCTCCAATTCACGCAGGATAAAAGAATCAAAGGTTATGTTCGTCAGAAGTTTCGCCATAAAGGCTTTCACTTCCAAAATATTAAGTGATATCATTATCAATCTCCCTGCAATAATTATTAATTTCTTATTTTAAATAACAAATATGGATTATCGTAACTAATATTAACTTACTAATAATCACATAATTTTAGAACATAAAAGGTTTTTTTGTGTTTCTTTTACTTGCATAGTTGTTCATGATTTGAAGAACAATAAGATTAGAATTATTATTAATCTTATATACAAGGAGGATTGTCTTATGTATTTCGAACGCTCCCAAAAAACTTATTATCGTTTTCCTTCTTCAAATAGTATTAACAATCTTGATTCAAGATATTATTTTCCAGAAAAGACACATTCCTCAGGAGAAAATACTCATTTTGATATCAATCCTACTAGCTATGAAGCCGACAAGAATGATTCTTTTCTCTCTTAAAGAAATGATACAATTAAAAACAGACAAAACATATGGGCAGGGTAAAATATATAAAAGAAATACTTTATATTTTTACCTTTTTTGCCATTATAAAGTCCTATAGGTATTATAGCTAAGACTGCAAGCAATCCTACAATTTTAAAATAATTATTGGTTATAACAAAATTTGAAAAATCACTTAACATAGTAACACTTATAACAAGCAAGGACAGTGTTATTAAAGCCTTGCTTTGGCGGAACAAATAGAAAGCAACAATCATCAATATACCGGCAATACCGTAATCGGTTTTCAGATAATATGCCATAAAACAAAATACGATGGTTAATACAGCATCTAAAATATTGCTAATCAAAAGATTAATCATAGTATTTTTATAAAATTTCTTCTCTACCATATCCATTAGTGTAATCAAGGCTAAGCCCAAAAACAAGGTAAAGAAAACATTCTGATGCTCCCCAAACTTATTTAGCATGAGTGCAAAATTGGAGAGATCTGAAAACATAAATTTAATGTCTGAAACAAAATTAGCTCCATAATGAAATTTATAAAAGGCCAAATCAAAGGGTATCTCGGAAATCAATGCAAATAGCCCTAGTCGCTGAAGATATTTTGTTATATTACTGGTATGATAAAATCCTTCTACAATCAAAAAAACAAAAATCGGAAAAGCTAATCTTCCAATTCCTCGAAAGGCAAAATTCAACCAATAGTTAGTATAAGGTGATATAAAAATGGCTCCAATATGATCTATGAGCATGACAATTATTGCAAATATTTTTAGTTTAAATGTATCCATATAAATCCTCCATACTAACCGTTACCTGGGAATTTGGGCGCCAGCGCAAATTTTCCTTTTGAAAAATCTGTGATTTTTCAATTTACATACTTCATTCTACCTAAGCCAATTATAAAAGTCAATTTGAATTCATTTTAGAACCATGCAAGGTAAGCAAAGGGAGCCTATAGCAAATCCCTAACAGCTCACGACTATAAAAACTGTGCTAGTTATTAAAACAGCAGATAAGATACAACACAATTAATCCAAAAGAAGCTTTAATATACCTTCTTCTGGTTGGGGTTTACTAAAATAATAGCCCTGCATTTTATCACAACCATATTGCATTAAGAAATCTAATTGTTCCTGAGTTTCTACACCTTCAGCTATTGTGGTCATACCCATAGTCTTACCCAAAGTAATTATCTGACCCGTAAGGGTATTCTCACAATCGTACAAGATAGTGTCCACAAAGGTTTTATCAATTTTTAATGTAGAGATTGGTAATTGAGCAAGATAATTTAATGATGAGTAGCCTGTGCCGAAATCATCCAATGCAATTTTTATATTTTTATCATATAAGGTCTTTAATTCCCGTCCAATTTGATCAATAGATTCCATCAAAATCGATTCAGTAATTTCTAATTCAAGAAAATCTGTTGGCAGTTCATTCTCCTTTAAAACATCAAATATAGTATCACAAAAATCATTTTGCAATAATTGTATAATGGAGATATTGACAGAGATCATCAAATCTGGATAACCCAAGGCATGTATTCTTTTAATAAAATTACAGGCTTGTGATAATACCCATTTTCCTAAAATAACAATAAATCTGCTATCCTCAGCTATCCTGATAAATTTCATAGGAGATACTTCGCCAAATTCGCTGCTATGCCAACGCAGTAAGGCTTCAAAGCCAGTTATCTTATTCGTTCTAATATCCACCTGGGGTTGATAATATAATTCAAATTCCCCATTTTCAAGGGCCTTCGGCATGCATTTCTCAATATTAATCTGTTCAACAAAAAGCTCATTTAAGCTATGATTATATAAGAAATAATTCTTTTTACCCGTATTTTTCACTCGATACATGGCAATATCCGCATATTTTAGCAGCTGATCAATAACAGTTCCATGTTCCGGATACAATGCAATTCCGATGCTAAGGCTGATTTGCATCAAGCTTCCGCTCAAATCAAATTCTGTAGAAAAATCATCTATCAGCTTCTTAACTATTATCACAACGTCATCACTAGTAGTAACATATGGTAATATAATAACATACTCATCTCCGCCCAAACGATATATGAAATCATTATCCTTAAAGAAGGCTTTCAGTCTTTCGCCTACTTTCTTAACAAGAATATCACCATAGGCATGCCCTAATGTATCATTGACATTTTTAAAATTATCTATATCAATATATAGTAGCGCAACAACACCATTCTTAGGGACAAATATTCTTCGGGATGCCTCAAATAAGGATAGCTTATTTGGTAATCCTGTTAAGGTATCATGATATGCGAGATAAGATAATTTTTCTTCACCTAATCTTATTTTTTCATTTATTGTCAGTATTTCTTCATATTGATTTCTCATCTCTTCATCAGAAGCAGCCAGCTCTTCATAAAGCTGAGTAAGCTCCTCATGACTATCAGATAATTCTTTTTTCATACGCTTGATACGACTTATATATATTATCAAAAAGGTGATAAATATTATTAGGATGCTTATTATAGCAATCACTGTTAATATCATGGACTTATAGGTTTCATAAAAGGAGAATGGCTTATTGATAATTTCAATATCCTTTGGTAATCTTTTAACTGGAATATTAAAACGCAACAGTTGTTCATAATCCACTACCACACGCATAGAATCCTGTGTTAAAAATTGACTATTCTCTGAAATTTCACCATCTAAAATACCCAGAGCTAATAAGGCAGCATTCTCTCCCTGTATCCTGCCACTTAGCATAACTCCGCCTATTATTCCAGTATCTAAGCTAAAATCATATATAGCATAAACTGGTGTGCTACATTGAGCACTGATATCACTCATGGCATAATTCATATCAATAATTCGTCCATTAACATCCCTGCTGTAGGTAGACGCTAAGACTATACTATCTTGATCTAAGTTCTTAACTGTATTGATAATGTCCCCATAGGGCATATTGTTAAGGGGATAGAGGTTAAGATCTGGATGATTGATTTTTGCTTGTTCTAAGATAAGTTGCCCAGTGGTTCGTCCGCTTTCCGTATTATCATAAAGAAGATATATATTTTTTAAATCTTGATTGATATGCTGTGCTAATTCTATGGTTTGTGTTGCATCGATCACTTCAATCACACCAGTAACTCGGTCATAACCCTTTGTTAGAGCATCAGCACCCTCTTTATTAACACCACAAAATACAATAGGTGCATCAGAAAACAACTTATTTCTGTTCATTAAAGCAAATTCCAAGGCGATATCATCTGTTGTAATTATTAAATCAAAAATCTCTTTATTATGATATTTATATTTTAAATATTCATAAATATACTCTAGATTTGCATTGCCTGGGTACTTCTTCCAATCCATATATTCCACACTAAGATTGATATTTCTACGGGAAGCTGTAAGAGTATCAATGATACCCTCTGTCTCCCCACTTGTCCAGGCAAACCCCTGATGATAGGAGTTAAGGATTAATACGTTAATTTCTTCACTTATATCTTCCGCCATTACCTCAAAATCATTAAAAAGGTGGAAGACAAAAAACACACTAAAAAATAATAATATTTTTTTAAGCTTTTGAAATTCTATCATTCATTACCTCCAATCTAAGCACAACAATTCAAAAATCAGGGGATAAGATTTTAGATAAGAACCATAAATATATTATTCCAGAAAATTCAACTTTTTTCTATTCTATTATACAACAATAGTCCATATTTTACCATAATATATATGGCTTACTTTTTAAAAAAGGGGCATGTGCAAACTTTTCACTCCAATTTGCAGCGCCCCATATTTATTTCCTTCTATACATCATACGTTGTATTATCAATTCACTCTTATGAATCCCTTATAGATATGATGTTGAATATTAGCAATCTATAACTCATACAATGATAATATATATGTACAGGAGCTAGTGCTATTAGCTTTATTAATCTTAATATAATACGTTCCTTTGGTAAATTTAAAGCCATACATTGTATTAATTACACCCTCTTCTATTTGCGAATTATCATTGCTCCAAATCTCCTTACCCTTTGAATCGAGTATTGAGTATTTAAACGCACCATCTAAAAAATACACTAAATTTAATAAAACAGATTGATTCTTTGATACAGTAAATTTGTACCATTCAGCCTTAGTTGTTTTATCGAAAGCAGTCAAATATCCTTCTACTGATTTACCGCCTATTTTAATAAGCTTTGCCTTTGCTTTACTATTACCCGCTTGTCCAACTGCTTTTTTAACAATATTATTTAATTGGTATACACCAGAATTAGTATCCACCTGAATGTAATATGTACCCTTATTTACTGTATATGTTTTTTGTATATTTAAGTAACTACCATCCTTTTTAGCTTTACGACCCATTATACTATTCTTAGAAATTTTTTTCTTTTTACTATCTAGCAACTGAAAACTCGCTGTTTCTTTTTCTGAATCATTGTATGTTTTAAGGGTCAAAGCTATATGGCTAGTATTTTTTACTACTATTTTATATGTAATTTTAGTTCCTTCCTTATCTTGATAGGCTACAGTTGTGCTGTTATGAGCTAATGTTCTTGAGGTGTTACTGATGGTATGTAATTTAATTTTAAAAGAAGTGATACCTGGATCACTTTCATCCAGGTTTAATTTAATATAATAGGTTCCTTTCTTAGGTAATGATCTTACTATATTAACCGTATTATAAAGACTATATGCACTAAAACTATTTCCAACTGGTTTCTTGCATTTCTCATCTTCATAGATGCGTGCAGTTACACTTTGATAATTTCCAGATTTATCAGCAATAGAAATAATTAAACCTCCTGCTTGTTTAACAGTAAAAGGCAATATAAGCTTAGTATCTCCGTCACCAAATTGTAACTCTTCATAGCCTTCTAAAGAAATATCTTCAAGTGAAGATAAGTTATGTGTAGTCAATTTTGATACATTAACAGCTATAGATGGAAGCATTTCAACTTCACAATGTACAAATAATTCACTATCTGAAGGATCATTCAGTTCATAATATAGATAATACTCTCCCTTATCTAAGTCTACTTCCAAATCAGTTACTCCCTCTGTACTAGTAATACCAGAAACCTCTGTAATTCTTGTAGATGTATTAGAATAATCTGTCTGAAGCGCAAAGTTTAATGCCCCTGGAACTTTCTCCAAGTCCTTCACCTTAATATTAATTTTGACTGTTCCATCCTTTGGCATTATAAAATCAAAAGCAATAGATTTAGTGTAATTATCAAGTGTTATACTTGTCGAGCTTATAATATCTGCTCTCACGGGACTTGATTGAAATAGAAATACTACAAAGAGTAGTATAGTAAAAACTAACATTTTATTAAGTAATCTTTTCATCTTTTTTCTCCATTCATAGTTCGTGTATCTATATCATACAAATTATACCATTATTAGTTTTTTAAAGCAAACAACAATTGACAAAAGTTGACTTTAATTTCTTCTCAGCCTACTAATATTGATTGCCTGCCAGTTCTTAACATGAAATCCAAATAACAAGAAACCAAAATAATCACTTGCAAATTGGAGAATATACGATACAATAGATATGTTAATTGTTAATAATTTGGTAGTATTCAGGAGGTTATACATGATTCAGGCAGCTAATATAACATTAAGATTAGGAAAGCGAGCATTATTCGAAGATGTAAACATTAAGTTTACAGAAGGTAACTGCTACGGATTAATTGGTGCCAATGGTGCTGGTAAATCCACCTTTCTCAAAATATTAAACGGGCAGATTGAGCCCAGCAAGGGTGATATAATAATCACCCCCGGACAAAGATTATCCTTCCTACAGCAGGATCATTTCAAATATGATGCTTATGAAGTCCTGGATACCGTTATCATGGGCAATAAGCGTTTATATGAAATTATGAAGGAAAAAGAAGTCATCTATGCAAAAGAAGACTTTACTGAAGAAGATGGTATCCATGCCAGTGAGCTTGAGGGTGAATTTGCTGCAATGGATGGCTGGGAGGCAGAGTCAAATGCGGCCACCTTGTTAAATGGCCTAGGAATTGACACCGAGCTGCATTATAAGAAAATGAGTGAGCTCAACGGTGGTGATAAGGTTAAGGTATTACTTGCCCAAGCCCTCTTTGGTAATCCCGATATTCTTCTCCTCGATGAGCCCACCAACCACTTAGATCTAGAAGCCATCCGTTGGTTAGAAGAATTCTTAATTAATTTTGAAAATACCGTAATCGTTGTTTCCCATGACCGTTATTTCTTAAACAAGGTATGTACTCATATTGCAGATATAGATTATGCGAAGATTCAGCTTTACTCTGGTAACTACGATTTCTGGTATGAATCAAGCCAGTTGATGGTAAAGCAGATGAAGGAAGCGAATAAAAAGAAGGAAGAAAAAATTAAAGAACTCCAGGAATTTATTCAGCGTTTTAGCGCAAATGCATCCAAATCCAAGCAAGCTACCTCCAGAAAGAAGGCTCTTGAGAAAATCGAGCTGGATGATATCAGACCCTCCAGTAGAAAATATCCCTATATTGATTTTAGACCTAGTAGAGAGATTGGTAATGAAGTTCTTACAGTTACTAATTTATCAAAGACCATCGATGGTGTAAAAGTTTTAGATAATATATCCTTTATCGTAGGCCGAGAAGATAAAATTGCTTTTGTAGGTCCTAATACTACTGCTACCACCACTCTATTTAAGATTTTATCAGGTGAGATGGAACCAGATGAAGGTAATTACAAATGGGGCATTACAACAAATGTATCCTATTTTCCTAAGGATAATACAGCATTATTTGCCGGTGATGAAACCATTGTGGATTTCTTAATGCCTTTCTCCCCTGAGAAGGATGTAACTTATGTACGTGGTTTCATGGGAAGAATGCTCTTTGCAGGTGAAGAAGGTTCTAAGAAGGTAAATGTCCTCTCCGGTGGCGAGAGAGTCCGTGTTATGCTATCCAAGATGATGATTGCAGGTGCTAATGTCTTAATTCTTGATGAGCCTACGAACCATTTGGATATGGAGTCCATCACTGCATTAAATAATGGTTTGATAAAATTCTCCGGAGTTGCCTTATTTAGTTCTCCTGACCATCAATTTATACAGACAACAGCGAACAGAATTATGGAAGTTGTTGGAGGACATCTCATTGATAAGATTACCAGCTACGATGAATATCTTGAAAGTGACGAAATGGCTAGAAAGAGACAGATTAGTAAGTTTAATACAGAAGATGAGTTAGAAGAAGTAGAAGAAGTAGAAGAATAACTATAAGACATATAAATATTAGGGCGTGTTGCAAAATAACTTTGAAGTTAGGATGCGACCCGTCCTTTTTGGTTTTGACAGAAAAAAGGCCCTGTGCTAGATATTAGGGAATGGCCAATAAAAGTTAACTATGACCTGTGCATTTGGACAATAGTTAAGGTAGGTTATACATTTGGTTGCCATATATTATAAACAATCTTTGCCCCGGAACCTAGAAAAGCTATTTTGAATAAAATAACAATGAGAACATAAAGATAGGAGAAGCAGCAATGGCACAAGTAAATAACATTATAGAATTATCCAATCCAAATTATGTTCCGGTTATGAAAGCATCCAAAATCTTCTACGGTGGGAGTCAAATGTGGTTTTCCAAAGATCATAAATATAGCAAGGATTATGTCCTGCATCAATATGGTTGCGGAACAATTGCTACGGCAGATTTTTTACTCTATCTGGCTATGCAAAATTCCTCTCTGAAAAGTATTGAGACTGAAATTGCCATGAAGACTGACAGTAATATAATTAATTATGATGACTATATAGTCTATGTTCGCAAAATTAATGATCAGTATACAAAAACTAAGAGAGTCATTGCCGTATTAGGAACAAAAATTGCATCTGCTATTAACTCCTATTCTGAATTTTATGATTTTGGATATAAGGCCACTTGGAGACTTAAGCTAACCTATTATGACATGCTGGATATTATGGAAGAAATGTTGTACAAAGATATTCCTGTCATACTATCCATTGGTCCTAACACACCTAAACTATGGGGTAAGAAAGGCATTCCCTTTTATGAATACAGGGAAATTGAATATAGGGAAATCTCCCCCAACAGGGAGCCACCCTCAGATGGTACAGATCAAATTCCTGTTAAAAAGCCCTATTATTATAAAGCTGCACAACAAAATGTCAACAGTCATTATATAACAGTAACCGGTATCATAAAGGATGAAATCGCCGGGCGGATTATGCTTCGCATTTCCTCCTGGGGAAAAGAATACTATATTAATTATGAAGAGTACTGGGATTATATAGATAGTGCCAGTGGCACCTTTACCTCAAGTATTGTACAGGTGAAGAAGAATGTGTAATTCATAGAAGTCATATAAATACTATCCAAGAACAAAACCCGAATTGATGGTTCTGCTTTCAAATCGGGTTTTTTATATATTTGATATTATCTTATTTTACATATCTCTAAACTTCTGATATCTTCTATCTAAGATAACCCCCATATCCATCTCAATCAGATTCTGTAATTCCTCTTCTAACATAGCTTTTATGTTATTTGCCATCTGATTATAGTCATTATGGGCGCCACCCTTAGGTTCGGGAATAATTCCATCAATAATTCCAAACTCCAACAAATCCTGAGCAGTAAGCTTCATATCTCTAGCTGCCTGTTCCGCCTTAGTAGAATCCTTATATAAAATACTGGCAAAGCCTTCCGGTGATAATATGGCATAGATGGCATGTTCCAACATATATACCCGATCTGCCACACCAAGGGCAAGGGCTCCACCACTTCCACCTTCTGAGATTATCACAGAGATTATTGGAGTTTTTAATAACATCATTTCCGCAAGGTTAGTAGCAATTGCTTCTCCCTGTCCTCTCTCTTCTGCTCCCAATCCACAGAAGGCACCGGGAGTATCAATAAAGCAGATTATGGGACGATGGAATTTCTCCGCCTGTTTCATTAAGCGTAGTGCCTTACGATATCCTTCTGGATGGGGCATGGAAAAATTTCTAGCTATATTTTCCTTTGTATTGCGTCCTTTTTGCTGGGCAATTACTGTGACAGGATTATTACCTAAGAAGGCAATACCTCCTACGATTGCCTGATCATCAGCATAAAAGCGGTCTCCATGCATTTCTAGAAAACCATCAAATATTCTGTCAATATAATCAAGACCCGTTGGTCTTACGGGCATACGGGCAAGTTTTACCTTCTCCCAGGGTGTCAATTCCATACGTAACCTCCATGCTGCCTTTTTAAAGGCTGCTTAAAACCTCGTAAAGAACATGAAGTTCACATCTCTGTACGACTTCATGCTCTTCCCGTGTGAAGATGCTTTTTTTCTTCACATTAACTTCCATTTGCCTTTTAGATGCAGCCCATCTATACTATAAGCTTGCTTTCCATACTGTCTATCTACTATCTAGCAGAATGCAGCTTCAAAATATGACCAAGGGTTTGCTTTAGCTCCTCCCTCGGAACAATTCCATCGACAAAGCCATGGTCCAGTAAGAATTCAGAACGTTGAAAGCCCTCCGGTAGCTTCTGGCCAATGGTCTGTTCAATCACTCTGGGTCCTGCAAACCCAATCAGGGCTCCAGGCTCTGCAAGAATAATATCACCCAACATGGCAAAGCTTGCTGTTACACCTCCTGTTGTAGGATCTGTCAGTACTGTTATATATAGAAGGCCTGCCTCACTGTGTTTTGCTACAGCAGCACTCACCTTAGCCATCTGCATTAATGAGAAGATACCTTCATGCATTCTTGCACCTCCTGAGGCAGTGAATACAATAACAGGTAATTTCTCCCTGGTAGCTCTTTCAAATAATCTTGCCAACTTTTCTCCAACAGCAGTTCCCATACTTCCCATAAAAAAGGAAGCATCCATTATACCAAGCATGACTGGGAGACCATTCATTTGTCCTTTACCAGTGACCACTCCATCCACTAAGCCTGTCTCTTTCTGGGTCTTCAATAATTTATCTTTGTACCCAGGAAAATTAAGAGGGTCTCTGGTTGTTGTTAGCTCATCGAATTCCTGAAGCTCGCCATCATCGAGTATCATTGCAATACGCTCTTTTGACGATACCTTAAAATTATATCCGCAATCATCACATCTTTTGTAGTTCGTTAATAATAGCTTTGTATAAATGATTTTGTTGCAACGGGGACATTTTGTCATTAACCCTTCGGGTATGTTGGGACGCTCCTCTTCAGGCTGATCAGGAAGCTGAGGAGTCGCACGATATATCTTCGATATGGCATATTGCTTTGTTTTAAATGGATTCTTTCTCATATTTCTACTTTGCCTCAATTAATCCTGTATGATAAACTCCAGATATAATCTCTTCTCTCTCTAACAAATCATACTGATAATCCACATTAGTCTGTATACCGTCAATAACCAGTTCCGATAAGGCCCTCTTCATTCTTTCCATAGCCTCTTCTCGATCATTTCCATAAGCTATGATCTTAGCAAGCATGGAATCATAACAGGAAGGAACTACATATCCGGGGTAGAGCGCACTGTCTACTCGTATACCAAAGCCTCCGGGAAAAAGTACATTTTCAACCTTTCCGGGGCAGGGCATAAAATTATTGGCTGGATTCTCCGCATTGATTCGACATTCTATTGCATGCCCTTTAAATTCAACATTCTTCTGACTAAAGGGTATGGGCTCACCGTTCGCTATCCTTATCTGAGCCTTTATCATATCAATTCCTGTTACCATCTCTGTTACTGGATGCTCTACCTGAATACGTGTATTCATCTCCATGAAATAATAGGATCCCTTATCATACAAGAATTCAATGGTACCCGCATTAACGTACCCTGTTGCCTTTGCTGCCTTCACAGCTGCTAAACCCATAACCTTGCGAAGTTCCTGGGTCATAATAGGACAAGGGGATTCCTCAATCATCTTTTGATTTCTTCTTTGAACAGAACAGTCTCTCTCTCCAAGATGAACAATGTTGCCATGGCTATCTGCAAGAATTTGAAACTCTATATGCTTGGGATTAACAATTAATTTCTCTATATATACCTTATCATCACCAAAGGCTGCTTTCGCCTCTGCCTTTGCGCTATTATAGAATTTTTCTAAATCTTCTTCTTTAAATACTCCTCGCATCCCTTTACCACCACCGCCGGCGGAGGCCTTAATCATAATAGGATAACCAATCTTCTTAGCAATATCATAGGCATCCTTTAGGTTCTCAACTTCTCCTTCAGATCCTGGTATTACTGGTACTCCTGCCTTTTGCATTGTCTCCCTGGCTCTTGATTTATTCCCCAACAAATCAATTGTATCAGCCTTAGGTCCGATAAAGGTTATATTACAATCCTCACACATTCTGGCAAAGGCGCTATTTTCCGATAAAAACCCAAAACCAGGATGAATTGCTGTTGCACCAGTGAGTACTGTTGCACTGATGATATTTTGTATATTCAAATAACTGCTCTTGGATTTAGCCGGACCAATACATACGGCTTCATCTGCCAGCATTACATGCAACGACTCTTTGTCTGCTTCTGAATAAACTGCTACGGTATCTATACCCATTTCCTTGCAGGCGCGAATGATTCTAACTGCAATTTCTCCACGGTTTGCTATCAATATTTTCTTAAACATCGTCGTTCTCCTTAAACCTATAAACTTTTGATTCCTGACAAATGTTCTATGATTCAATGGCAAAAGTAAGGATTGCTTCAACTGCAATCTTTCCTTCTACATAGGCTTTTGCAGTCCCTACACCAAAGCTGCCTTTCTTTTTTGTAATTTCAACATCTAAAGTTAGCACATCCCCTGGATATACCTGTTGTTTGAACTTAACCTTATCCATTCCACCAAAATATACAATTTTCCCTTCATTTCCCGGAACAGTAAGCATACATACAGCTCCCATCTGCGCTAAGGCTTCAAGAATTATCACACCGGGCATTACTGCTTTTCCCGGAAAATGTCCCTGAAAATAGGGTTCATTCATTGACACACACTTCTTACCCTTTGCCCTTAAGCCAGGCTCTAATTCCTCTACCCGGTCAATCAATAAAAATGGTGGCCTGTGAGGCAATACTTTTTGTATTTCATCAATATTTAACATTAGATACCCTCTTTCATATATATCCCTGTATATGGTCAATAAGACCTTCTATTCGAATTTTGTTGAAATGTATTCTACTTCACCACAAATAGAGGCTGGCCAAATTCCACCATATCTTCATTACTTACAAGTATTTTAACAATTTCACCGTCAAACTCACTCTCAATTTCATTTAACAATTTCATTGCTTCGATAATACAGACGGTCTGACCCTTTTTTACTTTGTCCCCGACTTTTACAAAAGGGGCTTTATCCGGTGAGGGTGCTGCATAGAAGGTTCCCACCATGGGAGACACAATTTTATTGCCCTCCATCTCCTCTGCCTGTTGCTCCACTGTTTTTGCCAGTGTTACTCCAGATTGATTTGATGTCATTTGAACAGACACTGCTGGCTGCCCTGCGGGTACCATATTTATGGAACTAACTGGAGGCTCTTGAGGATACATTGTTGGAAGAGACCTAGTCTTCTCCATACAGATACTCACCCCATCCTCCTCGATCTGAAGCTTGGTTAAATCCGTATTGTTCATTTCCTTCATAAGATTAATAATCCCTTTATAATCCATGATTATACCTCCATACTCTTAAATATCAAAGTTGCATTATGTCCACCAAAGCCCAAGGAATTGGACATAGCATATAGAATTTTCCCTTTTCTACCGATACAGGGTACATAATCTAAATCACATTCCTCATCAGGTATCATAAGACCTAGAGTTGCTGGAATAAAATCCTGCTCAATTGCTTTTACACATACAATAGCTTCTACAGCACCTGCTGCACCAAGTAGATGACCAAACATTGATTTACTTGAACTAATAGGGATCTTATAAGCATCTTTATCAAAAACCTCCTTGATGGAAGCTGTCTCTGTACGATCATTGGGAGGTGTGCTCGTTCCATGGGCGTTAATATAAGAAATGTCCCTAGCCATAATATTTGCCTCTTTGAGCGCAAGCTTCATAGCCCTTGCCCCACCTTCTCCATCGGGTGTTGGAGACGTAATGTGGTATGCATCACAAGTTGTTCCATAACCAACAATTTCAGCATATATTCTTGCACCCCGGGCCAGGGCATGTTCATATTCCTCAAGAACAAGTACTCCAGCTCCCTCACCCATAACAAAACCATCTCTTTCTTTATCAAAGGGAATAGAAGCCCTAAGAGGATCTTTGCTGGTAGAAAGGGCAGTTAATGCTTGAAAGCCTGCAATGGCTAAGGGTGTAATTGAACCTTCACTACCTCCGGCCAAAATAATATCTGCATAGCCATGTTTAATACTTCGAAATGCCTCTCCAATACAGTTGTTTCCTGTAGCACAGGCAGTTACTACATTAGTACATATCCCCTTAGCACCAAATTGGATGGCAATGTTACCTGCTGCCATATTCGTAATGGTTTTAGGGATAAATAATGGATTAACTCGTTTTGGTCCTTTTTCCCGTAAGGTAATGGTCTCTTTTTCAATATCATCAATTGCTCCAATACCTGATCCTACAATTACACCAAAGCGTTCTGCATCTATTTTCTCTAAATCAATTCCTGAATCTATTACTGCTTCCTTTGCAGCTGCTACAGCAAACTGAGTGAAACGATCCATTCTTTTCGCTTCCTTTGCATCCATAAAATTCTTGGGTTCAAAGTCCTTCACTGCTGCAGCTAATTTAACAGAGTATCCTTCTGTATCAAAGGTATTAATAAAATCAATACCACATTTTCCAGCCTTAACATTCTCAAATAACTCTTCAACATTATTACCTATGGGTGTAATAGCACCCAAGCCTGTTATCACCACTCTATGAGCCATACAATAAACCTCCTACTACATCACCATACCACCGTCTACTATAAGCACCTGCCCTGTTATATAATCTGCTCCTTCGGAAGCTAAGAAGCTTATGACATCCGCTATCTCCTTTGGCTTTCCATAACGCTTTAGAGGAATATTAGACAAGGTGGCTTCCTTTACCTTCTCAGGTAAATGGTTTGTCATATCAGATTCAATAAATCCAGGAGCTACCGCATTAACGGTAATGCCCCTAGAAGCCAACTCTCTGGCTGCTGCTTTTGTAAGTCCAATGACACCAGCCTTTGCGGCTGCATAATTAGCCTGACCCATATTCCCTGTAACTCCAACAACGGAGGAGATATTAATAATCTTTCCCGACTTTTGCTTTAGCATTTTTGCTGCTGCATGTTTCATACAATGGAAGGTCCCTTTTAAATTATTGTCTATGACACTGTCAAATTCCATTTCTGACATACGTATCATCAAATTATCTTTGATTATCCCCGCATTATTGACTAATATATCCAATCTTCCAAAATTATTTATCGCTTCCTCTATGAGTCTCTTTGCCTCTGCCTCTATGCTGACATCAGCCTGTACTGCCACAGCTTCGCCTCCGGCACTTCTTATCGTGGCTAATAGCTCCTCTACCTGAGCCATACTGTTGCGGTAGTTTATAACAACCTTTGCTCCGCATTCACTTAAATGTAAAGCTATAGCTCTGCCTATTCCTTTGCCTGCTCCTGTTATGATTGCAACTTTCCCCTTGAGCATAAGACCTCCATTCTCCATTCTGCCTTTTAGCTTCCTTTGGTTAAGGCTTTCGCTGTAGCCTCTAAGGATGCAAGATTCTCCACATTATATATACAAAGTCCTCTATCTATCTTCTTAACAAAACCTGATAATATTCTACCTGGACCTATTTCCACAAAATTAGTAATGCCTGCTTCAATCATTCTCCTAATGGACTGCTCCCACAAGACACTACTCATTACTTGAAGATATAGTAATTCTTTTACATCATTAATACTCTTAATGAAATCACCCTCAACATTACTAACTACAGGGATATTCATTTCTCCTAATCTCATACTTTCCAGCTCCTGCTTTAGTTTATCTGCTGCAGGCTTTAGCATGGAGGTATGAAAGGGAGCACTTACTGCCAAATCAACAATCCTTAAAGCACCCTTTTCCTTGCATAGTTTGACCGCTTCTTCAACTGCCTTTATTTCTCCACCAATTACGATTTGTCCAGGGCAATTAAAATTAGCTGCTTCCACAATACCAAATTCCTTGGCTTCCTCACAGGCTTCTCTAATCTTATCCTGAGAGAGGCCTAAGACAGCACTCATTTTTCCCTTACCTTCAGGGACTGCTTCTTGCATAAAAACCCCTCTTTTTTGAACTAAGGGTACGACTTCTGATACAGAAAAAACACCACTAGAAGTTAAAGCTGAATATTCACCAAGACTAAGTCCTGCAACAGCCTCTGCTTTAATTCCATATTCTGATATTGCTTGCAAGGCTGCTATTGACATGGTTACAATAGCGGGCTGGGTATTCTTCGTAAGATCCAACTCTTCCTTACTGCCATAGAAGATTAAATCAGTCAAGTTTCTATGAAGACTTTCATTGGCTTCCTCATAGATATGTCTGCATACAGGAAAATTGTCATAAAGCTCCTTACCCATTCCAATATATTGAGCTCCCTGTCCAGGAAATAAAAAACCAATCTTTTCCATACTACCTCCACTCTTTATGAAGAAGCTCTTCTGCCTTTGTAAACATTTCAGTAATAATCTCTTGGCAGCTTTGCTCTTTATTAACCATAGCCGCACTTTGTCCTGCCATAATACTGCCATAATCCATATCACCCTCAACCACAGCTCTGGTTAGAGCACCAGCACCTAGCTTTTCATATTCCTCTAAGGGTGCAGCCGTCGCTTCTAATTCAGCAAACTTACGACTTAATTTATTTCTAAGGATGCGAACTGGATGACCTGTAGGCCTGCCGGTTACTACCGTATCAATATCCTTAGCATTTAGAACTTTCATTTTATAGTTTGGATGGATGACGCACTCATAGGAGGTAAGAAAACGAGTTCCAACCTGAACACCCTCTGCACCAAGGACAAAAGCTGCTGCAACTCCTCTTCCATCAGCAATACCCCCTGCTGCAATTACCGGAACCTCCACTGCATCTACTACCTGGGGGAGAAGAACCATGGTTGTCAACTCTCCAACATGACCTCCCGCTTCTGTCCCTTCTGTAATTATTGCATCGGCACCACTTCGCTCCATTCTCTTTGCTATGGCTACAGAGGGAACTACAGGAATAACCTTAATACCCCTCGACTTCCACATTTCCATGTGTTTGGCTGGTGATCCTGCTCCCGTTGTAACAACTTTAACCCCTTCTTCGCATACCATCCTGGCAATATCCTCTGCATATTCACTCAAAAGCATTATATTTACACCAAAGGGTTTCTTTGTTAGAGTTTTTGCCTTTCTTATCTCTGCACGAACATAGTCTGCTGGTGCCGTGCCTCCTGCTATTATACCAAGGCCTCCCGCTTCAGAAACTGCAGCTGCCAGGGATGCCTCTGAAATTCTTGCCATAGCCCCCTGAAAAATAGGGTACTCTATTCCTAAAATTTCACTAATACGTGACTTCATTATTCCTTATCCTCCTTAGAGCCTTGGAATTAATTATATGATCTTACCCTTATGCTTCTTCACTTCTTTTTAACAAGTAGGCCTTAATATCACCAATTGTTTTGATGCTCTCTGTATCTTCCGTAGGAATCTCTATCTCAAACTCTTCTTCTAAGGACATAATAATTTGAAAAAGATCAAGTGAATCTGCATTTAAATCATCCTTTAAGGATGTTTCCTCTTTTAATTCTCCTACTTCTACTCCTAATTGCTCTGCTACTAACTCTTTAATTTTTTCGAAATCCATAATTAAATCCTCCAATGTTATTTTATTTATCAGGAGCTTAATCTCCTGATTTACCACTCTAGCAAAACCGCCCCGCTGGTCATTCCACCACCAAAGCCCACTAAAATAATTAAATCTCCTGGGTGTAACCTATTGTCCTTAACCATCTCATCCAAGGCTACCCCAATGGTTGCAGCCGAGGTATTGCCATAAACAGAAAGATTCATAAAAAACTTTTCTAAAGGTATCTTTGATATTTTGGCAGCCTGCTCAATGATTCTTTGATTGGCCTGATGGGTGACAATATATTTTATATCATCTACCTGGGTATCAGCCATATCCAAGACTGTCATTATTTGCTCCGTTATACTGCGAATAGCAAATTTGAATACCTCCTGTCCCTTCATGGAAATAACAGGTCTGTGGTTCGCTTCATCCTCTTTAATAAAGGGATTTACTAGTGGCAGCGCTGGTAATTGCAAATAGTCCTTTTTGCTGCCATCACTTACTAAAGTCATGGACATAATTCCCCGCTTTATTGTTGAAGCAGTCATGATTACAGCACCTGCACCATCACCAAAGAGAACGCAGGTTGAACGGTCATCCCAATCTAAGGTCTTTGATAAGGTTTCTGCCCCTATGACTAATACCTTCTGGTACATACCACTTACAATAAAAGAATTTGCTATTACCATTCCATATATCATACCTGTACAGGCAGCAGTGAGATCAAAGGCTGCAGCCCTGTGTGCGCCTAAGCGTGACTGAACAATACATGCAACGGATGGCATAAAGCTATCGGGAGATATGGTAGCACATATGATTAAATCTAATTCATCTGCCTTTATCTTTGCCTCCCTTAATGCCCTAACAGAAGCTTCATAGGCCAAATCCGCTGTTGTTTCTCCTGTAGAAATTCTTCTTTCTCTAATTCCTGTCCTAGATGTAATCCACTCATCACTGGTCTCAACGATTTCAGCAATATCATTATTTGATACCCTCTTCTTTGGTAGATAGCTTCCAGTTCCAGTAATACTTGCACTTATCATTCTGAGAGTCCTCCTATGGAAGAAGATGAATTATTCTATGTGTTATTATCCCCTCCATATATATCCTTCAAATGCTTATTCAGCTTGCTTAGGGAAGTCAACAATATTTCCTCTTCTTCTGCTGTAAAATCCAACATAATCTGTCGCACCATATCCAGATGAAATTTCTCATGAATACGATAGGCCAACTTACCTTTGTTGGTGAGATTTACATAAACTATACGTCTATCCGTATCACTACGGCTACGCTCCACATAACCTTTTCTAATTAGCTTATCAATAGCTGTTGTCAATGTACCCATGGTGATCTCTAGCTCAGCTGCAACCTCGGACATAGTCTTTGCACCATATAGACCTACAGCCTCTATGGTGTGTATTTCTGTGATGGATAAGTCTTTGAATTCACCACTTTTAATAGAGTATTCTTCTATATGGATTACATCCTCATAAATTTCCACCAACAACTTATTAATTAGAACTAGTTTCTCTTTCATCTTCTTGTCTCCTAAGTGTATGCTTTGCCAATCAAATATTTTGATATTCAAAATATATAGGATAACGCTATAAATGTCAAGTATTTTTTTCTGCGCCTCCAATTATTTGCTAAGTAATAGGACCTGATTCACCCCTACATGCTTTATCCAAAGGAGAGTGTGTTACCATGAAAGTGTCAGGTTGCTGACACTTCGTGCCCGATGGGATTGCAATATACTTCCTTGCCGCGAGGTGCGCATCCATAGGGTCGCATTGTTATTCAACAGGATGCAATTTCCTATTGAATAACAAACAGGAGCTCTCCTTTGGAAAGCTCCTGTTATAATGTAAGTACTTATATTAATTACTATTATATTTCAAATAGCATATCTCCATATGTGGGCACTGGCCATAGCTCTTTATCTACAATAAGTTCTAAGGCATCGATAGGTTCCCTGAGTTTATCCATTACTGGTACAACCACATCTTTAAAATATTTTGCGGCTTCTTCAACATCGGTCATCCCATTTGCTTTATCAGTAACTGCAACTAATTCCTTTAACTCATGATGTGCCTTGGCAAGAAGAAGTGATACTTCCTTCAATAATGAAGTTTGAACACTAACATCTGCCTCTGGCACTGCTAATTTCACGGCATTGATTGAATCCGCAAGACATCTTGTATACTTAATAATGGCAGGAATATACTGCACTTTCACCATGGAAATAGCAGTTTTTGCCTCGATATTAATGGTCTTGGCATAGGACTCATATAAAATTTCCTCACGGGAGCTTAATTCCACTCCAGATAAAATTTTATGCTTTTCAAATAACTTAACGGATTTTTCTGTTACTAGTGCGGAGATAGCATCTACTGTAGATTTTAAGTTTGGCAGTCCTCGTCTGGCAGCCTCTTCAACCCATTCCTCAGAATATCCGTTGCCATTAAATACGATTCTCTGGTGCTCTCTTAAGGTCTTCTTGATTAAATCATGTACTGCCAAATCAAAATTCGTCGCCTGCTCTAACTCATCTGCAAATTCACAAAGAACATCGGATACAATGGCATTAAGAACTGTATTGGCAGTTGCAATAGAGGCTGAGGAAGCAACCATACGAAACTCAAATTTATTACCAGTAAATGCAAAAGGTGAGGTGCGATTTCTATCTGTTGCATCTTTTGCCAAAGTAGGAAGGGTATGAACACCAATGTTTAACTTTCCACCCACCTTACTATTTTTAGCTTCACCCGTCTCCACCAACTGAGTTATTACATCCTCTAACTGTTCTCCAAGGAAAATAGAGATAATCGCCGGAGGTGCCTCAGCAGCTCCTAATCTATGGTCATTACCCGCATTGGCTGCAGATACACGAAGTAAATCTGCATGAAGATCCACCGCCTTAAGTACCGCTGATATGAATAATAGGAATTGAATATTCTCATGAGGTGTTTTACCAGGATCAAGTAAATTCTTACCCGTATTGGTAACCAATGACCAGTTATTGTGCTTACCTGAGCCATTCATACCAGCAAAAGGTTTCTCATGAAGTAAGCAGGTAAGTCCATGGCGATTAGCTACCTTCTTCATGGTTTCCATAATTAATTGATTGTGATCTGTTGCAATATTTGCTGAAGAATAGATAGGTGCTAACTCATGCTGTGCAGGAGCAACCTCATTATGCTGTGTCTTGGAGGTTACACCAAGCTTCCATAATTCTATGTTAAGTTCTTTCATATAAGAAGCAATTCTTTCCTTGATGCTTCCAAAGTAGTGATCTTCTAGCTCCTGACCTTTTGGAGGCATAGCACCAAATAAAGTTCTTCCTGTGAAGATGAGATCATCTCTCTTTAAGTATTTATCTTTATCAATTATAAAGTATTCCTGCTCAGGACCTACAGAGGTAGTAACTCTGGTTACATCGCTATGTCCAAATAATTTTACGATACGTACTGCCTGTGTACTGATAGCCTCCATGGATCTTAGAAGAGGAGTTTTCATATCTAGTGCTTCACCAGTATAGGAACAGAAGGCTGTAGGAATGCAGAGAGTCACTCCTGCTGCATCTTCCCTTAAGAATGCTGGAGAAGTACAATCCCATGCTGTATAACCTCTTGCCTCAAAAGTTGCTCTTAAGCCTCCTGATGGGAAGGATGATGCATCCGGTTCACCTTTAATTAATTCCTTACCTGAAAACTCCATAATTACTTTACCATCTGATGTTGGATTGATAAAAGAATCATGCTTTTCTGCTGTGATTCCTGTCATAGGTTGGAACCAATGAGTATAGTGGGTTGCTCCACGTTCAATTGCCCAATCTTTCATTGCATTGGCTACAACTTCAGCTACACTCGGGTCTAAATCATCTCCGTTTTCTAGAGTTTTCTTAAGAACCGCAAAAGTTTTCTTCGGAAGACGTTCTATCATTGTTGCTTCGTTAAATACATCAGTACCAAAAAGCTGGGTTAGTTTTTCAGACATATAAAATCTCCTCTCATAATTATAAAAAAAGTGTCCTCAAATAGGAATGAGAACACCTTTGCTCCATTGAATGGCTAAAATTTATTATATATAAGTATATAACATACTTTTTTCAAAAAATAAAGTATTTTTTTTATTTTTTTTCTATTTCATTAAAATAACCTAAAAATACCTTATCACAAGGAATTGATTATGCTATTTTCATAAATCCATTATTCCATATACCATTCATCTTTTTTATTTTCATCATCACTCTCTTCATTTTGGGGCATGTATTTCTTTAAGATTCGCTCCATTAAGAGAGAGTTTATAAAATTACCTGCAGCTGGTACAACTACAATGAGAATAGGAATATATAATACTCCAAAAATAGAAGCTGCAGTTACCACCACCATGATCAAAGTAAAAGGCAAATGTCTTATTGACATAAAGGCAGCCGCTTTAATCAATTGCTTTATTGTCATATCAAATCTTGACAAAACAGGGAAAATATAAACGGATATACTTAATACAAAAAAGGCCATTGCTACATACACACCAAACAAAATAGAACTAATTGTTGAGCTATTCTTTATTGTTGATCCAGCAGCTAATAAATCTACAACTAAAATAACAAAAGCAATTGTCAATAAAACACCTATAATTGCACCACGCTTAAAATTTAGTTTAAAAGATTTAAAAAATTCCCGAAATAAGTAACCCCTCTCTCTTCGAATAACCTTAACCGTAGCATAATACAGGGCTGTGTTAGCAGGTCCTATGGTTATAATCGGAATACAAAATACCACCCATATCAAGCTCAAAAATAAAACATCACAAAACTTACTTAAAGCTGTAAAAAAACCATTATCAATATTAAAGAAATTGCTCATTTAATATCCCCTTTCCCTTTATGTTCACAAATACTAATCCGCCCTATAAAATACATTATTACTAGTAAGAAATAATAGCAATAAGTAGAATAAAAGCATTTTAATAAATTCATTCAGTATTTTAAATATTATCACATTCCAAAGAGGTTGACAATAATAATTCCAGCTCTTAATTCTTAATATCTTATAAACTTCTATAAAAATTATATAATAGGGACACCAATCCGACTTATACCTTTAACGAAAAAAGTATAAAGCTAGGATAACTGATGAATAAACAGACCGCTGCGAAGTTTAGGTTCGAACCAGGTGGACTTAGGCGGCATAAGCTTATCCGCATCGGATACGGCAAAGAGTTCCATTATGGAAGTAGGATACATAGAGAATGCCACTGTCATATCCCCCGCTACTCTTCTCTCCAACTCCTGTAGGCCTCGGATTCCGCCAATAAAATCTATTCTCCTGTCAGTTCGTGGGTCATCTATCCCAAGAATTGGCCTGAGTAGATAATCCTGGAGAAGGGATACATCCAGTGCTTCCACAGGATCCTTAATCTTTAATAGATTTTCTTTTGCCTTAAGTAAATACCAGTTACCCCCCAGATACATTCCAAAGGTAGCTTTCTTCTCTGGAGAGACAGGTTCTGTACCTATGGATTCTATCTCAAAATCCTTCTCAACTTTTTTAATGAATTCTTCTTCTTTTAAACCCTTTAGATCTTTAACGGCACGATTATAGGGCATAATCATAAGCTGGTCATGGGGAAATAATACAGATAGGAAAAAATTAAACTCCTCATCCCCCTTGTAGTCCGGATTTTCTTTTCTTCTTTTTAGACCTACTTTTACTGCTGAGGCTGCCCGGTGATGTCCATCGGCAATATATATGTTATCAATCTCCCCAAAAGAAGTTCTGATCTTATCAATGCGTTCCTTCTCTGAGATTCTCCACACATTATGAGTAATACCATCATTGGAGGTAAAATTATAAATGGGTTTTTCCTCTTTCACCTCACTTACTACAGTACTAATTATGTCATGAGCTCGGTAGGCTAGGAAAATAGGTCCTGTCTGGGCATTACAGGTGTCAACATGGTTAATACGGTCGATTTCCTTTTCCTCTCTCGTATTCTCATGCTTTTTAATGGTATTATTCAAATAATCATCTATGGAAGCACAGGCAACTAAACCCGTCTGGGAGCGTCCGTTCATAATCAACTCATATACATAATAACATTCCTCTTCCTCAGTAATATAGGTTCCATCCTCCATCATAGCCTGAAGTAATTCCTTGGCTCTTATATATACCCTGGGATCATAGATATCCACACTGTCTGGAAAGCTTGTTTCTGCTCTGTCAACTTTCAGAAAGGATTTAGGTTCTCTTTCTACTACTTCCTTCGCTTCTTTACGATTATATACATCATATGGTAACGCAGCTACTTGGTCTGCTACATCAGGATTCGGTCTAATACATAAAAATGGTTTTATCGCTGCCATACTATATCTCCAATCTATATTATAGAAATTGGGACATAATCATCTGCACATATTACGCAAATCTTATGTCCCTATAAAATGCTTCATGTTATTTGACAATTCTTACTTTTAAAACTCCTTGAATTGCGGTCAATTTACCTGCAACTTCATTCGTAATTGGCTCTTCCACATCAATAACGGTATAAGCATAATCACCTTTGCTTTTATTAACCATATCGGAAATGTTAACATTGGAGGCGGAGAAGGCTCCTGTAAACTGAGTCAACATATTAGGGATATTCTTATGAAGAATTGCAATACGTCCTGCAGTAATACATACGCCAGCATCACAATTAGGATAGTTTACGGAATTTTTAATATTACCATTTTCCATATAATCTCTAAGCTGTTTTACTGCCATCTTAGCACAATTGTCTTCTGATTCTTCTGTGGAAGCTCCCAAATGAGGAATAGCAATTACACCTTCTAAATTCGCTGTCTTTGCATTAGGGAAATCTGTAACATATCTGCCAACCTTACCTGATTTTAAAGCTTCTCCAATATCATCATCATTTACCAGCAAGTCTCTTGCAAAGTTGAGGATAATTACGCCATCCTTCATCTTTGCTATGGTTTCTTCATTGATCATCTCCTTGGTATTTACATTAGGATCAATATCCTCAATCAAAGGTGTATGTACGGTAATAAAATCACATTCTCTATAAATCTCATCTCTAGACTTCACATGCACTATGTCACGGGATAAGTTCCAGGCATTGTCTATAGAAATGAAAGGATCGTAACCATAGACCTCCATACCAAGACGCTTTGCTGTATTGGCAACCAAAACACCAATTGCTCCTAGGCCTATTACACCTAATTTCTTGCCTTCAATTTCCCTACCTGCAAATTTAGACTTCTCTTTCTCAACAAGCTTAGCAACTGTAGGGTCATCCTTCACTGATTTTACCCAGTTTACACCGCCGATAATATCTCGGGAAGCTAGCATTAGGCCTGCGATAACTAATTCTTTAACTCCATTGGCATTGGCACCAGGCGTATTGAAGACAACAATACCCTTCTCTGCACACTTTGCCAAAGGAATATTATTAACACCAGCTCCTGCTCTAGCAATGGCCTTTAAATTATCACTAAACTCCATATCATGCATAGCTGCACTTCTAACCAGAACAATGTCTGCATCATTGATATTGTCTACTTTATCATACTGATCTGTAAAAATATCCAAACCTATATTGGCTATAGGATTAAGGCAATTATATTTCATGTTGTTACTCCTTTCACCTATCAGATGCACCTTGGCAACTGATGAAATAACTTATTTTAAATTCTCAGCTTCGAACTTCTTCATGAACTCAACTAATTTTTCCACACCCTCTATTGGCATTGCATTGTAGATACTTGCTCTCATACCACCAACGGATCTATGGCCTTTTAAGTTCTCAAACCCTGCTGCCTTTGCTTCTTTTACAAATTTAGCATCCAACTCTTCATCGCCTGTTACGAAAGGAACGTTCATTAAGGAACGATCTTTTTTCACTACAGTACCCTTAAACATCTTGCTCTGGTCAAGGAAATCATAAAGAATTGCAGCCTTCTTCTCATTATGAACTTTCATTGCCTCTAAGCCACCCATATTCTTAATCCACTTGAATACCTTACCACAGATATAAATACCATATGCAGGCGGTGTATTGTAAAGGGATTTTTCATCGGAATGGATCTTATATTTTAACATGGTAGGTGTTCCTGCAAGAGTGTCTTCTGTAATTAAATCCTCACGGATTATTACGATCACTACACCAGCAGGTCCAATGTTCTTCTGTACACCACCATAAAGTAATCCATATTTCGTTACATCTACAGGCTCGGATAAGAAGCAGGAAGAGATATCCGCAACTAAAGTTTTACCCTTAGTATTGGGAAGCTCCTTAAACTTGGTTCCATAGATTGTGTTATTTTCACAAATATATACGTAATCAGCATTTTCAGAAATTGGAAGATCGGAACAATCCGGTATATAGGAAAAAGTCTTGTCAGCAGAGGATGCGACAGCATTAGCCTCACCATACATCTTTGCTTCCTGATAAGCTTTCTTTGCCCATTGTCCGGTGATTATGTAATCAGCCACTTTATTCTTCATGAGGTTCATAGGAATTGCTGCAAATTGCTGGGATGCACCACCCTGTAAGAAAAGAACCTTATAATTATCGGGAATATTCATTAATTCCCTCAAATCCTTCTCTGCTTCCTCAATTATAGCTTCATACGCCTTGGATCTATGGCTCATCTCCATTACAGACATTCCTGTGCCTCTGTAATCAAGCATTTCGTCTGCTGCCTCTTGTAATACCTCTACCGGTAACATTGCCGGTCCCGCTGAAAAATTATAAATTCTTCCCACTATTACATCCTCCTTAATGAACATGCTTATAAATATTTATTCATAAAATAGTATAAATTTCATTATAGAACTGTGTTATTTTATTGTCAATATCTTTATATTTTTAAGCTCTAGTGGTGGCTTATCCAATGCCCCTGGATATACCAAGATATTGAATAAGCCACACTCTTATTTACTATTTAAATCCTCTTCTGTAAATACATCTTCGATGGCAGCACCAGGGGCAACCATTGGCCACACCTTATCATCACTGTCTATAACACATTCAATGAAGACAGGCTTCTTTAGGGCAATGGCTTCTCTTAATACAGTTTCAACCTCTTCCTTCTTGGTTATCCTATATGCCTTAGCACCCATAGCCTCTGCCAATTTAACAAAATCCACTTTGTCTCTTAAATTGGTATTAGAATATCTTTTGTCATAGAATAAGGTTTGCCATTGACGTACCATTCCCAGAACATGATTATTAAATACTATCTCGATAATGGGTATATCATATCGTGTTGCTGTTGCCAACTCATTCATATTCATTCTAAAACAGCCATCCCCAGCTATGTTGATTACTGTTTTATCAGGCATTCCTACCTTAGCTCCAATACAAGCCCCAAGACCATATCCCATGGTTCCCAGTCCTCCAGAGGTTATGAAGGTTCTTGGCATCCTGTATTTGAAATACTGAGCTGACCACATCTGATGCTGACCAACCTCAGTTGTAATAACGGCATCCCCTTTCGTTATCTCATAAAGTTTTTCCAAAATGTAGGGACCTGTTAAGATTTCTTTATTATATTTTAAGGGGAATTTTTCCTTTAATCCAATTACATGGTCAATCCATTCCTTATGACTTTGCTCCTCAATTCTTTCATTTAAAATAGAAAGTACTTCCTTTACATCGCCAATGACACTATAGGAGGTAGTAACATTCTTATTAATCTCTGCTGGATCCACATCAATGTGAAGTATCTTTGCCTTCTTGGCAAATTTTTTCGCGTTACCCGTAACACGATCAGAGAATCTTGCACCAATGGCTATTAATAAATCACATTCTGTAACACCTAGATTGGATGCCTTGGTTCCATGCATTCCCAGCATTCCCGTATAGGTTGCCTCTTCACCATCAAAAGCACCCTTACCCATTAGGGTATCACAAACCGGGGCATCAATTTTAGCAACAAACTCCTTTAATTCATCATGGGCCTCAGATATGACAGCTCCACCACCAACAAAGATAAAAGGCTTTTTAGAATTATTAATCAATTTTACTGCATTAATAATATCTGCCTCTGTAATCTCATCTGTCATTCTCACGATTGGTTCAGGAATTACCTTGGTATACTCTGCTTTTGCTGCAGTTACATCCTTTGTTATATCCACTAATACTGGCCCTGGTCTTCCTGATTTGGCAATAGCAAAAGCCTTACGAATAGTATCTGCTAACTGTGTAACGTCCTTAACAATATAGTTATGTTTTGTGATTGGCATGGTTACTCCGGCAATATCTATCTCCTGGAAGGAGTCCCTTCCTAATAAGCTAACTGCTACATTTGCCGTTATTGCAACAAGAGGAATACTATCCATATAAGCTGTTGCTATTCCTGTAACCAAGTTAGTAGAACCTGGGCCTGAGGTTGCCATACAGACCCCCACCTTACCTGTTGCTCTTGCATATCCGTCTGCCGCATGAGAAGCACCCTGCTCATGGGAGGTTAATATATGCCTGATTTCATCACTATGTTTATATAAAGCATCATATACATTTAAAATCGTACCACCAGGGTAGCCAAATACTGTATCCACACCCTGTTCCTTCAAACACTCAATTACTATTTCTGCTCCTGTTAATTCCATTTATACCTCCAATATGCCTCATTTGTCCAAACTTCATATTCTAGTTGTCCTAACTTACGCTCATGCTTTTGATATAAATCCTGCTGCTTATACTATTCCTCTATAAGCTATTCTTGTTGCAAGACTATCTATGTTATTATTTCTTAGGTACTTCAAGAATAGCACCCCTATTACCACTGGTAACCATAGTTACGTAGCGAGATAAATATCCTGTTGTAACCTTAGGCTCTCTTGGCTGCCATTTTGCCCTTCTAGCTGCCAACTCCTCCTCAGTTATAACAAAGTTTAAGGTGTTCTTATTAATATCAATCTGAATCATGTCCCCTTCTTCCACCAGGGCAATATTACCACCCACTGCAGCTTCTGGTGATACATGGCCAATACAAGCGCCTCTAGAAGCTCCTGAAAAACGTCCATCCGTAATTAGAGCCACATGGGAGCCCAGGCCCATACCCATGATGGCACTGGTAGGATTAAGCATCTCTCGCATACCCGGACCACCCTTAGGTCCTTCATAACGAATTACAACTACATCGCCTTTATTAATCTTTCCACCTTTAATGGCAGTAATTGCATCTTCTTCACAATCAAATACTCTTGCTGGTCCTTCATGCTTTAACATCTCAGGTGCCACAGCGGAGCGTTTTACTACGCCAGAGTCCGGTGCCAGATTTCCTTTTAATATGGCGATACCACCTGTCTCACTATAGGGGTTCTCAATAGGACGAATAACTTCTGGATCTAGATTAGCACATCCTTTGATATTCTCGCCCACAGTCTTACCAGTTACCGTAATAAGCTCTGTATTTAAAAGTCCCTTCTTATCTAATTCATTCATAACTGCATAAATGCCGCCTGCTTCATTCAAATCTTCCATATATGTGTGTCCTGCAGGTGCAAGATGGCAGAGATTTGGTGTCCTAGCACTGACCTCATTGGCAATATCTATGTTTAAATCAAAGCCTACCTCATGAGCAATCGCCGGCAGATGCAGCATGGTATTTGTGGAGCATCCCAGTGCCATATCTATAGTTAAGGCATTCATAAAGGCTTCCTCAGTCATAATATCTCTTGGTCTAATATCTTTTTCTAACAACTCCATAATCTTCATACCTGCATGTTTAGCTAACCTAATTCTTTCTGAATATACCGCAGGAATTGTTCCATTACCCTTAAGACCCATACCAATAGCTTCAGTGAGACAGTTCATGGAATTGGCTGTATACATTCCTGAACAAGAACCACAGGTAGCACAGGCTTTATTTTCATACTCTTCCACTTCTTCTTCTGTTAGAGTTCCAGCAGTATATGCACCAACTGCCTCAAATAAGGAAGATAGACTTGTCTTTTTCCCTTTCACCTTACCGGCCAGCATTGGACCACCACTTACAAATATAGTAGGTATATTGATTCTTGCAGCTGCCATTAATAATCCAGGTACATTCTTATCACAGTTTGGTACCATGACCAATGCATCAAACTGATGGGCGATTGCCATAGCTTCTGTAGAGTCAGCAATTAAATCTCTAGTTACTAAGGAATATCTCATTCCCTGATGTCCCATTGCTATACCATCACAGACTGCAATTGCGGGAAATACAATGGGTGTTCCGCCAGCCATAGCCACTCCAAGCTTGACTGCATCAACGATTTTGTCCAAATTCATATGTCCTGGTACAATTTCATTATAGGAACTCACAATTCCAATCATTGGTTTTCTAAGCTCTTCCTTTGTCATTCCCAATGCATTAAATAATGACCTATGGGGAGCCTGCTGCATGCCAGTTTTTACCGCATCACTTCTCATCATTAATCACCTTTTCTTCATATATTTATGCAAGTTAATTGGTAAACCAATTCACTTAATTATCTACCTGAGTTCTTATGTCAAATAAATTAGCACCGAAATGCAATTTTATTTAATAGAGGGTATTCTCCTGTTGAATAAAAATATCGCCATGAAAGGCGAAAAATGCATCACACTAAAGTATTACAGTATATGATAAGGTATTTCTTAATAAAAATCAATGTAAAATTAAAATTTTCTAATTTAAACAATAATTTTACAAATTTCCCATCCAAAATACCCTTTGAATAATATGTTGTTTTTTACCAATTTCAGACTTTTTAATCGTAAAGTAAATTCTATGTGAAATCTGCGTAAATTCCATATTAGAAGCACATAATGAAAGTATAATTTGTGAAAAATTCATGTAAATTATCATTGCTTATGTCATTTTTTCATGATAAGATTTTCTATGGTTGAGTATTTTTAAGTTATATATATTTACAAATCGAGCTTTTAGGAGGAACAAAGATGGAATTCGTAGATTTCCTGCAGCAGGTAATATCAAATCCTGCTCTGTTTATAACAGTTTTGTTGGTTCTGGGCGTTATCTTGGTAAACGGATGGACAGATGCGCCAAATGCCATCGCTACCTGTGTATCAACACGAGCGATCAGACCAAAGCAAGCAGTAATAATGGCTGCGGTATTTAATTTTTTAGGTGTATTAGTAATGACAATGTTTAACAAATCTGTAGCTGAAACCATTACTAAAATGGTAGACTTCGGTAGTGACACCCATAATTCTTTAGTGGCTTTATGTGCAGCCTTATTTGCAATTGTGGTATGGGCTACTGCAGCCTGGGCTTTCGGTATTCCAACCAGTGAGTCTCATGCATTAATCGCCGGTGTTACTGGTGCTGCTATTGCTTTACAAGGTGGTGACGGTGTCAATGCCAAAGAGTGGATAAAAGTTGTATATGGACTTGCCCTCTCAACCGGGTTAGGTTTCTTTCTTGGTTACACTATCACAAAAATTATAGAATTCTTATGTAGAGGTTTAGATAGACGTAAGACTAATCCTTTCTTCTCAAAGGCTCAAATTGGCGGTGGAGCTGCTATGGCCTTTATGCACGGAGCACAAGATGGTCAGAAATTCATGGGTGTCTTTCTTCTTGGTACCTTCCTTGCTAAGGGACAAGGTAATGTATCCACCTTTGAAATCCCAATTTGGCTAATGATTTTATGTTCTGCTGTTATGGCTCTTGGTACCTCCATTGGTGGATATAAAATTATTAAGACTGTTGGTATGGGTATGGTTAAGCTAAATACATACCAAGGTTTTGCAGCAGATCTTACTGCTACTATTAGTTTGTTCTTAGCCTCTGCTTTTGGTATTCCTGTTAGTACAACACACACCAAGACAACGGCTATTATGGGTGTAGGTGCATCAAAAAGATTATCCAATGTTAATTGGGTTGTAGTTAAAGAAATGGTTATTGCCTGGGTTCTAACCTTCCCTGGCTGTGGTTTATTAGGATATATTATGTCACTTATTTTTACAAAACTATTTTAATTAAGGAAGGAATATGATAAAATGAAAAAAAGTGTATTTAATTATTTTGACGCATTTGCTAATCTCTCAAAATTCTCTTATAAGTTAGCAGTAAGTTTAAATGATACCCTGAAGAACTTTGATGCAAGAAAGATTACGGAAAAGGTTAAGGCTGCTCATGAAATCGAGCATAATGCAGATATTGCTAAGCATGATATTATGAATAGACTGGTTAAGGAATTCCTTCCTCCCATTGCTAGCGAAGATATCACCAGCTTAACACAGGAAATCGATGATGTTACTGATTCAATTGAAGATGTTCTAATTTATATAGATATGTTTAACATTCAGACAATTCGTCCTGAGGTATTAAAATTCACTGAGCTTCTTGTTTCTTGTACCAAGGCTATGGATGAAGCATTAGAAGAATTTAAGAATTGGAAAAACTCCAAGACTCTTCACGAGAAAATCGTTGAGATCAATCGTCTTGAAGAAGTGGGAGATTCATTATACGTAGATTTTATGCGTAACCTTTACCACACCTCTAAGGATCCTATTGAATTAATGTGTTGGACTGAAGTATTACATCGATTGGAAAGATGTGCTGATAACTGTGAAGATGTTGCAAATATTATCGAGAGTATTGTAATGAAAAATTCGTAATCCTTCATTATATGATATAAGAAGAAATCTGGATATCAGGAAGGGCATGGTGCATATTGAATTTAGAAAAACAAAAGGCTTTTATTATACATGTAATATTTATTGTATTTATTTTATTGCTGGGGTATATTGGAATCAAATACATTCTTCCTCTGTTGATGCCCTTTGTTATCGGAATTATAATCGCTGTCATTTTCAGACGCCCTATAGATATTATTCAGAAGAAAATTAATATCAAACGATCCATTGTCTCTATATTTATTCTCTTATTGTTTTATGGAATAGTAGGCTTCATATTAAGTATGATTGGCTTTAGGGTCTTCGCTTTCTTAGAAAATCTCTTTAGAAGCGCACCTGCTATGTATACTAACTCTATTTTACCTGCAATAAGAGTATTTATAGGTGATTTGTCCCTTAAATATCCTGATGCAAAAATGTACCTGGACAATTTTATGAATAACATTGATACCTCTGTTTTAAGTTTTGTATCCAATGCCTCTTCCACGGTATTAGAAACCATTACTAGTTTAGCAGGACAAGTCCCCACCTTACTAATTAAGTTTATATTTACCATTGTTTCTTCCTTTTTCTTTACCATTGATTATCACAGGATTGCTCGTTTTATTATTAATCAATTCAAACTAGAGGAAAGGGAAATGATATACAAGCTTAAAAACAATGGCATAGGTACTCTTGCTAAGTTTATTAAAGCTTATGCTGCCATTATTTCAATTACCTTTGTGGAATTGTCCCTTGGTTTCTGGATTATTGGTATTCCAAATGCAGTATTATTTGGCGGGCTGGTAGCGCTCATCGATATTATGCCTATATTAGGTACAGGGGCTGTTCTTCTTCCCTGGTCAGTCATTGCCTTCATCATGGGCAATACAAAAGTAGGTATCGGAATGCTTATCCTCTATATTGTAATAACCGTTGTACGCCAAGCCTTAGAACCAAAAATTGTTGGACAGCAAATTGGGTTGCATCCAATTGTAACCTTAATACTTATGTATGTAGGTGCGCAGCTTATGGGTGTATTAGGATTACTATTACTCCCAGTCATAGCAACCCTGCTCTTGACCCTAAATAAGGACGGAACAATTAATATACTAAAAAAAGATAGCATCTAACCCGAGGGGATTGCCAAGGAATACTTCATGGCAAATTCATTTGCCATATACGCCAAGGTGTGCATCTTATTATCTTATTATGGTATAGGACAAAAACAGGGGTCTTACCCCTGTTTTTTAATTTCTAATTAATAAAGCTTATCCTTTGGCATAAAGGTCGCACAATCTGTTTCTTCAGAATCTCGGGCATCTTTTGGTTCTACATGAATTTTCTCTGCTGAACAATGATCCCCACTCATATAATATTCACATGAATTTACAATACAATTGATTCCTTCATTTGGCTTATCCATCTTTTTAGTTGACATCATAGTTTATTCCCTCCAAATATATTGTTGTAACAATAATATTATTTGCAATTAAGGTGTAAAAATTCATCATTACTCACATAATCAGCAGGAAAAATCAAGAGGAAAACCTTTTGGCTTTTATTTCCTGTTATTTTTAGAAACACGAAGGTAATAGGATGTCTTTTCCTATTGAATAAAAGAAAGGAACTCTCCTAACTCCTGAGAATTCCTTCCATACAACATTAATAATCAATGTCTTTTGAGGGAAGACACTGACGGACAATAACTTTAATTATTACATCTGTGTAAACTGTGCTTCAATACCATCAGCCATCATATCAGCCATCTCAAATGCTTGCATTTCAATATTATCGAAGCCATTTATACTCTCTTCATAATTTCCTGCAACCATATCTTTAACATCATTGGTTAACAGATCCAAGTGCTCATTCATCATAGCACTCCAATCGTCTTCACTCCAGTATGGATTAATACTTGCCAAAAAAGCTGCAATTTGTTCAGCATTTTCTCTCCATCGCCTATTGGCATCTGCTACGGCATTATTATCTCCCGCTTTAGCAGCATTAACCAATTCTGCTGCGATAGTAAGGTGCCCTGTAAGCAACTGTTCTAACTCGTTTGCTGCCTCTTCTCCATAAAAAGGCGCAAAGGCATCTGCAAAATCCTTGGGATTTCGCAATAATCTCTGAAGAATCAGCTCTTTCTCTGGCAGATCATGTACTATTCCTATAACAGCCATTTTCGTCCAAACAACATGCTGCCCCCATAACATACGTAAATAACTCGCTAACTCATCCCAGTCCATATCCATTTCATCCATATCATCCATATCATCCATATCATCTGTATCATTCATATTATCCATGAAGTTGGTATTCCACATAAAACCCCTATCAAAGGTGTTATTCATATTGCCCGTACTTGGCATATTGCCTCTATTACCCATGCCATCTACATTGCTAACATTGCCTCTGTTACCCATGCCATCTACATTGCTTACATTGCCTCTGTTACCCATGCCATCTACATTGCTTACATTACCTCCGTTTCCTGTACTTCTTCTATTCCCCATATTGCCCATATTGCCCATATTACCCATGTTACCGGGGATAGAGATATCTCCTATGTCATCCGTGTTGCCAGGAGTAACCTGAGAAGATTCATAGTATCTGTAACCAGGTCGGATGGTTACTACTTGACCAATGAATAGATTTCTTGGATCTATTCCTGGATTTAAATCCATTATCGCATCAACTGTAGTATTAAATATCTGTGCTAGCATCCATATAGTGTCATATGGTCTGATCGTATATTGTATCGTACCATTGCCATTCATCGTACCATTCATGTTTAATACCATCACCTATTAGAAGTTCTATTTCACATTATGATTGAGGATTAAAAAATGTTACAAAACCAAGTAATAAAGTGTCAGCTTGCTGACACTTTGCGCCCGAGGGGATTGCCCGAGGGGACTGCCCGAGGGGACTGCCAAGTAATATACACTACAACATAAAAATAGATGAGAAGCTTTCTCCTCATCTACTTTCATTGCATTATAGCAAAGCTATAATACTATTATATAATATTTATTATTTATTATTGATATAGTTTATTAAACCCTCTGCCTTAATAATTTTCTGCATAAATTCAGGAAAAGCCTGACCTTGATACTGGGTTTTTTTAGTTCTATCATAAATTATACCATTATCAAAATCTATCTCTACCAAATCCCCTGCTTCAATCTCTTTGGCAGCCTCGGGACATTCAATGATGGGAAGACCGATATTGATGGCGTTACGATAAAAGATTCTAGCAAAGGTTTCTGCTATTACACAGCTGATGCCAGATGCTTTGATTGCTATAGGCGCATGTTCTCTGGAGGATCCACAGCCAAAATTCTTATTAGCCACCATGATATCTCCGGTTTTAACCCTGGCAACAAAATCCTTATCGATATCAATCATGCATTTTGCAGCCAGCTCCTTAGGATCAGAGGAGTTAAGATAACGCGCAGGGATAATTACGTCTGTATCTACATTATCACCATATTTGTGTACTGTACCAAAAGCCTTCATATAATAAACCTCCTCTATTATAATCCAAGTTCGCTGGGACCTGATATCTTACCGGTTATAGCACTGGCTGCAGCTACTGCAGGGCTTGCCAGATAAACCTCAGATTCTACATGGCCCATACGTCCTACAAAGTTACGATTGGTGGTTGCAACGGCACGCTCCCCTGCCGCCAAAATACCCATATGTCCACCCAGACAAGGACCACAGGTAGGTGTGCTGACAACTCCTCCTGCTTTAATAAAGGTAGCCAGTAAACCTTCCTCCATTGCCTGAAGATAAATCTTCTGGGTAGCTGGAAATACGATGAGACGCATTCCCTTTGCAACCTTTCTTCCTTCTAATATACTTGCTGCAATTCTAAGGTCTTCGATTCGTCCATTGGTACAGGAACCGATGACCACCTGATCTATCTTAATATCTCCAACCTCATCGATAGTACGAGTATTTTCAGGCAAATGAGGAAATGCTACAGTAGGCTTTAATATTGATAAGTCAATCTCATAAATCTCATCATATTCTGCATCCTCATCTGCTTCATATACTTTATATTCCTTCTTAGAATGTTCCTTCATATACTCTATAGCTAAAGCATCTACAGGGAAAATTCCATTCTTAGCTCCTGCTTCTATTGCCATATTGGCCATAGCAAAACGATCATCCATTGTCAGATTATTAATTCCATCTCCAACAAACTCCATGGATTTATATAATGCTCCATCTACACCAATCATTCCGATAATATGAAGAATTACATCCTTGCCGCTAACCCATTGTGCTGGTTTTCCGGTCAATACAAATTTTATGGCAGAGGGTACCTTAAACCAAGCTTTACCCGTTGCCATTCCTGCTGCCATATCTGTACTGCCTACCCCTGTCGAGAAGGCTCCCAGGGCTCCATAGGTACAGGTATGAGAATCCGCACCGATTACCACATCTCCTGCCACAACCAGACCTTTTTCAGGAAGCAGAGCATGCTCAATGCCCATTTCACCGATCTCAAAATAATTGGTTATATCCTGGCTGGCTGCAAACTCACGCACACATTTACAATGCTCTGCTGACTTAATGTCCTTATTAGGTGTAAAATGATCAGGTACTAGCGCTATCTTGTCCTTATCGAAGACCTTCTTAATGGTCATCTTCTCCATCTCATGAATGGCTACAGGAGCAGTTACATCATTACCCAGTACTAAATCTAAGTCTGCCTCAATTAACTGGCCTGCACTAACTTTAGGAAGGCCTGCATGCGCAGCTAATATTTTCTGTGTCATGGTCATACCCATAGTATAATCCTCCTTATTCTTCTATAATGATCTAAACTCCAAGAGGTCGATGAGATTATAACTCAGCAATAATTAAATCTCCCATCTCCTTGGTACCTACTAAAATCATCCCCTCAGACATAATATCCACGGTACGATAATTTTTTTTCAATACAATCTTTATTGCTTCTTCCACCCTATTTGCTTCCTCTTCCAGATCGAAGCTATAACGCAACATCATTGCAGCTGACAAAATGGTGGCTATGGGATTGGCTTTATTCTGGCCTGCAATATCCGGTGCAGAGCCATGACTCGGTTCATATAGACCTAGCTTTGTTTCTCCAAGACTTGCAGAAGCCAGCATACCGATAGACCCAGTAATCATACTAGCTTCATCTGATAATATGTCACCAAACATATTCTCTGTCAAGATAACATCAAACTGTCTGGGGTCTTTCACAAGCTGCATGGCACAGTTATCCACCAACATATCACAAAGCTCTACCTCTGGATAATCCTTGGATACTTCTTTCGTTACCTGTCTCCAAAGTCTGGAGGAATCCAGTACATTGGCCTTATCAACGCTACATACCTTCTTATTCCTCTTCAGGGCTATTTCAAATGCACACTTAGCAATTCTTCTGATTTCATTTTCATCATATACAAGGGTATCTGTAGCTTTTCTAACGCCATTCTCTTCTACGGTACTGCGTTCACCAAAATATAATCCGCCAGTCAATTCTCTCATTACAACAAAATCAAAGCCATCACCAATTATTTCATCTTTTAGGGGGCAAGCTCCCTTTAGCTCTTCATACAACACTGCTGGTCGAATATTAGCAAATAAGCCAAGACCTTTACGGATAGCAAGAAGTCCTGCCTCCGGTCTAAGATGTGGGGGTAGACTATACCAATTAGACTGGCCTACATTACCACCAACCGCTCCCAGCAATACAGAATCACTCTTCTTTGCAGTCTCAAGAGCTTCCTTGGTTAGGGGTTCCCCTGTTGCATCAATGGATACTCCTCCCATCAACACCTCAGTATAATTAAATTGGTGTCCATACTTTCTTCCGATTTGATCTAGTACCTTTTTCGCTTCCCTAATAATCTCCGGTCCAATTCCATCCCCGGGAATAACAGCAATGTTAAAGTTCATTATTTTCCTCCCAAACGATGTTACAGTTCAACAATAAACCAGGTTTCGCTTATGCTACATCTCCCTTTGGCAAAATGCCACACAACAGAATATAAAAGACTACTTGTATGCAAGTAAACTTGCACAAACAGTTTATCAATTCTATTCCATGGCTGAACTGTAACCCTCTACTATACTCTTATGTTTTTCTATTGCTATTCTAGCATAAAATCTGATATAATTATAATACATATTATTAATACCAGTTATAACTACTAGTTATATCAAGGAGGGTCTATATGGAACAAAATTTATCTTTATATCATGTATTTAATAGCGTAGCAGAAACAGGTAATATATCACATGCTGCAAAGCAATTATTTATCAGTCAACCCGCTGTAAGCAAGGCAATACAGAGTCTTGAAGAAAACCTACAAACTGCCCTATTCATTCGTAATTCCCGGGGTGTTAAGCTTACTAAGGAAGGAAACCTGCTCTATGAACATACGAAAAATGCCTTTGCTACCTTAAGCCGCGGAGAAGAGAGCATCAAAAGAATTCATGAACTAGGTATCGGCCATCTGCGAATTGGTGCCAGCACCACCCTATGTAAATATCTTCTTCTGCCCTATTTGAATGGTTTTGTACAAAAGCACCCGCACATTAAAATTGTAATTACTAATCAATCCTCCTCACATACCATCAAGCAGTTAGAGAACGGATCCTTAGATATTGGATTGGCAGCAAAACCAGAGAATACAAGGGATATTAACTTTATTTCCTTGGGAGAAATTGAAGATATCTTTGTAGCTACTGGTACCTACTTGGATAATTTAAAGCTTAGAGAAAATAATCCTGACATTTTTTCAAATGCCAATATTTTATTACTAGATGAAGGCAATATTTCACGAAAATATATTGATGAATATTTTAAAAATAATTTTATCCACCCAAAGCATTTACTGGAAATAAGCAGTATGGATTTATTAATAGAATTTGCAAAGACCAGCCTGGGTGTTGCCTGTGTTATAAAAGCCTTCGTGCAATCAGAATTAGAGGCAGGTACACTCTTTCAAATCCCTCTAAAAACTCCTATAAGTAAAAGAGAGGTTGGCTTTGCCTATGCAAAAAATGCCTTCCTCTCTGATTCATTGATTAAATTTATTGATTACGTTAAAATTTCATAATTAGATATCCAGATTGGATGATTTTTGCTCCGATGAATTATTACTTCCTGATGATGCGGTTGGTGCCGGGGGCTCAATATATGCTGGCTTTTCATCCACGAGATAACTCGCATTAACATAACAAATAGCATCTTTATATAGAAAGCTTGCCCATCCGTCTTTTATCTCAATTACATCAACTACTTCTGTATGTACCAGAAATCCAACCTTATCTCCACTTGTAGACGGAGAAGATCTAACATTTAAAGTATCGTTATATTTAGATAATTTTACGTATTTGGTAGTTGTCTCACCAACATAAATTGTTGCTGGAGAAGGTTCAACCTCTGGGTCACTCTCCTCCTTAGGTGGTGCAGCTTCTTTCGCTTCTTCTTTCTCCGGCGCCATAGTAGGGATGAAATCAGGCATTTGTTCTTCTTTACTGCAACCTGTCAGTAATAATGCCGTTATTATAAATAAAGATATTATTTTCTTCATAGAACCTCCTTTGCTGTAAAGCTTTCCTATTATATAAGCGATCCAGCATAAATCTTTTACCTTATAATAATACCATAAATAGGCCATATTACAACAGAAAAATATCTCTTCTATATCCTACTACTCTTCCAGCACTTTCATATAAGGGGCAAAGGCACTGGGTATACTGTATAGTTCATTAATATCCTTCTTTTTTACCCAAACACCCTTGATACTATCTGCTATATTTAACTTCTCGTCATTAATTTTTATATGGTATCCTATCATATGCCATTCCACATGAGTAAATATATGTTTTGCCTCACCTAAGGAACTGATATGAAAAGATTTCATTCCACCCTCCCTTAGTTGCTGCTCTAGATCCTTCTTGGTAATTCTCCCTTCCAGGTTGGGAAGTTCCCATAATCCTGCCAGTAATCCACTCTTCTCTCTCTTTCTGATGGCATACCGGTCCTGATATTCCATGAAAAGAATTGTATGATTTTCCTTCCTTCGCTCTTTTTTCGCTGGTTTAACAGGAATTTGTAGTACTGTCTCTTCATGAAAAGCTTTACACAGATGCATTACAGGACATTGTTGGCAAAGAGGCCTGCCACTAGGCAGACAAATCATGGCGCCTAACTCCATGAGAGATTGATTAAAATCCCCAGGTCGATTCTCTGGCATAATCCTTGACAAATCACTCCATAGTTCTTTCTTCGTCTTATCTTTTGTGATGTCATCAAAGCTTCCTGCAATTCTTTTTGTAACACGAAGCACATTGCCATCTATGGCTGGTACTGGTATTTGATAAGCAATTGAGGCAATGGCTCCAGCGGTATAGGTTCCTATTCCCGGTAGCTTTGTTAATATATCATAGTCAGCAGGTACTTTACCCTCATATTCCGTCATTATCTGCTGTGCGGCCTTTTGCAAATTTCTCACTCTATTATAATATCCAAGACCTTGCCATAGCTTTAATAATTTCTCTTCCTCTACTGTCGCTAGGGTTTCTATGTCTGGAAGAGCAGTAATAAACCGATCAAAATATCCTTTTACTGCCTCTACTCTAGTCTGCTGGAGCATTATTTCAGAAATCCAAACATAATAAGGGATTGGTTTTTCCCTCCAAGGTAAAATGCGAGCATTATATTCAAACCAATGTAAAAGGTAGGGGACAATTTCTTTATAGTCAAAAGCCATTCTCTAACTCCTTATTATACAATAATCTATTTACTTATTATTGTATCCCATCCCCCTATAATCAGCAAGGTATACCAGGAAATGCTATTGCTATATCTTTATTCTCTCTCTAGGAATCTATATTGTGACATATAAAGCTCATAATAACTTCCCTTCAGTTTTAGAAGTTCTTGATGATTACCCATTTCTTTGACTATACCTTCATCCACATACATTATAAAGGTTGAATTTTGAATGGTGGATAGGCGATGGGCTATGATGAAGGAGGTTCGGTTAGCAAGGAGTCTACTTAAGCCCTCCTGTAATATAATCTCGGTCTCTGTGTCAATGCTTGAGGTAGCTTCATCAAGGATTAGGATTTTTGGATCGGCAAGCAATGCTCTGGCAAAGCTAATTAGTTGTCTTTGACCTACGGATAATCTAGTGCCTCTTTCATTGACCTGGGTATCATAGCCATTCTCCATCTCCATAATGAAATCGTGGGCATGAACGGTCTTAGCTGCCTCCATTACCTGCTCATCTGTGGCTTCCATATTGCCGTAACGAATATTATCCATTATAGTACCTGAGAAGATGAAGCTATCCTGGAGCATAACACCCATTTGTTTACGAAGAGATTTAATCGTAACAGTATTAATATCAATTCCATCAATGGTAATCTCTCCAGAATTTAAATTATAAAATCTGCTGATTAGATTAATAATTGTAGTCTTACCTGCACCCGTAGGGCCAACAATGGCAACAGTATCTCCTGCCTTTGCTTGAAAATTAATCCCCTTAAGTATCATGATATCATCCTCATAGCCAAAGGAAACGTCTTTAAATATAACTTCTCCCTGAATGGGAGGCATCTCTACAGCGTCTTTACTATCTTGAACTAGCACAGGCTCATCAATGGTCTCAAAAATACGTTCCAGATAAGATACAGCATTTAATAAAGAATTATAAAAGCTGGCTAAGGTATTAACCGGAGCCCAAAATCTTCCGATATAGCCCATCATTGCAATTAGAACACCCACTGTAATTCCCTTCATTCCTTGATCTAACCAGGAGATTCCAAGGACATATAAAGCCACACCGGTCCAGGTAGAAATATTATCAATAGCAGGCCATAGCAAAAAGTTCAGCTTAACAGCCTTCATCCAAGACTTTCTGTATTCATCACTTAGGGAATTAAAAATTCTAATATTTTCTCGCTCTCTAGTAAAGCTTTGAGTAACACGAATCCCATTGATACTTTCTGCAATATAGGCATTTAGATTTGAGGATTTATTGCTACTTAATTGCCAGGCTACTCTTTGCTTAGTCTTAATCAGGAAGATTATTATCATTAAAAGAGGTAGCCCTATTAAACATATGAGGGTCAATCTTACATTTACATAGAACATAAACCCAAGGGTGAAGAATAAACTGAATAAATCGGTTATGGTATTTACAATACCATTGGATAATAAATCACTAAGACTATTAACATAATTTACTACTCGTACTTGGATCTTACCATGAGGCTTATCATCATAATAGGAAAAAGGCAGCTCTTGTAAATGTACAAAAATATCACTTCTGATTTTATGTATCATGTTTTGTCCCAGTCTTGCTGTTAAACTTATCTTAAGAGAGAGAACAAGGGAGACGATAAAGAATATTATAAGCTGTAATATACTAAGGATTACAATGCCTTTTATATTCTTATTGGGAATATAATCGTCCATAATCTTCATAAAGAAGATAGGAGTAAGCATTCCAAGGATCGCTGAAAGGGATGTTATCATTATGGTTATGAGCATCTGTTTCCAGTATGGCTTTATGTATTTACCTAATCTTTTTAAATGTGCAAAATTAAATTCCGTTTGTAGGGTTTCATCCACATCATATTTATTTCTAGCCATCTTATCTACCTCCTTCCAAATTCACTTTGCTGGAAGAAGATATCCCCTTGCTTAGTGAGTCAAAATCACCGTATTGATGGTGGAAAACCGTATAGTAGTAACCCTTCTTATTAAGAAGCTCATCATGATTACCTGATTCGATGATTCTACCATCATCCAATACCAGAATTTGATCTGCATCTTTAATAGATGAGATACGATGGGCGATAATAAACACCGTATGCTTCGCATGGATCGAACCTAATGCCGTCTGAATCTGTGTCTCAGTCTCCATATCAACAGCTGAGGTTGTATCATCCAAAATGATGATGGAAGGATCCTTAAGTAAGGCTCTCGCTAAAGAGATTCTCTGTTTTTGTCCACCTGAAAGTCCCACTCCTCGCTCTCCTACAATGGTGTCATAGCCTTCCGGCATCTGCATGATAAAGTCATGGGCATTGGCAATCTTAGCTGCTTCCACCACCTTATCATAGCTACAATCAGGACGTGAATAAGAAATATTCCCTTCTATGGTATCTGAAAAAAGAAAGACATCCTGCATTGCCATACCAATATTATCTCTAAGGGAGTAAAGATCCATCTCCTTAAGGTTTATATTATCAATTTCAATTTCTCCTGAGGTCACATCATAAAAACGACAAAGCAAATTCATTAAGGTGGATTTACCAGCCCCTGTAGCTCCAATTATACCTATGGTCTGCCCTGGCTTTACATGAAAATTAATATCTTTTAATACAACTTCATCCTCCGCACGATAGCTTACATTTCTAAATACAATATCACCTTTAAAACGTTTCTTTTCAATGGCCTTCTCCGGCTCTCTGATACCAGGTTCTGCTGTTACTGTAGTGTATATCTTCTCTATGGAGGTTACAAATCTTTGATAGTCATTGGCTAACCAACCGGCCATTCGCAGAGGCATATTAAGCATCCAAAGATATCCATTGACAGTTACTATCTTACCCATGGACATATGTCCTTGAACCACCATGATACCACCAATTAAGAATAATATTACCGTTAATATATTACCCATAAACTCAAATACCGGAACATATTTTTTCCAAATTCTTGTGGCCTTTAATTCTGCTTCCCGATATCCATCATTTTCCTTTGTGAATTTCTCTATCTCATAATCTTCTTTGGTAAAGGCTTTTACCACACGGTTACCACTTATATTCTCTTGAACTGCTGTGTTAAGACTGGAGAAATGTTGCCTTATATTATGAAATACGGGTTTTACAGCTTTTAATTGTTTCACTGCTACCTTGGCTGTTATAGGAAGAACAGCTATCATAATTAATGCCAAGCGCCAATCCACAACAAAAATCATAATCAGTGCTATAACAAAAAGAAGCACATTTTCATAAATATTATATATAGTAAAGGCAACAAAATGTCTCACAGCATCCATATCACCTGTTTGCCTTGACATCAGATCACCAGTACGATTCTTATTATAGAAAGTAAAATCCTGCTCCAGCATTCTTCTATATACAAAATCCCTCATTGCAAAGAGGATCCCCTGTGATGATTTTTCAAAGAGAATTAAAAAACAATACTTAATTACGGAGCGCAGTATCGTAGCCCCAATAATAATCCCCATCATCAGTGGTAATAATTCGCGATTTCCACCTTTGATAATTTCATCTACAACAATACCTGAGACATAGGGGTTAATAATTGCAATTGTACTTGTAATTGTTACCAGAAATAACCCCAAAATAAGATTGAGCCGATATTTTTTCATGAATGTAAAAAACCACTGCATTGCTGTCATAAAAATCCTCCTCATTGGTATAAGAAAAATGAATTTCCTATTGATTATAGCTTATCTAAAAATTAAAAGAATGTAGATTATTACTTTTATCATGTTATATTATATATAAGATTTTTACAATGATAATAATTTCGAATTGTTACTATTTTTAGTCTAATATGTTAATTTTCTATTCAAATTTTTAATTAATATTTCATTATAATATTATTAAATAATGTAATTCAACCGATTATAATAATATAATCTTCTGTAATAACAATTTCAATCATAATCTTGTAAATTTTACAAATTAGTATTTACCTATTTCTAATTCTAATGATATAATATTGGCTGTGAACGGACAATCTAAAGTAAAACGTCTTGGGAGTGGTTTCGCAATATACTTGCTCCAGCGCTTACGTGTTACCACGACTTATGAATGGAGGATAAAATGCCCTTAGAATATGATATAACTTATAATGATTTTAACCCTACTGTATTCTATGTTTCAAAGGTGAAAATGTTGGCCGAGGGCGCTTATCATGATCATGACTTCACCGAACTGGCATATGTATTATCCGGAAAAGGGCGATACATAATCGAGGGTAAAGAATTTGATGTGGAAGCAGGAGACCTTGTAATATGCAATCCCGGTGTCAAACATACCCATATCGTAACTAACCCAAAAGAACCTACTATAGAGTTTATCTCTGGCTTTACAGATTTTCATTTTAAAAATATGCCTCCAAATTCAATCGAATTAAAAGATGGAGGCTATGTAATACATATGTCCTCGGAACTAAAGCAGGAAGTATCAAAACACTGCTACGCTATGATTGCAGAGAGAGAAAGTAATCAGATAGGCAGATATTTCATGTTTAAAACACATTTGATGCAAATGCTCTTATTAGTCATGCGTGAAATATCCGATGTCGAAAAGACAGATCAGAAGGGTTATAATTTTGAATCCTATAATAAAAGTTATGCAGTTAACCGTATCATAAATTATTTAAATGAAAATTATGAACACAAGATATCTTTAGAACAAATTGCACATAATATATATCTGAGCCCCGTTTATATTTCAAAAATATTTAAAGAAGAAACTGGAGAATCACCGATAAATTATCTTATTAAAATTCGTCTTGATAAAGCAAAGGATATATTATTAAATTCAAATTGTGGCAGCATAAAGAGTATTGCTAATCAGGTCGGATATGATGATGTATATCATTTCAGTAAATTATTTAAAAAATATTATGGTGTCTCACCCTTATATTATAAGAAAAAAATCCATGAAATAAGTGAAGCTGGGAGCAAGGAAGAAGGTTGACTGTAAAATGAACACATTTGATGCTATTTTTTCGAGAAAATCTATACGACATTATCAGAAGGAAAAACTGGAATGGGATATTCTTTCCGATATTCTTGAATATGCTAACAATCTACCAATGTTAATTGAGGGTATCGCTGTTGAATTTAAGTTAGTAAGCAATATTGAGACAAAGCAAGGTTTTCGTGGCCCCTTTCATATTAAAGCACCTTATTATATATGTATCTCCTCTGAGGAAAAGGAGGACTATCTACTTAATGCCGGCTTCTTGATGCAGCAATTAAATCTCTATATGGTATCAAAAGGCCTGGGTACATGCTTTATGTTAACTAACCCTGGATTTGGGCTAAAATCAACAATGAAATATAGATATGTTGCAGCGCTAGCTTTCGGTAAAACTACTCTCCCCTTATATCGTGAAGGCTCTGAGGCAAATCGCTTACCAGAAAATGTAGTTGTGGTGTATAAGGAGGAGGTTAACGAAGACATCAAGAAGGTTCTAGAAGCAGCTCGCCTTGCCCCCTCTAGTTTTAATAGTCAGCCTTGGCGCTTTGTGGTATACAAAAATCGTATTCATGTATTTACCAAGAAAAATGTCATGATTGCCCGGGCACTAGATTTTGGCAAAATGGTGGATATGGGCATTATGTTAGCTAACCTGCTAGTTGCTGCAGAGGAATTATGGGTAGACATTACCTTAAATCGCCTTGACACCATAAAAAGTAAACATTTTCAAAATAATGAGTATGTCCGCACTATAACAATTGGATGAATTATATATAAAATATAAATAATAAGGAAAATTAAAAATTTTTCCCTTTATAACCTTGACAAACAATTAAATCTATAGTATATTATGACATGTGCTTAGGAAAAACACCAACAGCACAGAACATAATATGCGCGAGTGGCTCAGTGGTGGAGTATCGCCTTGCCAAGGCGAGGGTCGCGGGTTCGAATCCCGTCTCGCGCTTAATAAAAAGAAGGTTCATCCGACAGGATGGACTTTCTTTTTATTCTGTCCGAAACCAGATTCGTACTCTCAAAGAATGAGATTTGGAAGAACAAGAAGCGAGGCTCACACGCCGAGTTTCTTGTTCTTCCTGTGGCTTTGCGGAGTGTACTTTACGAAGCAAAGACACTGCGAGGACGTCGCGGGTTCGAATCCCGTCTCGCGCTTAATATGAAAAAGGACTCTTCGATAGAAGGGTCTTTTTTCATATTCAAATACTAGATCAGATTCGTACTCTCACAAACTGAGACTTGGAAGAACAAGAATCGAGGCTCACACGCCGAGTTTCTTGTTCTTCCTGTGGCTTTGCGGAGTGTACTTTACGAAGCAAAGACACTGCGAGGACGTCGCGGGTTCGAATCCCGTCTCGTGCTTACGAAATCCCTTCAATTTCAAGGGATTTTTTGTTGCGCTGATATGTGCACGTATGTGCAATCCTATTTTGTGTGTTGTCTATCACTATTTTTCAGAGCTTCATTCATGATAATAAGGTTCTCTTGTTCTGTATTGGGATTGTAAATGTAGCTAAGGGTTGTCTTCTCATCAACTTGTCCTAGCATATCCCGAATCTTATCAAGAGGCATTCCTTTCGTACTTAAGCGACTTGCAGTAGTCCTTCTTGTGCAATGAGGACTCTTGTATGTAATTCCTGCATCTCTGCAATACTTACTAAGCCAATAAGTTACCGCTCTTGCAGTTAATCGCTCACCATTTCTTTCAAAGATAAATTCGCCATTAGGATTAAGCTCTTTTGCTTTTCCTATGACTTCATTTGCTACATCAGTAAGAGAAATATAACGATATTCTGAGTCGTTTTCCTTTTTCAGATGTTCCACTATCTGGACTCCGTCACTTTTAAAATTCTCTCCGTCATAGACAAGCACCTTTTCTTCCATCCTCTGAATAGCTATCTTTCCATACTCAATATCAGAGAATTTAAGTGCAACACCCTCTCCAATGCGAACACCTAGTTGAAACATTAATCGAATACATAATGCTTCAATTGTGCTTTCATTCTCAAGATGGGTATCTAAAGTATCAAACTCATCATTCAGATATAACTTAGAACCGTCACTTTTCTTTCTGACTGCCCGGAACTTTGACTTGATATAGATTCCGTTCATTGGATTTTCCACAATAATCTCTTCATCGATAGCAATCCGCATTAGTGCAATCATTATGCTTTTCATGTTGTTGTATTCTCTGTTAGAGAGATTAAATTTGGTAATGGTAGAATTAAAGAAATCATTCAGCATCTTGGTGGTCAGCCTCGAAATCGGCACATATATGATAGAATGCTCTTTGTAATACTTGTTCCAATGCTCAGTATCCCGTTTGACAGTTTTAATATTAAGACTTTTGTCCTTTAGACGTTCTGCTTTTCATTCTGGGAACAAGTCATTTAAGATCAATTTTTTGTTTCCATAGTTTTTGAGTGTTCTAAAATTATGTTGATACGGAAACCGCATCTTTGATTTGATGTAACCTTGATGTCTTATAATGCAAATATTTGCCATAATAATTTCCTCCTTTTAGAATTTGTTAATCTGTTTCATTAATTAAAATGACAGACGAATTAAAAAAGGAGCTCTTTTTTAGGATTTTTCAGGAAATGACTTTCGGTTACCTTAATTCAGATTAACTGCATTAAACTCACTAGGGCAGTTTTGCAACTGACCTGTTCGCTCTCCGAGGGGTCTGCGACGCTTTTACATCATCCTAACATCAAAACAACGAAGGATCCATGCGTAGCATGGAGCTTCGTTGTTTCGATTCCACCTTCATCTAAGTGGATTTTGTATCGTGACACATTTCACATATCATCTCATTTTAGTTGGATGTTATTCCTCACCCCCTTTTTTTAAAATTGCCTTTTTAGAGATGTTAAACTAGTTTAATTAATTTTAATTAAAGGGTAAAGTGTACACCTTTCTGAGGAAGTGTAGAGAATTCACTTTGATGGTAGGTGTACACAACTATTGATAAATTTAGTTTATTACAATAAATTTATGTGATATTATATTGTTAGTAATTTACAAATCAGAAGTTGTAGAAATACCAATAAATAAAATGGAGAGTAAGAAAATGAGTGAGATTGTAAGATTTGATGTAAATGAAGAATGGGCTCATACTGGAATGATTAAGGCAGGAGATTTCTATTTTTTGAATTATTGTGTTGGGAATGTTGGACAATCTGTAGAAGCACAGATAAATGGTGCGATTGACCAAATGGAAAAAAGGCTGAGTATGGTTGGATTAGGACTGGATAATGTTGTGCAAATAGATTGTTTGTTCAGAGATATTTGGAATATTCCGATAATGGAAAAAGTGATTAAAGAAAGATTTAACGGCAAATACCCTGTTAGAAAATCTATTCAAACAGAATTTGCTCATAGAGGGGGAGAAGAAGGACTTCAATTCCAATTGGATGGTGTTGCATATTCGACTAAATAAATTCCAATTTGTAGGATGTTTAGAATCGATAAATCAGAATTTGTGGAGATGTTGTATGGAGAATACATATATTATCTTTTTTTCTTCCATACGGATTTTTGTGTAATATGCTTCATTCGTATCAACAGAATGCCCTAATAAAGCGGCTCGTTGTCCTACATCCAATTTTAACACACCAATTAAATAGTTACTGTTTAATGTCATTCGAAAAGCATGATTATTGGCAATAAAATCCAACAAAACTACACGTCCTTCTTAAATGGTCTGTAATGGCACGTAATGTAAGCCATGAGCCATCTGCATTATAGAATACAAATTCAGATACAATGTAATTTTCTTGTTGAACTTGTAGGATTTCCTCTAAAGTTTTCGTAGCCTTTTATTAATTGGAAATATTCGTCCATTTTTAGGATTTTGACGTTCGTTCTTTGTTATTACATCTCATATTGACACCCCCTAAAGTTTTATGTAAATAATATGACAGAAAGTGGGATTCGATATCAAAATTATTGATAGATAAAATATACAGTGTTATAATAACAGCATAAATCATCTGAATATTACTCGTTCAGTTAAGTTTATAGTCAAATTATTTATATAGTTGGGAGCTGTGATAAGTATGAATTATTCGACAAAATTACACAATCAATATATTGATTATATGATAACCACTTGCAAAAATCATGGGTTATCTTTACTTCTTGAAGGTTCATTATCGAAAAATATCGGACAAAAATTTTCAGATATTGATTTGGCTATTAGTGGTAATATTTCAACTATAGTATTAGATAGTATTATCAGTGGATACGATTCAATTATAATGATAAATTATACCGAAAATCCAAAAGGAATATTGATACTAAACTACGAAAATGGAATTAATGTAGATTTAGACATTAGAGAAACATTTCTTCAGAATGAAATTGATGAAAATATGGTTTTATGTGATAATGGTTTCAAAATTGATACTGTTGTAAAGAGAAAAGATATTATAAGTTGTATTATTCCCGAGAGACCACAATGGTATAAAACAATAAGATTAATACATCGATGCTGTATAAAATTATTATGTAATAAAGAGGAAGCTTCCAAAGGCTTATGCAGAGAAGTTCAACAAGCGATTTTAGATTTGTATCATATTAAAATAAGTAGTGGTAGCATATCAGAACAAATGAAAGAAGCACTTTCGGTTATTGATGAACAAGAAAATGTAGACAAGCCAATTATTAGTTTATTTGAAAAACTATTTTTAGACATGTAGATTCTTAAGCATAATCGAGTATATTAGAAATTCAATATTTAGTTGAATGTTTTTGTTTCCATAGTTTTTCAACGTTCTGAAATTATGTTGATACGGAAACCGCATCTTTGATTTTATGTAGCCTTGATGTCTTACAATGCAAACATTTGCCATAAACATTTCCTCCTTTAAAATTTGTTAATCTTGTTCATTAATAAAAATGACAGACAAATTTTAAAAGGAATTCAGAAAATGATTTTCACCTCATATAATTCAGATTATCTGTATTAACTCACTAGGGCAGTTAAACTGCAACTGCCCTGTTCACTCTCCGAGGGGTCTGCGACGCTCTTGCATCATCCACACATCAAAACAACGAAGGATCCATGCGCATCATGGAACTTCGTTGTTTGATTTCCATATTTCCATTTCGAATATCGCACCAATATGCTGCATTTACCAATCTTTATCTCTCAATGGGTATTACATCACACTTAATTGATCGTCTTTACAGACAGAAAACAGAATTACATTCATTTATGCTAAAAAAGCATACACCGATTCGGAAAGTGTAGGTGATACACAACTATGATTGGTGTACACTATTTAATAGAAATTTAAGTATATTTATATTGAATAATATGATATTATTGTATTAAAAAATTTATAAACGTGCGTTTGTATTAGTGATTATTTATATAATGTAAATTTGAGGATAGGGAGATATAGTATGGGTTCGGTAATATTTGTAATTGCATTAGCTTGTATTTTTTTGATAATAGCGATTTTTATGTTTTTTGGAAAAGGAAGTTGGATGATTGCGGGCTATAATACAGCGTCAGCTAAAGAACAGGAGCAGTATGATAAGAAAAAATTATGCAGAATGATGGGTATTACTCTTATTATTGTATCAGTTTTGCTTTTTATAATGGCGTATTTAGGTTATAAAGTGGAAAGTGGAATGATGAATGAAAATCAAATGCTACCTTTTGCTATAATTTTTATAATTGTTGTTTTAACTACTGTAATTTGGGATATATTCTATTCTAATACTAAATGTAGGAAATAATATAAGTGATACATCAAATAAGATTTTGAACATACTACGAATCTATAAATCCTATTTATAACCTTGAATTTAAACCGTCTTGATGGTGGATTTTGCTACATTAATTATGTGCACTATTATGTGCACATAAATCAGAAGTGGATGAAACCCCTTTCTTTTCAGTATTTGTAGGATAGGATTGCAGTTCGAATCCCGTCTCGCACTTAATACAAGAAAGGGTCAGCTTGCTGACACTTCGCGCCCGAGCGGATTGCGAAGCAATATACTTCCTTGCTTCGAGGTGCGCATCCATAGCGGAGCGTTTTTATTCAATAGGATGTAATTTCCTCGTATTGAATGAAAAAAATGTTATGTATCAAACTAATGGTAGCGTATGCTTATTTCGTTCGCTTGATTTTTGCTGCTGGATAAAACTCTTTTAATAAATCAATGTAATCAGGCAGCTTATCTACTGTCGGGTTCCAAAACTCAAATACAACTCCGCTACACTTTTCTATTGTTTTGTTATCAACCGTATAGTTTTTTCTCATACGACAATTCTCTTTTTTAGGACTGCAACTACAATTCCCGTGATTACCAGTAAACACATCCTTTATATGCCCGGGTGTATTTTCTATATAGGCGCAATGCTTATCAACATTATTGAAAAATAGTCTTAAAACAATACCATTCTCTCTTATGAAAATTCGAGCAATTACCTTTTTGCTTTTTACGCCTGGCTTGGCATAAATAATCATGTATTTTCCCCAGCAATATCCATCACCAATGCCACCACCAAAGTCATATCCTAAATTTTCAATTTCAATATCAAAAGCAGTAATAAAAGCCTTGTTGGAATCGGAAATAATATTAAATCTTTCTTCTGACAATATTTCTTTCATACCTTTACGTTCCACTGCTTTACAATAAACCGTAATCGCTTCTTTAAGCGTTTTACCTGCCTGTGTGTTCAACCAAGGCTGAAATTCCCAGCTTGAAAGTTCTTTTCCTGTCGCTTCCTTAAAAAAAGCACGGAATTTTGATAATGGAATAGATTTACCAATTTCTATTACGGTATCTTCCGTTAGAGAGCTTTTATTCATTTTTCATTCTCCAGTCCTTTATATAAATTTTCTACATTTGCTGTTGCTAACAATAGTAAACCAACTTTACATAACATTTGATTATTAATGTTGACTAAATTTCAAATTCCCTTTTTATTAAGTTGATAAGGCTATCTTGGTCAATATCATCTAATTTAAAAAAATAAAAACTGCATCCAAGACATTTTTTATATTTAATGCCGTTTAAATAAACAGATTAGGTCCTTTGCAGTAATCATTACATTTATGACAATCGTATGTAGTCAATTATTATTGTACGTAAATCACAATTGGAGTCGATTGCAAAGGAACAATTTTACAGTGATAAATTTGATTTAAGTAGTTTAGAACCGAACAACAAATTCAAAGCAGATATTGGATTTTTTGTATTTCAAAAATAGTTTTTAAAAAAGGATTATTGACAAGTACACTTGGAACTGTTATTGTCATTATACAAGTAAACTTGTCAAAATGTCAACAAAGCTTTGAAAGGAAAGCAGTCATGAACAAAGAAAAAATTTTAGAAAAAAGCAGACAATCGCAAAAAGATGAGGGAATAGAATATGCTGAAAATCAAGGACGTAAAATTGGTTTTATTACCTTTTCACTTCTATTTGTATTTATAGCAATATTTAATCTGTTTTTTGGAGAAAGCAGTACGTTTCATGCAGTATCTTCATTATTTTGGGCATTTATTGCTGCTGAAGGATATGGGAAATATCACTTTTTAAAAAGCAAAGTATATCTGGTTACAGTGATTGCCGGAAGTATTGCATCAGTTATATCAGTTGTTAACTATGTGTTGGCAACATTGAGGTAATAAATAATGAATGAAAGTCTTATATTAAAAAACAGATTAAAAGTTGCAAGAGCAGAGAAAAGCTTGTCGCAGAGTGATTTGGCTGAATTGGTTGGCGTATCTCGAAATACAATAAGTTCTATTGAAACAGGTCAATTCAATCCAACCGCAAAACTCGCTTTAATTCTTTGTATTGCCTTGGATAAAAAATTCGAGGATTTATTTTATATTGAGTAAGGTAATGAGCATAATGGGTAAATGAAATACCAATTTGTAGAGCTGAATTTATTCGTCATCTTCCCCTAATGTGAATTAATATTGTTGCATTAAATTACATACATCCTATGTGTGCAAGTATGTGTGTAGATAAAAACTTCCTTTTATCAGTATTTGTGTGTGCGTGGATTTGTTCGAATCCCGTCTTGCGCTTACGAAATCCCTTGATTTTTTAATTCACTATTGTGAAAAACTGCTAGTAAATCCATCTAAGTATTAAGCTTATTGTGTATGAAACTTATCTATCACTTCATCACTCCAAATCTGAGCTTCTATATATCGTGGAATCCAGAATGGTGAATCATCAGTAACTAAATTCTGCGGCCACCCTTTATTACTAATTAATTGCAGTATTTCTTCATAAGTACATACAGTTTCGTTATATTTGGTTTGGTCGCGATGTTCTGGGTGATTTTCAACAAATGAATCGCCATATGTAAAAGAAACAAGATCAACCAAAGATTCATACATCGGTATTTCAATAAAGTCTGGGGTTTTAAACCATTCTTTATATATAACGTGGTTCTTTAGATGACTTTCGCCCAAGATACAATAAATTGGTGATTGTCGGGTTGGCTTTCCTCCCTTTTTAATAAATGCTAACCGAATATTGTTCTCAACTATGTTACGAAGGTGCATATATAAACTGTCTAGAAGTTATGCATTTAGCATATGAGCCAATAGCTGCTCGTTTCAATCTGACAGATGAAAATTGTCCAGATAGCGGCAGGGCTACATTAAAATATGAAAAGTTCTTAGCTGAATATGACGGCGGAGAAATAATGTTTGCATATCATTTGGATGAAATAATTGTAGGTTATATAGGAATGCATTATAAAGATTCAGTCATCAAATTAGATGACATTGTTGTCTTACCTGCATATCAATCCAAAGGGATTGGGACTGAACTCCTTGAATTCTGCCTTAATTATTCCATCGAACATGGGTGCACTTATGTACGCCTAGGAATGATTAACGATAATAACGAACTAAGGAAATGGTATGAAAAGAAAGGATTTGAAACTGTAGCACTGAAGCAATATCCCAATGCTCCGTTTATTACTGGTTATATGGAACAAAAAATATGATTTATAAACGTTATAAAAGTAGAAATAAAATATATGCACTATTATGTGCACCGTATGTGCACTAGTTTTTCTTACTCATTTTATGGCTCTTTCACAGAGCTTCATTCATAATATTAAGGTTCTCTTGTTCCTTATTGGGATTGTAAATGTAACTAAGAGTGGTCTTTTCATCAACCTGTCAAAGCATATCCCGAATCCTTCAAGTGGCTTCCATACAACTTGGAACCGTCGCTCTTCTTTCTGACTGCACGGAATTTTGCCTTGATATAGATTCCATTCATCAGATTTTCCACAATAATCTTTTTGTGCGAAAAGCCTTATCACCATGTATATTGGCAGATAAAATAAATACGGAAAGTAATTCTGAATCGCCTGCAATTCCTTTTTAATGAATATATCTTGTTCCTCAAGACTCATTTCCGTTATTTTCTCATATGGTGGATACACCAGAAATTCATCCAAGAACTTTGTTTGCTTATCCACTGCTCCTTGTGCTTTGAGCTGTCCTTTGAATTCTCCGCTTTCGTACAAACGATTGAATGCAGTGAGATAGGTTTCTCCATTTTTCAGATTATTCACTATACAAGTGTTAAGATGAGTAAGTGATCCATGCGTAGCATGGAGCTTCGTTGTTTTCTATTCCTCTACTTCTTAGATGAATGTTGCACCGGTATTCTACATTTACCAAGCTTTTATATCTCAAGGATGTGCTAAATCACATTTATCTTATTCTTTAATAAGACAGAAAAGAAGAATTGTATTCTGTTATTCTAAAAGGAGGAATACACCAATTAGAAATGTGTAGACGATGCACATCTATGGTTGGTGTATGCAATTTACTGGGAAACTAAGTTTATTTATTTTGCTTAATATGATATAGTAATCTATGAAAAGTTGTATTTATACTATTTGCAATTCTTTTTAACATAATTGCTATTATGGATAACATAGATGCAAAGATTACCTGTTAGCTATTTCTAGTTGTTTAATATACTATTGAATTAGAAAACAACTAGGAGGTAAGCTATGAAAATAATTTTTAAAAATATCAATCCATTTAATGATAAATCCAAAAATTCTACTATTGAATTTTTAATTCAAAAAATATTGGCTTTTATTATTTTATATTTATTATCAGCTGTTATCTTAGAACTGATAATAATTGCAATTTTTCTATTTTTTGGATTCGATGTATTAGTTGGACAGATGCCAATAGGAGAATGGGTAAATCGTATTCCTTTTTATGGAATGGCTGGTTTTGCTTTTTTCACTATTTGTTATATAAAAATGGTCGAAAAAAGAAAGCTTTCTGATATTGGTATTAAATTGAATGTAAAACTACCAATAGTCATTGCTAAGGGAATAATAACAGGGGCAGGAATGGTTACTATCATGATAGGAATTCTAATGGCATCAGGATTATGTTCCTATCAGAGTATTAGTAAATTTTCCGTGTCTTCATGTTTACTTTGGTTTTTGGCTTATTTCATACAATCCTCAGCAGAAGAAATAATGTGTAGAGGCTTTCTCCTAACATCATTAAATAGAAGATTAAATACTAAATGGGCCATATTTATTAGTAGTTTTGCTTTTGCTATTCCACACGTATTCACCATTTTAGAAATAGAGGGCATTACAAAATGGGTTGCCATTCTTAATCTCCTACTGGTCTCCTGGTTATTCTCCATTGTAATGATTAAGGAAAATTCATTGGGAGCAGCTTGTGGTGTTCATTTTGGATGGAATTTTTGTTTAGGAACTATATATGGATTAGAAGTGTCTGGTGGAAGCTCTACAAGTGGAATTTTGAAGTTTGCAATTAAACCAAATTTTGATTTTTTTACAGGGGGCATATATGGCATAGAGGCAAGTATATTAATAATACCGATATTATGTATTAGCATTGCATTTTATACATTGTTAATCATAAGAAAGGACAAAATATGGAATTCGAAAAAAAACTGTTTGAATTAAGGAAACAAAAAGGTATATCACAGGAAGAACTGGCAGATAAACTAAATATTTCTAGACAGACATTGTCAAAATGGGAATTAGGAAATTCCACACCTGATATGGAAAAGTTAATATTACTTAGCGATTATTTTGAGATTTCACTAGATGAATTAGTTTTTGGAAATAAATCAGAAACACATAAGGAAGCACTGAAAGAAGGCATTACTATTGCTAAGGTTTTAGATGATAAAATATTGACAGTTGAAAATAAGCAAAAAACTAAAAAGGGCTTTAAAATAGTATTGATAATATTAGCTATATTTCTTGGAATAGATATTTTGTCTATGGTGATATATTTCTTATTTTGGGGACTCCCTAAATAATTACTTGGTTAAGTATTCTCCATGGTTTATGGATACTATTTAGTAGTATCAAAAATATGTGCACTGTTATGTGCACATTAATTAGAAGTGGATGGAACCCCTTTCTTTTCAGTATTTGTAGGATGGGATTATGGTTCGAATCCCGTCTCTCGCTTAACTAATTTCCACAGAAATCTTGAAAAATCAAGGCCTCTGTGGATTTTTCATTTTATGAGTTTTGAATACCCATAAGTACGTCACTTGAACATCTGATTCATAATGACGGTAGCAGTGATGATATTGAAAACAGAATTTTAAATGCAAGCAGAATGTTCAAGGTTTTCGGCGAGAATTTTCAGGAAAAACTACCGCTTTTCAGAAAAAATAATGTATAAAAATTTACTTTCGCAAATCCCAAACAATACACAAATGGTTGAGATTATAAGACAACATTAATATGTAAATTCTTTAGGATAGAATCGATTGCCCCTATGCCTGACAAAAATGGTAATCATGGATATGAGATGTGGGTAACTATTCCTGATAATATGGATGTTCCGAAGCCTCTTTCAAAAAAGAATTTTGAAGGTGGCTTATATGCGGCACACATGATACCGATGGGGGCATTTTCAGAATGGGAATGGCTCATTCAATGGGTGAATAAAAGTGAAAAATATGATTACCGCGGAGAAGGCAATTATCAGAACATGTTCGGTTGTCTGGAAGAAAGCCTAAATTATGTTAATCGACTGAATTTACCTGACCGTGAAGATGGGCTTCAACTTGACTTGTTATACCCTGTTATGGTAAAAAATGAAAATAAAGAAATAGTACAAGGAAAGGAGGCTGTAAACAATGTTAAGTTTTAGCACCGTATTCAAAGAACCAGTAAATCCGAAGGAAAGGATTTTGATAGATATTCCCTTTAATTTATGGGATAAATTTAATCAAAAGGGTGTCCTTTCGGTTGACTTAAAAATTAATGGAATACAGATAAACGATGTTCAATTACTTGCTAGAGGGAACGGGCATTATGGTTTGTTTTTTACTAAAAAAATACGAAATACGATTAATATAGATAATGGTGATACCCTTTCAATAAGCATAACTCCCAGAGAAAAAATTAATCCATTCAAAAATACTGAACAAGAAAATTATACAAAAATAAGCGATATAAAACTTGTTATGCAACCCAGTTTTAAAACATGTGGACAGGCTTGTATTGCAATGTTAGTAAATAAGGAAGTCTCAGAAATATGCAAATTTCTGCATACAAGTGCTGGAATTACAATAGGAAAAATTATTGAAGCTTTAAATCATTACGGTGTAAGACATGCAGAAAAGAATATACGATTATCGGAAAAGAATCCCAAAATCCCCGATATTGCAATTCTTACCGTTCATCTTCCGGAATATGAGCACTGGGTGGTTTATTATAAAGGAAAATATCTCGACCCTGAATTTGGTCAAATTGATGGCAAATATACTTTAGGAAAAATCACATCATACTTAGAAATCTATGAATGTTGATATAACTGTTGAGATAAAGATTGTTTGAGTTAAACTCATTGAGTTTTGTTTCTCCCTTCATCTTTGATGTTAAGAATATGATTGAATCACTTGTTCGATATATGAAAAATGGTATAAAAAATTCCAATACTCCCTATACATAAATGTGATGTTTAACCATTATAGGAATATGTTGCCATTATTATTGATGAATGATATAATTTTAAAAGTTATTGATATATAAATAATAGAAAGGGAATTAATTTTGTATGAAAAAAATAATATTGATTTTTTTAATAGCAATAATATTTACAGGGTGTAGTAAAACAATTTCATATAAATATAATGAAACTATATCGCAAAATGGTGATTGGTCAGTTGAGAATGGACAAATATCTATTAAAAAAGGAGAAGCCTTAGTAAAATTTAAAGTTAAATATATTGGAGAAGCTTTAATCGAAGAAGGCGAATCACGGACATATAAAGTTTTGGTATGTAAAAATAATGAAGCAAGCTCTATAGAAAATGCAGACGTAATTTCCACAACACATGATATTAACGGAAAAGAAATGGCGGAAGGTGATATTAAAGTTATAAGTACCGAAAATGACGTTATTAATTTAGAAAATGATTATGACTTTAATTCTGTATATTTACAGATTGAATATACAAATAATAACGAAGATTTCGAAGATATCATTGAATTATATTCAAAAAAATAGATTTCGAAACTACTTTATAATCTATTTCTATTGTTAATTTATTCAAATCTGAATATGTAAGTTCTTGAGTACCCGATTGAGTACGTTAAAACTGTATGTGCCGGAAAGCCCCTTTCTATCAGTGTTTTTTCGAGGGGATAGAATTCGAATCCCGTATCGCACTTAATAAAAAAGAAGGTTCATCCGACAGGATGGACTTTCTTTTTATTCTGTCTGAAACCAGATTCCTACTCTTATATACTGAGATTTAGAAGAACAAGAATCGAGGCCCACACGCCGACTTCCTTGATCTTCCCGTGGCTTTGCAGAGTGTACTTTACGAAGCTTCCTAAATTTAGAATCCTATAATTACATAATTCCCATTGAACAAAATATATTAGACATTTTTTACACTATTATTTTTATTTTTGTAACGTTTTTTGCTTTTCTGTATCTAATATTCGAAAGGAGGAGAAATGGAGTCATTTACTGAAATATACAAGAAATATTATAGTATGGTTTATCATTTCCTTTTGAAACTTTCTTCCAACGATAGTATAGCTGAAGAAATAACTCAACAAGTATTTTATAAAGCATTTATACATATTGGGACATTTAAAGAAAAAAGTAGTTTATATACTTGGTTGTGTGCTATTGCTAAAAACGAATGGCTAAGGGAATGCAGAAGAAATAAGCACTTCATATCTGAATATATAGATGAGATACCATATAAAACAGATAGTGAAAGCTTAGTGGATGTAATAATTAATAAAGATATAAAGAGAAATTTAAGAAAAGAATTATTATCTATGCCAGAAATTTATAGGGATGTTTTGATTCTACATATATACGCAAATATCCCATTGAAAATGATTGCCAAAGATAAGGGTAAGTCTGAAAGCTGGGCAAGAGTCACCTATTATCGTGCAAAAGAATATTTATCAAAAAGATTGGAGGAACAAAATGAAAACTGATTGTAATGTTATCAAAGATTTATTACCCATATATATCGATAATTGTTGTAGTATAGAAAGTAAACAGCTTGTAGACGAACATTTAGAAGAATGTAAAAAATGTAAAGATAGCTATGAATATATGAAAGTTCCGATTATAGATGAAATTAAAGATGAGAGTTTAAAACCAGAAAAGCATGAAGAAATCATTATAAAAAGGGGTGTTAAAAAAATTCGTAGACTATGGATTATGTCATTAGCTGCTGTGATTTTATTGGTAGCGCCTGTGCTTATGATTAAGAATGAAATTAGAGGTGAGGGACGTTGCTTTACAAATTTTAACGATATACATAAGACTAAGCAATTTTTAAATGCAATAAAGAATGAAAATTATGAAAAAGCATTTGAATTTTTTGATATGGAATACGCTTATACTAATGCAGCTCAGAACTATCCAGTAGAAATAAATCAATATCAGAAAATTGCTAAGGAATATTTTATCAACGATATGCAACTGTTAGTCACTAATGGTTATAAAATTACTGGTTCTAAATTTGTATCAGCATATAGACATGAAACAGAGTGGTGTCTCGATTTTAACATATATATGGAAAATGAGAATGGTAAAAATGTGTATATAGGTAAAATGGAATTTATAACGAAAGAAAATGGAATTTTCCCGATAACATTTATATCAAACAATACTGACAAATTAATTGAATCTGACAGAATTTCATATTTGTGGCAAGCAATTAATGATTGGCGTTATGAGACATATGATGAGATTTTTGGTGATAACCAGTTTGAATCTATCAAAGAACATGAGGCTTGGAGATAATTAATTTTCTCAGACAAAATACACATCCCATGTGTGCAGATAAATGACAGAACCCGCATACCTCATATTTATCAGTATTTTTGTATGCGGGGATTTGATCGACCCGTCTCGTGTTTTAACTATTTTCCTCAGAAATCCTGAATCAAGGCTTCTGAGGATTTTTCATATTAGTTGGTTTGAGTACCCATGAGTATGTCACTTCCATTCATCTCCGAAAGAGCGTTGACGATCTGCTTTGATGTTTTCTGCTTATCTTGTGATGTATAACAGTAATTGTCCAATATATAAAAAATGGTATATAAAATCCCCAATAACCCTTTACTCATACATAAATGTGATTAGTAACCATCATTGGAATTAGTATGGCAACTGTTATAAATACAGATTATTACGATGAATCAGTTTTAGAATTTATAACTAGGCTATAAAATATTCTTGTCTACCTAGACAGTCTATTTTATGTTGAAAAATATACATTATATGGATATAATAGCTTATATATTATTGAATGAAATGAGGATTAATATAATGACATTAAAAAGGATATTAATTGCATCAGCATTATTAAATATTATACTACTATCATCGACTATTTTTTTAGCAAATAGGCAGTATCAATACAAAAATAGTCAAGATAATAAATTAGAATTGAATAACACTCAAGAAACATTTCCAACTGAAATAATTCAAAAAAGTACGGCTACTACTCCAATTCCAAGTGAAACCCCTAATAAATCAGAAGATACTACTCAAATTTCAGTGCCATATTACTATTCTGACCTTATGGAAAATCCAATTGATAAAGCTTATTTGTCTTTGGTTACAGATTGGAGTTATAGTGGAATAGAATTTCGTAATTATCAAGAACGGTATTATGAAATATGGAAGGAAGAATATGATAAAGTTCTTAATATCTTAAAAATTAAAGCAGTATATCAACAGGATAAGGATGATATTGAGCAATTTGATAATTATATTGAAGGTTTTTTTGATAATAATAATGATTTTTTTGAAACATTAGTATTAGGAGATTATCAAACTGACCCCACTACTCCTGAAAAGAATAGTTGGGGAAATGGAACTCGTAGTAAACTTCTTGAAATTAGAGGTAAGATTTATCGCAATGCATGCATTCAAATAATCACTCTCTTAGATGAAGGAGACTATAATTTTCCTAATGATATTGATTATTTTAAGGAGGCAGCATTATCTCACTGACCAGTTAATATTTTAGTTAAAAATCTCATTAACAAATTTACTAAAGCTTATTGAGTATTCCTAATGAATCCCCCTCTAGTTTCATTGATTTGACTGTTACTAACAATCAGTTAAAAGGCTCTGTTTCAAGGCTTTGACTAACATTTTTAGACTTATATAATCAGGCATTAACTAAACTTTTTCAAGATAGGAAAGAAGAATTAAGGAGAACGTCTTCATGAAGAAGCAAAAACACCTTACAATCCCTATTATAGTTATTATGGCAATCATGGCTGCTTGTACCGGCGTTACTGATCCCCTATCAGTAAAAGATACCAACGCCGATTCTCAGTCGGAAAACAGCTATATTACGCCAACGGAACATGAAACTGTAGAACCGTCCTTGGAACCGGTTCCGACATATTTTATTGATCCCAATGTTGAAGAATACCCCCAACTTATACATCCTGCAAAAGAGTGGTTGTCCAAAGGGTATCTTGATTATCCTTTTAACCTAAATGATTACTCATATCGGGATCATGAAGATTATAATAAGGCTTATGAGAGTGTAAGATTTTATATCCCACAAGAAGCGTTAGAACAAGCCGCAACAGAAGATCTTGTACGGCTTGTAGGACATATGCCAAAGTACCCTCCCAACGCGTATGAATTTCCTTCATATTACATAGAGAACATATCATCATGGTTTAATGCTGTTGACGAAATGCGTACAAGAGAGGATTTCCCAAAGGTATTGCTGGAAAGTTATATAAAAAGTGAGTTCATGCCGGTACGTTCTTTTGAAGACAGTAAGCAACAATTTGATTATGATGTTGAAGCGTATGCACGGGAGAGGGAAATCCTTTCCAAGGAGATATTTTTAGCTTGCAACAGCACTTTTAACAGAATGGACGACGAGATGAGGCGGCGAACCCTTGAAGCTGTTATGGAGAAAATTGAAATTCGGCAAAGAGAAGAATTTAAGTATATTAACAGTGTGTCGGGGTTTTTCGCATATGTGAATGAGTTGCAAAACTATGGGCATGATGAGCACATATCTCGGGACGATGGAACGATGGAGTATATATCCTCTCCTCCTGTAGGTAGTAAATGGTATGACTACATTGCTCAAACACTTCAAGATGATGAAATAATAGAATATATTGAATCATTTTGGAATGGTCGTTATGTGCCGTAAAAGGCTGTTGACGGTACCATAAGAATATACCAAATCGCCTTGCCAAGGCGAGGGTTGCGGGTTCGAATCCCGTCTCACGCTTAATAGGAAAAAGTTTATTCTTTAGGGTAGACTTTCTCTTTAACTTCTACTTTTTCTTGACATAGACCAAAATGACTTGTGTCGCTACATGACACAAGTCATTTTAAACATTGTCTAACTTAGTAACTAGATCACTTACTGTGCAATGTGAATTTTCAACACCGAATACAAATACATTTTTAGCTTGACATATGGCTTTTATAAGCTTTGTGTATTCATCAACTGATAAACTGCTTAATGAATCTTGCAAAGTCTTAATAGTAGTAGTAATAACATTTGACGGAATATCCTCTAATCGATCCTGCTCATCTATATAATATCCATGAAGTGGACTTAGTTCTTTCTCGGTAACAATCTTCTTAACATTATCCTGTATTAAAAGATATTTTAATTCCTTAAACCCCTTAATTCCAATAGAATTAGCAAATCGTATAATCGTTGGCTGACTAACCTTCGCTCGTTCTGACAAAAGAGTTATTGTAAGCTGCTCAATATCATCTTGATTTTTTAATATATAATCAGCAACCTTTCGCCCCGATGGCTTTAGTTTACGATAATTTCTCTTTATTTCAAATTCAACTGTTCCTATCATTATAATCCTCCGAATTATGATATTTCTTTCATGATACGGTTTTGCATGAAGAACTTACTACCATAAATCAGTAAAATCAACTTGAAATCTACGTAAAACAGCTTACTTTAATATCCCCAAATAAGTTAAAACTGAGGGAAGGGAAACCCCTACTCTCTAGCTTTTTTATAATATCCTTTGCTGCGTTGGTAAGAGAGATAGATCGGCACTCCGAATCATTTTCCTTTTTCAAATGCACCACTATCTGGACAGCGGCAGCATCACTACGATTGATTACCAACTAAGACTAGTCCATTTAGTTAATTTAATTTTATACGAAAGAAAGTCTCCACAATTTTAGGAAGTGTATGTGATTCACTTTAAAAAAGATGTACACAGATTATTGGAAAAATTTATTTATTTATTTTATTTCATATGGTAATATTATTTAATGATTACATATAATTTGAATTTGGAGAGGTGATTATGTTATGGGATATGCAATAGTCGGATATTTTGATAATAAGTCCGACGTTATAGTAAGAGAATTATGGAAAGGGATGGCTGAAATCGGAGTAGATGATTATTTGTATAAATCGGAAAATAATCCTCATTTTAAATTTATTATATATGAACAGTTAGATTTGGATAGGGTTAAAACAATACTTGAAAGTTTGGCTAAAAATCAAGAAAAGATTCCAATTCAGTTTAAATCATATAGCTTTTACCCAAATGATATGCCGTTTATAAATATAGATATTGCTGTGTCAACTGAAATACTCAACCTTCATCAAAAAATTCGTAAAAAAGTAGACTTGTATTCAAAAACATATGGTGTAGATTATTTTGATAATGGTATATGGAAACCAGACTGTCAATTAACTAAAGAAATCCCCAAGGAGAAGTTAGAAACTGCTATAAAGTATTTGGCAGATAGGGCACTTCCGTTTTCAGGGCAGATTAATCGTTTGGGGATTATTGAATTTCATCCTGCCAAGCAAATAGTCTCATATGAATTGGTCTGAGTTCAATAACTTCCAATTTGTTGCATTGATTTTGAAGAGTCTTTTTATATTCTTGCATAAAAATATGTGTACTATTATGTGAACATTAATCAGAAGTGGATGAACCTATAATCTGTTTTATAATGTTAGTATTCTATATTATACTTATATCCTCTTGACTCTATCGTTGGGGAATAGTTTATACTAAAACCAAAACAATGGTTTGGAGGTTAATATGAACGAGTTATTCAAATTACCCCAACAAAAAGGTTGGGAGAAAGGAAAATAATCCAACCACCCTCTCTAAGAGGATAATTGGATTATACGTGGATATAATGCTATTAGAAAGGGAAAAAATACTCAAAAACATTTTGATTCAATGGTGTCTTATCAATCCTAAAATAGAGAAGCAATATCATGAAGAATCGTCACGTATCATACTTAAAATATCTGATGGCGATAATCAGATGTTGCTGAAAGGAATTCCCGATACTGTTTTGGAGGAAGTCATCATTAGTAATGTTTCTGCACATAAATTTCTGAAAGAAAAAGGGAATATTGCTCCTGATATATTGGTTACTTCAACAGGTTTTGAGTATATCCATATTGAGGGGTATTGGTTTTATTTAATGGAGTTTATAGAAGGAAATAATTTAGAAGAAATAGCTGAGGATGAATTTGAGCTTGGAAGATTAGTTAGAACGCTTCATTCGTTTACAGATTATTCAAGAATCTCTTCATTAAACCCAAATAAAGAACGTTTTTATGATTGGTTTAAAGACAAAGAATTCAAGAAAGAATTTGATGAAATCCTTGATACATTACCTGATTTTAACGAGTATGATTGTTGCTTTATCCATTCTGATATTGGACCTCACAATGCGATGAGAAGAAATACTGGGGAAGTGGTTTTTATTGATTTAGATGATGCTGGTATAGGTAGTCGATACCTTGATTTAGGATGGGCATTTATAATGCAGTTTGTAGATTTTAATCATTCAACTAAAGAAATGCATTATCGATTTGATTTGGCAAAAGCTTTCCTCGCAGGTTATTACGGAAATGATAGTATTTTAGAAAATGAATATGATTTATTATGGTATGGAGCAATTTTTATGCATATTTCATATATGCAATGCTTTGGTCCTTATGCGGTAGATTCTCTTTGGAATATACTAAAATTTGGGATGGAACAAAAAGAGAAACTCTGGAATTATATTAATTCCAGAGAAGTAACGAACTAATCAACAAATAAAAATCAGAACTTCATTGAAAGCTTATCCGCGTATCTCTTTTCATCTAACATTAAAAGGAGGTGCTCCAATGGATTACAGAATTGAGCAAAAAGACGGTTTCGTAATTTATGGAATAGAGCGTATTATCAGTACAGAGAATGAAAGTAATTGGAAAGAGGTTCCGGACTTCTATGAGTACGTGAAATAGTATTAATGTAACCGGGAATAAAAAGGCTGTTATCTTCAGTTCAAGTAATACAAATGTTGCAACTGTCGATGAAACAGATATTGTTACTGGAGTTTGCGCTGGAACAGCAAAAATAACTTGTGCATTGAAAGAAACTAAAAGACTAGCCATATGTAACGTTACTGTTAGACGTCACTAGTTTGGCAGAATGGTTTGTATTATTTTGTTCAGATGATTTTTAATTAATCGAATAAAAATTGGATCGGTCTTAGATATTCCGTTCCTAGTTGTATGGGGGTAATCAAAATGGACGGTATTAATATTATTAAAAGAAAAATTACTTCTGATGAATTTATAGATATGAGAAAATCAGTAGGCTGGAATTATCCTGATAAAGAATTAGTATTAAAAGGTCTTAATAATACGCTTTTTTCAATTTGTGCTGAGCATGGGAATGATATAGTTGGATATGGCAGGATTATCGGAGATGGTGCATTTACACTATATATTCAAGACATAATGGTAAAACCAGTTTATCAACGTAGTGGAATCGGAATGGCAATAATGACAGAAATTATGACACATATTAAAGAATCATATAGCAAAGGAACAATGGTATGCTTGATGGCAGCGAAAGGTAAAGAAGATTTTTATAAAAAGTTTAATTTTATTGAAAGACCAAATGAATACTTTGGAGCAGGTATGATTCAATTTATGGATTAATATGTGCAAACATATGTGAAGATAAATAACTGAAGTCGCAAACCTCCTTATCTATTTATCAGTAATTGTGTGTGATAAAAAATGCAATTTATATATTATAATTTGGAAAGGGCAAATAATGATGATGGCAATCCTCTTCCCTCATTTTGCGGAGAACCATTTATTCTAAAACTATATGATAATATTGAAGACAATCTTAAGCATTTTTGGAATTTATTAAAGGAGGAATATAAAATATCCTTGCTAGTTAAATATATTGATGTCAAAAGACAAACGATATTAATCAGTATTATAAACAATAATAACTAACAACTGTATCAACATTTAAATGATAGGAAATTCACAGTATCTACAACCTTATGCACTACTTGTAGCTGCTATGTAATAAATTCCGTTCTTAAAGACAATTATTGCTTAAGAATTTAATCCTTGATGCCTTTATCAGAAATGAATAATCTCCTACTATCTTAATATTATGACGAAAAGCCTAGTGTCTTATACATTAACTAATCAATATCGATGTAAAATCACACCTCCCATGTGTGAACGTAGTTCATATAAAACAGAAGCCGCAAATCTCCTATTTATCAGTATTTGAGTGTGTAGGATTCGTACTCTTACAATTTTATTTATTCAAAAAGTAGATAATTCTGTAATATTGTGATAAACTTAAGATAAGATGTGAGGAGGTGACGAGTCATGAATTACATGATTACAAATGAATTAATTGAAGGACTAAAAAACATTTTTCATGATAGATTGATAAGCATTATCCTTTATGGCTCTGTTGCCAGAGGAACAGAGACCGATGATTCCGATGTTGATATTGCCATCATATTGAAAAATGCAAAAAGTCAGCCTATACAAGATAAATTAATCGATTTTGCTTTAGACCTGGATTTGAAATATGACAAAGTATTCTCTATTATTGATATTGATCATGATGAATATACAAAATGGGAGGATATACTCCCATTCTATAAGAATGTTAAAAGGGACGGTGTGATTTTATGGAAGACAGCATAAAAGAATTATCCGCTTACCGTAATTAATTTATGTCATTGATTATGTTGCCAAAAAGGCAGTTGCCAACTAATGATACGTTCCTAGCAGCTGCCCTTTGACAGACAGATTGTTATTTATAGGTATCTTTCATTTTGCCACAGCCTCATTTATCTATAGCTTATAGAAACTTCCACTGTTTTTTGCTCTCTTCTCTTCCTTATAAAATATCATAACGATTAAAGCTAGTAAAGAAGCAATAGCAACAGTAGAATAAATCTGTTTAAATCCTTTATTTAAAGTCAGTTGAAATTCATTTTCAATTGTACTTCTTCTATCTTCAATCTCTTTCAAATAATTATCTTTTCCAGTATCAAAGGCTGCTGGGATAGCCTCTTCTAAGGTAGTCATTTTATCAACTGTATCTGTCATTTCTAACTTTGCATTTTTCATCTGCTCAACTGCATCTTGGCGTGCCGGGACACCTTCCATACCAGCGATTGCCTGTTCCAATTGTGGTATATAATCATTGATATTATTTATTCCAGTATCAATTCCATCTGTTATCTTTGCAATGATAGAAGGCGTCATTTGTGTAAACATATACTCCGCCATCTCTTTGGTAATATCCGTAATGCTTGTAACATCAGAAGCTTGCAATTTAGCAATAATATCAGTTGGCAACAGATATTTACCGGTATTGTTATTTATATCAACTTTCATCGTTTCCATTGAGGCTAAATTGGATATATCGATTCCCTCAAGCTTATCCGCCATGGAAGGATTGTAAGCGCATAGTTTTAGGGTATACCATAAATTAATTCCGGATCCTATTGCTAGAATTCCGGAATGCGAGCATTTTACTTCATTTTGTTCTTGCAAAGTCCTTGCACTGTTTCATTCCAAGGTGCAAGTTTTGCTAATTCATCATCTGTCATGTTCTTGCTGAGACGATTCTCTAATAATAACTTCAGATATTCATATAGATTTAAGTCATATGACTTTGCCATCTCTATAATAGTGAGATAGAGCGAATTAGCAGTTGCTCCTTCCGGAGTATCTGAAAAGAGCCAATTTTTACGACCTACAGTTACTGGACGGATTGCATTTTCGCTAAGGTTGTTGCTCAGGCTGCACCGACCATCTTCCAGATAAGTCATAAGTAAGTCTCGGCGATTTTTGATATATGTGATTGCTTTCTTCAGTTTGGCATTATCTCCGGGTGCGACTTGATTTATCCATGCCAAGAAGCCCTCAACGACTGGTTTCTGATCTTTGAGGCGACGATTTCCTATCTGTTTGTATGAGAGTCCTTTTTCCTTATAGATTCGCTCATACTCGAACAGCTTATTGCAATACATGACTCCTTGCACCGCTGGATGACTGTAATCCTTCTCATGGCCCTTCGGGATAGCCTCCAATAGGTATCTCCTGATGTGCGCAAAGCAGCAACAACGCTTGGTATCATTCACTTTGTTGTAGCCTTGGTATGCATCTGCCATTAGGTAAAATCCGGGTTCAACTCCCTTTAGGAATTGTTTGGCGTTTTCTCCTGCTCTTGTAGGAGTGTAATTATAGAGGATGATTGGATTTAATCCATCTTCACCGGTTCGGACAACCCATAAGTAGGATTTCGCCTGTGCCCTCCGGTCCTCCTCTTTCAACACCTGGATCGGTGTCTCATCCATCATAAGGAATCTGCGTTTTAACAGCTCTCGATGGAAGTAATCATACAGCGGCCGGATATATTCGCTACCGACTGTAATGATCCAGTGAGCCATAGATGTACGCCCTATTGGAGCACTCATCTGCAGAAAATCCTGTTCCTGGCGATAAAGAGGAATGTACAATCCATACTTTCGATAAATAATATATGCTAACAGTGATTCCGAAACATAACTTCCTGGAATCAATGCGGGAGTTCCATTATCCTTTATAAACTGTGTTTCTTCAGTGTCCTTGCATTCTGGGCATGAATACGTGGTTGCCATGTATTCAATACGCTCCAGCTTTGGCGGAGTATAAACTATTTCGCTGCGGATTAATTCTGTTCCAATCGGAACCATTTGTGTTTGGCAGATAGGACATGCTTTTTCCTCTTCGGTCAGGGTATCTACATTCACCTGTCTGGTCGGGATATCCTTGAATTGTTCTGCTAAAGTAGGTTTCTTTTTACGAGATTTTTTTGGAGCGGGAATAACTTCCGGTTCGATTAATTCCACCGGCTTCTCATCCTCTGGAAAGTTGTCAAAAAGGTTCAATTGACCTGCGACATCATCCATGCGGCGTTCACTGGAAGCACCAAAGAGCTTCTGGCGAAACCAAGCCAGTTCAGCTTTGAGATTATCATTTTCGGCTTGCTGTTTATTTAATGCTTCCGTAAGTGCTTTAATTGTAGTATTAAGTTGTGAAATCATATCTTTAAGCTCAATGAGCTGGATATCTTTACTACTGTTTGCCACGTTTTTTGCTCCTTAGTTTACTATAAAAAGTATACCACAAAAAGTGTAAAAAAGCTAGCAAAATCAAGGGTTTTATGCAGTTTTTAGAGCCTTTGGCTGCTCGATTTCAAGCCCCGACATAAGCCAATCGAATTGCTGCCAGGTAATTGCTTTTGCCTCATTACTATTTCTTGGCCATCGGTACTTTCCCTGAACAACGTCAAGCCGTTTATAGAGGAGAACCATTCCGTCAGGTTCTCGGAGCAAAACCTTGATACGATCACATCGTCTACCACAAAATAGATAAATCGATCTGCTATCTGGATCCGCCTTCAACTGGTCTAGAATGATTGCACAGAGTCCATCTATGGACTTTCGCATATCGGTATAGCCTGTAATGATATAGATGTTGGTTGCTGCGGAAATATCGCCTAACATAACATGGCACCTCCCATGCATCTGATGGTAGTGTCAATCAAACTTTTGTCTGTGCTATTAAAAAAACGGATTGTTGCGTTGCCAATCAGAATTTCAACAGCTGGCGTTTCTTTGCTCGCTTGATTGGGAACAATACATGTGTTTTGCTCTACTTGCATAGGAGCCGATACTGATATCGAATCCGGTATCAAATCAACCTTGACCACTTCCTGTAAAGGAGTAGATAATCTTTTTACCTGATCAGATGGCATGGGGATTTCCACTCCGCGTTTGCGATGTCGAGTTATCCAATTATAAAAGGTACTAGGATTAATATCATTCACTTTGCACCATTGGTAGTCGGAGAGACCGCTCTGGCGGCACTCCATGATGAGCCGGAATTGCTCATCGGTAGAAACTCGTTTTGATTTCATAACTGTTAGCCTCCAAAATAGAGTAAAATGCTTGCGTTCTCGCAAAGGGATTGGAGTAAAACGTTCGCATTTCCTAATAACAATTATAATGATAAATAGCGCTAATTAAAATCTACCCTTAAATTAGGCGCTTACGAAGGATTTGCTTTAAATTCATTAAATTCTTCAGTTAATTCCTGGGCATAGGGAAGAGGAGGAATAGATACTTCATCGGGTAGGAGGCTCATAATATTGCCTTGCACTGACATTCCAGCGTGAGAAATAAAACCCACCATAATTGCTGGCGCAATGGCAGTTCCAATAGAACGAATTAAGGATACTGTTGCAAGGGCGGAATTCGATTCTTCCATCTTGGTATTATCAAGCATCATATAATTAATTGGTGTACCCATAGTAAATCCAATTCCTATTCCAAGAAGAATTAAACATACCACTACTGTAAAAAGACTTGGGTGTGGTGCTGCATAGAATATAAGAAATACTTATCCTAGGATGGAACCAATAAAACCAATTCTTAGAACAAATTTAACACCAAATTTATCGATCAGTTTTCCTGAAAATGGAGCTCCAAGACCTGCAAATACTCCTAATATAATAACAAAATAGCCACCACTTCCTGAAGCAATTCTCAGTGAGTTTTCTGAAAATTGAGGCACGAATACAGTTCCCATCAATATAATTCCTGTTACAAAAGAAATAACAAAGGTAATAATAATCTTTATATTCTTAAAATAAGAAATATTCATTACTGGATCTTCAGCTTTTTTCTCTATGATAATAAATATAGGGAGCAAAACAATAAAGACAATTAAATATGGATAAACTTTTATACTAGTAAATGTAGTAACAAAATCAAAATAATCAATATTCTTCAGTCCGTATAGAACGGAAAGTACCAAAAAAGTTAGTATAGTAATCCCTAAGAGATCAATCTTTTTAACAGAACTCTCTTTTGTATTCTGCAGGGTTAAAAATCCTGCAATTAAAATAAATAATGTGATTGGAACATTAATATAGAATATAAATTGCCAGTTATGTTGTCCAAAGATATCAATGATTGCACTACCTGCTGATGCCCCAAAGATGTTGGCAACACCATAAACACCACCTACCAACCCTAGGGCAAGACCTCTTTTTTCTTTTGGAAATGTTGTACCGAATTCCGCAGTAGCAATAGGAAGAATTCCGCCACCTCCAATGGCCTGAACAACTCTTGCTATTAATAATACAGTAAAGCTTCCTACGCTTTGTGACAAACCACAGAACAAAGAACCTAAACCAAAAAGAAATATACTAGCTAAATATATGTATTTTCTACCATACTTATCAGCCAATTTACCCATAATAGGGATACTTGCTGCATAGGCCAAGGTATAAATAGTAATCATCCATATTCCTGTGTTTCCACTTACCCCTAAGTCATTTTGTATAATTGTTCTAGCAGGTGTTACAATTCCAGTATCAATAGCTCCCATAAATATACCCAAGAGATACACGACCATGATTAATCCTAAATTCATTTTTTTACTCTTCATCCTAACTAAACATCCTCCTTCTAACCTCTAATTTAAGTAATTAGCAACATTTTCTACCATCCTGTTAGTCATTGATTTAACATAGGCAATATCTTCCTTGGTTATACCTTCATGAAGTATCTCGTTCCATTCCTTATAAATGGCATGCATATTGATAAGCATATCTACGCCTTTTTGTGTTAGAGTAATAATATTCTCTCTCTTGTTCTCTGGATTCTGCTGTCTCAGAATACAACCCTTTTGCTCCAGCTTATTTAAAGTTTTTGCTACCATACCTTTATCAATCATGTATGTTTTTGAAATAGTATCCTGATTTACATTTTCATGTGATGACAAAAACATAATGATAACCTGTTCTCCATGAGTCAAATCAAATTCTCTTAATTTTTTTTCTGTAAAATTGCGAAAAGATCGTACTATAATTGACATATGATCCATATCTATTCCTCCCTTCAAATTTAGCTAGTGTCAATTTAAATGTTATAATTCATGATAGTTGACTAATACTACAGTTGTCCTAGTCAACTATTATAATATAAATTATTTATAGCTGTTTTTATTATTTTATTACCATATTTTAATTTTTAGTATCTCTATCTCTCGTTACATTGCTATAATTACAGGAAAATGGTTATAGAAATTATGGATGGGTTTGAAGCGAGTATATTGACATCCTATTTTAGAAAAAGTACACTTAGAAAAACAGGGAAATTTTAGAATGTCTTTTAGTCTCTTAATCGGAATACAGCTGTTACTATTCATAGAATATGTAAGCTATATGTTTACCATAGGAGAAGTAAAGATGTATTTATATCATTATTATGACAAAACAATAGGCCCTTTCAATAATTTATCTGATGTTAAGATTGATAATAAATCTTTGTAAGATAATCCATATTTCTGAGTCTTATAGGTAGGGAGGTGAGTAAGTGACTGAAGTAGAAAGAATATATAAAACCTACTTTAATGATGTGTTTCTATTTATTCTAAGCCTATCAAAAAAGGGACTCATAATAAAAACTATCCCCTACAAGGAATCCCCTTATGATAAGTCGTTTATATAGTTAACCGCTTATCCTAAGGGGACTTCTCTTATTCTTATCTATTCTTTATCTTTATTCGTATCTTTATTCTATCCTTTAATTAGCTCTTCTTCCTAAAGCGCAATCAAATACTACTTAGCTAACTATATCTCACTATAGAAAGTATGAATTCCTTTGGATATTTCATAGGTCTTTCCTACAATGGTAACAAAGGCATCCACTGGAGTTTCAATTTCATATCTCCACATATCCTTTGCCTTCTTCCATTCAGAACGGATACATCCATATTTGGTATCTAAGGAAGCCTTTAACCAGTCTAATCTGGCATCTGGATTGGGTGCAATTATTACTTTTTCATAGCCTGGGAAGTCTTCCATTGCTTTAATACCTGCAGCCACTCCGTACACCCAATCTGCCACTGCGCCATAAGCATAATGGTTATAAGAATTCATGTCAGCACTCCAGAAGTCACCATTTTCCATAATGCCATCCCAATGTTCCCAAACCGTAGTAGCTCCTTTGGTGATAGGATATAGCCAGGAAGGATAGTGTTCACGAAGTAGTAAGGAATAGGCCAGCTCTGTATGTCCGTAATCACTTAATACATGGAGTAAATAAGGCGTACCCACAAATCCTGTTCTTAACTGAATGCCACTTGTCTCTACCAAGTCGGCAAGTTGATCTGCTGCAGCCTGACAATCTGGTGCTAATTTAAAATGGACTGCAAGAACACATTCTGTCTGTGTCAGATAGGTAGGATAAGTCTTTTGGAAGGTTGCAACAATGGCCTGATACAAGGTTTCGTACTCTGTTACATCTTCCCCTAATACTTTTCCTGCTTTGATAACCAAGGAGGTAGAATATGCGTAGAACGCAGAAGCAATAAAATCTTCTCTTGAGGAACCCTTATAGCTTCCAGAAGGTGCGTCCAGTCCCAGCCAATCTCCAAAGTGTTCTCCACCAGTCCACAAATAGGTGTCCTTGGTATGGGTAGTAATATATCCAACCCATTTCTTCATACTATCAAATTGCGCTTCTAGTATTTGTGGATTACCATAGGCCAAATAGATTTCCCAAGGGCAGATTGTGGAAGCATCTGCCCAAGCAGCACTACTTACACCACCTAATAAATCAGGTATAACATGCCCAACACGACCATCCTCTCCTTGATCTGCTGCTAAATCAGCCAGCCACTTGGTGAAGAATTTCTCCACGTTATAATTTAGGGCTGCTGTTTTCACAAATACCTGTGCATCTCCTGTCCAGCCCAGTCGCTCATCACGTTGAGGACAATCCGTAGGAACATCTAAAAAGTTGCCTCTTTGCCCCCATATAATATTATCAAACAACTGATTAAGGAGGGGATTTGATGAGGACAAATATCCTGTACGGCTCATCTCTGAATGTACAACGATAGCACAAAAGTTATCTAGCCTAGCCTGATCCACTCCTCCTGGGAACTGGTCAATACGGATGTAACGAAATCCATAGAAGGTTAACTTTGGCTTATAGGTCTGCTTACCATCCTTACAGATATAGAGGAATTTTGCCTTTGCACTGCGGTAATTCTCTGTATAGAAATTACCCTCTTTGTCTAGTACTTCTCCATGGGAGAGTTCCACACACTTGCCCTTTGCTCCATCAAGATTAATCTCTACGTAACCCGTGACTTCTTGTCCAAAATCGATTACGGCTTCACCCTTGGGTGTATAGAATAATCTAGCTGCCTGTACTCTTTCTATTTCATGTATCTCCTCGCCTTGCTGAGGAATTAATGTATGGGAAGGACCTTCAAAGATAACTGCCTTATCTATAAGACATGGGTCATGGGAGGCATCAAAGGTCTCTCCATCATATATTTCAGAATAACGAACCTTACTTTCGCCGTAGTCCCAAGTTTCATCTGTAACCACACACTCTTTGGTACCATCCTCATAGCTAATCTCTAATTGTGCTAAAAGTCCTGCTGGGAATTTTCTTAATTCCTCCTGTTCCTGGGAGCCTTGCCAACCAACCAATCTACTTCTGTACCAACCCTTTCCAAGGGTGATCATAAGATTGTTCTCTTCTTTTATATCTTCTGTAACATCATATTCCTGGTATTGCAATCTCTTTTTATAAGTTGTCCAGCCTGGGGCAAGTATGTACTCTCCTATTCTTTTTCCGTTTAACTCCCCTTCATAAACACCAAGGGCTGTGATAAAAAGCTTTGCTTCCTTTATCTTACCTTTACTTCTAAAATTTTTTAAAAAAATGGGGCAAATATCTCCCAACTCTAATGATGGCCTTATCCATTTTGCTTTCCATTCCATAATAAATACCTCCATATAATTATTCTGTGTTATGTGTTACTTAACATACCTCAATACTTTTAGCCAGCAAATATTGCACTGTTGATTTGTGAACAGGTGAATACTGGTTGACTTTAAGCCTACTAAAGATTACTCTGTAATAAAACACATGATTATTACTAAAATAGGGGGCGATTTTAACTTCTATGAAAAATGAGTATACACTTGAGTTGGATGAGACTTACATTCATCCCAAAGATAAGTTTATGATAATGACTTATAATCAAGAGGATCTTGAGGCCCATAATCACAGGTTCTTTGAATTGGCTTATGTCAAGGAGGGGACAGCACTACATACCTTAAGTGGAACCAGTACCACTTTACGTCCAGGGGACTATTTTATTGTGGATTATGGAAGTGTACATAGTTACACCAATTGCCATAACTTAACTCTCATTAATTGCCTATTTCAACCTGAAATCATCGATGAGACTTTAAAAGGATGTTGCTCCTTTGAAGCACTCCTCCATGTTTGTCTCCTTCGTTATTATAAGTTATATCTAGGAAACACCCCAGCCAATCGCATCTTTTTCGATGAAGAAGGGCGTATTCAAACTCTTCTTATAGGTATGATAAAGGAATTTGAGGAGAAGAATGTGGGTTACGCTGAAATTTGTCGCAGTAGGTTATTTGAAATATTAATATTAATCATGCGCAATGTTGTAGATGATAAAGTGAGTATTATTCAAAACGAAATTATACTAAATGCTATTCTTTACATCAGAGATCACTACCAATCCCATTCCTTATTAAGCAAATTCTGCAAACAATATCACTATAGTCCTCAGTATATCAGCCGAAGATTTAAAGAGGATACCGGATTTACTATAAGTGAATATCTGCAGAAGGTAAGGATTGAAAAAAGCTGTGAGCTACTGGCTGGTAGTACAATGACCATTGCAAGAATTGCTGAAGAAGTTGGTTACACAGATTTAAAATTCTTCAATCAACTGTTTAAGAAAATGATAAAAATGTCTCCCCGAGAATTTAGAAAGCTATCAATACTTAAGTAAAATTAAGCTCGAAGAATATGGGCAGATATCGTTGGAGCAGATGTATCCACTTGTGTATATAAAACATCTCTTGGTGGTGTACATCGAGGATATAATGTTGTTATTATGAACGACTGTCTTTTGTCAGTAAATGAAAACACATTATACCAGATGCTGCAAAAATACAAGAAGATTGGAATAGATGTTGAGGAAATTAATAATTTACTACAATCATCATTAAAGAGCTTGAAGTATAGGAAGTAAACTTTTATATTTAGAGTATATAGGATAAGGGGAAATATGGTATACTTATTTTTTCTTATATGATATTATTGTATTTTAAATAAATAATCAGTAAATTAAAAAAGAGTTTAAGCCAAAAAATAGAAATTATTGATTACTTATATTTATTACAGTTTTAATAATTAAGGTGTATTTATAAGGGGGTTAAGTAGTGAATAAGGATAGAGACTGGACAGTTTTATTTATTGGTGGAGCTTCGGGAACAGGCAAATCAAGCATAGCTTATGAAATTGCTCACTTCTATGGTGTGAATGTCTTGGAAATAGATGATGTTCACCTATCTGTAGAAACAGTTACTAACAAGGAAAGTTATCCTGCAATACATTATTGGAGTACTGGTGTAGATTGGAAAGATATCGGAGTTGATGGCAATGTTAACTGGTTGATTGATGTAAGCAAGGAATTGATTCCTGTATTGAGAGAGCTTGTAAACAGACATATTGAAGATAAATTACCAATTATTATTGAGGGTGATTTTATCTATCCCGAGTTTACAAAATCTTTCGAGAATCCAGAGGTAAAATCAATTTTTGTGAATGAATCAGACATAAATCAAATAGTGCAGAATTATCTATCAAGAGAAGGTGGCGATTTACAACATTACAGGGCCGAAATAAGTATCGCATATGGGAAATGGATAGCGGATACTTGTAATAAGAATGGTATTAGTTTGATTGAGTCTAGACCTTGGGATACTGTATTAACAAGAGCCATAGAAAGTTTGTCGTGACACAAATGCTTTGGTTTTGAATGGGATTCAAAATCGATACTTGCAATTAAATATGGTAATATTAACAAGTTAACCACATAGTAAATAATTGATAAAAGGCTGTTCTTACTCCTAGTTCCTGTAAGAACAGCCTCTGTCATGCAATATATTGCAAAAAAATATTTCTCTTTTGGTAGCTTAATTTACATTATCACCATCACCTAAAATTCTTATTGCAAAATTTTCTGTAGGCTATAGTTTCAGCTCCCACAATTATTGTAAGTATAATTGCCACATAAGAGCATAGATAGACCAAGGAATTTCCTTGTGAAAATTGCTGGAACAAATCAAAGCCATCTGCAAAGGAAAATCGTCTAAATGACTTAGGTGCTAGGTAGCGAAAAATCACAGGTACGCTTAAGACTAGTAAACCAATTAGTATGGTAAGGGTTTGCTTCTTCAGTAGTTGGGCAATTAGTAGCAAGGCACTTACCATAGCAAATGCAGTAATCAACTGTACCACCCCTACCAGAAGGAAGAATTGTATAATAGAGACCTCTAAAGGAAAATCCTTATATTTAAGTACACTTTGTATTGGGGCAGACCAGTCAGTAAAATGATACCGTTCAGCCAGGGTTATATATATGGGTGTATAGAAAAGAAACATTAGTATGGTCGCCATGGCATAAGCAAGGGAGCATTTATTAAAGAATAATTTACTACGTCCATTTTTTGTGCTTCTAATTAATTTAATCATACCATTCTTGTACTCAGCACAAAAAAGATTAGAAAGACATAGTATTAGGAACACGGAATATAACAATGCCAGTAGTAAATCTCTGGAAGCATCATCAAATATATAGCTACTAGGAATAGTACTGATAAAATGTAGAGAAATATCCTTCTCCCCTTGCAGGGTATCTAATGCCTCATACTGTTCCTTAGCTTTCTGAAAGGATTGGTAAAACTTAGAAAAGGTAGTGAGTGCATAGGTTCCTTGTTGGTAATCATCCTTACTTATCTCTTTGTTGCTATATTGTTCTATTAGGGTATTCATATCCCCCGATATATTATCAAATCGCTGTTGTTCATCTTTAAGGAAAGCTGCTTTATCTGCATTTAGTTTGCCTGCTAGCTGTTGTGCATAAGACTCATATGTGTATTGATCTTCTGTATAGAACAACTCACTCCTATCCAGATTAATAAGTCCCAGAAGCAAAGCCACAAGCAATAGGAGCAGCCCCTTATTGGAAAACAACACCTTAAACAACTCATGTCTTAATAAATACACCGATCCTCTGGATAGATAATCTAAGTTTTTCTTTTTTAAAAAAATCAGGTTAATTGAACTACTTTTACTTCCGCTTTTACTAAAAATCCATAGATAGGTAATTAGACATATGGCCATCAAAATTAACATAAGAGATAAGGAAGAATTCAACCTGGATATGGGATATCCAAATAGATTCAAATTGTTGTAATGTGCCAGCATTCGGTAACTATCAAGGAAGGAAAAGAAGTTCAAGTATTTCAAAGGGTTAAGATAAGAACTGGGATAGATGAAGGTATATGCCAGGTAACTGAGGGTCAGCATCCCACCTATAATGATGAAAGCCAATTTTGTATTCGATATTATAGTAAAAAGCAAGGAAGTAACAACAGCATAGAGTATTAAAGTAAAGAGTTTTATTAGTAGCAGGAGCGCAAGGTACTGGGAGACAGTTAAAGGGATATGTGCATCCCTAAAATTAGCCATAGACTGCAGGTATCTTCCTGTGTCACCAAAACCATAACTTTCTTTCGCAGCCAGATAGTTGCTTATATAAAAAATTGCTGACAAAAACAAGGTGCACCAAATGAGAACCATAAATTTAGTGCCTGCCAGCTTTAATCTCCCAAATTTGGTGGATTTGAGAATTGGCAATAAACCAGTCTCCCGTTCTTCTACAAATAGAAAGACAGACAACAATAAGATTATTGCAAGTAGAAAATAATCAGTAAGGGTAAATCTGGAGAGCGACAGTATTCCATCTTCTTGACCTAAGGACAAGGGTAATTGCTTTAAATCATTAAAATCATGTACTGTCTTTTGAATATTACGATATGCAAAACTATCTTTTTTTGCAAAGATAGAGACACTTTTCATGTTCTCTGCCTTTTCCTCCATAGAATTGATAAATTCAGGAAATGACAGAATAGTTTTTATTTGTTCGATTAATTCATCTATAGCAGCACTAGTAGCTTTAAGCTCTGCTTCATGGTCAATCATATATGCATATTTATGTATAAATTCATCATAAGTTATAGGCTCTGCATATAAATCCAGAATTAACTGAACATTGTGTTTAATTACTGCCTCATCAACACCGATAGATCGTTCATATAGGATTCTGGATAGATTACGATAATTATTTTGGATTTCACCAAGCTCACTTAGCGCCTTGTTTGGCTCCACATCAGAATATCTAGATACTATGGTCTGATACTCCAACGTATTATCAAAATAATATACCCCATCCTTCTGACTCTTTACAAAAAGAAAGATGTTAAAGATAAATAAAAGGACTAGTATAAAAAAAATTATTTTTTTATGTAATAATTTACTAAATTCATATTTTAATAGCTGCATTATAATCATCCTTTACATCCTGAAAAAGGTAGAGATAAATATCTTCCAAAGTGGTAGGTGCACTTATAGCCTCCAATTCCTTTGGGCATTCATCAGCAATTATTTTTACACAAACCTTACCATCCTGTTCACCAACTACATTGCTTACAACATATCCTTCGCAAACATTGGGTAAAGCCTCAGGGGTGATATGAACCTGCCATACTTTATTTTTATAGCTATTCATCACCTTCTGAGGTGTTCCTTGTAGCAGCAGTTGTCCTTTATTTAGGAAAACCAATTCCTTTGCAATATATTCAACATCAGAGACTACATGGGTTGCCAGAATTACAATTTTGTCTAAGGAAATCTGACTAATAAAGTTACGAATCCGAATGCGTTCTTTGGGATCAAGTCCAGCCGTCGGTTCATCTAGAATAAGAACTTTGGGATCATTTAACAATGCCTGAGCAAGGAGAATTCGCTGCTTCATACCCCCAGAATAGCTGCTCAGCTTTTTATCTGCGTCCTGTGTCAGATTCACTAGTTCAAAGAGATAGGGTATCTTTCGTCTTGCCTCTTGCTTGGTCAAACCTTTTAATGCTGCAAAGTACCATAAGAATCGTTTTGCGGTAAAATCTTCATATAGGGACTGTTGTTGGGGCATATAGCCTAGAACATCTCGAAACTCCTTTCCCATGGTTACTACATCTCTGCCATCTAGGGTAACAGTTCCTTCACTTGCTTTGATATTATTCGTAATAATATTCATCAAGGTGCTTTTTCCAGCACCATTTGGACCCAGAAGCCCATAGACACCAGGGGTCAGCGTTAAGGAGAAGGAATCTAAAGCTTTTTTACTATTTCTTTGATAAGACTTGGATATATTCTTTAATTCTAGTTGCATGGAAACCTCCTTTAATTATAAGTAACATAGCCCGGAGTCATTTTATCATCATCAATTTCATACATCACCTTAAAATCAAAGGTTCCAGCCTCAAATTCATCTTTATTCGCATACAGAATCTGTTTGACTGAATCAATTTTATTTATCATAAATAGATGCTTGTCACTGCCACAGATTATATCTGAAAACTTGTGGTAATCACCAGTAGGAATAGACGCAATCTCATTCCCCTGGGAATCTGCTACGATCAGTGACACTTCCTCTATAGGCTTAGAGAAAGGTGAGAATTTTGCATCATCAAGATATATGTATTTACCATCCGAATATAGCATCTGGTAATTATCAATGGGAAAGCTTTCTTTCAGATTTGTACCATCTAACTCACACATGTAATTAAATATTTGGGTTATTTCTCCTGTAATACTATCTATAGTAGTGCAATTATACAGAAGTGTATCATCCATAAAAGCCATATGACTCGGAAAGGTATCCTCCTCTTCCTGAACGATACAAGTTACTTTATTCGTATCCAAATCATAATGTTGAATGCGTACTGCTGTAATCTCACTATTCATCGCAAATTCTCTAAAGTATAAATTTTGACCATAACCAATGATATCTTGTATATTCCCGCCTGTGATTTTTCCTTCGTAAATTGTAACAGGCTTCTGTGTGGCAGCTTTACTCAAATCATATTCACTCACACCATATATTGAATTACCATCTTTATCAAATACTGTGCTTGTTACGTAAACCTTCCTTCGATGAATTGCTAGTGAAGTAGGAGCATATTTAAAATGAAGTACTGTTTTTCGCTTTGTACCATCCTTAGATAATCTGATCAGCTCATGTACTGTACCCTCATTGTTTTTCAATACATAGACATTTCCATCAAAGAAGGAAACACTACTACTAGAACTCATACTAGGAAAGCACGCATTACAGCTTGTTATCTTCTCAGGATCTGTTTCCTCATAATGAAGACAATTAGGCTTATTACATAGGATAATTGGCTTCATGGTTGACTTATCTGCATAGAAGAGATAATAGCCAGCTAAAAAATAATAGCCCTCTTCACTTTCGGCTATGGGAGTTCCAGCATGGTTTTTATAAGTATATTGGTCATCCTGGTAGGGGATATAGGTATTCGCTGTATTATATTCCTTACCGCAGGAGATAAATATAAAGGAAGCAATAATGCAAGGAAGAAGTAATAAAAGCTTTTTTGGCATAATAATCTCCATTCTACCGCTAAGTGGCGGCACAGTAAATAGAACCGTTTTATGCTTAAAATAAATAGCATACAAATAATATAAGTTTACCATTCAAGCATAGATAAGAGGATTTATACGAAACTTTATCTTCTCATCTTATTTTCTCCTTTTATTTGAATTGCTTGAATATTTCTTACACTTTTATTGTACTTCCTTTTATTGTAAAGGTAAAGCCGAAATCTATTTATTTACTAAATTTACTATATAATGGAGTTGAAAATTAAATAACAAATTATAAATCGATGTAAGATTAAATCATTAGATAGTAAATTCCAGAATAAAAGTGGGCCCCCAGAAACTTTTAGATAATAAGTATCTGGGGGTCTTTCCATTACTCTCTACGCATTGTTTGAAGTAACATTTCTGCCTGCATTCTTAAAACAGGTTCACCTATAAGTTCTATTTCCTTTTTTATTTCGTCACGTTCTTCATCTTTAGGATATTGCTTCAACCTATTAAAGATACTTTGAAGATTCTCTCTAGCATAGGTTCCGATGCTTCCAAATTCCATAAAAAATGATGCACTAAATAAGTTATATATATTACCTCCAAATGTTTCTGAAATCTCACTATATTGTTCATTTTTAATATCAATAATTTCACATCTATTATTAGCATCACTTTTTAAGAATAATATGTTTTTTTTAGGTATATCTGATAACATAATCGGTGAATGGGTAGTTAAGACAATGGAAACATCATGGTTATTAAAACTATAATTAATAAATTTGTAAAAATAGTAAATAAAATCTTGCTGCAAGCTAGGATGTAAATTCAAATCTGGCTCATCAAGCAATATAGTAATACTTTTTTGCCTAATCTTCTGCTTTACTTCATATAAACGTGAGAATAGATTTAATATCGCAGCTTCTCCTGAACTCATTTGCCATCCAAAGCATAGGAAATCCAAATTTATTTTTTCAATGAACAGTCTGTTATATTTTATTATTAAATCATAGGCATCCTCAAATACTAAATTAATCTTTTCATCTACCATATTATTTTCAGAATTACGATTCATTCTATACAAATAGTCTGCATATTCCATAAAGTCAAAGTACTCTTGGAATTCACTCAGATGACCTCCTTCCTTCATGAGTACCTCTATCCAACTATTTATTACTTCTTCATCGGACATATGCTGTTCTATTGCATGTAAGATTGACGTCCTCATATAGGTACATCGTTCATCTTCATAGGTATCTTCATGAAGATCAGAATCCTTAAACAGACCTTCGTTAAAATACTTGCTATTCTCATGCTTTCCATACCTGCCCAAAAACAACTTATATATTTCTTCTAGTTGATCTATATTATTTCCTGTATAATTATCACTGAACAGAATTCTTATAACATCTTGATTAGTTTCCTTCCTTGTTATTATATATATTTCATTCCTTATCATCTTATCCAGCAATTGATACCCTGATTTCCAATACAATAGTCCCTTATCTCTAAGAAAAGATCTACTTTTTTCATTTAATAAAAGTGCCAAGATAACATTTCTCTTAATATGATAATTAATGTTATATATTTTAATACTATTTAGTTTCCTAATCACCCATATAAGGGCATCATTTTTTCTATCATTATTACTCTTTCTTATTCTTAAACCTACACCTTCATTCGTAGTCGCTTTTTTCATCTTTACACTTATAACTTTATTTGCATTTTCTTGATTGATTATTGTAGTCATATATTTCTTTAGAAAAGGAATTTGCTCATACTCCTTGTCTTCTTGACTTCTTATGGCCATTACATAATCAATTTGCCTTTTGAATTCTTCATAAAAGAATACATCTAAACTCTTATTTTCTAATAATTTCACTGTAGAAATATCATTCTTCACATATTCATTTGATATCTCATTAGCCATTGAATTTGAATAAAAAATAAAATCCATCAAATGCTCGGTGTTATTATATGTATGATAGCATTTCTCCCTACCAGGGATATTCCCACTTAAGTCAAACAACTCTGTAACCTGTTCCTCTTGCTCTTGCTTTGTAATATTAATTTGAATTTTATGTTGATAGCTATTCTCACCCAAATAAGATACTTTGAGCTTATCTTTCTCATAATATACTACTAAAATATTACCATATCTTTTTGATATATCTTTCGTACTACTTAGTTGATGAATTGTCTTTAATAAGGTGGTTTTTCCAACACCATTATTACCCACAAAAGCCGTTACATTCTTAATGTTTTTATTCTCAACATCTATACTATTGATATATTTTTCCCTTAAGCTGTCATTGCTAAGTATTTCTACAGCTAATATATGATTTTCATTATCTTCCTTGTACTCAAAATAGAATCTGGAATCCAGATTAAATCCTGCGTTGCTTAATATTCCATTATGTCTTACCCATATATATAATAATTCCATACTGCCCTCCCATGCTGCCTTTTCAAGGCCATTCAAAACCCCGGAAGAAAAAGGAGTTAGCACCTCTGTGCGAACTTCATAGTTCTTCCTGTGTGAAGAAGTTTTCTCTTCTTGTAGATATTTTTTTCTTCCTGTATTAAGATGTTGTTTCTTCCTGAGTGAAGATATTTTCTCTTCACACTAACAGTACATTCCTTTGAGTTAGTTTGTGCCGAGGATTGCGCAGGCACAAACTTCTAAGTGTAAAAATTGCTTTTTATTTGACACTAACAGTACATGACTTCCCTTTGAAGTGTGAAAATTGCTTTTTATTTTCACACTATATCCACATTAAATATACAAATATTTATTACCACTCTTTTTAATAATCCCCGCCTGCTCCATTAAATCTCTTCTGCATTTGGCATGTCGATTATTTATTAAGTCTTCATCCTGATGTATAGCACCATAAGCACCTTGCCTCAATATATCGGCATATTCTATACCTGCAAATTTCTCATTAAATTTAAACCAAATATTAGGCATCATTATGGAACAAGTGAAAAGCTTTAATATTTCATTATATATGTCTGTATCATTACAATATCTAGCGGCAATTCCCATATGAATTAGGTTTTCTATAATTGGCTTTGTGGTAGTCGTAATAGCGGTACCTACTAGGTGTCTCATCTCCTCCAAGGAATATAATTCATTATCTATCCTATAACCAAGTTTTAGATTATCCTTTTTTGATATAATTTCTTTTTTTGAGTGACTTTTCCTATTCAATAAGCAGGTATCAAAAATAGCTGTAAATTTCAAATCTTCTATTATATAATGTTCATCATATGGTGATTGATAGTTTGTTCTTAAATTATTCTTCAAAGAATTACAATTATGACCTGCCGGAACTAGGTTATAAAGGCATATGGCAAAAACAGGATAGATACTTCTTGGAAAAAAATGATCTAATTCAAATATTGCCTTATTTTGAACAATATCTACTTCTTCTGCATTACAATAAGGACACTGACTAATTCCTAACTTTTTTACTATGAAATGATTTAACTTTATCTTACCTTCTTTGTTAAATACCTCGGTTGGTATTTTATATGTATTACGTATACTATCACTACACTTAATTCCATCCCTTATATTGTCATAACAATCATATATAGTATTCATAACCTTACAACTGTTCCTTATGGTTAAGCCATTTTTCTTCCAAAACATATCTGTTGCTCTCTGTAATGCTAACAAATCTTCATAGGGTAATAAAATAAAACTCTTTAAAAATTCCTCATTAGTCAAAGATGGGTTACTTAAATGTTTCGTATGAATAAGATTTCCCCCAAATAATATTTTAAGACGATTAACTATTTTTTCTAGTTTCTTTTCTTTGCTAAGCCCGGTGATTATTTTTTTATTTAGAATACGATCATAAACACATTTCACATAAATATTTTCTAATTCTTGGTTTTTTATTATCTTTAGCATATTATACCTCATCCTATTGAATTTCACTCTTTGATAGTATTTACTATAGTCATGCATTCTAAAATATGCCATAATTATACATTTTTTATTTATAGTTTACAATACAAAACTTCTTCCTATGCTTAATCCGTTAGAACAACAAAACCCATTTCACATTATTGGAATAAGTTGGCATAATTCAGAAAGAATGATATAATAGGTAAAGCCACGAATACAAGTAATATTTAACATAAAGATGTTTCTTATGCCAAAGAGCATTATATTCTTACGCCATGTAAACACCTTATATCAGGAAAGGATCTCCTTATGAACAATCAGAAACCTAAGGTTATATTCATGAGTCTTATGCTCTTGTTATTTATAAGTGTGTATCTTAGCGGATGTCATTCCAATGAAAAGGTTAATGTTGTCAACACAGGTGATAATCAGAAAGAGAGAATTGCAGAGGAAGTAAACATTGACATAGATAGTAACAATACTATGGATACCGTTCAAACTATCACACGAAACGATGATGCTGAATCCTTTATTCGCATATTTATCAATGGGGAACAGATCTTTGAATATACGGACCCGAATGTCAAAATTATGGGGGTTGATGCTTTTGAGTATCTGGATTTGGATAAAGATAATCTAAATGAAATATTTATTTGTGCAGATACAAATGCAAATGGTAGACCTCTGAAGGATGTAATATGTCTGAAACAAACCAATGGTCAATGGAATCTAATGGATATTCCAATAAATGAAACAGGTAATAATGGATTTTCCTTTGAAATTAAAAGGGGAAAGGATGAATTTGATTTCATAATCTCCTCATCAGATATAGAACAAGAAATTCATTTTGATGCTACCCAGTTTTATATAGATGATGAAAGTGGTAATAGCGATTCCATCCAGGCATACCGTGAAAAGAATTATAAAGAGGGCGATGAAGTTGGACTTATTTCACCATGGGGAATATGGGATGCAAGAACTGGAACATACGAGGGGTGCCACTGTATCATTGCAACCCAAGGACTTGAAGGAATTTATGGCAATAATCTTGGCCAGATTAATATTTATTTTGCCTATAGTGAAAAAGGAAATGTAGAAATCTTACATGTGGAATATCAGCCGTAATAGAAGGAAGGCTAGCGCTAATTTGCCCTTTCACCGAAATCATCTTACTGTAACAAAATCATTGGAGGATCATCTTTTGGAAATTACTAATGAAAAAATAATAGGTCAAGGTAATACTGCTGAAATATATAAGATAGATAATAATAGAATATTGAAGTTATTTAGGACTGGACTACCTAAAAGCGTCGTGGAAAGAGAATATCAAAATGGAATTACTGTGCAGACAATATTAAATTGTGTTCCAAAAGTTTATGAGATGGTTGAGATCAATGGCAGACATGGAATTATTTATGAAGAAGTCAAGGGAAGGGATTTGCTTAAAACTATGCTTATTTCATTATGGAAAATTAATGATTATGCGAGGAAATTAGCACATTATCATCTGGATATACAAAAACCTGTTAATGATACACTATGTAGTGTAAAAGAAAAATTAGAAAAAGATTTGAATGACGTTACTGTTCTTTCAGGAGAATATAAAGAAATAATACAAGAATATATAAATCAATTACCAGATGGAAACGGCTTATGTCATTTTGATTATCATCCAGGTAATATAATGATAGCAGATAATAAAGCAGTCTTTTTGGATTGGATGACAGCGTGCAGGGGTGATGTATGCGCTGATGTAGCACGTACATGCATTTTGTTAAAATATGGAGAAGTTGCACGTGCACCTTGGATTATGAGAAAGCTAATTATGATTTCTCAGCATCACATATACAAGATATACATAAAAGAATATCTGATGATTTCGAAGCGAAGTATCGAGGATATTAATAGATGGGAATTGCCTGTTGCTGCTGCAAGATTACGTGAATGGATTTCAGAAAATGAAAAGAAGGCATTAATTCAATTAGTAAATGAGCGTTGCAGTGAAATTGTAAAAAAACATAATTCAACTACTTGTGAGAAAGGGTCGGCGTGACAAAAATCACCCAAATCGCAGACGCAGTTGCGGCTAAATCATAAAACTATTGACTCTGACACCGTGTCGTGCTTTATGATGTTTATAAGAAAAGGGGACGTGACCATAATATGGAATTGTTGCAAACAATAAATCAAGTATCTAAAAATTATGGGGTTTCGACGAGAATGCTTCGTTATTATGAACAGGTTGGTCTGATTACGAGCTTGCGAAAAGACGATTATGCATACAGAGTTTATGATGAAACAGCCTTGAAGCGGCTTCAATATATCATAATCTTGCGCAAGCTACGCATTCCAGTTAAGCAGATTCGAGATATCTTTAATAATCAAAAGGCATTAATCGCTGTTGAAATTTTTGAACAGAACATAGTTGAGCTTGACGAAGAAATAACAGCATTATCCACTGTGAAATCAATATTGGCACACTTTGTTAAAGAACTGCGTGAAAAGGCCAATATACAATTGCAGTTTGATTTATTGAATGATGAAAAATCTCTTTCGATTATTGATTCACTTTCTTTTTCTAATAATATTATTAAGGAGAGCTTATCAATGGAAGAATTAAACAAAGCTGATGAAAGCCTTATAAAACTTAAGGAGAAGTATATCAGGATTATCAATCTGCCTCCCATGACCATAGTAGAAGTGAATTTCTATGGTGAAACAGTCTTGCCCGGTGAAGAAATATATCTTTCTGATGACAATCATAGGGATTTTTCAAAAGACGGCAAGAGTATTCCTGGTCATTTTCAAGCAGGAATAAATGCAATCGATAAACTAATACAGGATTGCAATCTTGTTGAAATGATGCCGAATTTCCGCTTGTTTGGTTTTGCAAATTGTTCGGATATGGAAAATTACGGTCCCTTTTATGGATTTGGCCGTTGGCTCACAATACCTGATGATATGGAGGTTACATTCCCCTTTGTCAAAAAGCAGTTCAAGGGTGGATTGTATGGGGCATATAGCCGTCCCCTCCCAAGGAGCGATGGTGATTCAGATGAATGGGAGGTGCTTAACCATTGGGTTATGAATAATGATAAATATGAATATGATGGTGGACGGGAACCGGATTGCAATTATGGGCTACTGGAGGAGTATTTGAATTATATCAATTTATTTCAGCTCCCAGCCGAAGAAAAATCGGTTCAAGCTGATTTACTTATTCCAATAAAATTACGTAAATAATAAAGCATAATATGCCTTTGAATAGCCATACTACAATCCCACCTTCTTAAAGAATTCATATCCTTTATCAATATCCTTTCCTGTAACAGCATCCAACTTTTTTATTTTACGGTATGCATCCCTGGGGCGAAGGAAGATATACTCCGCTCCTCGAAGCATCCAGAGGAAAGGGTACAGTATGGACAGCTTGTTTAAAATTGGATATTTTGATTTCATCTTCTCTTCCTCAGGGAAAATGAGGCTTAGTATATAGATCAGTTTATAGGAAATCCCTGAGGGCTTCCCTAAGCTCCTGCTATTCACAATAGAAATAACATGATTCTTCTGGGTACCGTACAAGCTGCCGGAGGCAATATATTCTGTCATCTCATTATATAGCTCATTATCCGGTTCACCATCAAACCATACCTTGGCAAGCTCTTTAATATTACATGCAAATTGATATAAGTTTAGCCTCCCTAATTCTTTGTTCACATAATCCCAGTCCATTAAATTATCATAGTGCTGCATATATACCCATATATCCATAATTGAGCGAATTCCTGTTCCTGAGCTGGTAAAATGCTTTGTCAGATGAACAATCATAAAGATATAAAAAGCTTCCATGGACTGCTCATATACCGCGCTACATCCTTCTCTTAAGTTGGCTCTCTCCCATTCCTTGTTAAAGTAATTAAAATAGGTGGAATTCTTACCTATGAGTGTCCAGTGAAGCTCAATATTTACGAAAGGCTTCTTGATATAAACATCATGATAGGTTGTTATATGATCTAGTTGAAAACCTGCTGCCAGCATGAGCTTATTAATTTCCTTCCCCTGCCCTCTCTTGGCAAGAATATCAACATCGGTCATCCTTCTCATGTCAGGTTTTGGATACAGATATTTCAAAAGATAGCCCTTCAGCGGCATGCAGGATATGCTGTTTGCCTCAAATAATAGCAAAAGCTTTTCTACTTCAATGTGCTGTGTTGCCTCTCTGGCAATTCCCATTTTGTAATCCCCATGAAATTTATGAAGTATTTCCTTAGGAGGCTGATCTTCCTCCTTAAGCTTATTCAGTCCATACCAGACCATATTGTCCACACAATGATTATGGGACAAGGTATAGAACTTATCCCAATGAAGCTTCTTGGGGGGAGTCTGAGGCTGCTGATCCTTTAAAATGGCAGATAGCAGAGTAAATAAATATTTTATTTCAAGGGAGCTTGTTTTCAATTTGCCCCCTCCTTCCCATGATAACAGTTTGATTCTCTATGTGAATTGTTTTATTGCAGACATCTAAGGCTGCTTTTTTATGGCTGATTAGGATACAGGTTTTATCTGTCATTTCTTTGATATTATTAAGTAGTTTCACCTCTGTAGTCTCATCTAGGGCAGAAGTAGCCTCATCAAGAAGTAACACGGGAGCTTCGCATAAAATTGCTCTTGCTATTGCAATCCGCTGCAGCTGTCCTTCTGAAAGCCCTTGTCCTTTTTCTCCAATCACTGTCTCAAAACCAAGGGGGAGGGCTTCGATAAATTCCATAGAACAGCTCAACTTGGCAGCTTTGATCAGCTTCTCTTTTGTGATATGGGTATTAAATAAGGTTATATTTTCCCGGATTGTTCCGGAAAGCATGAGGTTTCTTTGAGGGACATAAGCAAATAGCTTTCTTATGTATCGGTCAATTAAAATCCTGCTTCCATTGTTCAGATAAACACTAATTTCTCCCTCCAGCGGGATCAAAACTCCAAGTATTAGCTTTAAAAGAGTACTTTTGCCAATACCGGATCTACCGGTTATTAGGACAAGATCTCCTTTATTAATTATCAGATTCACTTTATGCAGTACATACTCACGGTCATAACAGAAGGAAACCTCATTTAAGTTAATAGTCTGAAGTTCATTATAGAGGGATAGAGCATCCACTTCTTTCGTATTTATCTCAATTTCATCGGGTAAAGCTTCAAGCTCCATTATCCTCTCTGCTGAAGCTATCACTCCATATATTTTTGGCATTAGTCCAGATAGGCCGGAAAATGGTACCTGTATCTGCCCCACAAGCTGCAATATCGCTGTTAGTGTTCCAAAACTGATTGCATTTGTTACAATTTGAAAGGAACCCCAGAGGAGAGCATACAGGTAGCCGAGAGCAAATAGCATGGAAAAGCCGGTATTTGCATATATACTCACTTTATTTTTGGCCATTTTAGCTATGTAATGCTCCGTCTGAAGCTCCACTGCCCTTTGTTTCATCCTCTCTTCTATTCCATATATCTTTATAATAAGTAAATCTTCAAAAGCTTCCTGCAAAAAGGAGCGTACCAATCCGTCCCTTTCCTGCATCCGCTTATGAAGGTCTTTCAGCTTATTACGAAAATACCTTGAAGATAGGAATATAATCAAGCCACCGAATAGGAAAGCTAAGGTAAACTTTGAGTCAATAACACATAATACTGCAAGTGCTCCTGCCAGTCTGGTAAGCTGACCAGAAAACTGCGGTAAAATAGTAGCAACCCCCTCACTGATGATAGTTATATCTGCTGTTAATCTGTTAAGTAGCTCCCCGCTGTGATAGGTTTTTACTTCTGTATAATCCTTTTTGAGTAGTTTTTCAAAAAGAGTGGTCTTAGAATACATCTCCATCCTGCCCTGAATCCGAACCTCTAGCATCCTGCTGAGAATACGTAATATAAATTGAAATAGAATAACTAATAATAAATACAGTCCCTTCCATAACAATATAAAACCTTCTCCCTTGAAAGCTGTATCAACCAGGCTTTTGCAGGCTAAGGCGAAGACCACACCACATCCGGCATATAATGCATTTATTAATATCAAAATAACCATAATATGAAATTGATTTCCAGAACATCTACATATCCATATCAGGGTATTCTTATCTTTCATAGTCTTTTCTCATCTTTCATAGTCTTTTCTTATCTTTCATAGTCTTTTCTCATCTTTCATAGTCTTTTCTCATCTTTCATAGTCTTTTCTCCATAAATGTAGTAAAGCTGCTCCTCTAATCAAAAAGCGCCGAAAAGGAAATATCCCAACCCATAATCTGCTGTAAAGGCAGTACCAGAATTTATGGCAAGAGATATAATTTCCCTTTCTCCAAAAGCCTTTCACTACTCCATAGACCTGGGAAGGCTGGATTTGACATTCTTTTTCCCACTGATGGTCTCCCGCCATAACGAAACCCTGCTTTCCTACTGCAATGATTCGATGTAGTTTGTAGACTCCATCACTACTCTGATAAAGAGGAATCCTATATTTCGTCAGCATATCATCAGAGGGCTTTACGATACTAACCTTATCCCTGTGTTCGTATAAAAGCGGCTCCATGCTGTTACCGGTTATATTGATTATAACTTCTCTTCCTTCCTGCAGCGCTTCCTTAATTAATGGTGAAAGTTCCTTCATTGATACTACTCTACTCAAATAAATCAGCCGCCTTTAGCTTTGATATATATTCCTTTAAATCCAGTGTAGCAGTAGCTTCATCAATATAATACTCCTCTAAAAGCATCTGGATTAATTCCTCTTCGGTCCGATCTGTTACAAGCTGTTTCCAAAGGAAAGCTCCCGTTTCATTCAAGGTTATCATACCACTGAAATCTAGAGCTGCATTTCCCGTAGGGACTACCACATAGGTATCTGCTACCTCCCTTAAGAGGTAATCTTGTTTTACTCTCATCCTTCTATCCTCATTACTTCCTGCTCTTTATGAAAAACCGTATTATAAACCAGCTTTACTGCCTCTAAACTCATGTTACAGCTTAATTCATATATTGGTATCCTTTTAACTACAGCATCATGCAAATCTAACAGGGCGTTCATCTTATCCCGATTACCCTGAGGCTTTATGCTATTTTGCATAATTGAACAAACAGCTTCTCTGTTATCCAATCTTCTGATATCATTCCTATTTGACTGCTTTATAAATACAATGGCTTTCAGAGGTATTTTCACATCTGCCTGTAAATTGCATTTTCCGCTCCAGGGAGTTCCATAGACATAAAAATAGTCTTCAATATAACGGATTGCAGGCTTATCATCATTAATGATAATAAGCCTGTTATTTCCAAAATAATTATGCCATAATCCGGTATGGGTGGATTTACCCGTACCACTCGGGGCAGAGAATAAGATTGCATTATGATCTAAGGATATAGCTGAAGCATGGAGGCAGAAACCGTTAAAATCAAGTAAGGAGTTGGAAAACTCATAACCGGTATAAGTATATTCCAGTTCATCGGCTGTTAAATATGAATAATTCTCCCGTAAATCCCTTAATACTTTTGAATCCCTTTGAAGATCAATATCCGGATTACCATATTCAATCACCTGATAATTTATGATATGCTCCTTTAAAGTTTTCTCTGAACAATCCACTGCTACGGTTAAATCTGCTATTTTAAACAGCATATAAAATCTCCTTAGGTATGTAAACTAATACTAATTAATAAAAATGATTATCGGCTCTTAGTCTATGCCAATGCCGTCCATTCCAAAGCTTTCACCTAAACCACTGAAACAGATTTTCTCTGTTTCAAATACCATTATTTCTATTTCCGGCTTTTCATAAGTTTTCTTGTTCTCATTACTGCTCTTATATTCCATCATCTAAAAATCACCCTCCGAGATACTATGATATTTTACCGTTAACTGTATTGGTACTGTAGGCTATCTGAACATTTCCTGCGGTATCCCGATAGATCATATAAGTCCTGACATACCAGGTTTCCCCCGCAACTATATTATTCTTTCGAATATAGAATTGATTGGTTGATGTATTTTTCACCTTAGCGGTGATTATATTTAATGTATCTACCGTGAGTTCTCCGCTCCAGCTGTCACTGGCTTTATAAAGCAGGAAGCCGCTTTCAATGAGAGTAGAGCCACTTGGAACAAGATCCCTGTTAGCAATAAAGAGCATGGAGTTATGATCGGCGTCAATAGCTACAAGGGGCAATAATGCAATTAGTGGATCATTTGGTATAGGGGTTGAGAGATCAACATATTCCGCAGTTAAATTCATAGAGCCCATAATAGTATAGAAACTATAGCTCATACTTCTGCTGACAATAACTCCATCCATTGTCCAATATGCGAATTTCTTATCCGTAGGAGCCATATCAGCTATAACCGTAACGAGGGTATCATATTTATAATCGCCGGTACTTCCTCCTGTCGTAATAGTTCCATTTGTAACTGTGAGATGATATGTGTCTGGTAATCTCCTGTACTTAGCCATTACTTCCATATTCCCAGTGACATTACTAAAGTCCTTATCCCAACCTAAGAACTCATATCCCATAATAAACGTATTCTTTGGCTCTGCTGCCGCACTACCATTGGAGACTAATTGGTTACTGAGTATTCTTCCCGATGGATCCTTAAATACTACATTGAATAGATCTGCTTGATTCGTCTGGAAGACTGCCTGTAGATACACTCCGGTACCTACAGTAAATTCATAAACTGGATTAGTTGAGACGATACTTGAGGATGCCACATCCAGCCAGTAGGCAAAGCTAAAGGTTCCCACTGGTACAGCTGTAAGTTTTATAAGAGTACCCCGTGTGAATTCATCATTATAGATGGGAAGCTCTACACCATCATTTATTTTAAATGTTCCGCCTGCTCCTGCCATAACATTTAAATGAATATTCTTTGATTTAAGTACTACGCCCTTATCTGCAGTAAGGCTTCCACCTCCTGTGGAATCCACATAATCACTGTCCGGGCAGGTAACTGATATATTTGTAATATCTGTATCATAATCTGTAGTTGAATTACCGGATAAGATTATACTAACTGTATGAGCATCAGTCCTTACCACAGAACCTTTTGTCACACCTGCCGGCAGATTTGAAACTGTCCAGTCTGCAGCGTGAATGGTTTTTGCAAAGGTACCTCCATGTAAGGTTACAGTTATTATCTCACCATTCTCTTCCCCTTCCCATATTGCACCATCATCTATAATTGATATTGATTCCGTATCCTTTGTTGCCGTAATAGGCATAGTATTCGTATCCGTCAAACTCATCCCATCTATAACTTCAAAACCGTCGACAATAACACTGAGATTTGATATATCCGTGTCAAAATCTGTACCATCAAAAGCTAAATCAACTGTGCATTGGCTGCTGTTATTATAAGTTACCTTTTCAATACTTAGACCCTGCGGTGCATTTACAAGAGAAAAATGGTTCTTATCCAGAGTATTGCTATTGAAACTGGTTCCATAGAGGGCAAGGCTTAAGCTTGCTAAATCTAGAGTTTCTTCCGTCAGATTGACAGGTGATGAAATCTTGCTATGTGGGAGGATAAAACTTCTTTGGTATATTGAGTTGTTTTCTACCCAGGCAACATAGAGGCTTTTATTGAACACAGCCATGGCTGGTGCACTATTGGAATCGGAATTTGCTAAGTTTATACCTGTATTAAGATTGTCACCCTCCAGATAAGTAACTGTATTACCGTCATATTTCAATACCATGGTCAATTGACTTATAGAATCACTTAGCATCTCAACCCAGGATAAATATAAGGTATTGTTATAAACCAAACCCTCTAAATTAAATACATAGAGTGATGTTGATTTATTCAGCTGACCGCCATCAACAAGCTCCCAGGAAACTCCATTATATTTTTTCAGTCTGATTAAATCTGTTGCTCCCATTTCATACCAAGCAGCAAACAAAGAATTGTTCAGTACAAAAAGCTTTGGTGATTGGGCATAATTACCTGGATCAGCGTTCATACCATAGCCAACTAGGCTCCAGCTACTGCCATCAAAACATTTCATATTTATCTGATAAACATTGCCTATATCAGGCTCTGTCCATATTAAATATAGCTTGTTGTTATAGGAAGCTAGACTGGGATTAAGAGCTGAATAATCATTATCATAATTCAACCCGTTAACTGAGCCATAATCCTCTGAAGACCAGGAGTTTCCACCCAAGTATTTTTTTACATGTAGTTGATATATTGCCCCATTAAAGGTTTCACTCCAAGCAGCATAAAGGCTGCCGTTATGTACTTGCAGAAATACATTTTCAGAATCTTGATAAAAATCATAGCTAATACCAGCATCCCCATCCACAGAGCTCCAGGAAGATCCATCGTATTTCTTAACTCGAATAATAGTAGAAAGTTGCCCCACAATGTTTTCTTCTTCCCATGCAGCATATAGGGTATTATCAATTATTATAAGGTATGGATTATATGCACTCATTGACCGATTATAATTAATGCCGCCATTATCGATATAACTCCAGGTAGAGCCATCGTATTTCTTTACCCTAATAATATTATTTGTCCCTGATTTTTCCGACCAGGCGCTATATAATACATTATCCCCAGCTACAAAAAATGGTTGAGAACTAGTAAGTGCACTTGGGTCGTTAATAGTGACTGCATCTGACCAGGCTGCCTCTGCGGCATTTACGGAAGCCGGTAATATAGCATAAAAAGCTGCTATACAAATAATAGTTATTATAACTTTTTTTATTCCTTTCACTTAATTATTAACTCCTTCTTTTTATTATTTATTAAAAGGGCACACTGACATAGTAATCTGCTGTATGTTTTATCAGTGTGCCCTTACTTTGGTATTTTATTAGCTAGGTCTATTGACATTAAACGTGTAGATAAATTGTTGAGATGTATTTTCTACATAAACAAGTATTTTATTTTGTCCTACTAAGAGATCAATTGGCTGTGAAGTCTGCCCGCTAGTTACCGATCGGCCGCTTACGTTTACTGTAGAACCAGATGTTTTTGCAGTTGGGGTTATAGTTACACTGGTCCTTCCAGCAGTAACAATGACATTATATGTAGAAGTAAGACTGTTAAAGGCTGGCATCATTCTTATGGCACCATTCACTACCAGATTATCTAAATACTGTGAAACTTGTTCTTTAGTAACGGTTATGGTATAAGCTTCACTGATATAGGTGCCATCAACAACTACTTTTACTGTAATATCCGTAGTACCGGTATTATTTATAGGAATATACTGTGATTGTGTCTGATTTTGTACTATTTGATCATTCACGGTGATTATTGCATTGGTAGCGGTTGTTGTTGGTGTTACTGCTATCTGACTGATTCCTTGAGGAACCTTTGTCGTGTACTTATATACCTGCTTGTTGAATGCTGGACTTAAGGTTCCGGCCGTTAAAGTCAGTGCCGACAGATAGGGAAGATTTGTATATTCATATAATTCAAATTCCATTATAGCGGCAGTCGATTTGTTACATTGAAGGCCCTTTGTTACATATGTTCTGAAATACCTATATCTGCATGGTATAAAATTACACTGGGTTATATTCTGGCTATTGTTCGTAATACTGCAGATATCTATCCAATTCCCACTATCCTCTGAGTCCACATCGCTACCCTGCAGCTTATAATCAACCATATTATAATTCGAGCCCCAATCACTATGAATTCCCATATTTTTTATTATCCAGCTATTTACCCAATATGGATTGCCCAGATCCACCTTAATCCAACCGGGTACCGTCCCAATCCATCTATTTAGTGCTGAAGCATCTCCTGTCACTGCTTTATTCGGTGTAAATGGCAAAACAGAGAAATTAGATGATGTAGCTTTATTTAAAGCAATATTACCCATTGTTTCACATCCTTTCATAAAAAATCAACTGCTAATCTCTGGTGGGAAATAAACCAATATATGCTATGTAATATTTCATACCGGGGAACGGCTCTGCACCCGTTAAGTTTGGCAAATTAAAATTCGTCCTTCCGTCACCACCATACCTATTGCCAATTAATGCATACAGCGCTTGGTGCTGTGTAATAGTTAATTGCCTGCCATTGCAAAGCATCCAGCCCTGTGGCTCAAAATCTAAGGGAAATAATTTTATAGTTCCTAAGAATGGATCCAAAGTGACACCTTCCTTCTATCTGTTTTTCATATAATCTAACTGCGTGGTGGATAATAGCCCTCACTTGCTATGTAATAGCACATGTAATTGGAAGTAACATTTTGTGGTCTGGCACCAACAAGATTAGGAATAGCAAAGTTCGTCTGACCATCCCCTCCAAATTTGGTACCAAGCAAAGAGTATAAAGCCACATTTTCATTAATCTGTAATAATGCTCCGTTACATAATAACCATCCGTCAGGAGCAAAGCCGAAGGCGAACAGCTGTATTTGTCCCAGATAAGGTTCCATATCATTTACCTGCCTTTCATTCAAATAATTAATAAATTTTACGGTCTAGTAGGGTAAAGTCCGTCAATTGCAATGTAATACTTCATGTAAGGCAGCGGTTCTGTCCCAAGCAGATTGGGAATATTAAATGTACTGCGTCCATCGCCGCCATATGTGACACCAATTAGTGAATAAAGAACTGGGAATGAATTAACAGGTAGAGAAGTGCCGTCACATAACTTCCAGCCTCTGGGCGCAAACCCAAAAGCAAAAAGTTCAATTGTTCCTACAAAAGTTTCCACATCAAAACCTCCTTCCTGTATTTCTTGTCTAATCCTATTTACCATTTTATACCATGTCCAAAATGCAGTCAAACTTTTACTGAGCAAATATATATTATTTTTCTCCAAAAGTCATATATCGTAATAATTAAGACTGAAAAACAAGAAAGCTTCCTTAATTAATTCATTACTAATTAGATATCATATAAAATTTCAAATTACTATTGACTATCACCCAGGGTGTTAGATTATGATTATCTCTGGAGGTGAAATTATGTTAATAACTGAAACAAGCAAGATAACAAAATTAACTAAGAAGGCAATCGAATATTATATTGAGCAGGCCTTAGTATGCCCCCTAATCTTAGAGAATGGCTACAGGGATTTCAATGACTATGATATAGAGCGTTTAAATCGAATTGCAGTTCTTCGTAAACTTGGATTTAGTATAGAAGAAATAAAAGAAGTGTTTGCTGATGAAAACGGTGAAACACTAAAAAAACTTGCCTTACAAAAAGAACTTACTCTTCAAAAAGAACATGCTAAGAATGCTCTCATAGATCAGCTATCTTCAGGCAAAGATTATGGTGATATAAGTAGAGAATTAAAAGCAATTGACATGAATACAACTATAGTTGATAAACTATTAGATTCTTTCCCAGGGTATTATGGCAGATTCATATGCCTCCATTTTGCTCATTTTCTGAAGGAACCCATTAGAACAGAAGAGCAGCTATCTGCTTATGAAGAGATTGTAGATTTCTTAGATAAAGTCCCAGATTTGACTTTTCCTAAGGACTTAGAAGTTTATTTGGATGAAGCTACTAAAGATATCAGCATAAATAAGATGAATGAGATGATTATGAACACACAACATTCTATGAGAAATCCAGATGAATTTCTGGCAGAACATGAAGAATTCATAGAAAATTACTTAGCCTATAAACAATCTGAAGAATATAAGTCTTCACAGGTATATCATATGAGCGAAATGCTAAAGGAGTTTAACAATTCAAATGGCTATTACGATCTCTTCATTCCTGCTATGAAGAGATTGAGTCCTTCCTATAGTGAATATTTAGATCACATTGCATTAGCGAATGAGAAAATAAATGCCCTATTACACACTGACATTTGACATGGGTATGCCATTCTTATGCTAATCAAATTGAAACAGAATAACACAGTAGATGAATTGTAGATATTTGTAGTAAAATATAATTACTTGTAAATATGCAATGTTTGCTATATAATGTTAAAAATATGATTTTTAATAGTTTCTAACTTAAAGGAGTTATAACTATGAAGATTGCTCTATTAACTTTATATGGACATCTACAAAGTACTAATTCCCTGGTAAGCGTAGCTGCTGACCATTTAACAATGCTGTTAGATGCCAATATTGAAACAAAAATGCTTGTTTGTGAGCAATGTTTGGATGAAGAAAGGCATGGCATATTTCTTGATAAAAGAATTGAATGGGTAAAAGTATCCAATACCTATAAGGGCAAACCTATTGAATGGTATGACTATAATGAACCTTATGGTGAGGTTCATGATACATTTTTTGAAGAAGCTGATACTATCGCCAAGGATCTTGTTATTAAATTAGCTGATGTTGATGTATGTATTATCCACGACATACTCTATCATTCTGTGCATTTAATTAATAATGTGGCCCTTCGTAAAGCACAAGAACACCTTCCAAAGGTTAAATTCCTGTCCTTTAGCCACTCAGCGCCCGCTCCTCCTCCCCATAAGCCCGATTATCCCTTCTCAGCTCGTTTTACTCCCATGCCAAACACTACTTATATAACCTTTACCTATGCTCTATTACCTGCCCTGGCAAAGCAATATGGTATTGTAGAAGGAAAATGTCGAGTAGTAAATAACTGCCTGGATATGCTCCGTTATATGAGCGAGCCTATGATAAAGGTAGCTAGGGAGGTGGATTTATTTACTCCTGATATCTTGATCGTATATCCTGCCCGATTTACACCAGATAAGCAATTTAAAAAAGTAGCTGCACTGGCTGGAAGCATAAAAACTAGTACCCATAAATCAGTAAAAGTAATTTTTTGTGATGTCCCCTCTGAGGATACAGATAATGACGAATATAAAGCTCTGGTACAGGAGGAGGGCTGCAACTATGGCCTGGATATGACAGATATGGTCTTTACCAGTGACCTGGGCTTTCCTAATGGCTTCCCAAGAAGTGCCATATTAGAGTTATTTACCTTATCCAACCTTTTCATTTCTTCTTCTATGTCAGAGGCCTTCCAGCTAACTGTTATTGAAGCTGCCAGCAGGGGGAACTTCATCGTCTTAAATCGTAATGTTCCGGCGCTGGAGGAATTAGGTAAGCATTTGCAAGCCTACTTCCTGCCTTGGGATGCTAATATATCAGGCGTATATTTGAAAGAAAATTATTCACCCTCTGAGTATGATTTTTTTCAAGCCCATGCCATAGAGATTGTGAATCAGATGATGACTAATACAGTTTTACATGCCAAAACTATTGCAAGGCAACGCTTTAGCCCTAGCTGGATATGGAAGAATCAAATGGAACCCTTGTTGGAATCCTTGTAATCTTTGGGGAGGTTAATATGCTGGATGCTTCTGTAATAATAATCAGTAAAAATGAACGAGATAATTTGAAAATGACCTTAGATTCCTTAATGAATACTGAAAATAAGCGTCTAATGGAAATCATCGTTATAGATGATGGTTCTGATGATGGATGTAGTGATTTTCTGCATAACCCTCCCTACGAAGAATATGTAACACTTGTCAAAACTCCAGGTTTGGGTACCTCCAATGCGCGGAACCTAGGTGCTTCTCATGCTAGTGGAGAGATACTATTTTTCTGTGATTCCCATGTTCAAGTTCCTGATGGATGGCTTGATCATATGATTGATTTTATGAAGCTAATGCACGCTGATCTTCTTGCCCCAGCAGTAGCCTCTTTAACCCAACCGGAAGCAATCGGGTATGGTTTGACCATGAACAAAAATGGCGATATCAATTGGTCCAATGTGAAACCTGATTCTCCTTGTTATATACCCTTTGTATGCAGCTGCTTTATGGCTATTCGAGCGGCGGTCTTTCATGATATAGGAGGATTTGACAGTCATTATAAAATATATGGCTCAGAGGATGCAGAACTGTCACTAAAAGCCTGGCTTTTTGGGTACAAAGCTGTTCTACATCCTGATATTGTAATTAAACATTTATTCAAAGAGTCCTATACCTACAAATTTGATTGGTATCATATGAATCACAATATATTATGGATGGCTTGCACCCATTATAATGCAACAAGACTAAGTAAAATTCTCAAAAGAATCAGTGACGATCCCGACATGAAAGAGGTTGTGGAGGAGGTTCTTTCCAGCGGTGTCTGGAATCAGAGAAACAAATATAAAAATCGCAGAGTGCATGATGATGACTGGTTTTTTGATACCTTTCATATACCCTATTAAGTAATGGAGACAGTGTGAATTATTGAAAAGCATAATTCACACCTAGAAGTTTGTGCCTGCGTAATCCTCGGCACAAACTAACTCAAATGGAAGGCATGTACTTTTAGTGTGAAAAAATATTTTCACACACAATTTTGTGCCTGCGGCTCAAAGTTTGCAGGTTACGGAAAGGCATGGTTATTATTATGTATGATGCTTCTGTAGTCATTCCCACCTATAATAGGAGTAAACTCCTTGAATTAACTTTAGTCTCTTTATTGAAGCAGGATTTGCGGGATATGACATTTGAAATTGTTATCGTGGATGATGGTTCTAATGACGATACTAAATATATGGTGGATAAATACAGTCGATTATTAAGCATTAACTATATCTATCATGAACATATCGGGCACGCACCCTCTAAAATTAGAAATCAAGGTATTCTTGCTGCCAAGGGCAGTCGGATTATTTTTCTTGATTCGGGCGTTGTTGCAGGTAAAGATTTAATTTACGAGCATTGCATAGCCAATAGCCCTAATAGAAATTCTGTTGTGATAGGCGTTGTATATGCTTTATATACACCTACGGAGGATGAGGAATTTTATGAACTTTTTGATATAACAGATATTGAAAAGTCTTTAAAACATTTTCGACAAAGAGAAGCTTATGTAGATTATCGTACTTATGGTTACTCTGAGCTTAATTACGACTTATCCCTGGCTCCTGCTCCATGGCATTATTTTTGGACATGTAATGTATCCGTACCAAGGCAGGTATTAACTGGCTCTGTTATGTTTGATGAAAGCTTTGTTACCTGGGGTATGGAGGACATTGACTTAGGGCTTAGGATCTTTAAAGCAGGAATCCCCTTTTCCATTGGAAAGCATGCTGAGCTAATCCATATCCCCCACTCCCCCTGTGCAGAGTTTGGAGAAAAAAACGAATCAAATGGTCGTAATACTCTGATTTTTCATGAAAGACATCAGTGTATCGAAAGCGAATTTTGCTATTGCGGTAATGATCTTAACCTTAATTTCTATATGAAGATTTTGTTAGAAGCTGAGCGGTTTGATTTTAATAATATAGACGCCGAAAATCTATTCTATTTCTTAGAGGATAAATCCATCTTAATATTCGGCGGATACAATGGTTCCATCCTCAGATACATACCCAATGCACATGTTCTGGAATATGCAAAGGATTATTACCAGCAACTTCTTACCCTGCTCCCTGATGGTACCGTGTACAATTGTCTGGGTGCTTCAACTCCTATTACCAAGGAATATGATGCTGTATTAATCACAGACTTTTGGCTGTACATCAACGAAGTATGGTTATTCCATATAATAAAAGAAGCTATGAGAATTGGAAGGTCAGTTTATTTAATTTGCGAAATTATGGTAAACAATAATCCCTCCCTATTTATTCAAGAGGAGAAAATTCATGAATTAGAAAAATGCCTTGATGAGCTTAATCAGGATTATCTTGTACATGAATATGAGATAGATTATATTGTTTTAAAGGTTATTAGCATTGAAAATAAATTTGGAGGTGGCATGAATGACTAATTTATTACCTATAGGTTCCGTTGTACTACTAGAAGGTGCACAGAGGAAACTTATGATATATGGTAGATTGCAAAGACAGGATGAACAAGAGAAAATCTGGGATTATATTGGATGCCTGTATCCTGAAGGGCAAATCCGACCAGAAGACTCCTATCTTTTTGATCATAAGGGTATTGAAACTGTGGTTTTTACTGGCTACCAGAATGAGGAAGAAGTAGCCTTTCAAAAATACATGTCAGAAGAATTAAGTAAACTAACTGGTGAATTAAATATTGTAGAGGATGTGCTATAGCATATGCCTTGCACGTAACAAGGAAAAAGCTAAGGAAGAGGCTTCATATAATACCTCTCCCTTGGCTTTTTACAAATAAGCTCTCTGTAATTAATAAGTTATTTCATACCCTAACATCTTTATATAGGTACGGCGCCTTTCCTTCTTACTGCACAAGGGCTCCATCATAATATACCTTCAGAACAGGATTGGATAAGGTATCATAGTTTGACCAGTCTGTTTTTGCAAAGCGAAGGCTTATATTACATGTTCCTGTTCCACTTACCAGAGATATGGCTTCATTAAAGGTAATTGTCAAAGCTGCATCTGCTATGGCACCCTGTACCTTGCCTGTTATACTGGAATAATAGGGAGATACATTCAGCTGTAATGCTGCAGTATCGCACCATACATTCTGTGGAGCACTGCTCATACCATCCGCTGTAAAGACAAGTTCAACTTTTGACAGATCAACTGTCCCGCTCTCTGCCCATATGGTGTACTGTTGACTTACTGTATTACCATTTTGATTGGTAGTAACCGATGCTGCCGGGATTGCTGTTCCTGGAATCGGGGTTACTACAGGGGTTGGTGTAACTGTAGGGGTGGGAGTCAGTGTTGGTGTCGGTGTTACCGTTGGTGTTGGTGTTACCGTTGGTGTTGGAGTGACGATAGGAGTTACAGTAGGGGTCAGTGTTGGTGTAGGGGTTACTGTTCCCGTTGGTGCTCCCGGTTCATTACCAAATACCTTAACTCCGTTATCGTATACAGGAATATAGGTGGTCTTTACCACATTACCCGAAGTTACGCCATTAAGCCCTGTATAGGAATAATCGTTGGCATTATTCCAAAAACTGGTGTTCATCGGTCCAGCAATACGGAACTGAACTTCTTTTCTATAATTTGACTGTCCTCCAGGATATATCTTGGTTCCGGTATAATCAACATTTACATAATAGATATTGTTCGCCACGTCCCAAGGCAGAAGCTGTGATACCGTGGCTCCTCCATTATAATTGGTCGTAACAGTGATATTCGATGCAGTATAGCCTAGATTGATTGCCTCTGAAATATTCACAAAATATTTAAAGGATAGTTTATCACCCATTCTTGCCGGCCAACCCGTCTGATTATATAGCAGTGACTTAATTTCTATAAAATTAGATCCTGATGCATTTATTCCAGCTTCAACAAAGAATTCATCATTAGTAACAGTCTCAAATGCAGTGAAATTAGAAATTGGATTACCACCATAGACATCATAAAGCTTAGCCAGAGCACCTACAAAGCCAGCATTATAATCACATGCAACTTCATTATTAACATAGTTGTCAATGGTATCGGTATAGCCATCGTTACTGCCTGGGCCTCCTACCAGTGCGCCATATAGCGTATGTCTGCTATAGGTAGGTACGGACAGACTGTCAGCCCATGAGCTGTGTGCTGTTCTATGGTGAGGATGCTCCGGTGGATTAGTTCCAAAGCCTACAACATAACTGCGTCCCGTACTTCCTAATGCATAATCAATCTGCTGTTTAACAAAAGCCTCATAGGTGGATACTTTGCTTGCAGTACAGCCTGACCAATCAGCATACACACTGGCTAAGAATGCAGTTGTTGTGGAATATCTTAAGGAACCCCAGGAATCCAACCATGCAAGTCCCTTCGGTGTATAAGTAATTCGGCTTCCATTATATCCTGTTGTCCAGTAATCCAGATACATCTCCATAAAGTTTTTGTAAATATCCTTGCCCGTTGCTTGTGCAAGAAGAAGGCCTGCTCCATAATGTACATCATCCCAGCAATGTGTCCATTTATATGCTAAGTCTGTGGATTGTCCTTCCTTACCCCAATTTGCCACATAGCTTTCCGCTTTTGTCAGATATGTTGAATCACCCGTGGCAAGATATAACCATACACCTGCCCAGGATAATTCATCATAAAAACCACCGTGAAGGCTATAAAAACCACTCGCTGCCGTATATCCGCTATCGCTCTTTACGGTATCTGAATATGAAAATAATTCCTTCGCATGCCTAATACAGGTTGCAGCATAGGTAGGATCCGTATCTGCAAATGCCAATGCAGCTGATGCCAAGGCTGCAGCTGCCTCAGCCGTTACTGCTGAACCAGGGCTTGATAAATCCACCTTATAGGAGGGACGAGCCATCTGCATAACTTCTGCCGGTCCCCACCAGGAATGATCCGCACTGCCTGAGCCAACCTGATAATAATATACATTAGCCGAAGGGTGGCACTTTATAAAATAATCACTAGCCCATCTAATTTCCTCTAACAGATAATCCAATTGCCCTGATCTCTCTAGGGCATCTCTGGATTCATAAACACTCCATCCCAACATAGTTGCTGAATATGCCATGGGTAGATTAAACTTAACATGATCTCCTGCATCATACCAGCCTCCCGTAAGATCCAGTCCTACATCGGATCCATCGCTAAGGCCTGAATCTCCCCTCCAGTTACTTCTGATATCACTGGGTAGATCGCCTGATCTTTGAAATTCATAGAACATGATAGACTTTTGCAAAGCCTCTCCATAATTATAATTAGCATCCGCTTGTACATCCATAGGCTTAAATTGTATAATCGTGATAACAATACAAACACTTAATACTATACTCAGAATTTTACGCATACCTTACCTCCTTCTCTATATAGGTACCTTCTTATTTCCTTTATAACGAATGATTTGAGAAATTATGATGGGTCTGTCTCAGTTCTTCGATTATATATCTTTTCCTAAAGACAGACCCGAATCAAAATAGAGCTATTCTTCACAACTGTGGGCAATCATGTATCCAAATTGCACAACGTGAACTTTATTAATCTAGATTGCAATATTATTTACTGCACAAGTACTCCATCATAATATACTTTAATAACAGGATTAGACAAGGTTCCGTAATTCGACCAGTCTGTTTTTGCAAATCGGATATTAATATTACCGCTTCCTGACCCTGAGGCAAGAGATATTGCTTCATTAAAGGTGATGGTTAGCTCTGCATTAGAGATGGAACCGTTTACCTTACTTGTAATATCTAAATACCATGGAGATACATTCAGCTGCAAGGATGCGGAATCACACCACACATTCTGCGGAGCACTGCTCATACCATCAGCGGTAAAGACAATCCTTACTTTAGATAAATCAACTGTCCCTTCCTTTGCTGTAACTGTATACTGTTGATTCACCGTATTGCCGCTTTGGCTTGTAGTAAAGGTTACTTGAGGAATAGCTGCTCCAGGTATTGGAGTAACTGTTGGTGTAGGTGTTACCGTTGGTGTAGGTGTTACTGTTGGTGTGGGTGTAACCGTTGGTGTAGGTGTTACTGTTGGTGTTATGGATGGCGTTACCGTTGGTGTAGGTGTTGTTGTTCCGCCACCAAAAAGAATGGAGTATACACCATTAGCGATTGCAATATCACATTGTGCCCAGAAACGGTGATAGTAAAATACAGGATCTTCTCCATTATTGTAAGCAGTAAGAACTCTCTGATAATCCGGATCATTTAGATACTTAGAACGGATATCCAGGAACTTGATACCTGGTTCTATCTCATCACCATTTGGCATGGTTCCAGTCCAACCGGAAGGTACATATACTTCCTGCTCAAATAAACGATAATAATCAGCTCTTGCTTCCGGTGCTGCAAGTCCTTTGTTATCTCTATATAAAGTCCACATACGATCCAGTAACTCTTTCGCAAGTACTCTTGATGCATCATCACCAGAAGCCTTGCTATAATATAATAAAGTATTAGCAAGAGATGCGGTTACGCCAAGATCAGTTCCGGAGTTAATGATTTGTACATGAAGATTTGCATTACCAGTATAAGTGCCTGTCCAAGTATCGGGCTGACCCGTCCAGTCAATGGTACTTGGTACTGTAAAAGTGCCATTTCCATTTAATACTACTACTTGTTTTATCCATGCTACCCATTTATCCAATAAGCTTTTTGCTTTGGAATTATTGGTTTTGTAATATAACTCAGCTACACGCTGCATTGACCAAGCTTGGAATCCAAACCAGGTATTACTTCCAGGATCAGCATATACTGGATTTTCTTCATAGGCCATTCCATAGAAGGTGGAAGTTCCTGCTGGCACAGTCTCATATCTACCATTGTAGGAGTTGGTTGCACCACCGGCTATAGCTCCCTCTGAAGATTGTAACCACTGATAGAATTCCAACTGTCTTGTCAAACTTGTTGCCCAGTCAGAGGCACCCCTCTGTGACTTAGGTTTAAACTCACTGCTGGTTGATAAAATCCAAGCTGCCATAGGGTTTTGATAGCCAAAATGATTGTGGCTGCTTCCAATTTTCCATGCCCAACTGGAGCCTACGCCACCACCCCATGCATAATACCAGGACATGAGATAATGTGCTGCATCATATCCAGTACCCGCAACGCTAGGTGAGCCTATTTTACGGAAATACTTATCAAACATAGCATATCGTAAATAATCTCCCATCTTACTTGCTTTTGCATTATATGCGCTAAGGTCAACACCGCTTTCTTTAGCCCATTCATTGGCCCAATAAGTTGCCTGAACTGCTCGTGCATCTGCATCCGGTGCATTGGTATACTTAAATTGGGTTGCGTAATTACTATCTCCAACAAAGAGATCCAGATACCCATTGGTTCCACCAAAGGTCATAGCATCCCAACATGGCTGAGGTATGGTCTCCCAGGTAGATTCCTGTTTCCCTCTCTGGAAGGTATTGATATAGGATGGTGATGTTGTTCCATTAGCTCTGCTGCCGTATCCATACCAGTTGTCTACGTCCAGAAGCCAGTGCATACCATAAAGGGTAGAAGTACCATAGGTAGATACTAAATCACTATTGATTGGATCCGTTCCTACCGCCGCATTAAAGTCTAGCTGCGCAGGATATAGGCTGGGTAATTCATATTCCGGTGCATAGGTAGCCGGCTTACTTGCATTATATTGGCTCATACTGGAATTTGGTTGGTCAGAAGCAGAAGGTATCATATAAGTCTCTGTCTTATCCCAAGCGGTTTTAAATCCCGCGAAATTCCCCGTGAACTTACCATACATCGCCTCCAGCCACATATAGTAGCTAAATGCTTCACTGGTGGTTACATGTCCGTAATCCGGTGCCTCTACCATTAAGGTTTCAATGGAATGATAGGGTATTCCCTGGGAGCTAAAATATCCATTAGAGGAATCATGGATATCTCCATACAAATCAAAAAATCGCTGCTGGTACATATCCGTTGCCGTTGTTTCCGCCTCAGCGGTAGTAGCATTGTTCGCTGTAATAAATCTTAAGGATGTAAATGTTGTAGAAAATAATCCAAGAATCACCGCACTTGCTATGATGATATTTGTTCTTCTTTTGAATCTAGCGTTTGCTTTTCGCCACATAATATTCCCTCCTTATTAATTGTTTGTCTTTGTTCAGCTTTCTTTTTATCTTCTTGTTAAGCTTGTCCGCCTCCTAAGTTATCTGAATGATTATCATTTATCATGGAATTATTCCAGGTAAATTCGCCCCTTCACTGTCGTACCCCCAATATCACACTCCTCTCCTTACAAAATACAGTAACCGACTATACCTGGACTAATGATAAACTTTATCTTCATCAATATCGTCCTATGTAATGATTTTGGATGATTTCACAACAAAAAATGCCCTTCGAATCAATCTTTCATTAAATATAACGAAAAATTGTTGGGCATGTGACATCGTTTTGTAATATTTGTAAAATTTATCTTATTTTTAACTATGCATTATGTGCTAAGTAACTTTTTAGAATATCATACCATAAGTATACAAGAACAAATGTAAATGTAATTATAAACAGCAGCCAACGAAAAAATGGCTTGGAGAGCTTCCTGCTTTTCTGGTGCAGAATTTGCCTTTTCTTCTTTTTGTAGCTATAAGAAAAACGGTGTTGGGGAATAGAATATTTATCCAATTCAGAAGATAGATTCTGCTCGAAATCCTTTTCAACTATGAATATCATATCTTGGAGCTTGTTCATTGATTAGTTTCCTTTCTCATCAAGAAGTTTTTTTACTGCCTTTTTTGCGCGACATATATGTTGCCGTACAACACTATCGGAAATGCCCAAAAGATTACTGATTTCACTATTTGACAACTCATATACATATTTCAACAGAATTATCTCGTGATATTCCTTTTTTAGCTTTTTAAGTCCTTTCATCAATTCATGAAAATCCTCGTCAGCAATTAATTGATCGAGAAGTATTGTATCACTGTCCCGTATTTCCTCCGGTTCTTCTGTCTCATACTCATATTGTTTTTTGCGCTTACGATAAATATCTATTGCAGTACTCCTTACAATAATAACGATTAAAGCCTTTGTTTTGTGACAAGATACATCTTCTATATCCGGTAAATATTTAATTAATCGAATAAAGGCTTCATTAACAGCATCTTCTGCAAGGTATTTATCATGTAATACACTATATGCAATATTATACATTGCATTTTCATAATATTGATATAGCTGGGTAAAAATATTTCGCTCTCCTTCTGTTGAGATGAACGATAATAATAACAACATTTAACACCCCCTTCATATTCAATTTGATTGCTTGCAAGTAAGCATACCCCTTGTTTTGAAAATAACACAGATTGCTATTTTTTTCCATTACTTATTTTAACTTTGTAAAAAAATACCTAATTCTGTACTCATTCTTTGTACATATTTACATATTTTACTAATATTTCTTATGTTTCACCCAATAGTACGTATTATAAGCTTAATAGTAAAACGAGATGTCACTTTGTAAAATGAGATGCAATGTTTGTAACCGACAACTGAATTTTGTAAGCGAGATGCAACTTTTGTAATCGAAATGCAGGTTTTTTAAACGAAAAGCTACATTTGTATGCAAAATGTAGTATTCAATAATAAAACTAAAGCATAAAATGTCAACCTAAAATGTCCTCAACTCCTCAACCTATGAAGTGATCCATTAACTTTAGTCATTTTTATAATAACTAATGTCGTATATACTTGACACATTGTAACATAAGTGGTAATATATACCTGAGGTGATACAAATGGCAAGAAATATTGCAATTAAAGTAGCGCGGGCTGAAAAAGACATGACGCAAACAGCTCTTGCTGCAGCAGTGGGCATATCAAGGCAAACGATGAATGCCATAGAACAGGGCGAATATAATCCAACGATTAAGCTTTGTCGAGCAATTTGTAAAGTATTAGGTAAAACACTTGATGATTTATTTGGGGAGGATAACTAAATGAATAAAAATGGTGATTATGATGAAAAGCAATTAATTGATCGTGGAAAAGCCTTTCAATATGGTTTTTTTGTGGCTATTTTCATTAATCTTCTATCCTTTTTTGTGCAGGGTGTACTTGAAATAACTATGAATACTTATGGCTTATTTCTGATTAACTTATGGCTTCCACTAACAACATGTATAATAATAATGATAATAAAGGAAGCATATGACGGTGTTAATTCTACTCCAGGTAGGGTTTCTCTTACAGTGGTAGGTATTGCGGGATTATTCTTATTTTTATCTTCTCTTAAGCATCTAATCACTGGAGAAGAAATCTTCATAGAAAATGGTGTACTCACTGATTTAGCAGGGCATATTCTTAACGGCTTCTGCTTAATCTTAATATGCTTAACCTATTGGATCAAAAATCAGAATATGAAAAAAAAATATGAAGAAGAGTAAGATACCACCTTCTTGAGATTATCTGCTACTGGAAAAGAACTGTTAAAAGAGGAGGAAGCCTATCTGAGGTTTCCTCTTCTTTTGTAGATGTACGAATCTATTATCATTTATTATAATTACTACTTTATTTACTTTTAAAGTTAATAATATATGGGCAAATATATGAATGATTTCTAGTAATTGAAGAAAAATCAACAAAATCAAAAAACTTATAAAAAATTGTCTAGAAAAGCTCTTGACAAAACCTCTCTTCTATTTTAAAATAGCTCTTGCACCTAGCAATACAAAATATGCGCGAGTGGCTCAGTGGTGGAGTATCGCCTTGCCAAGGCGAGGGTCGCGGGTTCGAATCCCGTCTCGCGCTTACGAAAAGAAGGTTCATCCGACAGGATGGACTTTCTTTTTATTCTGTCAGAAACCAGATTCTGCCTTCTGATCAAAAATGACATGCTTAAATTAATAGGTCATTCAAATAAATAATTTTACTACCTTTACTTTCATAATAACGTAGCATTTCGTCAATTTTCCTTTTATCATAACTGGTAATGCAATCTGATAGGACATTAACGCCATAATCTGCCTTGCGTAAATTGTAACAGGTTGATTTAACACAAGCAACAGCATCTGCTCCTGCTATGTAGAAATCACATATTTCATTTTTTCTAATAAAGTCTGTAAATTCCTCACAGCTTAATGCGTTTCCTTTATATTTTGTAAAAACATGTTTTGATACTATTTTCAAGTCTGAAGCTAATTCAGACCCATATGTATTGGGTTTAAGAGTCCTCGTGCCAGCTGATAAATTTTCATGCCTTATATAAATAACATGAATATTATTATTGACTGCCCAATCAATAGCTTCATTGATATTGCCAATAACATCCTTGTAATTCTTTGTTATGTCATTTTGAATATCGATTATTACTAGGGCTTTTTTCTGCATAACATTTCCTCCAGATTGGTAGATTGATTTGTTTGCTTTTTATTATACCTTGTAATTGTTGACAACAGTATGGCAACAATCTATAATGATAACAAAAATTTTGGAAGGAGGTTATCAGATGAAAGTTGACAGGCTTGTAAGCATTATTATGATACTCCTTGATAAAAAGCGTATAGGCGCACAGGAGCTAGCAGATATGTTTGAAGTTTCACCCCGCACAATCTACCGTGACATAGATACTATCAACATGGCGGGTATTCCTGTTCGCGGGGCATCGGGAGTGGGCGGCGGCTTTGAAATCATGCAGGAATACAAGATTGATAGAAATGTTTTTTCGACTGCCGACCTTTCAGCTATCTTGATAGGGCTTACCAGTCTTTCGGGCATGATACGAGGTGATGAACTGGTTAATGCCCTTGCGAAAGTCAAGAGTTTTATCCCCGCCGACAGAGCAAAAGACATTGAATTAAAAGCAAATCAAATATATATAGATTTAAGTCCGTGGATGGGCAACAGGAACATACAACCATATTTAGAGATTATCAAAACAGCTATACAGGAAAGCAAACTACTTTCGTTTGAATATGCTGACCGCTACGGAAATAAAACCGTACGAACAGCCGAGCCGTATCAGCTTGTATTGAAAAGTAGTCATTGGTACCTGCAAGGGTATTGCCATAAAAGAAATGATTTTCGTTTATTTAAACTATCCCGCACATCAAACCTACAAATACAAGAGGAATCTTTTACACCACGAGATTATCAAAAACCGCAGTTAGATTATACTGATAGTACTATGCAAACAAAAATAAAAATTCGTATTCATAAATCTATCATGGACAGGGTACTTGATTATTGTACTTATGAACACTTTTCGCCAGACGGTGATGGTCATTACATTGTTAATTATCCTTTCATAGAGAACGAATACTACTACAATATTCTTTTCAGTTTTGGGAATAAATGCGAGTGTTTAGAGCCATTACATATCCGTACAGAAATGAAGCGTAGAATACATGATATAGCTGCCATATACGAAAGTTAATACATGGAGTAAGACGAAAAAGACAAATGAGTTGCATTGCCCTTTTTATTCAGTTCCAACTACCAAGCCTATCAATGGACGGGTAGTATTTTCGGTAGGTATACAAAAGATATTGTTTAATTATGTAAGTCTTTAACTGTTGCGGATATTTCGGAGCATCAGATAGAATTTATCAAATCCAAATTATAATGTCTATGCCAATATGATATACTGAGTGTATTCAATATTAACAATTCAGGAGTAATACATAGTGTATAAGCTGCAAACCTCTTATTCTACTAGATTTTTGAGTGCGTGGATTTGTCCGAGTCCCGTCTCACGCTTAACTATTTTTGTCAGAAGTCCTTTGTTTATTAACTTCTGGCGATTTTTCATTTCTGGAATATGTTGTTATTAAAAATACTATATGATATGATGATTAATATCTTTTATATGCAAGAGATATTTATATTTACAAATTGTTTAAAATTATTAATTAACAATTATTAAAGTTAAAATAAAAGATATTTCAGTAAGTCAGTGATGTCAAAATACAAAGGAAATGTAGAATAATGAAGATAAAAAAAAATTATAAAATAGGTTTTGATATATGGGCTTTGATACTTTTTGGAGTAATCATGATACCGAATTTCATTTGGTTTGTAGTTCCCGCTCCAAATGATATATTGAGAATTAAATCAGTTACAAATACTTTGGATATGATTGCTTCGATATGTCAAGTTGGTATGATTATCATATTGTGTCTAATTATTAATAAGACTTGTGAAAAGACAATACATAAATCATTTCGAATTGGAATAGTTATTTCATGTTTACTCTATTTTGTAGGATGGACTTTTTATTATAACGGCGTGACTAATCCGCTGGTTATCTTAGATTTATGTATTGCTCCATGCTTAGCATTTCTATTTTATGCTATTGCAAAAAAAAATGTAATTGCAATAGTTCTTACAATAATTTTTTTGATTTGTCATTCAATATACGGAATCGTTAATTTCATTTTGTAATGACAAAGAATTACCAGACAATTAGTTGCTTTTACTTTATAAAGATGAATCGAGAATCGTAGAGGTGCTAAAGAATGAAGCGAGTACTCGCCATAATAACTTTTTTGTTTATATTTATTTCAACATCATGTGCCAGCAATCAAAATAACTTGAATGAAAATGTACATAATGCAACAGTGAGCAATGTGATCGCACCAACTGCTGTGCCGAATACATCAAAACAAACCGACATATCAAGTTATACTATCTCCTACTTTGAAAATGAAAATATTGAAGAGTCATTTCTATGTACAAGCGAACCAAAAGCATTAACAAAGGGTGGCAAATTACCAGACGTACTCTCATTTGATTCCGATGTGGATGACAAACAACAAGCAGAGTTTATTAAATCTTACTTAAAAGAAAGAGGAATGTATAAAGACGTACCTGATGGCATTACTCATTACAATGAAAAAAACATTGCGATGAAGAAGGAAGAATGATATATGAAGATGCATATGTAACTCATGGTACTTTTTATAATTATTATCTTTATAATGGTGATGAGAAAAAACCATGGGCATGTATCTATGTTGACTGTATGCCTTATAGCGGGTCTAAAAAAGATGGAATTGAATATGAATACGGTCAATACTATTCTATTTATCTATATAAACCAGTTAATACAGACTAATTAGTTATTAGCATAATATAAAGTCATTTCAGTTTGCAGTCATTTACAAAAATTCCGTCTCTCCTTTAATAAAAAATAGACAGGAAAGCTAGTAGCATCAAGCTTCCCTGTTTTTTTGGTTACTAAAATAATGTATATAAGATGTGTATAGCCTCCTTTTACGTACGGGGATTACGATGGTGTATGTTTTCTTTATATTAGTGTAAAAATCACGTTTTTTATATCACAGATTGACTTCCTATATAGGATTACCATAAATAAGTAAATTAAATCTGGGGATAAATATTAAGGGTTTTAGATTTTTCTTGACATATAAATGCAAAAGAATATAATAGTAAGTATACATACTATATGTATACTTACTATTGTTATAAGGAGGACTTATGGAGATACAAGAAGTATTAGGATACATGCTTGGTGCAAGTTCAAAATTAATTAAAAGAACAATGGAGAATTATTTACGTAAATATGATATTACGACTTCTCAATGGGCTGTATTAAAATTGCTTGATACCAGAATACCGCTGACACAATCACAGATTGCTAATGAATTATTAGGAGACAAAGCTACTATAGGAGAAGTTATACAAAGATTATATGAAAAAGACTACATAGAAAAATCATTTAGTAAAAATGATAGAAGGGCATATTTAATTAGCTTAACTCCAAAAGCAAAAAATGCTGTAAAAGATATTGAAAGAATGGTTAACGAAGTTACAGAAAAGGCTATTAAAGGCTTTACCGAAGATGATATACAACTATTATATAAATTTTTAAACCAAATAATCGACAATTTGAAGGGAGAATCCATATGACTTGGGGACAAGAGATACTAAGAGCATTATTACTTACACTCGGAGCTACCGAAATCATCACAAATCTTTGCTATTTAACCAGAAAAAATGGATTAGAATTAGCTAGAAAACAACATGGAGAATTACCAAACAATATTTCAAACAAACAAATTAAGATAAAAGTAATTTGTATGCTATTATCTGGAATCGCATTCTTTGGAAGTTCTTTATTATGTTATATTCTTCATAAGTATCTTCACAATATTATTTTAATGACTACAATATCATTTTCATTATATGGAATAATAGAAGCTTTATATTATAGATACTGGAAAACAATATGCTTTGCATTTGTAACAATATTATTATTAATCTGTTCCATTCTAATTTAAAATAAAGCAAGTGAAATCAAGGCTTTCCGAGTTTCAGAAGGTCATTTTTTGTCAACGTGAGAATATCAAAGTATTTATTTCTTCCTATTCATCACTAGGCATTATTATGGCATGCAGCAAATCGCTATACATAAAATTTGTTGCATGCCATAATAAAATCTTTATCCAGGGAGTATCGTCATCTCAATTTATTCTGATTTCTTTTCGTTCGCATGGAAATGTATCATACTTATTAGTGATCTCCATAACTTTCATTAGTTAATCAATTTGTTGGATTTGTGTAAGGTTTAATAAAAAGGTCGTATAGAATACTTTCCAACTTAAGAAAAAGTATTGGTTTTCATCAGGAGATTAATTAGCCTCGCAGCACTTTGCTGCGCTTTTGCGCGATCAATTTTATTGTTTTTGAGATGATCACTCGGAATATATCGTCCCGGCATTAGTATATCGTTACCGGCATTCACACAGTCCTCCGCATTCGCAGCAATGAACCAGTCAGAAATTAAAAGCCCCTCATACCCCCATTCTTCGCGACAGATTGCAGTACACAAATCATAACACGCTGCGGTGTAGTTGCCGTTAATTTTGTTATAGGATGTCATAATCGACATCGGAGGTTGCGAGCGAATGACATATTCAAAACTACGAAGATAAAGTTCTCTTGCGGTCTGCTCTTCTACGATACTATTTGACTCGAGTCGCAGGGTTTCCATCTCGTTAAAAGCCAGATGTTTTAGAATTGCATATCTTCCACTCGAACTTCCATCCGGCAATTGCTGAATTCCCTTGATTTCCTGTATTGCCATCTGTGCACTTAAAAATGGATCCTCAGAGAAATACTCAAAATTCCGACCGTTTAAGGGGGTGCGGTGGAGATTAACCCCCGGTGCGCACCAGCCAGGCAGTCCATAGCGATCCATATCGTGAGCAATATGTCTGGTGAGAGATTCTGCAAGACCTCTGTCCCATGTTGCTGCAACAGAGATCGCACTCGGATAGGCTACGCAGTCCTTTCCGTTAATCAGTTCTTCTTTGATTTCATCAGTCTGGAAGGCAGAAAGACGGATGCCAGAAGGTCCATCCTGCATCGTCGTTGCAGGAATTTTTAGGCGATCGATTTTGTGGGTATGGGTACCTTCGCCGTCAATTAGAGCTGTTTCTATATCAATTCCGTACGCCTTACACTTCTCCTCGTTGTTGCCGCTGAGGAGAAGTATGAGTTCCTCGTTGGTCAATTGTGCTGCGATATTGATTGCTTCAGGCGCAAGAGTAATTGAATTATCCTTTGGCTTGTAGCCGGTTGCATCCAGGTCATAGACAGGCACGCTGTATTGTTCTGCATCAATCTGTTTTGACCTTCGGAATACCTCAAATTCTTGCAGAGGGGTTAGACGGTTTGATACCTTTCGGCAAATTAATTCTTCTGAAAGGCGAAGCACACAGATAACTTTCGTATCACGCGAATTCTTTCCCTCACGGAGAAGATAATCGCCTGCTTCCAAAATATAAAGCGCTGATTCTGTGCAGTATGATGAAAAGTCGCTGAGGTCGATTTTTATAGAAACAACCTGAGATTCATCCGGAGCTAAGAGCTTAGTTTTTTCAAACCCGCAGAGTGCCTGATAGGGTTTTTCTACGCGCCCGTCAGGCGGGGAAAGGTAACACTGTACCACCTCGCGCCCTAAATAATTGCCGCAGTTTGTCACACGGATATTTGCGGTTACAGTAATACCATCTACCTCAACCATTAAGGTTTCATGGCGAAATTCTGTATAGGAAAGCCCAAAGCCAAACGGGAAGATTACTTCTTTATTAAAACTGTCAAAATAGCGATATCCCATGTAGACTCCCTCAGAGTAAACAACTTCGTTTGTCACCTCGCCACGGGCGGTCGGATAACAATCACAGGTTTCCGCCCAGCTGTCAGGGAGCTTGCCGCCCGGGGTAACATTGCCGTAGATGACATCAGCAAGAGCATTTCCTGCCTCCATGCCAGGAAGGAAAGTATGCAATATTGCGTCAAACGAGTAGCGTCTGAGAAAAGAAATATCCATTTGAGCAGGGATGTTAAAAACCAAAACAGTCTTGCGGAATTTATCGCATATACGGCGAATTAGCGATTCCTCCGCCTCAGTCAGACGGTATTCGCCCTCAATATCACGCCAGTCAGTTGCCTCACCGGCACAGCGTCCGATAAACAAAATTGCGGTCTCACACACCTCAGCAGCTTCTGCGATTGCTTCATCCGCAATTTCCATTTCCTTAAAAAAATTTATGCGTTTATACATCTCAGTGTTGATATATTTCTGAAAATGTTCCGCACAGAAGTCATAGTATTCATGATAAAGTGGGAGATAAACATTACCCTCTTTCTGCATTCCCTCCGCAAAAGGAACAACAGGCACTGCCCACAGATCTGCTGCACCGTAGCCACTCTTCCAAGTATCAAACTGCGTCCTGCCAAAGAGAGCGACGGGTGCTTCTTTTTTAAGCGGTAAAGTGCCGTTATTTTTAAGAAGTACAAAGCTTTCTGCGGCGATGCTTCGAGAGAATGCTCTATCATCTTTATCAAACTGCTCCAAACATGCAGATGGCTGCCACGGGATCTTCTGAAAGAGCTTTAATTCCTTAAAATAGCAAACCAAAATGTGCGTGAGCATCATGTGGATATCTTCAATCTGCTCGTAGGATTCGGACGGAACACAGATGCAGATATCGGCAAGCTCCTGTAATTTTCCGCCGGAAAAACCCGCAAAGCCGATGACTGCTCCGCCGCATGATTTTGCATACTCTGCAGCCTTCACCACATTCGGCGAATTACCGCTTGCGGAAATTAAAAGCAGAAGGTCACCTTCTTTCATCAGGTTTTTAAGTTGTTGCGAAAAGATTTCATCGTAGGAAAAATCGTTCCCCAGTGCGGTGATAACCTCCATATTAGCACACAGGGAGAGAACATGCGGACGGTGAGCATCAGACTTCACTGCATTCTTCCCAAAGTCACAGACGAAGTGATTTGCAGTCCCGGCACTTCCACCGTTACCTGCAACAAAAATCTGTTTATTCTTATAATACGCTTTCAGAAGCGCCTTACAAACCTTTTCAATTTTCTCCGGATTCATCTCCTCACTAAGGCGGATAATGTCCTGACGATATTCAGAGATATTATTTATCATATTTACCATCCCTTTCTGTTCTGATAGCTGCAAGTACTGCACAACCGATGAACGCCGCATAGTAACCAACCTCGGTTTTGATTACTTTTGCATTCGGATTTGCCTGTAAGAAAACGTGTTCATAAAATGCTTTTTCTAAAGACGGCTTTAAGACTTCAAAACTGTTCGAAACACCGCCACCAATGACAACCGTTTCTAAATTCAGCAGATTAACAGCAATCGCTGCCGCTTTACCAATATAGTGTCCTGTATCCGCGAATATCTTAATAGCCGCCTCGTCGCCATTTTTCGCAAGCAATGCAATCTCTCCTGCAGTTTTCCGGACACCTGTGAGACGTTCATATCGTGGGGCAAAGGACGCACCCGCAGCCATTGCTTCCAGACAACCACTTCTACCGCAGCCGCAAGGTAATCCATCATGTTCTTCAACAATGAGATGTCCAATTTCACCCGCACACATTCCCGCACCACGGTAAAGCTGACCATTTAGAACAAGTCCACCACCGATTCCATTGCTGACGGTTACCCAGAGAAAATCTTTTGTGTTGCGGCATACACCGTAATAAGCTTCCGCAAGAGCACTGAGGTTTACATCATTGTCAACAAAGCTTGGCAAACCTGTAATTTTCTTAAGATGCTCTGCCATCGGAATATCAGAAATGCCCGAAAAAGGCGAGTATTTCCACACTCCGGTTTCGGTCTCTGCCAACCCAGGGATTGCAGCACAGCAGGCGATACATTCATATTCAGCTAAGCGATTCCTGCAATCAGAAATCAGATTTAAAATCTGGTCAATAGTAGTACCATTTGGATAGTCAAATCGATAAGTCTTAATTATCGTTCCGTCCGTTGTAACAATTCCACAAACAGTCTTAGAACCGCCTATATCCAATGCAAATATATTCTTAACCATATACTCCCTCCCTTTTCTGTCTATATCATAAGGGAGTATCATTAAACTTTCTATTGCAATCTGGTTAAATTGAATTTAGATTTTGGCTATTTACATTTTCATGACTGGGATTTAAAATAACAAAAAGGAGGTGTAATATGCAGAACAGTCATCTCGAATTTATCCACCGCGTTAACCATACACTGCCTACAAAGATTGAGACCCACACACACGCTTATGATGAGTTAACCTATTTTATTCAGGGCGAAGGTACAACACAGTGCGGCGAAAAAACGGATGAATACCGTAACAAGACCTTTGCTTTTTACCACGCCACACACCTACATGATGAGGATAACCACAAGCCGAGTAAGATTATCTATCTCCATTTTTCCTTCAACATCGGCTCCGTTTCTTTAGCGGAGGGTGTATTCAAGGATCCGAAAGACCAGCTTCTGACGGCATTGCTCCGTTTGCGCGGCGCTGTGCTAGAGTCCTCCTTGTATCAAACAGAAAAGGTGGAGGCATATCTGACAGATGCGATTATCACCGCAGCCCAACTTCAAAAAACCCCTTCTTCTTCAAAATTACAGATAAACTGGCGACAGTTGATTAACTATATTGAGGCGAGCAGCCATATGGAGATTGATTTTACTCAGCTTGCAGCGGAATATGGCTACAGTTATGACCGTTTCCGCCATCTATTCCGTGAAAAGTTTGGTGTTTCACCGTATGCCTATCTGCTCACATATCGGATTGAATCCGCCAAGATGTTGTTGCGGACAACCACACTTTCCATTACTGACATCGCCTACGACTGCGGTTTCGGTAGTTCCTCTCAGTTTACAAACACATTTAAGGAACGGCAAGGCGTTCTACCGAGTGTTTTTCGAAAGAAGCAATAAAGCTTGAAGCAAGCTTATGAAACAAAACAGCGTTATATATTAACTCATTTTTACTAATTCCACTTTCTCTGAACGGATTTTGCACGGGTATAACATTAATGAATGATGTACAAATTGCCGGTAATTTTTGTTTATTTATTTTAATTAATATGGTAATATAGCGTTAGAAATGTATAAATTGGAATTTACTGATGGGAAGGGTAGGATTAAGTTGTTATGAAAAAATATTGTATAATTTCAAATATAGTTCTGTTATGTTGGTATTTTTTGGCTATGATCGGAGTTTCCTTTGGAAATAAGTATTTGGTAACTAGGTCATATAAAGACGAATGGGTTTTCATGATTATTCCGCTGATTGCATTTATTATATTTCTTTTTAAGGAGAAAATAGGGAAATACATACTTATCGTGTGGTTGTTCATGTGGTTTGTTACTCAGTTTTTAAGTCATGAATGGTATACAATATTTAGAAGTGGTATTATGGGAAACATGGAAGGTAAAATTGAGTATTTTAAGGATGCAATAAAATTTTTTAATTCTAAGACAGTATATATCCCAGATGTTTATCATATTATTCTGCATGTCTTGATAATTATTGCATTGGTTACAACAATTATTTATAGTGTTGATAAAAAAGAAAAGAGATAAATGTGACCCTGATATATTACAATGCAAACGTTTGCCATTAATCACAAGGGCAATCTACTACTGACCAGCTATATAAATCAGAACTAACGAAACTAATAAAATGGAAGCTATGCGTAGTAGCTGAAAATAATAAAAGGAGCTTTATGGCAAATTCATATCAAGTAATAGATGAGAAAACATGGAAGAGATCTATGCACTGCATGGTTTTTAGAAATAGTTTAGAGCCTTCTTTTTGTGTCACTTTTGAACTGGATATCACTAACTTTTTACAGAAGGTCAAAGAGTATGGATATTCATTTACGATAGCGATGGTATATGCTGTCTGTAAATGTGCCAATGAGATTGAAGAATTCAGGTATCGTTTTCTAGATGGAAAGGTTGTTTTATTTGATAAGATTGACACAGCCTTTACATACCTAAATATGGAGACAGAGCTATTTAAGGTAGTTAATGTCCCTATGATGGATTCTATGGATGAATATATCACATTTGCAACTAAGTTAGCTAGAGAACAAAACGAATATTTTACAGGACCGCTTGGAAACAATGTATTCCAGTGCTCTCCTATGCCTTGGATTACTTATACACATATTTCTCATACAAATTCAGGTAAAAAGGATAATGCAACACCTTTGTTCGACTGGGGAAAATATTATAAAAAAGCCGGCAAAGTATTTTTACCTCTTTCTATCCAGGCTCATCATTCTTTTGTTGATGGTATTCATGTTGGTAAATTGGCTGAAAAGCTCCAGAAATATATGAATGGAAATCTGCGTTAAATCCCGATTCGTAACTCTAATTTTGAAATAATAATAGAATTACTAAACAAAAATATCTAACTATTATGTGCAGTTAAATCAGAAGTGAATGACATCCCATTCTTTTCAGTATTTATAGAATGGGATTATGGTTCAAATCCCTTATCGCGCTCTTCAAAATCCCTTGATTTTCTAGGGATTTTTTTATAGTACAAATATATGCGCTATCATTTCTTATCTTTCCAATTTTCCTATTTCCTATTTTTCTTATCTTTCCTTTCATTCTTATCACATTTTTTATTAATATATGGAATTTTATGGCGCAATATATAAATTTATGCTAGTATTGTATCAATATTGCAAAATACAAATTATTCTTATAGCCCGAATGATGATAAAAATATATATTTGGAGGATTTTTTAAGTAATGGAGGCGCGGGATATAATGCCGAATTAGGCTTGTTGCATCTTACCATATTTGATATGGGTGGGAACAATGTATCTGAAGTAGTTCTTGATTTATCTTTCTTTAGTAGAGAATGGTATGAATTTTCACAAAAGAGTATTGAATCAAAACTTTCCTACGAATAATAACAAACAATTTACCTAATGAAATGGAGAAAATACAAATGAAGAGATTCCTTGCTTTATCAATAATAATTTTTGTTCTATGCTGCTCGTTTACTTCATGTAAAAGTAATGACTTAGTTAATGCGTTGAAATCAGGAAACCTTGAGCGAGTGAAAGAGGCTATTGATAATGGTGCCGATGTCAACAAAGTTTCATTACTTTATGGACCTAGTGCAAGCCCACTTTTATATTCCATGAGAAATGGTCAACGCTGTATCCCAGAATACTTACTATCAAAAGGTGCAGACCCAAACTTTATTGATAACAAGGGTATCTCGATATTGATGTATACAGTTGGAGCTTCAAAAGAATCTGGACTTCAATATGGTAATGTTACAGATAATGATAATTATATAACTTTATTAAATGATAAAAGAACGGATATCAACCTCACAGGCAAACTCGGTTATACCGCGCTTGATTATGCTTGTCGCGATAATGGGATTTTGACTATTGTAAACACTCTGATCAAGCACGGTGCAAAAATCACTTCAACTACAATGAAATGTGCGATTGAAGGTTACAAAAATGGTAATTGTGAAGAAACAGTATTAAAACTTGTATTTGATAGTCTTAAACAGCAGAAAATACCGTCTGGTCTTGAACCCGATATAGAGGCGTCAATTCAGGGGGATTCCAGTAAATTAATTTCATTCATAAAAGATGGTAAAGTAAAACAGGGAAACAAACAAATTGACCTGATTTTAACCTGCGCTTTCGGAAATGTAGAAACCTTCAAAGCATTAGCAGGAGAAAACATTGATTTTAATAAAAAATTTTATAATAAAACATATCTGGGTGTTGCGTGTTTATACGGAAAGCTTGAAATGGTTGAATATTTGCTTAGTAAGGGTGCTAATCTTGAATGGACTACCTATGAAGATTATTCGGCACTCACCGCCGCATTGGAATTTAACCGTATTGATATTGCGGATATTTTGATTCGTCACGGAGCAAAATTACAAATTGCAGAAAGCGGCACGACTGGCGCTCGCCCCGATGATCTTGAAAGCGCTTGTATAAACGGTAATATCAATACCATAAAATGGATTGTTAAGCATGGATATCCTTTAACGAAAGAGCATTTGTTAGAAGCTATGACCAAGGCGGCACAAGATAATCATATTGATGTGCTTCAATATTTTATCAATGATTTGAAAGCCGACATCAATGTTGAATTTTATGATTCCACTGTATTGAGTAATTGTACCGGCATATCAAGCCTTAAAACAATCAAATTTCTAATAGACAACGGCGCCAATATAAATGGAGGTAAAAATCATGTAATGACTCCGCTGGACAGTGCGGTTAACAGCAATCGGGCAGACATTGTGAAATATCTGATTGATAAAGGTGCTGACGTTAATCTAATTGGCCATTCTGATGATGGATTAAAACCCTCAAGTCTATTAACACAGGCGATTCAAAACGGCTATTTTGATATTGTTAAGATTCTGGTGGAGAATGGAGCAGACCTTCATTACAAAGAAGGCTGGAGTACTGGGAAAGATACACCTTTAGAAATCGCAAAAAAAGAGAAAAGTCAGCATATTATTGATTATTTGAAAAGTGTTCAGAGAGATAAATGACGTATATAATAAGTAATTTTCCATCCAGATGCAATAAATGAAATTTTAAGAACCATAATATTAGTAATTTCACATACTTTTAATTTTAAATGTAGATAATACTCCATTATGGAGGTGATAAATTATGGATCCGTCACAACAACCAGATATAAAAGGCCAACCGGTTCCTATGGTACAATCATATAACGGTTTTTTTCCTGGAGCTTTTATAAGTAACGAGAACGACTATCTCGCTTCACTTGATTCTGATACAAGAGATTATGTATTAAAACACACTGATGCATCGCGTACACGTCAAGATATTATAGATTGTATAGATAAGCTACGTAACGGATAAATACTAATAATAATTCTTTACATTTAACCATCTCTTTAGAGCATACGTGGTTTCTATATAGCAGCAGATTATATATACTTTGGCACTATGGTTTATCAGGGTATCGATCGGTATTTTTGTGTTAGAGGATTTGTTTAAATCCCGTCTAGCACTATACTGTACAAATTAATGTTAGGTGCATATATATTGGTGACTTTGTTTTTCTTTTATGATAATATTGTGGTTGAATTATTAACAAAACAATTTAATTTTGTTTATTTAACTTGTAGTTAAGTTAACGTGTCTTATAGTTAACTAGGTATCCATTGTAAATATTCATGATGGCAACTATACTTTATGTTATCATAAATACAAAGGGGGTTACTGCAGATATGAAATTAGGGTCACATATTGCAGCACTTCGTAAATTAAAAGGTATGACACAGGAACAACTAGCTTCGGCGGTAGGCGTTTCCGCTCCTGCGGTTAGCAAATGGGAAACGGACTCTTCCTGCCCGGATATTTCCCTACTTTGTCCAATTGCACGTGCACTTGGTACCAACGTAGACAAATTATTAAAGTTTGAAGAAACATTATCAAAAGACGAACTTATAAAAAGTATAACTGAAATAGTAGAAACTGCAAGAAATGGTAGGCTTGAAAAGGCAGAAAGTATGTTGAATAATCTGTTGCACACATATCCATCGGATTATGAACTTAAATATAATGCTTCTTTAACCTTTGATGTGTTTGCAATGCTACTTCCTATGGAAACCTCCGACCAAAAGGAAAAATGGAAGGAGCAAAAGAAACAGCTTTTGGAAGAAATTCGAATGGCAGGAGTATCTTCTTATTGGCATAAATCAGTCTCCGCCTTGGCTGGTATTGCTATCCAGAATGATGATCTTTTACAGGCCGAGCAATTGTTGAACGAATTACCAGAGCATACAAGCGATACTACTATGTTATGGGCACAGCTTTATTTGAAAAAGAAAGAACCCGAAAGAGCGGTCGAGGTTACACAAAAACGTTTATATACCTTGGTGCGAAATTTGCAGATGTGCCTTATGTCCATGATGAGTAAAGAAATGTTCCCCTGCCCGGAACAAACACTTGAATTTTGTAAAGTGTATCGTCAAGTTGGAGAAATATTCAAGGTTGGCGATGAAACAAGTGAGGGATTTTTTATAGAAGCCTATCTGCGGATGGAAAACTATGAACAAGCGAAAAAAAGTGCGATTAAGTTGATTAATGATTTACATGGAACGGTGCAAAATCCCAATCCCACACTATTTTATCCGACAATTAAAATTAAGGATGGACACCCAATAGCGACAAGAGAAATAAAGGAAAAGATGCTTGAGGGATTCATGAAAGAAGAGTCTTTTGCAGATTTTCAGCAGGACAGAGAATTCCAGACTGCTATTGAAAAACTGCGGCAAGATATACAGAATAGTAATTAGATAATTTCAAATAAAAAATATAAATAGTTGAAGGAGCTAATGTAAATGACTCATAATATCGATTTTAGTAAGAATGAATGGACTGAGGCGGCAGATGGTATTAGATACAAAGCTTTTAAATACGGAAGTCAGCAGATTCGATTAGTTGAATTCTACGAAGGGTTTAAAGAACCCGATTGGTGTAAAGTTGGTCACTCAGGATATATACTTGATGGAGAATGTAAAATTAATTTTAACGGTCATGTTGAATCCTTAAAAAAAGGTGATATATTACATATTCCATCTGGTGATGAACATAAACATATGGTATTAATGGAAAAAGGCGGTTGGGTTCAAGTACTTTTGTTTGAACAGATTTAATATTTAACTATGAAATATTAATCTCATTGTCCGTAAACAGAACGCACATATTTTTCTCTTGGTGTCGCATTTATATTTTGTGCCATAACACCAACCAAGTTGTGAGGTACATAGGCTTCTTCCAAATAAGTCATTTCATCATTAGTCAAGGTAATATCAACTGCCTTCGCTGCACCTTCTATATGATGAAGCTTTGTTGCTCCAACTACCGGAGATGTTACTTTCCGAAGTAACCATGCGAGGGATATTTCCGTCATCGATACACCATGTTTTGCAGCAATTTCTGCTACTCTCATTATGATGATAGTATCTTGTTCCTCGGTAATTTCATATTTTAATTTTGCAAAACTGTCTTCTTCAAGACGTTTTGATGTTTCACCAGGCAGTTTTGCAAGGCGTCCTCCTGCCAGTGCACTATATGGTGTCAATGCAATATTATCCTCATGACAATACGGAATCATCTCACGCTCTTCTTCTCGAAAAATCAGATTATAATGTCCTTGAACAGATACAAATTTTGCAAAGCCTTCATTCGCTGCAAAAGCATTAGCTTTCGCAATTTGCCATGCAAAGCAGTTAGAGATTCCAATTGCTCTGACTTTTCCTTCCTTCACAACATGGTTTAGTCCCTCCATAATTTCACTTAGAGGTGTTTGATAATCCCATTTATGATAGATATATAAATCAACATAATCCATTCCCAGATTTTCAAGACTCTTGTTAATCATTAATTCAATATGTTGCTGTCCGCTAATTCCGTTCTGAATTTCTTCTGAGGTTCTCGGCAAAAACTTTGTTGCAACTATTACTTCTCTGCGCTTAGCGAAGTCATTCAATGCCTTTCCCAAATATTTTTCAGATGTACCACTCTGATATGCAATTGCAGTATCGTAGAAATTGACACCAAGCTCCAAACCACGCTTGATTATCTCACGAGAATGTTCCTCATCTAATGTCCATGAATGTTGCCCTTTCGCTGCATCTCCAAAACCCATGCATCCCATACAGATTCTAGATACCACCAAATCCGAATTACCAAGTTTTATATATTCCGTATCAAGACCACCTTTCTTATAAATATACTAAATTAAATTATTATAATTCCTGTTTGCTTTTTCTTACTTAATATAAAATTATTTATCTTTTATAACTATAGCAAATTAATTATTACTTAAAAATTACTTGATTATACATTTATCAATATATAAAATTACTCATTGATGGTAGGAAAACATGAATCATTAGTACATACACCTTGCCATTGGCTATGTCTTTCCCACTACTAGGGCAGACTAAGGACTTTAACCAATAAGATTGTGCCCATGCTGGGCGCATCAAAAAGCAGGAAAGCTTTTTTACTAGCTTTCCTGCTTTTTTCATTAAGTGCGAAACGGGATTCGAACCATAATTCCATCCTATCAATACTGAAAAGAAAAGAGGTTCATCCACTTCTGATTTATGTATTTTAATAGAAACAGTCAAATACAATACAAAGATTAGTCATTTTCTAAAAATGATAAGGTCTTTTGTACAAATAGTGTTTGATTAGACAACATTGCTGGATGTCCTCCATGTTCAAATAGGTAAAAATCACCATGTCCAATTTCTTCTATCATTTTTGAATATGTCTTTCTATAGAATTCTGTATCTACAGATGTAACAAATTCATCTTCGTTACTACCTGTCATTAAAATATCTGCCTGTAAAGCGGAAATCGGCCTATGAAAGAATTTTCGAATCAATTTTGAGTGTTCTGCAATCGCATTTGTGTCATTATCTACAACACTTTCCCAGTCATCACCCTGCATTGCCTGATAAAACATTCGTGCACCTTGGTTTTGTTTAGAGAAATCTCTATCATTAACGATATTGGCAGTAAAAGCGTTAATTGCCATTGTACCCTCAAAGCTATCCGCAATTACTTTGCTTACAAGGTCTGGCCTCTCTAAAGCAATATTGATGGCAACTAATGCACCTCCACTGCTACCCAGAAGAAATACATCATCATATTTTTTTTGAGATAGAAATTCAATTACCTGCTGAGCTTCTTCATACCATAAATCAACAGGAAACTGTTCAAGTCTATCCGATTTTCCGTGTCCCAAAAAATCAATTAGAATTACTTTGTATTTCTTGGCATATTGGCTTGCAATATTCAAAAACATGTTTGAGGATGCAGTGTTTCCATGTAATAGTAACAACGGTTTTCCCGTTCCCATTTCTTTAAAGTAAATATTTTTAGATTGATAATTATAATATGACATAAATTGCCTCCTAATTATTGTGTATTTCAATAATTCAAAAATTAGCAAGGCTATCTTCCAATGTAAAATAAAAGTAGCCTTGCTACTTAATCCAAATTACCATCATTCTTTCTCCCTTCAAATTTCTGTTTATATATTCCAAAAATTATTATATCAAATAATATCAGATTTACAAATGTAATTAAGATAGCTGTCGTGGATAGGTAGTCGATTTTACTTACTTTCGCACTGGCCTGATATACTTCCAAAACCGCTCCGGGTTAAATAAAAAGTTAATTATTCTACCGGGGGAATTATCAAAGCTGTATCCTGTGCCTGCAAAATCAAAAGTTGCCATTGCCTTTTCCATCTTTTCCTCCACACTACGATTTTCCTGCTCATAATCGAACGGCCCATGTTCAAAAACAATGTATTCGGCTTCGGGAACATCAATCATAAGCATTTGCGGTGGTACTTCGCCTGTATAATCAATAGGAAGACGTACACCATAACACTCTGTACGTGGAATACCCCAATCGCAGAGTCTACCGTCCGGGTCATTCATGTACGCCATAATCTGACCACTTCCGCAGTTAGATTCACTCCCACCATCATCATCCAATTTGCCCTTGATACTATCGAGTAAGCCGCAAATTGTTTCGCAGTCCTGTCCCGGAATAAGACTTTGCTTTTGCCAAAAATCCCAATACCCATTACTCTCGTAGTTTTTAATATGCAAAAATTTGTGTGCGGGAATGGTTACAAAATAAATTTTAACATCATCTGTTGTGGATGTGTTGTTTGGTATCAATATTTGTTCGTCATTTAGAAAATAGGTCATATTATTATTTGTCATTTTTTTTCATTCGAACTTTACCAGTAATATTCTCAACTTCCAATTTCATTATAGTAGTTCTTGCAATTACATTTTTATTAAAAGAAAATTCTTCTTTATGGTATTGTTTCATTAGGATGTTTAAAGCATGTTCTTTACTTTCTTCATTAACAAATTCTATATAACCATCTCCTATCACGCTTTCATACTCCATAGTACAACTCCCTGTTTCTGGTGTTGTAACTAATTTATGTGAACAATCCATTTCAAAACTAACTCTATTATTATTCTTTATTAGTTCATATTTTCTTCCTTCATTTGCACCATGAAAATATAGAATAATTTTTTCTTTTAATATTTCCATTCCAAAGTTTAAGGGTAAAATATACGGTACAGGGTAATCATTTACTGCAATCCGGCAAACGTCACACCTTTGTATAATTTCAATAATATTAATAATGTCCTTTACTTCTCTATCATTTCTACGCATTACATGCTTCTCCAAACCAAATATAATAGTTTAATCTTTTCTCCACTTTTGCAAATAATGACAATTCATCTATCATTATACAATTCTGAAAATAGTAAGTCAATCTTACATCTATTTGCTTGAATATATTGGGTGCAATTTCACCTTTTATTCTGCCCATTGCATTTGCTCGTAGGGAATACCCATCTTCTTACATTCTTCGCAAACAATTTGGATTTCCTTGTTTCTTCCATATTTCTACCTTGTTGATAGTAAGGTAATTGTTTACCTTTATCTAGTGTGCCCTCAAATCATTGTTCCATATTGAATCTAAAGGGGCATTATAAAATGAATATAGTAAATAGTAATTTTCTATGTTGTCAATTTCTTCAAGTTTCTTCTTAACGTTTTTGCAATAATCCCTAAAATCATATCCATTAATAAAGTCCTTAAAAGAAATATCACTTAATTTAATTAGAAATACACCTTCCCCTTCATCATTTTCCCATTTTAAACTCTCTTTTGAATTAATTAACAATGCAGAAAAATATTGCATACCGTTTCCGTTACCCACTAATTTTCCGCATTCATCATCATTAGCTAATATTTTATATGTAGCATTTAATTTGATGTTCTTCAGTTCGTTTGTGTGCTTTTTAAGGATAATATTATTTCCAATGGGAATAAAAGTAACAACAAATAGAAATAAGATGGTAATAATCATGTATTTTAAGATTTTTTTCATTTTATCTCCTTATGGATTGATATTTATTCATCCTTAACTTTACTTGATTTTTATATTGTAACGTAATACATACTGCGTTACAACATATTCCAATTAAGGATACACATCACATTTTTGCATGGGTAAACGGTTTTGGGTTTTTTATACCATTTTTTCAGATATGGTATCTCGGACACAATGATACCGACACTACCCGTTCCTACATACTGAATAACCCTAGGAAGAAAAAGACTGCGAGACGGAATTCAAACAAATCCTCGCACACACAAATACTGGTAAACAGTAGGTTTGCAGCTTCTGTTAAATTCCTGCACAGATTCTTGCACACATGGAATGTGTTTTTTCTATTTATATTAAATTAGTTAGCACTATCAGACGATGACTTAACAAAATATACACTTCCTTTTGCTTTACTACCTGTAACATAAAAGGTATAATTGCCTGTTTCATCAATTTCAATCGTGAAATTACCACTTTTTACATTATTACCTTGATATGCAATAGTACCATTTTCGCTTTCCACAAGAATATCTACATCCCCTTTTATTATATCTAGAGTAGTTTCAATCGTTTCACCCTTAGTTAAAGGCATGTCGTTATTTACTGTAGAATTCAATACATCAAAATCAACTAAAAACTGATTATCATTTCCTGTCTTGCTACCAGAAAATTTAGTACTACTAGCATAACAACCAGTAAAACCAATAATTAAAGCAATCAACATCGTAATCAATGTAATTTTTCTTACTTTATTCATATATTTGCAAACCCCTATTATGATTATTATTTAGTGTCTGCTGAATAATTACCTCTTTTTTTCAGCAGCCGATAACAACTTCTTTATTTTGAGCCTTTACAGTATAAATGTTTATTAACCCCACGTAATAAAAGAAAAAGCGTAAAAAGAGCAGGCTAATGCCCCGAAATGTTTTGGATGTCCTACCAAGTATTGGACCTGAAGTTTATCTCAAAACGGCTTCTAATCACTATTTTTAAGACTATTTAATTATTCAGCAGATACTATTTAATTATATATTTCCTAATATAGGAAGTCAATCTGTATTGAGCTTGAATTTTCGTAGTTTTATCCATAGCCCCATACTTTCATATGTAAAAGAAGGCGTCAGGCTTTGGTTCACGACAAAACGACCTGCATACCGTCAACTACTTTAAGTTAATCATTTAAATTGATAAAATTGTTTTTAATTTCTATTTAGTATGAGACGGAATTCGATCCAAAAACCTATCCTACAAATTCTAATAAGAAAGGGGTTCATCCACTTCTGATTTATGTGCACATAATAGTAGGACAAGTAGATGAAAAGACCACCCTCAGCTATATTTACAATCCCAATACTGAGCAAGAGAACTTGGACATTATGAATAAGGCTTTGAATAGTAGCAATAAAAAGAACAATAAAAAATAAGCGCATAATATGAGTTGCACATACAGTGCACATATCAGCGCATCAAAAATGCCCTTGAAAATCAAGGGATTTCGTAAGCAAAAGACGGGATTCGAATCAATCCCAGCACACACAAATACTAATAAATAGGAGGTTTACGGCTTCTGTTATTTGTCTGCACACATACTTGCACACAAATTATGTGTGCTTTTTTATTAATGTCTATATAGAAAACAATCGATATATTTTATATCCAATATAGAAAAATAACTCTCTCGCCAAAAACGGTATTTTGGTTTTTATACTGATATATTTGGTTGTTGGTGTGGGTGAACTGTATGCTTTGATTCCAACATCCTTTGCCAATAACATTGAACGTTTCATATGCAACGGGTCACTTACAATAATCGCTGTTTTCATATCATTTTCATTCATTATTATTTTTGCATTACTTAGATTCTCCTGAGTTATTATTGATTTTTCCTCAAGTAAAATATCATCGTCTAATACGCCTTTGTTAATTGCATATTGTTCTGCTGTATAGGCATCAGATACACTGTTTCCTTTCGCTTTGCCACCTGTCATTATTATTTTCTTTACATATCCATTTACATACAAATCAATTGCATGGTTAATTCTCTCTTGATAAACCGGCGATACTTTTCCATCATATGTAGCTGCGCCAAGAACAATAGCAACATCTGCTTTGCATTTTTCGTCTATCTTACCATATCTACAAATACTTATAGCATTAGCAATTATATATACAATAACAAGCGTAATAATTATTAGTAACATTCTCCTAGCTTTCTTCATGAATAACACCTCATCAAATCGAGTTTAATTTAAAAAGTAATATAGGTCATAATTTTTACGCATTTCTTTGTTTTTAATTACTTCCTCAAATTCCTCTTTGACTTATCCATGAGGAGCGGTGTTAAAATGTAATGCAAACCAAACCTCAAAAGAAGGATTTGAGAATATAAATTTTAATCCTTTATCTTGACAACCAAATAATAAGTTATAAGCTTCATTTATATTCGGATTAGAATCTGGGTCAGAATCGAATACACAATAACCGCAATCCCCAAATCCATGTCTAATTTGCTTGAAGAATGAACTTTTTTGCGTACTTAACAATCGGTAAATACATAAACGGTACTTCTAGGCATTTCTTTATCTTTTTTACCTTTTGATTCTTTACCTCTAGTATGTTTTCCCATTTATTAATCCTTTGTATATTGTATCGCACCATACCTACCTTTCAGATATCCTAATTCTATATTATCTTTCTCCCTAATGCAATAATCATCCAATAATTTTACAAATGTTGCTGCTTCATCGTCTTTATCAATAAGTATATTTGGTCGGGATATAAGCAATTTAAATTTTGGTATCATGAGATGCAAAAAGCATCTGAACATTCTTAAAATTATCATTTGCAAAGATTAATTAAATGTTGAGTTAGTTTTGTATGGTAATATTTACCTAATTCATCTTCGAGTATTATACCACCTTTACTATTGATATAAAATATTTTTGCAATATTATTAATAATCTCTTGCGTACCGGATGAATCATTATCTAGGGGAATGCTAAATTCCTTTCCATTTTTATTTTTATGAGTTACATATACTTTAGGAATTTCTTCAGAAATATTTGTTTGACTAGTATCAATATCTTTAAAAAATTTATTGAAAAAATCATTTAAAATATTAACGTCTTCCTTTTCCATTTTTTGATTCTTAATGTATATGTCACTTATATTGATATCTTCTTGCTTTAATGATTCTATAATAAGATTTTTATCATTATTCTTAATCATATAATCGATTATTTTATTTGATTTTAATTCACTACGGTATATAACAATTTTACCAAACCATTTGTAAGCTAACGAAACCTTTTCATATCCCCATTCGGCTGCTACAGGAGATAAAAACGATTACTATTTGTTATATGGACAAAGCATTATAGCCGTTCGAATACGTTGAAGATGTTGCACACATCCTGCATACATGTTTTTTAAACTACAAAAAACCGACAATCCATAATTTTAAGGTTTAGTGATACTTTTTAGTTAAGCGCGAGACGGGATTTGAACCCGCGACTCCTCGCAGTGCCTTTACTTCGTAAAGTGCACTCCGCAAAGCCACGGAAAGAACAAAAATCTCGGCATGTGAGCCTCCATTCTTGTTCTTCCAATTCTCACTCTGTGAGAGTATGAATCTGGTCCAGAATATAAAAATAAAACAAGTCCATCCTGTCGGATGAACTTGTTTTATTTTTAAGCGCGAGACGGGATTCGAACCTTACCCCTGTCCGCAAACCATATTAAAATAAGGAGGAACGCACACTGTCTATCAAGTGTCTACAGCCTGTCTACAATTAAATTTTTACAAGTTCATATATAGCCAGTCCTAAACTATCAATGAAAAATAGAACTTCATTCACATCATTTTCAGATAGAGGTTGTCTATCTAATAGATTGCTTGAGTAATCTCCTTCATGGACAATCTGATTTCTTCGTATAGAAATGTTTTTTAATTGAGTTTTGACATATGATTCGTCTAAATTAAGTCTTTGCGCAATTTTCTGCCATTTATGTTTTTCATCCCATATATAAGAAAGAGCTTCACTTATCTTATCGGGATCTTGAAAAGAAAGAAAACCGTGCTTTTGTATTATTAATTTCTCGATTATAGAAACAGCGTTAGTGCTATTTTGTATGATTTGAAGATGTGAATCTATACCAATTGTAAAGGTCATAAATTTTGAAGTGGTAGGACGCCTTCCTATGAAAATTTCAAGCATACCAACTCTAACCAAGTCATGAACTAATTTATCAAGGGATGAGACTGCTTGAGCCCACTGCCATCTTAATAAATCAGTATAATCATATGGGGGTCGAATAACTTCTTTTAAATGAGTGTATATAACTCTAGTATTATTAGTATCTTCTAGTATTTTTTTAAAGATATCATATGATGATGTCACTTAACTAACTCCAGAACCGCTTCTGCCATTCTTGTAAATGTTTTGTTAAACATTTCTCGATTATTTACCATTTGATCTAACACAGGTCCAGTTTCGCCAATTTGTTTATTTGTCAATGCAAATACCGGAACCATAGCGGCATGAGATTTTTGTAATAAGGCACCAAATTCCGAAATCTCTGCTAAACAATGATCCGAAAGCTTTTCTGCTTTTATTAATGGAGTAATATCATATGTCATAGAATGTTTTTTAAATTCCTGATCTAATTCATTTTCTATGTATTGTTTTATTTCATCAATACGTTCCTGATAAGGTCTTGCTGCTTTTCTTTTTCTAAGATTAAACCTTTGTATTACTTCACCTATAAATTTCATTTCTTTGTCAGGTAAGGGGTAAGATGCATCTAAATAAAATGCCCTTGATAACTTAGCCCAGTTTTTCCAACGAGGCAATACCGTTTTCAGTGTTTTTAGTGCCATGACAGAAAAGGGATCAGGATTTGTCGGAATAATAAAAGCATCAGAAGACATAAAAAATGTTTGATTAATGGAACTCAATCCGGGATTCATATCAATAAATACATAATCAACTGCATATTTTTCAGAGCATAATCGAATTAATTCATAGAAGGCTCCAGGTAAATTTTGTAATGTAGATATTGCATTATTACTATTTAAGGATAAGCTTAATGCAGGATCATATTCAGATAAATCCATATGACCTGGAATAAGGAACAGATTGGAATTGTTATCTGTTTTATAACAATCTATAGCTTTTATTGGCATGGGTTTACCTTCAAAAGCCATTTTTACTGCATCTTTTAAATTTAATTCTTTTGTTTTTGGGTCGGTATAATAATCTTCAAAATTATCACCAAGTAGCAAACTTGTAAGATTGCATTGTGGGTCACCATCGACCAATAAGACTTTCTTACCAAAGTCGGTTAACTTCCATGCTAAATTATAGGTAGTTGTTGTTTTGCTAACACCACCTTTATGATTAAATAAAGCAATGATTTTTGCGTTCATATATTTCATCCTTTCATGTCGTTATAAAAAATTTGCAAAAATTATTTTTTTCAACTTTAATATATTTATATATTATATCATTTTAATTTGAAAAGTATAGAAGATATTTCCTTTTACCAAATGCTATAATTGTAAATACATGTTTGGAATGTTATAATTTAAAAAATGAAAAAGTTAAAGAAAGAATAAATATATTAACAAAAATAAAAATGGAGGACTATATAATAGTAAGAAATTGATATTTAATTAAATAGTCTGTTCTAAGGGGTAAATTAAACTTTATAATACTTACTCTGCTATTATTTTTGAAAATACCAGGAGGGAATTGCGTGTTAGTTTTAAAGGGAAGATACGAATACTTAATTCTTTTAGGAATTATTTTTGTTGGAAATTTACTGCTTCTATATTTATGTTATTACATCAACAATAAAATATTAAATGAAAAAAATATACATGAATTAAAAAAGTATTATTGGGGAAGGAAAAGAGAATTTATAAAGTATACATCGAAATGGGATATCAGGGATAATATATTATTTTTTTCATCGCTTATATCGGGTGCAATGCTATTATATACTATATCAGGCGTTTTATATGAAAAAGCTCCCAATGTATGGAGTGGGACGGGAGTTTATATAAATGAAATGCCAAGTTTATTATTAAATAGTTTTATAGGACTATTTGCAATAATTGGGATTGCAGCTTCTGTCAATAAAAAGCATTTCATTACATTTGGAATAACAGATATTTTTGATTATTTCAAAATACGAGATAAAATATTTAGGATGCTAATTCTTATAGTGTTTTCATTTATAATATATTACGCAACAGCAATTTTACATAATATCAATGATTATCAATTTTATTTTGCAGTTAAAAGCTTAAATATTTTAAATTTTATATGGTTTTTTTGTTATGCTATAAAAGTAATTTGGATTACCGGAAGTGTATGTGTATCCAATCCTAATTTTGAATTAAAGGTACTAGATAATTTATATCAAAATTTCTCATATAAAGAGATGAGAATTGATACCGAAACATGGAATTCTGAAGGTGCAATATATGATTTAGAGCATTTATTAGATAAATACTTACTATATAAGAAATCCGTAAAATGGGAAAAAATAAAAGGCGTCAGATTTGATACAATATTTAAGAACATCAACAATATGAAATGGACTGCATTCAAAGCTATAGTGGCATATTTTGCGATTGTTTTTGGCTTATCTGCTATGATTTCTATTTATGAGTTTAATATTAAGATAATAATATTTCTTTGTTTGATATATGTGATTATAGGAGTAGTAGTTTATTTAGTAAAGCCATTAAGATTAGGGATGATAAATACAGTATACTTTAGATGTGGCTATTTTGTGGAATTTCAGAATAGAACAAAATTTGAAGTCGGAACCATGACGCCAACATCTGATTGGTATAAATATATTTATTCATTAGAATGTATTCTATACTTTTATAAAATTGCAATCAATAAAAAAGATAATGATACAGATAATGTAGACATTGAAAAAAAAATTATAGATTATATTGAAAATAGGAATCAAGAAGGAGAGTGTGATTTATTATTAAGCCTATTATTATATTTAAAATTCGAAAAAAATGATAATATGCAAAATTGGGATAAAATATATAAAAAGATTGTCAAAGATATTTGTCTCAAAAATTTTAAAGATCCAAATAAGATTACATACCAAATTGCATATGCTATTTTATGTGATATTAATAGAGACACAAATGTAGATAAAAATAGAAATATTGCATATGATGAACTAGAACTAAAAAATTATAAATTCTATGAATATTGCGAGTGTATAAAAGACATTAATTTATAGAGAATTAGCAGGTTGCAACTAAAATGAAAAATTTTATAATTGAAGATTATACTACTAAATAATTTCTATAAAGTGAGAGAATGAAATTCGAGTTGTACCACTGTCCGCAATCCCTATAAAAACATGTGATATTACTAATTATTCTGAAAGTGAAAATGATGAAATAATATCATAATTTATATTTTAAGCACCTAACTGGTGCTTGTTTTATTATTGTTAATGTTTGCCTATTTACTGAACATATGGTACTATATGGATATTGGTTACATAAAGTATGACTTAAAGATATCTGACAGTCTGGAGGTTATTTCATGAACTACAATAAATTGATAAATGAACTTAGAATTGACAAAAAGCAACTAGACATAAAAAAACAGCAAACGGACTATAAAATAAAGTATATTGTCGAATATGTCAGGCTATGGATTAAAGTTAATGTCAATCGTAAAAATATTACTGATCTCAATTTTGTGGACTGTATGTGTAATGCAGGAATTTATCAGGATGGCGATCTTTGTACATCAATAGAAGTTCTATTATTGTTTTTAGATGAAGCAGCTATACATACTGACAAACATTTTAATCTTTTTATCAATGACTATGACCCGAATAGACTAGATATATGTAAGCGAATTGCCGATATATTTCTTGATAACAAAAAACTAAATAATATCACTGTGTTTACCGATGTATCAGATGTTAATGATTACTTGATGCAATATTCATTTTTTGACAAATATTTTGGATATGGTAAATCTACCATTGTATTTGTTGATCCATATGATTTTGGCACTGTGGTTATTGAGCGATTAGTAAAATTGGTATCGAAATACTATTGTGAATTGATATTTAACCTTTTTACTAGCGATTATGTCAGAAATGGTATTGATGACCGGATTAGCCGTTGCATTAGAAATACTATGATATCAAACAAGGAAGAACTTGTTTCATATATCGGAAATTGTCTTAAAGCAGGATATATTAAGCACGTATTTTCCTATCAGTTTAGAACTTCAACAAATACAGAGCTCTATCAGATTATTTATGCAACTCCGCACATCAAGGGTTTACAAGTACTAAAAGAAGCGTTATGGAAGACTTTTAACGGGAAGTTTTACCATAGGAACTATACTGAGAATTCTGGCCAAATGTGTTTATTCAGTAATGCAGACGAGAGGCAGGTTCTTCTTGGTATTCATGCAGGCATAGCAAAAGAGAAATTGTTCAAAGCTCTTTCTGGACTTACAGTTAGTTTTACTGAAATCGAGTATTTTCTTATGGAAAATACGATGATTCAGGAAGGTGATATTATCAGAAGCGTATTAAAACCACTGATAGCCGAAGGATCAGTTTCAAAAATCGGGATGCAAAATAAATCCAATTATAAAAATGATGAATATATCTTCATAAAGGAGAAGGGCTATGAAAACGATCACCCGAAAGACAATGTTATACAAGACTGGAGTGGAATATGGTGATTTTACCATGAATCACGTTCTTGGTTGCGCCCATGGATGTAAATATCCCTGTTATGCCTTTTTGATGGCAAAGAGGTTCGGCAAGACAAATTCGTATGAAGATTGGATAGAACCACGTCTTGTTAGTAATACACTTGAAATATTAGATAAGGAAATACCACGATTAAGAAATAAAATTCAATCCGTGCATTTGTGTTTTACAACAGATCCGTTTATGTATGGCTACGATGAAATAAAAGCAATGAGCCTTGCTGCAATAGAAAAGATTAATGCTGCAGGGATAAAGTGTACCGTTTTGACAAAAGGTGTGTTGCCGGTAGAGTTAACCAAATATTCTTATGAGAATGAATATGGTATAACTCTTATTTCACTTGATGAGAACTTTCGAAATAAGATTGAGCCCGGAGCTTCACCTTATAAAGAACGCATAAATTCATTGCGTGCAATGCACGAGGCAGGTTTTCGCACCTGGGTAAGTATAGAACCATATCCTACGCCAAACATTATTGATCAAAATATTCGTGATATATTAAATGCAATTGACTTCACGGATAAAATTATCTTTGGAAGAACTAATTATAATAAGGATATTTCATCTTACAGGTCACATAAGGAATTCTATAATAAACTGGCTAATACGGTTATTGATTTTTGTAAAGAGAGGAATATTTCATATCATATCAAAGATGGTACTATAACAAGTTGATTCCATGGACAAATAATGAACCAATAAAAATTACTTAATGCAAGCATTCTGATTATCAGAGTGCTTTTTGTATAAAATATCTTAAATATATATTCCATTATATGTCGGATTATGTTAAATTACTTTTATAAACATATAAGAGGGAGAATTTATATGAAGAGTAAATTGGTTCGACATGTTTTATTAGGAGCCAAGTATATAATATACATTTAGATGACAATATTACTTTTAATGCACATATGACAAATAACATAAGTATTCATGGGGGTTTTAATTAAAGTGGCTGAACTGAATTTAAGTGAACAATCAATAAAAAGAGCAATTGAACACGTGAAGAAATCTAAAGATACAGATTTATTTCCAATGTTGAAAGAATTTGAAGTCTTTTTTGAGAACGAAGTTGATTTCATTAGTGAGTTAAAATCCATTGATATAGGGGAATATAAATGGCAATCTTATAGAAGGTTTATAATACCAAAAGATGAAATATCATATAGGATTGCGGCACAGTTAGATCCAATTGACACAATTTTATATGAGGCTATATTATTTGAATATGGGCATTTAATCGAAATGGAAAGAATACCTGTTTCTGATAACAGAGTCTTTAGTTATAGATTTGCACCGACGGATGATGGACAACTTTATGATAAAAAAGATGCATGGAAAAAATGTTGGACAGCATTACAGGATATGGTTCTATTCCGTTCTCATGTTGTTTATATTGATATTGCGGACTTTTATAATAGAATTTACCATCATACTCTAGAAAATTTATATATAAGATGCAATTTGCCAAACCAAATTCAAAAAGCATTGAAAAATTTGATGCAAAAAACCACACAAACTGTTTCTCAAGGGATCCCAATTGGTCCACATGCATCACATTTATTAGCAGAAATGTGTCTAATAGAAATCGATGAGTTTTTGATACAAAATGATTATGAATTTTGTAGATATGCGGACGACATATACATCTTTGCGGATGATGAAATACACGCACAAATCATAATATATCAAATGGCAAAGTTGTTAGATACATGCAAATTAACAATGCAACGAAATAAGACCAAAATTTATAAAGGTATTGATTTCTATGGTCTTTGTGAAAAGATGTTACAAGATGATCCTATTAATGGGCTAGAAAAAGAAATGAATGATATTATCAATGCTCATTCTGATGATCCATATAGTTCGATTGAATATCTTGAATTAAGTGATGTTGAGCAAGATGTATTTAGTGAAGATAATTTGATCGCTATTCTAAATAGTTATATGGAAGATAATTTTGATTATTCTAGAATTCGATGGTTCTATAGGAGATTATCAAAGGTAGGTGTACCTTCATTTTTAAATTATTCACTGGATAATATTAATAAACTATTACCAGCTATTAATGATATGGCTCTATATTTTATTTCTGTATCGGATAACTCTTCTATTATATTAGATAGCCAGGGTAAGCGTTTACTTGAATTGTTAGATAATGAAATTATTCAGTCTAACGAGTTTTTTCAATTAACAGTATTGGGACTATTTGGGAGAGCAGAGAAATTTAACAATATTAAAACGTTACTAAAAAAATATTCTTTTGTTAATGAATATATAAAAAGGGAAATTATATTTTCGGCTTTTGCTTCTAAAGAAGTTGCTTGGATTAAAATGATAAAACAAGAATGTACCAGTATGAATGAATGGTGTAAAAGAGCATTAGTGATTGCTTGCAGCTTGCTCCAAAAAGATGAAAGAAAATACTTTTTACAGAATATAGCAGTAAATGATTTGACTTTACAATTATTAGTTAAATATATAAAAAACAAGTAGGTATAAAAATAGGCAAGTAGATTAACAGTTTTATTTGTATATTTATTGTATGATGTAAAATTCCATTGAAAATGTACCTGTCTCCAAATATTAACAGACCTTTGTAAATGAATTAAGCAGATTCGAACCGTATAACTGTCCTTAAACCTAATAAATACAAGGGAAAATCACACTGTCAGCTAAGTATCTATAGCCTGTCTACAATTTAATATATATACTATAACTTTTAAACAGCGTATGCAATGAATCTAAATCACTGCTACGCTGTTTGTTATGTATAAACTATTTTTTCTTACTCCAATGAGCATAATAAATTTTCTTGGTTAGTGGGACAGCTGTATTTTTCGTAATTTTTGTACCGCCTACCTTCTTTGTGTACCAACCTTTGAATGCGTAACCATTATGTACAGGAGTTTTGGCAATTTTCATATTTCTAATGCAAGTGTTTTTTATAATAAATCTTATTCTCTTGTCTATTTTTCCACCATTAGCGTCAAATGTAATGTTAACTGTTTTTAATTTTTCGTTTGCGTCATATATACCTTTGAAGTTACCTGCCCCTGCACCTTTGATAGTGCAATTAGTAAAATGCGGTTTTTTTGCATTGGTTCCTCTGTCGGCTGTAGTCAGCTCTAGTGTTCCACCAGTAACATTCAAGCTTTCATTATTACTACTACCAACGTCATAGGCTTTGTCACTGCCAGCGGTTGCCTTAATGTTACCTCCTGTTATACTTACCGTACCAATGCTATCAATGAAATTACCGTCACCAAGGCCTGAACCGTACCAAGCTCCAATAGCTGTAACAGTACCGCCGTTAATGGTGATTGTACCCCCGTTACTGCTGTCTCTTTCACTGGCGACACCACCGCCACCAATGCCTGCTCCGGCTCCAGCAATGGCTATTACTTTGCCACCATTAATGGTAACCGTACCACCATTGCCATTTTCAACACCACCGATTCCAGCTCCACCATAAGTACCAGCTACACCACCAGTTGCAGATACTATACCATCGTTTATAATGACAGTCCCATTATCACATAAGTTATACTCAGAACCCCCACCAATACCAGCTTCAAAGCTACCAGTGCTTTCTACTACACCACTGTCAATAATCAATGTAGCACCAGTCGTTTGTATGCCTGTCGAACCTTTTACATACAATTTGCCTTTGCCAGGTTTTTTTATGTTCCATTTGCTGTCCTTAATTGTTAATGTTTTTCCGAGTTCAATCAAAATACCATTTTCCATTATGTTCTTAGTAACGACCGACAATTTATATCCGTTCAAGTCAAGAGTGCTATTTTCTTTTACTGTCAAAGGCTCTGTTCCACCTATATCAGAGCCTAAAATAATAGCACCACCAGTATTAAGAGCGGTTTGTAAAGCGGATATCGTTGTAACTACCTTATCTGTTGCGGTAGTCATTTCTGTTGCATAAGTCTGATTGAGTGGTACTAGTGCCCATAACACCGCACAACTTAAAATAATTGATAATATCTTTTTATAAGTGTTCATTATTTTACCTCCTAAATTCTGCTTTTTCTTACAATATATCACATCAAAAATGTTAAAGCAACACATATGTGCAACGTATGCAATGCATACATGTGCGTAATTGTCTTCTAGAATTGTATTATAAATGTAATTTAGGAGGTAAGATATGGAAAAATTTAAAATTCCGATTATTCCTAGCACAACTAATAAGTCAATCCGTTTTCCAAATGATATAATTAAGGAAGTAGAAGCGGCAATAGAGGGTAAAGATTGTACTTTTACTGCTTTTGTTGTAGAAGCAGTCCGAGTTGCTTTGAGAAATCTTGAAGAGACAGAGGAGAGCTAAGCGATTGGTATATATTATACTAAAATTAAAATCCAGCGAATAAGTCAATAAGACTTAATCACTGGATTTTTCATGTCTCAATGAATTCAGAGGGAGATGATAGTTCCTTTATATCTTATCCTGCTCGATTAAGGATGAAACGCCTGCCATAAAAGTGTTTTGTAAAATTCTTAATGATTCAATATCTCCAAGCATTAAATCTGCATCATTATAAACTCTTGTTTCAGCATCAATATTATCAAAAATACTCTTTAGATATGATCTATACTTTTCTTGAATCCCTTCACGTTTTTTGCTGTATATTTCATTATTCATAAAATATGGCTGTAATGATCTTTCATATTCCAACTGTTGTATTTCATTTAAGTATTCAGCAAATTCTTTAACAATGTATAAAAAGTGTTCCTCCCCTTTGTACTCTTTTCCACATGAACACTTCCAAGAGCTTTTTTTGTATCCATAACAAATAACTTTGCTTAATGCCAGAAGAATATTTATCATTAAGTCGGTATTTGCATGTTGGGGCAAACCGTATAATGAGTCTAAGCTAACTCCGCATTCAATAGCTATTGATAAAGCAGTATCTATAGTAGCATCTCTCGTTCCGCTCTCTGCACCTTCAATTGTTGGCTTGCTTACATGGATTTGATTAGCCAATTTTTCCTGAGATAAATTTTTAGATTTTCTATAATCCTTTAAATACTCGCGTGCTGCTTCTTTTGCCTGAATTACTTTTTCTGAAAGATTATCATTTTGTTCAACCATAAGTATTCTCCTTAAAAATTTCTGTATACTATGTGGCAAATTATACGCTTTTCAATCACATAAGTATACAAAAAAGTTTTGTATTCATACATAAAAGTACAGTATACATACGACAAAGAAGTATATAAACAAGGGATGTAATTTGAAGTATACATCCATATACTTTAAACTTTTTATAGTAACCTTTGGTTATAAAAAATAGTTTCTTAAAAGGAACAAGTGAAAAAGGAGAAAAGCAAATGGCAAACAACAAATTGGTAACAACCCTAGAAGCGGTAAATGGAGGTCAAGATTTCGCTATACTTGTCGAGAAATCGGATTACTTTGATTACGAAAATGGTAAGAAGGCAGATACTCGGACTGGGGTACGCCTTACTGTTGCACTTCAAGGAAGTGGGCGACTTAAATTACTTACCGTAAAGTTTGCAGGGAAAGACCCGCTTTCAAATGTGGAGGATTCTGCGATAGTAAAAGCTGTCGCAATTAGGCAATACCCATATATTCGCCTAATTAATTGTGTAGTTACAACCTATGCGATTCAAGGTGAAATGGTCTCAACTGCTACAGCTGAATCAGCAGAATTTATCGATTTCAGTAAGGCTAAGTAGAATGCCAATATTGGCAAAATCTTTGGGGAGGATGCAAGAGCGTTCCTTCCCCAAACTTAGAAAGAGAGGTTAGATATGTATACTGTAAAACAGATAATTAATATTATATTCGAAACGATAGGATATTACTGGAAATGGGCGTTGTTAATCGTTTATTTAATAGTAGCTTGTATAGTATGGGAAAAGAAGAATATTCTTTATGGGCTGCTACCCTTAAATGATACTTTCCTCTTATATTCATATGTAAGATTTGTAGAAAATGTATTGCTTATTCTTATAGGTATTGTTTTCTTGATTGGAATAATACAATTTATGAGAACCCCAGTTCTTCTCAATTTTATTTATAAAAGACGGTTTTCAAAATTTAATTTCACTAATAGTGTTGGGGAATATCCAAGATTGCTTTCCAAGAAAAAGGACAGAAATAAAAAGCATGGCGTTATTTATACTTTCAATAATAATGGGTTATCAATTTTAGATTTTGAAAAGCATATTGCTCAATTAGATATTGCATTAAGGGGGCATATATACGAAATCAATTATAGTAAAAAGGATATTAAAAAAATCGTATTATATGTTTTACCAAAAAAATATGATACCCCGAATATAATTGCAGTTAACAGTGATTACATGACACGCAATATGATAAACCTTTTATGCGTCGGACGCACCGAAAGTGGGAAAAGCTATTCGTTATTAGTAATATTGGGGTCTTTGGCAGAATATAAACCGGATATTAGTTTTACAATTTGCGATTACAAAAAAGCTAGTTTCTCGCAGTTTGCAGACACTAAAAATTTTTATGGCTATGAGGAAGTTCCCAATGGAATTAGAACTTTCTATAAGGAATTTACAGAGCGTTTAGAGGCTAATGACGAGCAACGTAATAAACAAAAAAGGGTACTTCTAGTTGACGAATATGGAGCATTAATAGCTGCACAGGAAAAAAAGCAGGCTGATGAGCTGAAAACAATGGTAGCAAACATGCTGTTTATGGGAAGAAGCCTTGGCATAATCTTATTGATAGGGGTACAACGTGCTGATGCAGAGCATTTTAAAGCAGGTGCAAGAGATCAATTTAAATCAATACTGGCATTAGGTAACTTATCAAAGGAACAAAAAAATATGTTGTTTTCTGATTACAAAGATAAAATGACGGCAAACAATAGAACAGGAGAAGGGTACTTGCTTGAGGATGGGAAGGACATTGAAAGAGTAAAGGTTGTAAGAATAAGTGATTTTGATAAGCTGAATGATAATATACGTAGAGCTATGAATCGATAGAGCTTCTGATTGTGTTGTGTTACATAGGTAGGCAGATGGTGGAGTGGTCGGCTTGCCGACTGCTCCTCCATGGAAGTTCGTAGTATTACCAGGACTTCGGTGTCAGTGTCAAAAAATGATACATCCCTTTAAAATCAATGCTTCCGGCTCATCCTTCCATTGTGTCGGCACTGTGCTAGAATATAGAAAGGAACCAGAATGGCAGATAAAAAGAAAAACATAGGAAATAATCATAGGAGCCGAAAATTTCAATTAACTTTTAATAATCCTGATAAGCATAAAAAATGTTCTCATCAGGCAATCAAAGAAACCTTGAAACAGTGGGATAATATCCTATATTGGTGTATGTGTGATGAAATAGCAAAAACCTTACATACGCACCTATATATTCACCTGAAAAACCCGATTTACTTCTCCAGTATAAAGAAATCATTTCCAACGGCTCATATCGAAATGGCGCAAGCAAGTCCACAGGAAAACCGTGATTATATCCGTAAAGAAGACAAAAGGATAGATACAGAAAAAGAAACGACTAATTTAAAGGAAACTTTTGAAGAATGGGGAACAATACCAAAAATGGGGCAAGGTAAAAGAAGCGATTTGGAAAACCTGTATCAAATGATTAAAGATGGTTATTCCAATGTGGAAATATTAGAAATTAATCCCGATAACCTTTTAAATTTACAGCATATAGATAAGGCTAGATTAGAAATCCTTTCTAATCGCTATAAATCAGAACGACGGTTCAATTTACTTGTTACGTATGTAAGCGGTGCTACCGGTTATGGTAAGTCAAGGAATATTCTTGACAGTCATGGAGATGCCAGTGCTTACCGTGTGACTGATTATAAGCATCCTTTTGATACATACTCTGGTGAGGATGTCTTAGTGTTCGAAGAATTTAGAAGTGATTTACCGATTGGCAGTATGCTGAACTATCTGGATATCTACCCTTTACAGCTTCCTGCCAGATATAACAACCGACAAGCGTGTTTCAATTACGTTTACATTGTTTCTAACTGGAAGTTGGAAGACCAATACCATAATATCCGAATGGAACAACCAGAAACTTATCAGGCATGGTTAAGACGCATACACCGTGTCAGGGTATATACTGCCCCCGGTGTATGGCAGGAATTTGATACTCGTGATTATTTGTATGGTCTTCGCTCCGCTTCGAAAGCTGATACACCATTCAACAGTAATTAGTAAAATCAGGTGTGAGGAATTACCAAACAAACAAAAATCATAATATAAAACCATAAAATCAATTTATAAATATAACCTCATGAAAATTCTTAATCCATAGAAACTAAATAATCTTATAATAAATCCAACAAATCCCATTATAAACCCAAAACACTCTAATTCCTTACACCACCTTCAAAGGTGGCGTAATATGGACACAAACAACTATTCGACAAATTCTAATCTTTCTTTATTGAAAGACGCTCTTGACTACGGTATACTTAGTGTAGACAGTGTGCTTGATAAACTTATGTCTACTAAAAGAGAGCAAATAAAGAAGCTTCATCCTTACTCTATAACTCCACCATCTTCAAATAACGGACGGTGGCAAACGTGCTATAGGGAAGCCAACGGAAAGAGAAAGAATGTCAAAGCACAGACAGAGAAAGAATTATTGGACAAGCTGATACCGATATATTTTTCCGATTCGCACATTGAAAAAATGACAGGTCATGAACTATTTGAAGAATGGCTGGCATATAAGAAAACCGTAACAAATAGCCAGAACACCATTAAAAGGCATGAACAACATTACCGAAAGTACTTTGAAACATCAATCCTTCATGGAGCAAATATAAAAAAGATTGATGAATTAATGATTGAAACGGAATGTAACCGTATTATCAGGGAATTTAATCTTCCCCGAAAGGAATGGGGAAATATTAAAACTATCCTGAATGGTATGTTTGAATATGCCATAAGAAAAAAGTACCTATCAGTAAACCCTATGGAAAAGGTGCAGATACTTGTTAAATTCAAGCAGGTAGTAAGAAAGATAGGCAAAACAGAGACCTATAATTCTGATGAACTGAAAGAATTAAATCGGTATCTTGACCATATGTATTCGGAAACCCATGACATAGTATTCCTTGCGGTAAAGCTTAATTTCCTGCTTGGCCTGCGTGTTGGGGAATTGGTTGCATTGAAATGGGTAGATTATTGCGATATTAATCATCTGCATATAGTTTGTGAAGAAGTCAGAAATCAGATTACAAACCAGTATGAGATTGTAGAGCACACCAAAACCAACAGGGATAGATTTATTGTATTAATTCCAAAAGCAATTCAAATCCTGCAAAAATTGGAACATCAGAGCGAATATATTTTCGTGAGAGATGGAAAGAGAATTACTTCAAGACAGGTTGCTTATGTGCTTGAAAAGTACGCTGAACGACAAGGAGTAGCAACAAAATCAACACATAAAATGCGTAAGACCTTTGCAAGTAATCTAAATGCCAATGGAGTCCCACTAGACTGTATACGCGAGTTGCTTGGACATAGCAACTTAAATACTACCTTGGGATATATCTATAATCCACTGACGGAAAAAGAAACCTATGACCTCATAACAAAGGCTTTGTAAGCTGTCTACAAGTGTATACAGGCTATAGACACATAAAAAAATCGGGAAGTCTTGAAAAATCAAGACTTCCCAACTATTTCATTAAGCGCGAGACGGGATTCGAACCCGCGACCCTCGCCTTGGCAAGGCGATACTCCACCACTGAGCCACTCGCGCACATTATTAATTTTCAAAGCGCATTTCAAAATATAATATAAATTCAAACAAATGTCAAGATATTTTTGTTTAATTGATTAATAGCATACTTTAATTGATTACTGATTGACTTTCTATAATTGTGAGGCAATAGGTTACAAATCAATTTCACCACTGATTATCTTTTCAATAAATTCAGTAAAAGATTTGGCTACTTCTTCATATTCCTCAAACTCCGGCTCATAACCATAAACTATAAACCCATCTAACAAACGGATTGCATAGTATTCATATCCATTACCAACAGATAAAACAATAGGCAAATGAGCATCCCAAAAGTGGTAGATACTATCTTGCCATTGCTTGTCTCTATTATCAAAGGCAGCTTGCTGACTAATTAATTCCCATTCATTCCAACGAAAAGAGCCTTCGTCTTGCTCTTTATAATCTTTAGAACATAGAAACCAAACTGTTTCAGCCTCATTTACTAGACTGTCTATATTAGAAATAAACTCCGTCCAATCAGCGGGGAAACTTCCGTATCTGTTAACTATGCTTTTATGCAAGTCAAAATTCGGTGTATCTTTCTTTTCAGTAATCCATCCTTTTTTAGTTGCCACTTCATCAATTTTATTTAGCATAATGTCTCTTCTCCCCTACTGTCAAATATAATTTTACCTTTTTAACATAAGATTCATTAACAATTTTTCTCAGATACATTTTACCAAATAATATACCTGGAAGTTTACTACAATATAACAAATAATTCAAGATTATATCAATTTTACTCATCCTTTAATTATGTTTTTTACAGGTTTTAGTTGCATTTTAACCTTGATCCAGTAATTCCATATAAGTTTAGTAACAGTTAATGCGAATGCATTCTATTTATGTATTAATTGCTAATTAACATATTTTTCTACAAATAATTGACTTTCAATATTTATAAAAGTATAATCGAGTAAATTATTTTATTTAATAAGAATTAATTAGTTTCGCCATAGATAACAACGGCGAAGTAATGAAAAATTAATCATATATGATAGGAGGATAATCCAATGGCTTTATACTTTGTAAAATCCGGAAAAGAAGAAATGCAAATTGAACATATTAAAAACCTGCTAGAGCAAACTTATTGGGCAGATAAACGTGATATTGAAATTATAAAAAAGTCTATTAATAATTCATTATGCTATGGTGCATTTTTAAAAGAAAGCAGTAAGCAAATAGGTTTTGCACGTGTAATTACGGATTATGCAACAACTTACTATATTTGTGATGTTATTGTAGATGAACATTATAGAGCGATGGGAATAGGAAAGGCATTGTTAGATGCAATACACGACAACAAGGAAGTGTCTTCATTAAGAGGCATCTTAGCCACTCGTGATGCCCATAAATTTTATCAGAAATATGGATTTCAAGATGAAGGAAATCTTTATATGGGAAAACCAAGAAAGTAAGAATGGAATACTTTATGATTTTTAACACTGAAGCTACTAAAAAAGGAGCCCATACATATGAATTTCAAAAGAATACTCATAAAATGCTAATATTTAAGAAAGCTTTGTAAACTTCAAGTTATCAAAAGGATTACCCATTAGATGATGAAACGTCAAACGAAAGGAAGAAAAATGATGATTATTATTATTTCTTGTATTTTAATTTCCATTATAGCTGTTGTCGTAGGAAGAATTTTGTTTTTAATAACTGCAACAAAGGGGAAGCCTATTGCCGACTATAGTAATGATCAAGCAGCATTGATAGTCATTGATGTACAAGAGGATATTGTTAGACAGTATAGTAATACCAAAGATTTAATCCATAATATCAACAAATCTATAAAGTATGCTGCTGTTAATAACATCGATATTATTTATATTAAGCAAGAGTACTCAAATGTAGTGGATTTGATTTTATTTAGAGGAAAGTGTAAAGCCAATAGCAAGGGTGCTTCATTAAACAGTCAATTGCTCATGAAATCTAATAATATCTTTAAAAAATTAAGGGCTGATGCTTTTTCTCAAAAAAAATTTGACCAATATCTGAATGATAATATGATAAATACGTTATATATTGTTGGAGCAGATGCAACTGCTTGTGTTTATAAAACCTCTCTTGGTGGAGTAAACAGAGGTTATCATGTTACGATTCTTGAAGACTGTGTTTTCTCAGCAAATAAAACCGTGTTAAATAAAATGTTGTTAAAATATGAGAAAAATGAAATTGGAATTAAAAGAATAAATGACTTTTTATAGTTATCAAATAAATAAGTTAAAGATTGCTAGCATAATCAACCGTTATCTCAAAATAGAGACAAAAGGTCTTTTCCATCAATAAATCAATTTAAGTATTTTAAATATTTCCGTTTTAAATAATTCATAGGGAATATTTAGCTTTCATTCAATTTTATTGAAGAATTATGTTAAATAATAACATTCTAAGCCATTTTTATAACAATATTGCTCATAATTAGATAAATCTTGACATATTTAAGGCGTTCCTTTATTATGGATTTATAAGGGATTATATGAACCATTTGTCATTTATTATCTACAAAATACTCCATCAAAAAGCTATCTAATGTGTTTTTTAAGCTGGGGTGTTTCAATAGGTATGATAAGCCTTCCAACAAGAAAACTTTTGGAAGTTTATTTTCTCTATGATTTTATAAGAGAATAGCAGGTAGGTAATATTAGTGGCATAAATGTTATACCACATATATTGGTGATAGCGTTACCGACTATATTTATAACTAATGATTGGGGGAATTAAAATGCAGAATATTAACAGTTCAAAAACTATGATTGAGTATTATAAGAAGACATTGAAGTTTATATTAATTATATTATCTCTCAGTGCAATGGCTGGAATGTTTATATTTCCTGCTATGAAAATGTTACATATGTTTCCAGGGAAAGATATAAGACTGTTTATTGGTTTCTTCCCTATTGGTATTACAGAAATTGTTTTATTTTTTATTTTATATAAGCAAACCGTATTAGCTGATAGCATTAACGTAAAAGGATTATTTCGAATAAAAGTATTGTTTTACTTTCTATTAATAATAAACTACTTATACTTTGGCTACGAAGCAACTTCATTAGAATTTTGGAATTTTTGCTATTATTTTGTTGTCCTTTCATTATTTTTTCTGGATAGAAAGTTAGTATTAATGGTTATTCCAACACTATTTATCGCAGAATTAATATTATTTTATATCAATCCCTATTGCCGCCCTGATTCCAGTCAATGGATATCCGAGTGGATAATAAGAGGACTGGTAAATACTATTTCTTTCGTAGGATTATATGCTTTAACTTATTTTATTACTGAAATTCTTGTGAAGACCAGAGAGAGTGAAATTGAAGAAAATAACCAAAAACTAATGAACCTTGTCGATAAATCGAATGATATAAGCGAACACCTTGTAAAGTATTTTAATGATATTTCATCTTCTATAAAACAATCCTCTGAGGTGATGTCGAGCATTTCCCAGGTAACTCAGCAAATGACTGCCGGTGCTTTTGAGCAGTCCGACCGAGCAAGGGAGGGAGCCGAAGGTGTTGAAAAGCTGGCAACTAAAATCTCTAATACAGCCAAAATATCCATTGAAATGGAAGAAAATATTGAAGGATTAAAGAATACAGAATCAAATGTAAATCAATTGATGGATAGATTAAGTACTATAAATAATAGTAATATCGATACCAATAATGAGGTTATGGCACAGTTTGAACTGCTGCAAGATAAAGCGACAACCATTAATACGGTCGTAACAGCTGTTCAAGGTATCGCCGATCAGACAACTCTTCTAGCTTTGAATGCTTCCATTGAAGGAGCAAGAGCCGGCGAACACGGAAAGGGCTTTATAGTTGTTGCAGAGGAGATTGGAAAGCTTGCAAAACAAGTAACCAGTAATATCGATGATATTAAAAATACAGTAACGGATATTCTGAATGAACTTGACCATACCAAAGATAAAATGAAGAAAGTTAATGATACAGCATTGCAATTAAGTGCAGCGGCCTTGGATGTTGGGAGCAGTCTGAAACAAAACACCGAGATAACAGAAAATACAATTGAGAAATTAAATATTCAGACAGAGGTTATTAGAGAAATTAATAATTACAAGGATGCAGTTATGGATTCTATTCAAGAAGTGTCTGCTATAACCCAGCAAAATTCTGCTGCATCGGAGGAAATCAGTGCTTCTATTGAACAACAGGCAGAAGTTATTGAAAATCTTGATCTTTCGACCATGAATCTAAATGATACGGTTATGCAGCTTAAGAATCTGCTTGAAGAACTTTTAAAAAGTAATAAGTAAATTATAATAATACTACTCCCATCTCGCTCTTAACTAAGAATAGTCGCTAATCCTTATACAAAAATTAGGGTTAGCGATTTTTATTGATTTCATTCCATACGTTCAAAGTGGGTTTTTATAAAGGATAGAATTTCTATCATTACAAGTAGCCAGCCTGTTCACAGTAATTGAAGAATTTCTGTATTTTATTTTTATTTAACCCTTGTTTTATCTATAATTTAGCAATTTTCATATTGTAACATATGTCATGACATGATAAAATAGTATTAGAATATTGTCATTATTTGATAGATAAACATAAATTTTCATAATTGTTTCTTATTTTTCCTTTTTTATTAACTATCTGCTCTACTGAGCACTCTCGGAAACTCTTTGTATGCATACGTGTGAATTATATGGAATCACAGGAAACAATCATACATAGAGCTTACGTTGACTATATAAAACAACTCAATAATTTTACATCAGAGCTGCTCATCAAAAATACAGCCAGTGAGTGCTTATTAATTTATGGGAGGTACTTTTATGATAAAGAAAATACAGAAAATTAGTAAGGTTATTCTTGATAGGAAAAATACACAATCACTCATACTTATTCTTGCAGCCATCATACCTGGTTTTACACTACTAGTAGCAATACCTGGCTTCTTTAGTAAGGCAGTCTTTCATTTTATTATTCCATTAGCTCTATTTATAGTAATCGTATTATCAGGCATCCTGTTATATCTATTGTATCACTTTTTGAAAGCAATTCGGCTAATAGATCAGAATGCAACTAAATTATCTCAGGGTAATCTAAATATCAGCGATATCATTTCCGAGAAGACAAGAGGTCTTGAGATTCTTACTTCTGCGGTGAATGATATGAAAAGAAATCTTCTTAGTTACATAGAGGCTACCAAAAGTAATGTTATCATTCTATCTGATGCTGTAGATAAGGTAACCAAAAGTATAGATATGACCTATAAGGGAAATGAACAGATTGCATCCAACATGTCAATCGTTGCGGAAAAGGCTCAGGAGCAGTTGATAATTGCCAGAAGTACACTGGAAGGTATTGAAAAGGTTAGTGTAGGAGCATCCCGTATCACAACAACGTTAGGAAGTATTGAAGGCTTTGTGGAAACCACGGTTAAATTGACAGCAGATGGGGCTAATCATTTAGACAAGTACAGCGAACAAATGATGTTAATTACTTCAAATCTTGAGGAAACCTCGAACTTTATCAAGACCTTGAATACTAATCTTGAGGAAATTGATGAATTCAGTAGTTTAATCATGAATATCACGGGACAGTTAAATCTTCTTTCGCTTAACTCCCGTGTAGAAGCAGCCAGAGCCGGTGAGGCCGGAAGAGGCTTTTCCATCGTAGCTCAGGAAATGAATAAGCTGTCTGATGCAACCAAGGAAAGTGTAACACAGATTAACAATTTGCTTAGTAATATTTTAAAGAGCAATTCGAAAGTAAGTGAAAGTATAGCTAATGTAACAAGTAGTTTCACAATGAGTAAACAAATCTTTAATACTGTAAAGGATTCCTTTGATACTATTAATAACAATGCAAATATCTTAAATTCTGATATTAAAATGGTATATGAAGAGTCCATCATGATTAGTGAAAACACCAAAGAAATCAGTAAACAAGGAGCCGTACTTCATGATGCTTCAAATGAAATATCAAGTATTACTCAGGATGTCGCAGCTGTTACTGAAGAAGAATTGGCTGAAAATGAAGAGATTAATAGCCAGGCCATATCACTTAAAAAGATGCTCTCTAATTTAGAAAATCTTCTTAAGAGATATACAACTTCAGTCGCTCCTGTAAGTAATGAAAATACGAAGCAACTGAAATTTGTTATGATGAGCCCTGATAACAATCCTTTTTGGCTATCTGTCAAACAAGGAGCCCTATATGCACAGACAGAGCTTAAGGGTAAAAATGTCGATATTGAATTCATAGGTTTTCAAACCATCGATCATACCTTCGCTGAAATACTGAATGAGAAGATTGAAGCAGGCTGTAACGGATTGATCCTACCGGGTTTTGTGAATGGTATCGATGAATGTATCCAGAAAGCAAATGAAAAGAAAATTCCCGTTATGTCATTTAATTGCGATTTTGCAGGTAGTACAAAACGTCTTTCCTACTTTGGCCCAGATGTTCGCGCAGAAGGTTCGTTAGCCGGTGAAATTCTCGCAAGAAGTATCAATGATGAAGGAGAAGTAATTATCTTTAAAGGAGAAGCTTCCTCTTCTATCAATACCATTCGAAGGGATGCTGCGGTAGCTACATTGAGTAAAAACAAGAATATCAAAATTGTGGCTGAAGTCGATGATATGATAAATAACGGACAGGTCTATAAGAAGCTGAAAGAGTTACTATATTATCTACCAAATGTAAATGGTATTCTATTTATTGGAGGTGGTGCTCCCGGAGCTGCTAAAGCTATAGAGGAATTAAAGCTTATTGGTAAAATTAAGCTCTTCTGTTTTGATTATGATGATGAAATACTAAGCTTAATAAAGAAAGGTATTGTACATAAAGCATTCCGACAAGATCCTTTCAGCCAGGGTCACGACCCGTTTATTTATCTCTATAATTATCTGGTAGCAAATGAAGTTCCGGAAAATACTACTTATACCAGAACTGAGGTTATTGATACATACAGTGTTTCCGATTAGTAAATCATTTAATAGATATTATATTTATCCTATTCATAATACCTAATCTAAGAGATTAGGAGTAATAATTACCCGCCTTAAAATAATTTTGGCGGGTAATTTTATTTTATAAAGAAGATACATCCATCAGACTATCCGTAGAAAAAATCCGAGAAATTTCATATAAAGCTTGTAGTCTATTTATTAGCTGTTACAAAAAGGAAAGTCGTGTAAGGATAATTTTAATTTTTAATTACAAATACAAAAAAATGTTATATATTAGTAATATAGAACATGATAAAGGAGGTATCTCATGTACTGTCCCAAGTGTAATAAAAACTATACTGATGAAATAACTTTTTGTCCGGATTGTAATGTTAGTTTAATTGAACATTCTACGGAAGATGGTAATATTTCAGAGGATACTCAGCCAATTAAAATCGGAAGTTTTTCAAATGCAATTGATGCAGGAATCATCATGGAATTACTGGCAGATAATCAGATCCCCTGTTATAAAAAGAGTCAGGGTGCCGGCGGTTATATGAATATTTACATGGGGTATTCCGTTTTTGGAGAAGATATTTATGTCTCGCAGAAGGATTATCAGAGGGCAAAGGAATTAATAAGTAATCTTATGCCACAGGAAGAAGCGACCGAACCGGAAGAGACGAATGAAGTCTACACCGTTCCTTTTTATAAAAAGCCTAAATTCGTAGCAAGAATCATAATAATTGCAAGTCTAGTCACAGCCATTCTATGCTATATCTTAGGTAAGATTTCATAAATGGTTTTAAAGGTATATTTTCAATAGGATTGGCGTAAACAGATTAACAGCTTACGCCAATCCCTAGATACCTTTACTCATGCTTAATTATCAAAATATAATATATTATATTTAAAGTATTAGTAAGTTTTATCAAGATGGGTACGTTGAGATAATTATTAAAGAATTACTTAATTCTGATTTTTTCATTTCTTTCAATCTGCATAATCTTTCCATCCTGAACTATAATGGTCACTGATCCGTATTTTATCGTTTCTAAAAATTCAATGATCTTTTGAATTTCATTATCTGATATTTTATTCTTTTGAAGTAAGCTATTCATCTTTTCCAATATCCATCCCTCTTTTTCATACTTTTCTTATATGATTAATATGTATTAATATATAATAATATTTTCCAATTGTCAATAAGTTTTACATATTTTATCTTAAAATACTAATTTTTTTAGAACCGCAAAAACGCATAACAACCCCAAAGGGTTACGTATGCGTTTTATCCGATTTCAGACATATTCCATATCCGGATCAATCTGCTTTGCCCTACATCTATACCACCCCATATTAGCAGCTACCGGACACCTGTAAGCTAGTTATATCAAGTATATATCATATATATAAATTTGTTTTTGATCAGAGTTTACCGGTAGTTACTTATGAAGAATTAATTATAAATTATCATACAGGTCTTCGATCAAGGTAAGACTGCCCCGATAGCCTATGTAGGTACGGTTAAATATCAGCCGATCTGTAATCGGAAACGCTATAACACTGCACTGGACATCCTTAGCCATTGCAAATTCCCTCTCATTGGTGCTGCCAATCAGTAATGTAATTTCCTCGTATTCCTCCAGAGCCTTTGTTATTCTGTACTGATCCGTTTCAAAAATCAACTTTGGCGGCTTTGCATACTCAAGACTTAAAATCTGTTGCGTGATGCGTTCCTTATCCTCTTCACGAAACATTGGATCTGTCACAATCGTTACAATCGGAGTAAAACTATAATCATTGGCCAGAAATCTTGTTATTCCGACTGCAGTATTTGCATCAGCTACTACGGCAAATCTCTTCCAACTTAATGCACCAATAGCAGTTTCGAGAAAATTATAGACATATTCCTCTTCTTCAGCAATCACGCTATCCACCAGCTCCGGATCTAGCAAAAGTGCCTCCCCAACCTTGCGTACAAAGGAAGTTGTATCTGATGCTCCAATCGGAAGTCCCGGGATACGGAGCGTTGCGATTCCAAATCGTTTTTCATATTCCTTTGCCGCACCTTTCAATAACCATGGATTTACAATGATATTTAAGGCTGCTGCCGACGAATTACTGATAGTCTCTACTCCCTGGTGCTCTGTAAAGAAAGTATTTACCTTTAAACCCAGCTTTTTTAATATCCTGGTCAGTTCCTCCAGATTACCTGCCCAGAACGGATCATGATAGGGTATAATACCGAATAAATTAACCAGATTATCTTGCTTCGTCAGATTTTCTTCCACAAGATATGTCAGGAACGCTTGAAAGGCTGCCTCATATCCAAGATAACTGTCTCCCGCAAAGCCGGGAGTTTCTATTGGATAAACCTTAATCCCTCTCTCCTGAAATTCCGCTGTCACACTCTTAATATCATCACCGATAATGCCTGCGGTACAACCGGTAAGCACAAAATACACATCCGCATCTATAATCTCAACCGCTCCTTCAATCGTACTGCGCAGCTTATCGATTCCACCGAATACTACCTCTCTCTCCAACATATTGGAAGAAGGTAGTGAAACACCGGATAAGAAATGAGGAGACCTTCCTCCTGACTGTCCAGCTTCTCCTGCAGAGGTCTGCATACAGCAGCCGGGTCCGGAATGATATATCGGACAAACCTTATACACAGCACCTAATACAGCGTTAATTCCACCAATAACACAATTGCCTCGCGGGCTTTCTGTTACTACTGACATATGATCCTCCCTACTGCCTTGTGGCAGTCAATTATTAGTCCAATGGTTTTATGAATTTAAATGGATCCTTCTCATACCAGGTCTTCTTATACGGAAGTCTTGCATAGGAAGCAAGCTTCTTATTAAATCCCGGGTTTTCAATCTGATCCGCTATTTTATTGCCAAGATAAAGGATACCGTCATAACCCATGGTCGGACGTTTCATATCAAGCACGTGGGTGCTTGGTATTCCAAGCCTTGCCGACCAGGAGGGAACACCGATGAATACATCCGGCTTAAGACGGTTCACAAGATTTATCTGCTCGAAGGGCTGCATATTGGCGATGTCAATAATAAAATCCTTATGATTTGCATTCAGGTATTCAATATCAATCTGTGCATCATCATCGTAGGTCGGAGTCTCCAAACCAACCAATTCCATACCAAAATCATCAATTAAAGCCGCAGCTGCAAAAGAGCGTCCGGTACCGCCGCAGATAAACACACGTTTTCCCTGAAGACGCTTTTTAATTTTATCAATTTCAGGAAGAATTCTGGCATGCTCCTGTTCAATATAAACATCGGCCTCCTCCTCCTTATCGAATAGAGCTGCAACACCTCTGAGCCATTTATCCGTATTTCTGACTCCGATTGGCATGACAGTATGCGAGAACGGAATGTCGTAATCCTCCTGCAACTCCTTCATGAATTCATCGGCAAATACCTTACAGATCGAAGTAGAGGCCTGCGCTGACGGTATTCTATTGATTTTCTCAAGTGAACTGTAAAAAGGAATGTAATTTGCCTTCAACCCCAAAAGTCCCAGCATTCTTTCGATTTCCAATTGATCCTTATAGCTTATGGAAACCGGAGCAAACAGATTAATCAGGCCCTCCTCCTTAGGAGTTCTCTCACCCTTTAGAATATATTTTGAGATAGCGAGGAAAGCTGCATCAAAACCGGAGGCACAGATTTTTGATTTGAAGCCGTCACAATGAACCGGAATAATTAATGCTTCGCTTTCCTCCTGCAATTCCCTTGCAACTGCGTCAACATCATCTCCAATGATACCTGAGGCGCAGGAGGTGAAGATGAATATCAGCTTCGGCTGATATCGTTCCTGTGCTAAATGTACTGCCTCCTTTAGTTTCTCCTCTCCACCCAATATAATGTCCTTTTGATCCAGATTGGATACAATAACTCTTGGATTCTTAATAACCCTAATTCCTCTGTGTGCCTGCCCTACCCGGTATATATCAGACGCCATTGTAGTACATCCGACACAGCCTTGAGGCGAATGTGCAATAAATATCGCATCCTCAAGCGACATCAATGCTGACAAACTGTTAATCTGCTGACATTGTAAGCCCTGACTAAAGGTACGGTCAGCAGCCTTAAGACAACGTTTTTTAAATTCAGAGGCTATTTTTCTGCTATTTCCACCACAATCATTAAAAGTATCAGGGCGGCTTTCACGTATTCCTGAATAAGTACTACTCATTAATTTTTCTCCTTTCCTTATCAAAGCAGGATCAATCAAAAGCTCTTATTGGGATTGCATAACCAAATAATCCTTGTAATCCTTAATCGACTAATAGATTCTTTGCATTATACTTTCCTGATACTTTATCATTAAATAGAATAATTGGATTCAAATGATATTATTCTGGATAAAAACTGTCTGGTTCTTTCTTCTCTCGGCTTAGTAAATATCTCTCTCGGTGAGCCTTCTTCCACTACAACACCTTCATCCATAAATACTACCTTATCAGCGACATCCTGTGCAAAGGACATTTCATGTGTCACCACAATCATCGTAATGCCCTTCTGGGCAACTCGCTTAATCAGCTCCAAGGTCTCTCCTACCAGCTCCGGATCGAGGGAAGAAGTAGGCTCATCAAACAGAATCACCTCTGGATCCAGAACAAAAGCCCGGGCTATTCCTACACGCTGTTGCTGTCCGCCAGATAACTGCACCGGATAATTGTCGTACTTATCAGATAATCCAACCCAGTCCAATGCTTGCTTTGCCTTTTCCTTGGCCTCCTCCTTCGGGATCTTTCTTGCCGTAATAAGCCCTTCCATTACATTTTCTATTGCTGTCTTATTTGCAAACAGATTGTAGTTTTGGAAAACAAATGCAGTTTTTCTTCTGATTTGGAGTATCTGCTTCTTTGTAGCTTTTTTTAAATCAACATGGATATTTCCTAAAGAAAGTTCTCCATAATCCGCATTTTCCAGAAAATTGATGCAACGTAGTAGAGTGGTCTTTCCTGAACCGCTTGGACCAAGTATTACAACTACCTGACCATCCTCGACATGCATAGATACATCTTTAAGAACTCCCAATTTACCAAAGGATTTTTTAACATTCTTTATTTCAATCATATAGATTCCTCCTGAATTTTCCGGTATGCTTTCTTAATACATTGGCAAGATACTCTATGATTATAGTAAATACCCAATAAATTACCGCAGCGGCAACATATCCTTCAAAAAACGAATATGTCCTAGAGCTCGGTATAATGGATCCTGCTACAATTTCAACAATTCCGATTGCCATAACAACCGAAGATGCTTTGATCAACCCAACTACATTATTGATGAGCATTGGAATAGCAACCGGTACCATCTGTGGAAGAATAATTCTTCTTATTGTCTGTATCTTTGTAAGCCCGACCGAATAACCTGCCTCATCCTGCCCCTTATCCACTGCCAATAACGCTCCTCTGATTACTTCGGATATAGAACAGACAGCTGTTAACGTAAGTGCAAAAATCCCTACCCAGATATTATCTACATCTGATACTGTCTTCTGTATATGAAGAGCCTTAGCTATATCATTGAATTTCAACATAAAAATAAGATTATAGATCATAAGAGCCACTACAATCGGAACTCCCTGATAGACGGTAACAAATACAGCCAATAACTTATCAATCACTGGAACCTTGTATACTCTAACCAGTGCGAATACTGTACCAAGAAACAGCCCGAAAAGCAGTGGGATAAAAACGAGTTTTAACGTATTAGGTAGGTATTCCAATCCAGATATTAAGCTTTCTTTAAAATTATTAACGTTAAATTTCATCAGTCACATCCTCCATACTGCCTTAACCTTCTGCCACAGCTACAGCCTTACGACCTCTTCCATATTCAAGCTTCCTGTTTAGATAATAAAATTCCAAACGGATAATCAGGCTTAAGATTACATAAATGATTGCAACAAAGATATATGCTTCGATAACATGTTTGGTCGCTGTTCCGATGGTTTTAGCCCTTCCCATAATGTCAGTGACTCCTATCAGAAAAACCAAAGAGGAATTTTGAAAAAGACCGACTAAATCCGAACCAAACGGAGGTAATGCAACCCTTATCATCTGAGGCAAGATAATTCTTCTGAAGGTTTGCAGCTCCGTAAGTCCAACACTTAATCCAGCCTCTGTCTGTCCATACGGTATAGAGGTAATTGAACTATAGAATATCGCTGATAAAAATGCTCCCTGATTTAAAATAAATGTTATATACGCAAAGATGACAGTACTACATTCGCGATTAATATTTGTGCCAAAGGCAGAGTCAATTAATACCGGAAGGCCATAATATACAAGCATTAACTGCACTAGCATCGGTGTACCTCTCATAAAAGAGACGTACACCTGAAAAATCTGATGAAGTATCGGGATTTTCTTCATGTTTACCAAGGCAATCAGAATTCCAAGAATCATCCCGAAGATTGTAGCAAATATTACAACCCTGAAGGTTACTGATAAATATGGAACAATTTTTGGTATATCACTGAAAAATCTTTCCCATCGAAACAGTTTATCCATGCGATTTACTCACTTTCTGTATAATCTCCACCTATCTTATCAATTGATATCTGAGCAAGCTTCCCATTTTCCTTTAACTTTTTGACCGCACCATCCACTGCTTCCTGTAATTTTGTATTATTTTTATCAAATATAAAGTAAGTAGAGGACGACTGAACAGAATCTCCGACTATTTTTAATGCATCCGTTCCATCCCCATAACTCTTATTTAACTTTTCTACATCTCTCTTGGTAGATATGGTTGCATCCCATACACCGTTCACCAGACCGGTTACTGTCTCTTCATCCGTACCGTTATCAATATAATCAATGATTATTGGATTATCTGTATGATCTTTATTATATTGTTCCAGAATATAGGTTGCATTTGAGCCTGTGGAACTCTTCACCTTTAATCCCTGAAGATCATCAAGAGATTTAATATCATCTCTGTCACTTTTTACTGTAATATAGGTAACATAGGTTGTATAAGCTTCTTTACCGAAGAGATATTTCTCATCTCTTTCTTTGTTCCACTCATACTGATGGGCTGCCAGATCAATCTTACCGGCATCCAATGAAATAAGAACGTTCGCAAAATCCGATGTTTGATATTCAAATTCATATTGAGGAAGTAATTCATCTACTGCCTTTAATACTTCATACTCATATCCTGCCAGCTTTCCTTTTGCATTCAGGTAGCAGTACGGTTCATATGCATTGCCCGTTCCTACTATAACTTTCGTTACCCCGCTTTCAGTTTCCGAACTTTTCTTAGAACATCCTACCAGACTGGATACTCCTAGTGCTAAGACTAAACCTGCAACCACAATTTTCTTTATATTAGTTCTCATAATTTTACCCTCATTTTTTCAATGATTTAGTATATAACGATTAATAAACTTAGTAATCAAAGGCCATCAGATTTGGTGCAACTTAATCTCCGAATTATAATGGATTAACTTTCTAACTGCCTCATCAATGTAATGGGCTATCGCAAAAGCTGTTACTCCTTTTTTGTTTAAAGCATATTCCGCACCCGGCCCAATCTGTTTGACAAGTACATATTTGCAATCAGATAATAAATCTACGGTTCTTGCCAGACCATCATCATTATGGGTTCCTGCCTGACAGGCGATTTCAGTTTCTCTTGTTTCCTTAAAATAAAACTCATCGTTATCATTCACTTCAATAATATAGAATCGATTCGCCCTGCCGAAATGTTCGTTGACAACCTTTCCATCCGTACTGGCAATCGCTATTTTATAAGACATAATAATTCCTCCATACAGCCAAACCCCACGACTTTGAGTGATACTGTTTTCGTATGAACTTTATCCATGGGAAAATGTATCCTTATGTGCTATCCTGTTTAGATAAATCTGCTCTCCGAAATCCTTCTCCCCCGGAATTCCTATTGCATCCGCCCTGCACCTCTGGCAATGACGGAATACATCTATATATTTGGAGGCCCTGGTTCTGGCCAAATCAATCTGGGTACAGCTTGGTGCCTCACAATCTGATAGTTCATTCTGCGGTATTAAAGGTATAATATTATATATGGTTGCCCCCACCCAACTGACGGTCCTTGCGATTTCTTCAATGTGTTCACTGTTGATTCCCGGAACCAGAACAGAATTAACCTTAACGGTTATCCCTGCATCGGCAATCTTTCTAATACCCTTTAACTGGTTATGGATTAGGATAGCCGCTGCTTCCTCTCCTGTATACCGTTTTCCTTGATAGCTAATTCCCGAATTCAATTTAGCCAGAATCATCACATCCACCGCATTAACAGTTACTGTAAGTGAGCCCACACCTGCCTCGATGATCTCCTCGGCTCTTTCATACAGCAACAATCCGTTGGTGCTCATGCATTTGATCAAATCCGGATAATGCTTTCCAATCAAGCGAAAGGTATCCAATGCATAATCCGTTGCCAGCGTATCTCCCGGTCCCGCAATGCCAACTACTGTTATCTCAGGGCATAAAGCCAGAGACTTTTCCACTATCTCAAGTGCCTCCTCCGGCTTAATGATTGTGGAAGTAACCCCGGGTCGTTTCTCATAATCATTTATTTTACGGTCACAGAATTTGCATTCGATATTGCAGCCCGGACTTACCGGTAGATGAATCCTTCCCTTATGATTCTTTTGTCCGGCAAAGCAGGGATGTGAGCTTTTTAGTGCTTCGTAATTGTTCATGTCTGCCTCCTTAATTTGTTCCGATTATTTACTCAAACTTCGAAGCCAGTAACTTGGCAACTTAATTGAATCTTGTCAGTGCTACCGAATATATATCTTCGATAAGCTTTAATCCACCCTTGTATCCCGCAATACTGCTGTTGATAATCAAGCGTTCGACTACCGGATAAGAGATATTGACATAATGCGCGTCGGTACGTTTCGCCAGATTTTTTTCCCAGTTACTTCCTAATATTAGAGGGTATCCGTTAAAATCAGCCTCCTCTATCTCCTTATGTATCTGAAATCCGTCACTCGAGAAACCAACCTCTGCTTCTATACCGTAGTTTAATTCCTTAAACCAGGCTTCTATCTGCTCTCGGTATTCCTCAGGCGTATCGTCAACGATGTATTGTTTTGATGGGAACAGTCCCAGATCATTGGTAAGAAATTTCGTTATCGCAAGACTATAGCTTGCATCGGATACCACAACAAAACGCTTTGCCATGACACGAGTTTCAAGAAAGACATCCGCATAACGCTCAATGTAATAGTAATATTCCTCCTCCTTACGATTAATGACTTCCTCCACCTTCTCCACCGGAATCCCAGCGTATTCACCAACTGTTCTTAAGAACTTCGTGGTTTCAAAGGCTCCTATTGGCAGTACCGGATAATGCAGGTATGGCGTACCGAATTTCTGCTCTAACAATTGTACACTTTCCAGTCCAACCCATGGAGATACCAATAGATTAAATTCAGCCTCAGGAATTTTATCGATATTTTTTATTCCGCGTCCATAGCCGAATATTGTATTAGGAATCAAGCCAAGCTCTGATACTAAACTTTCAAGTTCCCGAAGATTACCCAGCCAAAAAGGATCGTGCATCGGTATACCTGCCCAGATATTCACCAACCCCTTTTGAACCGGTTTCTTTTCCTTTAGATATTGATCGAATATTGCCTTCAAAATCCAATCATGACCTCTGTAATTATTGCCTTTAAAGCCTGCAGTTGATGCATAAATCACGGGCTTTATATAATTTTTAAAATTACCGACTACTTCCTCTACATTATCACCGACAATCTCAGAGGTACAGCCGGTTAGAACTACGTACAGATCAGCATCAATTATTTTAAGTGAATTGCTGATCGTCTCTCTTAATTTATCATCACCACCAAAGATTACTTCCTTCTCACTGATACTGGTACAGGGAAAAATATGTGGTGAATAAAGTCCTGAGCTTCCGACACTTCCACTTAATTTCTCAGCACATCCCGGCCCACAATGTAATATCGGTAATGCTCTGGTGATAGCCTGAACTGTCTGCATTGCAGCCATTGCACATTTATATCTAGGTTGATCTAAAATCTTAGCCATAGGTCTATTCCTCCCTGCCCTTTAGAAGTGAATTGTTATTTTGCTGATACCACCATTCGGTATAAGGAAGCTTAACTCTTGCGGCCAGATTTTTCTCAAAGCTTCTATTCCGAACCGTATCAAGTACTGATTTTGCAAAGTTTAAGGTTCCCTTATAGCCGAATATAAAATATTCATCCGCTACATAAAGTGCTGCAACCCCTTGTTTAATCGCCCAGACCGTGGTTCCCGGATGCCTTGAGAAGTAAATGTCCGGCTTATATTCATTTAAGATATTAAGTACCTCAAAATTCTGTTGGTCAGCAACACTTAACTTAATATTAGTAGGGGAGGTTTTCTCCAGATAATCCAGTGCCGGAGGAACTGTGTCATTATCATATTTACCATCATAATGCCAAGCGGCTGCCCAAACTACTTCCATACCCAATTCCTGACATACTCGGGATACCTCATAGGTATAACCCGGCCCCATACCAATGACCGCCCGAAGACCCTGTAGTTCTTTCTTGACTTCCTCGATTTGAGGCAGATAAATCTCTCTTTCTCTTTGGATATAGGCTTCCACCTTATCAGATTTATCAATTACCTTTCCAATTTCTCTTAGCCAGGCTTCATAGCCTGCAATGCCAAGTGGGTTGATGGTACGGATATAGGGTACACCATAATACTGCTCGAGTGCATTTCCAAGGTAGGTGCCCAAAGTCCCACAGATACAGACAGTGGCAAGGGATTCGGAAATATGCTCCAATTCCTCTACCGTTGCATTCTGATATAAAAACTGAACGTCTACATCAAATTCTTTAAATATTTCCGTAATTTGTTTTCTTTCACTTTCAAAGAAATTTTTAAAATTAATCTGGTTTCTCTTCTGTTTCGGCGGCTTAACGATTGACTTGAGCACTGCATGATCCGAGATATCAAAGCCAGAAGCCCAGATTCTTGATTTAAAACCTTCACAGTGAACGGAAACAATAGGTACCGGTATCTCTTCCTTCAGCTCTTCTACCAGACTGTCAACATCCTCTCCGATGATTCCGGTAACGCAGGAGGTAGCAACAAAGATAGCTTCCGGTCGATAATTCTCGTAGGTCTTCTTTATAATTTCTCTTAACGTATCGGTAGCACCAAATACAGTATCCTTCTCATTCATATCCGTACCAAGAAATACCGTATTATTGGTTACACCGATTTTAGCTGCTAATTGCTGATTTAATACTACATTACCGGGTGCCCCTGCTGTACAACCGGCAGGCGCATGATTAATTACTGCCACATTACGTATACCCGATAGCTGACCCAGCGCACAGCTGGATAAACAGGTACTTGACTGGCTAAAGCATCGTTCCCTGTTCTGTAAGGATCCACAGCGTGACTGTTGTACAAGATCATAAAGATCCCCATTATAACCGGTGATGGAGCCTAGTCTGTTCTCTCTGGTTCCTACACTGGAGACATTCAAATTAATTGCCATGTTATTACCTCCATTCACTAGATATTTGCTGCGTTTTCTGTTCGAACTGTATTCGTTTCAACAGATAATAGATAATCCCCCCATTTTGCAGCCCACTGTCTAAGTTCTGCAATCTCCAGTGGAGCCGGAACCTTGGATTCTGTATGGTTAGCAATCTTTTTCGCCAAGGATCGGTAGATATCCGCCTGAACTGACTCCGGTGCAGCTTCAATTGTAGTTTTACCTTGAAGTTCACTTTGCGTAACCGTTACGGAACGTGGTACATATTCCACTACCTGAGTCTTGGTCTGTGCTACAAAATCATCAATAATCTCCTTGGCATATGGTGCATTGATTGAATTAGCAATCACTCCTCCAAGTAACGCGCCCCCTGATTTAGAGTACTTATGAATTCCCTTGAATAAATTATTGGAGGCATAGACTGACATAAAATCTGCCGATGATACGGTAAATACGTGCTCTGCAATTCCTTCTCTTACCGGAACTGCGAAGCCCCCACACACCACATCACCTAGTACGTCATAGATAACATAGTCAAGCTCCAGCTCTTCAAATACCTTCTGCTGTTTAAATAATTCAACTGCAGTAATGATACCTCTTCCTGCACATCCAACACCGGGAGCCGGGCCTCCAGCCTCCACACAATAAATCCCATTAAAGCCTTCATAGATTACATCACTCGCTTTTACGGAATTTCTTTCTCTCAACGTATCGAGTACGGTTGGTATATATTTACCATCTCGAAGTGTATTGGTGGAATCACTCTTAGGATCACAGCCAAACTGCATTACCTTATAACCCATTTCCGATAAAGCTGCGGAAAGATTCGATGTTGTAGTGGATTTACCGATACCTCCTTTTCCATAGATTGCAATCTGTGTTGTTTTCTTAGCCATAATATTATCCCTTTCTTATCTGAATTTTTTAAGATTACTATGAAATTAAAATATACCCCCCATATTCTTAGAAACTTATTCAAAAAGTCCGGTTGACAGGTAACGAAGACCTGTATCCGGTAATACCGCTACGATTCTTTTCCCCTTATTCTCCGGTCTTTTTGCCAACTGTGTTGCCGCGTAGATTGCTGCTCCAGATGAGGTACCGATTAAGATACCATCTGATTTTGCTACAGCTCTGGCCGCTTCATAAGCCTGATAGGTCTCAACCTCAAAGGCCTCATCATAGATACTAAGATCCATATTAGCAGGAATACGCTCCTGCGGAATTCCTTGAAATGGGTGCACACCGGTAATATCAGGTGGTAACGGATCATTTTCATTCGGTAACGATTCCGGCCCCGGCTGTATTGCAACTATCTTAATATCCGGATTCTTTGATTTTAAGAACGCGCCGGAACCCGATACCGTCCCTCCTGTTCCAACGGCTGATACTAGAATATCCACCTTCCCATTGGTATCCTCCCATATTTCTGGACCGGTTGTTCTCTTATGTACCTCGGGGTTTGCAGGATTCTCAATTTGATTTACAAAGAAGATATCCTTCTCTTTGGATAATATCTTATCCTCAAGCTCTTTGATTGCGGCAACAAAATCTCCCCCAGTTTCCTCCATTACTTTTGCTACCTCAGGAACATCTCCCAGCTTAACGGTTTCACCGCCAAAAGCCTTAATTACCTTAAAGCGTTCAGTACTTACAGTATCTTGAATATATACCTTAAATTTATACCCCTTGGCAGCTGCGATTGCCGCCAGTCCGATGCCGGTATTACCGCTGGTCGTCTCAACTATGGTATCGCCCGGTTTTAATAAACCTCTTTTCTCACCATCCTCAATCATGGCAAGTGCAATACGATCCTTCACACTTTGATTCGGATTATAATATTCCAGCTTAACCACGATTTCAGCTTCAAGGTTATTCTGTTTTTCATAATTTGTTAATTCAAGAAGAGGTGTCCCCCCAACCAATTCTGTAATTGATTTCTTTATTCCACTCATATTTTTCTCCTTTATTAATGATATCTTCTTCCTTCTTCTCCAGTTTTCCTTGTCTCATTAAAAATACCTTATCCGAATATTTTAAGGCACTCAGATCATGCGTACTGATGATAACAGCTACACCACTGTCGCTAATTCCTCGAAACAACTGAATTATTTGTGCGCTATTATCCGGATCAAGATTACTGGTAGGTTCATCAGCAATGATAACCTCCGGAGTATTGATCAGTGCCCGCGCTATGGCTACTCTTCTTGCTTCACCACCAGAGATTTGATTCGGGTACGAATCTCTTTGCTCTTTCAGTCCAACCAGCTCAAGAATTCTTTCCGCCATTGCTTTGATGCTTTCTTTACTCTTTCCTTTATAAATAATACCCGGCATCCATACATTCTCCAGCACGGTATAGTTACTTAGTAGATTTTGTTCCTGCAGTATATATCCAATTTTCTGATTTCTAAGTAAAGCCAACTCCTGCTCACCTGCCGAATTGATTACTCGATTATCGATACAGATCTTTCCGCTGGTTGGTCTAAGAAGACCTGTAATCAAATGAAACAGTGTACTTTTCCCACTCCCGGAATGGCCAATAATACTGACAAATTCTCCTGATTTTATTTGAAATGATACCTGATCTACTGCATGAATCCGTTTATCATATTTATGAAATTCTTTACTGAGTTCACTAATCTCCAGTATCATCCGCCCCACTCCCCGCTAATATCTATAATTTATGAGTTTCGTAATTACCTAAACAAGACTTAGATTTAAGTCAAATAGCCTGCTTATTAGTCATCTTATCTCTATCTCGCCTTACTTTACTTCAGTGAATTGCTTCGTGCTCGGATCATAGGTGATACTATCAGGTACTGCGTCAAGCTTAATATAATGTTTATTTACAAATGCGGTCACATCCGTGGTTGCGCTTAAATCTCCGGTTTTCTTTAGTTCCTCCGCACAGCTCTTAAAGGTTTCAAGACCAGCATTTACGGAGGGAGCGTAATTATAAGATTTCAGAAGCTTTGCATTCGTTTCTAAATGACCGGAACAGAATTCATTGTCGAGCTGTATTTTCGCTGCTTCCTCCGGATTAGCCTGAATGAAGGCTGCCGCCTTCCGCCGTCATAAGCGTAATGAAGGAAGAACAGGTTCCATAGAAGATTCCCATAAAAATACTTGGCATAGCGCTTGGGATTCCTACCTTTAAAACCTGATATAGTGAGCTTGCACCCAGTGTTTTCGAAACCTCATAATAGGAGTTACTGGTAGACCAGATGCCGCTGCTCGTCATGAGCGTTGTAGGAAACCACACTGCAAAGGCAATTAAGAATACGCTCGCTCCATAAGTAGTTGGGAAAACTGATAGCGCCAAGGGTGTCCAGGCTGTTGTTGGAATTGGACCAAGTATCTTTGTCACCGGATTAAGCCAATAGGCAAACCGTTTGCTGAAACCAAGAAGTATTCCTGTTACAAATCCGATTGAACCTCCCCATGCAAACCCTACCAATAACAATTTCAAAGAATAAGCAACACATTTGATTTAGAAACAATCCATCCTTTACATACATTTCAATGACTCTATCAATGCTGGGAAAGAATAATACCGGTAGCAACGCATATTTTGCTGTAATGATATTAAGTAAATTAAGAAATAAAGCAACGCCAGCATAAAAAGGATCACTGTGTACTAGTTTCCGATCAAGTTTCTTAATCAATAATGATAGAATTAATAATAGGAAATAAATCACTGCGACAATAATCAAAAAATAAGTAAAATATGGTCTAGTGACTGCTTTTTGCTTTTGTGAGTTCTTTAGTAAAATTTGAAACAAAAGGGCAAGACCAATCGAAAGCATGGGTAAAAGCTTCCTTATATAATAATTAATCCCTTTCAACTCAATACCTCCCTTCTTTGTTGTGTAGTTACAAAGACGATATAGTTTCGTAATCACCTATTTTGTGTAGTAATCGGAATAATTAACAACGAGAAATTACTTTCATAACAGAGCTGTAAAAACAAAAATGAGGTTTTGAAATCAGTATTACAGATTTCAAAACCTCAAGTTGTCTAGTCAGTTTTAAATATTCCCTTACTATTTAATTACTGTTAACATATTGATTAATCATTATGTATATATAATCTATATGTTTACTATGTATTGTATTGTAACAGTATTATCCAATAATGTCAACTATTAATTTTAGATTATTTGAAATATTTATTTCTTTTGCCTTTTGTATCTATATACCTACTTTTCTAAATGTCATATTATTTTATTAAGTAACTAATTTTTATAGAAAGTTGACTTCCTCTTTTTTTATAAGCGGAAACAATTTTAGTATATCTTCTAAAGAATTGTTGCAAACAGAATACCGTTTTCAACAATATGCTATTTTTTGACATAATCGGGAAAATCCAGCTCTGATTGCTTGACATAGACCGACCATTTGATATATGATTAATTTAATAAAAGTTCTATCATGATGCATAAACAATGCTAAGAAAGGCTTGGTAACAATTTTGAAACAACAGAGAACAGAATTGAGTATCAAACAGATAAGCCGACTGCGCATCGTGCGCTATCTGCTTGAAAACGGTTCTACATCGAGGAAAGAGCTAGCATCGAACCTGAAAATGAGTATGCCGACCGTATTCCAGTACGTTACCGAACTGACAGAACAGAATATTTTAAATGAGAGCGGGGAATTTGAATCCACTGGTGGACGGAAGGCCAAGATACTTTCTATTAGAGAAGGAATTTTCTGTTCGGTCGGACTGAATATCACGAAACATCATATCCTGATTGTTTTAGTGGATTTGAGCGGCAAGATATTGACCCATGTTAGAACTCGTTTTACATACGCAAATACAAACGAGTATTATATGGAGCTCGGAAACAAAATACAGAATTTCTTGGATGCCTACAAAGCTGAATCCGGAATCAACTATAAGGTAATGGGTGTCGGCTTTTCTGTGCCCGGAATTATTAACCCTGCCGTGCAAGTATTTCTACGCTCCCATACGCTGGGCATTTCCGATGTAAATCTGTGCAATTTTTCTGTCAACCTACCCTACCCGGTCACATTCGATAATGATGCAAATTGTGCCGCTTATGCAGAAATTGATAATTCCGTAAACGGCACGCTTTACCTGTCTCTCAGCTCCACCGTAGGCGGAGCGGTTTATTTCCACAATCAGCTGTATTCCGGAGATAACTTCAGAAGCGGAGAATTTGGTCATATGATCATTGAGGCAGGAGGCTCACAGTGTTACTGCGGAAACCACGGATGTCTGGATGCATATTGCTCTACACATGTGCTGCTTGAAAATGAGGATGACAGCCTCTCAGATTTTTTTGAACGCTTGAAATCAGGGGATTGTACCGATGTCAAAAAGTTTGATACCTTTCTTGATCATCTCGCCATCGCAATATCAAATCTTCGGATGGCCTTTGACTGTGATATCATCATAGGTGGTGATGTGGGTGGATATCTCGAGGAGTATATTGACCTGTTGTATGAAAAAGTTAGGCAATATAATATATTTGATAACATCAACAACTACTTGAAGATTGGGCAGTATAAGATGCTGTCCTCATCAATCGGTGCTGCCAAAAAAATAACGGACGAATTTTTACAGGGTCATCTCTTTTGACCCTGTTTTACGTCATGAATTTCAACACTTCTTCCTTCTCAGGCATTGAGCGGAGTGCCCCTTTTCTCGTCGTAACAATCGCTGCAGCCGCATTACAAAATGCAAGCATTTCTCTAAGCTGCTCCTCTGTCAGGTGATGAAAATCATGCTCCAGTATATAGTTCAGAGCACTTCCACAAAATGTGTCTCCCGCTCCTGTTGTCTCAATCGCTTTACAGGAGTAGCCCCCATGTTCTACACGCATTTTCTTATAGTATGCCCGGCTTCCGTCTTTTCCTAGTGTCAATAGAATCAATGGGATATGGTACGTATCCTGCAAATATCGAATACCCTCATCATAATTTTCTTTTCCCGATACAAACTGAATCTCATTGTCCGAAATCTTGAGGATATCGCAATACTGAAAACCATACTCCATCTGCTCTTTCGCCAGCTTTGAAGAACTCCAGAGAAGTGGTCGTAAATTCGGGTCAAACGATATCAAAAGCCCCCTCTCTTTTGCAAGCCGTATCGCCTTCTTCGTTGCTTTTCGCACGCCTTCATGTGTCATAGACAGTGTACCAAAGTGGAAGATGCTTGCATTCCCAATTAACTTGGGATCCACCTCATCCTCTGTTAGCATCAGATCCGCTCCCGGATTTCGGTAAAAGGAAAATTCTCGATCCCCATCTGGAAATGTATGGACGAATGCCAGCGTTGTGTTCACTTCCTCATCTATCAGCAGATGTGAATTATCTATACCCGCCTCATCTAACGTCCCACGAAGCAATTTCCCGAATTGATCCTTTCCCACCTTTCCGAGAAAAGCAGTCTTCTTTCCCAGCTTGTTTAGCATTGCAAGTACATTGCAGGGAGCACCGCCTGGACACGCCTCAAATAGATTATTTCCCTGCTCACTCTGTCCGTTCATCGTAAAATCAATTAAAAGCTCTCCCAGAGCTATTACATCAAATTTTTTCTCCATAAGTCATTCTCCTTATAAATAATTACGGGGCTGACGCATGAAAGAAATTATGTCAAGCGGCAACCCCGTTTATTAATATATATCGTCGACGTCAATCAACACTTTCATCGTAGTCTCTCGGTTGTCATCGATGTAATGATAGGCATCAAGGAATTTTTGAAATGGGAAATGTTTTGACATCAGCGGTTCCAGCTTCACTTTCCCAGTACGAACCAGTTCGATCGCGTCCGTATAATCTTCGTGTTGGTACATCATTGTCGTATTCAGATCCAACTCATGGTCATTCAATACGGCCAGATCCGCTTCTCCGATGCCCTCAAAAACGGCCACAAGAATAATCGTAGAACCCTTTCGTGCATACTGAATTGCCTGTCCCATTGTCGTATTGTTGCCTGCACAGTCGTAAATCACATCAGCTTTATCCGGGCCAAATGTCCGTATCATCGCTTCCCCGAAGTTCTCATTCTTTGTGTTAATAATATAATCGGCTCCGCACTCCTTCGCCTTCTCTAGGCGAAATTCTGAAATATCAGTAATCAGAACCTGTTCAGCACCCAGTCCTTTTACAGTCTGCGCCATCAGAATTCCTATCGGTCCCGCACCAAGGACAGCCACCTTCTTACCTTTTATATCCCCAAACCGTTTCACTCCATGTACGGCAACTGCAAGAGGTTCAATCATAGCTCCCTCATCAAAAGACATTTCGTCCGGTAACGGGGTCACTTTTGAGATGTCTACATTAAAATATTCCGACGCAGCTCCTGTAGTCTGGAATCCCATTACCTTTAATTCCTCACATAGATTATATTTTCCATGGGTACACGGATAACACTTTCCGCAAAAGACTTGTGGTTCAATCGTCACCTTCTGCCCCACCTTCACCTTTGTGATATCTGATCCAATCTCCACAACCTCGCCGCTAACCTCGTGCCCCTGCGTCACAGGGTAACTTGTAAAAGGGTGTTTCCCATGATAAACATGTATGTCCGATCCGCAAATTCCGATTCTTTTAATCCGAATTAGTACTTCATTCTTCCCTGGCTGTGGAACGTCAATTGTACGGTATTCAATTTTTCCAGGTGCCGTCATCACCTGCTGCAACATCGTTTTTCTCATTGTGTCTACACCGCATACAACCTACGGCTTTTTCCTCCTTCTAATATACTCTGACTTCAAATATTCTTGCATCACTACATCCGTTTGTCATCGTCACGCAAATTTCAACATGATCCGCACAGATAGTCTTCTCCAGCTCAATCACATTCAGACGTTGATAGTTCCCAATAATCTCTTTATGGAAGACTTCCTTACCCTCCGAATAAAGACGTACGCTATAATCCTTTACCAGCTCCACTGGAACCCCTAACGGAATCTTTTCGGTAAATGCCTTTGAAAGCGAGATACAATGCTCCTCCGAAAGATTCGGGTCAAATGTAATCCGGAGCTGATTCACCTGCTCTGGCTTTTTTAATTTTAATAAGAGCGTTTCACCCTGACTAGAAATACCGTCAGAACACCACATATTCGACTCTTCACCTACGCTTCTGGAAATCCCGTTAACGACCTTCTCCGGCTCGCATCCCTTTTGATAGGAGCTTGCTGTTACCTTTGCCAATCTTGCGTAATCACTTGGATCCTCATTTTTGCCGCCAAGAATGTAGCAGTCATCTTTCATAAGCATCTGCCGAAGTTCCTGTATATGCTCTTTCCCAACTTTATCTGGGTTGCACTGGTATTTTACCGCCAACGCTGCTGCTGTTCCAACCGCTTGTCCGCCAACTGCACAGGTTCCCATCACTCGCGTAGAGCCCATCGCCATCTTAGAGGCACCAATATCTCTTCCTGCCATCATCAAATTATTGATTGTCTTGGAGCAGTAGCATCCGTATGGGATCGAATACAACCCGTCGAAGCTACGGACCTTGGATGGAATAATTCCTTTTCCGTTTATGCCTGCTGCTGTATGTTCGTCCATCGGCCAACCACCGTAGGCAATTCCATCGTCAAATACCCGGTTCTGCAGAATATCATTCTCCGTAAGCATATAATTACCTTCTAATCTTCTGCTCTCCCGAACGCCCGGATGGTTTCCGACCCAAATAAGCTCATAATTCTCGGCCCCGTGATCTCCACCATTCTTGATATGATCCCAGACCCCGTAAGCACAACGTTGTAGTTCATAGCTAATGTCTTCCGACTGCTTGATAATATCGTCCCAATCTCCACCAAGCTCAATCCACCAGTATCCGGACTGAGAATCGTACTTTTCAACCAGCTGATCCCTATGGTTTTCATAATCCTCACCAGGTTTTAGTTCAACTACTTTATCTGCATCATGATATACGACAATATCTCCATGATAACGATACTCCAAATCACTTTCATCAAACTTGCGAGCCCAATTCGGACGTAAAAATTTAACTGGATGTCCAGTGTCCCGTGAACAGAACATAATTGTGTTTCCCATAGTCTCCCCACAGTACTCATCCCTTGCATCTTTCTCATTAAACTCCTTTTTATCCTCGCAACCGATACGGTACTGTGCCCCTGCAAAATAGCCAAGCGTAGCATGTCCTGTGGCATCCACATACACATTTGCTTTCATGCGGTATAAATTTTCCGTTGTGAATTGATAACATTCAATAGCTTGAATTTCCTTTCCGTCCGAAATCACGCTATGCATCGTGGTGTTCAGATACCCATCCAGATTTTCGGTATCCTTAATCTCGGATAACAAAACACTGTCCCAAAGGGAAAAATTATGATTATAATTTAAATATTTATTATATAACTGCATTTCCATTAGAATGCCCGTCTCTGCCGCATTTTCCTTCCCCCAATGACAGGAAGCACCCGCTACATGCATGCGGATTTCTGAACTGGCGTTGCCACCATAAACACTTCTCGCCTGAATTAATGCGGTCTTAGCTCCATGTCTCGCAGAGGCAATTGCAGCACAGACTCCGCTCATTCCACCGCCAACGACAATTACATCATAATTTTTTTCGATGGCTTCTTTCTGCTTATAATCCGGCACTTCATGTATATAATTCTTCATCTTCTCATCCTTTCTTTTCTTATGATTGCGTCTCTAATTTACGTAAAAATTATAATGCCGCTTTTCCAAACGAAAGTGGCATTTTTTTATCTATCAACCTTTAACGGCACCCGCCGTCAATCCGGATACCAGTTGTTTTCCTAGGAACGTAAATACAAATAGGATCGGAATAATTGCTATCGTTGCCGAAGCGGTAAGCGGTCCCCATTCCTGACCAAAATAGCCAAGATAATCATAAATCGCCATCTGAATATTCTTCAGCTTATCTCCGTTTACCATAACGGATGTTGTAATATACTCATTCCATGCGCCTATGAAAATAAACAGGCTTGCCGCAGCAATAGACGGTTTAATCATGGGCGGAATCAATCTTGATATGATATAGAATTGATTACAGCCGTCAATCTGCGCTGCCTCCTCAATTTCAACCGGTAGAGCACGGATGCCGGAAATCAACATCCAGATACAGAGTGGAAGATTGTATGCTGCGTACAGAAGCGGCATAGTATACCAGTGATTTGCTAGTCCCATCTTCATCATAAAAAGATAATTTGGGATCAGAAGTACGGAGCTTCCCGTTGAGAGCGGAATTCCAATAACAACAATATAAAACCAGAATTTTTTTGAGATAAAATTTCTCCTCTCAAACCCATAAGCCGCCAGATATCCAAGTACAATTCCTAATGCAATTGCGCACGCGGAATAAAAAATACTATTAAAGGTACACCGCAAAAATCCGCTCGATAAAATCCTCTGATAATGTTGAAAAGTTACTTCGAACCCAAAGAATTTTGGAGGATATGCGTTAATCTCATTTACCTTTTTTAAGGAGGTCACAATTCCCCAATAAATCGGTGTCAGGCTGACAATTGCCATAATAACGATCACAACCACCCCACACACCCGGGAAATGATCCCTTTTATGTTCTGCCTTTTCATATACAATCCTCCTATATCTTATAGTCACTAACTTTGATATACAGTACAATAATCAGGGAAGTAATCAGCATAATTAAAACAGATAATGCTGCCGATGTACCAAATTGATAATATCGGAATCCAAGATTATACTGTAATAACGTAATGACATTTGTTGAATCGTTTGGTCCTCCTCCGGTCAATACCTTCGGTACTGTGTTATTGGTAAAATTACTTACCGTAAGAACAATTGTAGACAGCAACATGGATGTCTTAATCAGGGGCAGCTTAATATAAAACAGTAGCTGCAACGGAGATGCTCCATCCACTTTTGCCGCCTCAAGCAGGGAGGTGTCAAGCCCTTTTAACCCAGCTAGAATCATAATCATCGCATATCCGACAAGTCTCCATACCAAAACGAATACCAGAGCGATGATAGCGGACGTCTTATTCTGTATCACATATATCGGATCCAAATTTAAAGCCTTTAAAACCATATTAAACAAGCCAAGGTCTCCATTGAACAACCATCTCCAGAGCAGTCCAGCTACAACCATGGAAATCACCCATGGTATCAATCCCAGCATCTCAATAAGATAGGCAAACAGCCCTGTCTTCCGATCAATCCATAATGCAAGCACCAGCCCGAGAATAACGGATAATGCGGTGGATACGATTGTGATTCCAAATGTAAGTTTCAATGAAGTAAGAACATCGGGACCTTTGAATAGGCTGATATAATTGCCCAGTCCCAGAAAGTCCCCTTTGACCAGATAATCTAGCTCATACAAACTGCAGTACACCGTATAGATAAGCGGAATAATTAGACACAGAACCAATACGGCCATTGCCGGAACTATATAGAATCCCGACAATCTTTTATTTGTTTTTGTTAATTTTTTCAAGTTATCGCTCCTTTATTTCGTCCACATTATTGCCGAAATCTACCCAAGCCCGTCGGGCAGAAAACTAATTGTTATAATTCAACCATGTACCCTACCACATATAAAATGATAGTTGTACACGGCTGAATCATAACGAAATTAACTATCGCTTATTAGCTGAATTGAAGGTTTTCTCCGCATCCTTTAGCGCCTTCAACGGATCTGCATTGTTTGTCAGCACATCCTGGATTGGACGGTTCAAATCATATTTCCAGCCTACGAACGCCTTTTTGTTGGACGGAAGCCATCCTTGTTCAAACGCGGTTATCATTACTTTTAGATATTTGTTACTATCGTCAATTTTCAGATTATTTATTGTAGTCTTCCTTAACGGTGCTTGTCCACCAATCTCAACCCATTTCAGGTCGGATTCTGGAGAATACATTTTCTCTAGGAACTTTCCAGCCATCTCCTTGTTTTTAGAACCGGACCAAACTCCAGCAAACCATCCATCTATAATCGTTTTTCCCGGCAGTGGTGTAATCTGGATTGTGGAGCCATCAAATGTTGCGGAACTTCTTAATGCTGCAAGGCGAACACCGCTGGCAATCGACATCGCATATTTGCCGGCTGCAAATTCTGTGTAGACATCCTCAATTGAAGTGTTTACAGACTCCTTCGGTGTAACTCCCGTATCAATGCGTTCTTTTGTCCACTTTACAGCTGCCACACCTGCATCGTTTGCCCAATTAGCAGTACCATCTTCATTGAATAAATCGCCATTTTCCTGTAATAGATAGTTTACAATCGCCTGGGCATCATTACTCTCCGTTGCAAATGACTGACCCATACCATAACGCTGAATTCCTGTTTTCTTATCTTTTCCCGTTAATGCCTTAGCCGCTTCTGCAATCTCATCAAATGTCGTTGGTACTGTTAAACCGGCTTCTTTCAATAAGTCTTCGCGATAGAACAAAACTGTTGCATTCTTATTCAGTGTCAGCGTATAGTGTTTGCCATCTCTCTCGCCAAACTTAAAGAATGCATCATCTACATCTGCAATCTCGTCCTTGCTCCAGCTTCCTAGGAAAAGGTTTTCGAGCGGTTCTAATACTCCCGCATCCAGGACACCGGACAACTCGTCACGTGCGCACCATATAATATCCGGTGCATCGCCTGTAGATGTAGCTGCTAAAAACTTTGCGGTCATTGTATTCCAGTCTTGCGGCTCTACTACGACCTTAACACCCTCGTTCTCTTTCTCAAACTCATCGATCATCTGCTTTAAAGCGACAGAACGTCCATTTTCCGTATTCGCTGGATCCAAAAATGTCCACATTTTGATTGTCGTGTTTCCACTCTTGGTGGAAGAGTCCTTGGTCTCCTTAGCTCCCGTTGACTCCTTGGTCTCCGTGGATTTACTTGACCCCGAACCACATCCTGCGAGTAGGCTTGCCCCTAGCGCAATTGTCATTAATACTGCTAAAATTCTTTTTTTCATAATATATTCATTCCTTTCGATTTACTATTGTATAAAACGTTAAGATTAATGTGTTTCAAGTTATCTTCTTACTATTTTCTTATATAGGAACCCCGGTATATAACAAATCATAGGAGGTACACTAATTTCCAATTTTCAAGCTTGAATATTTAATGCTAGTCTCTCCTATATTTTATATGAACCAATGGTTCAAAAAGGCGTCCCTATAACTTTATAAATTATGTACAAAATCTGTTGCTAATTGATGTCCACAAAATCTAGTAGTATCCTAATTGTATCGACTGTATTGCAGGGTACTTACCCATTCTTAACATTAAGGCTATCTGCCAAAAGAAAATGACAAAAAAGATTCAAATTTGATAGTTAACCTGCTTTTAGTCCTATAAAAAGAAACCTATTATATAATTAAAAACGAAATAAACCTTAACTTTGTCTACATATATAAATTTAAAGCAGCCATCGAAAGATGGCTCTAAAGTCATGCCCCTATTGGAAAGAATACTTCTTATATTTTATTTTAAATCGACCTCCTTACTTATTATTTTGATCACTTTGATACATCTGTTCCATATCTTAAATATATTATCTACATCTATTTCTCTCGCCCCTTTCCTACAATTATCTTATCTCATTTAACATAATATAATAATAACCGAATTCTATTCTTTTGTAAAGTATTTTATCTAAGTATTTATAAAATAATTTTACAAGGTATCGTGGTAGTTTAAATCCCTTGTAAATAAACAAAAACTGATTTGATTCCGAAATGGCAAGCCCTTTTTTCTATTAAAAAATATTTCCGTTTGCTTTTAACCGGTTGCGCAGCTTGGAAACGGATACCTGACGTACTTCTACCCCGTCCTCCAAACTGATTGCCGCCGCTTCGCCTGTCGCTTCACCAACTGCTAAGCATGGTCCCATCACTCTGGCAGAGGCATATGTATCCGTATCAAGACTAATTGTCCTACCGCTGAGCAGTAGTCCATCAATTGTAGCGGGAACCATACACCCATATGGAATACCAAACGGTGTGTTTACCGGCGTCAAATCAATGTGATCTTTCGCCCCGCTGTGAATGTCAATATTGTATGCTGACTGTGCCACTGCATTCTCCCTAACATAATCGGAATACATCTCATTTCTGGTCAGGCGGTAAACTCCCTCGAAGTGCCGCGTCTCCCTAATCCCAAGAGACGGTGCAATAGATGAAAGGCGGGCATTCTCAAATCCAGGAATATACTTGTTCATAAATTTAATTAAAGCATCCACCTGCTGATATCCCAGAACCAGTCCCTCTGAGAGCTGATATGTATCCGATGCGTCAATATTGGTGATGCGGGTAGTATTGATTGCCAATGCACCCTCTATTGGCGTGGTAATGTAGATGAACTGATTCCTCGGCACATCGAAATCACCTGCTGCCTTCGCCTTCTTAATCATATCCGTCAAGCCGATAAAGCAATGTCCTGGCGTCACTCGGAAAAAATCCGGATCATATCCCTTTGCATAATTCTCCTTGATACCAAAGTCCTCCGGATGTGTCTGTGCATAACACAACAATTTTTCCAGATCATAATTCACCACCGTAAACATCAACGTGGATGGCTGCATGATACCGGTCTCATCCTGTCCTGACTGAAAAGCTGCTCCCGCCATAAAGGCAAGGTCGCCATCGCCGGTTGCGTCTATGAACACGCGGGCAGAAATCTTAGTACGGGTGCATTTCCCATATACGGTAACCGCCGTGACGTGCCCGTTCTCTACATCCACATCTAAGAGTTCATTATTGAATAAAATATCCACCCCGGCCTCTCGGCACATCTCAACTGCCACAATTTTAAAATATTCCGGAGAAATTGGGCTGATGGAATTATGTACCGGACAGCGATAATGTCCTAATGCACCGTGCATCTCAATCAGACGATCAATCAACTCTTGGGCGATTCCTCCCAACGCCTGATTTCCATCTCTGTCCAGATAGCCGAGGATACCGAGCCCTGATGTGGCTGCCCCTCCCAGAAAACTGTTTCTCTCAACTAGAATTACCTTTTTGCCCCTCCGGGCTGCCGCAATTGCCGCTGGAATCCCTCCTGGGCCTCCGCCTATTACCGCAATATCATATTTTTTCATCACAACACGATTCATCTCTCTACACCCCTTTTATTGGTTTGGCGCAATAATATATTTTCCACGCGCGCGGACCTCTGGGTCATTCAATATGCTCTCCAGTCTGTCCAATCCACATACTTCATGCACCATGCTGCTCACATCAATTCGCCCCGAATCGATGAGCGCCAGCGCCCGACCCTGTGTGTATGGGTTAATATAGGACGCCCGTAGCGTCAGCTCTTTTTCAAATACATCAAACGGCTTAAGTGCAACCGTCTCATCAGGTTTCGTAAGACCGAACATCATGACGGTTGCCTTGTTTCCCGCAATCTCAATTGCCTGCTCGACCGTTTCTGATTTCCCAACGCATTCAATCACTGTGTTGACCCAAGTCATTCCGTTCTGCGCCAGCTTAGATTTCATATCTTTACAGGTTGGATCAATCAAAACATCTGCTCCCAGCTTTCCTCCTACGTTACGCTTGCTCTCCACTGGCTCGATAAGTGCTACTTTTGCTGCACCTACCAATTTTGCCAATTGTACCATCAGAAGTCCGATCATTCCGCCGCCAATCACAACCACATTGTGTCCTGGTTGTATATCGCACATGTCAATTCCATGTAGACAGCAGGCAACTGGCTCCGTCATTGCTCCCTGTTCAAAAGTAGTTTGATCTCCAAGCTGGTATACCTGGCGCTCATTTACGCTGCAAAATTGTGCGAATCCACCGTTTATCGTGGTCCCATAGCCTAACATGTGGGAACAATAATGAGAAATCCCACCTTTGCAAAAATCACAGGAACCACAATAACAATTCGGATCAATACATACTCGATCTCCAACACGGAATTTTGTTACCTGACTGCCGACCTCCGCCACTACTCCGGAAAACTCATGTCCTAGTATCGTAGGAGGTGTGACCTCTGCTGCACCCTTATCACCTTCATAAATATGGATGTCAGTTCCACACACTCCGCATGCCCTCACTTCAATTAGGACATCCTGTTTACCGACTTCCGGCTTTGGACTTTCTTCAATTCTTAAATCATGCTTTCCGTAAAACACGGCACTTTTCAATATTCTTCGCCCTTTCATTCTATACTTATGTGTAACTGTTACACATAAGTTAATGTTACATATTGCTGTAATTAAATACAATAGACAAAATAACCAAATATTCTTATATAAATTTATACTATTAGCCAAATTTATTCTCCAAAACGCAACTCCATTGCTATTTTATTTTTCATATGCTACACTTTTTAATTGAAAAATGTTAAGAAGAGGTACGAATATGTCTGCTACCGGAATGACTTCTATTGAAGTCAAAAAAATCAATAAACATAATATTTATACTTATATTTATCAACAAAAGAATACTTCTAGACAGGGAATTGTGGATGCACTTCATATCAGTCTGTCCACTGTGATACAGAATCTGAAGCTGCTGGAAAAAGAAGGACTTATCTATCGCGCAGGGTATTACCAATCAACCGGTGGCAGAAAAGCTTATAATATTAGAATTGTTAAGGACGCAAGGATCACATTGGGAATTGGTATTCTAAAAAATCAGATATATATAGTCGCCATAGACTTGTATGGATCGCTCATAAAAAAGAGTACCCTAACACTTGCCTTTTCTGCAAATGAAACCTACTACCGACAGTTAGGAGACACCGTATCAAATTTTATTCAGCAAGGAAAATGGAAGATGGACTGTCTTCTGGGAGCAGGAATTGCGATTCAGGGTATTGCAAATGAGGAGGGAACCACTGTAAACTACGGCCCAATCCTGACCAACTCAGGATTACGCCTCTGTGATCTTGCGCAGTACATCCCCTGCCAGAGCTTTCTAATACACGACTCCAAGGCTGCCGCTCTAGCTGAACTTTGGTACCACAAAGATATAAAGAATGCCACCGTACTCTTGCTCAATCAGAATTTCGGCGGAGCATTGATTAAGGAACGTCAGCTTCACTATGGTCAAAATCTACATGGCGGTCTTCTAGAACATATGAGCATTGATCCAGACGGTCCAATCTGCTACTGCGGACGCCACGGTTGTTTAGAAACCTTTTGCAGTGCCGATAGTCTGGCAAAAATTGCAGGGATGGAGCTTGATCTTTTTTTCCAAAGGCTACGTAAAAATGATTCTACTGTAAAAAAAATCTGGGAGGAATACCTTAATAATCTGGCATTCGCCATTCGAAATCTGCAGATTATCATGGATTTTCCCGTGATCGTAAGCGGATTACTCACAAGTTATATGATACAGGAGGATTTTGACGAGCTTCGGGAGCGGATTAACATGCAGTCGTCTTTTCCCTTTGCCCGCGAGTCCTTGCTGTCCGGACAGCATGGTCCTCTTGCCCCAGCGATTGGAAGTGCGCTGTATTTTGTTGACAAATGGCTGCAAAAAATCTGAGTAGCCTGATTTTAGTTGCTCAGATTTTTTGCTCTACTACGAATTTAGAACCTATCTGCATAATTTTTTCAACTCTTACAATTCTACTATGAAAAGTATCTCGCGCAACTTATTCTCCATTTTTTCCTATTTTAAAAATTATCTTGTATCTGACTATTTTATGTCATACAATTAAGAAGATGGTAAACTTGACTAATGCTACCATCGGTTCCTGATCATTCCATATTATAAATCTTTGAGGAGGGATTTTATGAAATTAAAACTGAAACATTTGATTAGCTTACTCTTCATCTTAATCATATGCTTCATAGCTTATGTACCGGCTGCTGCAAAAGCTTCCGGCTCTAGTAACTTCATTATAAAAAGTGGTGTACTGGTTTCATATACCGGATCTGATAAAACGGTAACTGTACCGGATACCGTAAAGGAGATCGGAAAACGTGCTTTTTATAATAACGCAAAGGTAACGGCGATTAAGTTGCCTGACAGCGTTAAAAAAATTAATGAAGAAGCATTTGCCATGTGTTCTTACCTTAGTAAAATTACTTTACCTGATAAAATAGAAAGAATTCCATATCATGCTTTCTATCAGTGCTACCGTTTAAGCAGTGTATCCTTACCGGATAAGCTTACCTATATCGGTGAAGGTGCTTTTAGCGGATGCGGCAATTTAACTAAGGTCTCGTTACCGGCATCAGCAAACTTTATTAGCATTGATGCATTTAGCATGTGTTATAACCTTAAAACAGTCAGCATTCCGAATAACAGTAAATTATATTATATTGCCAGAAGAGCATTTATGAACTGTTCCAATTTGACTTCCATCTCATTACCTAAAGGTGTCACTACCATAGGAAAGCAGGCCTTTTCCTATTGTAGTAAGCTTAAAAATGTAACAATTCCAAGCGGTGTTAAAACTATCCAAAGAGAGACCTTCAGTGGTTGTTATTCACTGACAACAGTTTCCGTACCTAATACTGTAAAAGAAATAGAACCATATGCATTTACATATTGTAATAAATTATCAAGTATTAAGATACCGGAGGGTGTATCAATTATACCTGAATCAGCTTTTCAGGATTGTAAGGTTCTTAAAAAAATTACATTACCCGACAGTGTAAAACAGATTAAGGTCAGAGCCTTCAGCGGCTGTAAAGCCCTGGAAAGCATTAATCTTCCAAGTTCAATGAAAACGATTGAGGGATATACCTTTACTGATTGTACGAAGCTTTCAAAAATTGTTATTCCTGATTCCGTAACTAATATTGGAGATTATGCCTTTGGCAACTGCTCTTCTCTTACTTCTCTAATACTCCCTGAGAAGATAGAAAGTATTGGTAGTGGCGCTTTCTCTGCGTGCAAGAAACTGACACAGATTACTTTACCGGATAGCATTACAAAAATTAGTGCATATCTATTCGATAATTGTACCAGTCTTACCGATATCACTCTTGCAGAGAAAACAACCTCTATCGGTGATTATGCATTTAATTCCTGCTCAAATCTCGAAGCAATCAAATTACCGAAGACCGTGAAATCGATCGGAAATTATGCTTTTACAAATTGTAAGCAGTTGAATGAGATAGACTTACCGAATTCAGTTACCTTAATTGGCAGCTATGCATTTTCGGAGTGTGTAAATCTGAAGAAATTTACGATTCCAGATAATGTTGCTATTATTCCAAACGGAACGTTCTATAACTGTACTTCCCTGACTGATATCAAGTTTTCCTCTAATCTGAAGGAAATAGGTACCAGTGCCTTTGAAACCTGTAGATCATTAACTGAAATTAAAATACCGGAAGGCGTAACAAAAATGGGTTCCCGTGTATTCCGTGGCTGTGCGCTTCTATCCGAAGTAAAATTACCTAAATCACTTGAATCTATTGGTAGTACGGTATTTACCGGAACCGTATGGGTAAGGGATAACGAGAAGGATCATATGGTTATCACCAATAACGGTTTTCTTGTAAAATATACTGGAACGGACAGCGAAGTTAAATTACCGACCAATGTGTCTTTCATCGCGCCTTATACATTTAATAATAATTCGTATCTGACGAGAATTGATCTTTCAGACAAGATTACAGCAATTGGGAAAAACACTTTTTCTAATTGCTCCAACTTAAAGGATGTCCAGCTTCCAAAGAGCCTCAAAACGATTGAAAATAATGCATTCTCAGGCTGTACTGTACTTACTAAGATTGATCTGCCGAATACTTTGAAATCCATCGGCTCTTCAGCATTTAATAATAGTGGATTAGTAACAATAAAAATTCCAAATAGTGTTACAACACTTGGCTCCTATGCCTTCAGTAGCTGTCCTAATCTCGAAGAAGTATGGATATCAAGTGGATTGAAAGCAATTGATAATTATACCTTCAGTTGGGGTCAAAAGCTCTTAAAAATACATATTCCAAGCTCTGTAACGAATATAGGTAAAAACTCCTTCACCAGCTATCTGGTAAAGGGCAATCAGACAATTTACTGCAAACCTAATTCCTATGCAAGTCAATTCGCTAATCAATATGGCTTCTTAGTAAAATACGAATAAATAAAGTAATAAATATAAAGGAGGTAAACTGCATCAAACAGCAGTTTATCTCCTTTTTTAATAAGGTGCTTAATAGGTAATTGCGAAACTCATTAATTATAGATATTGTATACACAGCAAATACTATTTCGGAGCGGAAGTTAAGCCCGAAGGAAGCGTTGGAGCGGAGAAATATGTATCTGCTGTGTATACAATT
>JAEZTQ010000005.1 GCA_023443625.1 Bacillota bacterium | reverse complement strand
ACCAGTTCCAACAATATCTCCTGCTTTAAATGATGATATGGATTCAAATAACACAGTAACATTAACTCTGGCAAATAATATGGATGTAAATTTAAATGAATATCTATGTAGCGAAACGGAAGAGGTTATATTTAGTTTCAATATAGCTAATTCGGATAAAACAGCATCCATCTGTATTTCTAAGAGTCAACCAGATTATATCGTATATCGTTTCGGCACAAAAGATAATATAGAAGTAGAATACCCAGGAACGAAGGATTCGGATTCTTGGAGTAAGTTTACATATTCATACTATGTACGCGGAGGGGGAACAGAAAATGATGGATTGGATTTAAATTATTTGTTTTTTGATAATGGTAGGTATGAGTATCAAATATACGATGAATATAGTTCGGAAGATGATAAAACAAGTGTAGGAATTACTGTTACTAATCTGGACACAGGTGATGAAACAGACATAAAAGGTATAAGTGACAGTATACAAGGGAGTCTCATAACTTTAAGAGATAATAAAAAAATAAGTATTGTCATTCAGTAATATTCTTAATTCTAAAGAGGATGCTCTAATCAGGTAATTGATACAGATAGCATCTTCTTTTGATAAGAAATTTTTTGAACATAGAAATAAAAAAGATAATAAAAATAATATTATGGGAGCGTATAAGACTAAGGGTGATAGTAAGGCTAATGTTACTCAAGGTAAATCACGTGCTCCAAAGGAAGGAGACCCAGGCTCAACATATGAACAAGTTGATAAAGGTAATGTAATCAGTAGAACCTAATATGGCGCCCTGGGTCAGATTACCACCTACACCTATGATGCAAACGGTAATAAGCCTAACTATACCTATGATATCTTTGGCAGACTTCTTAGTGAGGATGCAGGGGGAGAGGTACAGAATTATACCTATGACGGAGTTTTAATCGATACGCATGCAAATGCTACCGGATTAGGATTTGGAAGTATAAATGGTAATGAAACTGTTTTGAATACAAGCGATATTTCTAATCTGGAAAATAAAAACATTGATGATTTAATACTTCCTGGTTGTAATGCAGGTCATCTTGATTATAAGGATAGTAATGTGGCAGCTGCTTTTTTACAAAAAATAAATGAAGGTTCCGTATTGGCCAGTGATGGCACGGTTTATAATATGGGACTGTAGAAATGTATTATGGGGAGATTATTTATATGAATCACAAAATGATGATGCCTTTTACAATCAATTAAAAGTATCCAGACCCAAAAACGGAATCTGGCCTGTAGATAATGAAGGGTGGGTTTTATACAATATATTGATGGAAAAGTTTATACGACATGTTATAGTAATCATGAAACGCTCACAATAAAAGGAATGCTAGGATTGATGAATTAAATCTAGGAGGGATAATACCATTGCATAAGAAGAATATTATTATTATTATTATTATCGTAGTAGTAATTATTTTTATCATTATACTTATAAGCATATGCTTAATTCCAAAGGAAAGCCCAGCTCAAATAATCGAAAGTAAGTTTGAATTAATATTACCGTCTACATCAAAAATAGTAAAATTCGATTATAATAGTTGGAATGGAGACATTGCTGTAAAAGTAGAGTTTAATAGTAATGATTTGGAAAGTATAAAAAGTAGACTCCAAAATTATTTTGGAGAAGAATACGACTTTAAAAACATCGCAATACCATTTAACGGTTATGGCATTACTTGGTGGGATATGAATAAAAATAACATAATTGTATGTTATAGCGCTTTCACAGAAGGCGAGAAGCATTGGTTCATACCAAGCCCTAAGACTATCGTAGTCTGGTCTTTTATTGTAAATGAGGACGGAAAATATTTTCTATACATTGCCAGTTAGTTTTTTATAATCCTAAGCTACATTTCCATAAGCATTCTCCTCTTTCTACAAAAGTAGCATGACTGCTGTTACTTATATTCGAGCCGTCATGCTAAGGATCAAGGTACTAGTGGGTCATTTTTTGACCAGTTGCGAATGAATTTAGATTATTCAGGTTACAGCCAAGTGTTTATTAGGCTGTAGATTGAATAATTTGAGGTATTTTTAGAGCGATTTCATTATAATGGAGGAATCCAAATGCAGACAATATTTAATTTAGTAATGATTTTCAATATGATATGTATTGTAGTAAGTATGATATTTTTATTTATACTAAAAAACAAGAAAAAAGTTGTACATAGACAATGACAGATCATATGAAGGTACCCAAAGTACATCAGAAGAAGCAAATATTACGAGGATAACCCCAAATCCCGAAGAGACAGAAGAGCAGATTATACAGCGAACCATGATAGAACAGTGGTATTTGTTTAAACGTTTATTTGTAAGAGATGATGGACTTCATACGTTTCATATGGGATGGTATGATAGTGGTTTGCTGAGTTTTGTATTTGATGGTAGTCATAACGTTGCAACAACAGATGCTGTTGATGATATATTAATTGAAAATGCATTAGTTTATGAAGGATTTAATTTTGGTGGTTATATAAAACTAATATATTATGATGAGGAAGAAAAAATTGAGATTATTGATTTATTGGGATTAGATGAGGATTATTCAGGTATTTATTATCTTGATAAATCATCTATAGTAGAACCCGAATTTAATACAGATTCTTCTATTCCTATACCAGAGGATAGCAAGATTGAGGTTGATCGTTCATGGTACAAGTTAGACAAAGTATACCTTCGAGAAGATGGAAAGTATACTATTTCAACGCATTGGCACGATGACGATATAAAATTTGTATTTAGTGATGGATTTGTAGCTACAGGAAGCAATCTTTATTGTGATGAATTCATAGATAATGATGTTTTGCTTTATGAAGATATTTCTGACATCGGAACAATTGATATAGCTTATTATTTTCTGGAGGATAAGATATATGTGGTTGATTCCACTGATAATATAAATAATCATTCCGGGTATTATTATCCGAGTAATTAAAAAATAACTAATGGATATAATTGGGGAACTGCTTAAGAAATAGATTAAGAGAATGCAAGTAATTTGAATAACGATTTTACTAAGGATGATGTTAAAGAGTTTCTACTATATGCTGATGCACTTACAGACAAAATCATCTATGAGTATACCTCGTCAAATAAAGTCGTTGGACAGTATGATAACATAGATGTGTTTGAAATAAAAGGGGACATTTTATAGGAGGAATATAATGAAGGTAAAAAATAAATTTTTTATATTTATATTATCAATATTCATAATCTTCATCCTTATATATTTTTTTATAGCAATTAAAATTGATATATACAAGTGGAAAGATTTTAAAGCTGACACATTGAATAACTATGCATATGTTAATAGTATTACTATACATAGAACTTTACCAATAAAAATTAACATAATTTATAATGTTAATAAGATACTAAATGAAAAAGAAATAGAGGAGTTATTTAAAAATACGACTAAATATCTATTAACAGATAATGTTTTTCAAGATTTAGTTAAGTATCACAAAAAGAAATATCATAATAGCTTCATAAAAATAGGAATATACATACACTTTCGAGAGAAGAACAATCAATACGATGTAGAGTTTATGTCACCACAAAGTAAAGAAGGAGAACCAAATCCTTCTCTTTATAATGAATGGTATATAGAGTATAATAATGGAAACTATGAATTTTATAAGAGTTTGACATATTAAGTATACTAACTAGATTTGTACTTTTAACAGTAGAGAACTTCTTCCTTTTTGTAGTAAAATTAAATCACCACAAAATAACCTCCTAAACAAAAAAAGAGGAGAATTCCCTATGGCTGATTTCCAAAAAGCAACAAAACCAGGTGATTATCTGGACGAAGCGTTAAATAGGCAAGGACTTAAAATTGTCCCAAATAGTTTTAAAGAAAAGTGACTGCTTATAATATTAATACGAGCTAACATCCAGCACACCACGAAACATGGTCGCGCTGGTTTTTTTATATCCAAATTTATATTAGGATGTAAAGAAATTCAGATAAACCCATATTTTACAAAAACATTTTGATTTTAATAGATACAATGGTATAATACTGGTGATATACAACTTTATTTTACAAATAAACTCTAATTAGGACAAAATTGGATAATATCAAATTCTATCTATGATATCAATATTCAACAAGGAAGGATTAATAGTTGTGGATAATATCTATATTAAAAAATTTAGTTTGAGGTTTATTGCATATTTAATCATAGTTTTATGTTTTTCTTGGATACTTCCTATTGCTATAGCAATAGCTATATGGGTTAGATTTGATCCGGGTTTTCCAATGGTGGTAAATGTAATATTAGATATTGCCCTTGTGGCAATAATTCTATATTGGACATATTTACTATTTGAGATACTGCCCTATAAGCGTTCTAAGAAATTAGTTCAGAAATTCAAAGAAGGAGGTTTCCCTTTTTCCTATTGTCTCGAATATAAGCATGATTATTGGATTGTTGATGAAGAAAATGGTCGATTAGCAGTTGTTGCAGTGAAAAACCCTTTTAAAATCCAAGTGATCGATGCATCTTATATAGATGGGGTTACTATTCATCCAAACTTAAATGCACCAGCCAGAAAGCAGTATGAAGAGATCGGGTTAGAAATCCAGATATGCGGGAAGAAGTACCTTGCATATACATATAATGGACGAGGATATCGATCCACATTTGCTATACCTGCCAACTCAGAAGAAGCAGAAATGTGTTTGCGAAGTGCTCATGAGTTAGGGATATATATTATGAAAGCAAAAGAGGTAGCAGTAAGAAATAAGAACCATGGATGATCAAACCCAATCAATATGAGGCAAAGAGTTACAATGCAACTAATGCCAAAATGTTAATTGTATAATAAACTACGAAGGAGGAATATATGGCGATTATAGGTATTGATTTAGGAACAAGCAACTCTCTTGCGTCCATATGGAAAGATGGAAAGGTTCAATTGTTAAAGAATAATTTGGGGTCTTATTTAACGCCAAGTGTAGTAAGTGTTGATTCAGATGGACAAATACTAGTTGGAGAAGCTGCCAAAGATAGACTAATTTCCCATCCTGATTTATCAGTTGCTTATTTTAAAAGATACATGGGAATGACAAAGGTTTTCAAAGTAGGGGATAAGAATTATACACCAGAAGAGCTCTCATCCTTTGTATTACGTAAAATCAAGATGGATGCAGAAGTCGCTTTGGGAGAGACTGTGACAGAAGTTGTAATAAGTGTTCCTGCCTATTTTAACGATAACCAACGACAGGCTACAAAAACCGCTGCAAGAATGGCTGGACTGAAGATAGATAGAATTGTAAATGAACCATCCGCGGCTGCTTTGGCATGTAGATATGAAGATACTAGGACAGAGCAAGTATTCCTTGTTGTGGACTTTGGTGGAGGTACATTAGATGTGTCTGTCGTTGACTGTTATGAAAATGTAATTGAAATAGTAGCAGTTGCCGGTGATAATCGTTTGGGTGGAAATGATTTTGATGATATAATTTTTGAGGAATTTTGTCAAAGGAATGAGATAGATAAATTGTCATCTAATGAAAAAGCTATACTGATGCGCAAGGCAGAACAGTGTAAACGAGAACTCTCCGAAAAAGAGGAGGCAGAAATCTGGTTTAGTTATAAGAACGAAGAAAAACGAATGACTTTTACAAATGAATTGCTCACTAAGTGTGCAGCCTCATTATTATTGCGACTTAAAACAGTCATTGAAAAAGCGATTAAGGACAGTCATATTGCCCTTGAAAATATTACTGATATTATTCTTGTGGGTGGCTCCAGCAAAATGCCGGTGGTTAGAAGATATATATCTTATCTTTTCAAATGCTCTCTCAATACGAAAGAGGAAGCGGATTTATTAATCGGGTCAGGAATCGGAGTATACACCGGGATTATGCAACGCAAAGAAGAGATACAGGATATTATGATGACGGATGTGTGCCCTTTTACCCTTGGTATTGATATTGTTAATCCCAACGGTGAAGGACCCTTGGTGATGGCGGTTATGATTCCGAGAAATAGTATTTTACCCAATAGTATAACGAAAGCATTTGTTACAACAGTGGATAATCAACGCCATATCGAATTTGGTGTCTATCAAGGTGAGGCCTACTATTGTAATGAAAATATTTTACTGGGCAAATTAACGATTACTGTACCTCCTGCACCGAAGGGTCAGGAAGTAGTACATGTGACATTTACCTATGATATTAATGGGGTGTTAGAGGTGGAAATCTTAAACAGATTAGGGGAGAAATCAAGAAAAGTAATTATTGACAAGAATTCAACTTTGACTGAGAAAGAGATCGAAGAAAATTGTAAAGCCTTATCAAAAGTTAAAATGCTTGCTACAGACCAAGAGGAAAATAGGTCAGTACTTGCACTTGCAGAAAGATTATATATGGAAACAGATGGTGTAGTAAGAGACTTTGTTGTAAATTGCATACAGGTATTTACTGCTGCACTTTCCAGTAATTCCAAGATACGAATTCTTAAAACTAGAGAGAAAGTAGTCATGCATTTAGTACGGATAAATATGCAGGTCAATAGAAGTATTTTTGATACCCTAGATGAGTTAGATTTTGCAAAGTTTGATGAATTTGATGAAAGGGATGATTGAAAGTTGGTGAAGTAGAAATATGACGATATGGGAAATATTAGAAATAGAATTCACGAAGGATGAGAGAGTGATTAAAAAAGCTTATGCAAAGCAATCAAAACTACATCATCCAGAGACTGATCCGGAAGGCTTTCAATTGGTTTATAATGCTTATCAGAAAGCGATAAAGATAGCAAAGGCATCTAAGAATGAGGCTGAGGAGTCATATTTTGCTCACGACATAGAGCTGGATTTGGAGGAATTGGGTAAAAGCAAGAAACAGGGTGAATTAATAGAATTTAATATTGGAGATGTTAATGAGAAAGAAATACGCCATGAGGAGACCCTAAGAGAGAAGCAAAATAACCAGGAGCAGCAAAGCGAATCATTATTTGGTAAGCTAATAAACTATGTAGACCTTGAAAAAAGAAAATACTACAATAGCCCAGCTATAGCTGAATTTATCCGCATATTCTCAAATCAGGATATAAGACATACTTGGGCTCCATGGAGGAAGTATGTTGAATCGTCAGCTTTTTTAAGGGCACAATTTGATAGAAAATTTATAAGATATTTAGTAGAATACCTGAAGGAGCAACAAGATATCAAACTGAGTAAATTGCCTCAGAATTTATTTTGTGAATTGTGTACTGCCTATGGGATTATGACGGATGATGAGGTTTATAGGCAGCATGATATCCAACCTTTGATAGATATCATGGATCAAAATGAAAGAAAAGTAAGTTATATAAATATGATGACCTGTGAAAAAAACGTAGTAGAGAGACGTTATGCCTTCTATATTTATAGAAGTGTTCTACAAGAGTTTGAAAAGGAAGCATCATGCCAAACGATGACTAATTGGATCAGTATCTTGGAGGATGCTACATTTAGTATTAGTCAAAAAGTTGAAAAGCATATCAAAGTCAACTACTATAACCCTGATGTAGTATATCTTAAGGTTGAAAGATCTCCCCTTGTATTTGAGCTATTAACATATTTCTTAGAAATGCATGAATATATTACACATGAATTGTACTTTGCTTTGTATCAATTGTTTGAAATTCAGGAAATTCAAGGTGGAGATGAGTTAGAGATTATGCTTTTAACCCTTAAGAAAAAAAGTAGTCCAGCAAAATATAATGAAGTTCAATCGACTGGATTAAAACATCCATTCATACAAAGATTTAAGATACCAATAATAATTTTCCTCTTGTTAATTGGCTTAATACGTTTTTTTGAAATATTGGTAGTAGTATTCGATTTATTTCCATAGCAGTGGACAGTTTAGAGACTGATATCAATGCTTAGCAGAAGGGAGGCTTTGTATGGAGAAGCAATTGAGAAGGCAATATTCCATCGTATATATATTTCTTATAATATTGTCGTTTTCTATGGGAGGGGTACTATTATATGGAGGATTATCTGGAAATCTTAATAATTCCATGGCAGGGATCATAGGGGGCATTTTAATGATTGTACTTGGGTTATTCCTTTTACACAGAATTATAACCATGGATTACCTTATTATGATAAAGGATCATATGAATAAGAACCCCCAAATAACCATTCATGATATCGAAAATGACTTTATGCAGGCCAATAAGATCGGTAGTAGAGTTTGGCTTGGAAGACGTTGGACTTTCTATATGGATGAAGGAAGTCTGCCAGATATATTAGAAAATTCTGAAATAGCGCAGGCATATTTTCACAGAGAACATCATGGTAAAACAAGTAATGGTTTTATTTATATATATAATAATCAACAAGAACTGACTAAAGTTCCAATTAGTAAAAAGAATGCAAAAATATTATTAGGAATGTATGAGGAGAAGTATTCCCATATTGTAATTGGAAAGAAATAAATAACCAATAGGATTAGGGTGTCAAAAGGTATTCCTCAAACGTGATTTCGTCAATTTGCACATATACAAGCTTGCCAGGCGGGATGAAAGAAACTTAGTTTAGTGAGCAACTGTTATGAAGCCGTTGGTGCTTAGGTCCTGTATTTTAGGGCCTTATGCACCACTACGTGCTTCATCCAAGCGAGAGTGTGTTGCGAACAAACAAGTTTTTTCATCACGCACTCATAAATTAGATTGTGCAAATTGACGGACAATATCAAAATAAACGAAAATGAGAAGGTAATTGCTATGAATTTAGAACTTATTACGAAATATACATTAAACCGTATCATAATCATAGATGGGGAAATAACAGATGAGCTGTCTTATAATGTTGTATGTAAGTTGATCGAACTAAATAATCAAGATGCTTCTAAAGATATATTTATATTAATTAATAGCAATGGTGGAAAGACTACAGCCGCCATGGCAATTTATGATGTTATTAAATGGTGTCGATGTAATATATGTACCATAGCCGTAGGTGAAATATGCGCAATAGCAGGCCTACTCCTTGTAGCAGGAACAAAAGGCAAACGATATATATGTATTGAGGCTGTCCTTGTTCCTACTCTATATACATACGCTAAGGAAGAAGGTATTGATAAAAACATTACTATCCTGGAAGAGATCATTATTAAAATTATTAAGGAATATGCTGTTCAGACGGATCATTCCTTTGAGGAAATGAGAAATGTATTATTTACAGAGTACTATTTATCAGCGGAAGATACTGTAAAATATGGATTTTCAGATTATTTAATCGATATTCCTGTAATCTGTAATGAAAATGAATTCAATGAAGAAGTATTATCATATGCTAGTATAGAAAATCAATATGATCATTTGGTAACATATCTTTTAAAAAGATACATAAAATGATCTCTATAATCCATGAAACAGTGAGAACATTATGATTGCAGGGATGATTGAAAGCTGGTGAAGGCGAAATATGACGATGTGGGAAGTTCTTGGAATAAAATCCACAACAGATGAAAGAGTAATTAAAAAGGCATATGCAAAACAAACAAGAATACATCATCCAGAAGCTGATCCGGAAGGCTTTCAATTGCTTTATAAAGCTTATCAGAGAGCGATGGAGATGGCAAAAGCCTCTAAATCTGAGGTAGAGCATAATTCTTGTTTTAATAATGAAATAGAATTGGACTTAGAGGTAAATGGTAATAAAAAGAAACAGGATTATGAGGAAGCCCAAAGCCAGGAGAAAAATAGCCAGAAGCTACAGGATGAATTATTATTTAGTAGTCTAATAAACTATGTAGACCTTGAAAAGAGAGAGTATTACAATAGTGCAGCTATGGTTGATTTTATCCGTATATTCTCAAATAAGGCTAAAGTATATCATTGGGAGCCCTGGAAGCAGTATGTTGAATCGACAACTTTTTTAAAGGCACAATATGATAAAAAATTTATACGGTATTTAGCAGATTTTCTGATGGAACAGCAATATATCGAAGTGCGTAAATTACCTAAGAATTTATTTTACGAATTATGTACTGCTTATGGCATTATGACCGATGATGAGGTTTATAATGAGGACTATGTTAAACCTTTGATTGATGTCATGTATCAAAATTATATGCATTTTGATCATTCATATATGATGACCCGTCAAAAAAGTATATTGGATAGACGTTATGCATTTTATATTTACAGGAATGTTTTAAGAGAAGCTGAAAAGGATGCATCAGACCAAACAATGAATGATTGGATTAGGATTTTGGAGGATGCTACTTATGAAATTAGTCAGAAAGCCGAAGATCTTATAAAAATCACTCACAATGAACATGATTTAGTTTACCTCCAGATTGAGAGGTCTCCGCTTGTATTTGAGCTATTAACTATTTTTTTGGAGATGCATGATCAAATTACAAAAGAAATGTACTATGCTTTGTATCAACTATTCGAAATACAGGACATTCAAAATGGTGGAGATGAGTTAGAGATTATGCTTCTAACACTTCAAGAAAAGAGTAGTCCTGAAATCCTTCAGTATATTGAAGGGGAAGCAAGGAAAAGCAAAGAACATAAAGAAGTTAGTAAAAATGACAATAGCTTATATACTCCAGATATAACAATCTCCCCAGAGATTGTTATGGATACACCGAATTCATGTGATAAATCGGATTCTGTTGATGCTACTAAAAATCTAAATGCAGTGAAATCCCCGGGCAATAGGACACTCTTAAAAAAGCAGATGAAACAGGAATACATAAAAAGATTTATACCACCTGCAATTCTTTGCCTCTTGTTAGGAACCGTAATACTGCTTTTTGGAATTATTGGTAGTGTTCGATATATTCCCATAGCGGTAGCCAGTTCAGCGATCTTACTTAGTGTAGGGTTGATATTGCTATATTTTATAACTAAGTTTGACTGTTTTCGTTTACTGAAGGAATATCTGATACAGAACTCACATTTTATGATGGAGGATTTAGAAAAGGACTTTTGTGAGGCAGAAAGGTTTGGCCCAAGGTTCTGGGTAGGAAGACATTGGACTTTCTATATGAATGAATTGAGATTGCCTAATATTATAGATAATAAAAAGATTATATGGACTTATTACCAAGCAAAGAGCAATAATAGGGGATATTTATATGTATATAGCAGAAGGGATAAGGTGATTATTCCCATAGAATGCAAATATTTTGAAGAAATATTACGGTTATATAATAAGAATTATACCCATATATTAATAGGTTATAGTGAAGAACGGGAGCAGATATTTCGTAATGATTTAGACCAATTTGTTAATTTACTACGTCAATAAATAGATATTCATACACCCAGCACACCACTAAAATGATCGTGCTGGGTATTATATTTAAAAGCCAATGACCCCCATATGTTCAAGTAATATCTTCAAACCCATTAAAACCAGTATAATACCACCAAGGAGTTCAGCTTTCGATTTGAATTTCACACCGAATATATTGCCGATTTTTACACCCATCATAGATAAAATGAGCGTGATAATCCCGATGGATAAAACTGCAGGTGTAATACTAATATTTAGAAAAGCAAATGATACACCTACTGCCAGTGCGTCTATACTTGTGGCCAGAGCAAGAGGCAGCATTTCTGCAGGTTTTAAGGAGGCTTCCTTAGTCTTGGGACGCTCTCCGCCTGGACATTCTCTATCCGTGCATGTTATAGAAGGACATTCCCTATCTGCACATCCTTCTTTCTTAAAGCTGTCGATAAGCATTTTACTGCCTATAATGCTGAGCAGAGCGAATGCAATCCAGTGATCAAATGTAATTATTTTATCTGAAAACTGTGTGCCAAGCATATACCCCATAAGCGGCATAATCCCTTGAAAAAAACCAAAGTACAAGCCGACAACCAATGATTTTTTAATGGTCACCTTAGGCATGGTCAATCCGGTACAAATAGCTACGGCAAAAGCATCCATAGAAAGTCCAATAGCAATGAGGAATAATTCTAGTAAATTCATAACATATTCTCCTTCACAAAGTATGATATACAAAAGAAAAAACCTAAGTATTTACTCATACGAGCGTATATCTAGGTTTTTACAATAAAAAAAGACCATGTATAGCTGTAAAAGTTATACATGAGTCTCGTTTTTTAAGACAAGCCAGACCGCTGCCGGTCAGTATGTTGACTTGTCGCGCAAATTTGCGCTAACTACTCCCTCACGGGTATTTTCAATTAGTGATAGAGTATCATGATTTTGTATAAAGGTCAAGCTAAAACAATATCGCACAAATGGTTACTTGGGACTTGATTATTTTGTCCATACCTATTATTATTAAGAATGTCTGAAAATATAGGATGAATATTTTAGGGGGATTTGTGATGAAGAAGATAAAGAAAGCTACAAAGAAATCAACAAAGCATGGGGCAAGCCAAGGCCTTAAGATACTAAATACCAAGGGTAAGGTTATTACAGCCATTGTGGTAGCTTCCGTGTTATTACTATTATCAATTGTATTAATGTATATGGAGACAGGCTATGGTAAATTAATTATTAAAAATAAAAGTGACCTTAATTTGGAGTATTTTGATGCCAAATTCGTATATATGGAGGGGGACATCACTGAGCTTATGGAGATTGATAAGATTGAAGCTCATAAAACTTTTACGGAAGAACTCGAGCCCATTAATTTATTAGGCTTTGAAGCAAATTATGAGATGCGCTTTAAATTTGAAAATCATGAAGAGTTATTAGTGGATGCTGGTTATTTTAACGAGAAATTCAGTGGTAATATTAAAGTTGAATTCAAGAAAACCGATGATCCTAAGATTATTAAAATGAAGATAAAAGCAAGCAATGGTATATTGACCTCTGGCTTAATAGACTGTGACGAAGAATATACAATTGACTTGAATCAAGGAAAAGTATTAGAGTAAGACAAGGTGCTCTGATTAAGAAAGTGAATAAGTAATTTACAAGAATTGGACAAACAATGGACAAAGGGTGAGGATAGGTATTATCGTCACTAAAAATTATTAGCCGACATCATGAAAATGGAAGTTCGGCGGTTGGGAGATGACTATGATTAAATTATACGATAACGGTGTCTATCTATTAAATGGCACTGAAATAGTGGAAGATAATTTTGAGGTGAAAGCAGCTCTGAAAGCTAAAACCGGTGCTGAGGTTAGCAAAGAGGCAGCAAGGCAGGAGACCATGGCTTATGATATATTAACTAGCCATAATACCTCTGGTAATGATAAGAAATTAAAGGTTAAGTTTGATAAATTAACCTCTCATGATATTACCTTTGTAGGTATCATTCAGACTGCCAGAGCCAGTGGTCTGGAGAAATTTCCTGTACCCTATGTATTAACAAACTGTCATAACAGCTTATGTGCAGTAGGTGGTACCATTAATGAGGATGACCATATGTTTGGACTTTCCTGTGCTAAGAAATATGGTGGTATCTATGTTCCACCTCATCAGGCAGTTATTCATCAGTATGCTCGTGAGATGTTAGCAGCCTGTGGCAGTATGGTGCTGGGTTCTGACAGCCATACCCGTTATGGTGCCCTTGGTACCATGGCAGTGGGTGAGGGTGGCCCTGAGATTGTAAAGCAGCTTCTTGATAAGACTTATGATATCAATATGCCAGAGGTGGTAGCAATCTACTTAACTGGTACACCTAGAAAAGGTGTTGGTCCTCAGGACGTAGCCCTGGCTATTATTGGAAAGGTATTTGCCAATGGTTATGTGAATAATAAGGTAATGGAGTTCGTTGGTGATGGCATCAATAATCTAAGTGTAGACTTTAGAATTGGTATTGATGTTATGACTACGGAGACCACCTGTCTATCCTCCATATGGACAACAGATGACTCTGTGAAGGAGTTCTATGAGATTCATCACAGAGCCTCCGATTATAAAGAGCTTAAACCTGGTAAGGTGGCTTATTATGATGGAATGGTTTATGTTGATTTATCAGAGATTAAACCTATGATTGCAATGCCCTTCCATCCAAGCAATGTATATACCATTGATGAGTTAAATGCTAATCTCTATGATATCTTAGACGAAGTTGAGAAGAAGGCATTAATTAGTCTTGATAATAATAAGATTAAATACACCTTAAAGGATAAGGTTCGTAATGGCAGATTATATGTAGAGCAGGGAACCATCGCAGGCTGTGCTGGTGGTGGCTTTGAAAATATCTGTGATGCTACAGATATTCTTGAGGGCAAATACATAGGCTCGGATGAGTTCTCCTTAAGTGTATATCCGGCAAGCCAGCCTGTATTTATGGAATTGGTGAAGAATGGCTCTATAGCCAAATTAATGGCGACAGGTGCTACTATACGTACTGCTTTCTGTGGACCATGCTTTGGGGCAGGAGATGTTCCTTCTAACAATGGCCTCAGTATCCGTCATACAACAAGAAACTTCCCCAATAGAGAAGGTTCTAAGATTACCAGTGGCCAGGTTGCCTCTGTAGCATTAATGGATGCTAGATCCATTGCTGCAACTGCTGCAAATCAGGGTTATTTGACCTCTGCTGAGGATATTGATGTGAGCTTTAAGAGACCTAAGTATTACTTTGATAGTACCATTTATGATAACAGAGTATATCATGGCTATGGTAAAGGGGATTCTAATGTAGATATCAAATTTGGCCCTGGAATTGTTGATTGGCCTGCAATGACAGCACTTTCAGATGACATGATACTAAAGGTAGTATCAGAGATACATGACCCTGTAACCACTACGGATGAATTAATTCCTTCCGGAGAGACCTCCTCCTATCGTTCTAACCCTCTGGGCTTGGCTGAGTTTACCTTGTCTCGTAAGGATCCTGCCTATGTTGGTCGTGCCAAGGCAGTACAGAAGGCGGAGAAAGCTAGAATTGCCGGAGAGGATATTGTAGGAGCGAATGAAGAGCTCAAGGCTGTATATGATAAGATTGGCACTAAGTTTGATATAGATATGAAATCTACTCAGATTGGAAGTACCATCTTTGCAGTTAAGCCCGGTGATGGTTCTGCCAGAGAACAGGCAGCCAGCTGTCAGAAGGTACTGGGAGGCTTCGCTAATATAGCCAATGAGTATGCAACCAAGCGTTATCGCTCCAACTTAATCAACTGGGGAATGCTGCCCTTCATCTTTAAAGAAGAGTTGCCCTTTGCCAATGGTGATTATATCTTTATTAAGGATATTAAGAAGGCTATTACTGAGAAGATATCTGAAGTAAAGGCATATGTTGTAAATAAGGATATGAAGGAATTCACTTTAAAGATTGGTGAACTTACAGACGATGAGAGAGAGATAATCTTAAGTGGGTGTCTGATCAATTATTACAGAGGATAAGTGATAATTCTGGATCAATAAGTAAATATCTTAATACAAATAAAACGATACAAGACTTCTATGTGATTACATATCACTAGTAGGAGCTTGTATCGTTATTTTGTTATAGGGATAGTAGTTTTGTGATTTAGGTACGTTTATGTAACAAAAATCGACGTTCATGTCAATTTAACTCGAAAAAACATTAAAATTTGCTATAATATGATAAAAGTTGCATTAGTTAATGGTTGTGAACGGAGGTAAATTAGATGAAAATAGTTAAGTTATGGGAAATACCAATGATATCCCATGAATTAGAAGATGATTTTCAAGTGATTATTGACGGATCTACTATATCATTAAGTATTCAGTATTCTAACCCTTTTTTTCCAGACATCAAGCAGAAAACTATAATAACGTTTGATACGGTATTATGTTATCGATATACAACCGATTGCTTTACAAGAGAATTGTATGATGCTTATGATACCTTAGTTAAAATAGATGTTTCCCAATGGCTAAAAGAAATAAAACAAATGTACAGTTACGAATATAATATATTACAACCGAAGCATTATGCAGTATATATAGATTCTAGAGGGCTATATGAGTTTATAGCGAAGGATTATGAAGTAAGGGAAGAAAAAGACCGTCAGCTTAAACTGTTAGCTATAAACTAATAGGATTGATATAACTTCAGCTATATTGAATTATAAAGTATAAAAGTGCGATTCCAGACTCTGGATTTGCACTTTTTTCTTGTCTATACCTAAAGAAAAGGTGGAAATGTTTATCGGAGTAAGCTTTTTGGTTGGACTTACTATGGCGAAGGCAAAGATAGAAAAATGAAATAAGAGGCATTTGGCATCATTAATTGCCTAAGAGCCAGCGAAATACATTCCTAATAAATATACCTTGTTATCTTGGAAAGAATATATTAGAATATATTAGAAATGCTACATGAAAAAACATTAATAGAAATTGGCTTGTTATGATAAATAAAATACTTTAACGATAAGATAGGAGTGTAAATAATGGCATTAATAATCGATGGGAAAAGAATATCTTCAGACATCAAGGATGAATTACGTGATAAGGTATCAGAACTTAATAATAAAGGAATTGAGGTTACCTTAGCAGTTATTCAAGTGGGAAATGATCCGGCCTCAACAGTATATGTGGGCAACAAGAAGAAGGCCTGTGAATATATAGGAATTAAGTCTTTGGCTTATGAGTTGCCTGAGACAACGTCCCAGGAAGAATTAGTGGATTTAGTTGAAGAATTAAATAGGAAGGAAGAGGTAAAGGGAATTCTAGTTCAGCTCCCCTTACCTGCACACATTGATGAGGATACGATTATAAAGACAATTGATCCTTTGAAAGATGTAGATGGTTTTCATCCCCAGAGCGTTGGAGCCTTAAGTATTGGCCAGAAAGGGTTTGTATCCTGTACCCCTGCTGGTGTTATAGAGCTTTTAAAGCGCTCCAATATAGAGATACAAGGGAAGGAATGTGTCATTATAGGAAGAAGCAATATAGTAGGTAAACCTATGGCACTACTTATGCTTCGTGAGAATGCGACGGTTACTATCTGCCATTCTAGAACAAAGAATCTTAAGGAAGTAGCCAAACGAGCAGATATTTTGATTGTTGCCCTTGGAAAGCCGCGTTATGTGACCAAGGATTTTGTAAAAGAAGGTGCTGTGGTGATTGATGTGGGAATTCATAGGGGAACAGATAATAAGCTCTGCGGGGATGTAGATTATGAAGATGTTCTCTCCCAGGTATCCGCCATTACTCCTGTACCTGGAGGTGTTGGACCTATGACCATCGCTATGTTAATGAACAATTGTGTGGAAGCAGTACAAGCTTAAAGAGATTTTTAGACAAAGTGGAGGTCCGTTGTGTCATGAATTTTGATCATCATATAGTATATTCGGATTTGGAATATAAAATTATAAAGGCAGAGCAGGAGTTTATTGTTCATCCAATGGCCCTTGGCTTAATTCCCCTATCCAAGCTTTCCCTACAAAGCTCCTTTGAAAGTTATTTTCATGTTGAAGATTATAGACTTTACTTAGACAAAATAATATTAACCAATGATGGGTCCAACAGTCTTAATACTGAGAATAATGATAAGCATTATGAGCTTAATAATTTTAAATCTTTATATAGTGGTGCAATACTAATTGGAGCAGTAATTGTAAAAGAATATTATATGAAGAACGAGGATTTGGCTTGCTTTTCCTATCAGAATGTATATGAATTAGTTTTTGAAGATGGCATATTAATTACAACAATTGATCAGAGTAAGGCTATGCTTCGGATACGTAAGAATATTGAAATGGGTCTTCGCAGCATCAATAACAAAAGAGATTATAGATGTATTAGACGTTTTATAAACTCTTCTTTCGTTGGGGATTATAAAAGATTCTCCCTCACGAAGAGTCGGATGAAGTATCTTCAGGATATGAAGACGAATTATATAGATAATGTATTGCAATCTGTTCATTGTGTTAATCAGAAGATGGAGAAGACAATTCAGACAGATAAAATAAATGAATAAAAGAGTTTATTTTTATAGAAAAAGCTGTTACAATGTTTGATGCAGCATTTTGGAGAATGATTGAAAGGCATGGACATAGAATGAATATATACTTTATTTCTCTTGGTTGTGACAAAAACCTCGTAGACAGTGAAAATATGCTCGGTATACTACACGAGAATGGATACAGAATTACCAATGAGGAACAGGAAGCAGATATTATTATAGTTAATACCTGCTGTTTTATCCATGATGCCAAACAAGAAAGCATCAATGCCATTTTGGAAATGGCTGAATATAAAAAGAATGGAAACTTAAAGGCTTTAATTGTTGCCGGATGTCTGGCAGAGCGTTATAAGGAAGAGATACTTACAGAAATTCCTGAGGTCGATGCCCTGCTTGGAACTTCCAGCTTTTCAGAAATATTAAAAGTAATTAAGAAAATCATGGAGGGAAACACAAAGCATTCCTGCTTTGTATCCTTGGACAAACTACCTAAGACAGAAAGCAAGCGAATGCTTACCTCAGGTACTTATTCCACATACTTAAAGATTGCTGAGGGCTGTGATAAGCATTGCACTTATTGTATCATTCCTCAGGTTAGAGGAAATTACCGCAGTGTTCCTATGGAGGATTTAATAAGTGAAGCAGAGTATCTTGCAAGCCAAGGTGTAAAAGAACTTATTTTAGTAGCCCAGGAAACAACGGTGTATGGAAAAGATCTCTATGGTGAGAAATCTCTACCAAAGCTTTTATCTGCTTTAGCTAAGATAGAGAATATTCAGTGGATCAGAATTTTATACTGCTATCCAGAAGAAATTACCGATGAGTTGATTGATGCGATGAAGAAGGAAGCAAAAATCTGTCGTTACCTGGATATTCCCATTCAACATGCTTCTGATCGTATTTTGAAATTAATGGGAAGAAGAACCAGTAAAGAAGATTTGATACAGATTATATCAAAACTAAGAAGCAACCTGCCAGATATTGTGCTTCGTACAACCCTGATCACAGGATTTCCTACAGAGACAGATGAGGAACATGAAGAATTGGTAGAGTTTGTAGAAAACATGAAATTTGAAAGGCTCGGTGTCTTTACCTATTCTAAAGAAGAACAGACTCCAGCAGCAAAGTTGAGGCCACAAATTACCGCTAAGGTTAAGAAGCAAAGACAGAAGGAAATTATGAAATTACAACAAGAGATTGCCTTTAATCGCTCTCACAGGCTGGTGGGTAATTCCTATCAGGTATTAATCGAAGGCAGAATAGCAGATGAGAACAATGTCTACATTGGTAGAACGTATATGGATGCACCTTCAGTCGATGGTTTTCTCTTTATTCATTCAGAAAGAGAGTTAATATCCGGTGATTTGGTAACTGCAAAGGTAACAGGAGCTAAGGGTTATGATCTTGTTGGAGAGTTAATTGATTAATTATTTACTCTCTTATGTAATAACACTATGAAAGATAAGTTTGAAAAATCATAATTTTTCAAACAGTGAGTTTGGGCACCAGCACAAATTCACGGAATGGAGGTTTATATGAATTTGCCAAATAAGATTACACTATTTAGAGTGTTTTTAATTCCTATATTTTTGGTTTTATTACTAGTGCCTCAGATACCCAATGGACGTATCTTAGCAGCTTCTATCTTTATTATTGCAGCCCTAACGGATCTTTTGGATGGTTATCTTGCCAGAAAGAATAATCTAGTCACTAACTTTGGCAAATTTATGGATCCAATGGCGGACAAATTATTAGTTTGTAGTGCTTTAATATGTTTTGTTCAATTGGGGCAGCTTCCCGCTTGGATCGTAATTATTATTATAGCTCGTGAATTTATTATCAGCGGATTTAGATTAATTGCCTCTGATAATGGGATTGTTATTGCTGCTAGTTGGTGGGCAAAGATAAAAACTACAGTTCAGATGGTGATGAGCATTATGCTAATTATAGATCTGGATTTCACTTTTATTAATGTATTAGAGCAAGTTGCTATTTATCTTGCTGTAGTGCTGACCGTAGTCTCCTTAATAGACTATTTGATTAAGAATAAAAAGGTTTTAGACGGGAAATTCTAGCATTTGAAGAAAATATAATAAAATGATATACCTACGAAAGGAGCACGATTTATTTATATACTCTTAGGAGTCTTAATAAATAAATGGTGTTCTTTCATATAAGATAAGGATATAAGATAAGAATATAAGATAAGATCAAAAAACCCAACGGAGAAATTGATATATAAGAAGGGAGGATTTATATGACAGTGGAATTAATTAGCGTAGGAACAGAATTACTGCTTGGCAATATCGTTAACACCAATGCCAATTATTTATCAAAAAAGTGTGCAGAGCTAGGTTTTACCCTTTATTATCAAATGACCGTCGGAGACAATACCAAGAGACTCTGTGAGGTTGTTAAGGCTTCCTTGCAGCGTTGTGATATTCTTATCTTAACCGGTGGTCTTGGTCCTACCCAGGATGATATGACCAAGGAAGCTCTGGCTCAGGTCTTAAATCTAGAGCTTGTGATGGACGAGACTTCTAAGGAACGGATTACTTCTTATTTTAATTTTAGATACAGTGGTAGTACAGTTCCAAGGGTTATTACAGATAATAATTGGAAACAGGCCATGAAAATAAAAGGTTCTATCGTTGTAGACAACGATAACGGAACTGCTCCTGGTTATATTGTAGAGCATGAGGGAAAGGTCATTATCTTACTGCCGGGACCTCCTTTGGAGATGACACCCATGTTTGAGGCGCATATTCTTCCCTATCTTGAGAAGAAGCAGGAAAAGGTCTTTGTTTCTAGAATGATTAAAATCTGTGGCATAGGAGAGAGCAAGGCTGAGACAGATATATTAGACTTGATTGACAGCCAAAGTAATCCCACCATAGCACCTTATGCAAAGGAAGGAGAGGTGCATTTTCGTGTAACTGCGGCAGCTGATAATGAAGAAGAGGCCCAAAAGCTTCTAAAGCCCGTAGTAGAAGAGCTCTTTCTCCGTTTTAAAGAAAACATCTATACTACAGAGGAAAAAGAAACCTTAGAAGAGGTTGTTGTAAAAGAGTTACAGAAGAGAAAATTAGTTCTTTCTACAGCAGAATCCTGTACCGGAGGATTGTTATCTGGGCGTTTTGTCAATGTGCCTGGAGTTTCAGATGTCTTTAAGGAAGGTTTTATCACCTATTCTAATGAAGCAAAAATGAAATACCTTGGAGTGAAAGAGGAAACCTTACGAGAATATGGAGCAGTTAGCGAGGAAGTAGCAAGAGAAATGGTTATAGGTACAGCAAAGGCCACTGGTGCAGCTGCAGCACTGGCGATTACAGGTATTGCAGGACCGGAAGGTGGAACAAAGCTAAAGCCTGTGGGACTTGTCTATATTGCTTGTTTTGTAAAAGATAAAGTCCATGTAAATGAATACAGATTAAAGGGTAATCGTCAGAAAATCCGTGAACTTAGTGTTATTTATGCCATGGATTTGTTGCGACGAAGCATGCTTAAGAGCTTATAATTTAAAAAATAGATACAAATGCAATTATTTTTAAAAAATGGCCATAATACCATAATAATGACACAGTTATGTCCTATTATAATGATAGAAACTTAAAAAAAGTCATTTATGGAGATATAGTATGGTACGATTCAATAAGAAGTTTATATTGGTAATTCTTTTGTCAGGAATCTTCCTTTTAGCTGGATGTGATAAATTCAGTTTTGGTATATTTGATGAATCTGACAAGAAGATTAATACAGAAATTACAGAAACACCTGATGATAAAGGGAAAGAAGAAGGCAATAAAAAAGATAATAATGATGACAATGAGGCAACTCCTGATCCTGTTAATTCAGTGACTAATGTTAGCCCCTTACCAACAGAACAATTAAAGCAAGCAGCAGCGAATATGGATCTTCAGGTTTATACAGTGAATGCTGAAGATGGTAATATAGAGGTTGTAACTTCCCGTATTCCAGAGGGCATTGAACTTACACCGGAGTTAATTGTAGATACGGTAATAGAAGTATTAGCCGATCAATCCATAACCATAGGTAAAGATAGTGTTACAATAGAGAAGGATGCTGTTATTGTAAGCTTTACGAAGGATAATTCCCCAGCTTCTAATATGGGTTCAGGATATGAAGGATCAATCTTAGATGCATTTGCTTATAGCTTGCTTGACAATACCGATTGTAACAAAGTTATTTTTCGAATAGAAGGTCAGGTCTATGCTAGTGGTGTTTATGAAATGGAAGTAAATGAAGCTTACATGGAAAGATAAAACTGAATATGAATCAGGTGTTAGGTAATTGCGATACTTTGGAATATATTCGTCAATTACCTAATATTATTTTATCTTTGATTAGGAAGTCATATTTGATTATTAATATTTGATAGAATGGAGATCTATATGAGCAAGGTACTGGTAGTGGGAGGCGGAGCTGCCGGAATGCTGTCAGCAATTATTGCTGCTAGAAGCGGGCATCAGGTGGTTTTGTTTGAGAAGAATGAAAAGCTAGGTAAGAAATTATTTATCACCGGTAAAGGTAGATGTAATCTGACTAACGCCTGTGATAAAGATGAGTTCTTTGAACAGCTTGTTACTAATCCCAAATTCTTATTCCGGGCATATCATACCTTTAGCAATTATGACACCATGGATTTCTTTGAACAACTGGGACTAGCCATTAAGGTAGAGCGAGGTAATAGAGTATTTCCAACCTCGGATAAATCAAGCGATGTCATTGCAGTTCTAAAAAGAGAACTGGAAGGTCAGGGTGTAATGGTTCGATATCACAGTGAAGTGTCAAAGATCATTACAAAGGAGGGGAGCTTTCATAGCCTCCTTCTAAAAAACTCAAAAGAAGAATATGTAGCAGATGCAGTAATTGTAGCAACGGGTGGTTTATCCTATCAAACCACAGGTTCAACAGGAGATGGTTACAATTTTGCCAAGTCTATGGGACATAGGGTTACGGATTTACATCCTTGCCTTGTGCCAGTGCATGTGAAGGAAGGCTTTGTAAAAGAGCTTATGGGGCTTTCCTTAAAGAATATTCAAATAAAAATTACTGCTGGCAATAAACAAATCTATGAGGATTTTGGTGAAATGCTATTTACACATTTTGGAGTAAGTGGCCCGGTTATTCTAAGTGCTAGTAGTTATCTAGTTCCATATATTATTAAGCAGGAACCATTAACCCTTAGTATTGATTTGAAACCAGCTTTGACCGTAGAGCAATTAGACGCACGAATCTTACGGGATTTTGAGGAATTTAAAAATAAACAATTTAAGAATTGTCTTGACCGCCTATTGCCAAATAAATTAATTGATGTTATCATTCGACTAAGCCATATTGATTCGGAAAAGAAAGTAAATTCTGTGACAAAGGAAGAAAGATTACGTCTGGTTAATCTTCTTAAAAATTTCCCCCTTCATATTACCAAGCTTAGTGACTATAATCAGGCGGTTATTACTAGGGGAGGAATTGATGTGAAAGAGATTAATCCTTCTACAATGGAATCAAAACTAATAAAGAATGTATATTACATTGGCGAAGTCTTGGATTTAGATGCTTTAACCGGTGGTTTCAATCTACAGATTGCCTGGTCAACTGCGTATCTTGCAGGTATATCAGTCAAATAATATGAAATAGAGGATGAATTGGTCTGCTAATTCATATTTCTATAAATTAGTAACTCGGAGGGTAATTGCCATGAAGAAATTTAATCTTGCAATTGACGGGCCGGCCGGAGCCGGTAAAAGTACCATAGCAAAGAGAATTGCAAAAGAACTTGGGTTTATCTATGTAGATACTGGTGCAATGTATCGGGCTATGGCATTACATTTTTTAAGAAATCAGATTGATGCAGCACAGAGTGATAAAATTGAAAAAGCTTGTAAGGACGTGAATGTAACCATTGAATATAAGGATGGAGAGCAGTTGGTTATTCTTAATGGTGAGAATGTTAACGGTCTGATTCGGACAGAAGAAGTTGGTAACATGGCTAGTGCAACTTCAGTTAATAAAGAGGTAAGGCTTAAATTGGTTGAACTTCAGCAAAAGCTTGCCAAACAAGAGAATGTTGTAATGGATGGCAGGGACATCGGAACTTATGTACTTCCCAATGCTGATCTAAAAGTCTATCTGACAGCAACTTCAAAGGAACGTGCTAGGAGAAGATGGGCAGAGCTTAAAAGTAGAGGTATAGCTGCTGATATGGATTTGATTGAGAAGGATATAATGGAACGAGATCATCGTGATATGACCAGAGAATTTGCTCCCTTAAAACAGGCTGAGGATGCAGTGTTTTTAGATTGCTCCCATATGACAATTGATGAAGTTGTTAATAAGATTATCTCCTATATCCGTAAATAATAAATTTGTAATAGTAAAGGATGCCTGATATTTTGAATGTAGCAATAGCAAATACTGCAGGATTTTGTTTTGGAGTCCAAAGAGCAGTTGATTTGGTTTATAAAGAAGTTGAAGCTGGACAAAGAGTATATACTTTTGGTCCAATTATTCATAATGAAGAAGTAGTTGACGATTTATGCAAAAAAGGTGTTAAAGTGATTGAAGACCCAGAGGAATTAAAAACCTTACCTGAGGGAACAATAATCATACGTTCCCACGGAGTATCGGAAGAACTTTATAAACAACTTTCTTCTTATGGACATAAAATTATTAACGCAACCTGCCCCTATGTTAGAAAAATTCATAAAGCAGTCGATAACAAGAGTGTAGAAGGGCATCATATCATCATAATTGGAAATGGGACTCATCCGGAAGTAGAAGGGATTAAAGGATGGTGCCGTAAGAATGAGACTTTACCTAATTCTTGTGGTTATACAGTGATTGAAAATGAAGCGGAGGCAAAAGCCCTTAATATTCCCAAGGAAGTTAAGTTGTATATTGTCGCACAGACGACATTTACTTACAAGAAATTTCAAGATTTAGTTGAAATTATTGCGGAAAAGGGTTATGATATACTTGTTTTAAATACGATTTGCAATGCCACACAAGATCGGCAAACAGAAGCCTACAGGTTGGCAAGCCAATCAGATGCTATGATTGTAATAGGTGGGAAGCATAGCTCTAATACAAGAAAGCTATACGAAATATGCAAAAAAGAATGTGAAAATACTTACTATATACAGAAACTTGATGACCTGGATTTAAGTTTATTTAAATCTTATCGAAACGTAGGTATTACAGCAGGGGCATCGACCCCAAACAATATTATCAAGGAGGTTCATACCGCTATGTCAGAAAAGAGTTTTGAACAATTATTGGAAGAAGAGAAAGTAGTGCAAATAAACAACGGTGATGTTGTAGAAGGAATTGTCTTGGCTGTTAAGGAAGATGAAATCATCTTAAATATAGGCTACAAGTCGGAAGGTATTATCACAAAGAATGAATATACCAATACTCCAAATCTGGATTTAAGAACTGTTGTTAATGTAGGGGACGTAATGCAGGCTAAGATCCTTAAAGTAAATGATGGAGAAGGACAAGTTGCCCTAACTTATAAGAGACTTGCTGCAGAAAAGGGTAACAAGAGACTTGAGGAAGCTTTCGAGAAGAAGGAAGTTTTAACAGCAAAAGTTGCTGCAGTATTAAATGGCGGCTTAAGTGTCATCGTTGATGAGGCTAGAGTATTTATTCCTGCAAGCTTAATTTCAGATAGCTATGAGAAAGATCTTCAAAAATATGCTGGCGAGACCATTGACTTTGTTATTACAGAATTTAATCCTAAGAAGAGAAGAATTATCGGTGATCGTAAGCAGTTAATCGTTGCTAAGAAGGAAACCTTAAAGAAAGAATTATTTAGTAGGATATCCATTGGCATGACCATCGAGGGAACAGTTAAGAATATTACAGATTTCGGTGCATTCATCGATCTTGGTGGTGCGGATGGTCTTCTTCATATTTCCGAGATGTCTTGGGGTAGAGTTGAGAATCCTAAGAAGGTATTTAAGGTAGGAGATACAGTAAAAGCTTTTGTTAAGGATATTCAAGGTGAGAAGATTGCTCTTAGCTTAAAATTTGAAGATGCAAATCCTTGGATTGATGCAGAATCCAAATATTGCGTAGGTAATGTTGTAACTGGTACAGTTGCTCGTATGACAGACTTTGGAGCATTCGTTGAATTAGAGGCTGGTATTGATGCACTTCTTCATGTTTCTCAGATTTCTAGAGATCATGTTGAAAAACCTTCTGATGTACTAAAAATCAGTCAAGAGATAACAGCTAAGGTTGTTGAATTTAATAAAGAAGAGAAGAAGATTAGCTTAAGTGTTAAGGCTTTAGAAGCTCCAGAGAAGGAAGAAGAGTCCGCTCCTGAGGTTGCTGAAGCATCAGAGACTACTGAAGAATAATAAGACATCATAGAACAAAGGAGAAATGATTTGCTCGGAACTTATGAAGCTTTTAAACAATCTATCTATGATATGACGAAGATTGATTTGAATTCTTATAAAGAACGTCAGATGAAAAGGCGTATTGAAGCTCTGATTGCTAAGCACAACATTAGTTCTTATGGGGAGTATGTGAATAAGCTTAAAGCAGATAAAGCAGCATATGATGAATTTATTAATTATATTACCATTAATGTATCGGAGTTCTTTCGTAATCCAGAACAATGGGTGCTTCTTGAGAAGGAAGTGTTTCCAAGTTTAATGGATCGTTTCGGAAGGGATTTAAAGATATGGAGTGCCGCTTGTTCCACTGGTGATGAACCCTATTCCTTGGTTATGCTACTTTCAAAGTTTCTTCCTCTAAACAAGATAAAGATTATTGCTACTGATATTGATAAACAAGTTCTAGAGAAAGCAAAAATAGGTCTTTATCATGAAAAAAGCCTGAAAGGGTTGCCTGAGGAATTCCTTAAAAAGTATTTCACAAGAATTAATGACCGAACATATCAGATTTCTGATGCTGTAAAAGCCTGTGTAGATTTTAAACAGCATGATTTGCTAAAGGATCCATATCCTTCTAGTTGTGATTTGATTGTGTGCCGTAATGTCCTTATTTATTTCACTGATGAGGCTAAGAATAAAATTTATGTAGATTTTCATAAAGCACTGAAAAAGGATGCACTTTTATTTGTAGGAAGCACAGAACAGATCATTCAATCGCAGCAAATAGGTTTTAATAATTATAAATCGTTTTTTTATAAGAAAGCATAATAATAACAAAAGGTTTTTGTCTGGAGCGGGATTTTCTAAATCCCGCTCCATTACTATATTTAGAACCATTTCTTTTTGCCAATAAATGCTTGATACAAACAGTTCAAAAATGTGGTTGATTTTTGTAATGATATCGAGTATATTGTTTAATAGATTAGCTAACATTGTCATATGTATACTACGTATTATAAGTTTATTAGCTATGAACGGAGGATAATATGCAGAAATTAATTACGGTTGCAGTTGATGCCATGGGCGGCGATAACGCACCTGCTGAGATAATTAAAGGAGCAGTGCTAGCGATATCAGAGAATACAGATATTAAAGTAATTCTTACTGGCGATGAAGAGGTTATTTTAAAGGGATTACGGGAGTATAATTATGACAAAGAACGTATTACGGTCGTACATGCGCCTGAAATCATAACGAATAATGAAGCACCGGTTATGGCAATTAGACGTAAGAAAAACTCCTCTATTGTAGTAGCGATGAACATGGTTAAGCATGGAGAAGCAGATGCATTTGTCTCAGCTGGTAGCACCGGAGCAGTATTAGCTGGTGGTCAGCTGATTATAGGAAGAATACCTGGAGTGGAGAGACCACCCCTCGCACCTTTAATTCCTACGGTGAATGGTGTCTCCTTGCTAGTGGACTGTGGAGCTAATGTAGACGCAAGATCTTCTCATTTGGTTCAGTTTGCCAAAATGGGATCCATTTATATGGAGAATGTTATTGGAATAAAGAACCCAAGAGTTGCTATTGTAAATATTGGAGCTGAAGAAGAGAAAGGTAATATGCTAGTGAAAGAAACCTTTCCTCTTTTGAAAAACTGTAATGATATTAATTTTATCGGAAGTATTGAAGCAAGAGAAATCCCTAACGGTGGTGCAGATGTTATTGTATGTGAGGCATTTGTAGGTAATGTTATACTTAAACTGTATGAGGGCTTAGGAACAGCATTAGTGAAGAAAATAAAGACAGGGCTAATGAGTACAACGAAAAGTAAAATCGGAGCTCTATTATGTAAGCCGGCTTTAAAAGAAACCTTAAAAGACTTTGATTCATCGAAATATGGTGGTGCTCCATTGCTGGGATTAAATGGTCTAGTGGTAAAAACACATGGTAATTCTAAAAGTGTTGAAATAAGTAATTCTATTATACAATGTGTAACATTTACTAAGCAGCATATAAATGATAAGATTAAAAACAAACTTAATAATAATGAATAATAAAAGAAGGGTGAATTGTTATGGAATTTGAAAAATTACAAAAAATTATTAGCGAAGTATTAAATGTAGACGAAGATGAGATTACTACGGAGACCACTTTTGTGGATGATCTAGGTGCTGATTCACTGGATGTGTTTCAGATAATTATGGGTATTGAAGAAGAGTTTGATATCGAAATTGCAAATGAAGAGGCAGAGAACATCGTTACTGTTGGAGATGCAATTGAGCAGATTAAGAATGCAATGAATAATTAGGTATATTTTTTGATTTTTATTTGTTAAACTATAAATCAATATTGATGAATTTGTAAATAATAAAATATGTTAAATAAAAGCCCTGTGAATAAGGCTTGCCTTATTTATGGGCTTTTCATATAGGCTTGCAGATTAATTATGGGAAGGAGGTATTATTTAAATACATGAAATTGCGCAAAAAGGAAAACGATAAGTTGCTTGTATTGGAAGATAGAATCAAGTATCATTTTTCTGATCTAACTATTTTGTTACATGCATTGACTCACAGCTCCTATGCTAATGAGATGCGGCTGGATAAAGAAAAGAATAATGAACGGTTGGAATTCTTGGGAGATGCGGTTCTGGAACTTATTACCAGCGAGACAGTATATAAGGAATATACCAATCTCAGTGAGGGTGACTTAACAAAGCTTAGAGCCAGCATTGTATGCGAGCAGACTTTATCAAGATGTGCCAGAGATTTAAATATTGGCGATTTTCTACTTCTTGGTAAAGGAGAGGATATATCCGGCGGAAGAAACAGGGATTCCATATTATCCGATACCCTTGAGGCTATTATTGGTGCTATTTATCTTGACGGTGGTTTTACTAATGCAAAAGAGTTTATTCACGAATTTATACTTGCTGATATTAAAAATAAAGATCTCTTTTTCGATAGTAAAACTATTTTACAAGAAATTATTCAAAATGATAATAACAAGCAAAAACTTCGTTACAAACTTATATCTGAGGAGGGGCCGGATCATAACAAAACCTTTAAGATTGCTGTATACGTAGGTAATGATGAAATAGGATGTGGGGTAGGCAGGACTAAAAAAGGAGCAGAACAGGAAGCTGCATATCAGGCAATCCAAGCACTGCGAAGTAAATCAAAAGTGAATAATCCATTGCAGGAATAAGCAGACAAAGGTTCACATAGCTGCTTTTTTGTCCGTGTACGGATATAAGAAATAGATGGGAGACTTTTAATGTATTTAAAAAGTATTGAAATTCATGGTTTTAAATCTTTTGCTAATAAGATTGTTTTAGAATTTCATGATGGTATTACGGGAATTGTAGGACCAAACGGAAGTGGTAAAAGTAATGTTGCAGATGCGGTAAGATGGGTACTTGGTGAACAAAGTGCCAAACAGCTTAGGGGAGCTAAGATGGAGGATGTTATTTTCTCTGGAACACAGACCCGTAAGCCCTTAGGCTACGCTTTTGTAGCAATAACCATGGACAATTCCGATCATAAGTTGCCCATTGATTACGAAGAAGTAACCATTGCCAGAAGAGTATATCGCTCTGGTGAAAGTGAATACTTGATCAATGGATCTACTTGTCGTCTTAAGGATGTTCATGAACTTTTCTTAGATACGGGTATCGGTAAAGAAGGCTATTCCATCATTGGACAAGGCCAGATAGATAAAATCTTAAGTGGTAAGCCGGAAGATCGTCGTGAGCTATTTGATGAAGCGGCAGGTATCGTTAAATTTAAAAGAAGAAAGAGTACAGCAGAAAAGAATTTAGAAGAAGAGAAACTGAATTTATCTCGTATCACAGATATTATTAAAGAAATAGAAAAGCAGCTGTCCCCTTTAGAAAAGCAGTCAGCTGTTGCCAAGGTTTATTTAAAACTTAAGGAAGAATTGAAAAATCTTGAAGTAAATCAATTCTTGAAGGAATATGACAAGCTTCGTACCTCAAGAGAGCAATTAGAAGAAAAATTAGTTATTGCCTCTGCCGACCTAGATCAGGCCAAGGTGGAGTATGAGAATACGAAGGAAGAATATGTCCGTTTGGAAGAACAGTTGGAAGAGTGCGATAAAACCATTGAAGAGGATAAGAACAGCTACAACGATTTAAAGCTTAGGGTTGAGAAATCCGAGGGAGAGATTAAGGTTCTACAGGAACAAATCAGTTCTTTGATTCAAAATGATGAATATATTCAAAATCGCATACATACAAATAACCAAGATATCCAAGTTAAAAAAGAAGAAGAAAAGAGTTATCTGACGGAAAAAGCAGGAATTGATGAAAAATTATCCGCTATGGATGACTTACTCAGTACTGCTCTTGTTGAATTGAATGAAATTAAAGAAAACATACTCAAATATTCCAAGGAAATAGAAGAGTGTAATAATAAAATATTTGAACAACTTAATGTTAATTCCGGAATTAAGAGTAATATGCAGCGTTATGAGACCATGCTGGAACAAAACAATATCCGCAGAGCAGAATTAAATCAAAAAATATTAAAGAATAAAAGCGAAGAAAGTCAGTATTCAGAGGCTATTAAGGGCTGTGAAACCAATATACAAAGGATTTCAGAGGTGATTCTTCAAAAGACCCAGGAAAGCAATACATTAGAGCAATCCCTTATTGATATCCAGGCCCAGATTGATGGTGTTAGTAGGGAATATAACGAGGTACAAGCACAATTCTTGGGTGAAAAATCTCGTTTAGAATCATTAATGAACTTAACGGAACGTTACGAAGGCTACGGCATCAGTATAAAGAAGGTTATGGAGCGTAAGGCAGTACTAAAGGGTATAGTCGGAGTTGTAGCTGATATCATTAAGGTGGAAAAAACCTATGAGACAGCCATTGAGACTGCCCTTGGCGGAACTATTCAAAATATCGTTACGGATAATGAAGCTACAGCCAAAGAACTTATTGCATATTTAAAGAAGAATAAGTTTGGTAGAGCGACCTTTTTACCTCTTACGAATATATCCTCAGGTACAGGCATTCATAATGATAGGGTTCTTAAGGAACCAGGGGTTCTGGGAGTTGCCAGCAATTTGGTAGAGGCAGATAATAAATTTAATGCATTAATTGGCTACCTTCTCGGTAAAATTATTGTTGTTGATCATATCGATCATGCTACAATCATTGCCAAAAAATATAATTACAGCTTAAGAATTGTAACCCTTGAGGGTGAATTATTAACTCCCGGCGGTTCAATCTCTGGTGGAGCTTATAAAAATGCCAGCAACCTTTTAGGAAGAAGACGTGAGATAGAGGAAATGGAAGAAGTTGTTGCTTCCCTAAAGGAAAAGTCTACTGATTTACTTCAAAGTAAAGAAGAATATAAGGAAGCTAAGTCTAAGCATCGTACAAATTTAGAAAGTATAAAACTACTCTTGCAAGATAAATTCTTAGAGCAGAATACTGCTAAAATGAATTTAGACAGAGAATTAGTAAGGAAAAGGGAGTATGAGGCTGTATATCAGGAATATTTACGAGAACTTAGCGAAATAGAAATTCAAGCGAAGGACTTAAAGGATAATTTAGATAAATTAACCCTATCCCTCTCTCAAAACTCTCAGCTAAATAAAGAAAAAGAAGATAGGATTGAACAGCTTACCAAGCTTCTTGGAGTAGAAAGAGAAAAAGAACAGGGGGCAGTGGATAAGACCTCCCAGTTAAAGCTGGAATTATCCTCTTTAGAGCAAAACAATCAATTCATACTAGAGAACGTAAAGCGTGTTAAGAGAGAGATGGAAAAACTCTTTGAGGAAGAGGCTTCATTAAAGGGTGACATCCAAAAGGCTTCTCAAGCGGTAGATGAAAAGAAGCAAATTATTAGCCAGACAGAAAGTGTTATTAAGAACTACCAGCAAGCTATTATGGAACTGGAAGATAAGATTAAAACTAAAACGAAAGAAAAAGAGCATATTACTAGTATCCACAAGAGCTTCTTTGCAAAAAGAGAAGAGCTTTCAAGCAGGATGAATGAACTGGATAAGGAATGCTATCGTTTGAATGGCCAAAAGGATAAGCTGCAAGAACAAACTGACCAGCAGATGAGTTATATGTGGGAGGAATATGAGCTTACATATACAACAGCCTTAAATATTCCCATTGATGATGACATCAGTCTTACTCAAGCCAAGAAGTTAGTTGGTGAGATTAAGGCAAAAATAAAAGAGCTGGGTGATGTTAATGTCAATGCCATTGAGGACTATAAGAATTTGTCTGAGCGGTATGAATTTTTATCAGAGCAAAGAGAAGATTTAATCAAGGCAGAGGAGGTACTTCTGCAAATCATTCAAGAGCTTGACACAGAGATGCGAATTCAATTTAGTGAAAAGTTTAAAGCTATCAATGAGCAGTTTGACGTAGTATTCGGTGAACTCTTTGGTGGTGGTAAAGCCGATTTGGAATTAACAGAGAATGAGGATATTCTGGAAGCCGGAATTCGTATTAATGCTCAGCCTCCTGGCAAGAAACTTCAGAATATGATGCAGCTATCCGGTGGCGAAAAGGCATTGACAGCAATTTCCTTACTATTTGCAATCCAGAACTTAAAACCTTCTCCCTTCTGTCTCTTAGACGAAATTGAAGCTGCTTTGGATGATTCAAATGTAAAGCGTTTTGCTAAATATCTGAATAAATTAACCAAGGATACACAATTTATAGTTATTACACATCGAAGAGGAACCATGGCTTCTGCAGATATTTTATATGGTATTACCATGCAGGAAAAAGGCGTATCCACCTTGGTTTCTGTTAACTTAATTGAGAATGAGCTAGATAAATAATTTAAGTGTTTTAGTGATAGACAGTTCTATCCCTAAGACAATTCACTTTGTAAATATAATACGGACACCCAAATTAGTGGTGCCTTGGTAGAATGGAGATTTGTATGGGAGAAAAAACAGGTTTTTTTGGCAAATTAGTACAAGGCTTATCTAAGACCAGAAATAGCATTGCACATGGTATAGATGCTATTTTTAGCGGTTTCTCCAGCATAGATGATGATTTCTATGAGGAACTGGAAGAAACTCTGATTATGGCGGATATAGGGATTAATACGACAACAGCTATTATTGAAAATCTTAGACAGAAAGTTAAAGAAAATAAAATCAAGGATCCTAGTGAGTGCAGGCAGCTATTAATTAACAGCATGAAAGAGCAAATGCAGTTGAAAGAAACCGCCTATGACTTTGAAAACCAGAAGTCTGTTGTATTGCTCATTGGTGTTAATGGAGTTGGTAAGACAACCTCTGTTGGTAAATTAGCAGGTCAGATGAAGGATAAAGGTAAAAAGGTTATGGTGGCGGCGGCAGATACTTTTCGAGCGGCAGCTATCGAACAGCTTACAGAATGGGCTCATAGGGCAAATGTAGGCATCATTTCTCAAAAAGAAGGTTCCGACCCTGCAGCGGTTATTTATGATGCCGTGAAGGCTGCCAAAGCAAGGGATATTGATATTCTTCTCTGTGATACGGCAGGACGTCTTCATAATAAGAAAAATCTTATGGAAGAATTAAAAAAGATTGATCGTGTTATTGAACGTGAGTATCCTGAGGCATACCGTGAAACCCTTGTGGTATTAGATGGAACTACTGGACAGAATGCCTTAGCCCAGGCAAAAGAATTTAATGAAGTGGCAGACATAACAGGCATCGTATTAACAAAGCTGGATGGAACTGCCAAGGGTGGAATTGCTATCGCAATACAATCAGAACTAGGAATTCCTGTTAAATATATAGGTATAGGAGAAAAAATCGATGATCTACAGAAATTTAGTGCAGATGATTTTATAAATGCATTATTTCAAAAAGTAGAATAGAGGTAGATAATCCTGGACGGTTTATAGATTGTGCTTAAAGTATGAAGTTTGCTTAGCACGTAATGGAGGGTAATATCATGATGACGTTAGAGAAATTTGAGGAAGCAACAGAAGCGGTCAAGAAAGTAATTCTTCGTACGGAACTGGTTTATAGTGACTATTTTTCCGATACAACGGGTAATAAGGTATACTTAAAACCAGAGAATATGCAGTTTACAGGTGCCTATAAGGTTCGTGGAGCCTATTATAAGATTAGCACCTTGACCAAAGAAGAAAGAAAGCGGGGTTTGGTTACTGCATCTGCAGGAAACCATGCCCAGGGAGTTGCTTATGCAGCGAAGCTCTACGGTGTAAAGGCTATTATTGTTATGCCTTCTACAACACCTTTAATTAAGGTTAATCGAACAAAGGGCTATGGTGCAGAAGTAATTCTATATGGAGATGTTTATGATGAAGCTTGCGCACATGCTTTAAAACTGGCAGAAGAGAAGGGCTATACCTTTATTCATCCCTTTAATGATGAGCTTGTAGCTACGGGTCAGGGTACAATTGCAATGGAAATATTTAAGGATTTACCCACCGTTGATATCATTCTTGCTCCTGTTGGAGGGGGAGGATTACTGGCAGGAGTAGCTACCTTGGCAAAAATGCTTAATCCTAATATTACAGTTATAGGAGTTGAGCCCGCTGGTGCAGCCTGTATGAAAGCATCCTTAGCAGCCGGTGAAGTTGTTACCCTTCCGCTAGTTGATACAATTGCAGATGGTACTGCAGTTAAAACTCCAGGAGATGTTGTCTTCCCCTACATCAAGCAAAATGTTGATGATATTATCACAATAGAAGATCAAGAGCTTATTGTAAATTTCCTGGATATGATGGAAAATCATAAAATGGTAGTTGAAAATTCCGGCTTATTAACCGTTGCAGCTCTAAAACATCTGGATTGTAAAAACAAAAAAATTGTCTCTATTTTAAGTGGGGGTAATATGGACATAATTACTGTGTCCTCCATAGTTCAGCATGGTCTAATCCAGAGAGGAAGAGTATTTACCGTATCGGTATTGCTTCCAGATAGACCGGGTGAGTTAGTGAATGTAGCCTCAATTATCGCAAAGGCTCAGGGTAATGTAATTCGTCTGGATCACAACCAATTTGTAAGCATTAACCGTAATAGTGCTGTTGAGCTGACAATCACCATGGAGACCTTTGGACAGGAACACAAGCAGCAGATTGTTCAGACATTAATGGATCATGGATATAACCCCAAGATAGTAATGCCGAATAAGGTATACTAAATACCTATAGATAATTTCTAAAGTATAATTATCATTATATTGCTCTTATGCTGGATAAAGCCCTCTTATCATTTCATTATCTTGAAGTTGTGAAAAGAGGGTTATGGTATAAGTATACAGAATAGAGAGAAAAATTCAGCGAAATGACAGAATGGCTTCTATTTACATAGGGAGCTGCTTTTGATATAATATGAATATCTTTATATTCTGTTATCATGTCAGTTGGGTTCATGGTTTCCGTCGATTTCTTGATTTAACTCTAATACTTAATACCTAATCTAAATAAAAACTTTCCGATTAAAGATTTTATTTTAATAATTGAAGCAATTTGGCAAAAGTATTGACATTACTTTAAAAATAAGTTAATATGTGTTCAGAACATTAGTTCGTATTTTGAAGGGTGATCCTTCATTAAAAGGGAGATTGGATATGGCAAAGGATGATAAAATAAGAGCTTTGGAATCTGCTCTTGCACAGATTGAGAAGCAATATGGAAAAGGTTCCGTAATGAAGCTTGGTGATACCAATGCAAATATGAACATTGAGACCGTTCCTACTGGTTCCATTAGTTTGGATATTGCTCTGGGCCTAGGAGGAGTTCCCAGGGGAAGAATTATCGAGGTTTATGGTCCTGAATCAAGTGGTAAGACAACCGTTGCCCTACATATGGTATCCGAGGTACAGAAGATGGGCGGTATCGCAGGTTTTATTGATGCAGAGCATGCGCTTGATCCTGCATATGCTAAGAATATAGGTGTAGATATTGATAATTTATATATTTCCCAGCCAGATAATGGTGAACAGGCTTTGGAAATTACAGAGACTATGGTACGTTCCGGTGCTGTAGATATAATTATTGTGGACTCTGTAGCAGCCTTAGTACCTAGGGCTGAGATTGACGGCGAGATGGGAGATGCCCATGTAGGTCTTCAAGCAAGGCTCATGTCACAGGCTCTTCGTAAATTAACAGCAGTCATTAGTAAGTCCAATTGTATTGTTGTATTTATTAACCAGTTGCGTGAGAAGGTTGGTATTATGTTTGGTAATCCAGAGACAACAACTGGTGGACGTGCTCTCAAATTCTATTCCTCAATCCGACTGGATGTACGAAGAATTGAATCCCTAAAGCAGGGCGGAGAGGTTGTTGGTAATAGAACAAGAGTTAAGATTGTTAAGAATAAAATTGCACCTCCTTTTAGAGAAGCGGAATTTGATATTATGTTTGGTAAAGGTATCTCTAGAGAAGGTGATGTTCTTGATTTGGCAGCCGATTCTGGAATCATTAATAAAAGTGGTGCCTGGTATGCTTATAACGATGCTAAAATCGGTCAGGGCAGGGAGAATGCCAAGCAGTACTTATTAGAAAATCCTCAGATATTTGAAGAGGTTGAGACTAAGGTTCGGGAGAAGTATTCCTTGGCTCCAACTAAAAGATATACAGAAGTATTAGAATAATTAATCTATAAGTAATTAATAGAAACAAAGGCTGTCCAAGGGGGAGTAGCAGGTAGATGGGTTTTAAGTTATATAACACCTATACTTGAATATTCTATAGGACAGCCTGTTTTTAAGGAGTGCATTGTATGATAATTACACAGCTTGAGGATGTGGGACGATCTAAAGTCAAAGTATATATTGATGATGAATATGCCTTTTTATTATATCAGAAAGAAATCAATCATTTTAATTTAAGAGAGGGAGAAGAGATATCTCAATCTAGCTATGAAATCATAATAGAAGAAAAAATTTATTATCGAGCCAAGGAAAAAGCCTTATCCATTTTAAAATATATGGATCGTACAGAAGAGGAGTTAAGAAAAAAACTTGAAGATGCTGGATATGCAAAAGATATCATAAGGCGAACCATATCCTATGTATCCCAATATGGATTTTTAAGTGATGATCGCTATGCCTTGGACTATGTTAAAAAGAAGATGTATACCAAAAGCAAACTTGTTATAAAAACACAGCTTCAGCAAAAGGGTATTAACAAGGAGATCATAGATAAAGCTTTTGTGGAGGAATATGATAATCTGGAGTCAGAGGAAGACCCAGAGTTAAAAGCTATCCAAAAGGTAGTCGCAAAGAAATCCAAAGATATAGATGCATTATCTGTGGAAGAAAAGCAAAAACTATTAGCATCTCTTTACCGAAAAGGTTTTCAGATTAATAAAATCAAGAAAGTATTAGATTGCAATATTGACATGTAAAGATCTTATGGAAGTAATTTATTAGTAAATTCAGATAGAATGCCCTTTAATTGTGAGATATATTATATCAAAGTTTAACTACACTTGATAATATTAATAATTTGACAGGTAAATCTGAGATAATCTGGGAGAATTGATTTGAATTGTTTAATATTGTTTAAACTGTCATAATACTCCTTATTTTGTCCTTGCCTTTTTGTGATAAATATTATACAATTATACTTGGCATAGAATTGATTTATATATAACAATATAAAATGGAGGGCTGAAAATGAGCAGTACAGCACAACTGTCAGCAAAGGATAGAATTATTTCTTTGCTGGACGACAATAGTTTTGTTGAAGTCGGCGCTTTCGTTACAAAAAGAAGTACAGACTTTAATCTTTTGCAAAAAGATACCCCGGCTGATGGCGTTATTACCGGTTATGGTGTAATTCATGGGAATCTTGTTTATGTATTTAGTCAGGATGCTTCATCCATGGGTGGTTCCGTAGGTGAAATGCATGCAAAAAAAATATCGCATATTTATGATATGGCACTTAAAGTAGGAGCTCCTGTGGTAGGGTTTATTGATTCTACTGGACTTAGATTACAGGAAGCAACTGATGCTCTTAACGGCTTTGGAGAGATTTATATGAAGCAGACTTTGGCTTCAGGTGTAATCCCTCAGATTACTGCTGTGTTTGGTAATTCCGGTGGTGGTTTAGCTGTGATGGCTTCTTTAAGTGACTTTTCTTTTATGGAGGGTAAAGATGCTAGATTATTCGTTAACTCTCCCAATGCTTTAGCTGGTAATAACAAAGATAAAAATGATACCTCTAAGGCTGCATACCAGGCTAAGACTGGTTTGGTGGATTATGTTGGACAAACTGAGGAAGAAGTAATTGCAAAGATTCGTGACTTAATAGCAATATTACCAACAAATAACGAAGATGATGCTTCTTTTGATGAATGTACAGATGACCTTAATCGCCTACTTCCTGATTTTGAAAGTGAAGTAAATGATACCAAAAAAGCATTAATTGATATTTCAGATAATCATTATTTCTTTGAAATAAAGGCTGATTATGCTAAGGAAATGGTTACAGGCTTTATCAGATTAAACGGCATGACCGTGGGTGCAGTAGCCAATCGCTTAGAGGTTACTGATGAGGCAGGTAAGGTTACCGAGCGTTTTGATGGTACCTTAACAAAAGCAGGCTGTGAAAAGGCTGCAGATTTTGTTAATTTCTGTGATGCTTTTAATATCCCCCTATTATCATTAACCAATGTTAATGGCTATAAGGCTACAGTGGAAGAAGAAAAATCCATTGCAAAAGCCTCCGCTAAATTAACTTATGCATTTGCTAATGCAACGGTACCTAAGGTTAACTTTATTGTGGGTAAAGCTTATGGTACATCCTATCTTTCTATGAACTCAAAGCATATTGGTGCTGATTTAGTGTTTGCATTACCTAGCGCTCAGATTGGAATGATGAATGCCCAATTAGCAGCACAGATTATGTATGATGGCGAAGCTGCAGATACAATAAGCGAGAAGGCAACAGAATATGCATCTCTTCAATCCAGTGCAGAAGCAGCAGCAAGACGGGGATATGTGGATAGTATTATTGAACCAGAAGCTGTTCGTAAGCATGCTATATATTCCTTTGAAATGCTCTTCACAAAAAGAGAGAGCCGCCCTGCTAAAAAGCATGGCACAATATAGGATGAGGTGAGATTATGAGTATATTAGAGTACGTAGTAATCAGCCCTGCAGCTATAACGAGAGATATTATAGATAATATCAATATGTTGTTTTATGCGGTTGTTGCTTTATCAGTTCTGATACTAATTATGTTAATCACCTATTTTGTTAAGATTAAGCCCAATTTAAAGGGTAGTGTTTCAGAACAGACAGCATCGTCAAACCCTTCTATAGATAATGTTATCTCCCAGATAGAAAGCAATGAGCAAGAGGAATTAGTAAATGATTATGAGTTAGTAGCTGTTATAACAGCTGCAATTTATGCTTCCATGGGAGGAGACGTTCCGGCAGACGGTTTCGTTGTTCGCTCCATTCGTAAAGTAAACAGTAAGAAATGGATGAATGCATAGGCTGATTATTAGGAAGTTATAGTAGGACACCATGTGGTGCCAATGAACAAGGAGGATCTCATAATGAAATATTATACAATTACTGTTAATGGAAATACTTATAATGTATCAGTTGAAGAAGGAGTTGCTGCCCCTGCACCTGCTCCTGTTTATACCCCTGCACCTGTTGCTACAGCAGCGCCTGCACCTGCAGCTGCACCAGCACCTGCTCCAAAGGCAGAAGCGCCTGCTCCAGCACCTGCTGGTGGAAGCGCTGGAAGCGTTAAAGTTAGCTCTCCTATGCCAGGTAAGATTATCACTGCAAAGGCTTCAGTAGGCCAGACAGTGAAAAAAGGTGATGTTATATTAATTCTTGAAGCCATGAAGATGGAGAATGAAATTGTTTCACCTCAGGATGGCGTTATAGCAAGTATAAATGTAACTGCAGGTCAAACAGTAGAAGCAGGTACTCTTTTGGCTACATTAAACTAACCAAAATTATTAACAGGAGGTAGAGTAATGGCTGAACAAGTAAAAAGACCGGTTAAAATAACCGAAACTATATTACGTGATGCCCACCAATCCCTGATTGCTACAAGAATGGCAACAGATGAGATGATTCCCATTCTTGAAACTATGGATAAAGTAGGTTATCATGCAGTGGAATGTTGGGGCGGCGCGACCTTTGACGCTTCCTTACGTTTCCTTAAAGAAGACCCATGGGAAAGATTAAGAGTAATTAGAAAAGGCTTTAAAAATACAAAATTACAAATGCTATTTCGTGGTCAAAATATTCTTGGATATCGTCACTATGCTGATGATGTTGTTGAATATTTTGTGCAGAAATCCTTTGCTAATGGTATTGATATAATTCGTATTTTTGATGCTTTAAATGATATTCGTAACCTTGAATGTGCAGTAAAAGCGACGAATAAGGAAAAGGGTCATGCACAGATTGCTATTTCCTATACCTTAGGCGATGCTTATACACCAGAATATTATGTTAAGATGGCTAAGAGAATTGAGGAATTGGGTGCATCCTCCATTTGTATCAAGGATATGGCAGGTCTTTTAGTGCCATATGAAGCAACCTCCCTAATTACTACATTAAAATCCGCTGTAAGTATTCCTATAGATCTTCATACCCATTACACCAGTGGTGTGGGTGGAATGAGTTATTTAAAGGCTGTTGAAGCAGGCTGTGATATTATTGATACAGCAATGTCGCCTTTTGCTATGGGTACTAGCCAGCCAGCAACAGAAGTAATGGTTGAAACCTTTAAAGGAACCCCTTATGACACAGGTTTTGATCAGAATTTATTGGCTGAAATCGCAGATTATTTCCGTCCTCTTCGTGATAAAGCTTTAGAGACCGGATTATTAAATCCTAAGGTTATGGGTGTTGATATTAAGACACTTCTATACCAGGTTCCAGGTGGAATGTTATCCAACTTGGTATCCCAATTAAAAGAAAGCAATCAAGAAGATAAATATTATGATGTATTAAAGGAAATTCCCAGGGTTCGTAAAGATTTTGGTGAACCACCATTAGTAACCCCTTCCAGTCAAATTGTTGGAACTCAGGCAGTACTGAATGTTATTGCTGGAGAACGTTATAAGATGGTTACAAAAGAAACAAAGGCTTTGTTAGCAGGAGAATATGGTCAGACTGTAAAACCTTTTAATGCGGAAGTTCAGAAGAAGGTTAATGGAGATAAAAAACCCATTACTTGCCGTCCAGCAGACTTAATAGAGCCAGAGCTTCACAAAATTGAAGCTGAAATAGCTGATTGGAAGGAACAAGATGAGGATGTATTATCCTACGCTCTATTCCCCCAGGTTGCCCTTGATTTCTTTAAGTATCGTCAAGCACAAAAAACAGGGATTGATGTAACGGCTGCTGATAAAGCAAACAAAGCATATCCCGTATAATAAAATATAGCATTTTGATGAAACCATTATACCTTCATCATAATCAAAATATAGCATTTTGATGAATACTTTATACTTTCATCTTATTACAGAAAAAACACTAAAAGTAAGCTTATAATACTTTTAGTGTTTTATTTATTAGTGAATTATTCGATATATACTGTGGTAAAAATGATTATTACGAAAAAATAATCATTACGAAAAATTATTACTAAAGATAATCATTACTATAAAATTATAACCAAAGGCAATCATTACGAAAAATTAATCATTACTAAAAAATCATTACGAAAACAACCATTACTAAAGAAATTAATTTTTAAAAAACAGTTATTCTAAAAAAAAGTTATTCCTAAAAAACAGTTTATTCCTAAAAAAAGTTATTCCTAAAAACAGTTATTCCAAAAACAGTTATTCCAAAAAACAGTTATTCCAAAAAACAGTTTATTCCTAAGAACAGTTATTCCAAAAACAGTTATTCCTAAAAACAGTTATTCTAAAAAATAAGTTATTCCAAAAAAATAATAATATTGGGGGATAGGGGAGGATGTGTTGAATAGAATATATTTATTCAAGCTTAGTGAAACTAGTAGGATGGCTTATGCAACTGTTATTCTGCTTGTTGCTATCTCTGCTTTCATTTTGCTTCTTACTGTATATCTTGCAATAAGAATAAATAGAAGAAGGAATGGATTTAAATACAATAGTGGACTTATATACTCCCTAGATGCTTATGTTGACAATGTATTCATAATCTATGATTTTAACAATAGGAGATTTGAATATATATCACAAAATATTGTAAAAGCTCTAGAGGTGAACAATAGAGTATTGCAAAAGGAAAAAGAAAAATTGCTGAATTTCTTAACTTTTGAAAAAAGAAAGAGAATATTGGATTTTTTTACTCCCTACGGCAGTGATGATCTATTGGAAGATGATTTCGAATATATTAAGCCAGTGTCAAAAATAAGATGTTGGATTTTACTTAGGATATACCGCATACATATTAGTAAAAATGAAATTAGGTATGTTATAAATACAGTAGATATAACTAGAGAAAAGAAAACACAAATAGCATTAAAAGATGCTTTATTAAAATTACATAAAGCCAATGATGCAAAAAAGATATTTTTATCTCATATGAGTCATGAGTTAAAAACACCTATCAATGGTATTATAGGAATGACTCAGCTGGCACTTGATTCAATGAATGATAGTAATAAAATTGAATATTACTTAAATAGTATTCATAATTCTTCTAATAAGCTTTTAACATTGATAAATAATATTTTAGATTTTTCTAAAATGGATAGTGATAAGCTCATATTATCGAAGAAACCTTTTCAAATCAGTGAAGTATTAAGGTCATTTTCCTCTCTAATGAATTCTCAGGCTGAGTTAAAAAATCAAGAGTATAGATTTACTATAAATAACCTAAGGAATGATTATCTATTAGGTGATAGTCTTCGTTTGATACAGATCTTAGAAAACTGCCTATCAAATTCAATAAAATTTACACCTAAGAGAGGCAAAATCATATTCGAGGTAACGGAGATGGAAAGTCATGCGGATAAGACTTTATTTAATTTTATAATTTCTGATACAGGCAGGGGTATGGAGCAGGAGTATATAAATCATCTTTATGAACCCTTTGAACAGGAAAACACTTCAATTGGAGAAGAATATGGCGGTACAGGGATAGGCATGACCATAGTAAAGGATTTAGTTGAATTGATGGGGGGCAATATCCATGTAAATAGCATAGTTGATAAAGGGACAACCATCACAATTCAAATTGTCTTTCGTATCAATATGAAGCCCCTTTTACAAGAAGAGGGTACAAAATTAAGCACGAAATCCATGGAGTATGATTTGAAGGGTAAACGGGTTCTAGTAGTAGAAGATAACGAAATAAATATGGTAATCACATATGAACTTCTTAAAAAAACTAATATGAAGGTTGAAACAGCTAGGAATGGATATGAGGCCTTAGAGTTATTTTTAGCTTCAGAGAAAGGATATTTTGATATTATCCTAATGGATTTGCAAATGCCAGAATTAGATGGATATGAAACAGCTAAAGCAATTAGGGAATCCTCCCATCCAGATGCAAAGACCATATGTATCATAGCGCAAACAGCAGATGATTATTCTGAGGATCAATTAAGTTATGAATCTGGTATGAATTATCATATTTCAAAATTAATACAAATTGAAGATATTTATAAAGCTTTACATAATATTATTATGTAGTAATATAAGTATAAGTCATTATAAGTAAAAGTTATAATAAGTAAAAGTTATAATAAGTAAAAGTTTTTATAAGTAATAGTTAATAAAAAGGATTCCTAAGGTAAATAGGACTAAATATGATTAGTAATTGCAAAAACTTATAGAAAGAATTTAGCAAAAGAGGAATGGTAATATCATGGATAATATAACCCTTAGTCTAAGTAAAATTGGTGTAGATGTTAATAATATTATAAGTCGCCTTGGTGATAATGAGCAGCTATATATATCAATATGCAGAAAATTCAGTAAAGATCCGAATTATCAAGGGTTCCAAGATGCGATTGCTGCAAAGGATTATAATAATACCCTAATACAAATTCATACCTTAAAAGGATTAGCTGCTAATTTAGGTTTTGTTCGATTAGAACAAATAAGTAAGGTAATCCTTGAGGATGTAAAAAATAATAAGGAACCAATGCAGCGAGATATTAACGAATTATCAAAGGAATACAATAAAATAATTAATATATTAAATAGTGAAAATGCGGATTCTAACTGAAATACTGATGCATTTTGCGATACTCTTAAGGTATGTGAGTCAGCAGTTATATTAACTTGAAAAGTGCAGTGGATTATTGGATTATAATGGGGGATTAAAACATATTAATATTTGATAATATTTGTTGATGGAGAGATTTAGATATAAAATCTAAAGCTCTCTATTTTCATATTTTCAGCCAGCGATAGGGTCCTTTTATGGGTATGTTGGAGCATTCATTTTGAAGGTTTGACAGGGTAAGAGTTTAACTATTGGACGGGTTAATTAGTCAAGAATGAACTAAAAAAGAGATATAACTGCATCATCTGGCGAAATAAAATCATAAATTAGGACCAATTCGGTCGTAATATAGAAAAAAATAAATTATCATAATATATGTAAAATATTGACATATGGAAATCATAAGAGTATAGTTTCCTTAGAATTGTATTATATTATACTTTTGATTCACCCGTACGAACTAAATATAAACGCCTGGATCTGACGAGAGAAGAAAGAATAAATCAAAGCATTTTTCTGAAATACTTCATTGTGAGGATTTACTATACGATTATTATCAAAGCGATAATCAAAAAGATATTATTTATCAATTTGATATTGATATAATGCATGCCAAAAAATTTGGTAGCTGTATTGAGAGAAACAGTATCATAAAGTTTTCAAGAGATAATGGAAAAATCAAGGTTTCCAGTTTAAAGATACAAGCAGTATAAAGATGCCTTACAAAGAACCATACCCGAATGAAACTAAGAGGAAAACTCATAGAAGGAATGATAAAATGAATCAATATTTTTTTAAACAAAAAAGACTTCTGGTATGCTATTTCTTAATCTCAATACTGACATATGCATGCCTGACTTTCGTATTTCGAGCATATTCCTGGATAACTGAAATTACAGAGGAAATGAATTTAACAAAGGCATATCAAATTACGTTATTTTGCGTAATAATCCTGCTAACCTTATTGATACTTATTTTAATTCTTGCAGTAGCAAAACGATATATTCTATATGAAATTTCAATTAAATTACGTAAGGATATCTTCGCTAGAGTATATGATATGGAGATTTCTGAATATAACAAAGAAAACACCTCATATTATTCATCCCTGCTTTTTAACGATGTAAGTATACTGGAAGATAATTATTATACAAATGTTCTGGAGTTGATTGGGGATTCGGTTCAGTTAGTGATTATGCTTCTTTCGATTTGTTTAATCGGGTATCAATATATGTTTATCATTATTCTTTTTGCGATTCCTTCTGTGATACAGCCCTTTATTATGAAAAAAAAATTAGGCAGACATGGGTTATTGGTTTCTGATAAATTATCGAGTTATACGAATAAAGTAAAAGAATATGTATATGCTTTTGAGCTAATAAAAACCTTTCAAAGGGAAGCATTGATTAAGAAGTTTTTCTTAAAGGAAGTACAAAAGCTGGAAAAGATTAAACGAAATCAGAATATCTGTAAGGCAGTAAATATGTGTCTGGTTATCAGTGCAGTTTATTTAATAAAAATAGGTTCACAATTATTCTTTACCTATAGTTCTATCATGGGAGCAATATCCGTAGCAATGGTTACTCTATTGTTCGGACTTGCCAATAATGTAGGGAATCCGATAGCGAGTATATTAAGCTATTTCACAGCCATTAATTCGACCAATGATATACGGGATAAAATATCTATATTTATCACAAATGATAATGAGAGTATACAAAATGATTTGACAGTAAAGATCCTTGAGGAGTTCACCCATTCGATCCGCTTAGAGCATGTAGGTATAGCTTTTGGAGACAAGATAGTTTTGAAGGATATTACAGCAACTTTTCAAAAAGGGAAGCACTATGCCCTAATGGGAGAGAGTGGCAGTGGGAAGAGTACGTTACTTAAGCTTATTATGGGTTATTACTCAGAATACAAGGGAAGTATTCACCTAGATAAAACGGAGCTTAAAGAATTGAAATTAAAAAGTATATGGTCTCGAATTGCATACATCCATCAGAATGTTTTCGTCATGGAAGGCACTGTAAGAGAGAATATAACATTATTTAAAGAGTATAGTGATGATAAAATTCAATTAGCAATAGAGGCAGCAGGATTAAAAGATTTAATAAATTCATTACCAGACGGTTTGGATAGTATTATTTCTGAGGGAGGTAAAAATTTTTCTGGAGGTGAAAAACAGCGTATCGCCATTGCCAGAGCATACATAGCTGATGCAGATATACTTCTGATTGATGAAGGGTCTTCAGCGTTAGATAATATCACAGCTGTTAATATTGAGAAAACATTGTTAGGGTTCAAGGATAAAACCATCATTTCGATTATCCACAGAACCAACGAAACGATATTTATGTATGATAAGATCTATGTATTAAAAAATGGATATATTGCACAGGAAGGAACCTATGAAGAACTAAAAAATATCAGTGCCATCGCTGTAGAATACCCGGAAGAAATCGGGGGTGAAGTACATGCATAAAACCTTTTTTAGAAATAATTTTACTACCGGAGGAAAATGGATCATAACATTTTTTATTACTTATCTGATCTATAGTTACTTAACGGTTATTTTTTCAAAACTCATCGGATTGTCCCTTGATGTTGCACAGAGTAAGGACAGGGAATATTTTCAGGAATTTTTGATACATTTATTGATTATAACCGTATCAGTTATTTTGATGTACTTTATCTATAGCTATTTTGAAGCCAGGTATTTAGAGAACGTGTATACATCAACAAGAACTAAATTATTCAATGGAATTATGAATAAACCAATGTCGCAATATATAGAAGAAGGAGATGCAGCTCTTTCCTCCAATCTGATTAACGATATTCGTGTATTGGAGGATAATTATATAAAGCCATACATTGAGGTATCGAAAGAAATTATCTTACTGATTATTTCGTTGATTACACTGCTTCAGATTAATATTTGGACAACATTATTTATCGGATGTGTAAGCTTTGTACCTATTTTATTGCCTAATTTGTTTATGAAAAAATTAAATCATAAGATGAATTCCTATGGTAATGAGCTACAGCAGTATACACTAAAAATAAATGATTATCTGGCAGGGTATGAGTTCTTTAAATATAATAATGTAGAATTAAAAGTATTTGAGAAACATGGTGTATATAATAAAGAATTAGCCAGACAGAAACGCAAGGCTTTTCTTTATCTCGATTTTGTTTCAAATTCCGTGGCAGTTTCTTCAATTTTAATTACTATAGGAGTGTTGCTGGTAGGTATGTTTTTGGCAATACATGGACAGTTAACAATAGGCGAGGTATTTGCAATTAGTTTTATATCCAACGGTGTTTCTGGTCCTTTGGGAAATATTAGTAATTATTTACCGAAGATACAAGGCTCGGATGCCTTCCTTATGAAATATAATGGGTTTTTGATTACACCAAATAATAAGGAACCGATATCTCCAATGGAACAGAATATCAGGCTTGATCATGTGTCACTTTCTTTTGATAAGCCTGTGTTAAACAATGTTTCTTTAGAATTAGATAAAAATAAAAAGTATACAATCATAGGGGAAAGTGGTTCCGGTAAAAGCACTCTTTTTAAACTAATTCTTGGATATTATGAAAATTATACCGGAGAAATATTGGTTGATAATCAATCAATTAAAAACAAAGACATGAATTCAATCTATAATTTTATTGCCTGCGTTTCACAAAATACATATCTTTTTCAAGGCTCCATTAAAGATAATCTAACAATGTTTCGACAATCGATAGAAGATGATACAATAAATAAAGTGCTTGAGATGGTTGAGATGAAGGAAAAGATTGCTGCTTTAGAGCATGGATTGAAGACTGTGATTGAAGAGGGAGGAAAAAATTTCTCTGGGGGTGAAAAACAACGCATTTCTATAGCCAGGGCATTACTAAATAATAAGGATGTTCTATTTTTAGATGAGGCAACATCAGCACTAGATGAAGAAAACTATTTAAAAATCGAGCAAAATCTTATCCTACTATCAAATATTACTATTATATCTATTACGCATAGGATTGCAAAGGAAGTATTGCTAGGCTATGACGAAATTATAGTAATGAAAAATGGCATGGTCGAAGAGAAAGGCAATTTTAAAGAACTGATTGATAAAAAGGGTTATTTTTATCAGTTATATTCAAATCAAGAACAGAAGGCATAAAGAAATTTATATGAAAAAGGTTATGTTGTTGTGAAACCAATGTCATCTAGCCTGAATAGCCTAAAAGGGCAGTGTATAAGAAATTATACCCTGTCCTTTTACGAGCCGTTCTTAGGTCGTTCAGTAGCCGTTCTTATTGATGTAAATTCAAATATTCTACTTGACAATACTCCTAAATTCATATATACTGCACCTGTAAAGAAAAAACCTTTACAGGTGGTGAATGAAATGGGGCAAAGTAAAACACAGATAGATAAATTAGAGGAAATTGTCCAGCAATCCATACTTTACGACTTTTATGGTGAATTATTAAGTGACCATAAGAAGCAAATTTTTGAGGATTATGTATTAAATGATCTATCCCTTAGTGAGATAGCCGCTGAACAGGGTATCAGCAGACAGGGTGTGTATGACATCGTAAAGCGCTGCACCTTAGAATTAAGAGAATATGAGGCGAAGCTATCCTTAGTAAGTAAATTTCAATCAATTAAAGATAAATTAAACACGATCAAAACGATCGTAGATGATACAACATATTCAGGAGATATAGCAAATATCAGTAACATAGTAACCTTGGCAGACGATATTTTAAAGGAGCTTTAATTTATGGCATTTGAAAACTTATCCGATAAACTTCAGAATATATTTAAAAGCTTAAAGGGAAAAGGAAGACTTTCTGAGGCAGATGTTAAAGCTGCTTTAAAGGAAGTAAAGATGGCTCTTCTAGAAGCCGATGTTAACTTTAAGGTTGTTAAGAGTTTTGTGAACAGAGTTTCTGAGCGTGCAGTTGGACAGGATGTTCTAAACAGCTTGACTCCAGGACAGATGGTTATAAAGATTGTTAACGAAGAGATGGTTAATCTATTAGGTGAAAATACCGTTGAACTACAGTTACGACCCTCTAATGAAATCACTGTACTTATGATGTGCGGTCTTCAGGGTGCAGGTAAAACAACGACTGTAGCAAAGTTAGCAGGAAAGCTTAAATCAAAGGGAAGAAATCCATTATTAGTTGCTTGCGATATCTATCGTCCGGCAGCGATTGATCAGCTGCAAATCAATGGAGACAAACAGGGAGTCAGTGTATTCTCAATGGGCGATAAGCATAAGCCTGTGAATATAGCAAAGGCTGCTATGGAACATGCAGCTAAGAATAATTACAATGTGGTTATATTAGATACAGCAGGTCGACTTCATATTGATGAAGCCATGATGGAAGAGCTTCAGGAGATTAAAGCAAATATTACTGTACATCAGACAATTCTCGTAGTAGATGCTATGACAGGACAGGATGCGGTTAATGTATCCGAGATGTTCAATGAAAAGCTAACAATTGACGGCGTTATTTTAACTAAGTTAGATGGTGATACCAGAGGTGGTGCAGCTCTTTCCATTAAAGCTGTTACTGGACGCCCGATTTTATATATTGGTATGGGTGAGAAGCTTTCTGATTTGGAGCAATTTTATCCAGATCGTATGGCATCAAGAATTCTAGGAATGGGAGATATCCTTACCCTCATTGATAAAGCACAGGCTGAGTTTGATGAAACAAAAGCTAAGGAATTAGAAAAGAAGCTAAAAAAAGCGGAATTTGATTTTAATGATTTCCTAGAGAATATGCAGCAAGTTAAGAAGATGGGTGGTATTACAGATTTACTTGGTATGATACCGGGTATGGGCAAGCAGCTAAAGGGGATAGATATTGATGATAATGCCCTCTCTAAACCCGAAGCAATCATAAATTCTATGACGAAGGCAGAACGGTCTAATCCGTCCTTATTAAATCCTTCTCGTAAGAAACGAATTGCAGCCGGAGCAGGTGTGGATATCAGTGAAGTTAATGCTCTTGTTAAGCAAGTAGAGCAGTTTAAGAAGATGTCAAAGCAGTTCTCTGGAATGTTAGGAAAAGGCGGAAAACATAATAAATTTAAGATGCCTTTCGGATTTTAATTCGTCTTGTATTGTTGTAAAACTAAGAAGCTTATGAAATAAGGAGCTTCCAAAGATATTAACATTTACAATATAAATTTATATCATAGTTTGGAGTAATCCGTCAGTGATATAATAGTTAGTAGCTGATTCCTTAGAATTGGCATTCTAATACTTATGAATTTAAGGAGGTGAAATAAAATGGCAGTAAAAATTAGATTAAAGAGAATGGGACAAAAAAAGGCTCCTTTCTATAGAATCGTTGTTTCTGATTCCAAGTCACCAAGAGATGGTAGATTTATCGAGGAAATCGGTACTTATGATCCTACCAAAAACCCTAGCGCTTTCAGCGTAAACGAGGAAGCAGCAAAGAAATGGTTAGCAAATGGTGCACAACCGACAGATACAGTAGGCAAGATTTTTAAGAATTCTGGTATTCTTTAATAAGCATCGGTGTGGAGTATGGAGAAGACACTTTGTGTCTTTTTCCACTTCTATATTTTGTATAGGAGGTAGTGAAGATGAAGGAATTAGTCGAAGTTATCGCTAAATCACTCGTGGATCATCCCGATGAGGTTGTTGTTACGGAAAAAGAAACCGAGAAAGCAATTGTTGTGGAATTAAAGGTCGCTTCTGATGATATGGGTAAAGTGATCGGTAAACAAGGCCGTATCGCAAAATCCATTCGTACCGTAGTTAAGGCAGCCGCAACAAAGGATGACAAGAAGGTAGTTGTTGAGATTCTGCAGTAGCAGTACTCCATTTGCAGTTTTTCCTAAGCAGAATCCAGGAGGCTGTCTGTTATGTCTAAATGGCATAATAGATCAGCTTCTTTTTATACATACTAACAGTACATTCCTTCCCTTTGAGTTAGGTTGTGCCGAGGATTACGCAGGCACAAACTTCTAGGTGTGAATTATGCTTTTTAATAATTCACACTAACAGTACATTCCTTCCCTTTGAGCTAGGTTGTGCCGAGGATTACGCAGGCACAAACTTCTAAGTGTGAAAATTGCTTTTTATTTTTACACTATAATAATAGTATTATAGAATAGAGAAAATAAATTAATAATTAAGACAAGAAGTATTATAAGTATGATAATACAAACTAGATAAGCTGAGAATATTTTATATAAACTAAATAGCATGAATTATTGTGGGATTATTATAGCTATAACTATAATGAAGATGAAAATTATATCATTTGATATTATTATAAATAAATATAGTATAAAGAGGACATTAAGCATATGGAAGAGTATCTTAGAGTTGGGGTTATCTCCTCGACACATGGAATTAAGGGAGAGGTAAAGGTCTTCCCCACAACGGACGATTTCAATCGTTTTACACAGTTAAAAGATATTTTACTTGATACGGGTAAAGAACTTATTCCTTTAGAGATTGAAGGAGTTAAATATTTCAAGCAAATGGTTATCTTGAAGTTTAAGGGGATTGACAATATTAATGATATTGAAAAATACCGGGGCAGGGATTTGCTTATAACAAGAGATAAAGCAGTTAAGCTGGAAGAGGATGAATATTTTATTTGTGATTTGATTGATTCGGAAGTGTTTTCTGATGAAGGGGAAAAGCTAGGAATATTAAAGGAGATACTTACATCTGCTGCCAATGATGTATATGTGGTTAAAACCTTAGAGGGGAAAGAAATTCTATTGCCCTCCATCAAGGAATGTATCCTGGATGTAGATCTTGAAAATAAGAGAATAACAGTACATTTAATGAAGGGGTTAATATAAGATTATGGATTTTCACGTACTTACGCTTTTTCCGGAAATGATACAGCAAGGACTTAACACCAGCATCACGGGCAGAGCTATAGATAAAGGTTTGATTTCGGTTAATACGGTAAATATAAGAGATTTTAGTGAGGATAAGCATAGCAGAGTTGATGATTATCCTTACGGTGGTGGAGCTGGAATGGTGATGCAGGCAGAACCAATCTATAAAGCCTATGGTTACCTGGCAAACCATATTAAAATGTCAAATAGCCATGTTTCTGATACGAAAAACCCCCGTGTTATCTATGTAACACCTCAAGGAAGCTTATTTACCCAGAAAATGGCTCAGGAACTGTCTAGAGAAGAGGATTTAATCTTTTTATGCGGACATTATGAAGGAATAGATGAAAGAGTATTGGAAATGGTGGTTACGGATTATATTTCCATCGGAGACTATGTTTTAACAGGTGGAGAATTGCCAGCTATGGTTATGATAGATGCAATTGCAAGGTTGGTACCCGGTGTACTTAATAATGAGGTTTCTAGCGAATTTGAATCCTTGCAGGACAACCTCTTAGAATATCCCCAGTATACCAGGCCGGAGACTTTTATGGGGACAAAAGTACCTGGGGTACTTTTGTCAGGGCATCATGCTAATATAGAGGCTTGGAGACGAGAGCAGTCCATTCTACGTACCTATGAAAGAAGGCCTGATTTACTGGAAAATGCGGAACTTACGGAAAAAGAACGTGAATATCTTACCCGTTTAATTTTCCAGAAGAACTACGAGGTTAATTAACTTTGTATTTGTTCAATGTTAATGTTATAGTTTGGCTTCAACTAGTCTAAGGCATAAGACCAGAGAGAAATGAATATTAATCATATTAGTCAAGAAAAAAAGCTCTTGCAAATTGTCCTGATTTATGCTAAAGTAACTAGATGTGAGAAAGGATGGTCCTCTGATACAGGGCAAAGCCGATTCGTGTTAAGAACATCTAAATAATAGGAGGTCACAAAATGAACGATATTATTAAAAGTATTGAAGCTGAACAGCTTAAAGCTGAAGTTGCAGACTTCAACGTAGGCGATACAATTCAAGTATACGCAAAAGTAAAAGAAGGTAATCGTGAAAGATTACAGGTATTTGAAGGAACCGTATTAAAGAGACAGAACGGCGGAGCAAGAGAAACCTTTACTGTTAGAAAAACATCCAACGGTATCGGCGTTGAGAAAACCTGGCCGCTTCACAGTCCTAGCATCGATAGAATCGAAGTTATAAGATATGGTAAAGTTAGAAAAGCTAAGCTCTTCTATTTACGTTCCAGAGTAGGTAAGAAAGCTAAAGTTAAAGAGTTAATCAGATAAATACAGCGAAGGGACAATACTTAAGTGATTGTCCCTTTTTAATGATATAGGAAGTTATATCCTATATCATTAAAAATACAACATCTTAAGAGAAGATATCTATAAACAATAAATGTAACAGATTTTATTTATTGAGGAGGGGTAGGGATAGGTGATGAATTTTGATTTTGATAATGAAGGCAAAGGGTCTAAAATCAGGAAAATATTAATCAAAATTTTTATCTGGGCGGCTCAGATTGCTGCTGTGATTTTTTTAGCCTATTTTATCATTAATTATGCCCTGGAGAAGACTAATATGGTGGGCATATCAATGGAAAAGACCTTATATGATGGTGATTCAATTATTATCAATAAATTTACTTATCACTTCATCGAACCGAAGCGTTTTGATGTTATTGTATTTAAAAGAGGCAGTAAAGAACATAGCTATTATAATATCAAACGTGTTATAGGATTACCTGGAGAGACTATTCAGATAAAGGATGGACAAATCTATATCAATGGTGAAATAGTTATGGATATCATTGTCTCTGAAACAATGAATAACTATGGCCTTGCGAAGGAAGAAATTAAATTGGAGGAGAATGAATATTTCGTTCTGGGAGATAATCGTAATAATAGCGAGGACAGCCGTTTTGCAAGTGTTGGAACTATTCGAAGGGATGAGATAGTAGGAGAAGCTTTTATACGTTTGAATCCCTTTAATTTTGTAAATAAATTGAACTTATTAAGTGATGCTCAGAACAATGAGGGCACGGACTCCGGTGATACAGTGAAAAAATAGGAGGATTTTATGCATTTTCAATGGTACCCAGGCCATATGGCCAAGGCAAGGCGTATGATGCAAGAGGATATGAAGCTGATTGATGTGGTGATTGAGTTGGTGGATGCCAGAATCCCATTTTCCAGCAAGAATCCTGATATTGATGCATTGGCGAGAAATAAATCGAGAGTAATTCTTTTAAATAAAAGTGATATGGCAGATCAACGGTATAACTATGCTTGGAAAGATTATTTTGAAGCAAAGGGCTTTTATGCTGCTTTGATTAATTCTAAAAGTGGTAGCGGAGTAAAACAGGTTCAGGATATTGTTAATAAAGCCTGTCAGGCCAAAATTGAACGAGACAGAAAGAAGGGCATATTAAATCGCCCTGTAAGAGCCATGATTGTGGGAATACCCAATGTGGGCAAATCCACCTTTATCAATAGCTTTGTTGGCAAGGCTAGTGCTAAGACAGGTAATAAGCCTGGTGTTACTAAGGGTAAGCAATGGATTAGGCTGAATAAATTCACGGAACTACTTGATACCCCAGGAATTCTATGGCCAAAGTTTGAAGATCAGTCCGTAGGCTTAAGATTGGCACTCATTGGCTCAATTAATGATAATATTGTTGAAACAAGGGATTTATCTCTAGAACTAATTATGATATTAAACAAACATTATCCATCAGTTTTAGCCAATCGTTTTGAAATTGAAACTGAGGATACTGAGGATGATATTAAGGGAGCAGCAATAATTCTTGAGAGAATAGCCATTAAGAGAGCATGCCTTCTAAAAGGCGGAGAACCGGATTTAGAACGTGCCGCTTTGATATTATTAGATGATTTTCGAGGCACCAAGCTTGGAAATATCACTTTAGAGTTTCCGCCAGAGGAGAAGGTAGGCACGTTTATATAATAATACTTAGCAACAATGAATTTATGGATAATATGATATATGGGAGACACTTTTATGGAAAAGGACAATGATACTTTCGATATACCTAAGAAGATATCCCTCATTAAGTTGGAATTTATGCAGGCAATGGAGACAGAGCTTCCCCAATTGCTTAAAAAGTATGAACAAGATGAGAGAAGCGGTGTAATTACAATTTGTAATCAATATAGAAATAGATTAGAGGCTAAACAAAATGAAATAAATCGCTTGGAGGCTATGAAGGAATACGAGAATAAATATAGTAACTATCAATATATCTGCGGTGTTGATGAGGTGGGAAGAGGTCCCTTTGCAGGGCCGGTTATTGCCAGTGCCGTAATTTTACCAAAGGACTGCAATATACTATATCTAAATGATTCTAAGCAATTATCCGAAAAGAAACGGGAAGAATTATATGATGAGATAGTTTCCAAGGCCATAGCCCTTGGTATTGGTAGTGTACCTCCTGAACAAATTGATGAAATGAATATCCTACAGGCCACCTATGAAGCTATGCGTAAGGCTATAAGTAATTTGCAAGTTAAGCCCGATATATTATTAAATGATGCAGTTACCATACCCCAAGTTGATATTAAGCAAGTGCCCATTATTAAAGGTGATGCTAAAAGTGTATCCATAGCAGCGGCAAGTATTGTTGCTAAGGTTACAAGAGACCGTCTTATGGTTGCATATGATAAGATATTTCCTGGTTATGATTGGGCAAGTAATAAAGGATACGGCGCTGCCAAACATATTGAAGCTATTAAAAGATTGGGTATTACCCCAATACATAGAAAAAGTTTCTTGAAAAATATATTAGGAGTATAAAACTTAATTTGACTGTCAGCTATTAATTTTATTTCCTAAGGTATTTTGGAATCTAAAGTTTGCAGGTTATGAAAGGCCATGGTTATTGAATGAAACAGCAAAGTAATACGCCAAAGACGAAAACTGCAGTGGCAATTGCATATGATCCAAGAGATGAGGCGCCTAAGGTATTAGCCTCTGGTAAGGGTTATTTGGCAGATAAAATTATTGCAAGGGCAAAGGAAGTAGACATACCCCTTCATCAAGATGAGAAGCTGGCAAGCTCTTTGTCTAAAATTGAAATTGGTAATATGATTCCTCCAGAATTATATGAAGTGGTTGCAGAAGTTTTGCTATTTGTTGATAAGATGGACCGTATAAAAGGAAAATTAGAAGAAACTAAGGATAGGTAAGAAGACTTTCGTGTTGCCAAATAATTTGAAATTAAGGAAACTAAAATACGAAGGATTAATTCCCAGGCTTTGAAGAAAGACATGGTAATTACAATGAATAACAGGGCTGTTGGTAGTATATATGAAGAGAAAGCAAAGGAATATCTTCTTGAAAAGGGTTATCAAATACTTGCAAAGAATTTTCGTTGCAGGATTGGAGAGATTGACCTTATTGCAAGAAATGAGGGATATCTATGTTTTATTGAGGTTAAATACCGTTCAGGCATGACAAAGGGATATCCAGCGGAAGCCATAAACTTAAATAAGATCCGCAGAATAACTAGAACAGCCCAGTTTTATATGCTGCTACATAAGCTGCCCCAAAATACCCCCTGTCGTTTTGATGTAGTGGTAATACTTGAGCATGAGATATCACTTATTAAAAATGCCTTTGATGGACTATGATGTACCTCAAGGATAACTCTATGACTTATTAAATTAACATAAATGAAAGGCTTGATATTATGACTTTTGAAAATAATACCTCAGCGCAGATCCATATGACAATGGAGGTTCCCTATATTTCATTTCCTGCTCTGTCTCGATTTTCTTTTATACGGCATGGCTTTTCCACTAGGTTAGGTGGTGTAAGCAGCGGTATCTTTTCATCCATGAATTTTGGTGCTGATACCAGTCCCTATCAGGACGACCCTGCGAATATAAAAGAGAATTATAATAGAATTGCAAAAAGTTTAGGAGTGGACCCAAAGTCTTTTGTCATTTCTAAACAAGTACACAAAACTAATATTCGTATTGTAGAAGAGAAGGACCGTGGAAAAGGGTTATACATACCAGCTGATTATGAAGAAATTGACGGATTGATAACAAATAAAAAAGATATCACCCTGGTTACAAAATATGCAGATTGTGTTCCCCTCTACTTTGTTGATCCAAAGAAAAAAGTTATTGCTTTATCACATTCTGGTTGGAGAGGAACGGTGAAAAGAATAGGCAAGGTAACGGTAGAAGAAATGAAAAATAGCTTTGGATCTGACCCTACGGATATTATTGCAGTAATTGGACCATCCATATGTCGTGATTGTTATGAAATTGGTGATGAGGTAGCTACAGAGTTTAAAAATGCCTTTCCTATGAACTGGGAGACAGGAATTCTTAGGGCAAAGGAGAATGGTAAATTCTTATGTGATTTGTGGGCTGCAAACCATACAGTATTAGCTGAAGCGGGCTTAAATCCAGAGAATATTCATATTAGTGATGTTTGTACTTGCTGTAATAGTGATTTATTATTTTCACACCGTAAAACAGAAGGAAAACGAGGGAATTTAGCTGCATTTCTTGCAATTGCTGAATAAATCATAGAAGATTATAGCAAGTTAATAGGGAATATAAATAATTAAAAATATTAGATTAATGATAGAGAGTTTGGTGTATGTTGATGAAGAAAAAAGCGCACATTATTAAAGAGGTAGAAGCAGGAAGTATTGCTGAGGAATTAGAGCTATCACCAGGGGATGAGCTAATTTCCATCAATGGTACGCAGATCAAGGATGTTCTTGATTATCATTACCTGGTTAAGGATGAGTATTTAACTGTTTTGGTTAAGAAACCAGATGGTGAGGAATGGGAACTGGAGATTGAGAAGGACTATGATGAGGATTTAGGGATTGAATTTGAAGAAGGATTGATGGATGAATATCGGTCCTGTAAGAATAAATGTATTTTCTGTTTTATCGACCAGATGCCTCCCGGAATGAGAGATACTCTGTATTTTAAAGATGATGATGCTAGGCTGTCCTTTCTTCAAGGCAATTATATCACACTGACGAATTTAAGTGATGATGAAGTAGATCGAATAATATTTTATAAACTGTCGCCCATTAATATCTCAGTGCATACCACCAAGGAGGAACTTCGTTGCAGAATGCTTCATAACCGTTTTGCGGGAAATTCACTGCAAAAACTTAAAAAATTAAAGGACGCAGGCATCGTCATGAATGGCCAAATTGTCCTATGTAAAGACTGGAATGATAAGGAAGAGTTAGAGAAGACCATACATGATTTAGGGGCTTATCTACCTGAGATGGAAAGTGTATCCGTTGTTCCTGTTGGGCTTACGAAATTCCGGGAAGGTCTTGAAAAGCTTGAGAGTTTTACTAAGGAAGATTCCCAGTTTGTTCTTGAGCAGATTCATAGATGGCAGAATATATTTTTAGCCCATTATGGGACACGCTTTATCTATGCAAGTGATGAATGGTACTTAAAAGCAGGACTGCCAATTCCTAGTGAAGAGGCCTATGAAGGATATCCACAGATTGAGAATGGAGTAGGCTTAATTCGCTCCTTACAGAAGGAATTTGATGAGGGTTATGTTAAGCTTTCAGGCGATTTACGAGAAAGAAATATTACAATTGCCACAGGGGAGCTGGCAGCACCTGTAATACGTTCCTTAACTGAAAAGATTATGGAAAAATTCCCAAATATTAAGGTGGAAGTATACCAAATAGAAAATCAATTCTTTGGAACCCAAATCACGGTTGCAGGCTTACTGACGGGAGGAGACATCATCACTCAGCTTAAGGATAAGAAACTAGGTGATTCTCTCTTATTACCTGAGGTATTATTAAGAGCAGGTGAAAGGGTACTACTGGATGATGTCACTGTAGAAGAGATGGAAAATGCTTTACAAACCAATATACGTATTGTACAATCAGATGGAAAGTCCTTCATTGATTCCATTATAATGTAAGGAATACTTCTTCGTTTATTTTAATGTTGTGACGAAGATGAAGCATGTTTTATATAATATTGATAATGAATATTCATCAATATTATGTTATAGATTTTTGGAGGTATTAGATGAGTAGACCCATAGTAGCCATTGTAGGCAGGCCAAATGTAGGAAAATCCACATTATTTAATGCGTTAGCTGGAGAACGTATTTCCATTGTAAAAGACTATCCAGGTGTAACCAGAGACCGTATTTATGCTGACGTTACTTGGCTTAATTCACAATTTACCATGATAGATACGGGAGGTATTGAGCCGGACAGCAAGGATTTAATGTTATCCTATATGAGGGAACAGGCCCAGATTGCCATTGATACGGCAGATGTTATTGTTTTTCTTGTTGATGTGAGACAGGGACTGGTAGATGCAGATTCAAAAGTAGCTGATATGTTAAGACGTTCGAGCAAACCCATAGTTCTTGTGGTCAATAAAGTAGATAGTTTTGAAAAGCTTATGCCCGATGTTTATGAATTTTATAATCTAGGTATAGGCGAACCCTTTCCCATATCTGCTTCCGGTAAGCTAGGCTTTGGAGAGATGCTGGACGAGGTTGTAAAGCATTTTACCCATGGTAAAACAGAAGAAAGCGTAGATGAGCGTCCGCGAGTAGCCATTGTTGGAAAGCCTAATGTGGGTAAATCTTCCATAGTTAATAAGTTAGTAGGTGAAAATAGAGTCATCGTTTCTGATATAGCAGGTACCACCAGAGATGCTATTGATACACCGATTCGTAGAAATGGAAAAGAATATATATTAATTGATACAGCTGGTCTTCGAAGAAAAAGCAAAATTAAAGAAGAACTGGAGCGTTTTAGTATCATCCGTACCGTAAGTGCTGTGGAGCGTGCGGATGTTGTGGTACTGGTCATTGATGCAACAGAAGGTGTTACGGAACAGGATGCCAAGATAGCAGGTATAGCCCATGACAGAGGCAAGGGAATGGTTATTTGCGTTAATAAATGGGATCTTATTGAGAAGAATAATAAGACGGTTAAGGAATATACCGAGGATATTAAAACAATTCTATCCTTTATGCCCTATGCTGAAATTCTCTTCTTATCAGCAGAAACAGGACAAAGACTCCATAGACTTTTTGAGACGATTGAAGTGATTATTCAAAATCAAAATCTACGTATTGCAACCGGAGTATTAAATGAAATAATGATGGAAGCAACTGCCTTACAGCAGCCACCCTCAGACAAGGGCAAACGATTGAAGTTATTTTATATTACACAAGTCTCGGTGAAACCACCATGCTTTGTAATCTTTGTTAATGACAAGGAATTGATGCATTATTCCTACACCCGATATATTGAAAATAAAGTTAGAGAGGCCTTCGGATTTGTGGGAACGCCATTAAAGTTTATTATTAGGGAGCGAAAGGAGAACGCATAAATGCTTCTTAAAATCATACTGTGTTTACTGTTGGGTTATTTATTCGGTTGTTTTTCAACAGGCTATTTTGTTGGAAAGATAAATAAAGTAGATATCAGACAATATGGGAGCGGCAATATTGGGATGACCAATGCCTTGCGTACCCTGGGAGCGAAGGCAGGAGCAATCACCTTATTGGGTGATGCTCTTAAGGCAGTGATAGCCATTCTCCTCGTAAGATTTTTACTATTTGCAGATTATGATAGTGTAGAATTACTTTCTTTATATACAGGACTGGGAGTTGTAATGGGTCATAATTATCCTGTATGGTTGAAATTTAAGGGAGGAAAGGGAATTGCTGCGACGGGTGGAGCTATGGCAGCTTTTGATCCCTTGATCATTCCAATCGCCTTACCCTTATTTGTTCTGATTGTAGCAATTACAAGATATGTTTCCCTGGGTTCTTTGTTTGTAGCAGTTTTCTTTCCCATATGGATTGTGATTACTCACCCTGGAGAAATACATATGTTGATTGTGGCATTACTATTTATGATATTAGCTTTTATTAAACACAAGTCTAATATAAAACGCTTATTAAATGGTACTGAGAATAAAATCGGACATAGAGTAAAAATCGAAAATAAATAAATGCATAAGGTAAAGGAGGAGCTTATGAGTAAGATTGGTGTTTTAGGAGCCGGAACCTGGGGTTGTGCACTGGCAATTCTACTTGCAGGTAAAGGTCATGATGTAACTATTTGGACTAAAATTGAAAATGAAGCTCACGCGTTAAATAATAATAGAAAAGCAATGAAAAATCTACCAGGGGCACAGCTTCCTGAGGAGGTAGGTATAACCCTTGATCTAGAGGAAGCTTGTAAGGACAAAGACTTAATTGTATTGTCTGTAGCATCTCCTTATATTCGTGCAACTGCTCATAGTGCCAAGCCCTATATTAAAGAGGGACAGATTTTAGTCAATGTATCCAAAGGAATTGAAGATGGTACACTTTACACTTTATCCGAAGTTATTAAGGAAGAGATACCCCAGGCTGATATAGCAGTCCTATCAGGTCCCAGTCATGCAGAAGAGGTTAGCAGGGGCATACCTACTACAATCGTTGTGGGTGCAGAAACCAAGGAAACAGCCAAATTTATACAGGACATCTTTATGACAGATATGTTTCGTGTTTATACAAGTCCTGATATTATCGGCATTGAACTTGGCGGATCTCTTAAAAATGTCATTGCCTTAGCTGCTGGTGTTGTGGATGGTTTAGGATATGGAGATAATACAAAAGCAGCTTTAATGACAAGAGGTATGGCAGAGATTAGTCGTCTTGGTATAAAGCTGGGTGGCAAGATAGAGACCTTCTCAGGTTTATCAGGCTTTGGAGATTTATTTGTAACCTGTACCAGTAAGCATAGCCGTAATTGGAATGCAGGTAATTTAATTGGACAGGGTATGTCTATGGAAGAGGCTATGAAACAGGTAAATCAGGTGGTAGAAGGGGTTAATTCTGCCAAAGCTGCATTGGCCCTTGCTAGTAGAAATGAAGTAGAAATGCCCATTGTAGAGCAGATTAATATGGTATTGTTTGAAGGCAAGTCCCCACGGGAAGCCTTATCCGATCTGCTCATGAGGGATAAAAGAAGTGAATATCGATCCCTAGAATGGGATTAGAATTAGATTGATTACAATCTGAGATAGATCATGAGGGAGTATTATCCTTGCCAATGAGAATTTTTTCCATGGTGAGGATGAGACTCCCTCATATCCTGTAGTTTTACAAATAACTATAGAATAAGTTAATTCATTACTTACCACATATTAAATTCAATACATTACATAATTTACTAAATAATACCTAATAATGAATATATACTTAGATGGTCTTTACTATTCTGAAGTAGCTATGTATAGGACAATTATGTACAAGTATATATTTATACCGCCTAAGGGGCAGATGGAGGTAATAATGAGGAAAATTTCTATCCTTATATTGAGTTTGATATTATTACAAGTGATGACAGGATGTAATGAGAAGAATGTTATTTTACCTGCAGAAAATAACAGTAAGAAAATACAAGAGGAAGAAGCAGGGGCAATTACTGGCAGGGAAGAAAGGGTATCCATGAAAGAAGATTCCTCCAGCTTTGCAAAAGTGGAAACAAGAGATGAATACCAGGTGAATGAGAATTTTGAGGATGGACCAGAGGCACATGTTAATCCGGAGAATATTGGAGAAGTTATTATTGATGAATATGAGAAAAAGATTAAAGTCAGTGACAGCCTGGGCTTAATAACCTCTGTTGAGGATTTATTCTGGCTTGATCCTCAACAGTTAGTGGTGATAGGACATGTTAATCCCTCCTTGGAGTGTCTTTTAATCTATGATCTAGATAGGGATAAGATTATTCTTGAGAAGTATGGTAGGGACTTTATCTGGAAGGAGAATGATATAGCAACTTTGATATATATAGTACCAGAACCACACTTTACAAGAAAAGGTACTTTTCCAATGATAAAGAACTATGAAGATGAGATGCTATATCAAGCGCCCAAAGGAAAAACCATTGCAAATCTTATATGGGAACAGGATAACCATATATCCTTTGATTTAATTGAAGGCGATGAAATAATTACAGAAAGCATTGAGATTAAAGAGTAATAAAATAAAGAACAAAGCGGAGGATAAGGATGCTAGAAGAGATTAAGAAAGTAGTTATAGCAGCAGGGGAGATTATTCTTTCTGCCCATCATATTCAGGATGGGGTGGAAAGTAAAGAAGGCAGAGCCAACTTTGTTACAAAATATGATGTAGAGGTTCAAAATTTCCTGTACCAGGAATTGAAAAAAGTATTTCCAAAAGCTGCTTTCATTGGGGAAGAAGATGAGAAGAGGGAAAAGGTTAAGGCAGAATACTGCTTTATTATTGACCCTATAGACGGCACGACCAATTTTATCTTTGACTACAGGCACAGTTGCATTTCTGTGGGGGTATTACATCATGAGGAGATATATATGGGTGTAGTATATAATCCCTATATGAATGAACTTTTTTATGCTGAGAAGGGAAAGGGAGCATTTCTTAATGGCAGAAGGCTGCTTATTAATGATGTTAGCTTAAAAGATGGTATTGTTAATTTTGGTACATGCCCATATTATAGAGAAAAATCAGAGGAAACCTTCCAAATAATACAAAAATTGTATAATAATTCCTTGGACATTAGAAGAAGTGGGTCAGCGGCTCTCGATATCTGTTATGTGGCAGCAAGCCGCTGTGCTCTATACTTTGAATTACTTTTATCACCCTGGGATTATGCAGGAGCTTCCCTGGTACTTATGGAAGCAGGAGGATGTATTAGTACAATGGACCAAAAAGAACTTCCCTATTTATCGCCCTGCCCTGTAATAGCTGCAGCTCCAAAAGCATATAAGGAGTATTTTCAACTATAATATAGCTTCTTTTTCTATATACAAATACCCTGTTATATAACATAAATCAAGACTGAGTGTTATATATACAGGGTATTTATGATTTTATCTATTAATCACGGATAATATTTTATCGCTTGTCATTTTTTACTTTTATCTAATATCATAGAATGAAAATGCCCTGCATATCTTTAACTATAACCATAAGGAGGTTGCTATATGTTAGGGCAGTTTGATGTTTATAATGATATTCAGGCTAGGACAGGCGGTGAAATATACATTGGTGTGGTAGGGCCGGTCAGAACAGGAAAGTCTACTTTTATTAAGAGATTCATGGATCTTTTAGTAATACCGGGTATAGAAGATGTCTATAGCAGAGAGAGGGCGATTGATGAATTGCCTCAAGCTGCGGCCGGCAGGACGATTATGACTACCGAGCCGAAGTTTATACCAAAGGAAGCTGCCGAAATTACCTTTGATGATGAGACGAAGGTGAAGTTGCGCTTAATTGATTGCGTAGGATATATGGTTGATGGAGCAGCTGGACATATTGAAGATCAGCATGAAAGAATGGTCAAGACTCCCTGGTATGACTACGAGATTCCCTTTACGCAGGCGGCTGAAATCGGGACGAGAAAAGTAATCAATGACCATTCTACAATAGGAATTGTTGTGACGACGGACGGCAGCTTTGGAGAGATTCCAAGAAACAGCTATCTGGCTCCTGAAGCCAGGACAATAGAAGAATTAAAGCATTTAGGTAAACCCTTTATTGTTTTATTAAACACCAGTAAACCTTATTCTATAGAAACCTTAAAAATTGCCGAAGAAATGTCTCAGGGTTATAATGTACCTGTTCTGCCTGTTAATGCAGAACAGTTAAAGAGAGACGACATTACAAGAATTATGGAAAATATTCTGTCGGTATTTCCTATCACTGAAGTTAATTTCTTTATGCCCAAATGGGCTGAGATGCTTCCGGCCAATCATTGGTTAAAGGAGGATTTGCTTCAATCAGTAAAAAGTTTATTCAATGATTTAACACAGGTGAAGGATGCAAGAACACAGAATCTAAATACAGACAGTAAATATGTAAAACGCTTCAAAGTTGATAAAGTAGATATGCAGGATGGCACAGTTCAGGTTAATATTGATTTTGATGATATGTACTATTATACGATTCTTAGTGATTTGATTGGCGTTCCAATTTCAGGGGAGTATCAGCTAATTGCTACTTTAAAGGACTTGGCTGCAAAGAAATCTGAGTTTGAGAAAGTATCTTATGCAACAGATCAGGTTAGAGCCAAGGGTTATGGAATAGTTTCACCTTTAAAAGATGAAATATCAATTGACGAGCCTGAGATTATGAAACATGGTAATAAATATGGGGTGAAAATCAAAGCTTCTGCTCCGTCGATCCATATGATTAAAGCAAATATAATGACGGAAGTAGCACCAATTGTTGGATCAGAGGAACAGGCTAAGGATCTGATTGGCTATATTAATGCCAATGCGAAAGAGAATCCGGAAGGAATTTGGGAAACAAATATTTTTGGAAAAACAGTAAGGCAATTAGTCGATGAAGGCATTAATACCAAGATAAGTAAATTAACAGATGAAAGCCAGCTAAAGCTTCAGGATACTATGCAGCGAATTATAAATGACAGTAATGGCGGCTTAATATGTATTATAATATAATTCGTCCAGGCACTCAGTTTGGCAGGGTATAATGTGCTTAATAAATTATTTCATATGTTACAAAGTGCTGACCACATCACGTACAAAAATCGTATTGTGGCAGCTCTTTTTTTATTCAATAGAAAATTACGTCCTATTGAATAAAAACGCGACCCTATGGATGCGCATCTCGCGGCAGAATATAACTTCGATACAATAAGAAGAATGATTAAACGTCAGAAAGAACGGTATGATTGGGAGTTTATCTTTCTGGGTGCTAATATTGATGCAATTACTACCGCAAAACAGTTTGGGATTGATAAGGATTATGCTTCTAACTATGTAGCTGATTCCAGAGGAACAGAGTTAAATTATCAAGCGATGAACATGGCTATTTCCTATTGCCGTTCTGAAGGAAAAGTTAATAAAAGGTGGAAGGAAGAAGTGGAAGGGGATTACATAAATAGAAAATAATACTTAGGATTACAATAGCTCATCCTTATGATAAAATCTATAGTAGGAATAGGTTGGTCCTATGTGATATAATATTTCTATAGTATATTTCTCTAGTGCATATAATGTAGGTATTACTTGGAGGAGAAAGATGAAGATTTTAATTGCTGACGATGAGATATTAACCAGGCAGGGATTACAAATGAATATTGACTGGGAATCCTTACAGATTAATGAAATACTTGAAGCAGATGATGGACAACGAGCTTTGGAGCTGGCAATCAGACATAAACCGGATATTGTCTTAACAGATATTCGCATGCCTAGAATGGATGGAGTTAGATTAGCAGAAAAGCTACGTGAATTACTACCCAATACAAGTATTATCTTTATGAGTGGTTATTCTGATAAAGAATATTTGAAAGCTGCTATAAAACTAAAGGCAACCAGCTATGTGGAAAAGCCCATTAATCACCAGGAGGTTGTGAGTGCAATTGAGGAAGCAATTAAAACTCGTAATCTTTTGGAGCAGAATAAATATACAAAAACAATACATTATCTTACGAAAAGTAGCCAGCTGGCACATATGTTAACTCGTCCCATAAATCAAGAGGATAAAGATTATCAGGAGTTAATTCGTGAATTGCAAATCGATCTTGAGTCAGGTATTCATTTTCTGACCCTTCTTGTGAAATTAAAACAACCAGTAACTTTAATTGGCCAGGAGGTAATGGATGATCTTTTTGACAAGTGGACGAAGGTGGCACAAGGGAAAAAGTTATCTTTACTTTATAATGTGAAAAATGAAAACTTTATCGTATTACATCTTTACTCTAGTGGAAAAATTGGTGATTCTGCTATCGCTGATTATGTTCGTTTTATGAAAGAATGTCTTGAGAAAATATGTTTCTTTTTTATCGCTATTGGTCCTATGGTAAATAAAACAGAACTGGTCTATGAATCCTATAATAGTGCTGTGTTGCTTATGCAGGGGAGTTTTTTCTCTTCCTATAACAGTATTATTTCAAAAAAGACTATCCTAGAGCATAATATTATGGAGATAGAAGAGCCATCAAAGGCATTTGTTCTGGCGGTATCCCAACAGGAATTTCATAGAGCTAAGAGTATGGCTGAGGAGATTTATGAAAGTCTAAAAAATGGAAACACCCTTCTACCCAGTAGAGTTAAGGATCTTTATTTTAAATTATTTATTAGTATTGAAAATCTTTATGTGACATTAATGATAACCCAGAAAGAGGATGCATCTACCATATGGGATCTTATTTTCGAATGCCAGATTCTAGATGAGCTCCATGGTTTATTATTGGATAAGTTAGAGGCATTAATTTTTGCTGTAAATAACCGAAAGCAAGAAAACCCGATTATTTTTATGATGAAGGATTTTATACATAAAAATTATTCGAAGGATTATTTATCAGTAAAAGATATTAGTGAACATGTGCAGCTTTCCACTGCCTATGGATGTACTGTATTTAAAAATGAAACAGGATATACCTTAAATCAATATCTAACGGACTATCGTATTGAAAGAGCAAAACATCTTCTAGGAGATCCTAGAAATAAGATCAATGAAATATCTTCTAAAGTAGGGTATACGGATGGTAATTATTTTACTAAAAGTTTTAAAAAGAGTGTTGGATTGTCACCTTCAGAATATAGGGAGAAGATAATGGCATGATAAAAACTATGGAACGGATCAGGAAATCCTATCGGTTTAATCTAAAACTACGAACGAAGCTTTTAATATCTCATATGACCTTAATTATTATACCCACCCTAGTTCTGACCTTTACCTTATATGGTAAGCTATATGATATCATAGTTACAGATGCCATCCTTTCAGAACAAGCGTTAGCGGAGCAAACCACCAGTACCATAGAAGCTACACTGACACAGATTACCAATGTTTCCCACGTGATGACAGAGAATAGAATCATTCAACATATGTCAGAGATTGGTAAGGATGAAGCCGGAGACTATATTGTTGCACAGGATAGAATGAAGGAATTCGAACAATATGTGAAATCATTAGAGGACCAATCTCTCATTACTGCCATTAGAATCTATGTGGATGAAAGCTTTGAGGAAATATTGCGGATAGGAAGAGAAGAGAATATTTCAGTGGTACAACCCTTATCCAAGGTATATGGTACCTATTGGTACGGTATTTTCAATTCCAAGAATATAACCACATTATACAGTCCTTCCCTATATTTATCACCAAGGGAAACTCGAGAATTGGGTGATATGGCGTATATTTTTAGGATGAATTTTCAGACAGCAGAGATGGAAGAGGCAGCCTATATCGCAGTCTATTTCAACCAGGAAAAATTCGATGATATTTTAAAGCAGAACATTAGTATTTCCAAAGGAGCATCCTATATTATCAATGAACGGGATGCTATGGTTGCCTCCTCTGATAGAACACTGTCTGGGGCTTATTTAATGACCAATGATGATATAAAGACAATCATAGGAAGTGAAAAAAAATATGCTACTAAGACATTTTTGGGTGAGAGTTATTATGTAGGTTATTATAATGTAATCAATACCAATTGGCGGTTGGTGTCTATTTTACCCATGGCGGATTTGATGGATAAGGGTAAACTAATCGTATATATGTTCTTTGGATTTTATATTTTGTTTTCTTTGGTTGCCCTTGCCATATCTATGCTTATATCCAATTCTATTGTTGTAAGGGTGAGGACAGTTATCGAACAGATGAAATCCGTGAAATATGGTGTTCCTGTGCCCATAGAGATCAAAGATGTGTCAAAGGATGAAATAGGTTCTTTGATAGATACCTATAATTATATGTCCGATGAAATAAACAATTTGCTCAAGGAGCAAGAGAAATCTGCGGAAGAGCTACGTATCTCAGAATTTAAGGCCTTACAATCCCAAATCAATCCCCATTTTTTGTACAATAGTTTGGATATGATTAACTGGCTGTCTCTAACGGGGAAGCAGGAGGAGGTAACAACTGCCGTTCAATCCTTAGCTAAGTTTTATAAATTAACCCTAAGTAAAAGAAATGCTGACGCTACCATAGGATTGGAGTTGGAACATCTGACCTTATATTGTAAGTTACAGAATATGCGTTATGAGAATCGAATTGATTTTCTCGTGGATGTGTCCGATGAATTAATGGATTATCAGATGCCGAAGTTGACACTACAGCCTATTGTTGAAAATAGTATACTCCATGGAATAATGGAGAAGGACAGTAAAACGGGTACTATTATTATCATGGGTTGGAGAGAAGATAGGGATATTGTTCTGGTGGTGTCCGATGATGGAATTGGTATGGAAGAAGAGGAAGTACAGGGCATTCTTACAGGAAAGAATAAAAAGAAAACGGGAACTAATATTGGAATAGATAATACCAATAGCAGGTTAAAATTACTCTTTGGAGAAGAATACGGACTTACCTTTCGCAGTAGCCCAGGAAAAGGAACGGAAGTGGAGATTAGGATACCGGCTAAGCTACAGGAGAATCAATCCTAAAAGAATTTACCATAGGAGAATACTGAAAACAGCTTGGTTTAGTCATGGAGGAGGCAATATATAGATGAAATATATTTGGATTTTATTTGTTGTACTTATAAGTTCCACCATATTAACCGGATGTGAAATGACTCAAATTCCCGAAGAGAATAGGGCAGATAAAAAGACCTTTGCCCTTATCACAAAATCCCAGGGAAACCCTTATAATGATTTAGCAGCCCAAGGCTTTCAGGAGATTATAACCCAGGAGGGAGGGAACTGTATCATCGTAAGTCCTGAGGAGGCTTCTGCTGAAGAGCAAATTTTTCTTATACGTTCCTTGATTTCACAGCGAGTTGACTCTATTTCAATTGCTGCCAATGATACGGATGCCCTTCAATCTGCATTAATGGAGGCGATGGAGGAGGGAATTAAAGTATCCACATTAGATTCCAATACCAATGCGGCCAGTCGTATGACCTTTGTAAATCAAGCAAGCACTGCAAAAATTGGACAAGCACTTATGGATGCTGTATACGATATAACCGGTGGAGAAGGGCAGTGGGCAATTTTGTCTACAACCAGTCAGGCAACGAATCAGAATTCTTGGATTACTACGATGCAGCTTGCTATGGAGGAGCCTAAGTATTCTAAATTAACCTTAGTAAATATTGTGTATGGAAAAGATGATTATGAAACTTCCATGGATAAAACAGATCAATTACTAGAGGAATATCCAGATTTAAAAGTGATTTGTGCGCCTACAGCTGTAGGTATTGAAGCAGTAGCCAAAACTCTGAAGGAATTGGGGGACTTAACCAAGGTAAAGGTAACTGGGCTTGGACTGCCTTCAAAAATGGCACCTTATATCGAGGACGATAATCCTGTTTGTCCTTATATGTATCTGTGGAACCCCATAGACATGGGAAGACTCTCTGCTTATGTATCTCTTGCGCTGGTGGAAGGAAGTATAAGGGGGGCAGCGGGAGAAGACTTTAGTGCAGGTAAGTTAGGAAGCTATAGAATTACGTCTAGTGATGATGGTGGCACTGAAGTCATCGTTGCACCCCCATTAAAATTTGATCAGAATAATATCAAAGATTGGAAGGAGCTATTTTAATTATTTGAAACCCTTGGCTATGAGGGTCAAGGTAAAAAACTATCCTGTTTGTTATACCTGGCATATTTAAGTTATCCTTAATGGATTGCTTGAATATGCCTTTTCTTTCTTTAAAATATCGGTTCCTTACACTTATTGTAAGATTTTGCCTGAAAATAAATTTACCTTATATCAAAAAATATTACCATTGGAATTATACTCATATCTAGTATGATTAATTTAAAGATAGGAAGGCCGCAAGGACATATGTAATTAGAATAACAAGTGAAAAACTTGCAATAGATAAACGGCAGGATGGAAAGGAGAAAAACAAGATGAGTAATTATGTCTTGGAACTGAAAGAGGTAGTAAAAACCTTTGGTGGCGTTACTGCACTGAACGGTGTCAATTTTCAGTTAAAAAGGGGCGAGATACATGCTCTCATGGGAGAAAATGGAGCGGGAAAATCAACTTTCATTAAAGTAATAACTGGTGTACATCAGCCAGATAGTGGAGTGATGCTCTTAGAAGGAGAGAAGGTAGTACTGCGTTCCACATCAGATTCAGCTAAGCTTGGAATAGACGCTATCTATCAGCATGTTACGGCATTTCCTGATTTGACCGTAACTGAAAATATTTTTATGGGTCAGGAGATTAAGAATAAACTTGGGTTATATAACTGGAAGCAAATGAACCAAAAGGCGAAAGAGTTAATTGAACCCTTAAGCACAGAGATTGATGTTTTAAAGCCTATGGGGAGCTTAAGTGTTGCCCAGCAGCAGTTAGTTGAGATTGCAAAAGCTTTATCCAGAGATGCAAGGATTTTAATCATGGATGAACCTACAGCGTCATTAAGTAAGAAAGAATGCGAGGAATTATATCTCATCACAGAAAGGTTAAGGGATAAAGGTGTATCCATTATCTTTATAACACACAAATTTGAAGATATGTATCGTCTTGCTACTAGAGTAACAGTTTTTAGAGACTCCCAATACATAGGATCCTGGAATGTAGATGAAATATCAAATCAACAGTTAATCACAGAAATGGTAAATAGAGAATTAGATAAAATGTACCCGCCAAAAACTGCAAAAATGGGAGAGGTAGTTCTTGAAGTTAATAATATATCCAAAGAAGGCTACTTTAAAGATGTATCCTTTAAAGTAAGAAAAGGTGAAATTCTTGCTTTGACGGGATTGGTAGGTGCAGGTAGAACAGAGGTATGTCAAAGCCTGTTTGGAATTATGAACATAGATGGTGGAACAATCCAATTGAACAAGGAAACAGTAGATATCAATAGTCCAATCGATGCTTTAAAATACGGTATCGGACTCTTGCCAGAAGATCGTCAGATACAGGGACTAATCAATGAACTTCCTATCTTTAAGAATGTTTCATCAGCATCCATGAAGAAGTTCCAGAAGATGACCTTAATAAAGGAAGAAGATGAGATAGAGAATGCCATAGCCCTATGCCAGAAAATCAACTTAAAGGCCAAGGACATTAGTGCTCCCCCATCCTCTTTATCCGGAGGTAATCAGCAAAAAGTAGTATTTGCCAAATTATTAACCTGTGACCTTAAAGTTCTTATTATGGATGAGCCAACCAAAGGTATCGACGTAGGTGCCAAGTATTCCATATATGAAATTATGAATGAACTAGCCTGTAAGGGTTATGCCATTATTATGGTTTCCTCAGAGATGCCAGAGGTGTTAGGTATGGCAGATAGTATAGTGGTTATGAAGTCTGGCCGTGTGACAGGAAGCTTCCCGATTGAGGGTGCTACCCAGGAGAAAATATTAGAAGCATCTTTAGATCAAAAAGAAGGGGGGAATAAGCTGTGAAAAACCAGAACAAATCAATTAGTAAAAATTTATTAAATAGTAGGAATACGGGTCTTGTAATTGCCTTCGCAGTACTCCTAATCATTGCAGCATTTATTACACCCTCCATGTATTCTGTAAACTCAATTATAAACATGTTACAAAACAATGCAGTATATATGTTACTGGCGGTTGGTATGAGCTTGGTAATCATAACGGGAGGTATTGATCTATCCGTTGCCTCAACCCTAGGGCTTTCTGGTGTCATTTGCTCTTCTTTGATGAGTAAGTATACGGATTTACCAGCCTTTATATGGGTTATCCTTGCAATCTTGGTGGGGGCTTTCTGCGGTGCTTTTAATGGATTTATTGTAGGATATCTTAAGATGGTTCCTATGATTGCAACCCTGGGTACCATGTATATTTATCGAGGTTTTGCTTTCCTGGCCTCCGGTGGTAAGTGGTGGTTCCCTCATCAATTTACAGAAGGGTATCTAAAGTTTGCTACAGGAAAGGTGTTTGGAGTATATAACATCTTATGGATTACAGTCTTTATCTTTATTATTGCAGGTATTTTTCTGGGATTTACTTCTCCAGGTAGAAGAATTTATGCCATTGGTACCAATAAGGCATCAGCAAAGGTGGCAGGTATTAATGAGTCCAAAGTAACCTTATTAGCATTCACCCTCTGTGGTGCTTTAGCAGGTCTGGCAGGTATGTTGTATACTGCGAACTACGCTATTGCTTACTATGGCATGGGAGAAGGATATGAGATGATCGCAATTGCTATCTGTATCCTTGGTGGTGTAAGCATTACCGGTGGTAAGGGTAGAATGGATGGTGTTGTCATAGGTGCATTAATGATGAGTGTTATTACCTATTTCATTAGTTTGCTTCCTGGATTAAGTGTATGGCAGAGTGCCATACAAGGTGGAATTATTATTGTAGCAGTAGCAATTAACCTATTTACACTTCTATCAGCCAAAAAACGTGTATTAAAAGAAAGGGGTGCGAACATCTAATGTCTGACAAAACAAAGGCCCCAGCTTATAACTTAGCAGTAAAAGATAAATTTGATATAAGAAAATTCCTACTTCAATGGGAAATGATTCTGGTATACATTCTTATTTTAATTAATGTTGTGTTAATGCTGACGAAGAGTAATCTTTATTTAGCGCCAGGAACCATACAATCTATTATTCAATCAGGAATGGATTTATCTCCTTTGGTCCTTGGTATGATCTTTATATTGATGCTTGGTGATATTGATGTATCCGTAGCTTCGATTATGATTATGGCATCCATGGTAACTGGGTTGTCTATGGACGCAGGACTTCCTACTCTCTTTTGTGTTTTATTTGGTGTTTTGGTAGGAGGATTGTGTGGGGCATTCAACGGGTTTCTAGTAGCTTATATAAAGATGCCAGCCGTTATTGTAACCATTTCAACTTCCATGCTATTCCGCGGTATTGTTAAAATCATACTTGATGTAAATGTATTAAAGAATTTCCCGCAGTTTTATGTACAGCTTGCATGGACCAATATTATGGGTATTCCCCTGTCCCTAATTTGTTTCTTGGGAATGGCTATGATCTTCTTATTGATACTCCATAAGTCTACCTTTGGTCGTAAGCTATATATCATCGGTAACAATCCTACTTGCGCTACTTATTCCGGCATTAACGTGGAAAGAACGAAGCTGATCGTATTTATCATTATGGGTGTTATGGCGGGTATTACTTCCATTTTCTTTGTAGGCCGTATGGGTGGTGGCGTCAGCTCTACCATGGGTACTGGCTATGAGTTAGATGCCATTGCGATTTGTGTATTGGGTGGTATTTCAACCAATGGCGGTAAGGGTAAGGTCTATGGACCAGTAATAGCTACACTTATTATGACCTTCTTATCTTATACCTTAGGTTTAATGGGTGTGGATGCAAACTCAAGAAAAATTATGATTGGTTTCATCCTTATAATAGCAGTGTTAATACCCAATATAAAATCCATAGGAAAAACATTTTGTGAAACATTACAAATGAACAAGAATAATAAAGCGTTTATGAAAGAAAAAAGTCGTAATTAATGTATGGTATAGACAGTGGAGAACTGTTTATATAGAGGATAAATCGGGAAACTCGATTTATTATGAAAATAATAATATGGGAGGATGTAAGCAATGAAACTAAAAAAATTATTAGCTCTTGGCCTATCAATTGTTATGATGGCAGGTGTAATGGTAGGCTGCTCCACAACACAATCGACATCAAAGGATGGGGGCTCTGTTACAGACACAAAGAAAAATGATTCCTTAGAAGGGGCACATGTCTTTATGTTCAAATCAACGGGTAATACCTTTGGTGATTTAATGTTTGAAGGCTTTAATGAGTATATGACTGCAAAAGGTGAGAGAGCAGTTTATAAGAGTCCTGCTGAAACAACTGTAGCAGCACAGGTTCAGTTATTGGATGAGCTTATCACACAAAAAGTAGCTTCTATTACTATCTCTACGAATGGTGATGCGGGTTATAATGAAGTATTTAAGAAAGCAAAAGAAGCAGGTATCGCTATCACTTCCATTGACTCTGCAGCAAGTGCAGAATATCGCACTACCCATGTAAATCAAGCAGAAACTAAGGACATTGGTGCTTATTTAGTTCAGGGCGCGGTGTTAATTACCCTTGGCATTGATTATCCAGAAGATGGCGATATGAAGAAGGCAGTTACTGATGCTTTGGCAAATTATTCTGGTGATATGATTAATTTGGGTGTTCTTTCCGCATCCATCGATACTCCAGTACAAAATAGCTGGATTGCAGCAATGGAAGTAGAATTACAGGACAGCGTTTATGCTGGTAAAGTAAATACTGAAATCGATAAAAAATACGGAAATGATGACTTAACAGAATCTACTACCCAAGCACAGGCATTCGTTGCAGAGAACAAAGTTGACTGTATTATTTCCCCTACAACAGTAGGTATTGCAGCAGCGGGACAGACCCTTAAGACTTCTAATAGCAAGATTAGATTAACTGGTTTAGGATTACCTTCTGAGATGCAATCCTTCATGCCAGCAGAAGCTTCAGATGATGCATTTGCATCTGTTTGCCCTTACATGATGCTTTGGGATGTTATTCACCTTGGTGCTGTTTCTGCAGCCTCCACCTTAGCAACCATCGATGGTAGTTTTGATGGCTCAGTTGGATCAAGCTTTACCATGGCTTCCTTCCGTGAGTATCCAGAGACTGTATTTGAAGCTTATGACAATGGTGATGGCGGTACTGCAGTATTAGCAGGAACACCATATGTCTTCTACAAAGGAAACATGAAAGATTGGAAACAAAAACTGTAATTAATGACTAGGAAAACCTTTATTAAATAGTATAATATGGAAAAAGGTACTTGCGCCAACATGCCCAATGGCATATAAATACAATGAGATCACTATATAACTATAAATTTATGAATAATTAACGTAACTAGCCTCTTATACACATATGAAATGAGTGTATAAGAGGCTATCATGCTTTTATAAGTTTGTGCTAATTGATTTCCAATTGTTGTTACTATTTCGCAATTTTTCATTTTTCTTCTGAATTGAGTATGCTATTACATGAAATTATGATAAAATCGTAACAGATCACTTCCATGGGCATTATAAATTTAATCATTGAATAATGATGAAGGTAGATGAAAATGCTTAAGTTCCCTGAGTATTTGTAGAGTATACTTTGAAATGATTTGAGTACATAGATTGTAATAAAATTTATTTCATAGTGATATGGCTCAGTACTGTTTAGATATAGACAAAATAAATTTTGGAGGATTATTATATGAAGAATCAACTTTACAAGGTACCTTACAACAAACAAATCAGAGTAATTATTGATACGGATGCTTATGCTGAGGCTGATGATCATTTTGCTATTGTTCATGCACTCCTTACGCCTAAGTTTGATGTAGTTGGAATAGTTGCTGAGCAATTCGGAACACGTAATTATACAGACAGTATGGAAAGAAGTTATATGGAAATAAAAAAAATACTTGAGCTGATGGATATGAGCCATATTCCCGTATATAGAGGGGAGAAAACTGCTCTATTGGATGAAAAGACAGCTGGTAATTCAGAAGGAGCCAAATTTATTGTAGAAGAAGCTTTAAAGGAAGATGATAGACCTTTGTTTGTTCTGAATATGGGCGCAATAACGAATCTGGCATCTGCATATCTGATTAATCCAGAGATAACATCAAAATTGACTGCTATTTGGGTAGGAGGAGGTTCATATACTGGAGCCAGGATGGATTTTAATGCAGGAAATGATCTTTGTGCAATTAATGTGATATTAAGCTCTAATATAGAGTTGTGGCAAATTCCCTTTAGTGCTTATACAATGATGGAAGTGTCATTCCATGAACTATTCGATAAGGTAAAACCCTGTGGTGCTATAGGGAATTATCTAGTAGACAACCTAATGCGAGTAAATGAAGTGGAATGTGCTATGAACTTTGATGATATAGCAAGGGAGGCTAGTAAAGGGGCTAAAACTATGATTATTCGTTCTGGAGAAGGGTGGTCCTTGGGAGATAGTCCTGCGGTTGGTATATTAATTACATCACAGATGAAAAATATGGAGTACAGGAAGGCACAACGTATTAATCCCGATGGCAGCTATGGGAAATATGTAAGTGATAATCGAAGGATACGGGTATATCATAGTATTGACAGCAGGGTCATTCTGGAAGACATGTTTGCTAAAATCAAATACCATTTCGGGTAAATAGCAAAGTAATTACATAAGTTATTGGAGAGCAGTGAAAATACTAAATAGCAGGCTTACAAATAATACAATAGTCAGACTGGGATATACTACCATGTCTGACTATTATCTTATAACTTTGAAAGCTAAAGAACTGCTGATACCAAAGGGTATGTATATACGGTGTGAGAGGTGGAATAATCAATTAATGATAGCTCATAGGCAAAAAAAGCTCAAAGCAATGATTTCTACAGATTTGCTTGTACCTTAATTATGGCATCAGTATAGTAGAACTTGTTGATGGATGTTGTACCAACTGTTGCGGCTTCGAAAAGAATTTCTAAAGGCATCTTTCCCTGATACATAGGTTCTTGGTCAATGATTGCAGACACAATATTTTGTTCTAGAAGCTGCTTGGAAGATGGTACTAAGTCATATGCAATTACCTTTATGTTTCTGTCGAATTCTTTAACTGCTCTACAAGCACCGCTAACACCTGCAGAAGCCAGAAATAGCCCGCTGATTTCAGGATGTGCTTCCAACATTTTTTTAGTAATTAAGTAGTTTTCAATTTCATCATATTGATTGTTGTATGCAATATCAATAATCTCAATATCGGGATAGTTATGGGATAAGTAATCAGCAAAACCGGCACTTCTTTCAGTTATACACATAATATTATAGGAACCACTGATAATACCAACTTTTGAACTACCGTTTGTTATCAGTCCCATGACATTAGCAGCAACCTCCCCGCATTTATAATAATTACTTCCTACATAAGCGAGTCTAGCAGAATTAGGAATATCGGTATTCACAGTAACTACTGGTATTCCCAATTCTGAGACCTCGTTTATTTTCTTTGCGATTTCGGGAACATTAAGTGCGGTAATCGCAATTCCGTTAAATTCATTCTTGGCAAAATAATCAAGTAACTCTAGTTGTTGGTCATGTGCGTTGAAGGGAGCATATCGTATATCAACGGACACACCAAATTCCTGTAATTCCATAGCTTTCTCTTTGATGCCATCTTCAACAATTTTAAAAAATGGATTATAACTACTTGGTGAAAATAAAATAAATCCAAATTTAAGTTTACGTTTTCTGACTGCAAGATTTTTCCCTGCTTTATTGGGAAGATAATTAAGAGCCTCTATGGCAGATCTTACTTTCTTTTCAGTTTCTGGGCTGACTCCTCCGCGGTTATTAAGCACACGATCTATCGTGCCGCGAGAGACGTTTGTAATCTCAGCTATTTGCTTTATTGTGACCATGTGTATTAACTCCTATGATGTATTGATAGTTGCTATTATACTATATATAAAAGCAGTAGTCAATAAAAGGAATAATATGTGCACGGGCACGAAGAAGTGATAAACATTTTGTAAATCTTTATAATTGATGTATAAAAATATAGCAATTTATCATATTTTTGCTTGCATATTTAACAAAATATATTGACATATACAATAATGTTTGGTATTATTCATCATATGGGAACGAGCACGAAATGCACAGGCGCCAGTGTATATTTGTAAACGTAATCATTTAAAATTACATACCATCAAAAACAAAGCTTAAGATGTGAGATGACTAAGGAGGATTGTTATTATGAAGAAAAAAATTAGAATAATGATACTGTTTGTTGCGTTATTAATGAGTTTTTCCCTAGTGGCATGTGGTAATACAAATAAAACTGAATCTAATAAATCGGAAACTGATAAATCGGAAACTGATACAGTGGAAGGGAATACAACAGATAAGACTGATAAAAAATTTAAAATTGTGGCTATTGGAGTGCAGAGTGGTGGATCTTACTGGGGCAATATTGAAAGAGGATTTATTCAAGGTTGTGCGTTATTAGGATTAGAAGGATCCTATTGGACTCCTCAAAATGCAGGTAATGATTCTGAAATGGTTCAGTTGGCTGAAAATGCACTAACACAGGGATATGATGCTATATGCATGGAAATTAATGATTTAAACATGTATGGAGATATTATAAAAAGAGCAAAAGAGCAGGGAGTTGCTTTGATCTCTATGACAGATATCGGTGAAGAATATTGTAGTGCATTTGTAGGGATTGACTCCTATGCTAGTGGACATTCCCAGGGGGTACAAATAGCAAAGTTTGCAAACGAATTAGGCTATGAAGCTATTAATTATGTTACCTTGATGTCAACAACGGATAATCCGTCTCAGCTTAAGAATAGACAAGGCGTTGCTGATGCAATTAAAGAGAACTTTACAGGAAGTATCAATGAAATTGATGTTGCCTCAACGGACAGTAATGCAGCTACTGCTCAGGATAAGCTTAGTGCATTCTATTTGGCAAATCCGAATCTGAATGCGGTTGCCTGTGCAGATCTTTATGGAGCACTTGGAGCATCACAGTTTGTAGCAGAAAATGGACTTCAGGGTAAGTTTATTGCGACAGGTCTTGAGTTGACGGCAGATGCCTTCAACAGAGTATTGGATGGTGATCTGATGGCAACATCATCGGTTGATTCAGTTGGAATTGGTGAGGATTTTTGCAATGTTGCACAGAAAATTTTAAATGGGGAAGAATACGAATATAGTAATCCAGCAAGAAAAATCTGGGTTTTAAAAGAAGATGTTGAACAATACTGTAAAGAAAATGATATTGATTTGAATTAATTATACCTGTAATAAGTTACAGGTAGGAGGTTAAAATGGAAAAAAAGAGCTTGTTTAAGTTGAAATCATTACTGGATATTAAGGAAATCAGTGTTATCCTACCGCTTTTTATATTATTTTTGGCAGCGATTATTGTAAATCCAGCATTTCTAAGTTTATCTAATATGTATGATATTTTAAGAACTTCAAGTTTCACGGCAATGATTGCAGTGCCTTTAACTTTTTTACTTGCTTCGGGAAGGATGGATCTTTCTATCGCAGCTACCACTACCCTTGGTGGTCTGGTTGCAGCATTAGCTGAAACGAATGGTGTACCACTTGTTTTATCCATCCTTCTGGCGGTAACTGTAGGTGGAACTGTAGGACTTATCAATAGTATTCTTGTTGAAAAGTTTTCTATGCCTGGCTTTATTGCAACAATGGCAACCTCTTATGTTGTTAAAGGAGTTGCATCAGTAATAACAAATAATAATCCTGTTAGCGGTATATCAGGTGCTTTTCAGTCATTGGCAAAGACAAGGCTTTTTGGCTCCATATGGATTACTATTTTATATGCTCTAGTGGTTGGTATAATTGGACAGATTGTATTGACACGTATGAAATACGGTCGTTCTACTCTGGCTGTTGGTGGAAATCCAGAGACTGCTCATCTGGCAGGTATTAATGTAAAAAAGAGACATGGAGAGCTGTTTATATTGGTGGGAGTATTTGCAGCGTTGGCAGGTTGTCTGTACTGTTCACGTTTTGCTAGTGCTCAGCTGACAGCAGGAAGTGGGACAGAACTAACAATTCTAGCTTCGTGTATTATAGGAGGAACCAGTCTGAGAGGTGGTTCTGGTACGGTAATAGGTTCGTTGCTAGGGTGTATATTGTTTGCCACTATTACAAATGCACTATTAGTCATGGGTGTACCGACTACCTGGCAGAATGTAGTTTACGGTTTGATTTTGGTTGCTGCCTTATTTATCGACATTATTAAGAGACGCAGAACGCCGTAGATATAGGAGGAAATAAATGGGCGATACAATTTTGGAAATGAAACATGTTACTAAAAAGTTTCCTGGTGTTCTTGCACTGAATGATGTTTCAATTAATGTAAAAAAAGGCGAGATACTAGGCATTGTTGGAGAGAACGGTGCTGGAAAATCAACGCTGATGAAAGTACTTAGCGGCAGTTACGCAAAAAAAGAATACGATGGCGAGATCTGGATCGATGGTAAAGAACAGATATTTATGTCTGTAGCAGATGCAAAGAAAAATGGTATTGAGATGGTTTATCAAGAAGTAAATGCTATCTATGATGCAAGTGTTGCAGAGAATATCTATGTCGGTAACCTTCCGGGTAAATGTTTTATAGATTATAAAAAACTTTACAGTGAAACAAAAGACCTATTGGAGCAATTGCAGCTTCCAGTATCTCCACAAACTTTAGCAAGGCATCTTAATAGCGGACAATTACAATTAATGTCTATTGTGAGAGCTATGGTTGCAAAACCTAAGATTATGGTATTGGATGAACCTACCACTGCTTTAACAGATTCGGAAGTAAATATTTTAATGAATTATCTAGAGAAGCTTAGAAACGAAGGTGTTTCCTGCATTTACATTTCTCATAAACTGGAAGAAGTATTTCGTATTTGTAACAGAGTAACAATTATTCGGGACGGTTGTGTTATTACTACGGGTAATATTGAAGATTTTAATCATGACACACTTGTTGAAGGAATGATTGGACGTAAAGTAGAGAATATGTATGCAAAAACGAAACATGCAATAGGAGAGCCTGTTTTAGAGGTTAATAATTTGTTGGTGCCCCATCCTACAATTGAACACCGCAATATTGTAAATGGTATTAGTTTCCAACTCCGCAAGGGTGAGGTTTTGGGATTGGGGGGTCTGGTTGGAGCAGGTCGAAGTGAGACACTGGGAGCTATTTTTGGGCAAATAACGAAAGGTGTAAAAAAAGAAATTAGAATAAATGGTACAAAGGTCACAGTCAATAGTCCTGAAGATGCAATTAAAGCTGGAATTGGATATGTAACAGAAGAAAGGAAGTTGACTGGTTTTGTTCAGACTATGTCCATTAAGGAGAATTTGAGTCTGGTTTGTTTGCCCCAATTACCCAAGAAACTCTTTATTGATAGGAAGGTAGAAGAAGTAGAAACAAAATCTATTTTTAAACGGATGCGGGTGAAGGCACCATCAATGGAAACCATGGTTGTAAACCTTTCAGGAGGGAATCAACAAAAGGTGGTTCTGGGTAAGTGGTTAATGAAAAATCCTAAGATTTTGTTTATAGATGAACCTACAAAAGGAATCGATGTAGGTGCCAAGGCTGAATTTTATAAAATTATGGATGAGTTGGTTGAAGCGGGAGTATCAATTATTATGGTTTCATCTGATATGCCAGAACTAATATCCATGAGTGATAGAGTGATTGTCCTTAATGAAGGAGAGATCACAGGAGAATTCTCCAACGATGAGATAACTCAGACGAATGTAATGAAAGCAGCTATTAAAGAACGATAATGTTGTCAGTGAAACAAATAGTAAGTAATGTAAGTAATAGCATGAAATAGTAAGTAATGTAAGTGCTATTAGAAATATTAAGTGAGCTCCCTGTTCTATTGTACTGATAAATGGGACAAGGAGCTTTTGAATGGAGGAAAATGTCATTTGAGTAAGCAGGCAGTCAATCCGTATTTACCCAGTTATGAATATGTTCCAGATGGTGAGCCGTATGTATTTAATGATAGGGTATATATATATGGAAGCCATGATAGATTTAACGGGAATGAATTTTGTTTGAACGACTATGTTTGCTGGTCGGCACCGGTGGATGATTTGGGAGACTGGAAATATGAAGGAGTTATTTATACGAAATCAAGTGATCCCAGAATTGAGCATCCACAGAAGAGACGGATGTTTGCTCCGGATATAGTGAAAGGAGCAGACGGGAGATTTTATCTATATTATGCTTTTGATTTTTCGGGTACGATTGGTGTTGCTGTGAGTGACACCCCAGCAGGCAAATATAGTTATTATGGACATGTAATGTATCAGGATGGAACCATATTGGGAGAGGGAGAGGCGGATCTATTTCAATATGACCCGGGTCTATTGGCTGATGACGATGGTAGAGTATATCTTTATACCGGATTTTGCATTACGGGTGAAGCAAAAAATAGATTTCATTTGCCGAAGCCAATTGCAGATGGGGCCATGGTAACAGAATTAGATCAGGACATGATTACAATAAAGAGAGGTCCTATTGTAATAGTACCCAGTTGTGAACACTCTTTGAATACAAGCTTTCATGGGAATGCCTTTTTTGAAGCTCCTTCTATAAGAAAAGTGAAAGACAAATACTATTTTATATACTCATCAGAACATGGTCATGATTTGTGTTATGCCATTTCAGAATATCCTGACAGAGGATTTGAGTTTGGGGGAAGAATCATATCTAACGGTGATATTTTTTATCAGGGTAGGATGAAGCCTCTTAATTATACAGGAACAAACCATGGCAGTATTGTGAAGATATGTGGTGAGTGGTATGTTTTTTACCATCGGCAGACCAACGGTAATTCTTATTCCAGGCAAGGATGTGCAGAAAGAATCAAAATTCTTTCTAATGGTTACATACCACAGGTTGAAATGACATCTTGTGGACTAAATGGAGGACCCCTTGAAGGGCTAGGCAGTTATAGTGCCGCCATAGCATGCTGCTTGATGAGCGAAGAGGGAGCTGCACCATATGAACCAAAAAAACAAATAGGAGAAAATCATCCTTACTTCACCCAGGATGGAGAAGACAGAGAAGATCGTCCTGGACAATATATTGCAAATATGCGTCTTGGTTCCATGGCTGGATATAAGTATTTCGATATTCAAGGGTTGGATAGGATTTCCATAAGAACACGGGGAAAAGGAAATGGTGAGTTACAAGTTTTAACTGATGTGACGGGAGAACCTGTGGCAAGGATACCAATTACAGCTTCTGAGGACTGGGCTATGTCATATGCAGAATGCAGAATAGAAAAAGGTGTATTTGCACTTTGGTTTCGATATGAGGGAAAGGATGCAATTGATTTTGAGTCATTTAGCTTGGAAAAAAAGAGACTTTGACAATAATGGAAAAAATCAAGATATCATACCCTGTTAGAACTCATGCTTTGGGCTGAATAGGTAGCGAGTTCTTAATGAAACAGTAATGACAGATAAGGGGGTGGCTTCCCGGCAGCAAATTATTATATTAATGGCCGGGAATGCCCTATGTGACTGTCCCCTTTGTAACAAACCATTATAGTGCTACGGGAGGGTAGATAAAAAATGATTTTTTTATACAAAACTTTATGTCTTCAAGCTCGTAGGTTAAGGAAAGCTATGGGTATTGTGAGAGGTAAAAGAAGTAATTTGATAGTACGTGTGTTAATTTATTTACTGGGAGTTGGAATGTTGGCACTTGGTGTTGTATTAAATATCAAGACTGATTATGGAGTCTCTCCTGTAAATTCCTTACCATATACAATATCCCAAATATCTGGTATGGAACTGGGAAATACAACAATGTTATGCTACCTACTATATATTTTAATCCAATTTCTTATAATGAAAAGAAATCACAACTATAATAAAAATCTTTTACTTCAGCTTCCTTTTGGAATCTTATTCGGTAAATTTACAACACTGTTTAATCATTACTTGTCATTTCAATTATCGCAGCACCATCAGCGATTAGCAGTAATGCTGCTGGCTGTTTTCTTTACAGCATTAGGGATTTTTATTACCATTAGTATGCATATTGTACCTATACCACCAGATGGGCTTACAAATGAAATAGCAAAGTTAATGAACAAAGATTTGGGAATGGCAAAAATTCTTTTTGATATTGCATCGGTATTAATGGCATTGATCATATCATTTATATTCGTAGGAAAGATAATAGGAATTGGGTATGGGACTTTATTTTGTGCATTCTTTATAGGTAGAACTGTTACGATTTTTAAAAAGGTTATATTGATTAAGCCAAAGAATTGATTCTTGAAGCTTCCTGAAGAGTAAGGGGTGTTCAAGAAGTTTTTTTGGCTCTTTGTCAAGTTTTGGAGCATGGTATGCTTTTTGCCTATTCACGGCCTATTCACTTTGTGTAAAATTTTACTTGATATTTTATATAAATAATTTATAATATAATAAATATACTTAATATTATATAAGTAAAGGATACAAACTATAAGAGAATGGGTGTGAGTGATTGAAAAAAGGTATAAAGCAGATCAGTGTAATTACTGGTTTTTCACCTGCGACTGTTTCCAATGCATTGAATTTGAAAAAGGGTGTAAATCAAAAAACAGCAGAGGAAATCTTTCGGGTTGCCAGAGAAATAGGATATATAGATAGTAAAGCAATTACAAAAATAAGGCTAGTAATTTATAAAAAAAACGGTTTAATCATTGATGATACTCCTTTTTTTGCCTCTCTTATCAATGGAATTGAGCAGGAGTGTCGAGAATCTGGGTATGAGATGACAATTGGCAATTTGGATTTTGGACATCCGGACTATTTAGAGCAGGCAAAGCAGATGCTGAATGAGCCAGGAACGGCCATAATCCTTCTGGGAACGGAATTATCCCCAGAAGAGCTTATGGTGTATAAAACAGCACAATGCCCAATCTTGTTATTGGATTACTGGAGCTTTGATATGGATTTTGATGGAGTGATTATTAATAATGCAGATTCTGTAAGAATGGCAATCAATTATCTCCATGCAAAGGGTCATAATGAAATAGGGTATTTGAAAGGAAGTTTTCGTATCCTGGGATTTGAGCAAAGGCAATCCGGCTATCATTCTGCTTTAAGGGAAAACCACATAGAGTATAATCCTCACTATACTGTGGAGCTCAGTACGACAATGAATGGTGCCTACAAGGATATGATTGAATATTTGGAAAGGAAGCCAAGCCTGCCTACTGCTTATTTTGCTGATAATGACATGATAGCCTTAGGTGCTATGAAAGCTCTTCAAGAAAAGGGTTATGCTATACCGGAGGACATCTCCATCATTGGTTTTGATGATCTTCCCTTCTGCGAGATATCCTCACCCAGACTAACAAGTATGAGGGTACCAAAGCAAGAGATGGGAAGGCTGGCGGTACGAAGAATCATGGAATTGATCAAACATAATGAGGGAGTTCGTACAAAGATTCAAGTATGTACGGATTTTATAGAACGGGAGAGCGTAAAGAATAATCTTTAGAGATTGTCCTAGGTTTAGCTTTCAAGCTGGAAGATAATAAAAATTAAAAAAGCATTGATAAAACTTGGTAATAAGTTTTATCAATGCTTTTTTTAGGAAATCGGATGTACACCTGAGATAGGGAAGGATTTCCCATACAATCATCTCAGGCCTAATTTATAGGGATTTTTTGTAAGGTGTAAAAACAAATACATGAAAAATATAAAACAATATATAAATTATCTTGAAAATTAATATAAATAGTTTATAATAAAATATATAAAACATTTAGTAGATAATATAAAAATAACAAAGGAGAATTCCCTATGAAAACAATTAGAATTGGCTTTGCCCCAACGAGAAGAAGTATCTTTAGTGCACCGGATGCCATTAAGTATGCTAATTTAACCAGAGATAAGCTGAAGGAATTAGGAGTTGAGTTCGTAGATATAACAGATATTAATGAGGAAGGCTTGTTCTATGATGAGAATGACAGAGAAAAAATCGCAGAAAAGTTCAAGAGAGAGAAGATTGATGGATTGTTCTTCCCTCATTGTAACTTTGGTACGGAGTATGTTGTTGCCAGACTGGCTAAGGAGTTAAACCTTCCTGTTCTCTTATGGGGACCTAGGGATGAGCGTCCTGATGAGAATGGTATTCGCTTAAGAGACAGTCAATGTGGTTTGTTTGCAACAGGTAAAGTACTTCGTAGATTTCAGGTACCCTTTACCTATTTGACAAACTGTCGATTAGATGATCCGGAATTTAGCAGGGGTATCTTTCATTTCTTAGCAGTATGTAATGTGGTAAAAACCTTCCGTAATATTAGAATACTTCAAATTGGACCCAGACCCTTTGATTTCTGGACAACCATGTGCAATGAAGGTGAGCTTTTAGAACGTTTTAATATTCAGTTGTCACCCATACCCATGCCAGAGCTTACCAAAGAAGTGAAGAAGGCGAAGGAAGAGAAGATAGAAGTAGCTAAGGTTATGGAATATTGCAAAAACAACATGCACATCAAGATAAAGGATGAGCAGCTGGAGTCTGTTGCCGCACTAAAGGTTGCCATGACAAAGCTGGCGAAAGAGTATGGCTGTAGTGCTGTAGCAATTCAATGTTGGAATGCTCTTCAGGGGGAACTTGGCATTATGCCTTGTGCAGCCAATTCCTTAATGAATGAGGAAGGAATTCCTGTTGTTTGTGAGACGGATATTCATGGTGCAATCACTGCTTTATTAGTAGAAGCATCTACACTGGATGATACCAGAGGCTTCTTTGCAGACTGGACAGTACGACATCCCGATGATGAGAATGGTGAACTCTTGCAGCATTGTGGTCCTTGGCCCCTCTCTGTAGCTAAAGAAAAGCCTACCATTGGTTATCCTCTTGCTTTTGAACATCCTGGTGCAGTAGAGGCAGAGGCAAAACATGGGGAGATTACCCTATGCCGTTTTGATGGAGATAACGGTGAATATTCCTTACTTTTAGGAAATGCAGAGGGTGTAGAAGGCCCCTATACCAAGGGAACCTATCTATGGATTAAGGTTGCAAATCTAAAACGTCTGGAAGATAAATTGGTGTGTGGTCCCTATATTCACCACTGCGTGGGCATACATAAGGATGTTGTACCCGTATTATATGAAGCTTGTAAATATATTGGTGTTAAGCCCGATTTATATGATCCCATTGAAGAAGAAGTAAAGGCGTATATTCGTGGTGAAATGTAATTCTTAGATTGGCACAAGCTTAAAGGGAGGTTTTGATTAGAGAATGAATAATTTAAAAGCAAAGTCTTTTGAACTTAGAAAAGATGTACTTGATATGATTTACCGAGCAAAGACAGGGCATATCGGTGGTGATTTTTCAGTAATGGATATTTTGGTTACCCTTTATTATGATGAAATGAACATTTCACCTGAATTGGCAGAAGAAAAGGATAGAGATTATTTCATCTTAAGTAAAGGGCATTCCGTAGAGTCTTTATATGCAGTGTTGGCAGACCGGGGGTTCTTTGGGAAAGAGGAGTTGCTAACCTTCTCCCAATTTAATTCCATTTACATAGGACATCCCAATAATAAAGTGAAAGGCATCGAGATGAATTCCGGCTCCCTGGGGCATGGCTTATCCGTATGTGTGGGTATGGCCTTGGGCTCTAGAGCAAATAAAACAAATAATCGTGTCTATACCGTTATGGGAGATGGTGAGCTGGCAGAAGGCTCCGTATGGGAAGGTGCTATGGCAGCAGGACATTATAAGCTGGATAATCTATGTGCTATCGTTGATAGAAATCGTCTTCAAATCTCTGGCTCTACGGAAGAGGTTATGGCCCAGGATAGCCAGGATGAGCGTTGGGCAAGTTTTGGATGGAATGTAATCCATGCAGAGGGAAATAATATCAATTCCCTGAAAGAAGCCTTTGCTCTTGCAAGAGAAACCAAGGGAAAGCCAACGGTAGTGATTGCAGATACCATTAAGGGTTTTGGTGTTTCTTTCATGGAAGATAGTGCCCAGTGGCATCATAAGGTTCCTAGTGCAGAGGAATATGCTCAGGCTATGGAGGAATTAGAACAAAGGAGGGCATTGGCATATGAATAATATACCGAACCGTCAAGCTATATGTAATGTATTAATAGAAAAAGCAAATACAGATAAGGATATTGTTGTCTTATGCAGTGATTCCAGAGGCTCCGCTTCCTTAACGGATTTTGCAAAGGTCCACAAAGAGCAATTTTATGAGATTGGAATTGCAGAACAAAATCTGGTTAGCATAGCTGCTGGATTAGCAAAGACAGGTAAGAAAGTATTTGCAGCTTCTCCAGCTTGCTTTTTATCAACCAGAAGCATGGAGCAGGCTAAGGTTGATGTAGCATACTCCAATACCAATGTTACCTTAATTGGAATCAGCGGTGGAATTAGCTATGGCTCTCTTGGCATGACCCATCATTCCAACCAAGACATAGCGGCTATGGCTTCAATCCCTAATATGAGAGTCTACCTGCCTAGTGACCGTCATCAAACAAGATGTCTGATAGAAGCACTGCTTCTGGATCATAAGCCTGCTTATGTGAGAGTTGGACGTAACCCAGTGGAGGATATTTATAGTGAGGATCAGGTTAACTTTCAGATGAATAAGGCTTCGGTATTATGCGAAGGAGACGAGGTAGCAATCATCGCCTGCGGTGAAATGGTAAGACCGGCATATCTTGCAGCACAGGAACTACATAAACAGGGCATTGGAGCAACGGTACTGGATATGTACTGTGTGAAGCCCATGGATGAAGAAGCAGTCTTAAAGGCAGCGAAGAATGCAAAGGTAATCATCACTATAGAGGAGCATTCCTATTTTGGTGGTATGGGTTCTATGGTAAGTCAGTTAATCGCCAGAGAATGTCCCAAAAAGGTGGTTAATCTTGCCTTACCTGATGCACCCGCAGTTGCAGGGAAGTCCCAGGAGGTATTTGATTATTATGGCCTTAGCTGCGAAGGAATTGTAGCCACGGCTTTGGAGATGTTAAACCATGAAGGATAAATATATTTTAGGAATTGATCAAAGTACCCAGGGTACCAAAGCTTTGATCTTTGATAGTGAAGGAAACATTCTGGGCAGATATGATATGCCCCACAATCAGATTGTGAATGATATTGGATGGGTGGAACATGACCCCATAGAAATATATAATAATACCTTACAGGTTGCCCAGGCTACCATCAAGAAGACAGGAATTGATAAGAGTAAAATCACCTGTATTGGTCTTACCAATCAGCGAGAAACCGCATTGGTTTGGGATAAAGTGACGGGCCTACCCCTATATAATGCCATTGTATGGCAGTGTGCAAGAGGGGCATCCATCTGCAATAGAATAAAAGAACATGGGGATATGATTAAGGGCCATACTGGACTACCTCTTTCTCCCTATTTTTCAGCTGCTAAGATAGCATGGGTATTGGAAAATGTGGAGGGAGCCAAAGAAAGAGCCGAGGCTGGTGAGATAGCCTATGGTACTATGGATAGTTGGCTGATTTATCAACTTACCCATAAGCAGAACTTAAAAACCGATTATTCCAATGCGTCAAGAACACAGCTGTTTAACATACAGACCCTTACTTGGGATGAGGATGTATGCAAATTATTTGGCATTAGCCCTAAGGGGTTGGCAACGGTGTGTGATTCCAATGCTAATTTTGGAGTAACAGATTTGGGAGGTTACCTTGACCATCCTATCCCAATCCATAGTGCCATGGGAGATTCTCACGGAGCATTATTTGGGCAAAGCTGTCTGGAGAAAGGAATGGTGAAGGCTACCTATGGTACAGGTTCCTCCATCATGATGAATATTGGGTCAGAACCAATTATAAGTGAGCATGGAATAGTTACCTCATTGGCCTGGGGCATGGACAAAAAGGTGAACTATTGTTTAGAGGGAAATATCAATTATACAGGAGCGGTAATCAGCTGGTTAAAAAACGATCTGGAGATAATACAATCCGCCGGGGAGACAGAAAAGTTAGCTCAAAAGGCCAATCCCCTGGATAAAACCTATTTGATACCTGCATTTTCCGGCTTAGGAGCGCCCTACTGGGATAGTGAAGCTAAGGCTACTATCCTAGGTATGAATAGAACAACAGGTAAAAGAGAAATAGTAAAAGCAGCCTTGGAATCCATTGCTTACCAAATTGCAGATATTGTAAATGTAATGGCAGAAGATGCAAAGATGGAAATTAAGGAATTACGAGTGGATGGTGGCCCTACGAAGAATTCTTATCTAATGCAATTTCAAAGTGATATTCTTGATATTAATGTACGTGTTCCGAAAGCAGAGGAACTATCTGTGATTGGTGCAGTTTATATGGCAGGAATTGGAGTGGGAATGTACCAGAAAGAGCTACTATTTTCAGAAAAGAATGCCACAGAATATAAGCCTATGATGAAAGAAGAAGAACGACAGGAACGTTACGAAGGATGGAAGGCTGGGATAAATACAGTCCTTCATCATAAATAAAAGATAAAAAATAAAAGAGAGGAATTTCAATGAAGCAAATCCAACAAATGAAGGAAATCCAGCGTTGGGATTGTCTGGAACTAAGCTTTGAAGGAAAGGTTTTTGATAATCCATATCTGGAGGGAACCATTCATGGTACCTTTACCTCTACTCAGGAAAGTAAAACTGTGGAAGGTTTTTATGATGGAGAGGGAATTTATAAGCTGCGTTTTATGCCATCCTTTGTCGGTGAATATACCTATGAGGTGGAAGGAAATTTTTCAGAGGATAGATATGTTGGAAGTTTTCTGGTAACACCAGCGACAGGAGCCAATCATGGCCCGGTGAAAGTGGCAAATAAGTATCACTTTGCATATATGGATGGAACGCCTTACTATTCCATTGGAACCACCTGCTATGCCTGGACCCATCAGCCTTTAGAGATGCAAGAGAAGACTTTGAAGAGCTTAGAACAATCACCTTTTAATAAAATTCGTTTTTGTGTATTTCCAAAGCATTATGATTATAACCTATATGAGCCAATCACCTATCCCTATGAAGGAACTCCCTGTGATATCACTGGGATCAATCGGGAGAATTTTATGGACTTTAAGCCTTCCAATCCAGAGAATCAGTGGGATTTTACCAGGTTTAATCCAAAGCATTTTCAAGTCTTAGAGGATAGAATTAAAGATTTAATGAAGCTTGGTATTGAAGCAGATATCATTTTGATGCATCCCTATGACAGGTGGGGCTTCTCAGAGATGGGAAGAGAGCATGATTTACACTATATTCGTTATGTAGTAGCACGTTTTAGTGCTTATCGTAATGTATGGTGGTCCTTGGCCAACGAGTATGATTTGTGTCCTGGTAAATCAATTGAGGATTGGGAGAAGATGGGAGAGACCATTGTAAGTCATGACCCCTATCAGAGATTACGCTCTATTCATAATTGCTTTGTATTTTATGATTATTCTAGACCTTGGATTACCCATTGTAGCATCCAGCGTAATGAGATTTATCTTTCAGCAGCAAATACCAAGCGTTGGAGGGAGGAGTTTCATAAACCCATAGTCTTAGATGAGGTGGGGTATGAAGGAAATATAAATTATAGCTGGGGTAACTTAACAGCACAGGAAATGGTTCGTTTGTTCTGGACAGCTACGGTCCGCGGCGGATATTGCGGTCACGGAGAAACCTATGTCCGAGAAGATAATAAATTATGGTGGTCCCATGGCAATGTACTTCATGGTGAGAGTCCGAAGAGGTTAGAGTTTTTACACCAAATTCTCTCCCAGGTTCCTGGCTTGGGTCTGGAACCGGCAAATATAAGAAAATGGGAAGACAATGCAGCTACAGCATCTCATATAAAATATAAGGGTAAGTATTTCCTATTCTATACTGGTTATAGCAGGCCCTCCTTCCGTGAATTTTATTTTGATGCTACAACAAAATATCATGTGGAAGTCATTGATACCTGGAACATGACCATAGAAGATCGAGGTATATATTCAGGGAAGTTTTACATTGACTTACCTTCCAGACAGTACATGGCTCTTAGAATACAAGAAGTAACTTAACAAATATACCTGCAGCCCAAAGCAGGCAGGTTATGGAAAGGCATGGATATTATTATGATGAAAGAATTTTTAAATCCCCCTAATCAGTTTCGCCCCATTCCTTTTTGGTCATGGAATGATGAACTTGATCCCAAGGAAATAAGAGAACAAATTGCAGAAATGAAGGAGGCTGGTATGGGTGGCTATTTTATGCACGCCAGATCGGGTTTGAAAACTCCTTATTTAAGTGAGGAATGGATGGACTGTATCAAAGCAGGTATTGATGCAGGAAAAGAATATGACTTGGATGCTTGGGTATATGATGAAGAGGGTTGGCCCAGCGGCTTTGCCGGTGGTTTAGTTCCTGATATGTCTTATGACTATCATGCCAAGTTTATGACCATAGAGGAGCATGCTGCAGTGGAGACAATTGAAACAAACTCCATGATTGCCTGCTATCTCTATAATAATATAACTCATAGCTATAGACGTATGGAGACGAAGAACATAAATCTCGGTCCTAATGAAGTAATCTTAGGGGTTCGTCGTCATAGTAACCGTTTCTATGTAGACACCTTAAATAAACGAGCCATTGAAGCCTTTTTAGAGGTGACACATGAGAAATATTATAAACGCTTTGGTGAAGCTTTTGGCAAATCCATGCATGGGTTTTTCACGGATGAACCAAGACTGGCCTGCAATCATTTTGGTGAGCTTGCATGGTCCGATGAATTACCAGCGGCCTTTCTAGAGCAACATGGATATGATATTTTAGACCATCTTCCTGCTCTTTATCGTGACTTGCCAGGGTGCGAAAAATATCGCTATGATTTCTGGGTGACTGTAAGTAATATGTTTGCCACCAATTATATGAAGACCATTTACGATTGGTGTGAGGCTCATGCATGTAAGGTAACGGGTCATATAATGATGGAGGAAAGTATCTTCAGCCAGATGACCAGCACAGCGGGTGTAATGCCTTTTTATGAATACATGCATGTTCCGGGAATTGACTGGCTCAGACGAATGATTTCTTCCCCTGTTATCGGTAAACAGGTAGGAAGTGTTGCTTGCCAGCTGGGTAAAAAACAGATATTGACAGAATCCTTTGCTTTGTGTGGCTGGAATGTATCCTTTGAGGAATTGAAGTGGATTGCTGAATGGCAATTTGTAAATGGCGTAAATCAAATCTGTCAGCATCTTCAGTCTTATACCATTAAGGGATGTCGTAAGAGAGATTATCCACCATCACTTTTCACCCAACAGACCTGGTGGAAGGAATATAAGAAGTTCAATGATTATCTAGGTAGATTATGTGTCGCTTTATCTGAGGGGGATCAAACAGCTGATGTACTCTTACTCCATCCCATGCGAAGTGGTTATATATCCTACGATGGAACCCGTACAGATGCTATTCGTTCCCTGGATGAGAAATTTGAAGCTATTTCCTATCTGCTTTCTGGTCAGCATGTGAGCTATCACTATGGTGATGAAACCATAATTGAAAGGTATGGTAGCGTAGAAGATGGTAAGTTCGTAGTTGGACGTATCGGTTATAAAACCGTGATATTGCCGGAGATGTATGCCATTGACGCACAGACCATGGCCTTACTTTTGGATTTTATAAAGCAAGGCGGAACGGTACTCAGTTTAGGAGGGCTTCCTTACTACACCAATGGAGATGATAAACAGCTGCAGCTTTTAAACAAGCAGATTAAATGTATTTCCAAGGAAGAGTTACGTCCTTACTTGATTGCTAAGAAGTTAATCACTTTAAGTATTACAGAGGATGGGAAAGAGGTAGAAGACATCACCTATTTACAGAGGGAAGCCAAGGATTCCTCCATCTACTTCTTGGTTAACCATAGCCAGACTAAGGGCTTTAAGACTAAGATTACCTTGATGGGCAAGGAGGGAAAGGTACTAAGGTTAAAGGCAGAGGACGGTACAAGTCAGTATTTGTCTGTGGTAAGGGAAGAGGGTAATACGGTATTTGAACTTACCTTTGAACCCATGCAGTCCTATATGCTCCAATATGTGGAGTCGGCGGATACAAGATCCAATCCTGTCATAGACAGTAGCAATATAGAGGAGGTTCACCTAGACTTACAGCCTGATTGGACTATAGAAGAGATGGATCTCAATTCACTTACCCTTGATTATTGTACCTATCGTATAGACAAAGGTGAATGGCAGGCGAGAACACCGGTAATTAAGCTTCAAAACACCTTATTAGAACTACAACGTCCCTGTGATGTAGAAATGGGATTTGAATTCAAGATCGATGGAGAATTGTCGAATAATAGGGAATTTTATGTTGTTATTGAGGATGCGGAGGCTTATACTATTATTATAAATGGTCATGAGCTAAAAGTTAAGGTAGAAGGTTGGTGGAAAGATAAGAAATTTAAGAAGGTATCCATTCAGCCATATCTTGTTCCAGGGAAAAATGAAATTATTCTTAAGACAGAATTTCGTCAGCCACAGAAAGTATATGATGTACTTTTTGGTGAGAATGTTTATGAAACAGAGAAGAATAAAATCACCTATGACATTGAAATTGAAAGTATCTATCTACTTGGAGATTTTGGTGTCATTGGGCAAAAACCCTTCCGTAGGATAGAACGTAATGCCCTGGTAACCGAAGGAGATTTTGTCATCGTGGATGCTCCAACTAAATTTGCCTCCCATGACTTTACTACCAATGGATTATTATTCTTTGCAGGCTGTCTTAAGGTGAGTCAAGACCTCTTCTTAGATAAAAAGGAAGGAAGACGTATTTGGTTAGATTTAAAGAAGCAGCATGCACCCCTCGTTCAAGTATTTATTAATGGACAATTGGCCAAGGATTCCTTATGGGCTCCCTATGAGATCGATATTACAGATTTTGTCCAGGAAGGAAAGAATAAGGTGGAACTTAAATTCTATGCCTCTAACCGTAATCTTCTTGGTCCCCATCATCACATTGATGGTGAATGTTATAATGTTGGACCGGAAAGCTTTACTGGTAAATGGAGCTGGGTGGAGCGTAAATCCGAGGCAGATGCAACGGAAATTCTTGACCGTACTAAAAACTACTGGACGGATACTTACAGCTTTGTAGAATTTGGATTGTTCCATCCAAAAGAAAAGTAATCTATAGCCAGGAGGACGAGATGGAATATTTAAAATGGACAGAGGTTGCCAAGAAATATAAGGTTGTGGAGGAAAAGCAAGAGAACATTCATAACCTTTTAAAGGACGAATTAAGAAAAAGTAACATAAAATTAGTCGTATTGGATGATGATCCAACGGGGGTGCAGGCGGTACATGGTATTTCCGTTTATACCCGCTGGGATTATGATAGTATACTGGAAGGCTTTTTGGAGGAGGAAAGGATGTTTTTCCTCCTTACCAACTCCAGAGCTATGACAGAAGAACAAACAATTCAAGTACATAAAGAGATTGCTGCTAATATTATAAAGGCATCAAAAGCTTCCGGGAAAAAGTTCTTAATAATTAGCAGGGGGGATTCTACCCTTCGAGGACATTATCCCTTGGAAACCTCTGTTTTGAAGACGGAGATTGAGCAGCAAACTGGTTGCAAGATTCATGGTGAAATTCTCATACCCTATTTTCATGCGGGAGGAAGGTTCACAGTGGACAATATCCATTATGTAAAAATGGGTGAGGATTTAATACCGGCAGCCATGACGGAATTTGCCAAGGATAAGACCTTCGGTTATACCAAATCAGATTTACGGGAATATGTGGAAGAGAAGACCAGGGGCAAAGTATTAGCACAGGAAGTAAGAACCTTTACCCTAGAGCAGTTTCGTGAAGAAGCTCTAGATCAGCTAGAGAAGGAATTATGTGCTATGGACAGCTTTGAGAAAGGGATTGTAAATGCTGTCTCAACCTATGACCTAGAGGTTTTTTGTACCATGTTATACAAGGCCCTAGCTAAGGGAAAGCTATATTTACTTAGAACAGCAGCGGATTTTGTTAAGGTTATGGGCGGAATTTCCCATAAGCCCTTGCTGACAAAGTCAGATATGATTCCAGGTGAACTGGAACATGGTGGTATAGTAGTAATTGGCTCTCATACTGAAAAAACCACGGCACAGCTTAATGCATTAAAATCAGTTGAAGGTCTGGTATTTATGGAATTTAACTCCGATCTAGTCCTTGAAGATGGACTAGATTCTGAGGTTGACCGTGTTTGTGAATTGAGTAGCCGTCATATCGCTGAGGGAAGAACGGTGGTGGTTTATACCAAGCGTAAGCTGCTGGTCTTAGAACAGGATACCAAGGAGGAAGCCTTGCTTCGTTCGGTTAAGATATCCCAAGGGGTATTGCAGTTGGTGGAAAAACTAGGTACAACACCTAGCTTTGTCATTGCCAAAGGGGGTATTACCTCCAGTGATATTGGAGTTAAGGCTTTGAAAGTAAAGAAGGCCCATGTGTTAGGTCAGATACAACCAGGAATTCCTGTATGGAGAACGGATGAGGAAAGCTTATTTCCAGGCATACCATATATCATATTCCCAGGAAATGTAGGAGAAGACCACTCCCTGCGGGCAGTAGTAGAGGAATTGATGGGATGATCCCATAGAGGAATTATGAGACAATTAGGATATACGGGAGGAGAACATGATGATGAAAAAGGTGATTATATCAGTGGCACCGGTAGGTGGACAAGAACCTTTCCTGGTAGAACCGTTGGTAGAGGATGTTGTTCAATGCATTGATAAGGGAGCAAGCATGTGCCATCTGCATTCAAAAACAAGGGAGGGGTCACTAACACCGGACATTAGTCTAATCAGTGAAGCCTTTGATAAAATCCTAGAGCATCGGGATGTGGTGGTACAGGTATCTACCGGGGGAGTATCAAAAATGAACATGGTAGAACGCTGTAATCCCCTTTATTACCCTAAAGCAGAATCCGCCTCTTTGAATGGAGGCTCTACGAATTTGGGGGAAGCCATCTATTGTAATTCCTTTGAAGACATCAGGTACTGTGCAAAGACCTGTTATGAACAGGGAATTTTGCCGGAAATCGAAGTCTTTGATATCGGAATGATACATAATATTGAGTTTTTAAGACAGGAGCTTCCTTTCCGTGACCCAGTGTTATTTAATCTGGTATTTGGACATAAGGGAGGCATACAGCCAACCATAGATGCACTAATCGCATTCCGTTCCTGCGTACCAAAGGATTCACTCTGGGGAGTGACCCATTATGGCCGGGATAATTGGACCTTTTTGGCTGCTGCTATTGCTATGGGAGCTAGGGTTGTGCGAATTGGTTTTGAGGATAGCAGATACCTGGAGGAGGAAAAACAAGCTCAGTATAACTATCAGGTGGTGGAAAGACTTGTATCTTTAATTCAAGGGATGGGTCTATCGGTAGCAAGCACGAAAGAAGCAAGACAAATTTTAAAATTACAATAAGCTAACCTTTACTCTATTGACCTAAATTTAAGAGAACATATCAATCATATGAGGAAGATATCTATGATACTTAGTCACTACATCAAAAGAAAATGGACAGAAGGATTTGGTCTACGACAGCGTATCGCTTTTACCATGATAGCCCTGGTGCTCATTGCCACCATACTCCTTGGAACTGCGATTTTTAATATCTCAAAGGATACTATTGAAAGAAATTATCAAAGTGCCCATATACATAATCTTGAGGTATCTAGTAAGATGATGGATATTTATCTACGGGAGATTATTGATGAGGGTAGAACCCTCTTGGAAAATAGCTCCTTTATTAAAATCCTGGAAACAGAATCAAATCCAAAGGGGTATTTTGCTAGTAGAAATCAGTTAGCCATAGATAGTGTACTGGGGAATATTGCCTCACAAAATTCCTTAATAAGCGGAATGCTCGTTGTGAATGAAAGCGGTAACTGGAGACATAACAGCAAGAGTAAGGTTTATAGTGGTTACCTGAATCATTATTATACAACTGACAGGCTATTGGATGAGAAATGGGTTCAGGCGGCGAAGGATGCCATGGGAAAAGAGGTCTTCTATCCCTATGATGTTCTTCTTCAGGATAAGGCAGAGGATAGTTTTTGTTATGTTAAGAATTTAATCAATCCCAGTACGCAAAAATCCTTTGGTTACTTAGTAGTAAGTATCGATAAGAAGATCTGGAAACAATCCTTTGGTAAGACTAGTGAGGGCTATGTAACCAATCGCTATATGGTAACTCTTCCGGAAGAACAGAAGGAAGAGGAGGAGGTAGTATATTTCACCGGCCAGGAAGATGAAAAAGAGGGGATTGTAGATGCTTATTATAAGGAGGATAGTTCTGTTTACCTATTTAGTTCCTATGAAAATAATACAACAGGGTGGTCCATCATTAATGTTATTACCAAAGAGGAATTAGAGAGTGACAGTGACTATATTAAAAATATAATAAGCCTGGTCACTATAATAATGATATTTATTAGTATTGCAGCTGCTACAGTTGTTGCAAGCCATATTACAAAACCTTTGAATGTCCTAGCCGATACCATGTCTAAGATTGAGATAGGTGATTTAAGAGTTGATACGGAATTTGATCAAAGTGAGGTCGGAAAAATCGGTAATCGATTCAAAAGTTTGATTAATAATAATTTGGAGTTAAGAGAGCGTTTGCTAAATCTGGAGCTTAAGGAAAAGGAGGCACAACTTCTTCTCCTTCAATCTCAGATTAATCCTCATTTTCTATATAATACCTTAGATGCACTTTATTTCATGGCTATTATTGAACAAGCCGATGATATTGCGGATATGGTACAGGCCTTATCCAATATGTTCAAGCGAAGCCTGAATAAGGGAGATAAGTTAATTGCTCTACGGGAAGAGATTGAACATATGAAGGATTATATGAAAATACAGAATTTTCGCTTCCATGATCGTTTCTCCTTGCACATCTACATGGAAGAGGAGGTTCAGGATATCCACATTCTAACCTTTATCTTGCAGCCCATTTTGGAGAATGCCGTATATCATGGCTTGGAATCAAAAATCGGTCCTGGTAATATTTATTTTGATGCAAAAATTGAGGGAAATCTTCTCCATCTTATCTTCACCGACGATGGTGTAGGAATGGATGATATTTCATTGATAGAGAAAGGATATGGAATACGTAATATAAGGGAGCGTATTAAATTATTTTATGGTGAGGAATATGAAGTAGAAGTTTCTAGTAAACGTAACCAAGGAACCAAAGTTCATATCCAGATTCCTGTGGCAGCAGGAAGATGATAAGACTGAATTTACCTAAGGTGAATGGGAGGAAATATGTATCGATTAGTAGTAATAGATGATGAACATATTGTAGTACGTGGAATTGAAACAATTATCAAACGGGAGAAGCTAAATTGTGAAGTCGTTGGAGCTGCTTACAATGGAATAGAAGCATTAAAGCTATTGGAAGAGACAAAACCCGATATCGTAATTACTGATATTCGTATACCTAAGATGGATGGCCTTTCTTTAATCGAAGAAGCAAAGGAATTCTTACCGGACACCTATTTTTTAGTAATCAGTGGGTACAAGGAGTTCGAATATGCGAAACGTGCACTCTCCATGGGTGTGCAAAGATATATTGAAAAACCTGTTACCATGGACAAGGTAAAAGAAGCATTTTCCTGGATTGAGCAGGAGGAATTAAAGAAACGAGTGATTTCCATGGCGGATAATTCAGAGCTCCTTCACAATGAGCTGGAACAGTATACTGATGCCATGCTAAATAGTATTCTTGACAATGATGCCAATGGGCTTAAACAGCAGTTTCAAAAGTACATGATGACAATTAAGGCATATTATTCGGACATTAATCAGCTTCGAAGGGAATGTCTTCAGATACTCTGTATGCTTTCAGAATTCTATGCAGAGAAGGAGAAGGGGAGTAACTGGGGTTCAGGACTTTCTTTTGAAGAGATGAAATCGAAAGGAACTTACCGAGAAATTGAGGAGTATGCAAAAAAAATAATTAAGAAGATTATAGGCAATATGGAAACACAAAATTGCTCAGCAAAGCATCGGGATATTAAGTTGATTTTGGAATACATAGGCTGTCACTATAATCAGGACATAGGTTTAAACGAGCTGGCTATGATTGTGGATCTTAGTCCAGCATATCTTAGTATTCTATTCAAAGAAGAGGTGGGGATGAGCTATATTAAGTATCTGACCAATCTTCGTATCAAAAAAGCCAAGGAGTATCTTCTAGAGGATTATAAGGTAACCCAGGTAAGTGAGATGGTAGGATATAACAATTACCGCCATTTTTGTGATATTTTCAAGAAATATGTAGGATTATCTCCCAATGAATATAAAGGCTGTACGAGAACCAAAAGAGAGAAACAGGAAAACATTGTGTAACTTGTATAGTAAAAATAATAAAAATATAAAAAATGTATACAAAATATAAAAAAACCTCAGCTAGTTATGAAGTGAACCATGTGTTATCTTATAGATGCAAGATAAATTAGTAATACATATTATGCATCATGAAAACGGAGGAGGTTAGGTTGAAAAATCACAGATTTTTCAATCGGCGAATTTGTGCTACCGCCCAAATTCGCAGCTCAACATCAGAATGGAGGTTATTTATGAAAAAAAAGTTATTATCAATGTTACTTGTAGCAGTAATGGCTACTGGAATTTTAGCCGGATGTAGTAAGTCTGGAACAGACAAGAACCCACCCAAGGACGAGCCTAAGGCGACTACAGCGCCTGCTAATGATAAGTCTGAGGACACATCAACACCCGCACCTACAGATGCAACAGATCCACAGTTAGCAAAATCCATTAAAATTCTTTCTATCTGGGCAGAGGATAACGATAATGGTATCTTAATGAATAATATATTAAAACGTTATCAAGAAGAAGTTAATCCTAACTTCACTTATGAGTATGAATTGGTTTCAGCGAATAACTTAAAAATGAAAATTTCTACATTAGCAGCATCCAATGATTTACCTGATATCTTCGTATATGAGTCAGGTAAGCCTCTGAAAGAATTAATCGATGCAGGCAAGGTTCTAGATGTGGGTGCTGAATTAGAGAAACTTGGAGTTATGAGCCACATGAATGAGTCTGCTGTATCCCTATTAAAGAATCTTTCAGAAACAGATGAATTATATGATCTTCCCCTTGGCCTTAACGTTGAAGGTTTCTGGTATAACAAAGAGCTGTTTGCAAAAGCAGGTGTAGAAGCTCCTACTACCTGGGATGAGTTTGAAACAGTGCTTGAAAAATTACATGCAGCAGGCATTCAACCTTTCTCTTGTGGTGCAGGAGACAAGTGGGGTGCAACCCGTATCATCAATGCCTATACAGTAAGATTACTTGGTGCTGAAGCAATGACCAAGGCAGCAAATGGTGAAGCTAAGTACACAGAGGAAGCTTATGTGAAAGCGGCAGCTAAGATCCAGGAGTGGGCAAATAAAGGTTACTTCGGACAGGGTGTTACTACCGTTGATATGAATACTGCTGGTACTATGCTTTGCTCAGGTCAGGCAGCTATCTTCTATAACGGCAGCTGGTTTGCAGCTAACTTAAATGATCCTACTTATAACGTAGCAGGTGAAGATGGCATTGGTTTCTTCAATGTTCCTGTAGTAGATCCATCCATTAGTGATGAAAACAGCTACTCCATGAACTGTGGTAACATTCTTGCTTTCAGTAAAGATAAATATGATGAAGCTACTAGCTGGTTCTTAAAATATTTTGTAGAAGAAATCGGTAATGAAGCTATGAGTACCCAAGGTTCCGTAAAAGGTTACAACTATTCTGTTTCTGAAGGTGACATGAGTAATTATACGAAGATGGTACTTGAAAGAATCAACAGCGCAACTTCTGCTTTCGCTTGGTATGAAGCAAAGATGAATTCTGAAGTATCAACAGTAGCACAGGAAAATGTTCAGACCTTAATTAATGGAGATATTACTCCGGAAGAATATATGAGTTCTATTCAAGAGGCATATGATATGAGTAGCTACTAAGCAAAGAACTAGATAAACTACTAGATAAGTAACTAGCTAGAACTACTAGATTGACTACTAGATAAACTACTAGATAAACTACTAGATTGACTACTAGATTGACTACTAGATTGACTACTAGATAAACTACTAGATTGACTACTAGATAAACTACTAGATTGACTACTAGATTGACTACTAGATAAACTACTAGATTGACTACTAGATAAACTACTAGATTGACTACTAGATAAACTACTAGATAAACTACTAGATAAACTACTAGATAAACTACTAGATAAAACTACTAGATAAACATCTCTTCCTATTCGTAGGAAGGTTAGTTAGAAAGTTGATATCATATGCTGGGGTGTTGGAATAATCTTCACAAGAGATCCAGCACCCCTTTATATTAGAACACTTGCTGTAACTTAATGTGTAGCCAAAAGGCGGATTGGAGAAATCATGAATAAGGTTTTAGGGAATAAAAAAGCAATTGCTCTCTTCGTAATTCCTCCTTTTATTTTATATTCGGTGCTTGTTGTCTTACCCGTACTATGGTCCTTCTACTATTCTTTCTATAGCGGAACACCGGGTATAAAATGGGAATTTGTAGGATTAAGAAACTATTTAAATATATTCAAAGACAGTAATTTTAGAGCAGCTTTATGGGTTAATGTTCGCTACATAGCGATTGTTATGATTGGACAGGTAGGATTTGGTCTTGCCCTTGCCCTTTTATTTAACTTCTGGTTAAAGAGATTTAAGAGTTTTGTACGTACCATGGTATTCTTTCCTGTGGTGTTGCCAACAGTAGCAGTAGGCCAATTATTTAGTAAAATTTATGAAATCCAGCCCAATTATGGCTTGCTTAACAGTATTCTGGCTAGTATCGGTTTAGAACACCTGGTACAACCATGGATTGGACAGTCATCAACAGCATTGATAAGCTTATCTGTTATGGATATTTGGGTTGCCATGGGATTTTATTCTGTAATATATTATGGAGCTCTTCTAGACATTCCTGGTGAAGTCATTGAAGCTGCAAAAATCGATGGTTCCAATGGATGGAATTTGTTCCGCCGTGTTCTATTTCCCCTCCTTCGTCCTATTACAGTTACCTGCTTAATATTCAGCTTTACCGGTACGGTTAAAATGTTTGAATCAGCCTTGGCCTTAACCAATGGTGGTCCTGGTAATGCAACTAAGTCGCTGTCTATGTATATGTACAATGTGGCCTTTACTTATAGTAAGATGGGCTACGGTAGTGTAATCGCTATATTTATATTTGCATTATGTTTCTTGGGTTCTAAATTAATACGTAGATTTGATAAAGAAATATAGGTAAGGAGTTGGAATATGAAGAAAGTAAAATCAATCTTAATTAAGATATTGATCTTGGTGTTATGTATTGTTGAGATATATCCGATTTTCTGGCTGCTTACTGCTTCCTTTAAACAGCAGTTTGAATGGACCTTGAAGCCGGCATATGCCTTAAATGAAGGTTTTTTCTGGCAAAACTATGTGGATGCCTGGACAAGAGGACATATGTCCACTTATTTTAAAAATAGTATTATCAATACACTTGTTTCACTGGTATTTATTGTATATTTTGCAGTTACTGTAGGGTTTGCCTTAACCCGTATGAAATGGAAATGGAGAGAGAAAGTGAATACCTATTTTGGACTTGGTATTATGGTACCGGTAGCTACTGCTCTTATTCCCTTATTCCAGATTTATAATAAGATGAATTTGTTGAACACCAGAACGGGTTTAATCTTGGTATACATAGCCTTTGGACTTTCCCTGTCCTTCTATCTGGTCGGGGGCTATATGCGTTCCCTTCCCATGGAAATTATGGAGGCATCCGTAATTGATGGCTGTGGAATTTATAAAATGATGTGGCATATTATTGTACCATTAATGAAGAATGCCATTGTCACTGTATTAGTATTACAATTTTTCTTCAAATGGAATGATCTGATTTTCTCAATGACTTTTATCAGTTCTTCCTCTCTTAAGACAATACAAACAGGTTTGTTGTATTTTCAAAATGAATTTGGTGCAAAGAACTGGGGTGCTATTTTTGCCTCCGTCTCCATGAGCGTAATGCCACTCTTATTTATCTATATAGCTCTAAATAAGAAGGTAATCGAAGGCATGACTTCAGGTGCGGTAAAAGGATAGGAAAATCAATTATCTATGTGATAATCTTTATAGAATATGGTGTAGCTTTTGGATGGTTTAAATTTAGAAAGGAATTGTTGACATGGAGTTGAAAAACACACGACTATATCGCTATTTGGAAGATAATGTGGATCAAGTATTTAAGGAGCCTCGTAGCTTTATCCGTCATCCCTTCATTGATCCTGGTTCTATCTATGATGGAAATGTATGGGATTGGGATACCTATTGGTCTGTTTATGGTCTGATTTGCTATGCAAAGCATAAAAAGGATCAAGGCTTTAACGAAAAATTGATAAAGCATGCCAAGGGAAATGTATATAATTTCTTGGATCATCAATTAGAGGATGGCTATATTCCTATGATGATTGAGGTGGCGAAATGGCCTAAGCCCTATCTGAATTTAAAGCATGAAGAAGGGGTCCTTATGAATATGCATAAACCTTTTCTTTGCCAGCAGATTGTATTAATATCTGATTTTATTGAGGACTATGAATGGATAAGGCCTCATTTGGGTGGATTAAGAAAGTATTTTGAATGCTATAAAAAGAACTATTATTTTGAAAATTCCGGTCTTTATGTATGGTGTGATGATATTATGATAGGTATGGATAATGATCCAGCTACCTTTGGAAGACCAAAGTTTTCTACGGCTAATATTTACTTAAATAGCTTTATGGTTATGGAATTGAATGCAATGAATAAGATCCTTCAAAAGCTGGATCAGAGCCCAGAGGAAAGTGAGCATTACAATAAAGAAATAGTGAACTTATCACAGGCCATTCAAAATGAGTGTTGGGATATAAGGGATCAATTTTACTACTCTGTAGATGTTGATATAAAAACCCGTTCCTTTGATTGGTTCCATGCTGGTTTGGGCGTGTTTTGGAAGACCCTGCCTATTAAAATTAGAGTATGGTCAGGATTTTTGCCCATGCTAGCGGGATTTGCCACAAAAGAACAAGCAGATAGTTTGATTTCTCATGCCTTGGATGACAAGACCTTTTTTAGTCCCTTTGGAATTGCAACCCTAGCTAAGGATGAAAAAATGTTTGATTTATCAGTAACCAATAACCCCTCTAACTGGTTGGGTCCCATATGGCTTGTCGCAAACTATGCTGTTTTTAAGGGCATGATGAACTACGGCTATTATGAGGAAGCTAGAGATTTATGTAAAAGAACCCTTGATTTATTGGAAGGGGATTTGGAGAAAACCGGAAGTATGCATGAATATTATGATCCTTTTACCGGTGAACCCATAATGAACGGAGGATTTATCAATTGGAATATTCTTGCCCTTAATATGATAGATGAGTTAAACAATACAGAACAAGCATAGATGGTGACAAGACAGATAAGTACATAATATTAAGGAGATTACAATATGAAGCTGGGTTTGGTATATACATCAACAACACCGGAGTTGATGGAGACACTGGAGACAGAGATCCGAAAGACAATTGGTAGAGAAGCAGAAGTATTCGTCTATCAAAATGCAGATATATTGGTAAAAACAAGAGAGGCAGGTTATGTTACAAGGGAAGCCGCAGTTATGCTGGGCAATCTGTACTTACAGGCAATGGAGGATGGTGTAGATGCTATCCTTAATGTATGCTCCTCTGTTGGTGAAGCCGCCGATGCCTTTGATTCCTATGGGAAGTACTGTGGTGTACCCATAGTACGCATTGACCTTAAGATGTGCTGTGAGGCGGTACGCCTAGGAAAGAGAATAGGCGTCCTTGCAACCCTGCCTACGACTTTAGAGCCTACAAAGAATACGCTCCGCCGTGTAGCAAGAGAGTTGGGAAGAGAAATCACTCTAGTAGATGGACTAATTGATGGTGCTTTTGGTATTAATCAGGAAGAATTTAAGAAGATGATGGCAGATAAGGCAGCAGAAATCATTGATAAGGTGGATGTTATCCTTCTGTGCCAAGGTTCTATGGCATATTGTGAGGAGTTACTTCATGAGACATTTAATAAACCGGTATTATCCAGTCCGAGATTTGGAGCGCAAGCTTTAAAGGAAGCTCTGATTAAGAAGGGAGTTATGTAAATGTTAACGGATACAAGGAAGTCAAAGTACGCCAAAGTGAGTCCTATGGAATGGGATAAAGTGAAGCTAAAGGATGGATTTTGGAAGGCTGTAGTGGAAAATACATCCAATAATACAGTACCCCATTTGCAGTCTATGTTTGAGGATAAAGATATTAGCCATGTCCTGGAGAACTTTCGTATCTGTGCAGGAGAGGCATCAGGAGATCATGAGGGAACTGTTTTTGGCGATGGTGATTTCTACAAATGGATGGAGGCTGCAATTTATTGTGCCAAGGACACAGATAATAGCCAGCTCCTTGGGCAAATAGAGGACTATTGTGATCTCATTGCCAGAGCCCAACAGCCAGATGGTTATATTTCAACCAAACAGATCATTGGTCAGATGCGTGGAAATGGCATTGAAAGAATGGGTGATATCAATGATTTCGAGATATATAATTTCGGTCATTTGTTTACGACAGCCTGCCTCTACCAGAGGGTAACGGGGAGAAGTTCACTCATGGAAGTTGCGAAGAATGCTGCTGATTATCTGGAGAAGCTGTACCTGGAAGCTAAGGAAAAGGGAGAGGTGAAAACAGCCGTATGTCCCTCCCACTACATGGGCTTAATTGAAATGTACCGTACAACTGGTGAAGAACGTTATTGTAATCTGGCAAAATTAGCAATTGAACTGAGAGATTCCGTAAAGGACGGTATGGATGATAATCAGGATAGAATTCCCTTAAAACAGCATGAAAAGATAGTGGGTCATGCCGTTAGATCTAACTATCTCTATGCCGGTGTGGCTGATTTGTACTGTGAGGAGGGTGACGAGGAATATCTTGAGGTTTTACATAAGGTATGGCGTAACCTCATCGACCAGAAGATCTATATTACTGGTGGGTGCGGAGCGCTTTATAATGGGGCATCCCCTTATGGTAATTTCTTTCACGATCAAAAGATTCATCAGGCCTATGGTTATGAATATCAACTTCCCAATATTACTGCCTATAACGAAACCTGCGCTAGTGTTGGATTAGTTCTTTGGGCATATCGTATGTTTTTGATTGAACCTAAGGCAGAATATATGGACTGGTTGGAAAGAGCCATGCTAAATGTAAATCTGGCAGCCATTAGTATGGATGGTACGAAGTATTTCTACGAGAATATGTTGCAACGAGCCAAGGAACTTCCTTACGAACTGATATGGCCCCTAGAAAGAACAGAATATATTCTTAGTTATTGCTGTCCTCCCAATATAGCCAGGACCCTGTCCCAGGTGGGAGAGTACTTCTATACTATTTCCCAGGATAGTGTTTGGTGTGGAATGTATGGAGCTAGTGAAATAAAGATACAGCTTAAGAACGGGGCAGCCTTTACCATGCTTCAAAAAACCGGATATCCTTATGATGGTAAGATTATCTTTGAGATAATGCCGGAGGATGAGAATAAAGCTAAGGAATTTAAGTTGAAGGTACGAATTCCATCCTGGGCTCAGGAGGGGTATATAAAGACAAGTCAAAAGTGTTATGATCTATCAGAAAAGGATGCATCCGGTTACATAACGGTTACAGTCCCCGTAGAGAAAGAAGAAGTTGAAGTTTATTTTGACATGCCAATGCGTTATACCCAGGCCCATGCCATGATAGAGGAGACTTCAAATCTAGTGGCAGTAGAGAGAGGCCCCTTGGTTTACTGTATTGAAGCAATGGATTCGTCCTTGGAGACCTTAGATGATTTATTGATGGATTTAAACTCTACCTTAGAAGCAGTTCCCTATGAAATTGGCGGGAGAAGTCTTATTGCACTCGAGGGAGATGCCTTTAAAAAGAAATATACTAATATGGACCGAAAAAGCCTATATCAAACAGTGAAATTCGAGGGACTGGAAAAGACTAAAATTCGCATGATACCTTATTTCGCATGGGATAATCGGGGTTATAATGAGATGCGTGTTTGGATTCCAGTTGCATACCGATGACCAAGTGATTGCTAAAAACCTAATGAAATTCATTCCACATCCTCACTATAATCATCTTTGTATTTTTGCTTCTTTTTCTTACTTTCAAAAACGGTTCCGCGGTATTTAATACCAGAGGAAACTCGTTTCCTTCTCTCTTCTGGAGTTTCTTTTGTAAGCATTAACAATTTTGCTTTTTTATTTTTCATTTTTTGTTTATTCATTATTCGTAACGTTCCTTTCTAAAATAGGTGAAAAAAAGCCCGGGTGAATTGCCCGGGCATCAAAAACGGATTATTCAAGATGAAAAGATAAATCCTTTCCCTTGTCATATATATAAGGCGCTAAATAACGCCATGCCGATTCTGATAACACAGGTACAATTTATTATTAGATTTTTGGTTAATACAAAGCATGACGTCACCTTCCTTTCTATAATTTGCTATGAGTAAAGTACCATGAATCAGCCTGATTGTCAAGAAATTTCCAAATCATTCAATATTTATCCTTAACTACCTACCATAATTAATCTACTAGTATAGATGCAAATAACCAATGTAAAATATCTAATTTGTTAACTATGTCTAAATTTTAAAATATTTTTGACATATAGTTGACATTATTTAAGGGGTTTGCTATAATAAACACGTAACATATTTAATATTTACGTAATAATTGAATTAATAATTTCGACTAGATAGTGTAGCAGTATTTTTTATTACTTTATTATTACATTGGATGACGGAATATTTTATGCGATAATTCAAGATGATTTTGGAGGACATATTATGAGGAAGTTATTAAAGATTTCCTTGGTCTGTGCAGCTGGTGCTTTAGTGTTCACAGCCAAACCCCAAACAGCTCTGGCATATGAAGAAGGTGTTGCAGGTTACGTTTATGATAAGGATTCCAGCACTATAGGCAGTACATCTAATAAAACTACTATTATAAGCTTATCTGCAAGTGATATTCCAATTCCGGGTTATTCTAATCTCGCAATTGCCGATGTTGAGACGAATCTTTTAATTCGCTCCGGTCCCGGAGAGAATAAGAAAATTATTGGTAAGCTTCCTAAGGATGGTGCTTGTGAAGTTCTTGAAGATGGGGAGGATGGCTGGACAAAGATATCAGCCAAGGCAGGTAGTGAGACATTAACAGGCTATGCTAAGAGTGAATATTTACTTAGAGGTATTGATGCCATTAGGCGTGCTAATGAAACTGGAAGTTATGTAGCAACTGCCAATTCTAATGGTCTGAACGTAAGAGGAGAGCCCTCAACAGAAGCGTCTATTTTAGATAAGATTGCTACTGGCGAGGAATTGATTGTTCTTGACTCTAAGATAACAACAGATAATGAAGAACATAATAGTTGGGTAAAAGTAAGTTTGGATAGTGATACAGAAGAAGGTTCAGAGGCCTATGTTGCCAAAGAATATGTTAATATAACTTTTGAATTAATTCATGCAGTTTCAATGAAGGAATTACAGTATGGATCTGGTGTAACCTCTACCCGAGTTAAATTGGTAAATGAAGCAAAAGAGCATTTGGGTGGAAGATATGTATTTGGTAGAGCTACTTTAGGAGTTGCAGTAGATTGTTCAGGATTTACTCAACAGTTATATAAAAAGCTGGGATACAGCATACCTCGTGACTCTAGAAGTCAGGCTAGAGGAGGATCTTCAATATCCTCATCACAGTTAAAGCCTGGTGACTTGGTATTTTACGGAAGCTCCAAATACATTAACCATGTAGCCATGTATATCGGTAACGGTAAAGTAATTCATGCAAGTAATAAACGAGATGGTATTAAAATTTCAAACATGAGATACAGAACTCCAGTTAAATTCGCTAGATACATTAAAGACTAATATTAATAATATAATAAAATGGTTGAATCATTTTGGTTCAATCATTTTTTTATTTCAAAATGTTGACAGTAATGGCATTGAATTCTATAATTACCATGTAACTATAGTACCAGCTTTTAATAACAGACAGGAGAAGACATCATGCAATATGTATTATATATATTAATTGTTATTCTGACCTTAGTAATCTGTAATATGTTATATGATAGCAATTTGCATAAAAAACTAAGAATGCGACTCAAAGATCAATGGGGTGAAGTAATTGAACAGGAGTATACTTCAGAAAAGTTTAAGTCGTTGAAGGCTTTTTATCTGGCAAATAAAGACGAGCAGCTGGATGTAGATGATATAACCTGGTATGATCTAGATATGGATGAAATCTTCATGCAGATGAATAATACCCAAAGTTCCATAGGTGAAGAATATCTCTATGCTCTTCTTCGTAAACCTTGTTTTTCTGAGGAGGAACTCAAGGAAAGAAACCGTTTAATCAAGTTTTTTTCAGATAACGAGAAATCACGAATAGAATTACAGACAAAGCTTAATGATGTGGGAAAAATTAGCAGGATATCTGTTTATGAGTATATTAATCGTTTGGAGAAGCAAGAAGCCAAAAGTAATTTAAAACATTATTTAATGATTATTGGCTTAATAATTTCAGCAGGGCTGATTTTTGTAAATCCCAGTGTTGGCGGTGTGCTAACTGTAATTATGATCATCAATAATATTATATTTTACTATAAGGATAAAGCAGAAATTGAAAATTACCTCATGGTAGTATCCTATATACTTCGTTTGTTGGATGGAGTAAAGAATATTTATAAGTTAAATATTCCAGAGATACAAACTTATACAGAGCTTTTAAAAGAAGATGCGGATGTGTTTAAGAGATTTCGTAAGGGTTCAGCATTACTTACACCAAAGCAAGCAAGTGGTGATTTTTTTGGTGCCTTATTAGATTATATTCGTATGCTAACCCATATTGATTTGATTAAATTCAATTCCATGCTTAATTTTTTTAAGAATAACCGTGAGAGAATGAATAGAATGTATGCAAATATCGGTCTTTTAGATAGTATGATTGCAGTGGCATCTTTCAGGGCTTTGGTTCCTAATTATTGTGAGCCGGAACTTGTTAAGCAGAAGAGCCCCAGTATTAGTGTGAAGGATCTCTATCATCCCCTTATAGACGAGCCAGTAGTAAATTCCATATCAGAAAATAGGTCCGTACTCCTTACAGGCTCCAATGCCTCAGGTAAATCGACTTTTATTAAAACCCTAGCCATTAATGGGATACTTGCGCAGACCATTTATACTTCTTTAAGTAAAAGCTATAAAGGCTCCTTTTTTATGATTTATTCCTCCATGGCTTTAAAGGATAATATTTTTAGTAATGAAAGCTATTATATTGTTGAGATTAAATCCTTAAAACGAATTCTAGATCGGGTAAATAATGAATATCCAATTCTTTGTTTTATAGATGAGGTTCTGCGAGGAACCAATACCTTGGAGAGAATTGCAGCTTCATCACGAATTCTTACTTCTTTGGCAAGACAGAATACCTTAGTGTTTGCTGCTACCCATGATATAGAATTAACCCATATTCTAGAAGAGGATTATATTAATTATCATTTTCAAGAACGGATTGAAGATAATGCAATTTTATTTGACTATAAATTGTATCATGGAAAAGCTGTTTCTAAGAATGCCATTAAACTTCTTAATATGATGGGATATCCCAAGGACATTATAGTTTCTGCAGAAAAAGCAGCGGAGGAGTTCTTGACCAAGGGTGAATGGAGTAAAATTCAAAGAAAATAACATTGATATATACAATAAAACGAGATAGAATGTAATTCGTGAAATAAGATGCAATTTGTACTCGTTATATAGGGAAGGAGGCAGCAAAGATGGACGTTACACTATATACCGACGGATCAGCAAGAGGCAATCCTGATGGCCCAGGAGGTTACGGAGCAATCCTTGTTTATGTGGATTCCAAAGGAATTACTCATGAGAGGGAATATAGCGCAGGTTTTAAGAAGACCACCAACAACCGGATGGAACTTATGGCTGCCATAGTAGGCTTAGAAGCATTGACTAAGCCTTGTAATGTACTTATTTATTCTGATTCCCAATATCTTGTGAAGGCCTTTAATGAGCATTGGTTGGAGGGTTGGATCAAGAAGGGTTGGAAGAGGGGAAAGAATGAGCCAGTTAAAAATGTAGACCTTTGGATAAGGCTGCTTAAGGCTATGGAAATTCATAAGGTCAAATATGAGTGGGTTAGAGGGCATAATGGTCATCCCATGAATGAACGCTGCGATGTTCTGGCAACAACTGCGGCCGATGGTACTGATCTGGCAGATGATATTATTATTCCAGCACAATAACTACTTTTAATTGGATACTATCAAGGAAATAAATGCGGCAAGGTTTGATATTAATTATTGAAGGTTATGATAGGGTTTTTGTATACTTAACAGCAAAAAACCCTATCATACCTTTTTTATCTGTCAATATAAGTATAGGGCAAAAATCATTCATTCTCTGTCACCTATGTAATTTAATATTAATCCATGAAAAAAGAGGTATATCCCATCATAGAATGTACATGAGGCTCAGGTATAAATGCCTCACTGGTATCACCATTATAGTAATGATAATGTCCTCCGGAGATGTAAATAGCTTCGCTGGTTGTCTCTTGGTAATTGTGGGTATGGCCAGAATTGAAGGTAGTTGCTCCCTGCATATAATGTACATGGCCTACCTGATCCGGTTCGGCACTGGTTTCTCCATAATATTCATGGGAATGACCACTGTCCAGGGTAGTTACTCCTGTATATCTATGAGTATGTAATTGATGATCCATTTTTCTCACCTCATAGTATACTATGATAATATTTATAAATTGATAGTAATAAAGCTCATAAATTTTATTACATAAACAGACATAGAATTCATAGGAGCTGATGGATTATAAGATGAATATCAGTACCTTAAATAACTGAATTTTACACATCTAATATAAAGTAATTAAGGGAAAATTAACACTAGCAAAACCATTGCAATCGAGTATCTTTATGTTATAATTGTAATGATTTTGTTTATATATTTACGAATGAAAGGAAGTACACCATGATACAATTAACTCCGATGATGCAGCAATATATGCAAATCAAGGAGCAATATAAAGACTGTATTTTGTTCTATCGCTTAGGCGATTTTTATGAAATGTTCTTTGAGGATGCCCATGTATGTACAAAGGAGTTAGAGATTGCACTTACGGGTAAGAATATAGGTCAAGAAGAACGGGCACCCATGTGCGGGGTTCCCTTCCATTCTGTAGATGGATATTTAAGTAAATTAGTAAGTAGAGGATATCGTGTGGCTATTTGCGAACAGGTGGAGGATCCCAAATTAGCCAAGGGCATCGTAAAAAGAGAAGTTGTAAGAATTGTAACGCCTGGAACGAATTTAAATACCCAGGTTCTTGATGAGACAAAGAATAATTATCTTATGGCAATTGTACATACTACCAATGCTTTCGGTGTTTCTATTGTGGATATCACAACAGGAGATTATTATGTAACGGAGGTTGATTCCAATCGTAAATTGATGGATGAAATCTATAAATGGTCCCCTACTGAGATCATCTGTAATGACACCTTCTTTGTGTCCGGAATTAATATTGATGCATTAAAAAGCAACACGAATATAGCATTATCTCCTCTAGAGCCTTGGTATTTTGACGATGAGCTGTGTGTCAGGGCTTTAAAGGAGCATTTTAATGTTGGAACCTTAGATGGACTGGGGTTAAAAGATTATTCCATTGGAGTTATTGCTGCAGGATGTGTAATGCAGTTCTTACAAGAGACCCAGAAGAATTCTCTAACCCATATTACTAAGTTGACACCCTATACCTATGAGAAGTTCATGCTGCTTGACAGCTCTACGGTACGTAATTTGGAGCTTACAGAGACAATCCGAGAGAAGCAAAAAAAAGGTTCTCTTCTGTGGGTGCTGGATAAGACCAAGACTGCCATGGGTGCTAGACTTTTAAGAAATTATATGGAACAGCCTCTCATCGATTATGAGATGATTAATCAAAGGCTGGAGGCCGTGGCTGAGTTAAAGGAGAATATGATATCCAGAGAGGAGATAAGGGAATATTTAAATCCCATCTATGATCTGGAGCGTTTGATGAGTAAGATAAGTTATAAGAGCGCTAATCCCCGTGATTTAATTTCATTTTCCTCGTCACTGTCCATGTTACCCCATATTAAATTTCTGATGCAGAGTTTCTGTGCTAGCTTGCTCAATGAAATCCATGAGGAACTTGATCCCCTGGAAGATATTTTTGATTTAATCACAAGGGCTATCACAGATGAGCCTCCCCTTAATGTTAAAGAGGGAGGTATCATTAAAGAGGGTTATCATGAAGAGGTAGACCGTTTGCGTAAAGCAAAGACGGAGGGTAAGGATTGGTTAATGGATTTAGAAACCAAGGAACGGGAAGCCACAGGTATAAAGAACCTGAGGATTAAATTTAATCGTGTCTTTGGTTATTATCTTGAGGTTACCAATTCCTATCAGAATCTGGTGCCTGAGAATTGGGTAAGAAAGCAAACCCTAGCCAATGCTGAACGCTACACCACAGCTGAGCTTAAGGAATTAGAAGATATTATCCTTGGAGCGGAGGACAAGCTTTTCTCCTTAGAATACAGTATTTTTAGTGAAATCAGAGATCAAATTGCTCTGGAAGTGAAGAGGATTCAAAGTACTGCAAAAGCCATAGCCCGAATTGATGTATTTGCTTCATTGGCACTGGTAGCAGAGCAGAATAATTATGTAAAACCTGAGATGAATACCAATGGTACAATTCATATTAAGAACGGAAGGCATCCCGTGGTAGAACGAATGATTTCCCATGATATGTTTGTAGCCAATGATACCTTATTAGATAATAAGCAAAATAGAGTCTCCATCATTACAGGACCTAATATGGCGGGAAAATCTACTTATATGCGTCAGACCGCCCTAATTGTCCTAATGGCTCAATTAGGCAGTTTTGTTCCTGCAGATTTAGCGAATATTAGTATTGTAGATCGTATCTTTACTCGTGTTGGAGCCTCCGATGATTTGGCAAGCGGCCAGAGTACCTTTATGGTTGAAATGACGGAGGTGGCTAATATTCTTCGTAATGCAACGAAGCATAGTTTGCTGATTCTAGATGAAATAGGTAGGGGTACCAGTACCTTTGATGGATTAAGTATAGCTTGGGCTGTGGTGGAGCATATCAGTAATAGTGCTATACTTGGTGCCAAGACTTTATTTGCCACCCATTATCACGAGCTCACAGAACTGGAAGGCAAATTAGAGGGTGTAAATAATTATTGCATTGCAGTGAAAGAGCAGGGAGAAGATATTGTATTTCTGCGTAAAATTGTAAAGGGCGGTGCGGATAAGAGCTATGGAATTCAAGTGGCAAAGCTTGCAGGAGTTCCTTCCAGTGTCTTAAAACGTGCTAGCGAAATTGTTCTGGAACTTACGGATAACGATTTGGCACAAAAAGCTAGAAATCTTGTAGTCACAGATGGTAGTAACCAGGAAGAAGTTCTTCAGGAGAAATTAGCACTGGAGGATATGCTGGTAGCAGTAGACCTGGAGTCCAAGGCAGAGGGAAGAAAGGGTAAAAAATCTAAGGATTTAGACCAATTTTCCTTATTCTCCATGTCTGGTAATGAGGAAATTATCACAGAACTAAGAGATTTGGATCTTGCTAGGTTAACACCCATTGATGCAATTAATAAGCTGTATCAGATGCAGAAGAAGATAAAAGATAGGATTTAGACCATAGAAATTAGACTATAGAATTAAGACTATAGAATTAAGACTATAGAAATAGATCATAGAAATAAGACCAAAGAAATAAGACCAAAGAATTAAGACCAAAGAATTAAGACTATAGAATTTAGAATAAAGAATTTAGATTATAGAATTAATACCATAGAATTTAGACGATGGAATATAAAGTATTTATTTGTATTATTATAAAGAACAATGGAGGGTAAGATGTCACTGATTCGTGTCCTTGATGAACCAACCATTAATCAGATTGCCGCAGGAGAAGTAGTGGAACGCCCCAGTGCTGTTGTAAAGGAACTCATCGAAAATGCAATGGATGCTGGAGCTACGGCAATTACTGCCGAGATAAAAGAAGGCGGCTTAAGCTTTATTAGAATAACGGATAATGGAGGAGGTATCCCTAGGGAGGACATTCCTCTGGCCTTTCTACGTCATGCAACCAGCAAAATAAGAACAGCAGAAGATCTTCTATCCGTCACCAGTCTGGGCTTTCGTGGTGAGGCATTATCAAGTATTGCTGCAGTAGCACAGCTAGAATTGATTACAAAGACTCCCTCTTCCTTAAATGGTTACCGATATATTATCGAGGGTGGTGATGAAAAATCTATCGAAGAGATTGGCTGTCCCGGAGGAACTACAATTATTGTTAGAAATCTATTCTATAATACACCAGCCAGAAGAAAATTCTTAAAATCTCCTACATCAGAAGGAGGTTATATCAGTGATTTAATGGAAAGACTTATGGTATCCCACCCTGATATTTCCTTTAAATTCATAATGAATAATCAGGTGAAGCTCCAATCCTCAGGCAATCAAAATAGTAAAGATATTCTGTATAATGTATATGGAAGGGATATAGCAAGAGAGCTTCTTCCTATAGAATATCAGTCAGAGAATTTTAATATCTCTGGCTTTATTGGAAAGCCCATTATAACAAGAGGTAATCGTAATTTTGAGAATTACTTTATTAACGGAAGATACATCAAAAGTAGTATCATAACAAGAGCCATTGAAGATGCATTTAAACCTTTTTTGATGCAGCACAAATATCCCTTTACCTCTTTGTATTTTCAGATAGCCCCTTCCTTAATTGATGTAAACGTCCATCCCCAGAAGTTGGAGATACGTCTTAAAAATGGTGAAGAGATTTATCAAAATACTTATCAAGTAATAAGAGATGCTCTGTCAGGAAAAGAGTTGATACCTAATATATATATCACACCTCAATCAGAGAAGAGGAAAGAGGTGGTCAATATTCCAGAGCCCTTTGAAGAAGGTCGTAGAAAACAGCTTGAGACCATGCAAAAAGCATCATCCTCACCCTTTACTACTCATTATGATAAGAGCTTAGGACCACAGTTTGTTAGCAAGGTAGCAGAGGGAAATAAGGATAATTATACCCCAAAGAAGATGGTAGAACTTCCTGATCAGGAAATCCAAAGTTCTAAAGCTAATAATTCGGAGATTAGAAGTACTGAGATTAGAAGTGCTGATACTAATAGATCTGGTATTAATAGTACTGATATTGATAGATCTGATATTGATAGATCTGGTATTAATAGTGCTGATACTAATAGTTCTAATATTAATCGATCTGATATTAATAGTTCAGATACTAATAGTTCTAATATTAATCGATCTGGTATTAATAGTGCTGATACTAATAGTTCAGATATTGATAGATCTGGTATTAATAGTGCTGATATTAATAGTTCTAATATTAATAGATCTGGTATTAATAGATCTGATATCAATAGTTCTGATATGAGATCTGATAATATAAGTTCTGAGAGTAAAAGTGCTGATATTAATACATGGACTAATTTAGAAAGTAATCTTAATAATAATATAAAAGAAGAAACAATAGAAGCTAGTTCGCCCCAAGAAGAACCTATTTTTGTGACGGAACAGATGAATCTGTTTGCAGATAGCAATTCTACCTCTGAGACACCTTTTCTGTCAAAGAAGGCTCTTGCAGATCATAAGATTATCGGTCAGTTATTTTCAACCTATTGGTTGGTGGAATATCAAAAAGACCTTTATATTATTGATCAGCATGCAGCTCATGAGAAGGTATTATATGAGAAGATTATGGCATCAGCTAGGACAAAAACCTTTGCTTCCCAGCAACTTCTTCCTCCAATGGTAATAACCCTGACTCTACGGGAACAGGAAATAATACACAAGCATGAGGAAGTGTTAACTAGTCTTGGCTATGAGATTGAGCATTTTGGCGGTAATGAATTTTCAGTAAGAGCTGTACCTGCTGACTTATATGGTATCTTGGAGAAGGACTTACTTTTAGAATTCATTGACGATCTTACAGGAGATACTTCCGGAAACCTATCCGGTGCAGGCTCAATATTGGAAAGGGTGGCTTCCTTGTCATGTAAAGCGGCTGTAAAGGCGAATCACACCTTCTCCCAGGAGGAGGCCTACACTTTAATAAAGGAATTACTTACCCTGGATAATCCATATCATTGCCCTCATGGAAGACCAGTTATTATCTCCATGAGCAGATACGAGTTGGAAAAGAAATTTAAACGGATTATTTAAAATAGCTTCTGTTACTAAGAAAGGAACACCATGAACCAAAAACCCTTAATTATATTGACGGGACCTACCTCTGTTGGAAAAACCGCCTTATCCATCGCCTTGGCTAAATCCATTCATGGCGAGATAATTTCTGCTGATTCTATGCAGGTATATAAGGGGATGGATATTGGTACGGCTAAGATTACTCCCCAGGAGATGGAGGGAGTTTGTCATTATTTAATTGATGAGTTGGCACCAGAGGAAGAATTCAACGTTTTAAAATTTCAACAATTAGCTAAAAAATATATACAAGAGATTTATAATAAGGGGAAAATACCAATTCTTGTTGGCGGAACAGGCTTTTATATTCAAGCAGTCTTATATGACATTGATTTTACAGAAAATGAGACAGGTGATTACCGCAAAGAATTAGAAGAGCTCTTAAAAGAGCAGGGGCCCCAATATCTATATGATATGCTAAAAGCCATTGACCCAGAGAGCGCTAATACCCTTCATCCTAATAATAGTAAGAGGGTTATTCGTGCTTTGGAATTTGCGAAGGAAAATAAGAGCAAATTATCGGAACATAACAAAGAACAAAGGAATAAAATATCCCCCTATCTTTTCTCCTACTTTGTTTTAAATAAAGATCGTACTAAATTATATGAAACCATCAATCAGCGGGTCGATATAATGCTGGAGAAGGGTCTCTTAGATGAAGTAATTAAATTAAAAGAAGCAGGCTACTTTAGAGGACTTGTCTCCATGCAAGGTATAGGCTATAAAGAAATACTGGCTTATTTAGATGGGGAGTGTACCTTAGAAGAAGCTGTTGAAATATTAAAAAGGGATACCAGACATTTTGCCAAACGTCAGCTAACATGGTTTAGAAGAGAAAAAGAGGTTACCTGGGTAAATAAAGATGATTTTGCTAATGATGATGAGGTTTTACAATTTATGTTGGAGGAGCTCAAAGCAAAGGAGATAATCGTATAGTCTTTATAAGCTAAAGTAAGTTTTAGTTTACACTCTATAGTCATAATAATATTATGTAAACCGTTCACAAAAAGTACTTAAGAAGCAATATAATAATTAAGGGCAGTAATCCCCTTAAGACAAGAGGTCTGTTCCTAGTAATAAAGACAGGGAGGATAATAAATTGGATAGGAATAATTTGAGTGAGGCATATCAGGCCTTGGGAATCAGTTCCAAGGTACTTGCCTTTTGTGGTGATATAGAAAGTAATTTATTAGAGCGCTTTCGAAGGATTGATGAGATAGCAGAGTTTAATCAGCTTAAGGTATTAAAAGCTATGCAAGATAATAGGTTAAGCGATGTACATTTTGCTGCAACAACAGGCTATGGATATAATGATATTGGCAGAGATACTCTTGAAAAGGTCTATGCAGACATTTTTTTTGCAGAAGATGCTCTGGTAAGACCCCAGTTAATTAGTGGAACCCATGCCCTTACCATTGCCTTATCTGGTAATTTAAGACCCGGAGATGAGATATTATCTCCTGTAGGGAAACCCTATGATACCCTAGAAGGCGTTATTGGAATAACACCAGCTAAGGGATCCCTTGCTGAATATCAAATAACCTATGCACAGGTTGATTTATTACCCCATGGTGGTTTTGATTGGGAGGGAATAAAGGCCGCAATTAATGACAGAACTAAGCTAGTAACAATCCAGCGTTCTAAGGGGTATGCAAGTCGTCCAACCTTATCGGTGAAAAGAATTGGTGAATTAATATCCTTTATTAAGAAGATTAAACCGGAAGTTATCTGCATGGTGGATAATTGCTATGGTGAATTTGTTGATTGGACAGAACCCACCCAGGTAGGTGCGGATTTATGTGTGGGCTCTTTGATTAAAAATCCAGGTGGAGGTTTAGCACCCATTGGCGGATATATAGTTGGTAAGCAGGAATATGTAGAAAATGCAGCCTATCGTTTAACAGCGCCAGGACTTGGTAAAGAGGTGGGTGCTACCTTAGGACTGAATTCTACTTTGTTCCAAGGTTTGTTTTTGTCACCTCAGGTAGTATCCGGTGCCATTAAGGGCGCTATACTTGCTGCTAATATATATGAGAAATTAGGGTTTGGTGTACATCCCAATGGAAGAGAGGACAGATTTGATATTATTCAGGCGGTTACTCTTAATTCAGCAGAAGCAGTAATTGCTTTTTGTAAAGGGATTCAGGCTGCGGCTCCCGTAGACAGCTATGTTACTCCAGAGCCCTGGGCTATGCCAGGCTATACGTGTGATGTTATTATGGCTGCCGGTGCCTTTGTACAGGGTTCCTCTATTGAATTATCTGCGGATGCACCAATAAAACCTCCCTATACTGTGTTTTTTCAAGGTGGCCTCACCTGGTATCATGCCAAATTTGGTGTTTTGATGTCTCTTCAAAAACTTATAGATGCAGGAATTGTTCAGATATAATGAAAAAATTATCAAAAACCGTTACAATGTACTAGTTACTAAATTGAGTTTAACGTATACAAATTCATGATTTTATGATAAAATCTATTTGATTACGATCATAAGGAGGACATGCATATGTCTGGAAAATCGAGATATGTAGGTAAGAATCACTGGGCATTATTCATGCTCATTTTATTAGGCATTGTTGTCGGAAGCTTTATTGGATATCTTACCAAGGAAGTCCCTGTATTAAAATACTTAAATTATAGCTTTGGGTTATCCATCGGCGATTCCAAAGAGGGAGGAACCCTGACCCTAAACTTATTAAGTGCCGTTGTAATCAGCTTTGGCCTTAAGATTAAAATTTCAATTTGGAGTGTAATCGGAGCAATAGCTTCCGTTATCATTTATAAAAAAATATAATTACAAGCGGTCTATAAGGCATATGATCCAACTGATTTCTTGGAGAGGAATTGGAATGGGAGCCATCTCATAAGATGGTGAACTTCCATAGGAGGATCATAATGAAAAAAGAGTATTTAACAGTGAAAGAACTACCATTGTCGGAACGTCCTTATGAAAAATGCGAAAAGTATGGCACCGGAGCTTTATCTGATGCAGAACTTTTAGCTGTAATCCTAAGAACGGGTACGAAAGAACAGAGAGTTATTGATTTGGCTATGAATATTTTGAACTATTCTTCCCCTCATTGTGGACTTATGGGATTGAATTACCTTACCCTGAAGGAATTAATGAAAATTAAAGGAATAGGACGTGTCAAAGCAATTGAACTTCTGTGTTTAGCGGAAATCGCAAAACGCATGTCTAAGGAAATACACTACGATAGTCTAAAGCTTATCACGCCAAAAAGTGTTGCGGATTATTATATGCAGGATATGAGATACCTGACGAGAGAGCAGGTTCTTCTTATTCTTATGGACTCGAAGAACAAAGTGATAAAGGATATGATTATATCAGAAGGAACTGTCAATACTTCCATTATGCCAACTAGAGAAATATTTGTGGAGGCAGTGAAGTATGAAGCGGTTAATATCATACTTTTGCATAATCACCCAAGCGGAGATCCTACACCAAGTGGTGAGGATATCAGGGTGACAAAGCGGATCTATGAAGCAGGTAATATGATTGGAATTACCCTAATGGATCATATTATTATAGGTGACAATCGATATATTAGTCTAAAAGAAGTGGGAGTTTTTTAACCGGCATTTGACAAAAATTTACAAAGCCTAGTTTAGCGAAAGTTAGGAGGTCATAACGTATGGCGACAAAATCATATGGAATCGATTTTGGAACAAGCACGATTAAGATATATAAAAAGGGACAGGGGATCGTACTGGATGAACGTAATATTATTGCTATTTCAAAGAAAAAGAATGTTATAGCAAGTGGGAATGAAGCTTTTGATATGTATGAGAAGGCACCCTCTAATATTCTGGTAACCTACCCTGTTAGGAATGGAGTAATTGCTGATGTAGCTAATATGATGGCGCTGTTAAAGTGTTTTATGAAACAGATCAATGGAAGTAAAAAAATTGGTGCAGCTGATTATATTGTTGCAACACCAACAGACATTACTGAGGTGGAGAGAAGATCCTTTTTCGATTTGATTGCTAGTAGTGGCCTTAAAGTGGGTCGAGTGAAGATAGTAGAAAAGCCTATTGCTGATGCGGTGGGCGCTGGACTGGATGTGATGACTGCCAGAGGAGTTATGGTTGTAAATATTGGAGCAGATACAACAGAGGTATCCATCCTTTCTTTGGGTGGCATTGTGTTAAGCAAATTAATACCTGTAGGTGGCAACAGATTGGATGAAGCTATTAAGGGTATTGTTAAGAAGAAATATAATCTGTATATTGGAGATAAAACAGCAGAGAATATTAAAAAGAAGCTTGCTTGTGCATTTCCTACGGTGGAAGCTTCAGTGAAGGTATTCGGACGGGATGTGGTAACAGGACTTCCTGTTGATGTGGAAATTAAATCAGGGGATGTATACGAGGCAATCTCTGAATATTTGTATACCATTATCGATGCCATAAAGATTATTCTGGAGCGTACCCCTCCGGAAATCTCATCAGATATCATTGACAGCGGTATTTATGTAACAGGCGGGGCAGCAAAAATCTTTGCTTTAGATGAACTTATTCATAAAGAAACGGATTTAAAGATAAATATTTGCCCCGATTCTTCTAATACAGTAGTGAATGGTCTGGGTAGAATATTGGAAGACCCAAAGCTATCCTCATTGGCTGATATACTAAAATTAAGGACTTTTATAAACTAATTCCAATGGTGGTAAGATAGGAGTGCAGTGTGAAAAATAGATTTCACAAGCAAATTTGTGACTGCGGCTAAGAGTTTGCAGGTTACGGAGAGGCATGGTTATTGTTATGAGGCGAAGAACCAAAATAAATGTAAATCCAAAACATCTTCTTATCGTGTGTATTGTTCTATTAGTCGGTTTGATCATTTTTTCTTTTCGTTATGGGGAAAAATTATCACCGGTGAAGGAAGCAGTGGGCACGGTAATAACGCCTATGCAACGAGGTGTTAATACAGTGGGAACCCTTGTTTCCAATCAGTTGGATCGTTTTCAAAGTATTAGTAACCTCATAGAAGAAAATGAGAAATTGAAGAATCAGTTGGAAGCTCTTGCTTTTGAAAACAATCTCCTGCTACAGGATAAATATGAGCTTGATGGACTGCGAGAACTTTATGAACTGGATCAGAAATTTGCTGATTATCCCAAGGTAGCGGCCAGAGTCATTGCCTTAGAATCAAACAATTGGTATAGTGTATTTAGAATTGATAAGGGTACCAGAGATGGTATTTCAAAGAATATGAATGTCCTTGCTGGTAACGGTTTGGTGGGTATTGTTACAGAAGCCCATTATAATTATTCTCTGGTTAGGTCGATTATAGATGATTACAGCAGTGTGACTGGAATGTCACAAAAAACAGCGGACATTTGTTATGTTCATGGTGATTTACAACTTATAGATGAAGGTAAAATTCGTGTAGATAAAATCAATAAGGATGCTAAGATTAAAGAAGGGGATGAGATTGTTACAGCACATACCAGCCCCAATTATCTCCAGGGCATTCCCATCGGCTATATTAGTGATATTCAATATGATTCCAGCAATATGACAAAGACAGCATTATTAACTCCAATGGTTAATTTTCAACATTTAGAAGAGGTATTAATTATTACACAGTTAAAGGAACCTTTTATAGATTAAGATAAAGTAGGTATTCATGTGAAACGTTTGATAGTATATACAATAGAAATAATTCTTTGTTATTTATTCCAGAGCTCCATGTACAATTATATTGGACTGGCAGATATCATGCCGAATATGTTGTTAATTCTAGTTGTGTCCACGGCTCATATGCGGGGTCGAATGACTGGCTTATTACTTGGTCTATTTAGCGGTCTATTATTAGATCTAACAGGTGGGACTTTCATCGTTGGCTTGTACGCTTTAATCTATATGTTGATTGGGTATGTTGCCGGATACACGAATAAATACTATTCAAATGAAGATTATACCTTACCAATCATTATCATTTCAATTAGTGATTTAATGTATGGGTTAATGTATTATGTATTGGAATACTTACTCAGGGGGCGTTTGAATATTTTGTTTTATTTACGAAGAATAATACTACCTGAGATTATCTATACAGCGGCAGCTTCAATTCTTCTATACAAGCTGTTACATATGATAAATAACCGTATGGAACGTAAACAGGATAAGGAGGTATAAGCTTGTTTGACGTAATCTTAGATTATATAAAGAAGTTATTAAAATCAAGAATATTCCCAATCACAATTATATATATGGTTTTATTTGGCGTTGTCATTGGACGTCTTTTTGAACTCCAAATTGTTAATGGAACACAGATTGCACAAGAGGGCGAAGTAAGAGACACAGAGGTTAGAGAAATTGATAGTACAAGAGCGAATATTTATGACCGTAAGGGCGAGCTCTTAGCTTCTAATGCTCTTACCTATTCTGTCGTTATGGAGGATAGCACCAAAATTGAATCAAATGAGCAGAGAAATGCCATTGTCTATAAATTAATTAAAATTCTCGAAAAGAACAAGGATACCCTGGATAATGAGTTTTATATAGAATTAGACAGTAATGGCAATTGTAGATTCACTGTTGAAGATACTGCCTTGACTCGTTTTAAGAAGACTGCTTACACTTATTTAAAAGATAAAAATGGGGAGATACCAGAAGAATTATTGAACTCCTCAGCAGAAGAGGTATTTGAATTCCTGCGTTCTGGTGGCGACCATGCTAAAGAAACTAAGAAGATGTTTGATATATCGGACACCTATTCCAAAGAAGAGGCGCTAAAGATTATGGGTGTTCGTTTTGCTCTCTTTAATGTATGGCCTAAATATATTCAAATTAACATTGCTTCCAAAGTCAGTGATAAGACCATTGCTGCGGTGGAAGAAAATAGCGCTGAGCTTATTGGAGTTGAAATTAAGCAGCAAACCCATCGTGTATATGAGGATAGTGTGTATTTTTCTAATATTATTGGTTATACAGGATTGATTAGTTCAGAGCAGCTTGAACTCTATAATGAAAATGAAGAAATTTATAATTTAAATGATATTGTAGGACAAACAGGTCTGGAAAAGAAGTTTGAAAAGGAGTTAAGGGGTAAAAAAGGAAGCGAAACCGTAAGTGTAAATACGGTTGATAAAGTGATTGATATTATAGATCGAATTGATCCAGTTTCAGGTGATGATATATATCTAACCATTGATAAGGAGCTACAGATATCTTCTTATCGTTTGTTAGAGAAAGAATTAGCATCCATACTTTTAGAAAAAATTACGCAAGATATGGATTATGGTAGTAAGGGTGAAAGTGCAAACGAAATACTAATCCCTATTTATGAGGTATATTATGCACTTATCAATAATAATATCATTGACATTAACCATTTTTATAAACCGGATGCTACAACTTTAGAAAAGCAAGTCTACGAAAAATATCAACTAAACCAAAAAGATGTTTTAGATGAACTGGATTCTTTGTTAAGTTATGATAATAAGCTTACCAATAGCCAAGCAGGAGATATGGAAGAATTTTTAGATTATTTCTATTCCCTGCTAATTAGCAATGAAATTCTAATGGTGGACAATATTCCTGATGGTGATACTACTTTGGCAGGTTATAAGGATGGAAAGATAAGCTTAAGCAGTTTACTTCAACATGCCTTGGCAAATAACTGGATTGATATAGCTAAACTTAAAGTTGGAGATGAATTTTACAAAGCCAATGAATTATATCAAAAATTAATTTCCTATACCAAAGATATCTTAATGGGTGATGGCGAATTTAACAAAAAGATATACCGTAATTTGGTGTTTTCGTACAAATTGTCAGGAAGTGAAATTTGTCTTTTATTATTCGATCAAGGTGTGTTAGAATATAATGAAGATGAAGTAAAAGCCTTAAAGAATAATTTGACTTCAGCTTACTCTTTTATTACTGGAAAAATCAAAAGTTTGGACATTACCCCTGCAATGTTGGCCTTAGAACCTTGTAGTGGTTCCATTGTTGTTACCGATGTAAAAACAGGGGATGTATTAGCCTTGGTTTCTTATCCCGGATATGATAATAATAAATTCGTGGGTAAAGTTGACTCCGCTTATTTTAATAAGCTGAACAATGATTTATCTCGTCCTTTAACTAATAAACCAACGAGTGATAGAATATCCCCAGGGTCAACCTTTAAGATGGTAACTGCTGTGGCAGCCTTAGAGGAAGGAATAACAACCTATTCAAAAGAAATATATGATTATGGTGAATATACCAATATTAATCCTGCACCTAAGTGCCATGCCCATCCTGGATCACATGGGTCAGTGAATATTGTTGATGCTTTGGCAGTATCCTGCAACTATTATTTCTTTGATATGGGATTTCGCCTCAGTTTGGATAGGTCGGGTTTATATAATTCCCAGATAGGTTTATCAAAGCTGGATAAGTATGCTTCTATGTTCGGATTAAATGAAAAGTCAGGTCTTGAGTTAGGAGAGGCTATGCCATATATGTCTGATACGGATTCCGTTCGTTCATCTATTGGGCAGGGGAGTTTTTGGTATTCTCCAACACAATTGGCAAGGTATGTTACTACCATAGCCAATAGAGGGACATGCTATAATTTAACCCTGATAGATAAAATTGCTGGTAAAGATGGCAAGATAATTAAAGATAATAGTGCAACAGTGAATAAAAAACTGGATGAAGTAAGCTCTAGTACCTGGAATGCGGTACTGGAAGGCATGAATGCTGTAACAAATAGAGAGGATGGGTCTGTAGTAAGACTCTTTAAAGATCTTGGGGTTAATGTGGCTGGTAAGACAGGTACTTCTCAGATTAGTAAATCCGTACCCAATAATGCCTTATTTGTATCCTTTGCCCCATATGAAGATCCTGAAGTTTCTGTTACTGTTGTTATACCCAATGGCTATACTTCTTATAATGCTGCAGAGGTATCAAAGAATATTTACTCTATCTATTTTGAGAGGGCAGATGAAGAGACTGTGTTAAATAGTGAAATCTCTAAAAGCCAGACCAATATTGATGCAGCTATTGAATAAACATGAATTACACTAGTAAAGGAGGTTTTCGATGAATAATTCTGTAATTATAAAAGGTAATAAATATGGTATTATTGTTGTTTTAAGCCCTGATGTGCCTTTTGAAGAGTTAAAACTTCAGATTGCAGAGAAGTTCAAGGAATCCAGTAAGTTTTTTGAGAATGCTAAAATGGCAATCAGCTTTGAAGGACGAAAGCTGACGAATGAAGAACAGAAAGATATTTTGGATATAATCGGTGAAAATGCAGATATGCATATTGTCTGTATTATGGATAATGATGACAAGATACAGGAGGAATTTAAAAAGACTCTTGATCAAAAGCTTATGGAACTAAATAATAATACAGGACAATTCTACAAAGGTATATTACGATCTGGAGCTTCCTTAGAGTTTGAAACCAGTGTAATAATCATAGGTGATGTAAATCACGGCGCTCGTGTTGTATCCAAAGGAAATATTATCGTACTTGGCGCGCTCAAGGGAAATGCTTTTGCAGGAGCCACAGGAAATACTAATTCTTTTGTTGTTGCTCTTGATATGAGTCCAACACAAATAAGGATTGCAGATACTATTGCAAGAGCACCGGATAAGCCGCAAAAGAATGAGGTGAAAGAAACTAAAATCGCCTTTTTAGAAGATGGAAATATTTATATTGAACCGCTAAATAAAAATGTATTACAGGATATTAGTTTATAGGCGGGAAATAATAAATATTGAAATAAACGATAAGATTTCAGAGGAGAAATCCTATGAAGGAAATAATCTGGAGGATCAGAGAAAATGGGTGAAGTTATTGTTGTAACATCCGGTAAGGGTGGAGTTGGTAAGACAACATCGACGGCTAATGTGGGTACAGGATTAGCAATGTTGGAGAAGAAGGTTGTATTAATTGATACAGATATAGGTTTAAGAAATTTGGACGTGGTTTTGGGCCTAGAGAATCGAATTGTATATAATCTGGTAGACGTAATTGAAGGCTCCTGTCGAATTCGTAATGCCCTAATTAAAGATAAACGCTATCCAAATCTATATTTGTTGCCATCCGCACAGACAAGGGATAAGAATTCAGTAACCCCTGAGCAGATGAAAAAGCTCGCTGATGAGCTTAGAGAAGAATTTGATTACATATTAATGGACTGTCCTGCGGGAATTGAGCAAGGCTTTAAAAATGCAATTGCCGGTGCAGACAGAGCATTAGTTGTAACAACTCCGGAAGTATCAGCTGTCAGAGATGCAGATCGTATCATTGGATTATTAGAAGCCAATGATATGAAACAAACCCACTTGATTGTAAACCGCATTCGTATGGATATGGTAAAACGTGGCGACATGATGTCAAGTGAAGATGTTTGTGAAATTCTGGCTGTTGACTTAATTGGAATTGTTCCTGATGATGAGAACATTGTAATTTCAACAAATCAGGGTGAACCTCTAGTTGGTTCGGATTCAATGGCGGGAAAAGCCTATATGAACATTTGTAAAAGAATAATTGGAGAAGAAGTACCATTCCTAAATTTGGATGAAAAACAGAGTATTTTTGATAAACTGTTTGGTAAACGCAAGAGGTAAGGGAGGGCAGCATAATGGGCTTTTCAGATTTATTTAAGAGAAAGGGGACCGGAAGCATTGCAAAGGATAGATTAAGATTAGTCTTAGTATCTGACCGCGCCGGGTGTTCTCCTGAAATCATGGAACAAATTAAGAATGATATTATTGCGGTAATATCAAAGTATATTGAAATTGACTTAGAAGGTCTGGATATTAAGATTACTCAAACGGAGTCGGAGTCAAATAACGGGTCGGTACCCGCATTGTTTGCGAACATTCCCATAAAGGATTTAAAGTCCTCTAAGAAATAAGGATGTAATTAAATGTTTAATTTTAAGCAGTATGACTTCAAACGATATAATATAGCATTAGTTGTTATTGTTATCATTATAGGTGTAATAGGCACATTTTTAATCAAACAGGTTAAACCGGAGTTATATACGAGACATTTTATCGGTTTAGTAGGTGGAATATTCATAGCACTCTTCGTATCTTTGGTAGATTATCATTTTATCAGTAGTTTTTACATCGTCCTTTATATCATTAATATGGTATTATTGGTCTTAGTAAAACTAATAGGTGTTAGCTATCATAATTCACAAAGATGGTTGAATCTTTATTTTGTTGAGATACAGCCTTCCGAATTATCAAAAATTATTTTAATAATTTTTGCTGCTAAGGTATATTCTATATTCCGTCATAAGATTAATAATGCCTGGGTGTTGATACTCTCAACGATTTCTATAGCACTACCTACTTTTCTAATTTTGATACAAACGAATTTATCTACCAGTCTAGTTATTGCATTTATATTTGCCATGATGATATTTGCGGCAGGAATTAGCTGGAAGATAATATTACCGGTTATTATTATTGGAGTACCTTGTGTTATGGGATTGTTTTGGTATATTCAACAACCTTATCAAAGACTGCTAGAGCCCTATCAGCAGAAGAGAGTTTTGTCCATTATAAACCCAGAATTATACCCTGATACCATGTATCAACAGAACAATTCAATTACAGCTATAGGATCCGGTCAATTATATGGTAAAATATTAAGCGATAATGGGAATGGTAGCCGTAATTATGGCAATGGAAGAATACCCATTGCTGAAAGTGATTTTATATTTTCTGTGGCGGGTGAAGAGTTTGGTTTTATCGGTTGTTCTATTATTATTGGTCTATATGCTATGATAGTATATATATGCATAATGACAGCCAAAAAGGCTCCTGATTATATAGGGATGCTTATAGCCATAGGGATTGCATCTATGTTTACTTTCCAGTTATTTGTTAATATTGGTGTGGCAACCATGTTACTCCCAAATACAGGTATACCCCTTCCCTTCCTAAGTCAAGGACTGAGCTCCATGCTCAGCGGAATGCTAGGTATCGGAATAATTCTAAACATAAGACTGCAACCCAAATTAGTAAGGGGAAGAGTATAAAATCGCAATAGATAGCAGAATGGAGGTTATATATGAACATCGGTATGATTGCTCATGATGCGAAAAAGAAGCTGATGCAGAATTTCTGTATTGCATATCGCGGAATATTAAGCAAACATAATTTATACGCTACAGGTACTACTGGACGCTTGGTTGAAGAAGTAACCAATCTTAATGTCCATAAGTATTTAGCTGGTCATCTTGGGGGTGAGCAGCAATTAGGATCTCAGATTGAACATAACCAAATGGATATCATCATTTTTTTACGTGATCCATTAACTGCAAAGTCTCATGAGCCTGACATTAATAATATTGTTCAATTATGTGATAAACACAATATACCATTGGCTACAAATCTTGCAACGGCTGAATTGCTGGTAAAGGCTTTAGACCGTGGAGATTTGGATTGGAGAGAGCTTTTTAAATCCTAAGTGTACGGGAGATGTGGTTTGCGAATGAGAAGAAGATTTCTAGGTATGCTATTGATAGTCTCTGTTGCTTTATGTGGCTGCCAAAACTCCGAAGATGTTTTTTTGTCTTACCAAAAAACATCTTCATCAAGAGCGGAGGTTTTTGATAACCATTTAATGGAGCGGGAGTTTTTTGCTAAGGATATAGCTATAGCTACAGAGGAAGATAATGTAGGTGGAGATGAAGAGCTTACGATTGGCGCATCGCTACTCATTAATAAAACTGATACGCAAGTAATATATGCTGATAAGGTCTATGATAAACTATATCCAGCAAGCCTCACAAAATTATTAACAGCGCTGGTTGTATTTCGATACGGTGAAATTACTGACATGGTAACAATTGGTAATAATGCTGCCAATATAGGAGTAAGCGGAGTAAAACTCTGCGGTTTTAAAGAAGGGGATACCATAACTTTGGAGGCCCTTCTTAATTGTATGCTTATCTATTCAGGCAATGATGCAGCAATAGCGGTTGCAGAGCATGTGGGTGGCAATGTAGAAGCATTTGTGGAACTTATGAATGAGGAAGCTCATAAAATCGGTGCGGTGCATTCCAATTTTGTAAATCCCCATGGTTTGCATGATGAGGATCAATATTCTACAGCTTATGATTTATATTTGATTTTTAATGAATTATTGCAGTATGATACATTTCGCAATATAATAAGTACTAGCTCCTATACTGCAAATTATAATGATAGGGAGGGCAATGCCAAAGATATGTCCCTTCGTTCTACAAATTTATATTTAAGAGATGGACAGGAACTAGATTCTGGTATCAAGATCATTGGAGGTAAGACCGGAACTACAAATAAAGCAGGAAATTGTTTAGTTTTGCTTAGTAAAGGTAAGAGTGAAAAGGAATATATTTCTGTTATTTTAAAAGCCTCAGATAGTGACGAACTATATACACAGATGTCTTATCTTCTCACAACTTTCACGAATTAATGGTTATTTTCACTAAATTTAATATTAATTATAGGAATTTTATAGTTGTTTTTCTGCTATGATTGTACTATAATTGAAATATAAATAAATTATCAAATAATTTAATATCCGGCACCGCATATCTTATTGCGCCACCATAAGGAGGAGATTACAATGATACAGATAATTTCAGGTGAAAAGGGTAAGGGAAAGACCAAAATTCTCATTGAAAGAGCAAACGCCGAAGTAAGGGTTGCTAAAGGAAGTATTGTTTATCTTGACAAAAGCAACAAGCACATGTATGAATTGAGTAATAAGATTAGATTACAGAATGTAAAAGAATATTTTATTGAAAATCAAAGTGAGTTTATCGGTTTTATCTGCGGTATCATATCTGCAAACCATGATTTAGAGACAATTTATCTTGATAGTTTCCTCAAAATAGCTTATGTAAGTGAAGAAGATTTGGAAGGGATATTTTCTAAATTAGAGAAAATATCTTCGAAGTTTAACGTTGATTTTGTACTTAGTATTTCATTAAATAAGAATCAGCTTCCGGATCATATAAAGGAGAATGTAATTGTATCTTTGTAAAAGATACTTAAAGAGCTAAGATAAAGGAGCGTTCATAATGGACGCTCCTATTTAATGCCCGCGATTTGGTGCGAACTATCTTTATTCATTTCTTAATCTTCCGAAGAAGCTTAGTGCATATAGACCAGAAACACCGACAAGAGCGTAAATAATTCTTGAAACCAAAGTCATTTCGCCAAATATAAATCTTACCAAATCAAAATTGAAGAAACCGATCAATCCCCAATTAAGAGCACCGATCACCACTAATATAAGTGCGATATAGTCCAATGTTTTCATAGTGAACCTCCTTCATACCAAAGTTTAATCCTAAGCTCTGCATATATATCTCTTTTTTTGAGAATTTGCAGAGATAATTCTCTTTTAATAGAGTAACCATTTATTTTGCAATTATTCATTCTTTTCTAGGAAAGAATAATCATTACTTTAAGGCAAACATCGAAAATAAGGGGTTTAAAAATCTATAAAAACAAAGTATAATAAAAAGGAATACCGAATAATTGGGAGGCGAAATCTTGAGTGAAAAAAACAAGGTTGTTAAATTCAAAAAGCGAAAAAGAATAAATATCGGTATTGTAGTTTTCCTTATATTATTTTTATATATCGCTATTAATGTATATATTTACTTGACGAAAGAAAAGCTAACTATATACGAAGTACATACAGGCACCACCGAAGTGGATAATCAGGTTACTGGGCTGATTTTAAGACAGGAGGAATTGGTAAGTTCTGAAAAAGGTGGATATATATTATATTATCAAAAGGATGGAGCCAGAGTTGCAAAAGCATCCTCCATATATTCAATTAACGATAATCAGATATATAATACGGATAATAGTAATAATGAGAAAATTAAATTTTCCGATAAAAGTAAAGCTGAAATCAGACATCAAATAAATAATTTTCAAACCTATTTTTCAAATGATAACTTTGAAAGCGTTTATGATTTTCAAGATAATATACACAATGTGGTTCTAGATGCTAAAAATAGTGCCTTAATTTCAGAAGGACAAGCATCGAAAGCAGCCGCCCCAGCCCTTAGTGAAAAAAGTGGTATTGTCACTTACTATATGGATGGCTTTGAAACAATCACACCCACAAGTATAACAGCGGATATGTTTCAAAAGGAAAGTTATAAAAAACAGAATTTGCGAACCACGGATAAAATCGCAAAAAATACGCCGGTATATAAATTGATTACTTCACAAAAATGGAATTTGGTGGTGCCTTTAAAGAAGGATCAATACTTAAAATTAAAAGAGAAAGAGCGTGTTACTTTTACTGTTTTACAGGATGATTTAAAATTGACGGCGGAATTGGAGTTAGATACAAAAGGGGATGAATATTACGCCATTTTAAATTTAGATCAGAGTTTGGGACAATATCTTGGGGAGCGTTACCTTGATATTAGTCTTGAATTAGACTATACTAGCGGGTTAAAAATACCCCTTTCTTCTATTGTCGAAAAGGATTTTTATGAAGTACCCAAGGATTATTTTACTCTGGGTGGTGACAGTATGAAAAACGGTTTAAATAAAATAAGTTATGAAGATGGTGAGATGAAAACTTTATTTATTCCTACAGATATATACTATGAGGATGATGAATTTAAATATGTAGATACACAGCTATTCGAAGCGGGAACGCCCATATTATCGCCAAAGAGTTCAGAACAGTATATACTATCTAAAACTATAAAATTAACAGGGGTCTATAATGTTAATCAGGGATATGCTATATTTAAACGAATTGAAAAATTAACAGAAAATGATGAGTACTCCATTGTGAAGGAAGATACAAAAAAAGGATTATCAGCATACGATCACATTATTCTAAATGGAGATATAGCTGTGAATCAAGAGATTATCTATTAAAAATAAGAGAACCTATCATATTCTTATATAAGAGGATATAGGAAAGGAGAAGCTGGCATTTGAAAAATAATATAGATCAAGTTGAGGCAAGAATACAAGCTGCCTGTGATAAAGTGGGCAGAAAACGCTCAGAGGTGACATTGATTGCAGTTAGTAAGACTAAGCCCAATGAGATGTTGGAAGAAGCATATGCTCTTGGTATGAGACACTTTGGTGAAAATAAGGTTCAAGAGCTATCAAAGAAATATGAGGAGTTAAATCATAGTTTTACGGAGAAGGTGAATTGGCATCTCATAGGACATTTACAAAGAAATAAGGTAAAGTACATTATAGATAAGGCTATCTTAATTCATTCTGTAGATTCCCTTCGCCTTGCCAAGCAAATAGAAGAAGAGGCAGGGAAGAAAAATCTCATTAGTGATATATTAATTGAGGTGAATGTGGCAGAAGAAGAAAGCAAATTTGGTGTTAATATTGATGAAGTGATACCACTTTTAAAAGAAATTATAAAACTTCCCCACATTAGGGTTAGAGGACTTATGACTATTGCACCCTTTGTAGAAAATCCTGAAAAAAACAGGAAACATTTTAAAAAATTGAGAGATTTATATGTTGACATAAAAACAAAAAACATTGATAATGAAGGTGATGGAAACATTATGAATATAGAATGTTTTGATATCCTTTCAATGGGTATGACGGGTGACTTTGAAGTCGCAATTGAAGAGGGTGCCACAATGGTTCGTATTGGGACAGGCATTTTCGGTGAACGTAATTACTCTAAAACAGTTTAGAAAATATAGATAGGAGAAAAGAAATGTCTAATATTTTTAAGAATTTTTTAAATTCCATGAAACTTACCGAAGATGATGATGATGATGATTATGATGACTATTTAAAAGATGAAGAAGTTAAAGAGATTAAGAAAGCAAAACGCTTAGAGAAGAAAGAAGCAAAACAAGACAGATATGAAGAGGTAATAAAGAATCAATCCTTTGCAGCCCAGCAAGCTACGACAGCAAATGATTTCAAAAAAGAAAGGGTGACTAAAATGGATAGAAGTGCAACTAGTAAAGTTGTGCCAATTCGTACTACACCTAAGGGTCTTGAGGTCTGCATCATGAAACCTACAACCTTTGAAGATTCTCAAGAAATCTGCGACATGCTATTAACTGGTAGAGCAACGGTTATTAATCTAGAAGGCTTTGATGACAAATTAGCACAGAGAACCATGGACTTTATCTCTGGTTCTGTTTATGCAATTAACGGTAAGTTACATCGTATTTCCAGTTGTATTTTCATAGTAACACCGGATACAGTAGATATTTCTGGTGATTACCTTGATATGATTCAAGAAAGTGGTTTTGAACCTCCAACTTTCCATTCTAAATTCTAGAGCTATGATGAAGCTGGATAAAGAGGAACAATTACTTAGAAGAAGATTTCTTGATATGGCACAGATTGCAAATACCAGGGGAAGCTATGTCTTCTCAGATTTTTTGAATTTAAATGAATATAATATATTTTTAAGCCTCAAAAATGAATTACCTATAATAAAGTATTTTACTTACGGAGGTTATAGAGATGCCGAAAGAAAAATACTTTGTTTTTATGAGGACTATAATATGGCTGGAGAAGACATAGATTATCCCATTGCCTGTATTAAAGTAGAACCTCTTAACAAGAAATTTAGTGACCAATTAAACCATCGGGATTTCTTGGGTGCAGTACTTAATCTTGGTTTAGATCGGGGCAAAATTGGAGATATTCTAATCAATGAAAATGAAGGCTATCTCTTTGTTCATTTGCAAATAAGTACTTTTATTATTGATCAACTGGTTAAGGTAAAACATACACAAGTTAAATGTTCGGTCATTGACCGTAAGGATTTTAATTATGAACCTAAGTTCAAAGAAATAACTGGAACTGTGTCTTCTGTCAGACTAGACAGTATCTTAGCCGTAGCTTTTCATAGTTCAAGAAGTAGTTTATCTGGTTTGATTGAAGGTGGTAAGGTATCCGTAGGTGGCAAGATCATTTTATCTAATAGTTATATCTTAAAGGAAAATGATATTATATCTGTTCGGGGATACGGCAAATTTATCTATTCTGGAACCTCCTATCAGACGAAAAAGGGTAGATATTCTGTTAAAATATTGTTATACATTTAGTCTATACACAATAGGTATACCCTTAACCAAAAGAGGATTTACCAGTTAAGATAATACATTATTTAGTTATGAAAGATAAAGAGATTAGGAGGATAGCATAACCTTATCTAGATTATTTGATGCGGGTTATGCCTTTTTTATGAAAAGTTCACTTATCATTAATTATGACAAGAAACCAGCATATGAAATTCAATACAAACCCGATTTTAGCGAGCTTGCACAGGCTCTCATTACCTTGGGAATGGAGAACAGAAGATTCATGATCATTACAGAGTCTACTGTTGGTGCATTATATCTAAAAGATTTAAGGGAGGAAATCAGTAAAGTCTCAAATGTGGTGTATGATTTTACCTTCCCTGCTGGAGAAGCAAGCAAGAATTTAGATATTGTTAACCAGTGTTATGAACAACTAATCCTATCCAGTTTTGACCGCAATGATGTTCTGATTGCCTTGGGTGGAGGTGTGGTTGGAGATTTGACCGGCTTTGTCGCTGCAACTTACCTAAGAGGGATTCGTTTTATACAGGTACCAACCTCCTTATTAGCCATGGTAGATTCCAGTATAGGTGGAAAAACTGGTGTGGATTATAAGGCATATAAGAATATGGTAGGCGCTTTTCATCAGCCAAAACTAGTTTATATGAATTTAAATACCTTAAATACTCTCTCTGATCGTGAGTTTGCTTCTGGAATGGGTGAGATAATTAAGCATGGCCTTATAAAGAATAATGAATATTTCCTTTGGCTTAAGAAGAACTTTGAAGCTATTCTTGATAAGAAATATGAGGTAATCAAGGAAATGATTTATGAAAGCTGTCTGGTTAAAAAGGCAGTTGTTGAAGAGGATCCTATGGAGAAGAAGGATCGTGCTCTTTTGAATTTCGGACATACCATAGGTCATTCAATCGAAAAATTAATGAATTTTAGTTTGCTCCATGGGGAATGTGTCTCTGTAGGAATGGCTGGGGCTGCTTTTCTCTCCCAGAAGCGTGGATATATTTCTAAGGCGGAATACGAGGATATTATCAGCACTCTTAAATTATTCAGACAGCCGGTAACAGTTAGTGGTTTGATGGCTGAGAATGTTTATGAGGTAACAAAGCTGGATAAGAAGATGGACTCTGATCAAATAAAGTTTATTTTACTTCGAGATATGGGTAATGCTTTTATTGATTCAACAGTCTCAAAAGAAGAAATGCTTCATGCAATAGAAGCTCTTCTTATATAAATACAAGGAGTTTAAGCTGTTAAAAATCCCTTTAATAAGATTACACATGAAGGTTGGAGGAACTATGAAAGAACGTATAAAGCATTTAATCTTGGTGATTTTGCTAGTTGTTTTAGATCAAGGGTCAAAATTCTGGGTAAGAACTGAATTAATTAATCAGGATAAAATAGATATTATCCCTAAGGTATTAAATCTTCAATATAGCATAAATACAGGTGCGGTATGGGGAATTTTAAGTGGTAAGGTTGATTTTCTTAAAATTGTATCATTGATTATATTGGTTGTAATTACATTTGCCTATTTCAAAATACCAAATGTTAAGAAGTATAATGTGTTAAAAACTCTGGTTGTTTTTATCATTGCAGGAGCTATGGGTAACTTAATCGACCGTTTTTACTTGGGTTATGTAGTAGATTTTATTTATTTTGAGATTATCAATTTCCCTTTATTTAATCTTGCTGATACTTACCTTACTGTAGCCTCCATTCTATTGTTTATACTTGCTATGTTCTATTATAAGGATGAAGATTTTGAATTTTTAAATTATATATTCAAAAAGAAGAAGGCTAGTACAGGTGAAATTAATAGCTCTGAAGATATAATTCTAGATGCATCGGATGAATATGAGAAGGAAGCAGAAGACAAGGAGATTAATTCCAATGCTTCTGAGGATGAATCATAAGAAGAGAAGCTTTTATATGAGAAGAACTTCATTGGTAAATGAGTGATGAATGGATATTGCACAGACAGGAAAGGAAGTTTATACTCCATGGATAAGGAAATACTGGAGCTGGAGACAGAGGATTTTGACTTTGAGGAACTGGAGCTTGATGAGGAAAAGAAGAATGAAGGGGAACAAAGACTTGAATTCACTGTTAAAGAAGATAATAACAGCATACGCATTGACAAATACTTGACAGATATTCAAAAGGAGCTTTCCAGGAGCTATATTCAAAAGCTGATTGATGATGATAGAATCTTTATGGATAATAGGCCGGTGAAGTCTAAAACAAAGGTAAAGACAGGTTCTGTCATCCATATTAATCTTCCGGAGCTAAAAGAGTTGGAATTAGTCCCAGAGGATATTCCCTTGGATATTATATATGAGGATAAGGACATAATCATTATTAATAAGCAAAAGGGCTTGGTGGTACATCCTGGTGCAGGACATACTACAAAAACATTGGTAAATGCCTTATTACATCATTGCAGTGGTGAACTGTCCGGTATCAATGGTGTTCTTCGTCCTGGTATTGTACATCGTATTGATCGTGATACAACAGGCGTAATGGTAGCTTGTAAGAATGATAAAGCCCATCAGTATATAGCAGAACAATTAAAAGTACACTCCATCACAAGAAGATATCAGGCCATCGTCTATCATTCCTTTAAAACAGAGGGTGGTAGAGTGGAAGCTCCTATTGGAAGAGATCCTAAAAACCGAAAGAAAATGGCGGTCAATCATAAAAATGGAAAGTCAGCAGCAACAAATTATAAGCTTATTGAGAACCTAGATAATCGATATGCATGGATAGAGTGTTCTCTAGAAACGGGCAGAACCCACCAAATAAGAGTTCATATGGCAAGTATCCATCATCCATTAATCGGAGATACTGTCTATGGCCCAAATAAAGATCCCTTTCATCTAGAAGGACAAGCTTTACATGCTGGGGTATTAGGCTTTATCCATCCATCGAAGAAGGAATATGTTGAATTTCAAGCACCATTACCTGATTATTTTAACAGGATGTTAGAGAGATTAAGACATAAGGGGTAACGTTCATTGAAAAGAAAAGCGATTGATGATTTAATTAAGTGGAAAGAAAATAATAATGTCCCAGTATTACTTACGGGTGCAAAGGGCGTAGGCAAAACCTATTTAGCATATGATTTTGCTAAGGCCTTTTTTGAACATATTTATTATATCAATTTTGAGCGTGAACCATTAATGAAACAGTTATTTACATTCAATGATTCTGACAGAATAAGTGAATTATTAGGGGATCATTTTAATATAGAATGCAAAGAAATAAGTGGACCAAGTATACTTATCTTAGATGAAATCAGCTTTTGTGAGGCAGCCTTAGAACTTCTAAGTAGGAGTGATTTCAAGAAAAACTTTGACTATATCATTGCTATATCGAGCAATCCAATCCCCAATGATTTTAATAATAATATCCATATATTGTCCATTTTTCCTCTTGAATTTGATGAGTTTTTAAGAGCTATGGGTAATGAATGGTATATAGAATTGATACAAACTCATTATAAAACTAACACAAAAATACCCGATATAGTACATAAAGAGTTATTGGAATTACACCAATTATATCTGCAAATCGGTGGTATGCCAGGAGCTGTAAGCGAATATCTGAACTTTAATTCAATAGTTAATGTAGCAGAGCAACATAACTTACTAATGGGAGCCTACCATGATTATATTCTGAAACTAAATTCTGATAGTGATGCTATAAAGATGAACCAGGTCTTTGATAGTCTTGTGCACCAATTAATGAAGGACAATAAGAAATTTCAGTATAAGTTAATTAGAAAAGGTACAACACATTCTATGTATAAGGAAGCTATAACTAAGCTTACCAAAATAAATTATGCAATTAAATGTAGCCGAATCAGCAATGAAGAGCTGAGAGAACCATATAAAACCTTTACCTCGGTAAGATGGTTAGAACAGGATACAGATATTAATTTCAAATTATATATGCAGGATATAGGGCTTCTTAATACCAAAATAGCAGAAGAATTCCCTGTCTTGTTCAATCGTGGTCAGAGAAAAGCCATAATAGAAAATTATGTAGCGGAGTCATTACAGGCAAAGAAATACCCTTTTGCCTTCTGGGAATCAGAATCAATGGCCAAAATAGATTTTATTATCTATAAAGATAAGAAATTAATCCCTATTGAAGTCTTTGAAAGTGATAATACAAGATCAAAGAGTATCAGTGTATTAAAACAAAAATGTGACTTTGATTATGCAATAAAAATATCCACTAGGAACTTTGAATTTTCAAATCAAATAAAATATGTACCTTTTTATGCAGTATTCTGCATGTAATAATAGGGTTTAAAGGATGAAAAGAGAAGAAAATGATTGACAAATCCATTCTATTATTATAGTATAGATATACAATGCTCAGTCTACTAGTGTAGATATGAATATTGAACTTAAGTATATTTATTCTACACGAGTAGGCGCCTGATTTTATGGCAGATTAGCCACATATAGATATTTCAGATTTTAATATGAACATAATTTATTTATTAATATAAATAAGATAGAATTGCATATATCTCGTGAATATTTTATGGGAAATTATCTCGAGAAACTAATTCTATTGATGTAGAATATTAAATTTTAAAGGGGTGTACAAAATGTCGTCGTTACCAGATATACGACTTCATGAGGGAGAGCTTAATATCATGGAGTTGTTGTGGTCCAATAAGGTATTAGCAGCAAAGGATATATCTAAGATTATTAAAGAGTATATAGGGTGGGAGAAGAACACCACATATACAGTAATTAAGCGTCTTATTGATAAAGGTGCTATCAAGCGTGAAGATCCAGGCTTTTTGTGTAAAGCATCAATTTCAAAGCGTGCAGTACAAGCGATTGAGACCAAAGTATTGTTAAATAAATTATATAACGGATCCTTAAGTAACTTCTTAACGGAGTATTTAAAGAATCAGGATTTAACAAAAGCAGAAGTATTAGAATTGCAAAGAATAGTAGGAGAACAGAGGTTTTAGACCTCTGTTTTTTTGTTATATAGAAGAGTGGGCTCTAAAAATAAAAGAATCAAGATGTGCCCCCAAGGTCATTAACTTAAAGAATTATATTTAAAAATTTAAAAATTATATTTAAGATGTTTAAAAATTGAATTTTATTTTAAATGTGATATACTATATTTAATTAGCTTGCTTAGACTTAACAAAGATTTAAAAGGGTTTAATTATACAATTAACCTTTGGTAATGAGTTAAATAAATTATTAATAAAGTTGGAAGGTGTGGTAGGATGAAATTTACAGCAAGAAAAGTAGCACACGATTTGGGGGTTTCAACGGCAACTGTTTCATTAGCAATGAATAATCGACCAGGAGTAAATGAAGAAACTAAAAAAAGGGTTATGGATTATATCAAACTATTGCAAGTAGATTATGAGACTGCGGAGACGGATGGTAAAAGTTTAAAGGTATTGTTATTTACCCGAGGAGATTATCTAGAGGATTATAGAGGAAAACCACATACCAATGAGTTTTTACAAACAGATTGTGCCCATATATGTAGATTGCTTCAAGAACATGGGATGAGCTTAAAACTTAATTATGCCAGTTCTGTCGAAGAAATTGAACGGGTAGTTTTAGAAAGTGAAACAGATGGAACCATTGGTATCTTGTTATATTTTGATGAAGCTCCTGGCGATATATTAAATAATCTGCACGAGAGTAAGATACCTCTTATAATGTATGACGCACCACTGCCCGAGGGTAGAAATGATTGCGATGTTATTAATTTACATGATGTCCAGGCTGTCAATATGGCTATGAATTATCTGCGTAAATGTGGACACGAAAACATTGCATATTTTTATAATGAGGGATCTTATTATAATTTTGTAACGAGACGGAATGCCTTTCGTCTATATATGGAGCAATGGAAAGGCAAGGTGCAGGACGGACAAATGCATCAGGTTAGTACTTGTAATGATTGTAGAGAATCAGATATAGAGAAATATTTTAATTCTATTGACAAATTACCGGACGCTATATTATCCGAGAACTATGCAATTTCATTGGCTCTTATGCGAGTAATCAATAAAAGGAATCTAAAGGTGCCAGAGGAGATATCTGTATTAGGTATTGATGACCCGAGTTTTTATGCTTATACGGATATTGATTATACCTGTATCGAAGTGCCTATTTATGAAAGACATACGGTTATGATGAAGCATTTACTAGAAAGATTAAATGAGAAAGAACATTGCCCTGTGGAAATACTATTGGGTATGAAATTAAAAATACAAAATACTGTAAAAGATAAAAGTATTGTTTGAAGACCGGCATAATATTAATAGCTTGATTAAGTCTATGAATGCGCTTGGAAGAGGTATTATCCAAGCGTATTTTTTTATGCTATAGGAAATTGCGTCCTATAGCATAAAAAAATAATTGGATGCGCACCTCAGCGAATAACGCAAATAAATTTGCGTATGAAGTATATTGCTTCGCAATCCCCTCGGGTGCGAAGTGTCGGCAAGCTGACACTTTCTTGTGAATAGGAAATTGCTTCCTATAACAAAAAATAATAATAAAAGGTCTACTTTAAAATACCGTATATCAATTTGCATAAATCTAATTTATGATAGTGTGATGAAAAACATAGTTTGTTCGCAACACTCTCTCGTTTGGATAAAGCGCATAGTGGTCCATAAGATCCTCTTTGTTCTGTGTTGGATGTGATTTAAAATTTAAACTTATCATTTAAACTATGTTTAAATTTAAAGATAGGAGCTCCCTCGTAAAAACCTTTAATATATATGCAATATTAACAAAGGACATCATTGTGAAATATAATTATATGTTAAATTAATATATTTACTATTGCATTATTTTAAAAACTATGTTAATTTATATTTAAACATAAATTAAACAAAGTTTAAATTCAAAATTATGGATATTCAAATGGTTTTAGTAATATCAAAAAAAGTAATTCGAAGGGATAAGATGGGTAAAGAACCAAGATATTTGGTCTAGAAACTTCTAAATTAAAATTGGTGCTTTGGATAGGAGGGAGAATAGAATAAAGGCAATAAAATTCTTAGATGTTTTTAGATAAATATAATATGTTTTAAGTAATTGGGGAGATAAGGGAAAATCACGAACTAGAGAAGGAAATAATTTAATTTCAGGAGGGCTATCATATGAAAAAAATTATAAGTATTTTGCTTGTAATAAGTATGTTGGTAATAACTTCAGGATGTGCCAAAAGTAATCAAGTAGAATCAGATGAACAACCTACAACTGAAGCAGAGGGTAAAGAAACTAGCGAAAGCTCTGATACTTTAACTGGTATAGAACTACTAAACCAAGGCGTTACAGACTATAAATACAAGGCTGGCGAACTAAAAAAGTGGGATGATGAAATTACAGTTACCTTTGGTAGACCATTAGACCCCGATGCTACGGAATTAGTGGCTATGAAAGAAATTGGAGAGCCCTATAACGATAACCGTTGGACAAGATACTATAAAGAAGCACTTAATATTAATTGTGAATACACCCTAACAGTAGCTAACGGCAATGATTATAATCAGAAATTGCTTCTGGCCATGAGTTCAGGTGAATTACCCGATGTATTCTGGATCAATGATCTTTCCATGGTTTCACAGATGGCGGAAGCTGGTGCGATTTATGATCTTACAGAGATTTATCAGAACAATGTAAATGAGACCTTCGGTAAACTAATTGAAGCAGAGGGTACGGGTATTTACAGTACTGGTATGTATGATGGAAAATTATATGCAATTCCTCAGAAGATGCCTTCCACAAATGCATATGATCATCTTTGGGTAAGAAGAGATTGGCTTGAAAAATTAAATCTTGAAATACCAGCAACAATGGATGATGTAAAGAATGTAGCCAAGGCATTTAAAGATAATTTTGAAGATAATATTGGTATGATGTTCGGTAATAACTTTATGTGGGAACAAGAAGGTATTTTCTGGGCTTTTGGCGGTGGAGATAATATGGCTAGAAATCACTGGTATCTTCAAGAAGATGGCACCCTTGCTTTTTCTGAGGTGCAGCCAGAGATGAAGGCTGGTTTGGCATGGCTTAATGACATGTATGTATCAGGATTAATGAATACTGAATGGGCAACAGAAGATACTTATACAGCATTATCCAATTACATAGCAACAAATCGTTGCGGTATTTTCTATGGTCCTCATTGGTATGGTTTTTCTCTACAGAATTTTGAAGATAGTATGGATGAAACTGCAGATTGGATTCCTGTTGGTTTACCAAGCGCTAATGGAGAAGAAATTAAGGTTCGTGCAAATAATATTACGGATGGTTGGTTATGTGTAAGCTCCAATAGTGAGAATCCGGAAGCTGCTGTTCAGTTATTAAATGCATATGCAGAAAAACTATTTGGTGAAAACAATGATTTTGCGAACTTCTTTGCTTGCGAACAAAATAGCTCTCTATGGAAGGCTACGCCGGTATGGTCCTTATCTGCTACAGTTGATTTAGATCCTTGTCAGACGATGATGGATGCGTGGGATGATAGTACAAAAACGATGGATGAGAGCAAACTTTCAGGTGCAGGTAAAACATACTGGGAGTATATTGAACAGGGAATGAGTGCCTACAAGTACATGTTTGGACCAGTAGATTCCTGCTTCACCTTCGTTAAGAAAACCTATCCTGACATCATGATGTGGAATGAATATAACGGTGCTCCTACGCCAACCCAGGCAGAAAAATGGAGTTATATGCAGGAATTAATTGATACCTATTACCTTAAGATGATTCTTGGTGAGGTTGATATTGAAACCGGTTTTGATGACATGGTTAAGGAATGGCATCAAATTGGTGGTACAGAGGTTACTAATGAAATAAATGAACTGTATTCATCTTATAAATAAATCATTTGTATTTGCTTGTGAGGAGGGCGGTATTTACCTTCCTTGCAAGCTATAATGGAGGACTATAAACGTGAAAAATGACATACCAGCTAGAAACCCAGGATCTGCAAAATCACGCAAAAGCTGGCTGCGCTTCAAAAGAGAAGTACCATTTCATTTGATGCTGCTTCCAAGTGTAATTGCACTATTCATATTTTCCTATATTCCGCTATATGGATTAACAATTGCTTTTCAAAAATTTAATCCAGCAAAAGGGCTTTTTGGAGACAACCCTTGGATTGGACTAAAGAATTTCAGCTATATTTTCTCCTTACCAAATATCTGGAGAGTTTTTGGAAATACCTTAATTATTGCTATTTTAAAAATAGTTCTGGGAACGCTTGTAGCCATCGTTGTAGCAATTTTACTCAATGAATGCAGAAGGGCATTTATTAAGAGGGGAGTTCAAACATTAATTTACTTCCCTTATTTTATTTCGTGGATTGTATTAGGGGGTGTGCTCAGGGACATACTATCGCCTTCTGATGGCATTGTAAACCAGATTATAAGCTTCTTCGGGGGGTCACCCATTTACTTTCTTGGGGATAATAATGTGTTTAAAGGAACTTTGATAGTATCAGATATATGGAAAACTTTCGGTTATAACAGTGTTGTTTACTTAGCAGCTATCACTAGTATTGATCCGACTTTATATGAGGCAGCGTCTATTGATGGTGCAGGAAGATGGAAAAAAATACTTCATATAACTTTACCGGGAATGTCAACAATAATTATTTTGATGTGTGTATTAAGCTTAGGAAATGTTTTAAATGCAGGCTTTGATCAAGTGTATAACCTTTATTCAGTGCGAGTATATGAATCCGGAGATATTATTGATACCTTAGTTTATCGTATCGGTTTAGAGCAAGCGAAATTCGGGCCGTCCACTGCCGTTGGTTTGTTAAAGTCTGTGATTTCTTTTATACTTATTTCCTTTGCCTATTTATTTGCATGGAAAAAATATGATTATAAGATTTTCTAAAGGAGAGAAAATACGTAAAAACTTGCGTAGGAATGAGGTAAAGTATGAAAAGTAAAAATATAGATTATGTGAGTACAAAGCCAAAGCAAATTAGTTCTACAGGGGAAAGGATTTTTCATATTGTAAACACCTTTATTCTTGTGGTATTAGGACTGCTTTGCTTACTGCCATTTTGGTATGAAATCTGCATATCACTAAGTTCGAATGCTTCTGTATTAAAGAAAGAAGTTTTCCTTTGGCCAGTAGATTTCTCTATAGAGGCGTATACCTATGTTATGAATAGAGCTCCCTTTTGGCGTTCTCTGTTTGTAACTTTCCAAAGGGTAATAATAGGAGTGCCCATAAGTATATTCTTAATGGTTTTGGCAGCTTATCCCCTGTCTAAGCCTAAGGCAAAATTTAAATACCGTGGAATATATGTATGGTATTTCTTTATCACCATGCTTTTTAATGGTGGTATGATTCCAGCTTATTTGGTGGTTGTGCAAATGGGAATCAAAAATTCCCTGTGGTCACTGGTATTACCAGGATGTGTTAATGTATTCAACATGTTGCTTCTCTTAAGCTTCTTCCGTAATGTTCCTGAAGGGCTTGAAGATGCAGCCCGTGTGGATGGTGCGGGCCAATGGAGAACCTTATGGAAGATATATCTACCCATTTCACTTCCTGTAATAGCTACAGTGACTCTCTTTACCATAGTCTTAAACTGGAATAGTTGGTTTGATGGTATGATTTATATGGAATCCAACAAGTATCCATTGCAAACCTATTTACGTACCATTATTTATAATTTTGATTTTGAAAATTTATCTATGGCAGAACAACAAAAATTAGCACAGATGAGTGAAAAGGGTGTTAAAGCAGCTCAAATGGTATTGGGCGCACTTCCAATCCTGGCTGTATATCCCTTTTTACAAAAATATTTTATTAGTGGTATTACCTTAGGTAGCGTGAAAGAATAGGTTGACATAATGAAAAATGTATTAATGGATAAAAAGTATGTAACAATGCAGTAATATAAATCAGCTCTTAATGACATAAATATGATGAAAACGAGGAGATTGGCATGAAAGATTGGAATTACGCCTTTGAAGTACCAGAAGATAAGAAGATTCGTATGATTGTACATACAGATTGTAAAAATGAAGCAGATGACCAATTCGCATTAGCACATCATTTGATGACACCGAAATTTGTAGTTAAGGGTATTATCGGAGCACATTTTAATGAGAATCCCCAGGAGTGGGGAAAGGGTCATACAGCAAAGGCTAGTATGGATGAGATACATAAGGTTTTGTCTCTTATGAAATTAGAAGGCAGGTATCCTGTTGTGGAAGGAGCAGAACTACCTCTTACAGATGAGAATACTCCCATACAATCCCCAGGCGCCAAATTAATAATTGAAGAGGCAATGAAAGATGATAAACGTCCTCTATATATTGCGTGTCTAGGTTCTATTACAGATTTGGCTAGTGCAATTATTATGGAACCAGCAATAAGTAAGAGGATGACAGCCATATGGATAGGTGGAGGCACCTACCCGGAGGGTGGATGGGAGTTTAACTTGCTACAGGATGTGATTGGTGCCAATGTCGTTATGAAATCGACCATGCCTTTGTGGCAAATTCCTGTAAGCACCTATAAACAGATGTCTGTATCTCTTGCTGAGCTCCAGCTGCGGGTAAGGCCTTGTGGAGAAATTGGAGCTTATTTATTTGAGCAAACGGTGGCATTTAATAATAAATGTGGTAAAAGTCCCCACTGGCCCCACGGTGAGACATGGACATTGGGTGATTCCCCCACTATAGGTGTATTACTAGTTGAGCAAGATAGAGTAAATGATCTTTATGAAGAGCTCCAAGCTCCAACAATCGATTTAAAAACAATGAAATACAGCTATGAAAATGAAAATAGAAAAATACGTGTCTACCATCATATAGATGTTAGAATTACTATGGAAGATTTTTATACAAAACTGGCTTTAAATTTTCCCCGGTAGGAATTTAAACCCACTAACCTTTATGGAACTGTTTCAAAACTAATTATATTAGAGGAGAAACAGCTCCATTTTTATATTAGGAATAAAGATTGTTAATATCATAGGATAGATTTATTATGGAATAAGAAAGGAAGAAAGAATATGACAAATAGGAATATACCTAATGCACCTCTTTTTAGAGATCCTATCTATGATGGAGCTGCTGATCCTGTTCTGGTATGGAATAGGATAGAAGAGAATTGGTGGATATTTTATACAAACCGAAGAGCAAATGCACCGGGTTCTGGTTATGGATGGATTCATGGTACTGATATTGGAATTGCTTCCTCTAAGGACGGAAGTAGGACTTGGCTATATCGAGGAATTGCCAGGGGACTTAATTTCGAAAAGGGATGGAATACTTTCTGGGCACCAGAAATTATCTGGCATAATGGTTTATATCATATGTATTGCTCAGATATTCATGTACAGGGGATGAAGCATACATTTTTTATTTTACTCATCCAGGGATACCTGATGAAGGGAGTCCAACCTGTGGATATGAGGCAAATAGATCCTCCTTGCAGGTGGCTTTATTGGAATATAAAAATGGAGAGATAATATGCGATCGTGATAAATTATTTGATATTAAGCTGAAAAACTAGGTAAAGCAATTACTGGATATATGTTAATTGGGAGAAAAATACAATACAGTACTATACCTAAAAATAGTCGACTTAAAATAGTCGACTATTTTTTATCCAATATAGAAATTACATCCAATAGCCAATTGCTATTAACAATAAAATAAAAATAATGGGAATCATTGTGTCTTTCGAAACTCCTTTGGTGTTACACCAACATACTTTTTAAAGATTTTTGTAAAATAATTATAATCGGATATGCCGACGGAATTGGCAACTATATTGATTGGCAGATTTGTCTGGAGCAGTAGTTCCTTTGCCTTCTGTAGACGTAAAATTCGAATATACTCCGATATTCCAATTCCATAGTTTTCATCTGCAATCTTATATATTTTTGTTCTGCTAATATCAAAATATGCACAGAGTTTGCTAACGGATAAATCATCTGTTAAATGGGTGTAGATGTACTGATCTAACTGCATCAGTAGGCTATCATTTTTTAATGTAGCCATATGGGAAATACACAAATAGGAAGCAACACAGTTCATGATATGTGATGCAGAGTTGATGTAATCGTGTGAGATATATTTGCGGTCAAGGAAAGCTGTTTTTAAAGCATTCTGGTCGACCTTATAATTTTTACAGCAGTGAAGAATATGCGCCCATCCCTCATCAAAGTTCTGAAAAGGGGAAATATGTCCCATGATCAAGTAACCAATAAGGATATTATTTAAATGAATCGGTGTGACCACCTCTGTAAGGCCAGCATGGCATTCATAACGTTGAAACTGTTGGTTCTTTTTCGCCTGAATGCAGGCTTTTTTGTCACATAACCTACAGTTTTCTGACGCAACAGGATCTGTACGAATAATCTTGCAAAAGGATGAGATGTTAGATGGGTAGGATACCACCTCGATATAGTTTTCATCAAAAATAGCAATTCGGATATTGGTTAGTACATAAAAATTTTGTAACAGTGATTTTAATTTTGCTATGTTAAAATAGGATGCCATAATACTTCCCCCAGACATTATATAAATTATAGGATTCGGGTGTCAAAAGGTCTACTTAAAAATATCGTACGTCAATTTGCACAATCTAATTAATGATTACGTGATGTAAAACATAGTTTGTTCGCAACACACTCTCGTTTGGATGAAGCACGTAGTGGTGCATAAGGCCCTAAAATACAGGACCTAAGCACCAACGGCTTCATAACAGTTGCTCACTAAACTATATTTTTACATCCCGCTGGCAAGCTTGTATATGTGCAAATTGACGAAGCCATGTTTGAGGAATACCTTTTGACACCCGAATCATTATAGGTAGTTGCGAAACTCCTAAAATAAATAAATTGTATACGCAGTAGGCACTGTTTAGGAGCGGAAGTTAAGCAGAAGGAGCGCCCAAGCGGAGGAATATGTATCTACTGATATACAATTACATAAATTAAAAAGTTTCTAAATTGACTATATATAAATTATAAGGAATAAAACAAAATTACTATTTTAAGTATATCTGTCACTATGATTATAACATGAGATTCTATAAAATGAAATACAATCAATTGCTGCTTTAGGCCAGAGCCAGTAGATATTGATAATATTTTATGGAGGTACAATTATGGGAAAACAGACATTTGCCTTATACTTTGGAAACCGCGGCTTTATGCCGGAGACATTAATAGCAGGAGCCAGGGAGGATATGGTAAAGGCGGTTACAGATGCCGGATACGATTACTTAATAATGGAGGAAAGTGCTACCAGATATGGAGCAGTGGAGGGAAGGGAGGAAGGACGATTATATGCCTCTTGGTTGAAAAGCAACGAAGGACGATTTGATGGCGTTATTCTGTGTATGCCCAACTTCAGTGATGAAAACGGTGCCATTGCTGCGCTTGAAGAGGCGGGGGTACCTATATTAATTCAGGCATACCCAGATGAAATAGGTAAAATGGGATTTGAATTTCGAAGGGATTCTTACTGCGGTAAATTCAGTATCGAAGATGTTTTTCATCAATACGGAGTACAATTTACTGTACTTGCTCCCCATGTGGTACATCCCTTATCAAGGGAATTTCAGCAGAATTTATCAGATTTTGCAGCAGTGTGTCGAGTGGTGAACGGCATGCAAAAATTTACTATTGGATGCATCGGTGCCAGAACAACGAAGTTTAAAACAGTCCGTTTTGATGAAATTACCCTTCAGAAGTATGGAATTACGGTAGAAACTTTTGATTTATCGGAGCTTATTTATCTGGTAGGTAAAAAGAAGGATAATGATTCGGAAATTATAAATAGAATCAAACGTTTAAAAAACTATACGAACTGCAGCCTTGTTCCTGAGGATAAGATGGTGACTCTAGCCAAAATCAGTGTCATTCTTGATGAGTATATTCATCAGTATCAGCTGAATGCCCTTACCCTACGCTGTTGGGATGAGATGCATCAGATACTGGGGGTAGCACCCTGTGTACTGTTAAGTGAACTCAACGATAGAGGTGTTGCTGCCTCCTGTGAAATTGACCTCTGCTCAGCCATTAATATGTATTCCATGCAACTTGCATCTGAAAAGGCTACTGCTTGTCTGGACTGGAATAATAATTATGGGGATGATCCAGACAAGGTAATCCTGTTTCACTGCGGACCTGTGGCCCAGTCATTGATGACTGAGAAAGGGCTGGTTACCGATCATAAAATGTTTGCAAAAAACAATCCAGGATGCGGATGGGGAAGCAATGAAGGTAGAATCCGGGACTTTAAAATGACATTTTCAAACTGTAAAACAGAAAACGGAAAACTCACCTTCTATGTCGGTGAAGGTGAATTTACGAAGGATGTAATTGAAGAAGGCTTTTTTGGTTGTGGCGGAGTAGCAAGGATCGAGGATCTTCAAGAGAAACTACTACGACTTGGACGAAATGGCTTCAGACACCATACAGCAGTTGCCGAAGGTCGCTTAAGGTCAATTCTTGAGGAGGCATATATTAATTATCTTGGTTACGACATGTTTGACCTTGATCGCAGGTAAAGGAGGGATGGATTATGTTAGTATCATTAAATGAAATTTTAAATTATGCAAAAGCAAATAAAAAGGCGGTGGGATCCTTTAACACACCGAATTTAGAGAGCATTCTGGCTGTAATTGCTGCAGCTGAAGAGCTTGGGGAACCGGTTATTCTCATGCATGCACAGGTGCATGAGGAAATAATGCCGTTATCCATCATCGGTCCTGTGATGCTCGAGCGTGCTAGGAGTGCAAAAGTACCTGTATGCGTTCACCTTGACCATGGTGAGACACTGGACTATATTAATGAAGCACTGGAACTTGGCTTTACTTCTGTCATGTATGATGGTTCGGCTCTTGATTACGGGGAGAATGTTACCAATACAAAAGCGGCTGTAGCGATGGCGAGGTTAAAAGGTGCCTCAGTAGAGGCGGAGATAGGTACCCTTGGTAAGCGGGAATTAGGTTCTGAATCCAAGGGAGATGAAGTGTCTGAAGCTGCAGTTTATACCAATCCGGAGGATGCTAAGCGCTTTGTAGAAGCAACCGGAATTGATGCTCTGGCCTGCTCCTTTGGTACAGCCCATGGTTTATATCTGAAAAAGCCTAAGCTTGATATGGAGGTGCTGGATCGTATTAAGGCAATTATAGATATTCCCTTGGTTCTGCATGGAGGCTCCGGTGTAAGCGAAGAGGATTATCGGACTGTAATACAGAAGGGTGTCTGTAAAATTAATTACTATACTTATATGGCAAAAGCTGGCGGCGAAGAGATTAATAATCGATTACAGGGTAAGCAGACTTCTGCAGTTTACTTTCATGAAATTGCTGCATGGGGTTGTGCAGCGATGAAGGAAAATGTGAAGCAGGCTATTTCTGTATTTGTGAATCAATGAGAAAGGGGTTTTCTATGTCGATCGCTGGTATTGATATCGGAACTACAGGATGTAAGTGCTCTGTTTATTCAAGAAGTGGAGATTTCATAAAGGAAGCGTATCAGGAATATGACATTATTAGAAACTCAGGGCAGCACGAGCTTGATTTAGAGCTGGTTTGGGAGGCGGTGCAGGCGGTGGTAAAAGAAGCCTGTGAAGGATCTAGTGAGGTTCAGGCAATCGGTATCACATCCTTTGGAGAAGTTTTTGTGATGGTTGATAAGGCCGGAAGGCCACTCACAAAGGCAATGCTATATACGGATTTCAGAGGAGATGAGGAATGCAGACAGCTTGCAGAGCAATTTGGTGGGAAACAATATGCTAAAATTACCGGGGTAAGGCTGCATAAGATGATGAGTGTCTCAAGAATTATGTGGATGAAAAAAAGATTTCCTAAGCTTTATGAAGAGGCGGAATATATTTTTCTTATGGCTGATTATTTTAACTACCTATTCTGTGGCAATGCCCTCATTGATTATTCGTTAGCAGCAAGAACTGCAATGTTTGATATACAAAAACTTGACTGGGATGAAGGAATATTAAAGTTTACTGGTGTAGACCGTGAAAAGCTTCCAAGACCCGTACCTACAGGAACCAAAGCGGGAAAAATAAGACCGGAGCTTGCTACAGCACTGGGCTTATCTAAGGCAGCTGATATGGTAATCGGCTGCCACGACCAGATCGCCGCTGCCATAGGTTCAGGCATATTAAGCCCCGGATTGGCCGCTGATGGTGCGGGCACTGTTGAGTGCATCACACCTCTGTTTCAGATGCCCGTTTCAAAGGCTGTTTTATATGAAGGGGGATATGCCGTAATTCCATATGTCATAGCAGATACCTATGTTACCTATGGTTTTTCCTTTACCGGTGGCGCATTATTAAAATGGTATCGGGACCAGTTATGCTCCATGGAATATAAGGAAGCTTTGCAGCCCAATGAAAGTATTTATGACCGTCTAAACCGGGAGGTGAAGGATGAACCGGGGAGACTGCTCATTCTGCCTCATTTTTCAGGTGCCGGAACACCTTATATGGATGATGGAGCGAAAGGAGCCATTATCGGGCTGACAACAGAAACAACCTCCATAGAAATATATCAAGCTCTCATGGAGGCCGTTGCATTTGAGATGAAAATTAATCTAGAGCAATTAACAAAGGCTGGAATACAAATTAATCATCTACAGGCAAGCGGAGGAGGAGCTAAATCTGCTCTCTGGCTTCAGATGAAAGCAGATATATTAAATATTCCAATAACCTCCCTCGCTACGGCACAAGCCGGAACCATGGGATGTATTATGTTAGCTGGTGTTGCCTGCGGATTTTATACGGATATTCATCATGCGAAGGAGGTTTTTGTGAAACAGGAAAAAACATATTATCCAAGGGAAGAATTTCATCAAAAATATGCTATAAAATATGGAAAATACAAAAGAATGTATGCTGCAGTTAATGAGGTATTAAGGGATTGAATATGAGTTTACTTACTACTAAATATAAAAGATACAGACAGTAACCCGTATTCATGCCACTAAAGCTGGCGAATGGAGGATAGGATATGAAACAGTATATAGGGCACAGTACCCAAGTATGTGGTATTGAAGAGCACAGGCTTGTAGGTGGTAAAGGAGATGGGATGCGCCTATATGAGCTTCGCAATGGGTTGGGGCTTCATGTTACGGTATCCTTAGATCGGGGAGCAGATATATCCAGATTGAGTTTTAAAGGAGATAATTACGGATATTTTTCTCCCTGCGGCTATGTTGCACCGTCATATTATGATAATAAGGGCACAGGCTTTTTAAAATCCTTTACAGCGGGATTTTTAACAACCTGCGGACTAACTGCGGTAGGAAAGCCAACGATTGATCAGGGACAGGAGCTGCCTCTGCACGGTACAGTAAGCAATACTCCTGCGGAATATGCTTCCTTTTATGAAACCAATGAGGATATTCAGATTCATGCGGTAATTAACCAATCTGAAATATTTGGTGAAAAAATAAAATTGAACCGTAGTATTATCTGTTCAAAAAGCAGGAATCAAATCATCATTGAGGATGAAATTATAAACGAAGGGGATGAAATTTCTCCTCTGATGCTGTTATATCATTTCAATGTGGGATATCCGCTTCTCAGTGAAGAAGCAGAGTTATTCATACCCTCCAGCAAAGTTACGGGTAGGACGCCTGAGACCCATAAGGACGTCTCGCGGTGGCATATCATATCTGAACCGCAAAAACATGCTTCGGAGCAGTGTTATTATCATAGTTTTCAGAAAAGTGAGGGAATAGCCGCAATCTATAATCCAGTGATTGACAAGGGAATGAGTATAAGCTTTGACACTACATCCCTTGATTATTTCACCCAGTGGAAAATGCTGGGCTGCAGGGATTACGTCCTGGGACTTGAGCCGGGAAACTGCCATCCTGACGGTAGGGATGTTATGAGAGAGGAGAATACACTTAAATTCATACACCCAAATGACAAAATAAAATATAAGGTCCAACTGGATTTCTTTGAGTCGGTTGAGACTTGGCAAAGTATCAAAGAGTGCAGTAAATAATAGCATTATATTGTTATGAGAGGGGAATATAAAATTATAATCAATTATGTATTGAAATTTAATATGTTGATTTTATTGGGTTTTTGCATGGTGTAATATTGCAGTAATTAAATATAATGCTACTAATGATTGTATTGTTATATTTACTTACCATTAGTGATAATGTACAATTAATTCATCAGATATGAAATATTTGATATAAAACAACCAATTTGATAAAGGAGAAGGGTGAATTTTATGAAAAAAAAATTAGGTAAAAGATTAACAAGTTTAGCTTTGGTTTTGATTATGATTAGTCTTTTAGTTACTGGTTGCAGCAAAACCGACAAGACATCAGACACAGAACAACCAAACAATGCATCAGAAGGTAACACTGCAACAGAAGGTAACACTTCAACAGAAGGAGCAGGTGATACAGAGGAAGAAGCTGCGGATCCCTTTGGCAAATTTGATACTCCAGTTACTGTAACAAGCATCATGTTAGAAGATAACATCCGTAATGTACCAGAAGGTATGACTATGGATAATAATCCTTGGATTGATATATTTAAAGAATATGGTATTAACGTTGAATATGAAATCTCTGGATCCCAGGATGATTTAAATACGAAGATAAATTTGGCGATTTCCTCAGGAGATCTTCCAGATGTCATCCAAGTGAACGCAGAGCAGTTCGCGGAATTAGGTGAAGCGGGTTACTTAACAGATTTGACTGATGCTTATAATAAATATGCATCCGATGAATTAAAAGCCATGTTAAATCAGGATGGTGGTATCATGGCAAAGAATGGTTATGTGGATGATAAACTTTTAGGAATCGTACAACCTCAAGGATATGAAGATTTTTGTGGTGTGGTATCCATTCGTACTGATTGGTTAAAGGAATGTGGTCTAGAAGAGCCTAAAACAATGGATGACCTATGGAATATCGCAAAAACCTTTAAGGAAAAGAACATGGATGGAACCTGTACAATAGGTGTGGGTATGACTAAGAATGTTATGGACCTGCTTACACCAAGCATCGGTCTGTTAAATGGTTACCATGCTTACAGCGGTATCTGGTTAAATCAGAATGATAGTCTAGTTTATTCCTCTATTCAGCCAGAGATGAAAAATGCACTGGGACAACTTTCTAATTATTATAAAGAAGGATTGATTGATCCTGAATTTGGTAGCAAGGATAGTGCTAAACTTATGGAAGATGCTCTATCAGGAAAAAGTGGTGTTTTAGTTTCACATTTTTGCGCACCTTTCGACTTGCACAATGGTGTGAAAAATGGTCAGGAATGGGGATACTTTAAAGTTCCTTCTGCTGATGGTGAAATGGTAAAGGCACAGGGAAGTGTTGGTTTTAGTGGAGCACTATGTTATACCGGTGATACTCCAGAGGTTCTTATTAAGATGTTAAATCTCTTCACTAAGTTTGTGGCAGAAGACCCAGTAACCTACAATGATAATGCAGTTCGTAACTTCGCTTATCCAACGTTAACAGCAGCGACAAGCGATAATAATAAAATACATAAGGAATATGTTGAATTTATTAATACTGGAGTAAAACCAGAAAAAGTAACCCAGGGTTACGATAGTACAGCAGAAGCAGCAGAGAAATATCGCAACAACCAGGATCTTGATGGTTATACTATGTGGGCTGTATTCGGGCCAGAGGGAACGGAAGCCGTTGTTTCTTACCAGATTGAAAATGATGGTTATATGATCAATGCATTTACAGGAGCTCCAACAGAGGCAATGCAGCAATATCAAGCTATCTTAAAAGCAGCAGAAGAAGAGATGATTACTTATATCATTTTAGGATCCAAGCCTTTAGAGTATTTCGATGAGTTTGTGAAGGATTGGAAGGCAAATGGCGGAGACATCATAACTGAAGAAGTTAACGAATGGTATCAAAAAACTAAATAATCATGTAGGGACGTAGCACCCTGTTACGTCCCTGTCTCTATATTTAATAGGAAAGATCGTCCTATTGAAAAACACTCCACAAGTGTGCGCAAGGCACTTTGAAAATATTGGACTGACACCCAAATTGGTGGTGATTTGGCAGAATTGAGAGGTTTTTATGAACAAAATACAAGTTACAGAGCTGGAGAAAACACAATATACCAATAATAACGGTATATATCAGGATGGGGTACTAGCACATGCTGTAGATGCTTATGGTTTGACCTGGGCTATACTAGGACATACGAATTTGGGTGGAATTTCTATATGGAAGGGAGACGGCCTAGAGAATATGAAACTGCAGTATAAGGCTGACTTTCTATTCCAATTTGGAGAAGCAGGCCAAGCTTTTCGTGGTAGCAGATACCCGGATGGTCCCTTTGCTAGAGGAGGAATCTGGCCTTGCGGACTATGGATTGATCCCTCGGATCAAACATTTTATTGCTATGTACATAATGAGACAGGATGGCAGGCTGGATCAAGTGCTTATACCGTCTTTGGGCAGCAAGAGGGAGAGCCAGATTATCGACATATAGGCTTGATAAAATCAACAGATAGGGGAAGAAGTTGGGATTTTGTTGATTGGATTATAACTTCAAATAGTCCGTCCTATAGCAGTTTTTATGCACCGGACGGAATTTGTGGCGGACAGGAGGGAAGTATCATCTGTCTTTGTAGCGGTGATTTTAGTATCCTTCCCAATAACAGGGACGGATATCTATACTTATTCTATACCCAATCCTTTTACGACTGTGTAACTAGAACCGTAGTGAGGGATGAGATTTATGTGGCACGCTCCCTTTTATCAGATAAGGGGAAAGCGGATAGTTGGTATAAATACTTTCAGGATGAATTTAGTGAACCTGGTAATTGTGGTAGGGAAACCCCAATTGCACAGGAAGGAGCAGTTCCCAGCGTTTATTACGATGAAGTGCATGGCTGCTATATTATGAGTAGCTATCATAGAAAAGCCTGGATGAATGGGGACTGTACCTGTCAGCTACGATTTAGCAATAATTTAACAGACTGGAGTGAACCAGTTTTTATCGCAGAAGATAGACCGAATTTATCGAAGCCTTATTTCACCCTTTATTATAATCGAAAGGTGAAAAGACTCCAATTGTTTATGGAATCAAATGGGACAGATGTTGAAACAGCATTCATTGATATAGATGATGATATTTATGAAATAGTGGGTAAGAAAAAATAAAAGAAAGGTTAGTGAAAAGGTTTTGATGAAAAAGAAAAATAATCTTCGAAAAATGAAACGCAATATTCCTCTGCATCTTATGCTACTTCCAGGCATTATTGTTATTATTATCTATAATTATCTTCCTATGGGTGGTTTGCTAATGGCCTTTCAAAATTATAAACCTACCAAGGGACTTTTAGGATCTAATTGGGTAGGTCTTGATAATTTTAAGATGTTCTTCTCTTATCCAAATATAGAGAGGATTATATATAATACCGTTTTCATAGCTTGTACGAAATTAGTTTTGGGAATTATTATCCCAGTTATTTTTGCTCTTCTTTTAAATGAAATAAGAAATGTGAAGTACGTGAAAATTGTTCAGACCATTGTATATCTACCAAACTTTTTATCCTGGGTTATTCTAGGAAGCGTATTTGCAACCATATTATCACCCTCCAACGGAATCGTTAATCATATCATCGAATTATTTGGAGGAGAGGCAAAATATTTTTTAGGGGATAATAAACTATTTCCTTGGACTTTGATTATCACAGATATATGGAAGAACTTTGGCTATGGCTCTATTGTTTATATGGCTGCCTTGATGGGGGTTGATACGACTTTAAACGAGGCTGCTGCCATTGACGGTGCCGGAAAGTGGAAGCAGACAATCCATGTTACATTGCCAGCCATTGCACCTATTATATTTGTTATGGCCATATTATCTTTAGGTAATGTTTTGAATGCAGGATTTGACCAGATATTTAATATGTATAGTCCTCAAGTTTATCAGTCAGGTGATATACTGGATACCTTTATCTATCGTATTGGTTTGGAAAATGCAAAATACAGTTTATCGGCTACAGTAGGATTGTTTAAGTCCGTGATATCACTGATCTTAATTTCTTTCTCCTATTATCTGGCAAAACGTTACGGCGACTATCAAATATTTTAGGAGGATAGTGTGAATTATTAAAAAGCATAATTCACACCTAGAAGTTTGTGCCTGCGTAATCCTCGGCACAAACTAACTCAAAGGGATGGCATGTACTGTTAGTATGAATTATAAAAGACATAATTCACACTTAGAAGTTTATGCCTGCGTTATCCTCGGCACAAACTAATTCAAAGGGCAGCCATGTACTGTTAGTATGAATTATAAAAGACATAATTCACACTTAGAAGTTTATGCCTGCGTTATCCTCGGCACAAATTAATTCAAAGGGCAGGCATGTATTGTTAGTGTGAAAAATCAAATTTTTCAAATTTGTGTTGATCCCAAATTCGCAGTTTATCATCAGAATGGAGATTATTATGGTACAAAATTCGAAGACGATAAAAATATTTAATATAATAAATTACACCTTTATTACAGTACTATCCTTAATTTGTATACTTCCCTTGATTAATGTACTAGCCATCTCCTTAAGTGACCGTGCTGCAACTGCTTCAGGAATGGTAAGCTTTTGGCCTGTAAATTTCACAACGGCCGCATATGAATATGTAATTCAGGATATAGGGTTTATAAAATCTTTTTATGTTAGTGTATTAAGACTTTTGGGTGGAGGATTACTCAATCTTGTATTGACCTTATTATGTGCTTATCCCTTATCCAAGAGCTCCAACGACTTTAAGGGAAGAACTTTTTATGTTTGGATATTTTTAATTCCAACACTCTTTAGTGGTGGATTGATCCCAACCTACATGGTCATTCGTAATACCCATTTATTAAATACCCTTGCTGCTTTAATCATTCCAGGTGCAGTTCCAGTATTCCATGTAATCATCATGCTCAATTTCTTTCGTGGAATACCAAAGGAGATCGAGGAAGCAGCCAGAATTGATGGCTCGGGACATTGGAAGACCTTATTAAAAATTTATGTGCCCCTGGCAAAGCCGTCAATTGCAACGGTAACCCTATTTTCCCTCGTAAGTCATTGGAACTCCTGGTTTGACGGTATGATTTACATCAATAAATCTATCAATCAACCTTTGGCAACTTTTCTACATAATAAGGTTGTCCAGTCAGGACTAGATATGATGATTAACACTTCAGATATGGATACCTTAAAGCAGCTACTTACCATATCAGATCAGACAACTAAGGCGGCACAGATCTTTTTGGGAATGCTTCCAATCTTATTTGTATATCCATTCCTACAGAAGTATTTTACCAAAGGTCTTACCATCGGCAGTGTGAAAGGTTAGGAGGCACAGGATGAAAGAATTTTTTACAAGGGCTAAACCCATTTGGGTAAAGGGGTTACAAAAAGAAAAAAACCTTCAAGTGATTTTTAAGACCAAAGTCAATTTAGAAGAGGTAAAACCTACAATTTTAATTATAACAGGAGCTACACAGTACCGGATTATCATTAACGGAGAATTTGCCGGGTATGGACCTGCACGAGGACCCCATGGCTATGTAAGGGTGGATGAGCTTCCAATTACCAAACTTCTTCATCCAGGGGATAATGAAATCACGATTGAAGTTGCAGGTTATTATTGTGCCTCCTTTTATACCCTTCGTTTGCCTTCTTTTTTGCAGGCGGAAATCATTGCAGAGGGGGAAATACTGGCCTATACAGGCAATTGCTTTAGCGCGGAACTGCAAAATATGAGAATACAGAAGGTTATGAGATATTCCTGGCAGAGAGCCTTCAGTGAAGTATGGGATATGTCAAAATCAAATATAGAACAGCCTGTTGAAGAAGTTGAAGTCTCCCTAAACTATTTAAAACGCAATTTAAAAAATCCAACCTATGAGATTAATTCTGAGTATCAACTTATGGAAATGGGCGATTTCATCTATCAGGCTCCAGAACAATATCATAAGGACCGTTATATCACCATGATTAGTGAAACCTTTGACGGCTTTTTGGAGGAAGAATTAGAAGCTGCCCCTGCATATATATGGCAGAGCCTTGTTTTGAATCACCAGACAGGGGAAAATCCAGGGGAGAAAAGCATACTAAAGGCTGGTCAATACATACTGATGGATTTAAAAAAGAATTACACTGGCTTTCTTTTAATGAAGCTTGTGGCAAATCAAAATAGCCATGTAATGTTAAGTTTTGATGAAAAACTAGTGGATGGAACCATTGCACATAAAAACATGGACATGATTAATCTACTGGATTATAAGCTGCCTCAAAGAGAAGAGCCGTGGGAATTGGAGTCCTTTGAAGCGTATGGCCTTCGCTATGCCATGCTTTATGTCTTAGAAGGCGAGGTAGAACTTCAAAGCTTCGCACTCAGAACCTATGAATATCCCATGGATATCCTACCTTATGAAGGGGAGGATCCAAAGCTGAAGGAAATTTATGACGCAGCAGCGAGAACCTTATGTCAGAACACCCTGGATACCTACATGGACTGTCCCACGAGAGAACGTGCTGGCTGGCTCTGTGATTCCTATTATACTGCTCAAGCAGAATTCGGGATGACGGGCAAGGTCGAGGTGGAGCCTATATTTATGGAGAATTATCTATTATATCCTCAGGGTACCATTGTTCCCAAGGGGATGCTACCCATGTGCTATCCGGGAGAGCATTTGAATGGAGAATATATTCCCCAGTGGGCCATGTGGTATATCCTAGAGCTAGAGCAGTATCTTCTTCGTGATGCCAATGCCCAAGGGGAGGATTACCGTAACCTATGCTATGGGCTATTAGATTATTTTAAGGATTATGAAAATGAAGATGGTTTACTGGAAAAGCTTCCTTCCTGGAATTTTATCGAATGGTCAGCAGCCAATGACTGGGCACAGGACGTGAATTACCCAACGAATATGCTTTATGCAAGAATAGAGGAAATTATAGCTACCCTTTACCAGGATGAGGAACTTTTAAAGCGCGCAAAGCGGTTAAAGGAAATAATCATCCAGGAGGCTTTTAATGGAACCTTATTTATTGATCATGCAGTCCGCGATGAACAGGGAAATCTTATAAAGCAGAAGGATATCTCTGAGGTTTGCCAGTATTATGCCATCAGATTTCTAAAGATTGATCTTGAGGAAGAAAAATACGAAGGCTTAAAGAAGGCAGTTCTGGAGGAATTCGGACCCGATAGAAGCAAAACAGGAAAATGGGCAGAAGTAGAACCTGCCAATGCTTTGATGGGAATTTATCTTCGCATGGAGATTTTATTACTGCTAGAGAAAACAGAAAAATTAAGAAATGAGATTAAGGATTATTTTGGTGGAATGGCATTAAAAACCAGTACCCTTTGGGAACATAAATTCATGGCTTCCAGCTTGAATCATGGTTTTGCAGCCTTTGTTGGAGCCGTTATCCGTAAAATTGAGTAGAGGAGAATTTATGATGAAAACACCTACATATGAAGATATCCAGCTAGAAGGAGAAATTGCCTTTCGTATTATAAAGAATTTTACTAGAATGGAGGAGTTGGAATATCGTCCAGAGTCAATTTTTGACATAGATACAGGAGGCTGGCCCGGGGATTTTGAAGGCCGAACAATTCTTGCCTTGGTATTATTATCTAGAGCCACAGGACGAAAAGCCGCATATCTGGATAAAATCTTATTCACATTAAAAGAAAAATTGAATGAAAAGGGATATCTAAAGGAGATTCTGCCAGAAGGGACATATAACGAACAGCAGTTGTCCGGTCATAATTGGTTATTAAGAGGTCTTTTAGAATACTATATTTGGACTGGTAAGGAAGAAATTGCAGATATCGCCAAAGGGATTGTTAAGAATTTATTCCTTCCGGTGAGAGGCGGCTACAAACATTACCCAGTTGATCCTACCTTAAGAAGCTGTGATGGAGGAGCAGCCGGACATATTACCGGTGAGGCTGTCAACCATTGGTATCTCTCCACTGATATCGGTTGCGCATTTATGTCCATGGATGCACTCAGTCAATATTATGAGATTTTTGAAGATCCTCAGGTTGCTGTGCTTTTGGAGGAGATGGCGGAGTCATTTATGGCAATTGATTTTGTAAATTCTCATATGCAGACCCATGCTTCCCTTTCTGCATGTCGCGGGTTGATACGATATTATCGCTGTACAGGCAAGGAAGAAATTTTAAGATTTGTAATTCACTTTTTCGAGCTTTACAAAAAAGATGGTATGTCGGAGAATTATGCCAATTATAACTGGTTTGGTAAGCCGACCTGGACGGAACCCTGCGCCATAGTAGATTCCTATCTATTAGGGGTAGAATTATTCAAAGAGACCAAGGATATTGTTTATATAGAGATAGCAAATCAGATTTTCTATAATGCCTTAGGCTATGCCCAGAGAAGAAACGGGGGCTTTGGATGTGATGATTGTGTTGGATCTGAAGAAAGCGGTGGCTTCCTTTCCATAAAGGATGAGTTGTATGAAGCTTTCTGGTGCTGCAGTATGAGAGGAGCGGAAGGATTATCCACGTCTGTGGTCAATTCCATGATCACCAAGGGCAAAGAGATTTATTTTGTTCATTATTTCAACGGTGAATACCAGTTGCCAACCATTCATATGAGAGTGAAGACTTCTTTTCCCGAAGAAGGTAATATCCAGATCATATTAAAGAAAAATATTGGAATCAATCAGTTTCATTTTTATGTTCCCCAGGGAGTTAATAAAGAATCGCTATCCTTAACAATGGAGGGAGAACCACTGAAATATTCCTGGGAAGGAGATTTCCTTACCACCTGTCTAACTGGCTGTGGGGAAGTATTACTAACCTTTGACATATCCCTGCAAAAGAGAAGCAGATTGAGTCATAATTCATCAGCAGGAAATGCTACATTTTGGCATGGGGTATTGCTATTGGGAGTAAAAACAGATAATATAATAGAAGTAGATGAAAATTGTGCAATCTATTGTGGTAACGGAGCTTATGAAGCTGGAGATGTTCTTCTTGAACCAATTAATCGAAGTATCTATAAAGAACGAGAGATATTAAAAGAAGAAAAGATCCAATTGCTTTTTTAATCAAATAGCAAAAGGGGAAGGGTGTATGGAGAAGGAATATAAAAGCTTTGAATATCATTTTCGGGATCAAAGATTGTATGATGATTATTGCTCCCTATATTCCATTGGATATGAATATTGGGAGGATCATTCCTATTTTTTTGATTGTAAAAAAGTACATACAAAACAGTGTGTTTTTCAATATACGGTATCTGGGGAAGGTGCACTTGAAATTAGTGGCAAAACTTATCCGATAAAGGCAGGGCAGGCCTTTCTCATTGAAAAACCAGGGCCCTATAAGTATTATCTTCCGAAGCACTCCAGCCATTGGGAACTGAAATTCATTGCATTCAATCTAGCAAGCATCAAATATTGGAGGGATATCACAGAAAAGTATGGAAGATTAATTCGTATGAATGACAACTGCATCGTCTTAGAATATTGGAATCATATTTATCAGTTATCCATGCAGAATAAAATGAACAGCTTTTTTATGTCCTCCTCCTATGCATATACCTTTATGATGCAGTTAAGCGAGACTTTAAAAATGGAAATGGATAATACCTATTCCTCGGATGTAATTCAAAATTGTATCGATGAAATTCATGATAATTATCATAAGGATCTTAGCCTACATTATCTCGCAGAATATTGTTCTCTGTCGGAATCTCAGTTAAATAAACGCTTTAAGGAAACCTATCAGATGACTCCTATACAGTACGTAGTAAATCACCGTATCGAGGCGGCTTGTTCCCTGCTGCTTCGAACGGATGATAAAATAGAAGCAATCGCAGCTAAGGTTGGCTTTAAGGATGCAAATTATTTCGCGAGAGCCTTTAAGAAGATAATGAATGTGACACCACGGGAATTCAGAGAAAAAGAATGCACCCAAATTGTTAAGGAGAGTAGAGAGAGCCATATATTAGTAGAGAACCCTCCGATCCATGGATATTAATCCGAACTACATTCAAAGGATATAAGAACAAGTTTTGAACTTATAAGATGAATAGCCTATGATTTGTGATACTTGGAGGTCACTTAAATCATAGGCTTTTATTGTTGGAAAATGAATAATGGGAAATGGCATGATGACAAGAGTGAGTAACAATATCATATTTTGGAAAGTGGTGATCCTATTGATACGATTATTTGCGGTATCTATTTCTCAATTAAATTATGAAAGCTCTTTGCGCCAAAGGAGTAGACCCAGTACCTGAGATTGTCCGCTTAGATGATTATTTTATCATTGGATGATATAGTAATTTGTAACTACTTTTGCCTTCTTATGAGGATTTGATAAATCCCTTTCTCTTAATTCACTATATCCTTTTCTACAGGAAATTCAACATATTTATTTCTCATAACAATCTTCTTCTTATTTCTATTTACCCAAATTTCACCCTAATACCGAATACAGCGAATACAGTATTTGGAATTTCATATTGAAATTCTGTTCTTTATGGGATAAAATGGATAGAAATGTTTTATTATGTATGAAACGGGGGGTGATAATGATTAGAAGACAAGGAAGGATAGTTATATCGCTTCATACCTTCTGACATCCTAACCATTATAGTAAAAAAATGAGAGAAAGAATGAGGGGTTTTAATGAAATACTATACAACAATTAAAGAATTAGTGGATGATACTTGTGATAGCTTCTATGACCGGGAAGCATTTATATTTAAGAATAGTACGGGATATGAACGTAAATTATTTGGGGAATTTAAAGCCGACTGTTATCATTTTGCTAAGAGTTTAGTAGAGGATGGTATTATAAATACCCATATTGCCTTACTAGGAAGAACATCCTACTACGGATTGGTTGCTTTATTTGGCTCTATTATAGGAACAAATACCGCAGTGATACCAGATTGTAATTATACCGTAGATAACATGGGAGAGTTATTTACAAGAACGGATGTGGAGGTTCTTCTTTACGATGAAGAATTTTCAGAGAAGGCACAGGAAATCCTTCAAAATGCTAAGAGCATAAGAAAAATAGTTTCTATTCAGGAATTACTCCATAGTGAATTGAAGCAGGAAGTGCTTTTACCAGAACAGAGACCGGACCAGGATGCCATTATTTTATTTACCTCAGGAACAACAGGACATAGTAAGGCAGTGGTCCTTACCAATGAGAATATCTGTACCAATGCCTGTGCAAATGCAGACAATTACGATGCAGAGGAGGTTTCCAAAACATTAGGCAATACCTCCATTGCCATACTTCCCATACACCATTCTATGTTTGTGGTTTTTGTAACAACCTTGATGCAGGAAGCCATGGCAATCTATTTTAATACCAATATATCCTCCTTGATGGAAGATATGAAGATGATTAAACCTAGTACTTTATCTGTAGTTCCTGTTTTAGTAGAGCAAATCTATCATGAAGTCATGAGAAAATCTCAAGAAAATCCAAGTACTCCTATTAGTAAGATATTACGAAGTGTCACTGGCGGAAGATTATATGGGATGTCCTGTGGTTCGGCCAAGCTTAATCCAAAATATATCAAGGCATTTTGGGAATGGGGGATTGTAGTCAGTGAAGGCTATGGCATGACGGAAGCATCCCCTTCTATATCCATTAATAATTACAAGAATTTTAAAATAGGGTCAGTGGGCAAACCCTTACCTGGAGTTGAAGTTAAGATAGTAGAGGGTGAAATCTGGACCAAAAGCAAATGTGTCATGAAGGGGTATTACAAGGATGAAGAAAGTACCAAGGCAGTCATTGAAGATGGATGGCTAAAAACAGGGGATTTGGGACATCTAGATGAAGAGGGGTATCTGTATATCACTGGTCGCAAGAAGAATTTGATTATTCTTGGGAATGGAGAAAATGTATCTCCTGAGGAGCTGGAAACTCTCTTAAGCCGGGAAGATATCATTTCCGAAGCCCAGGTGTATGAACATAATGGTACCATTGTAGCAGAAATATATCATAGGAAATGGATGGAATGTAGTACCGACTATCTATGGAATAAGGTTAAGACTAGCATTAATAATGTGAATCGCCAGTTACCTGCCTATAAGAAGATACAAAACTTTAAAATACGTAAAGTACCATTTCCAAGAAATAGAATGCAAAAAATTATGAGAACGGACTTGGGGCAAAGTGATTACATAGAAGCACCTAAGATAGCTAATCGAAATGCTGAGAGCATTGCAGAGAAGAAACTCATTGAAATCTTCGAGAGTAAGCTGAATGTAAAAGACATTGCTGTTACAGATAAATTCTTTGAAATAGGCGGGGATAGCCTACTGGCAAGACGTGTTGTGAATGCCATTGAAGAAGAGATGCAGGTGAAGATATCCATTAACGATATCTTTGAACGTCCAACGGCGGCAGAGCTGGCAGAATTAATTGAAACTCTAGAGCCTGCCAAATACAGTAAGATAGAACAAATAGAGAGCAAAGATTATTACCCTATGTCTGCATTGCAGAAGCGGATGTACCATATATTTACGGCGGACAGAGGTAGTGTTGCTTATAATATACCTGTATTTTGCCAGCTGGATCGGATGCCGGATATAGATAAACTTAAATTGGCCATGGTCCAACTGACCAAACGACATGAGATTATGCGTACCACCTTTCACAATTGGGGTAGCGAGTATGTACAGAGGATCGCAGAGGAAGATATAATTGATTTTGCCTACGAAGAAAGAGAAGAAACCTTTGAAGCATTGGCAGATGAATTTGTGAAACCCTTTGATCTGGAAGAACTACCTTTGCTTCGTACCAAGGTTGTGAAATCTAAGGACAAAGTATATTTCATGTTAGATATTCATCACATTATCTCAGATGGTACGTCAATTTATCTCTTGTTCCAAGAACTTAACGCCTTATATGGGGAGAAAGAACTTAATCCAGTAAAGCTACAATACAGCAATTACAGTGAGTGGATGAGAAAAGAAGGGGAACTAGAAATTGCTGACCAAAAGGATTACTGGCTGGATCGATTTAAGGAGGAGATACCTGTTCTTGATTTGCCACTGGATTATCCCCGCTCTCAGAACAGAAGTAATATTGGCAAAAGTAAGGTATACAGGATAGATAAAATTCTTGCAAATAACATCAATGAATATTGCTTGAACACGGGTAATACCTTATATACGGTACTCCTTAGTTCTCTGATGTGTTTGCTTTCCAAATATGCAAAACAAGAAGATATTGTAATCGGTACTCCGGTTGCAGGAAGGACGAGAAGAGAAACGGAAGATATGTTGGGTATGTTTGTGAATACCCTTGCTCTGAGAGCATTCCCACAGAATAAAAAGACCTATGAAGCATTCTTAAAGGAAGTTAAGGAAGACTATATTAAAGCCTTGGATAATCAGGATTATCCTTTTGATTCCTTGATTGAGAAACTTAACATTAGTTGGGATATGACAAGAAATCCATTGTTTGATGTAATGTTTGTACTTCAGAACGAAGAAGCACCGGAGGCAACGATTGGGGATATCGGCGTTACTTTCCTACAAAAAGAAAGCCTTGGGGCACAGTGCGATCTTTTGGTGGAAGCAAGAGAAGTAGGTGGTGAGATTGGTTTAAGTTGGAAATATCGTAGTACTCTATTTGAGGAGAAAACCATTGACCAGCTTATGGACCATCTTTTCGTACTCATACAATCCATATTATATGATGATACCATGGAAATTGGTAAAATAGATATCTTAACAGAAGAGGATAAAGAAATCATAGATTCAGTCAATTCCACGGAGATTTCATATGAAAATCAAGCAACTCTCCCAGAGCTTTTTGAAAGACAGGTTAGGATAACTCCTGATACTACAGCTGTAACATGCGGTGAGGAGAGCTTAAGCTATGATGAACTTAATGTAAGGGCTAACTGTATCGCTCATAGACTCCGTAGGGAAGGCGTAAAGCCCGGTGACATTGTACCTATATTGGCAGATCGAAGTGTTAATTTGTTTGCCGGAATTCTCGGAATTCTAAAATCTGGAGCAGCTTATCTTCCTTTGGACCCAGAGTACCCTAAGGAAAGAGTTGCTTATATGCTTTGGCACAGCCAGGCAGCAGTAATCCTTGCGGAGGAAGGCTTTCAAGACATACTCCCCGAAGAGAATAAGATAATTCCTTTGTTAATATGTCTGGAGGAATATAGTAGCAGTGACAATCCTAATATAATCAATGAAAGCACGGATCTTGCCTATGTACTGTACACCTCCGGCTCTACAGGAAAGCCAAAGGGTGTTATGATTGAACACAGGCAGGTAGTAAATTTCATTCAGGGAATGGAACTTTCCACGGGCATAGCTAATTATAGTAGAATCATAGGCCTTACCACTGTTTCCTTTGATATCTTTGGACTGGAAAGCCTTCTGCCCCTCACGAAGGGGATGACGGTGACCATGACCAGGACCAGGGAGGATTTAGATGCAGAGGCAGTAGCAGATTTAATTCTTAGGGATAAGATCGAGGTAATTCAATCCACCCCTTCCCGTTTTAAGCTGTTATTACAGGGAAAAAGCTTTGGAGAGGCCCTCAAAACTGTAAAGTTAGTATTGGTTGGTGGGGAAGCATTTCCTGAGGATCTCTTAGCAAAATTAAGAGCTTATGAAGGCTTAAGGATTATGAATGTGTATGGACCCACGGAGACAACCATCTGGTCCTCTGTCAAAGATGTTACGGATAAGGATAGTCACCTTACCATAGGAGCCCCCATAGCCAATACAAGATTTTATATCACTGATGAAAACAGGAATATACTTCCCATTGGAATGAAGGGAGAGCTCTGTATCGGTGGTGATGGCGTAGGAAGAGGATATCTTCATGGAGAAGAACTAACAGCAGAAAGATTTATTATATTAGCAAATGGTGACAGGGTTTATTGTACAGGAGATCTGGCACTATTACGTATGGATGGGGATACAGAATACCTTGGAAGAATGGATTATCAGGTGAAGGTCAGAGGCTATAGAGTGGAACTGGGAGAAATAGAAACAGCACTGTTGGCAGTTAGGGGAATAACAACGGCAGCAGTTAATGTCTTTGGTACAGATACGGAGAAAGAGTTATGTGCTTATTATGTATCTGAGGAGGACATGGATACTTGCCAACTGAAAGAGGAATTAGGTAATACCCTTACCACATACATGATACCAAGCTATTTTGTAAGGCTGCCTATGATGCCATTAACACCCAATGGTAAAATAAACAGAAGAGCCTTACCAGAACCAGATCAAAGTGATAGGGCTATAAATGAATATGTAGCCCCAGAAAGTGAAACAGAGAAGGTTTTGTGCGCTATCTTTGCTGAAATACTTGCTATGGAAAGAGTGGGAATTTACGATGACTTCTTTGAGATGGGTGGACATTCATTAAAAGCTGCTAGACTAGTGAACGCAATGGAAGAAAAAACAGGGATTAGAATCGCCATGAATGATGTGTTCCTTAATCCTACTGTGAATAAACTTGCCGCATTAATACCTTCCTCAGCTTCTAATCTATACGAAAGTATACCTAAGGCAGAGGATAAGGAATATTATCCTATGTCATCAGCGCAGAAGAGAACTTATTTAATCAGTCAGATGGATCCTACTGGAATTGCCTATAATATTCCTTTTGGTCTAAAGCTCTATGGTAATGTGGATGTGGAGGCTGTAGCCAAAGCCTTACAGACATTGATAGACAGACATGAAATATTACGAACGGAATTTCTCCTTGTGGATGGAAAACCAGTACAGAAAATTAATGGTTTTGTGAAAGTAGATTTTACTTATAAAATTATACAGGAGGATATAACAAGTAATCTTGAAGAAAAGCTCATGGGTGATTTTGTTAGACCTTTTGTATTTTCTAAAGCACCATTGTTTCGAGCAGAACTTGTTAAGAAGGAGAACATCCATTATTTATTAATAGACATGCACCATATTGCCAGTGACGGAACAAGCCTTAATATTGTTATCAGTGAATTCTACAGAATTTATGAAGGAGAAAGCCTTAATCCCCTTACAATCCAATATAGGGATTACAGTGAATGGATGTTAAACAGAGACCTATCCTCTCAGAAAGAATTCTGGATGAAGGAATTTGGCGTGGACATCCCAGTCCTTGACATGCCCACAGATTATCCCAGACCGCAGATGCAAAATTTTAATGGCGGGGTCATAGCACTTGATACAGGAAAAGAATTGGGTGTTAAAATAAAGGAGCTAGGGAAAAAATATGGAGCAACGGAATATATGGTATTGTTAGCTGCTGCAATGATCCTTTTAAGTAAATATTCCAGTCAGGAAGATATTGTTATTGTAAGTCCCATCAGTGGAAGAATACATAAGGATACAGAAAGCGTGATAGGAATGTTTGTAAATACTCTAGCTATGAGAGGAAAGCCAGAGAAGAAGAAAACTTTTATTACCTTCTTGGAAGAAATCAAGGAATATTGCTTGAAGGCCTATGCAAATCAGGAATATCCCTTTGAAGAACTGGTGGATGCAGTGGGGATCAAAAGTGAGATCTCAAGAAATACCTTGTTTAATATTATGCTTATATTACATAATGAGCAGGAAATGCCAAAGCCCGAAGATAATATTGAGTTAAATATTATAGAGAATAAGGATATTTCAGCAAAATTTGATATGACATTCAATATCACAGAGTATGATGATAATTATAAAGTGAACTTAGAATACAGTACTGCCCTCTACAAAAAAGAGAGTGCAGAGAGAATAGCCGCTCACTTTATGGAATTATTGAAAGGGATTTTAGCTGATGAAAATACGATTATAGGTCAAATTCCAATTATGACCCAAGAAGACAAAGAAATTCTTAAATCAGTCAATGACACCAAGGTTTCTTACGAAGAGAAAGCAACCCTTGCAGAGCTATTTGAGAGACAGGTTGGGGTATTACCGGATAAAATCGCTGTCAAATGTGGTGAGGAGGAATTAGAGTATAGCCTACTGAATAAGAGGGCAAATCGTATTGCAAACAGACTCCGTACCCTAGGAGTAAAACCTGGAGATATCATACCCATATTAGCAGATCGAAGTGTCAACCTTTTTGCTGGAATTCTTGGTGTTTTAAAATCAGGAGCGGCTTATCTACCCCTTGATCCCGAGTATCCAGAGGAAAGAATTAGCTACATGTTAGATCACAGCCAGGCAGCAGTTGTTCTTGCAGAAGAAAGCTTTCATGAGAAGCTGCCAGATGGCAAGATAATCATTTCTCTGTCCCTGTGCATGGATGAAAATAGTAATAGCGAAAATCCTGTTAGCATCAGCGAAAGTACGGATCTTGCCTATGTACTATATACCTCTGGTTCCACCGGAAAGCCAAAGGGCGTGATGATTGAACACAGGCAGGTAATAAATTTTATAAAGGGAATGGAACTTTCCACAGGCATCACTCATTATAGCAAAATAATATGTCTTACCACCGTATCCTTTGATATCTTTGGATTGGAATGTCTTCTACCCCTAACCAAGGGTATGACGGTTACAATGACAAAGAACAGAGAAGATATGGATTCCCACGCAGTTGCAGATATGATTCTAAGAGATGGGATAGAAGTAATCCAATCAACACCCTCCAGATTTAAGCTCTTATTACAGGGGGATAGTTTTAGAAAAGCCTTTGAAAATATTAAATTAGTGTTGGTAGGCGGGGAAGCATTTCCTGAGGATCTCTTAAAGGATTTACGTGAATATCCTAACTTAAGGATTATCAATGTATATGGGCCAACGGAGACAACTATCTGGTCCTCTGCCAAAGATGTCACGGCCAAGGAAAGTCATCTTACCATAGGAAAGCCCATAGCCAATACCAAGTTTTATATTCACGATGACAATCAGAATGTACTTCCTGTTGGAATGAAGGGTGAGCTATGTATCGGAGGAGACGGGGTAGGAAGAGGATATATCCATGCAGAGGAACTAACCCAGGAGAGATTTATCACTTTAAAAAATGGTGACAGGGCTTATCGAACGGGAGATTTGGCACTGATTAGGGCCGATGGCGATACAGAGTACCTGGGTAGAATGGATTATCAGGTGAAGATCAGAGGCTATCGCATTGAACTTGGAGAAATTGATAATGCCATGTCAGTCATACCGGGAATAAGATATGCAGCAGTGATTGCCTTTGGTAACACTGCGGAAAAGGAGCTTTGTGCTTATTATGTGTCAGAGGAAGACATGGAGATTAGCAGATTAAGAGAAGAACTAGCGAAAACCCTGACCTCCTATATGATACCTAATTATTTCGTAAGACTTGATGAAATGCCCTTTACACCCAATGGTAAGATTAACAGAAAGGCATTGCCCGAACCTGAGAAAGGTGCAAGAATTACGGTGGATTATGTAGCACCTATGAATGAAAGCCAAAGGATAATCTGTGAGATCTTCGCAGCCATTCTTAATGTAGAGGAAGTTGGCATCCATCATGATTTCTTTGAACTTGGTGGACATTCCTTACTTGTAGTTATGCTATCCAAAGAACTGAAGAAGTATTTTGAGAATTATGAGCTATTGGATGTGTTCACTAATTCAACTCCAGAAAAGTTGGCTGCTTATTTAATGGATTATTCTAGTTCAGAAGTGGCTCTCGTCCTGGAAGAGACCAGTGAGATGAAATACAACGACAATCAATCCAGTGATAAGAGAAACTATGTGGAAGAAGATAAAATTGAAAGCTGGACGGATACGCTCCATAAGCTGCCCATTACCTACCCTGTGATTACTTCCTTTAACCATCATGCCCATTTACTATCCATATTAGGTGCTTATGACCACACCTATGAATGGGCAATGCGTAACTATATTCAATTATATATACATAAGGATGAAGGTAATTGCTTCTTTGATTTTTACTTCCCTATGCCCAATGAAGTAAGAGCACCTGAAGTATGTCCATGGATCTTATCTCAAAAGATAAGTACAACAACCTTTACTATGATGAACATGGATGTTTTGGACTTTGTATGTAGTTTAATCGATAGCCAGACATATGTTCATATGATGATAAATTATTATCATGTAAAACAAAGTAGGTATTATCATAAAGATAATTTATGCCATGATGTGATGATCCATGGATATGATAAAGAAAAACGAGTATTATTCTGTTCAGATTTTATCTTTTCCCAAACACAAAAGTATATGTTTAGCGAAATAGATTTTGATGAATTCAGACTTGCCTTCAACAATTGTATTCTGGATGAGAGATCAAATTTTTTAAAGGGATTATTTTATTTATACAAGGTAAAGCCGGAACATAGTATCGAATATGGTTTCGACAAGATAAATATCATCCAAACCATAGAAGAATATTATCATTGTAACATCCCGGAATACTGGTATTTATTCAATAATCAAGGCGATTCCCAGTATAAAGCTTTTGGTCTGAATGTATATGATACTCTGATCCAATATATCCAGGATGCCATCACCAAAAAACAAGAGATGATGGACATTCGCCTCTTTAATATCCTTTTTGATCATAAACGGATGATGAATCTAAGGATTGTATTCTTAAAGAAAGGTGATGGGGAAAGAAATGATCTATACGATGCACTTGGTGAGAAGTATGAGAAGCTGGAGAAGTTGGTGAGAGAAATTCTATTTTCCATACTGGACTATGACATGGTAAATGATGTATCCATAACTGATGCGGCCATTCTTAAATTGCTGGAAGCGAAGGCTTATGAAACAGCTGCTTTGCAAGATTTCTTTGCAGAATATTATAAGAGGCAATGATAGGGGTAGACCTGCTAGTTTCCATATAATTCTAAATTTAATGTTATATAGTGTGAATTTGTAAACTGTTAATTTTAGAAAGGAAAACAAACGATCCTCTTCGCTAGTACCTTGTAAAATAGATTCTACACGTTGATGTAGTAACAGAGCCAGTTTAAATGGGTTGCACATTTAAGCTGGCTCTTGCTGTGCTATGGATATGATTTGGCTTTGATAACACATACTGGTACATCCTGTTACAACAGAAGCTGGTTATAAATTTACAAATATAAACAATTGCATTGACAATCTATGGCATAATATGGTAAAGTGTTACAATATTAGTGTAAATATAGGAGAATAATCTATGAAAAATATAATATAAAAAGAGGATCCATTTATACACCTGTTTTCTACCTTTGGTAGTTATTACGCTTTTGATGTAAATACGAATACAATTATTAAGATGGGGAAAAAGCATTATGATTTGCTTCATTTAAAGATATTTTGAATATAGGAAAGCTTACAGAAGAATATTGTCGAAACTGCTGGGCATTTAATTCCTGTACATCCTGCGCTGCGGTAGCGGATGATACAACAGCAAATTATTATTCTTCCAATGGTGTAAATGCTAATAATCCAAACCCGTCATATTATGTTTCTACATATAGCAGATAAACATTAGAGTGGCTTTATAACTATTTTATTAGTCTATTAATGAATGAAAGCAAAAAATAAGAAGTAGATAATTGCTGCCTGAGTTTATACCAAGGTTTCCAGGCGGTGATAAATTATATAAAAGACTGTTGTAAAGTAGATTTAAATTAGTATTTATTTTTAAGACATATATTTTTAATAAGGCACACTAACAGTACATGCCTTCCCTTTGAGTTAGTTTGTGCCGAGGATTACGCAGGTACAAACTTCTAAGTGTGAAAATTGCTTTTTATTTTCACACTAACAGTACATGCCTTCCCTTTGAGTTAGTTTGTGCCGAGGATTACGCAGGCACAAACTTCTAAGTGTGAAAATTGCTTTTTATTTTCACACTATATTCATTGGTCTTACTGAATAGCTTAACACTAATATATAATTTGAGGGTAAAAACATGAACAGGAAGATAAAATCATTCCATAATAAGGATTTACAATTAATAAAAAGGGCCTTGAAATTTATAGTACCTTACAAAATCAAATTTATACTTGCTTTGTTGTGTATACTCAGCGGAATAGGTACTGGAATTGTCCAGCCCTTATTCTGGGGTAGAATACTGAAATATTTATTTCAAAGTCATATTAGTGAAATGAGACTATATATTTTATATAGTCTGTTAGTGGGTATGCTCACTATCTTAATTACCTATGTTCAATCCTATCTCTTTGCTTCACTTAATCAAAGCATCATATATGATATTAAAAAGGAGATGTATAAATCCTTACTTGACCTCCCCATTAAAGCATATGATGAAATTGATAACGGAGAATTCATGTCCAGGCTACATGGAGATGCCAACCAAGTAGCAAGTGCCCTTACTGGAACACTTCTGAATTCCGTTGTGGATCTTATCAGGCTCATAGCAATCGGTATAACTGTATTTGCTATCAGTGGTACCTTATCTTTCATCATAATACTTTCCTTCCCCATTTCCTTTCTGATATTTCGTCACTATGGAAACAAAATAAGAACTGAGAATCTTCAATTGTCTAAATTATATGATAAATATTTCAGTGATTCCGGTGAAGCTATCTGGGGTATCAGAGAAATAAAGAGCCTTGGAATTAAAAAATATAAATTTAATTCATTTATCAAAAGGACAAATATAATAAGAAAAAAGATAGTGGATCTTACACTACACAACGCCAAGTCACAGGCACTTTCTAACAGTGTTAGCTTCATCACACAAATGGTGGTTGTCTTTATAGGGGGATTATATGTAACAAAGGGCATATTAGACATTCAGTATTTTATCGCCTTCTATTCCTATTCCAGTCAGTTTTCTGGATCAATTATGAATATTAGTAGTATCAATTTGAACTTACAACAGGTTATGAATTCCCTAGAGAGAATTTTTAAATTAATAGACGGACTGGATTTTACCGCGGAAGAGTTTGGTGAACGGAGGTTAAATGACCTCTCCGGTAATATCAAATTTGATAATGTGTCCTTTGGTTTTAATAGCGAACATATGGTACTTAATAACATATCACTAACAATTCCTGCAAAGAGCAGAACAGCAATCGTTGGTAGTAGCGGGAGTGGTAAAACAACCATGTTTAATTTATTACTTAAGTTTTATACCCCTTTAAAAGGCCGTATCCTAATTGATGAAATTGATATTAATGAATTCGCAGAAGATGCTTTACGAACCCAGATATCCGTTGTACGCCAGGAACCCTTTCTATTTAATATGTCCATGAAAGATAATTTGCTACTGGCTAAGGCAGATGCCTCACCACAGGAGATGGAAGATGCGTGTAAAAGAGCTTATATCCATGAATATATAGATTCCTTACCAGAAAAATATAATTCCATATTAGGGGAGAATGGTATAAATCTTTCGGGAGGCCAACGTCAGCGAATAGCCATTGCTAGGGCGTTGTTAAAGAAATCAAAGATCATACTTTTTGATGAGGCAACCTCAGCCTTAGATAATGAATCCCAATTCTATATCAAAAAGGCTATGGATTCTATATCCGTTGATTGTACGGTTGTAATTATCGCCCATAGGCTTTCTACCATAATAGAAGCTGATGTTATCTATGTGGTGGATAAGGGAAAAATAGTTGGCAGAGGTAATCACCAAACTTTAATTAGGTCTAACAGTATCTATCAAAGATTGTATCAATCCGAGCTAGATATTATTAATGAGAGTTGCAAGGAGGTGATTTGATTTGAGTGAAAAGGGTAGAAAAATTAGGATAGCGATTATCGATAGCGGTATCGATACACAAATATCTGATTTGAAGGAAAGTGTAATAAAATCAACAGGCTATGGAATTAACAATAAGGGCTATATAGAGGAAAATAAAAATATGCCTGTTAGAAATCTTCATGGTACAACAGTAGCAATGATAATACGCTGTATATGCCGTGATGTTGAATTAATTAGTGTAAATATCCTAGATGAGAATTTAATGGCGGATGGTAGGGTCTTTGTGAATTCTCTAAGTCAGGTATTTGATGATTTCCCAGATATAATTCATATGAGCTTAGGTACTTTGAAAAAGAAATATATAATTCCGTTACATAAGATAGTAAAAGAGGCAAAAAAGCTTAATATTCCCTTGGTTGCAGCTACTAATAATTCCGGAAAAACTTCCTACCCGGCTTATTTAACTGGCGTATTTGGCGTGAAATCCGATTTATTAGATAACTATAAGCAATATTATTATCAACGAGGATTCTTTTATGCACCAATAGGAACGGAGGGTATCGACTGCATTCAGGAAATATCTAGTATAAAGAATGCCAAGGGGACAAGCATAGCAGCAGCTTATATCACAGGGCACCTAGCAGTATTACTAAAGAACAACCAAAACCTATCCCTAAAGGAAGCAAAGGCTGCCTTGATACAGGGAGATTATAGAAGAGGAGTGATAAAATGAATAGTGAATCAAACGTTACAATGGGTATTTTACCATCCCCATGGAGTGGCTTGGGTAGTGCACCCAAAACCATTACCATCTGTGTTACAGAAGATTGTAATCTTGCCTGTAAGTATTGTTATATGACGGGTAAGAATAGCTTTAAAAAGATGACCTTTGCAACTGCCAAAAAAACAATTGATTACATCCTTTCCCACAGAGAAAACTTTCTTGAAGAGTCCATCGTATGGGAGTTTATCGGTGGAGAGGCTTTTATGGAGATTGAGCTGGTGGATAAAATTACTGACTATATCAAGCAGCAGATGTTCCTCCTGGATCATCCCTGGTTCAATAGTTATAGAATATCTATTTCAAGCAATGGCCTTCTATACAATACACCTGCTGTTCAAAACTATATAAAAAAGAATCATTACCATCTTTCTTTGGGCCTGAGCGTGGATGGGAATAAGACAAAACATGATTTACAGCGGGTTAGACCCGATGGCAGTGGCTCCTATGATGATGTAGTCGCAAATGTTCCCCTGTGGCTTGAACAATTTCCTAGTGCCTATACAAAGGCTACCTTTGCTCATGACGACATTCCTTATCTTAAGGATAGTGTAATAAGCCTATGGGATTTGGGAATAGAAACAGTGGCAGCAAATGTTGTCTTTGAAGATGTATGGCAAGAAGGGGATGACAGTATCATGGAGCAACAGTTAATGGAGTTGGCTGACTATTGTATTGAGAATGAGATGTGGAAAAAGTATTCCGTAAGGTTTTTTGATCCACATATAGGCTATCCACTAACGAAGGAGGAAATTGGCAGGAATTTTTGCGGTGCCGGTAAGATGCTGGCAATTGATTGTGATGGTAATTTTGTTCCCTGTGTAAGGTTTTACAATATCAGTCTTAATAACAGAAAAGCACTTATTATCGGAAATGCAGATACAGGAATTAATCAAGATAAATTAAGGCCTTTTCATACACTGACTTTGCAAAATCAGAGCCTGCCGGAATGTGTTACATGTGAAGTTGCAAGCGGTTGTGCCTGGTGTCAGGGTTGTAATTATGATATGGCAGATACAGAGACCATTTATCAAAGAGCGATCTATCTCTGCAAAATGCATAAAGCAACGGTTCGTGCAAACAAATATTTCTGGGAAAAGTTCGAAGAGGTAACCGGGCTTCCTTCTGAAAGAACAAAGTATAAGAGATTAAAGGAAGGACGTAAATACCTGCAATTTATAACCAGTGATGCTATAACACCGCATTGTAATTATAGAAATAATAAGGGTACCAATAACATTATGTTACCTGAGCTTATAGAAAGAGGCTTAGCCTTCTGTGAAGATAAGGGTTATAAACCAGCCTTTCTAGGAACACCCCAAGGAATTGAGAAAGAAAAATATGAAGAATACATTATAATCGATAAAGCAGGGCAGCAGGATAATGTGATTTCCGTCTATGACAATAAAGTTGAACATAAGGATGATATCGATAACAGTATCTTAATTATCAACAAGGCAAGCATAAGCAATTTATATCAATACATAACAGAGATTTTAAGTACAGTATATAGAATTAATCTTGTGATTGAGGACCTGGATACCTGGAAGGAGGACGATATCCTCAAGTATAAAGGGGAACTCAGTAAAACCGTTGATTATCTGGCTGACAAATACTTGCAAGGAGATATCCATGAAATCAATGTCCTGACTGACTTATGGGATTTGAAGGCAATGCATAACTGCGATGCCGGAAGCAATACTTTTGCTTTAGCACCAAACGGTAAGATATATCTGTGTCCAGCATTTTATTTTGATGATCCTGACAATGATATCGGTACTCTAGAGGAAGGAATAAAGATCAAAAATCCTCAGCTGCTTCAATCGGATAATGCACCTATCTGCAGTAAATGTGATGTTTACAGCTGCAATCGATGTAAATATTTAAATTTGAAAATGACAAATGAACTTCATATCCCTTCTAAAATGCAATGTGTAGTTAGTCATACGGAAAGAGAACAGTCCATGAGATTACAAGAATTACTTAAGGAAAATAACTCTTTGCAATTTGATAATATATTAAAAAACATTGATTATAGCGATCCATTAGAATTGTTATTACAAGTTTAAAGAAAGGAACACAAGGATATGATGAGAACAATGATCGGTAAAGTTACGGAAGAGGAAAAAAATGAAATACTCTGTCTTTATGAGAGAAAGTTAGGAATAGAAGAGCTTACAGCTACCCTGGAAAGTGATTTACTAACCAAAGAAGGGAAAGAGAATTTACAGGATAAGATGTTGTCTGAACTAGGAAAGACCCAATTAAAGCTACAGGCATGGTGGGATGATATGTATGAAAAATATCAATGGGAGCAGGCAGAAGGGCATCAATGGAATATTGATTTTGAAACCTGTAATATATATTTGTCCCAAATTTAAGTCAAGGTTAGTAAATAATTTAATGTGAGTGAGTAATACAAATTATATTACCCTATTATCCTTAGATTATAATATCTGCAGATAGATATGATAGGAAACAGTCAAATATCTAATAAAAATAGGAGGTATTTTATGGAGCGTTTATTTTCAAACAAAAAAATCAGTAACCCAAGAAAAGATATAAGTGGCTATTATTGTTATACTTGTGATGCAGAATGTCTATCTACCTGCTCCAAGGTATGTTATTCAGGTTGTAGCGGTAAATGTACAGCACAATGTTCCAGCTTCTGTGGTATTGGTTCATCAAAATAAATAGAGGACTTGAAATATCAATAAATAAGTAATGTGATGTTACATAATGGTATGTGTATGGGTAATTAAGTTACAAACTATCTGCAGATATTATATAGATGTTTTATGAAATAAATTAATGTAATAATCAAAAAGCAAGTGGATTATTTGTCATCAGAATCTACTTGTTTTTTTGATGCAGTTCAGGTAAAGATACTTCTTCTACCTGAAAATAGCATTAGCGAAACAGTACAAAGCTAGTTTAGCACCACCAACCCAGTTGGCCTTATTAACTGTATTTGACTAAGATGAAAAATTCTTCTTGACAGCAAGGGGATAGCTTAAATATAATTATAGTTGAACAACTATTCAACTATAAAAGGAGGGTTTACATGATCAAAATAATTGGAATTCTCGAGGTATTAATATTTTATGTTGCTTATTTTTTAAAACTTTATGATCAGAAAAGGAGAGGTATCAAAACCAATCAATTAGGTAGGGGTAACAAAGAAGCAAAAACTGTAATTGTAGAAAGGCTCTTAAAGTTTTCTAGTACATTTATTGTTCTGCTTATATTAGTTAATGTAATACGGGACACCTCCATATTATCCAACCCCATAATACGAGTGTTGGGTTTGGTATTATTTGGCTATGGTACCTTTCTATTTATTTTAGCAATGGTTACAATGAGAGATAGTTGGAGAGCTGGGATTCCGGATAAAGACAGTACTTCCATGGTTACAACAGGTATTTATAAAATCTCAAGAAATCCTGCTTTTCTGGGATTTGATTTGACATACATTGGGGCATGCTTAGCTTTCGGAAATATAGTTTTGATGATTATGGCGGTTTTAACAATCTCGATGATGCATCTTCAGATATTAGAAGAAGAAAAATTCTTAGAGATTACTTTCGGGAAGGAATACCTTGAATATAAAGATAAAGTGGGAAGGTATTTCCTATCCCTGTAGGTGAGAAGGTTATAATGGAAAGTATATAAACCTGAAGCAATTGGATCAAATAATAGTTGATTGTCAGAAGTAAAATTAAATATAATATACATATATAAAATAGAAAATATTTGAATATATGTTAAAGTGAGTTATAATCTTAATAGCATCAATATTATTGAGCAGTTAAATCCTTGTAAATGATATTTATTCAAGATCTACTGATTACTTAGTACATATAAGTTGAAAGGTAAAAAACTATGAGAATTGACAGAGTTGTTACTAAAAATGCAACTTACCAAAAGTTTGAGGTTTTAAAAAATAATAGAAATAAACGTTATAAATATCAAGAATTTCTGGTGGAAGGAGTTCGTAATATAAATGAAGCAGTAAAAAAAGGATGGAATATCAAATCTTTTCTTTATGTCGATGAAAATAATCTATCAGATTGGGCAAAAGGTATTATCAGCAGTACACCCACAGAAACTAATTTTATTCTCCTTGAATCATTAATGAAAGAGCTTAGCGGAAAAGAAGATACATCAGAAATTATGGCTATTGTTGGGATGCGACCTGATAATTTGAACGCCTTAGTTTTATCAAATAATCCTATGATTGCATTATTTGACAGGCCCTCGAATAAAGGTAATCTTGGAACAATTATCCGCTCTTGTGATGCATTGGGGGTAGAATGCCTGATCATAACTGGACATGCTGTGGATTTATACGATCCTGATGTAGTGGTTTCATCTATGGGTTCATTTTTTAACATGCAGATAGTCAGAGTGCCTGAAAACCAAAAAGTTTTGGATTTCATAGCTACTATGAAAAAGCGATATCCAGCATTTCAAACAATAGGAACCACTGCCCATAAAGAACACCCTATTTATGATTTGGATTTATCCGGTCCCGTTTTATTTATGATAGGAAATGAGACAGATGGCTTATGCAATACCTTTAAGGACTGTTGTGATATTTTGACAACCATTCCCATGGCAGCTTCCTCCTGTGCCACATCCTTTAATGTGGGGTGTGCGGCAACTGTAATGTTTTATGAGGCGACAAGGCAAAGATATTTATATTATGGAGAATAGCATCCACAGATTACGGTATTGGATAAATGAGCTTATGCAATAGTAGATATAATACAGCAAGTGGCATCGTTAAATTTATGCAAAAGTGTGTGATTTGCACCTGCTAGTTGCTTATAAATTTATAAATTATAGTTGTGTATTACAACAGTTGTATGCTAAAATATTAGAAATTAATGGATATAATAGTGAGAAATCAAGATTTTTCTCACTACACATCATCAGAATGGAGGAATTGTATGGATTTTCAGAATAAGATTTATGTAGTAACTGGAACGAACTCAGGCATAGGCAAAGCCTGTGGGACATTACTTCTTGATAGGGAAGCCACTGTAATCGGAATAGATGTAAAGGAAAGCACAATAAGCCATCCAAGATACACGCATTTCATATCTGATATCAGGGATGAACAGAGAATTTCGGAAATATTTACTGAAATTGATAATAGATTTGGCCGGCTTGATGGACTTACTAATTGTGCAGGTATATTTGCTAGTTCTAAGCCATTCTACGAAATAGACTCCAGTGCCTGGGACAAAGTAATCGGAACAAATCTGACTGGAATGTTTATAATCTCAAAATATGCAGCTCGAAGGATGATAAATCAGAGAAGTGGTAAAATCGTTAATATCAGTTGTATACGATCACGGATATTTAGGCCTAACATGGCAGATTATGCAGCGTCAAAGGGTGGTGTAGTAGCTTTGACTGCTTCCATGGCTTTGGATCTGGCACCTTATAATATCCAAGTGAACAGCGTCGCTCCTGGATTTACTTATACAGGAATGACTTCTAGATCATTTGACGATGTTGAAGTACGTAGAGCATCCGAGGGCATAATACCTGCGGGACGGATTGCTGAACCTGAGGATATGGCAAAGGTAGTATTATTCCTTCTATCTCATATGTCAGACTATATTAATGGAGAAACTATATTTACAGATGGTGGTTATATGATATCAAAATAACAAGTACAGTAATAAAGAAAGGAAAATATATGGATAATCAAGGAAGTGATTATTTAAGAGAGTTACTACGAATTCTCGTAAGAAACTTAGGTGTATTGGGAAAAAGTGATACTTCATGCTACGGTGTAACGATTGCACAGTGTCATGCCTTAGTTGAAATAGGGAGAAATCAGCAAATCTCGTTAATTGATCTTGCTGTATTACTTGAATTGGATAAAAGTACTTTGAGCAGAACTGTTAATAATCTAGTAGCAGCTGATTTGGTGACAAGAGAAATAGACTCTAAGAATAGGCGTTATATATCAATACAATTAACGGATAAAGGGTCAGAAGTTTTTAAAGGTATTGAAGACAGCATGCATGGGTATTATTCGACCATCTATAAATCCATTCCTGAGGACAAAAGGATGCAGGTTTTAGATAGTTTAGAGATATTAGTAAAATCAATCAAAGATAATAAATGATACTGTGTTGCAAAGAATAATTTAATTAAATCATGATAAATCTACCATGATACATGTGCTTTAATTAAGCCTAAATTAACTGGTAATTAATACAAGAAGTAAAAAGCCGCTTATATTTCCATAATTAACATAAAAATGTATGAAATGTTGTAAATTTGTGGTATAATCTTTTTGAGTTTTTCATTTTAAGTATGTTACATAGTTAGGCTGGTTCGTTATACTGAGGAAAACGAGAAATATATAGGAGAAAGTATATAGATGAGAATTGAAACAAAAAGATTAATCATTAGAAATTTTGAGATGAAGGATAGAGATGATTTATGTGAATATATGCTCCAAAGAGTCCATAAAGAATTTGAAGGATATCCTGATTTTAGCGTGGATAAAATTGATAATGAAATAAAGTATCGTAGTGGAAGTGATGAATTTTTTGCTATTGAGTTAAAGGATGAGCACAAGGTGATAGGCAATATATATTTGGGAGCCAGAGATTTTAATTCTAAAGAATTAGGTTATGTATTAAATGAAAACTACCATCTTAAAGGGTATGGGAGTGAGGCTGCGAAAGCAGTAGTTTTATGGGCGTTTACACAAGGAGTACATAGAATATTTGCAGAATGTACACCCCTAAATACATCTTCCTGGAAGACAATGGAGAAGATAGGCTTAAAAAGAGAGGCAGAGCTTAGGCAGAATGTGTCCTTTCATAATGATAAGGAGGGTAATCCAATCTATTGGGATACCTATGTTTATGGGGCGTTAAGTACTGATCGTATATGACACTATATGGTGATTGTGGAGCGATATGCCCCTAGATAGTATAGAGAACATAATATCCTGTTAAGGAGAATTGAAATGACAAAGAAGCAGTTTGTGAGTGGAGCATTAATAGTAATGGGAATATTGTTGATAGTTGGAGTAGTGCTGCTTTTTACATCAGTGTCACTTGGTCAAAATGCGGGGACCATTGCAATGAATCGACATGGTGAATACCAAGCCATTAAATAGTATTTGAAGGGAGAATAGAATGAAAAATGAATTAGAATTTAAAGTAAAGTTCAGCGGATACTGCGGAACATCCTTTATCAACTGTTTTACATCGACCTATATATTCCTGGAAAAAATTAATTCAAGACATAAAGATGGAGATTCATGCGAAAAATCCCAATGTGACGATTGTGGCTCTTGTGGTAAAGATGAAGGCTATTTCTTCTTGTTTGACACTATGTGTGGACACAGCTCCCTACGCTGTCGCTTTGACGGTGAACTGACCATGATGGACAAGATGATAAACGATGAGAATTTTTATGATGGTGGCTCTGATAATAACGTAGATTTTCTGTTCGGATTCGCCGGTTATGAATATCGTAAGCTGACCGATGCTGCAAAATTCAAAGATGAGATTATGGCATCCGTCGAAGCCGGCAAGCCGGTTATCGCAAAAATCAAAGCTGGAGATGATCCCTTCCGTGTCTTAATCGGATACGATGATGATGCACTGATTTGCCCTGACTTTTCAATGGCCCAGCAAAAACCTGAAATAGCACCTACATATGACGAGCTGGATACACTTTATATCATCGGTAATAAGACTGATCCTCTTTATACACTCCTTGACGGTTTGAAACGAATCAGGAAAGTCATGGAGTACAATATAAACGAACATCTCTGGGATAGTTATAAGGAAAAAATGGGGTTATACACTTCGGATAGTCTGCGTAATTGCAGTATAGAAGAGAAGAAAGCTAGAATGAAACGTACAGCCGATACCATGTGGCATACCTTTAACTGTCACAATTTTGCCCAAGTGTTCCGCAAATACCTGGGCAATGACAACCCTTCATCTTATGATGCAATCAGCGATATGAAAAGACTGCGAAATCCCGAATTTCAAGACTTATTTGGTAAAATCAGTGGACCCTGTTACGGTTATACCCACGACCTTGCATGGGCATTAATAGGTCTTGAAGCATGTGCCGATTGGACACAACACGCTGTGGGCTATTTCGGTGAACTGGTGGAGCTGACCATCTCCCAGATTGCTAAAAATGACGAAGAAGTACTCGATGCAATTAGAAGGGTGGTTACCATATTGGAGGAATCCAAATGAAGGAAAAGAGCAGAATGTTAATTGACGAATTTCTTGAGGCCATACCTATTGAATACAGAGTTATGATGAATGAATTGGCAGAGTATGCAGATACATTGGGTTATGTAGCTAAAAGAACAAGAACCAAGCATCTTTCCATTGATTTTTCCAAAAATAAAGTCAAAAGAACAATTATAAAGTTTGAGGATCATGACAATGCTATTACCTCCAGGGAGCCTGGCTTAAGACTGAAATTCTATGCTAGCAAAACATATTCTGACGTTTTTAAAGATGGCATTCAGCGTGTTATCGAAGCATTTGACGGACGTTACACCGGATGCTATGGCTGCGGAAGATGTAATGCTGTTTTAGAAGGATATTCCTATGAATATCCTGATGGCAAAAAAGTTTTTCGCTGTGGTAATGAATTGATTGCTATATATAATTGGAATGACAAAAACATTCCTGAAATCAAGGAATTATTGAAAACCCAGGACGAGTTTTGGATCAATCACTAGGGAGAGCATTTGTTAATATAATTTATAAGGAGATTGCCAATGAAGATAGAAAATAAGTTAGGACATAATTTTGATTCTTTAGCTAAGCGTATTATTTATTCCTATATAGCTACATATCCAGCTTTTAAGCCCATTGATAATGGGGTTAACGACGAATCCCAAAAGCAGATGCATGATTTTATAGGAGATACTTTATTTTTGTTATATGAACATCCTGACCTTTTGGGTATTTTAGATGAACCAGATGCCTATTATGAAAATTGGGAAATGAATAATACGAAGCCTTCTCTAATAAAGTCAATGGAGAAAATCGAAAGTAAATTTGCCGATTTAATCGAACTTCTAATTAAGTTAGGTAAGTTAGGCGAAGTCAATGAAGACAAGTTGATTATTCCTAAAGAAGATTATTCTCTTACTAAGCCCACAAAATCAAAGTTGGAGCTCTTAGGGATTAGTTGTGAGCAGTCAAAAGAACAATCTGTCTTATCAATTGAAAAATATCCAGATATTTTTCCGGCTTGGAAGGCTTATTCTGAATGTGATGATTTAAGTGCTCCGAAGATTTCAAGAGTAATCGCATTTATACATGGTAGATATGGTGAAAAAAAATATAAAGCAGTAGACTTTTTCAGTGAGCTTATTGATAATCCTAAACTTCTGGAAAAGCTGGAAAACTATTTAGAAGCGAATCAGTTCAGCTATTACAATTTTGACCAGAATGCAAAAACAAGATTTGCTTATGTAAAATGGATTAAGGAATATCCTAAGAAAGAAACTGCATATTTACGAGCTTTTTTTAGTTGGCGAAAGAAAGATCAGATGATATATGAATTCCGTTTACCTCAATTCAGACTTATGCTGAATTCTTACGATAAAATGGATTCGGAACTTCAAAAATTTGTCTTTGGAAGATTGAAAACCTGTGACTATTGTGGGTACTGTACACAGACTGATAAATCAGGGAAGAGGCCTTGTCTTGCCTTGGATTTATGTTGCGAGGGCAATACCCTTAGAAAATGTCCTTTATATCCCAACTTAAGCTGGAATTATTTTTATGAGAATGACCTAGATACTATAATTAGATTATTTGAATTTTCTGAAAGCGTGTTATGATCCATCTTAATTCTTATATACAAAGGAATTTTATAAGGGAGATCATTTTTCTAGACTTATTTGTGAACCCAGAAGTTACTGATTAAAATGAATTTTAGTCTAAAAAGGAAGAAACAATGAATGCATTTTTAACCTTAATACCATTTATACTAATAAGGTTCCTACTTTTAAGCATATTAAATAAGGAGGCTTTAAAACGTGCGGCTAAGTTCGCCCCACTCATTGGAAATGAAAAGGTAGCATATTGGATTTATCAGATTACTAACATTATAATATTTGCATATCTGTGCGTCCTTAAGTTTACCACTGATCCACATTGGCTTTATGTAGGTTTGGTCATTTATGGTTTAGGAGCCTTATTGTGTCTTGTGTCCGTATTAAATTTTGCAAAACCGAAGGAGAATGGTATCAATCTTAATGGACTTTACCGGGTATCCCGCAATCCAATGTATGTGGCATATTTTATTTATTTCTTGGGTTGTGTGTTACTTACTCAGTCCTTGCTTCTGCTTGGGATACTATTAGTTTTTCAAATATCAGCGCATTGGATTATCCTATCGGAAGAAAGATGGTGCGTAAAGAAATTTGGTAAAGAGTACATAAATTATATGAATAAAGTTAGGCGATATATATAGAAGTTTAGAGGGATATAAGAAAAAGCCGTATATTAATTGAAAATATCTAGATAGTATTCTGTTATCATATAGGACATAAAATTGTCTAAAAGTAAATACAAGGACAAGAAACAATATAGTAAAAAGGACATTAATGTGTAAAAATGTCTTTTTTTATTTGACAATTATAAACATATGTTCTATAATTTGTGTACGAACTAATGTTCTGAGTTTGCGTTGAGCAAGCAATGGATACTATATTTCGATTGGAGGATAAGTTTATGAATGAAAGAATAAGATGCTCTTGGGCAGGGAATATCCCAATATATGTAGACTATCATGACAACGAATGGGGACGACCTGTACATGATGATGGCAAGCTGTTTGAAATGCTGATTTTAGAAGGTATGCAGGCAGGGCTTACATGGATAACCGTGCTTAAGAAAAGAGAAGCATTTAGAGAAGCTTTTGATGGTTTTGCTCCTAACAAGGTAGCCCTTTACGGCGATGGAAAAATTCAAGAACTCATGACAAATGAAAAAATTATTAGAAATCGCCTGAAGATTAATGCGGCTGTGACTAATGCCAAAGCATTTTTGAGCGTTATAGAAGAATATGGGAGCTTTGACAAATTCATATGGGGATATGTAGATTATACACCTATTATAGGTCATTGGGAGACAGACAGGGATTTGCCCGCAAGCACTCCCCTTTCTGATAAGATAAGCAAGGATTTGAAAAAGATGGGCTTTAAGTTTGTCGGCTCAACTATTATTTATGCCTTCATGCAAGCTACAGGTATGGTGAATGACCATATGAGGGAGTGTTTTGTTTATGAGGAGATGTCAAAGGGCTAGTCGCACAAATTTCGGATAATAAGATGATTTCTGATTATATTTCAATTGATAAGACAAGTATGAATAAGAATTAGCCCATGTGGTGGATAATAATTTATGGAGGAAATCAATATTGGAAGCTTTTGATGTGAAGTGTACACTATTATTTGATTTGATTGGAAATTATAAGAAGATGGTTCTATCTACAGCGTTAAATAACAAAGTTACATCGAGAATGATGAGTGTGGTAATTTCTAATCAACAGTTTTATTTTCAAACGGATAAGATATCTAGAAAGTATGAACAACTACAGAAAAATCATAATGCATCATTATGTATTGATAATATTCAGATAGAAGGAATTTGCACTGAAATCGGACATCCTTTAGACAATCAGTGTTTCTCTAACTTGTACAAAGAATATTATAAAGCTTCTTATGATAAGTATTCTTCATTAAGTAATGAAAGGCTATTTGAAATGAAACCTGTATTCATACAAAAGTGGATTTACATAGATGGTGAGCCATATGTAGAAATTTATGATTTTATTAAGAAGTCATATGAGAAAAAGCCGTATATTGGTGAATAATAAATCTTGAGAGGGAAATGTGGTAGGACACAAAAGTGGTAACATATAAATAGTAAGAAACCGCCTAAGGGAGCGGTTTTTTGTTGCCAAAAAATATATACATATTGACATTTATCTATATGGTGGTAAAATTAGCATATAGACAAGTATCTATATGTTAAATAAAAGCTATGACAGGAGGCTAGAGATTGGATACACAGTATAATTTAGCATTAGTTTTTAAAGCTATATCAGATGAAACCAGAATGAAAATTGTAGAGATGCTTTCCTGTGGGGATATGTGTGCTTGCGATATTCTAGAATATTTTCAGATAACTCAGCCAACATTATCATATCACATGAAGATTTTAACAGAGAGTGGTTTAGTTTCAAGTAGAAAAGAAGGCTCCTGGATGATTTATAATAATAATATGGAACTAATAAAGGAGGTTAAGGAATTCTGGAATAGAGTTTTGGTGCCTCAAGAGAACTGTATTTGTAAAACATGTAAGGGGGCAGGAGAATGCGAATAGTAATAATAGGAGCAGTTGCTGCAGGAACCTCAGCAGCTGCTAAGGCGAGAAGAAATACAGAAGATGCTGAGATAGTAATCTATGAAAAAGATAGTATGATATCCTATTCTGGATGCGGAATGCCCTATTACCTCGGAGGTGATATAGAAAATGCAGAGGAATTGACTCCACGTGATCCTGCATTCTTTAAAAGTAAATATAATGTAGATATATTTACCCAACATGAGGTACTTAGCCTAAATACGGATAATAAAACCATAGAAGTTAAAAATCTCATAACCGATGAAGTGTTTACTGATACCTACGATAAACTTGTGATTTCAACAGGAGCAAGTGCAGTAGTCCCGCCAATCAAGGGTGCCCAAATGAGCCATGTCTTTACTCTGCGTAATATAGGTGACATGAAGAAAATTAAGGCATTTATGGATAAAGGGGAGCCTAAGAAAGCAGTCATCGTTGGTAGTGGCTTCATTGGATTAGAGCTATGCGATAATTTAAGAAAGCTTGGCATGAAGATTACTTTAATTGAGAAGCTTCAGCAAGTGACACCTGGTTTAGATCCTGATATGGCCGTCTATGTTAAGGATCATTTAACAAAGAATGGTATAACCGTATTGACTGGAACTTCATTAAGGGAAATAACTGAAGACAAGGTTATCTTGTCTGATGGGAAGATAGAAGATGCACAACTAGTTATCCTGTCAGTGGGAGTTCGACCGAATGTAAGATTAGCTGAAGAAGCTGGAATTGAAGTTGGAGTAACAGGTGCAATCAAAGTAGATAGAAGAATGAAAACCAACAAAGAGGATATCTACGCCTGTGGTGACTGTACTCAGCAATACTCTTTGGTAACGGGCAAACCGGTGTACCGACCAATGGGTTCTACTGCTAATAAAACAGGAAGAATCGCTGGTGATATTATTACCGGTGGTGATCTTGAATTCAGGGGAATACTTGGTACCGCAATATTTAGGATATTTGATATGACGGTAGCACAGACTGGATTATCTGAGAAAGAAGCCAGAGACCAAGGTTATGATACGGTAGTATGCCATAATATAAAGCCGAATAAGCCAGAATACATGGGTGGCAAAGAAATAGTCATTAAAGGAGTTGCAGACCAAAAAACAGGCAAGCTATTAGGTGTTCAGATCGTGGGAGATGAGGGAGTAGATAAACGAATTGATGTCTTTGTAACTGCGATTACCTTTGGTGCCAAGGTTGAAGATTTATTTCATCTTGATTTGGCTTATGCACCACCTTTTTCAACGACAAAAGATCCTGTAATGTATACAGGAATGATACTAGATAATGCAATTCATCGAGGGAGAAAGCTAATAACATCGGATGAATTGGAAGGCCTAAAACAATCAGGACAGGATTATATGATAATTGATACAAGAGCTCCATCCCAATATGAAAAAAATCATATAGAAGATGCAAGAAATGTGCCTCATGCTGAGATGAGAGATTTTATCAAGGACCTGGATCATGGTACAAAAGTAATAACTTATTGTAACAAGGGAGTTACAGGAAATGCTGTGCAAAATATACTGATTAATAATGGAATTCAAAAAGTATATAATCTTTCTGGAGGCCATAAGCAATATAGTAAAAGTAAAGGACTTCTGTAGCTAAATTTTTAGGTATATATATGATTATATGCTCATATACAAAGTTAAGAGGTGTAAAGCATGATAGATGAATTGTTTAAAGCTTTATCAGAGGATAGCAGATTAAGAATCTTGGCTTTGTTACAGGAAAGAGAATTGTGCGTATGTGAAATTGAAGCCAGTTTAAAAATGACTCAATCTAATGCATCAAGACATCTGACAATTCTAAAAAGAAGTGGTATCCTTGACAGTTATAAGCAAGCACAATGGACATATTACAAAATTAGTGAAAAATTCAAAGCAGATGACTATGAGCTTTGGAATTATCTACAACGTAACTTAAAAAATATCCCGACTTATGGAATGGATAATGATGAATACAAGAAATGCGAAGGACAGAACCTTTGTTGTAAGAACATAATTAATAATTCTGTTAATGAAAGAGGTAATCAATATGAGTAAAAAGAAACCGCAAGGTATTGGATTTTTTGAAAAATATCTGACGATTTGGGTAGTCCTATGTATGGCTGTGGGTATTTTATTAAGCAAATTTTTACCTAGTGTGCCTACGTTTCTAGAAAAAATAGAATATGCAGGTCAGTCTATCCCAATTGCAGTACTTATCTGGATTATGATATATCCAATGATGATGAAAATTGATTTTCAGTCTATCAAAAACGTAGGAAAGCATCCCTTTGGATTAATTATATCTTCTGGAACAAGCTGGCTCATAAAGCCTTTCCTTATGTTTGGCTTGGCAACACTATTTTTTAATATAATCTTTAATACTTTTATTTCGGCAGAGCTGGCACAAAGCTATATTACAGGTGCAGTATTATTAGGTGCAGCACCATGTACTGCTATGGTATTCGTATGGAGTATCTTGACAAAAGGTGATCCGGCTCATACCCTGGTACAAGTATCCATTAATGATATTCTTATTATATTTCTATTTGTACCAATAGTTTCGTTTTTATTAGGTATGAATAATATTCAAGTACCCTGGGATACCTTATTCTTTTCAATTATTTTATTTGTTGTAGTACCTTTAACAGCAGGAGCTTTTACAAGATTTTTAATGATTAAGAAAAAAGGTTTAGAATTTTTTAATGAAAAATTTGTGCCCAAGTTTGATGGCATTACAACTGTTGGTTTACTACTGACATTAATTATTATCTTTTCATTCCAAGGTAATACAATATTAGAAAATCCATTCCATGTTCTATTGATTGCTGTTCCCCTAATACTACAGAATGTTATAACTGCTGCAGTTGCCTATTTTGCCTGTAAAATTACAAAGCAGCCTCATAATATTGCTGCCCCGGCAGCTCTTATAGGTGCCTCAGACTTTTTTGAGCTATCCGTAGCAGTAGCAGTTGCACTTTTCGGTGCTGGTTCACCAGTCGTATTGGTATGTACCGTTGGAGTACTTACGGAGGTGCCAGTTATGCTCATGCTCGTGAGATTCGTTAATAGAACCAAGCATTGGTTTCCCAAAACAGCAATAGAAACAAGTTAGGAGCAGAAGAGAACGAACTAGCTAATAGTGACTTAGGAATTAAGAAGGAATAAGATAGGTAATTTTCATAGCGAAGCATCCAATGAATAGTCAAGAATAAGAATTTACATGAATGAAATTATTAAATCATGAATTATAAATATAAAAATCATTTTGAATGGAGAGAGATAATATGAAAAAACTGCAAATTTTTGAACCTGCTATGTGTTGCTCAACGGGATTATGCGGAGTAGGAGTGGATCCTGAACTCCTCCGGATTTCAACGGTACTAGATATGCTAAAAAAGAATGGTATCGTAGTGGAACGATTTAATCTTTCAAATGCGCCTGAAGTTTTTGTTACAAATAACCTAGTAAATAGTTATATTCAATCGAAGGGAGTGGACGGCCTGCCAATTGTAGTTTTAGATGATGAAATTATAATAGCTAAAAGGTACCCTTCAAATAATGAATTCATTGAGTATCTTAATTTAGAGCAAGGTATTTTAAGTGAACAAGGTAATTGTGACTGTTCTGAAAATACTTCTGAGACATGTTGCTCTTCATCGGAAAATGCAGAAGAGTGCTGTAGCTCAGTAGAGAAAGCTTCCGGTAATTGTTGCTGCGCAGATGAAAACTGTTGTTGATTTAAAACATGATGCATCTTGAAGAGCATATCCAATGCATCTTGAAGAGAATATCCAATGCAATAGAGATTATCCATTGAAGCATATATTTCATTTATCAGGATGTAATATAAATTAGCTAGGTTAGAAAGGACAATAAATGAATTTTAGTAATTATAATATAAAGACAATTCCAAATACAAAATATCTTTTTTTTACTGGTAAGGGTGGGGTAGGGAAGACCTCTACAGCATGTGCATCAGCCGTTTCCCTTGCGGATGCTGGGAAAAAGATATTGTTAATTAGTACGGATCCAGCCTCCAACTTACAGGATGTATTCCAACGTGAATTGGATAACAAAGGGGTTCCCATTGAGGAAATTCCCAATCTAACGGTTGCAAACCTTGATCCCATGAAAGCTGCAGCAGAATATAGAGAAAGTGTTGTTGCACCCTATCGTGGGTTATTACCTGAATCGGTGATAACAAATATGGAGGAGCAATTATCAGGTTCCTGCACCGTTGAGATAGCAGCCTTTAATGAATTTTCCAAGTTTATAACGGATGAAACAGTACAAAAGGAATTTGACCAAATCATCTTTGATACGGCACCTACAGGACATACACTTCGAATGCTACAGCTTCCATCAGCATGGAGCAATTTTATAAGTGAGAGTACCCATGGAGCATCCTGCTTAGGACAGCTTTCGGGATTAGAAAGTAAGAAAGAGGTCTACGCAAAAGCAGTAGAAACCTTAGCAGACAATCATTCTACAACCCTAGTACTGGTTTCAAGAGCAGAAAACACACCCTTAAAGGAAGCAGAAAGAGCTTCTGAAGAATTAGAGGAAATAGGAATAACCAATCAAATATTAATTATTAATGGCTTGCTAACAAACTTTGATGATAACATATCTAAAAGTCTATATGATAAGCAGCAAAGGGCACTCCATGATATCCCAGAAGGATTAAAAAAGTTCCCCATATATGCTATCCCAATGAGAGCCTATAACATAACAGGGATTGAAAATGTGAGAGCCTTATTAAGCAAAGATTATATGGCTGTTAGAACTGAGACATTAAAACCGAAATCAATTCCGGGTTTAAAAGATATCATCTCTGATTTGTATCACTCCAATAAAAAAGTGATATTTACCATGGGGAAGGGTGGGGTAGGAAAAACATCCGTTGCCGCAGCAATTGCCATAGGCTTATCAGCCTTAGGGAAAAAGGTTCATTTAACTACTACGGATCCAGCCGCTCATTTAAAATTTGTACTAGAGGAAAACAACAACATTACAATGAGCCATATTGATGAAAAAGAGGAATTGAGAAAGTACCAGGAAGAAATACTTAAAAAGGCAAGAGAGACAATGTCTGAGAACGATTTAGCATACGTAGAAGAAGATCTGCGCTCTCCCTGTACACAGGAAATAGCTGTATTTAGAGCTTTTGCCGAAATTGTAGATAAAGCAGAAGACCAGATTGTAGTAATTGATACAGCACCTACGGGGCACACTTTATTACTTCTGGATTCAACACAGAGCTACCACAAAGAGATTGAACGTTCTCAAGGTGATATACCAGAAGCAGTAAGAAAGCTATTGCCACGACTTCGTAATGAAGATGAAACAGAGGTAGTTATCATCACTTTAGCTGAGACAACACCAGTTTATGAAGCCTTGCGTCTGGAACAAGATTTACGTCGAGCTGGTATTATGAGCAAATGGTGGATTATTAATTCCTCTTTATTCTATACAGGAACAACAAATAAGGTTTTATCAGCTAAAGCAAATAGTGAAATCCAGTGGATTAATAAAGTAGATGCTCATTCTAAAGGAAATTTTGCTTTAATTGGTTGGAGCCCTGATGAGATTAAAGGTGATAAACTATTAGATTTGTAAAGATATTAATTCTATAAAGATATTAAATATATAAAAATATTATTTCTATAAAGATATTAATTCTTAACCCCCATATTACTGAGTATATTATATGCTCATAATTTGGGGGTTTAATCTGATTCTATTTAAATTTAAGAATTGAATAATTGTTGAATTGTGGTATAATTTCCATATATCTGTCACAATAGGTGGCTAATACGAACATAAATTTTTTATAGTTATAAATTCCCTTAGAGTTCCCTTAGAGGAGGTGTATGAATGAAAAATTAAGACGCTCTTGAGCAGGGAATATCCCAATATATATAGACTATTATGAAACACTATACTTTAAATTAGATGACTTATCAACCTTTAAGGCTGGTAAGGATATTACCTTACATATATAGTATTCCATAAAAAAATCGAAAATCAATAGGCAAATATTAAAAAAGTATAAACTCATGAATTTAGTTTTTTATAATATGTATATAATCGTTTTAATGATTCTAATGTTACATTTTTACCATCTGATTTCCTATGAATCATGGCATGACAATTGGGACAAATTGGAACTAAATCTTCTTTATAATCAACTTTGTAAGACTTATCTATTTGTGATATTGGAACAATATGATGAACATGTATAAAACCTTTTCCTAGCTCACCATAATTTTTTTCAAAATCTATTCCGCATACATAGCAGTAACACCCCTTATGCTCGATGCATTTTTTTCGTGCTATTGAACTACGCTCATATTTGTTTACAGTAACAGTTTTCTTTAAACCCTCAGTAATATCGTCGGAATCGCTTATATCTGTAAAATAATTTTCAGAATAGAAATCATTAAAATGTTTATCAATATACTCTACCAAGCTATCTTTCAAATGAGTTGCTCCTTGAGGTGCTGCGTTTAATCCATTTTTAAGAAGATTGGATAAAGATAATTTTGGATTATCTACTTGTTCTAATAATTTAAGCCTGCAATATTTTCCGCTCTTAGCTTTTTTATATTCTTCAATATTAATCCAATAATCTTTATCGTCAGTTATATTTATGAAAGGCATATTTATTTTCTCTACAGAAGTCTTAAACATTACTTTCATATCAGGACTGGTACAATAAATATAAACTATATCTCCGACATTGAAATTAAACTTCTGTCGCCAATCAATATATCCACGAGCAGCAAATGAATCAGCATGACGATAAATATTTGAATTTGCAGAAATCATCCAGTTAGCATAGTTCTTTATTGCATCCAAATCATCTGTATTCGCTAGATAGTATCTTTTTAATGAGTCGATTATTTGATTGTATTCAGTGTCATTCAAAGACTCTAATTCATATATTGCGTCATCTATATTTGCCTTTGAAAATATACCTTTAAAATCATTTCGCACACCTAAGTAATGAAGTACCCCCATTGATTGCCAGCCCCGACTGTAATCAGAATCAATTTTTACATATTTATCATCTAATTGTCTATGGGATGTGCCTTCAAATAAATAACTAAAAATTATTTTATCCCTTGTGTCTTGGTCACAACCATCATATTCACGTGAACGGTTGGAACGCTGTAGTTTTGGTATTTTCATATTATCCCCCTAATATGTATTATTTACATATTATAGAATATATAGTAATAGTTAGCAACTCTATAAATATTACTTATATAGCTAGTGTAGAAAACTACAACTGTACAGGAATTAATTCGGCGTGAACGGATTTCATCGTTTTGGATGCGGATTTTTATTCAATATTATGTCCCATGAAACAGATGATGATTACAAAAATTGGGTAGAACAGATGTTGTCTTTATCAAAGAATATAATGCAAGGTGGAAAGCCATTATTATGGACAATAGCCGGAGCATTAGATTATTTTGAAAATACATATAATCGTAGATTTTTCACTGAAATACATTACTTAGCTTTAGTATGCAATCCAGAAGATTTGGAAAAAAGGATGCGTGAAGGTAGATATATAACCGATACAAATTGGATAAACAGTTCAATCGATTATAATCGTTGGTTTATTGAAAATGGTATTGTATCAAATCAAAAAATAGATACCTATGATATTACCGGGAAAAGTGTCTCTGATGTTGCTGATTATGTATCAAAATGGATTGAAGCAAGACTCTAAACTAATTCACTGTTACATTTAACAGATTTGTGTCCCTGGGACAATAGCTACAAAAATGGAATAAGGAAAGATTATCTAAATGGAGAATAATAAATGATAAAAGCAGTGTTTTTTGATTTGTTTTTTACTTTGATTTATCCGCAATATTTCACAGGAAAAAATGAATATGATGTAGTTGGAATTTCAGCTGAAGAGTGGGAACATTATGCGGAAAATAGTGATTTATATAAGGAACGTGCATTAGGTGAAATTAAAGATGAAAGGGAAATTATAGATAGAATTATATATTCCATGCCTTATAAAATAAGTGAAAAACAAATGATAGAAATACTGAATTTACGACAAGCTAGAATGCAAAAAGCCTTATTCGAAGTAGATGAAAAAATATTACATACGATTAGAGAAATTCATGAAAAAGACATTAAAACATGCCTTATTAGTAATGCAGACGTTATCGACTGTAAATATTGGACCCAATCACCCTTGGCATCTTTTTTTGATGAAGCAGTTTTTTCCTGTGATGTAGGTATGATGAAGCCAGATTTAAAAATATATGAATATGCATTGAGCAGATTGAATGTAAAAGCAGATGAAAGTTTATTTATAGGAGACGGCGGTTCAGATGAATTAGCTGGGGCCAGAAGAGTAGGAATGAAAACGGTATTGACAGAATATCTGGATAAAAAAGAGGATGAGAAGAGTGAAATACTGTTACGGGAGGCTGATTATTATATCAAACAATTTGATGAACTTACCAAGAAGGTAATTCCATTTTGTTAATAATAGTGAAGTAGAAAACTATCTTCTACAAAATCGGAAGGCAATATAGGAAGTCATAATTTGAAAATTGTTAGTATTTATGAGGTACATATGTATTGGGATGAAGTTATTAAAATGAAGACAAATGAAAATATTAAATATGATGGCTGGTTAGATAAATATCTTCTAGGAAAGGTTAGTGAAATATCCAATTTAATTGAGTTGGGGTGTGGTTGGGGAGATGATACGTCATTTTTGCGTACTTTAGATTGCAATCTTATAAGTTGTGATATCTCGTCAGAATCCATGAAATTTATCCATAAATATTTTCCTGATATTGAAACAAGGCAGTTTGACTTACGAGAAAAATTCCCGTTTCAAGATGAAACTGCAGATTATATTGTTGCTGATTTATGCCTCCATTATTTTGATAATATAGAATTAAATAGGATCTTATTAGAAATCATTCGTGTAACAAAAACTAATGGCATGTTATATGTAAGGGTTAATTCTATTAATGACACAAATTACGGTGTTGGACAAGGCAAGCAAATCTCAGAGGGAATATATATGACAAAAACGGGGAAAAAACGATTTTTCGATAAGAGTAATATTCTTAATACTTTTAAGATTTTTAAAATCATTGATATGGAAGAAGTAATATTGATGAAATATGGCAAAGCAAAAATAGCATGGGAACTTGTTTTGCAAAAAAAATAAAATATACCTAAAGATATTATCTAACTAAGTAGAAATATTGATTATATTTGTTAATTGGTAAATTGAGATATAATACTCATATTAATTTTATTATTTGAAAGGCTGGGAATAGAAGGTAAGTAAGGTGAATATGGGCGTCTATGAATTAATGATTAAGACTAATCATAACAGAACATACTGTTGTCATTTTTAGCGTGTTACGATAAATAAAAAAATATGATTACTGGAGGAATAGTTTATGAATGGTATGAATGCTAATGTCGGTGTAGGTCTGTTGGTTCAAGATATCGGAAAGATGGTTTCGTTTTATAGAAACATCATGGAATTTGAGACCGACTGGGACGGTGGATTATTTGCTGAGTTTAAAACAAACAGTGGTCCTTTATCATTATTTATGTATGATCGAAAAGCTTTTGCAGAAGCTGTAGGTGAGTCCTATTACCCGCCGAAGGGAATTAACCTGACAATGGAAATTGGCATTTGGCTTCCGAAATTTTCCGATGTTGACAGAGAATACGAGCGATTAATGACACTTGGAGTAAAGTCATTTACAGGTGAACCTGTAACCTATCCATTTGGAATACGAAATTTTTATGTTGCGGATCCTGAAGGTAATTTGCTTGAGATTGGAAGTAGAGGGCATGAGGAATAAATTTGATGAGTGTACCAGACTATGTTATTACACTAAGAGATAATCGTTTTGAGATATATGAATTCGAATTCGATAGTATTTTTGAAAAGGATGAAATAGCTACCCATTTCATTTTATCTTGAAATATATTTAATAATTTGATATAGTATTTTTATTACAAATGGAAAGGTGTGGTATATATGTTAAAAAGAAGCATTGATTTTGAGGTGGCATTAGGATAAAGCCGAGGGTATTTAAATAAAATTAAAACCGCCTTTGGTTGTTATTCTTTTGCCATCATTAAAAGTGCAAATAGAAAAAATAACCATAATAGGAGGCTCTGCAAGTGCGGAAGTTTATTTTAAAAGAGAAATATGAAGCATTGATACAAGAATTGATTGACGACTTTAATAAAAGTCATAGTTACAACTATATCATGGGACCTAATGCGTTATGCCTTATAGAAGTCCTGTGCGAAAAGATGAATTTACAGCCAGGAATGCGTGTTTTGGATATGGGATGTGGAGCAGGTTTTACTTCCATTATTTTAGCCAAAGAATATGGTGTTACTGTATTTGCTAATGATTTGTGGTTTCCTGCTACAGAAAATTATGAGAGATTTGTTAAAGCAGGAGTGGAGGATAGGGTATATCCATTAAGTGCTGAAGCACATAATCTACCATATGCAAGCAATTTCTTTGATGCAGCAATCAGTATAGATGCATACCATTATTTCGGTACTGACGAATGTTATTTAGGTGACCATTATGCTAAATTAGTAAAACAGGGTGGGCAATTTGGTCTTGTAAATCCTGGACTTTCTAGAGAATTTTCAAATGGTTTACCTGAAAAAATGAAGCCATTTTGGGAGCCTAATATGTATGCATGGCACAGTGCTGAATGGTGGCAAAACCTATGGCAAAAATCTGGTTTGGTTGATGTTACATATTCCCAAGAGATTCCAGATGGTAAGGCTATTTGGAGAATGACCGCAGATGATGAACTACACGATGCGGACACAGAAAACTACCTTACCTTAATGCTCATGACAGCAATTAAAAAATAATTTAAATAGTAAGGGGGAAAGCTTATGCTTTCCCCTTACTATAGGAGTTTTTTCATGCTGTACACATATATAATTTGAGATGACAACAACATATAACCACTTTTGTGTCCGTTTCGCAACAATTTACCAGTTTTATGTCCGTTTATAAGTGAGAATTGTAATCAAATTATCGTATTAGAGTGTGTATGCATGGGTAGAATAAGTTCTTCTGACTTAACAAGAGCCTACAACGGTAAAATAGATATCCAGTCAATTGTTTGCTCGGATAGCCATAAATCTTATATACAGTTTACTAAGGACTTTGCATTAGAGCATGTACGAATTAAAACTGGAAAGCACAGAAATGGAGTCTATCATATCAATCATGTGAATTCACTTCATAGTAACCTCAAAGAATGGATTAGGCGATTTAAAGGTGTTGCAACTAAATATTTAGCCAATTTATTTATATTGGTTTAAATGGCTGGAAAAAGCTAAACAAGATAAAGATTTATTTAGAATGAGAACACTTGTTTTGGATAGTGTAAGTGAGCCTGTCGATGTACGACAAAAGCAATTCATAGATAGACCACCTATATTCATTTAATAAACAATGGACAATTATGGTAGTAATATAAAAATAAATTGAATTATAATATCAAACATAAACTAATAATTGTTTACTAAAATGAACTATAAATTATTTATATTTTATACGAAATGAGGTTTTGTTGATGGAATATGAATATAAGTTAATTGAAAAAATAAAATCGAGACCTGTGCTGTTTTTAGGTGAACCAAGTATTACAAACTTACAGTCTTTTTTGATCGGATATGCTACTGCTCTTTATGATTATGAAATCCCCAATAAAATAGTTACTCTTTTACCACTTCCATTTTGGTTTTTTCATGAGTATGTGGCACGATGTTATAATTTTATTGAGTCAACTTCTGGTTGGAAAAACATGATACTGAAACAAGTGAACGGTGAAGAGGAAGGGTTAAAACTTTTTTTTGAATTGTTCGATGAATTTAAGCAACTAAAGGTAGAAACATTACAAAGTTCAGTTATCCTAAATTACTTTCAAATGTGTTTTGGCGAATCAATACATTGGCAAATACAAAAATTCGACAATATTAGTTTTCAAAGTAAATGTATAGTATAAGCATAGTCTTTAGTAAAGTCAAATACCCACAAAATAATCATATTGTGTAGCTGAGTTACATCGACATTGTTTACAAATACGAAGTAGAAAATTTATATTTTCTGGAGGGTAATAATGAATGATTTAACTGCAATTCCAACATTAGAAACAAATCGGAAAGAATTATGTCCTTGATTTAGAAGCAATTATGTCCCTCGACAATAAGAGAAGAGCAAATTATAATAAATCCATACACAACTATTCGCAAAACCTAAGTTTAACGAATAGAGGGTGGCAATATTTATATATCCGCATTAAAAATATTCAAGAAAACCTCATATCCTGTCCGATGAAGCAAATCTTCTAAAATATAAGAAGTAAATGTTCTAAACTGCTATTTATAACATATATTTTACCATTTTATATCTTGTATTTTATGAAGTAAAACTTCTAAAAAGTCGATTATTTAGAACTTTTGCTTCCGAATCATAATGAAATAAAAGTTCTTAAAAGTCGTATTTTACAATTATTACATCTAACTAATCGTCCCTGAATATATTTTAGAATTATTTTATTATCTTCATCTACCATAATGATATAATTATAACTAAATGACTTATGAATTGTATCATCAATTGAAAAATTATTATTTTTCAGCAACCTATACCAATATATATTCATAACGTTGATAAAAGGCATCAAAAGTTACTCTAAAGAATATATTATAAAACATGTGTTTATCTAAATTTAAATCATTTTTTCTTGTATATAGAATCTCTGCCTTTTTTAGTAATGATAATAACTTAAGCTCCATACGTCCATTATACTTACTATTTAATGAACAACGTACTTTATCAAATAATTCATCATATCGATATAACCCTAATAATTCCATCCTTAATATATTGTAAGCCATAATATTAACTACTATTTCATTGCAATCTTCTATTCTACCAAGCAATATATGTATATGTTGTTTATTTAAAACTTGTTTTATCTGTTTGTTTTTTAAATTATATTTTTTACGTAGATATCTTAAAATTGTTTTCATAGCGTTATTGTCTCAACATAAACCATCTATATTTTCAACTTTTAAAGGATATACTGATTTAGAATTTAAAATATATCTTGATTCTATCATAATTCGTTTCGACAATAATTGCAATAATGAAATCATATTTTTCCCATGATAAAATCCTTTCTATCATTATCTTACTGTAATAATTCTTTAAGATAAAAATAGAGAACGACTTTCAATCGTTCTCTAAACGGTAATTGAAATCTATATTATAAATGAAGTATATAAAAATATCATCTTTATCAAAATGCAAAGAATATTCCATTAGTGTATCCTTAATTTTCTAATATAGTCTATGATACTATTATACCTATATTCATTAGGTTAGAATAATTTCATGTTCATATGGAATAATTATGTAAATTGATGTATAATTTATTTATTCTAATTCATACTTGTTTACAATTGTATATGAATATAATTCGTCTCTAGGAGTAAGATATGTTAATTGATAAATTGTTGAGTAAAAGTGAAGATTGGTTGCAGTATGCAATACGATTAAATATTTTAAATGAAAAAAAGGAAGACTTAATTGATTTAAAAAATAAAGTTTTAATGAATGGTAAAATAAAATCATACTTAAATGATATTACTGATTTTCACAAAATTATAGTAAGTAATCATAAGAATCCTATGTTACCAATATATAAATTAATTTTTCTTTTGGATATCGGACTAGATTGTTCAGTACCAGAGATTCAGTTAGCTATTGACGAAATTATGAAGCATAAAGATAATAATGGTGTATATCAATCATTAACTAATATACCAAAACATTTTGGAGGAAGTGGAGATGATACCTTTGGATGGTGCTTATGCGATGCCCCATTGCTTCTTCATGCTCTTATTAAAGCAGGTATAGATTATGAAACGCATATTCAGAATGGTGTAGAATACCTTATTTCACTATATGATAATAATGGTTTCCCTTGCAGAGTTTCAAGTGAACTGGGTAAATTCAGAGGACCTGGGCGAAAAGATGATATCTGCCCATATGCAACATTAATAATGCTGGATTTACTTATGAATATTCCAGAGCATAAATATGATGATATTATCCAAAATTTATCTAATAATATATTATTGTTATGGGAAAACAGCTTGGTTAAGCATCCATATATGTTTTACATGGGCACTGATTTCCGTAAATTGAAAGCACCCAGTATATGGTATGATATAATTAGTGTTGTTAATGTTTTGAATAAATGTGACAGTATTAAAGATGACAAACGTTATCTTGAGATGAAATCTATAATTCAAAATAAACAAGAAGAAGATGGCTTCTTCACGCCAGAGTCTATTTACCAGAAACTAAAAGATTGGGATTTTGGACAAAAGAAACATTCATCACCATACTTAACCTATTTATGCTTAAAATCGCTTGAACAAATATAAAGAGAAATCACATAATTCTGTGTAGACGACTTTTAATAAGTTTTCTTTCGTAATTACGACTTTTTATAAAATTCATTTCATCTATACGACTTTTTAGAACTTTCACTTCTTTAGGATTAACATGATAAGGTACATTTTATTAAATATAAATGGCTATATTTCATGCTTTATATAGATATCGAAAATATCCTGAAAGCCTTCAAATAAGAACGTTTAGTTAATAAGAACTGATGTTAGTATATAACTATGGACACTAAATAAGGTTTTCTATATACTAATAAATAAGGAAGGAAGTGTCCATACAATGTCTAAAAGAAAAACATACACAGATGAATTTAAAACTATGATTGCAGAACTAGTACTATCAGGAAAAGCTGTTAAAGATGTCGCCAGCGAATATAGCCTAAGTGAAACAGCTGTACGTAATTGGTCCAAAAAGAAAGCTCCAATTAATATAGAAGGAAATACCA
>JAEZTQ010000006.1 GCA_023443625.1 Bacillota bacterium | reverse complement strand
AACCTTCCAACATATTGTTCCAGACGTCCTTCAAATGAAACCGGTGCAGCTAACATCAGTACGTCAAGTCTTGGAAAATCAAAGCCTTCTCCAATTTTCTGTCCTGTTGCTACCAGAATAAGGCTTTCATCCTTTTTAACTACTTTTAGAGACACTCTGATTTCAGCATTTTCTTTATCAGTATTGTCTCCATACAAAATGAATACGTGATCAGCACTACCTTTCAGTTCGTCATATAAAAGTTTCGCATGCTCTTTATATTTTGTAAGAATAACCGGAGTATGTCCCGCTGTGATACATTCCCTTACATCGCTAATAATCATTTCATTTCTGACATTGCTGGAACTAATCAAACCATATGCATGATTTATATCATCTTTACTTTCATACGTATCGACCACTCTGGTATACCTTGGAATAAAATAATACCCAATGCCCTGTTCTTCTGCTCTTTCAAGCGCAGTGAACTTATGACGCAGTGGCCCAAGCATCATATATATGATTTTGTCCAGGCTATCGCCTCTTTTAGGCGTAGCTGATACGCCATATACATATTTTGCATCAACCTTCAGCAATAGCTCCATAGATGTATTGGATGCAGCATGATGACATTCGTCCATTATCACCATTCCATAAGAATTGATTAACTCATTGAATTTGCCCTTGCTATACATAGAACCAACCATAGCTACATCAACAATTCCTGTTAATGTATTCTTACTTCCATGTAAAATTCCAATGACACTTTCTCGTTTCTTTTTCCGTCCAGTCTTTGTCTCATATTCTGGTGTCTCTTCCTTTATATCCAGAAATTTATTTAGTTCATCCACCCACTGGTTTAGCAGATCTTTACTCTGCAACAAAATTAAAGTATTCACTTTTCTTTGCGAAATCAAGTAGCTACATACTACCGTCTTACCAAATGCAGTAGCCGCACTCAATAATCCATCGGTATAAGAAAGTAATTTCTGTGCAGCAAGATCTTGCTGTGTTCTTAAATCCCCGTTGAATGATACTCTAATTGGACGCCCCTTTTCTCTCTTATCCGTAATATCTATACCAATTCCAGCTTTCTCACATTCTTCAATAACAGACTCCCTCAGTCCACGTGGAATCCTTATATACCCATCTATATCTTTACCAAGATATACAGCACTAAAATTATAATAATTCGAATAGCCAAGACGCTTGTTTTTATAAAACTCAGGATTATCAAAGGCTGCCATACTCCGGATCTGATTCTGTAAACGCGGCATTAGGTTAAGCGTATCAACATATACACCATTACTCAGAACCAAATGGACTTTTCCTACAACATCTGCTTTCGCAAATCCCTCCTTCTTTTTCCACGGCTTAGGTCTACTTCCACCCGCAATCATTCCCCTGGCTTCGGCAAGTTCTACCTGCCATTTTACCATATACTTCTCGATATCTTCCAACGATAGCTTTTCTGTTTTCTCTAACAAAACCTTCCATTGATCAGGATATGCATTCCAGTTTTCATCCACAAAAGCACTGTTTCCACTTGTAAGAGCTTGTCCTTGTAATGGAAGAGCAATTAAATTACCAATACGGCTAGCAACATCCTGAGAAGGATAAATCCTGTCATAATAGTGAAAAGATTTCAAATTAATAGAAGCGGATCCCTTGTCCAGTAAAAGAAAGCCAAAATTTCTTGCTAAAGATGCAGCTATTGGTCTTTTAAAGAATATCCATACATGAGCGCCTCTTCCAGAACGAGACCTTTCAACCAAAGCCTTAATGCCATTCTGCTCACACATTTTCCTAAGTGCATCTACTTCATCATGCCATTCATCATCTGTATTAGCAAAATCCGTCTTCTCTGCATCCTTTTCATGGTTATCAAAATCAAATACTATAAATCTACATGTACCATCTGGTAAAAGCGGATAAACTCCAAGTACATCTGTTCCATCCTCTTTTTTGCCAACAAGATGACTTATAATTTTCTTCAAATCAAGCTTAGTCCATTTTGTGTGCTCACAATCATCACAAAACATTTTTTCACCACGTTGTTTTGGACACAAGGCATCATTCCATCTGTTATCACACTGTGGAAAATATCCGCCATTCTTACCTCTTTTGGCATAAACGTCATCTCTACCCCAAAACATAGCAAAATATCGTTTTGCTAAATCCTCTGTTATATATCTTCCAAGAATACGCTCTCCCTGATCAGGATCATACTCATTAATACTCTCTATTGTCTCCTCAAATGGATTAGGAGCATCGTATGCTATATCAGCCTTTTTTAGCTTATATTTCAATGCTTCATTTTCTTTTTGAAGAGCTCGCACTATTTTTCTAAGTGAGTCAAGGTCATAAGCCTCTATATTCATTCCTGCACCTCCAACCGTTTATCGATTCATCTTCCACATTGCCATCGGACGATCTTTCAACCGTTCAATTATCTTCTCATTATCAAATAAAAGTTCTGGCTTATATTCTTTATTTTCGAATGCATTCATAAATTCCATTTCATCAGCAGTTACAATCATTAGTTCCTTAATGTATTTTTTTGCTCGCTGCTTTCTTTCGTCCAAATCAAAGTTATCTTTTTTTCTAAGAACCGGAAATAAATCTCTTTTGATTTTTGAAAAGTTTATAGTATCGATAGCTGACGTGTCAAAGGTTTTATTCACTTTTTCTTGTGATATAGTATTGTAGAATATAATGCATTTTCGAAACAGGTCTCGCTCCGACTCACCAAATAAGCCATAATACTCCATGTTATTGAAATCATATAAATCCCTTGCTGCTGCTCTGCTCATTAATGCATTTGCTTTTGCCGAAAATATTTCCATTGGCGCAAGTGTAAGGATTTCCATCTCATCTTCAAAAATATCAGTTAGTATTTTGCACTTTACCGGTTCCAAGATATGTGTTCTCAGTGAATAATTTATTTCAACCTTAATACTATCTCGATTACCACCTGCATTTTGATATTGAAAGTGAAGTGCATCTAGGCTAAAGCTAAATCTTGACACCGGAGAAAGTTGATATCCTTCCTGTGACATATATTCCTTTAGTATTTGTGTTATCTTTTCTCGTGCAAGGCCCATAACTTCACGATTATAGTTTGGTACGAAATCCATATCTATATCAACCGAAAGTCTCGGGAGATTAAATATCGTCAAATTTATTGCTGTACCACCCTTTAGCAAAATATGCTCTCGTAGATATTCATGCTCATTGATAAATTTTAATATTTCTTTTAATCGGAGCACCTTTTCAAACGTATCTCGAACAAAGCCGTTCTTAGTTGCAATCCGTCCGATTTGTGCTTTATTATACTCAATCATCTATAATACCCTCTCCGTTCTTTATATGGGCGATATTCTTTGGTGCAATAATTTTCCAAACATTGTCATATACCATATCACTCGCATCCTTGGTTAAGTACCGTTTGCTTTTACCAATCCTTTTCATACACACTTCAAAAAAGGCATCTGACAAACCAAGTTGTGTCCTTATGTTCCATAACAGAAACCCTATCTTTTGATACAGAAATTGATTGTTATACACTTCTAAATACTGTAATATTTTTTTTCCTGTAAATTATGCAATCCCTGGACATTTGCCATAGTTTCTTCTAGTCCTGATATTTTATCTATATCCTTAATACAATCCACCAATGTGCGCTCTTTATTCGTTATTTTAACACCGCCGCTGTATTTTACAGTTTCAATTCCTTGCTTACATTTTGCCATAATACATCGATATGTGTAACCATAAAAATCAAATGTTTGAAACTTTGTCTCTGAAGAAACATATACATCATAGTAAACCTGATCAGCCACACCATAATACTCCATTGCTGTATGATGTGAAACATATGATGTTGGTGTGATACAACTGGCAATTTGAAATCGATTGGCAATAGGTGCTCCGGTTTCTCCACTGATACAGGTATACATATTATTTCGTATTTTAACCACTGTTCCCTGTTTTACGAGACGCTTAACTGCCGAACGTGCACTTTCAATTTTATCATAATACTTACAAACATCTTCCATTGTAAATACAGGTACTTGCATTAATTCAAAATATAGATTCATATTATTCACCGTTTACTTTCTATCAATTACAGTTCATATATAAACTGTTTTCTTCTATTTATAAACCACATTAACATATTTTAGAAATATTGCAAGTTTATTTTTATTATATTTTAGGTTGCCAAAAGACTGTTTTATTTGTTTTTTAAACTATGCTACACCAAGGATTGTTGTACGCAAATTTTACGCAAATCGAGCCCAGTTTCCATATCGTTTCACGAGGTTTTACGAGGTTTTAAGCTTAAATTAAAAGAGACCCTAAAAGTCTGTAAACCGCATATATGCGATAGTTACAGGCTTTTAGAGCCTCCTATATATTCATTATAAAATTATGCTAAATTAACCTTACTGCCCCATCTGCTTTGCAACTTCTTCTGCAAAGTTCTCGCTCTTTTTCTCAAGACCTTCACCGGTCTCAAAACGAACGAAACGCTTAATAGCTACAGATGCACCTACTTGTTTCGATACATTTGCAAGATACTGAGCTACAGTTAGCTCGCTATCTTTTACATATACCTGATCAACAAGGCAGATTTCTTTTAATTGCTTATTTAAACGACCATCGATCATCTTCTCAATAATATTCTCAGGTTTCTTCTGATTGGAAGGATCATTCTTAATCTGTGCTTTAATAATATCCTTCTCATGAGCAAGGTAATCTGCGGAAACTTCTGATTGATTTACATACTTAGGATTTAAAGCAGCAATCTGCATTGCAACATTTTTAGCAGCTTCCTGTACTTCAGCGTTGTTAACAGTTGTTTCAACATCAACAAGGATACCAATTCTTCCGCCACCATGGATATAAGAACAAACAAAACCATTGGTTGCTTCTACTTTAGTAAATCTTCTTACATTCATGTTCTCGCCGATAACAGCAATTAAAGAAGATAATTCTTCTTTTACTGTCTTAGAAGTATCAAGTGCCCACTTCTCTTCCATGAAGGTCTCAATATCAGCTGCAGTAGTCTTAGTTGCCTGTGCTACGACAGCAGCAACAAAATCTCTAAACTTCTCATTCTTAGCAACGAAGTCTGTTTCGCTATTAACTTCAACAATAGCAGCAATTTTACCATCTGCACTAATATTGACATCAACAATACCTTCAGCTGCGATTCTGCCTGCTTTTTTCTCAGCTGCAGCAAGTCCCTTTTCTCTTAAGAACTCAACTGCTTTATCCATATCGCCTTCTGTAGCTGCAAGAGCTTTCTTGCAATCCATCATTCCGGCACTTGTTATTTCTCTTAACTCTTTTACCATACTAGCAGTAACTTCCATATAAATCCTCCATTCTGCTTAAAGCACCGCAAATTTGGGTGTCAGCATTTCAAATAATAATGTTAATCTATAATTATACTGTAACTGCGTCTTCAATATCAACTTCAGCATCAGTCTCTTCGCTTGAATTAGTTAATTGAACACCCTGATTTGCTTCGATTACAGCATCTGCCATCTTAGAAACTATCAATTTAACGGCTCTGATAGCGTCATCATTACCTGGAATTACATAATCTAATTCTTCTGGATCACAGTTAGTATCTGCTATACCGATAAGGGGTATACCAAGGTTGTGAGCTTCTTGAATACAAATTCTTTCCTTCTTAGGGTCAACAACAAAGATTGCATCAGGAATCTTCTTCATGCTCTTAATACCACCAAGGTTCTTCTCAAGCTTCTCCCACTCTTTCTTAAGTTGGATAACTTCTTTTTTAGGAAGAACATCAAAAGTACCATCTTCAGACATTCTTTCGATTTCTTTTAATCTCTCTACTCTGCTCTTGATAGTCTTGAAGTTAGTTAACATACCGCCTAACCATCTCTCATTAACAAAGAACATACCACAACGCTCTGCCTCTGTCTTAACAGCATCCTGAGCCTGCTTCTTAGTACCAACAAAAAGAATTGAACCACCATCAGCTACCACATTCTTAATTGCTGTGTAAGCTTCATCAACCTTACCTACAGATTTCTGTAAGTCGATGATATAGATACCATTTCTCTCTGTGTAGATGTACTCCGCCATTTTAGGGTTCCATCTTCTTGTTTGGTGTCCGAAATGTACACCAGCTTCCAATAACTGCTTCATTGAAATAACGCTCATAATTGACCTCCATTTGGTTGTTTTCTTCCGCATATGTCATATTCTTTACAGACCGAATTATAATTTGGCACCTTGTAATGAATCAATATGCGTGTAATTTGCCTTTGAAATTATAACATGATTTTATAAGTAAAGCAAGCACTATTTAATAATGACTTGACCCTCAAGTTAGTAGACTGAATTGCAAAAGTAAATTCCACCCTTCTAATTAGAAGCTATGAAATTATTAGCAATCTTTTTTGTGAGAGTGATTAAGTTACAGAAAAACTAATAAAGGATAGATATAATTAAGAAAATTAGATTAGGAGGTATGTATGATAAAACAAACGGTAAAGAAATATGCTATCGTAAATAAGAAAGAATGTGTAGCTTGTGGGTCATGTATGAAAGTTTGTCCAAGAAATGCACTGACAATAACAAAAGGCATCTATGCAGAGGTTGATACTGATAAGTGTGTGGGATGCTCCTTGTGTGCAAAAGCCTGTCCTGCATCTGTTATAAGGATAGAAAAGACTACAATGAATGAAGCTTATATTTCGAAGGAGAGGATCAATGAAAAATAAAAAGAAGAATTGGTATGATTATTTATGGATTATGTCTCTTTTATATCTTATACTAGGATTTGTTAACATCATCTTTGCTTGGTTAGGACTATTTTGTTTTGTTATACCACTAATAATATCCATTACAAAAGGTAATAAAGGATATTGTAATAAATATTGTGGTAGAGGTCAGTTATTTGACTTGGTTGGAAATAAGCTGAAATTATCAAGAAATAAAGATATTCCTTCATTTCTTCGCAAAAATTGGTTCCGTTATGGTTTTTTGATATTTTTTCTTATTATGTTTATAAATATGATATTTTCAACTTATTTAGTTTTTGAAGGAAGTGAAAGCCTGAAACAGGTAGTAAAAGTACTATGGTCTTTTAAAGTTCCATGGAAATTTGCTTATCATGGTACAATTATAGCACCTTGGGTAGCACAGTTTGCCTTTGGATTTTATAGTGTGATGCTTACCTCCACTATTTTGGGTTTAATAACAATGTCTCTATATAAACCTAGATCCTGGTGCGTATATTGTCCTATGGGTACAATGACACAAGGAATATGTAAATTAAGGAATAAATAAATTTAAACCTTTATTAAGTGAAAGGAATTCACGATTATGAATTATAAAATGATTACCATTGCCTTATTACTCTTAGTAATTACAACATTATTGATTGGGTGCAGTTCAAAGAAAGAAGCAGAGGCTTTACAACATCAAACAATAACGGCAAGTCAAGCGATGGAGATGATGGAAGAGAGTACGGATCATATTATCCTAGACGTGAGAACGAAAGAAGAATATGATACAGGCCATATCGAAAATGCCATATTACTACCGAATGAAGAAATTACAGAAAAAGCAGAAGCTATGCTTACAGATAAAAATGCTAGGATTCTTGTCTACTGTCGTAGTGGTAGAAGAAGTGCTCTTGCAGCAAAAGAATTAGTTTCTCTTGGTTACAGTGATGTTATTGACTTTGGTGGTATTAACGATTGGCCCTATGATATAGTCTATGAGTAGAATTCATACGTTGTTTTTATGATTACGAACTAAAGGAGGGAGCTAACTCCCTCCTTAAATATTATACTTATACCAGTAATTTCCTTCACTTTCTATAATACCTCTTCTTTATTAACTCTTTGTTATAGTCTTTACTATATCTTCATATGAAGCACCTTTGTATAATGAAAATTTACCAACCCTAATAATACCTGCTTTTCCTGCTTTAACAATATATCGATTAAAGGCTTTGGCATCATCAATTATTCCTTTATCACGTAAGAGATTAGCCACTTTTTGAGAATCCATTCCAGATACGATAGTAAATGAAATCTTTTTATTATCCTCTGGATTTTGAGCACTAGGCTCTTTTGTCGGGTTAGCTGTTGGCTCTTTTGTTGGCTCTGTGGTAGGTTCTGCTGTTGGCTTTGGCTTTGCTGTTGGCTTTGGCTTTGCTGTTGGCTTTGCTGTTGGCTTTGCCGTTGGTTTTGCCGTTGGTTTTGCTGTTGGCTTCGCCGTAGGTTCAGTCGTTGGCTCTAGAGTAGGTTCAAGAGTTGGCTTTGTGGTTGGTTCAATTGTTGGATATATTGTTGGTTCTACTGTAGGTTCAGGGTCAGGGGTTGGAGTACTTGGTGGGGTTGGAATTGGTGTACCTGTAAGGTCAATTTTACTAAGTAATTCTTCTAAACTTGAATTATCCTCTTCTTCAACCATACCAAGTGCTTCTGCACGTGTCACAATTTCCTGATCAGAAAGCTTCTCCTTTTTCCCACCTAGGGCAAAAATTAGAGTTGTAATTATAATACCAATTCCCAGGCCTCTCATATAATATTTCAATTTCATTTTATTACACCAAGCCTTTCGATTAGTTCTTTTTATTAAATAAATCGATTACCAATTTTACTTCACCTTGACCAAGATCCAGGGCTTTTGATATCTCTACTACAGATTTTCCTTGGGAATAAAGGGAAAGGATTTCATCATTACTATTTTCATTCCTACTCTCGGAGGAATTCTTATCTAGGTCTTCGAATTGCAATTCTTGTAATAGATCTGCTGCATACTCCCTACTGGATAGATTATAAATCTCCTCAGCTGGGATCTTGTCTTCAGTAATTACATTACTTTCTAAGATTTCATGCGCCTTTCTATTATAAGCGTCAATTTCCCTTACCGTAGTTTTTAACTCCTTCTCCTTATCATTTAGCATATTATAAAGAAATATAACCTCTTCATGATTTCTGTTAATCTTCTCCAATAATTGCTCAGAGAATTCATTTACTACTATGATATTCTCATTTGATATTTTGCTAAGGGTATCCTCTGTTTTGCCAACAACATCTTCACTCACCTCGGATATAAGCTCATTTACTTTAATTTTCAATTGCTTTTTATCCTCCACAGATAACAATTTATCTGGAGAACTATCACTACTTCTACCTGTCTGCACTGTTGTTTTCTTACTTTTATCTACCAGAAGGCAGCTGATTATAATAACCACTGTCCCCATAATGATAAGTGCTATTTCTAATGAGTTCATATTGCCTCCGTTGTTAAATCAAAATATCAATTCCACCAGTTTTCGATGCTTTTTTTGATTTCAGATCTTCTTTTTTCTCTTTGTCTTTATTTTTTTTCTTATTACCAAGATTCTGGTACTGATTATTTCCCTTTTCTTTGGCATCGTATCGATACTCTGTATTGTCTGACTGAGGAGTCTTGGTTGGCTTGTGCTGTTGCTGCTGTACCATATTGTGAAAATTCTTCTCGCTCTGCAGGGCAGAACTCTGAAGCTTTTGGCTTTCCAAATTCTTCAGCAGAGACGCTTCCTGGGTCTTCACCATATCTATTGGTCTTATTGCCATATCAACCCTCCATTCTGCCTATTTCAGACAGCTCTCCTCCTTAAATTAGTTACACAAACTTCCCCTGTGAATTATGTTTTATAATGCACACTATACAAGTGGTGTAACCTTAATATCTGCACGATCACGCATAAACTTACTATAATGTATCATATCACGAACAAAATAAACAACATTTGAAATCACTATTTTTGTTCCTGGATAAACAACATCGGATACTTTAATGATTCCTGCAGTATTATTCTCAGCATCAATACGTAAATCATCATAACGTTTTTGTGCTTCTTTAATTTGAGTGTCAAGAACAATATTGTTTTGCGTTATCTGTTTTAGATAATCCTTCTTCTCATCTGAAATTGGTACTCCCATAGTGAGTTTCTTACGAAATAGAACGATTGCCTGGGCAATTTTTTCTTTATCTGCTATCATGGTAGCTATTTTCTTTTCAAGCTCTCTGTATTCCTCCATGATTTTAGGATCAACACCAACTTCTAGCAAGGTTAAGGTCCCCATCTGAGATCCAGCTGTTTTCACTGATATCATGGTACCGGATCTTATTTCACCACCGGTAACAAAACCTCTCCTGCCTCCTACAATAACATCTCCCTTTGCAGATACTTTACTATGGAGAATGGATTCTGTGGAAACATATCCACCGGCAATAACCTCAGCATTCTCAATAAATTTAGAAATAATGTTACCATTTGCTTTTAAAACGCCTTTATTCATACCCTGCATACCACGTTTTAATACTATTTGACCCCCTGCTTCTATATAACTGCCTTCAACAACACCATTCACAACAACATTGCCCTTTGCTTTTACAGAGAAGCCAGTGATAACATTTCCCGCTATATTAACATTACCTTCATAAACAAGATCACCGGTAGACGAATCAACATCTGCCGATACTTCATAGGTATCTGATACAAATACACGCCCATCGGTTAAGCTCACATGTCCATCAACATCAGAATACATCTTTAATCCATCCTCGGACACTCTTATCTTATTGCCATGTCTAAGAATACGATTATTCACCTTTAGAGGACGAATAATATTGCCACAGACATCTATACCAGGTTTACCAGGATCCATAGGTTTTAATGTTGCTAATAAATCACCCTTATTACAATGACTAATCATATCCAGCTGATGAAAATCCACCGATCCGTCTTCATTTCTCTTTGGTTTTAAGGTAAGGTCTGTATTAAAATGATATATTATCTCTGCATCACTTCCCGGGACTGCAGGCGTAGCCTTTGCTAAAATATAATTCTTGCAGTATTCCCTTTCTTGAAGAAAATCAGAGATTGCCTCTTCATCCAAACCACATTTTACACCTGCGCTTACTAAAGCGTTTACGATATCTTCTCTTGTTATGTTTCGTCCATTATTGGTTGGCGGATAGAATCTTCCTGCTGCATACATACGCTCTCCATCTACTTTAATCTTAACATATTCATTGATTGGAGTTATAATAGCATTGGTTAATTTTACCTCAGCAGTTTCTTTTAGTGAAGTAATGGCTCTTCCAACTGCGATTTTGTCATATTCATAAATTTTCATGTCAGTCAAATAATTACTGATTTCATCAAAAAAAAGAGCCTCTCCCTTCCCTTCTGCTTCAACAATTTTCAGATAAGTTCCATCATCCTTGATTAGTAATTGAAAGTAACCGTTTCTACCTCTCATTTGTACCCCTCCTATTATAGCATCCACTATCACAATACCAACAAGCTTCAGAAAATGATGGGATTTTCTGAAGGAATATCTACCAGCATGTATACAAATATTTATGGTTGATTGTATCACAAAAGCAACAATTACTAAATAGTTCTATTATCTTATAAACCATATAAAATGGATATTTAATAACTGGATACGAGTTCTATATTACCTCCCAGTTTTGATTTCATTTTTTGTAAAGCCTTTGTATGTAATTGGGAAATACGTGATTCTGATACCTCTAGAATATGGCTTATTTCCTTTAAAGTTAATTCTTCGTAATAATATAATATAATGACCTTTTTTTCTTTTTCAGTTAAACTCTCTAATACCTTTATTAATATCTCTTTCAATTCTTGTCTTTCAAAAATCTTATCTGGCTGTTCATAGTCCGTTGTTAAGCTTTGTTCTACCTTGGATTCAGTACCCTGATCCATAAATTCATCCAAGGAAATTACATTAGTAATCTTTGTTTGATTCTGCCATGTTTCCAATTCTTCAACTGTAATATCCAGTTCTAAAGCTATCTCTTCATCATTAGCAATACGACCTAATTTACTCTCTAAACTTTGGCAGGCTATATCTATTTTTCGCTGTTTTTGTCGTATGCTCCTGGGAATCCAATCCATTTTACGAATCTGATCTAATATTGCTCCTCGTATTCTAAGTGATGCATAGGTTTCGAATTTTACACCTTTTGTATAATCAAATTTATCTACTGCATCAATCAATCCAAATGTACCATAACCTACCAAATCATCATATTCTACATTATATCCCAAGTACATGCTAAGACGACCTGCCACCAATTTAACCAATCCTGCATATTCAATTAAAATTTTTTCCTGGAGCTCTGGCGTCCTTTTTTTTGCATAGTCCTCCCAAAGCATTTGTTTGTTTTCAGCGTTCATATCTCCTCCTGAAATTCAACTCTTATGTATGCAGAAATCATGATAGATGTAATCTTATCTTTATTCTTCCATAGGTACTTCTTCTAACAATTCTTCTGTTTCCACTATTTCTTCTGCTTCTATACTATCAGCCTTAGGTCCTTGGATTAACACTTTTGTGACTACTGCTCTAATAATCAATCCCATAATATAAAATATGATTATTACTACCAGTAATCGTATTAGGGCTGTACGCCGATCTACCTTATTTACTAAATTGATAATTTCAGTAATTGCTGCAGCTAAAAGCACAATAACTGCCGGTATATATCTTTCTCGCATCCCAACCTCCTACTGCCATCAGGCAGCTAATTATAGCATTTTAATTTCTTTTCCTACAGATTTAATATGCAAAATCCCTGTTTCAGGATAAAACTCTATGGTCCTACCATAATTTAATCCAGTATCTTCTGCCTTTAAAGCAATTCCTAATTCCTGCAATTTAGCTTTCGTTGCTTCCACATTACGGTCACCGATTCTCATCATTTCACTATTATTACTGAAGGCAAACATTTGGGCTCCACCAGCAATTTTAGCTATTAAGGCTCTGCGCTCAGCTCCTATTTTAACCATCTCACTAATTAATAGATCAATACCTGTATCTGCGAATTTTGCTTTGTTTTCGTTATTAATAATCTTTGTGCTGTCAGGTAGCATAATATGTGCCAATCCTGCTATTTTTCTTATAGAATCATACAACACAATTCCTACACAGGATCCCAGTCCCAATGTTGTTAGCGCTTTTGGTGAGGCACATACATTTAAATCTGCCATCCCTACTTTTATCATTTCGTTCATCTATTCACCCTATAGTCCTAAAGATGTAAGTATTAGGCTATATGATTCTATTGTTGGAATCAAAATGAAATAACCATTTACCGTCTCTGACTCATCCCCAAATTCTGTTTCAATCAGCAAAGCCTTATCACCAATTTTTCCAAATTCAATAGCAGGAACACTTAATATAGCTCCTGCCATATCAATAGCTAAATAAGGAACACTGGATGTAATTAATATATTGGTTAGTGCTGAGAGTGATGACAGATATGCTCCTGCTATTATATTACCGATTTCGTTTAAAGCTGACAATTCCATCTCAGAAAATTCCCTTGAGGACTCTACTTCACTATAGCTACCAAGTAGAAGCTTAACCAGATGCCTAGATGCACTCATATCCATCATAAACATCATCATACCATCTATCTGGCCTTCTAATGTAAAGAGAATCCCCGTAACCAAATTTTCTGCTCCACCAATAATGTCAGAGAGTTCCTTAAACTCTAATAAATCAACTTTTGGTACCTTCATATCAATTTTTGAGTTTATCATTTGCGAGAGTGCAGTAGTTGCATTACCAGCACCTATATTACCTATCTCACGTAGTACGTCATACTGTATGTTATCAATTTGATTTAAGTCTAAATGTGCCACAATACACCTCACAATCTGTATTAGATCATTGCAATCTCATAAATCAAGATAATAAACCAATCTTTAGTAACTAGCTAAAAAATTATGTATTTAACCCTTGTCCAATACTATCACTTGGATATTTAACAAGTTAATTAAGTCTGATCCACATTTGCCAATTCCTATGCTGAAATTAGCTTTATTGTCTTTTCCGTCATAGCCCATCTTTTCAACGGCTGATGTTTCTAAGGTTATGACTTCTTTAACCTCATCAACAATTAAGCCTACAGGAGCCGCTTGAGGTTCTGGTCTTACAATAATAATCCTTGCTTTCTCAGTAAGTTCTGTTTCAACCAATCCTAGTTTACTACCAAGACTCATGACAGGTATAATCTCACCTCTTAGATTGATAACACCTTTAAAATAAGACTGAGCTTTAGGTACTCTAGTGATACTTTGCATTACAATAATATTTTCAATGTATTTAATATCAATACCAAACTGTTCACTACCCAGGTATGTTACTATAAATTGCTTTGCATCCACTGTTTCCATATTAACCTCCTTTCTCCCCCTTCTTATACTAATGAATTAACATCGAGAATTAAAGCTACCTCACCATTACCAAGTATGGTTGCTCCACTAATAATCTTATGATTCTTAATATATTTACCTATAGATTTAATTACTATCTCCTGCTGACCAAGTAATTCGTCAACCACCATACCAGCCAATCTGTCACCTTTTTTAACAATAACAACAGTCAACTCCTCTGGTGAAACCTCAGGCATTTGGCATTTTAAGATATCTGCCAGACGTATAATGGGTACTACAGTTCCACGCAGATTTATAACTTCTTTGCCCTGTATATTCTTAACATCACTAACCTTAATATTTTCCACTGTCTGAATGCTACCTAAGGGAAGGGCATATTTTTCACTACCAATGATGACCATAAGGGCTTGTACAATAGCTAGAGTTAAGGGTAGACGTATAATAAAATTAGATCCTTCTCCCAGTTTTGTCTTAGCTTCAATTTCACCGCCCAGAGATTCAATCTTTGTTTTAACCACATCAAGACCCACACCTCTACCAGATACATCAGTAACAATCTCTGCTGTAGAAAAGCTTGGTTGGAATAGAATATCTATGAAATCCTTATCCGTCATTCTTGATGCCTGTTCTTCTGTAACAGCGCCTTTATCAATTGCTTTCCTCTTGATTTTTTCTGTATTGATTCCACCACCATCATCTCTTACTTCGATTACGACATTATTACCATCTTGATATGCGTCTAGATAAATAGAACCTGCCGGATTCTTACCAGCTTTTTTCCTATCCTCATTTGATTCCAAACCATGGTCAGCTGCATTACGAAGTAAATGCATTAAGGGATCACCGATTTCATCAATAACAGTACGATCTAACTCCGTTTCCTCACCGGTCATGTATAATTCCATATCTTTATTTAAATTCTTAGATAAATCTCTTATCATTCTCGGGAAGCGATTAACAACGCTCTCAATAGGAACCATTCTCGTCTTCATTACTGATTCATGAAGATTCGTTGTTACTCTTTCCAGGTATTCAATCTGCTCATGGAAACCATGATCTAACTCAACATCTGAAGCTGAACTAATTGAAATCAATCCGTTCTTTGCAATTATAAGCTCACTTACCAGATTCATCAAAACATCTAATTTATCAATATCAACACGTACAGAACGATTTGCCACAGGTTTTGCCGCAGATTTTGCTGATGATGCACTTCCAGCCTTCAATGAATTTGTTTCTTTACTCACTGTTTTTATTTGCATTGCTGCTATCTCATCCTGCTTTAAAGAGGTGGTAAAATTCACAATGTCCTCTTGTGATAATTTGATATAATCAGCAACCACTTCTTTAACTTCAGATACATTAGAAGCAATCTTAGCAAGCTTTTCCGGGCTTTCTTTGGTAATAATAAAGATAGAATAGTCAAAATCATACTTCTCATCTTCTAAATCCTGTGCACTGGGATCTAGTTTGATTATTTCCCCAAAATCTTCTAAAGTGCGGTTAACCATGAAGGCTCTTGCACCCTTTAATACGCAGTATTCTTGAATATAAATTGTTAGGCCGATAACGTTATATCCTAGAGTTCCAGCTTTAACAATTGCCTTTTTCTCATGCTCTTCTATTTTTATGTACTTGAATTTCATTTTATCATCACTGCTTTTTGTAGTTGCTGCTACTGCTGCATTCGCTACAACGACTTTAGGATTACCAAGTCCTGTATTAAGAATATCATTTAAAGCATTGATGATATCTTCATTATCATTATCACCTTCATTAGCGTCAGCCTGAATATTCCCCAGATAGTTTTCCAAAGCATCTAAACCTTTGAATAATACATCCACAAGTTCAGAGGATACTTTCATCTTGCCATTCCTAATTTCGGAGAATACATTTTCCATGTCATGGGTTAAACGTTGCATTCTTTTGTAGCCCATGGTACCAGCCATTCCCTTCAAAGAATGGGCTGCTCTGAAAATCTCATTGATTGTACTTTCATTCTCCGGTTCACGTTCTAGAATCAAAAGATGTTCGTTTAAACTTTGTAAATGTTCTTTGGTCTCTTCAATAAAAATTTCAAGATATTGACTTACATCCATTTATTGCACCCCCACATTCTTTGTGATGGCATCAGAGATTTTATTTAAGGCTACTACTTCATCTACTAGACCTGCATCGTATATCACCTTTGGCATTCCATATACCACACTGGTCTCTTCATCCTGTGCAATCACATAAATATTTTGTTTTTTATTTAATCTTCTTATCCCTGCAGTGCCGTCACCACCCATACCTGTTAATACAACACAGGTAATTTGATCCATATTAATATGCTCCAGCGATTCAAACATGATGTCTGCACAAGGCAGTAAACCATGTCTAGCAGGTTCCGCTGAAATGGATATGCATTGCCTGCCATCCTCCTGCTTCTTAACCCTCATCTGGTACCCACCCTTAGCTATATACACAGTACCCTTGGTAATGATATCGCCATCCTCCGCTTCTTTAACGTTAAGGGGGCTCAATTCATTAAGCCTGTCCGCTAAGGATTTGGTAAAACCACCGGGCATATGTTGAACAATTAGGATCCCTGCATCTACATTCTTAGGTATTTTAGGTATAACTTCATGCAATGCCTTTGGACCACCTGTGGAACATGCAATTGCTATTAATTTGTTCACATATTGATGAGGTTTCACCGATGATTTCTTTTGTAATAATTGATTTACAGGTTGTATCTGTTGTTTGATAATCGGTATCTTTTTATTATCGATTCTCAAATCAGCCTTAGTAGCTACTTCTAGACAACTTATGATATTGTTTGAAAAAATGTTGCCCTTCACTTCAAGGTAGTTGTCAGGCTTTTTTACAAAATCAAATGCTCCTAATTCAAGTGCCTTGATTGTTTCTGTTGCGTCTTTTTTAGCTATTGTGCTTACGATGATTACAGTCGCTTTAACATTCTGCTCTTTTAACTTCTCCAACATTTCAATACCGTTCATCTTAGGCATGTTAATGTCTAATAAGACCGCATCAAAACTATCTGCCCTTGTTTTTAAAACCTCAAAACCTTCTAATCCATTGGTAGCTGTTTCAATGACCTGAAATCTATCATCTGAATTTATTATATCAGAGAGAACCCTTCTCATAAGTGCAGAGTCATCTATTATCAAAACTTTTTTTATCATTTTCCGAGTTTTCCTTTCTTTTTTCTTAAAAGGAGGATATTTCTCTGTTCTATGCAAGTAGAATAAACATTTACCTA
>JAEZTQ010000087.1 GCA_023443625.1 Bacillota bacterium | reverse complement strand
GAATTAGTGATTCTCTGGTTATTATCCAATAAGCTAATTTTCAATAAATAATATTTATATAAATTTAAAGGCGGGAATTCAAAAACGGATTCCTGCCTTTTTTGAGCATCCCGGTTCCACTAAATGTCATAATTATTTGATAGGCAAATATCTCAAGGTAATCTTTCATCACATCTACCACATTTTTTATCATAAGCCAGCAGTTCAAGCGTATTTCATTTGTCACTTGAACGCCTCCCATAATTATCTTAATTTTTCTCTTGTTAACTCGCTTTTTCTTACTTTTTCATTTTTTTATAGAACCGCATTCTTCGTCAATGTCATTCCCCATGGCCTTAAATCATGGATATATGGATATTTGGGGTTCACTTAATAAGACGTCGTCTTATTTTGTTATGATCGGCCTTTCCTTATCCCCAAATCCTTACGGCAGCCCAACCTCCCATGTCATACGGGATCACCTATACCTCAGGGTCCTGAATTCCTTCGTTCTGCTTATCCATAAAGGGGCGTCATGATGCTCCTTCGCTGAGTCTCTGCTCTGATGGTGAAAAATCTGACTTCGGCTCTCTATGTTTTGTTTCTTTTTCTGTTCCATTCAGCACCTTAGGGTGGACGTCTTCCTGAATTCTACAGTTTTCCTCTTATGCTATCGCTGGCTGTCTGTGTATGTCAGACATCATCTTTTGTGCATCATACGATACACCTTTGGTCAAAATAGTATAAAAGATTCGTATCAGCTTACAGCTGATGGCTATCACGGATTGCTTCTTTTTCAGTGGATTATTTGCTCTGGTCGTATAATACTCATGCAGGGCATTGAACTCCGGGTTCGTAGCTATCAGTGGAATCGCAGCATTGAACAGTACAGCTCGCAGCTTACTTCGACCTCGTTTGCTTATGGTCGTCTGTCCTTTATGCTTTCCTGAACTATTTTCCCTTAACGAGAGTCCTGCCAGCTTTTGTATCTGCCTTGGTGATTCGAAACGCCTCGCATCACCGATCTCAGCCAGAAATCCGGCAACCGTAATCAGTCCGATACCTTTGATGGCAAGCATCTGCTCGCTTTCGGGTATCTTTTTACACAAGCCTTCTATTTCTTCCATAACAGATTCAAGCTGTGCCATTTTGTAATCATGATCCTCGAGCAGTAGTTTCATTTCATACTCAGCTGCCGAAGAGCCTTTCTTTAGGCCAATGCTACGCTTTGCTGTCTCGCACAGGGTCGTTGCCCTTTTCATCCCGACAGCCCGCAGTTTTGCATCACGCCAGATTTGATTTATATTCTCGGCTCCGAGTCCCACGATTGCTTCAGGTGTACATGCTTTCTTTAGAAGCAGCATACTGCTTTGTGATTCATAATCCCCGAATACATCTTTATATTCAGGAAAGTATATGGCAAACCATCTGGCAAATCTGTTCTTGATCTGGGTAAGTTCCCTGATAAGCCTCTTCCGATTCGCTGCCATAATTCTTAGATCTGCATACACCCCATCCGGTGTATATGGTGCACAATATCTTCCTTCTATAACGAGTTTTGCGATTACCTTGGGATCCTTGCTGTCATTCTTACTTTGGCTGTTGTCATCCAGTTCCTTGGTCTGCTTTACCGCATAAGGGTTGACCATAACCAGGAGGATGCCTTCATCTTCAAGATAAGCGCCAAGGTCAAACCAGTAGTGACCTGTTGGTTCGATACCTACGATAACATCTGACTTTTTGTTCTTGTCCTGTATCCACTGCATCCAGTTTTTGAAGCTGTCAAAACCTTCTCTGCTGTTGCTAAATTTAAAGACCTTCCCTAATTCGATGCCTCGCCAGTCAAAAGCTCTGGCGTACTGTGTTGTACTTCCGATATCGATTCCAACTACCAAAGTTGATTCTTTTACTTGATTGATTTTTTGATTTTGTTTACAATTCATTTGTGGGTGTCTCCTTCGAACGATGATTTTGTCAACCGGCCAGTTAACAATCATTATTCTATGGGTGGCACTCATTTTTTGCAAACCTGTCATTTGTTACTTAACAGGAATGCTCCTTCTTTTTATATGTAAACCAAGTATAGGTGATATATGGATAGAAATCTACCAACAGCACTTCTCATTTATGCCCGTTTTCTTAACATTACGGAGCTCAGATCATAACTCATTGGGCACTGTCTTCATTGTTTTCGACCATAACAAAAGGACACTGACCAAATTTTCAATTGGAAAGTGCCCCTAAAAATACTCAAATTCTGTCTTATTGGCAAGTCTTATTGGTAAAATCCATGTGATATAGTTTTTCCCAATGGTTTACATTTAAAATTCCCTTTGTGAGATGAATTGCTAAAAAAACGCAGTTTTCATCCTTTTCATTATTTGCCATGTCGTACCAATCGGAAAAGGCTTTACGAAGCTTGTTTCTTATTTCAGCATTTATAGGGTCGAGCACCCAACCGAGATTTTCACCTACTCCGCAAGCAGTAAACATCTCATGACAAGCCGCAATTGAAACTTCCGAGTTTTGTGCAATTTCCTGCATTTTGTTCGATTTTCCATATGTGACAACATAAAATGCGCCGTCTTCATAATAAGCGTCCACAACACGGACGTTAGGGCAAGGTTTTCCGTCTATACTCGGCTCAAGCGCAATTGTCGCCAGCGAGATGTTATTATCCTTTCCATTGCCGAATGCCTCATCAATTAATTTTAATCCCTCTTCATACATACTCATTTCATTTTCCTCCCAATTAATTTTATTAATTTAGATGATTGCGAAACTCATCAACTGTTATAATTTCATACACAACTAGCACAACTTAAATATGAAAGAATGGTTTGAAAGATTTTTCAAGCGATTTTAGGCCACGGAGCGGAGACATAGGAATCCTTGAAGCCCTTGCTGAAAAGGATTCCTTCTCTGGCTCAGCATAGTGCTTGGCATAACCAGAGCTTGGAAAACTTTCATACCATCTTTCTTTACCATCTATATTTGTTGTGTATGAAATTTTCACAACTTATCTGTTTCGCAATTACTTAAACTTTATTGATCTTATGTCTTTTCCCGTTTCTTAAAAGGAATCCACAACTCCGCATAAGCGACATCGAACGTATTTTGATAATACATCTCGGGGAAAAATCCATCGGCAATCAAATCATGCTTTTTCAACCAAAATCGAGTGTATTTCATCGCTTTTCCCATACAAATAATCATCTGGTCGTGACTCTCTGCCTCGAATCCGCAGACTACATATTCCCGTACAGGCAGCTGCCAATTTGCAAAATTACGGCTTTCCTTATCTTTTGCGACTTCTGCTCCAATAAAATAACTGGAATAACCGTCTGGTGCATCGCCGTGATAAGAAACACCGATCAAACGTCCTTTCGAGACACGAGGAATATTCGGAAGTTCCCCGAAAAACCTGTCCCAAATCTCACTGACCGTATCGACACCGGTTCTTTCTCCGGACATTTTACCATGTTTGAATGGATAATATCCCGTCACACCGAGAAAACAAATCGGTTCTTCAAGAAATTTTCGGTTCATTTCCAGCACCAATCCGTCACTAATCAGCGGCACACCTTCATCTATCACTATGTAGCCAAGCAGTAAATCAGGTTTATGAAAATTCTGTAAGCTAACAGGTTTATCCCGGTACTGCGATGGGGTAATACCGTAAGTTTCCTTAAAAGCTCGCGTAAAAGTTTCGTGACTGCCAAAACCGTATTCCATTGCAATGTCGATAATATGTTTTTTCTTATCACGCAGCGGAGCGGTTGCCCTTGCCAATCGACGTAATTTTATATAATCCCGGACCGATGTTTTTACCAATCGCGTGAACAATCGCTGATAATAAAACAGTGAAAGTGCGGCAATTTCTGCCAACTCCTCGATTTGCATTTCCTCACCGATATGCTCTTCGATGTAATTCAGCGTTTTCTGTATGGCTTCCCATGCATGCATTATAATTCCCTCTCTATGAAAATATACCACGGTCGAAAAACAAATGCTTGACCGTGTCTGCTCTTTTTGTCAACCGTGTGAAATATAAATTCATAACGACTCTGACATCATTTAATAATTGTTAAGACGAAGTTATCTGACCACCATTTACATGAATTGTTTGCCCGGTTACAAAACGTGAATCATCGGAGGCAAGATAAACATAGGCAGGTGCAATTTCAAAAGGCTGCCCGTTACGCTGCATAGGGTTACCGGGTTGAGTAACGGTATCTGCAGAAAAGCTAGAAGGGATTAACGGAGTCCATACCCGCCCGGGGGCAACGGCGTTCACACGGATACCTTTACTTACCAGATTATTGGCAAGTGCACGGGTGAAGCCGACGATAGCAGATTTCGATGCACTATAATCAATTAGTTGATCATTGCCATAATAAGCTACAACGGATGCTGTATTGATGATTGAATCACCTGGATTTAAATGGGGGAGTGCAGCTCTCGTAGTATAGAAATGTGAATATATATTAACTTTAAAGGTATCATCAAACTGTTCGTCTGAGATATCAAGTAGGCTTAACTGTTGAAATTGTATGCCTACATGATTGCATAAAATATTAAGCTTACCAAAGGTTTTAATCGTCTTATCAACGATAAAAATACACTGTTCTTTTACCCTTAAATCTCCAGGTAAAAGTAAGCATCTCCGTCCTAATTCTTCGACTCTCTTTTTCGTTCGATGAGCGTCCTCATGCTCGTCTAAATAGGAAATGGCAACATCTGCACCTTCTTTGGCAAAAGATATTGCTATGGCTGCACCAATACCACTATCACCACCTGTTATAAGTGCAACTTTATCTTTTAGCTTTCCACTTCCTATATAATTACAGTTTTCTATAATCGGCCTTGGTAACATTAACTTTTCAACGCCAGGCTGTCGTATTTGACGTTGTTCAGGTACTGCAATCGGAACCTCTTCATATTGTGTTATTTTCCCGTAATTAGGATACATGGGATAATCCTGTTCCTTATTTTTAATGCTGTAAAATTGATTACCTTCCAATTTAATATTGTCCTCAGAAAACATCTTAACATTATTTTATGCTACTAAGGCCTTGCAGTGTATACTTTTCAGATTTCTATATTGATTTTACTATCAATTATTAAGTTATTTAATATACTATGAATATAAGTGACTAAAAAAGATTGGAGGCATCGATTGTGTTACACGATAATACCTGTAAGGATGTAAACTTACTTTTAGTATATGATTCCGATGCTAAAGTAGGAGTAGTGTATACAGCTAATAATCATACATTTGAATTACCAGAAATAGGATTTAGACCACCATATTATTGTAATCCTAGATGCGAGCCTTATTACACCATTATTTAGATATTCAATTATAGTATATCTTCTTTTAATGGTATCCACTGCTTTATCCATTTTCCTTTGTTTTTCTCTTTGTTCTACACTGGAAAACAATTCAATCCGTTCCCTCAACATGGCACAGGCTAATAAACTCTCGCATGATGCCTGTGATGTATTTGTTTTTGTGGTGGATGATGAAAAACTTCCGCTTGAGGGACATCCCTTCAATCGGCCTGCTGATAAGGCTGCCTTGCACCAGAAGGGGTTCCACCAGCATGAGGGGCAATACGGCTACCCCCAGGCCATTGACTACTGCCTGCACTATGGCCTGAGTGCTGATGCTTTCCCATGCGGGTTCGATATCGATGTCATGCAACAGCAGGGCACTTTCCAATATCTCACGTCCTCCACTGCCACTCTCCCGCATCAGAAAGGGTTCCTCTTTCAACTGGTCCGGTGTCACCGATATCTGCGTCTCCCAATGATGGCCAGGGGCAAATATTAACACCAACTCATCATCCCGGAACGCCTCACTGACAAGCTGTGAACTGTGAGCCACCCCCTCTATTAGACCTAGATCGATTTGGTTGTTCAATACAGATTGCTCAATTTTTTTGGAATTGTCCACCTGCATTTTTACGGCTATACCAGGTCGGTTTTTGGCAAAGGATTTCAACAAACCCGGTATTAGATAATTTCCTATGGTTATACTAGCCCCTATATGCAGAGTGCCTCTACTATCTAAATTCTGTGCTTCGACTTCCATTTCGTCGAACATCAAAACGATGTGCTGTGCATAAGGCAGTAGTTTCCTTCCGGCATCAGTCAAATATAGCCGCTTGGAGAGCCGGTCAAACAACTTGACTCCATAGTGCTTTTCCAACTCCGACACTGCAAAGCTGACAGTAGGCTGCGCCATAAACAGTTTTTGTCCGGCTTTGGTGATACTGCCTTCTTCACATACCGCCACAAAGATCTTCAAGTGCCGAATAGTCATATTTCTTTCCTTCTCTCTATACATGGTTAAATAGCTATGATATTCATATAATAATACTATTTTTATTATATGAAGGCAAGGCTTATAATGTATATAGTAAAGGAGGATATCTGTGGAAAAAAATCTAAAAAATTATTTTAAGCTTTTCAAATCTATGTTCTTTCTAAGTGCTTTCACTTTTGGCGGTGGGTATGTCATCATCCCATTGATGAAGAAAAAATTTGTGGATGAATTGGCATGGCTGGAGGAAGAGGAAATGCTGAACATGGCAGCAATCGCCCAATCCTCGCCAGGAGCAATGGCAGTCAATGCTTCCATTCTGGTAGGTTGGCGGATAATGGGCTTATCAGGCGCACTGGTGGCGATCCTTGGCACCGCGTTGCCACCGTTCATCATCCTCTCCGTCATCTCATTGTTCTACGCCGCCTTTCGTGACAATGCCATCGTGAGCGCCGTGCTCAAGGGCATGATGGCCGGCGTATGTGCAGTAATTTTCGATGTAGTATTCATAATGGGCGGCAATATCATCAAGGCAAAAAAGTGGTTGCCCATTCTCATCATGGCAGGGACTTTCGCCGTATACTTTTTCCTGCATATTAACATCATTTACATTATTCTATTCTGCGGTACTCTGGGGGCATTGGTGAGCCTGCATGACAAACGAACCGGAAAGGAGCACATATAAGATATGATTTATCTGCAACTATTTTGGAGTTTCTTTCAAATCGGTTTGTTCAGTTTTGGTGGTGGCATGGCTGCTATGCCGTTGATACAAAATCAGGTGGTTGATCTCCACAACTGGCTTTCTCTTACGGAATTTACAGATCTTATCACCATTTCAGAAACAACACCGGGTCCCATCGCTATCAACTCGGCCACATTCGTGGGAACCCGAATCGCAGGCGTGGGTGGGGCCTTAGTATCTACCTTGGGCTGTATCCTGCCCTCATGTTTCATTGTGTTGCTGCTGGCATGGCTATACAACAAATACAATGAGATGGCGGTAATAAGGGGCGTGCTTGCGGGCTTGCGGCCCACAGTGGTCGCCCTGATTCTGTCGGCAGGGATGTCCATTCTTGTGCTGGCGTTCTGGGGGACAGATGGCTTCACTGAGAATATAACCTCTATTGACTTCATCGCCGTTTCTCTATTTGCAGCCGGGTTTTTCCTGCTACGGCGGTTTAAGCTGAACCCTATCTTTTTCATGATGGGCAGTGGTTTAATTGGCGGAACCTGCTTTCACATAATTTAAGG
>JAEZTQ010000040.1 GCA_023443625.1 Bacillota bacterium | reverse complement strand
TAGTTTCAACTAATTCCAGGCACTTTACTCGAACATATGAGGAATGCGTGGAGATGTACAACCAGCTCATCAGGGATAAGATGGCAAAACTAAGAAAAATCGCAGACGATTTGGAGAAAGAGTTATTGTAAGATGAAACAAATCTTTGATTTGAAATGAGGTGAATCGAAAATATATAAACCATGTTTAGGATGTCATAAAAATTATATGACTTTCAATAAGACAGAATGTGTTTCAGATTGTGAATATGCTCTTCTTATTAAAACTATGAAACAAATATTACTTATCCAAGATGGGTGTATTCATTGTAAGCATAGGATAACATCAGATGAATGTGAAATTGGCTGGTGTCCCAATTATGAAAAATTTGATTTGGATATTAATAAAGTTATAGAAAACTATGAACTGAAAGATTGCGAGTTTTAGAAAGGCATAAATCGTGAATTTTATGAGAGTAAAGGAGAATTATGAATTTAGAAGATAGTATTAGCGGAGTAATTCAACAGAAATTATCTGATGGAACCATTGAAAACATCATTACAGCAAAATTAGAAAAAGGTATTAATGAAGCAATGGAAGACTTATTCAGAAGCTATGGAGATGTAGGTAAGACAATTAAGGATAAAGTTAAAGAAGTACTGATTCCCGCGATTGAAAAACATGATTTTTCAGATCACATTGTTAAACTAGATACTGTTCTAACGGAAATTGTAAACAGTACAACATTAGTAGAGAATAAAACATTACTTGAAAATTTCAAGGAGTTGATGGTTGAAGAAGATCTCAAAGAAATCAAAATATCAAATCTCTTTGAAAAGTGGTGTGAATTCGTAGCAAAAGAAGTTGAAACAAGTGGGTTAGAAGTAAATACTGATGATGGAAATCCTACATATGAATCTGTAAATTGCATAATGGAAGTAGAGCATGTCAATGGTAGAGGCTGGTCTGATTTTGAAAAGGCAAATATTGTTTTTGAGTGTAGTCATGATGAGAGTTTGAACTTTATGATTCCAATTAGTAGATGGAGTAAATATGATGGAGATAAATGGTCAATTGAATATACTACCAACCCAACAATTGAGTCACTAAAATATATGAACGAGTTTGAAATTTTCTTGCTTAAATTAAAACGATCATTCGTGAAACTAACGATTGATGATGAATATTCTGACGAAGAAGTTACTCCTGAAGCAGAGCCAGAGATTAGTTTTAGTTGAGAAAAGAGGAATTTATGAAGAAAGATGAAGGTTATGCTTATAAGTTTTATGAGAACATGATGAATAATAAATGTTTTACTAAAGGTGTAAAGGACAGTTCAACAAAACGCAAGGTGTTGGCAACTAGAAATGAAAATTATTTTAGTCCTGGCGATTGTTACTTTGCTTATGTAAATGAATTGCCATATGGTACATGTTATGTTGATTCAGAATAAGCAAAAAATGTTGATTTTGATGGGAGGTGATTTACATAGGAAGATTAATTGATGATGAGGTTTTAGAAGATTACATTGACAGTGAAGACAGTGGATTAATGTCCGCAAGAGAATTTCAGTATGATTATATTGAATGTATTCATGAGCAGCCACTTGCTTTTGATGTGGATATGGTTCTAGAACAGCTTGAAAATTACGGGAAGTTCAAAGGCGTTTTAAAACTTGATGATGACAAGTGCGAGAATTACATTCTTGTATCAGATGCAAAGCAGATTGTAAGAGGTAGAGGACTTGGTGGAGTATTGGGATATCTGAAAGAGAATAAAGAATTGGTTAAGGATTGTTCGACCTGTAAGAATAATGTGGAGTATCCACCACCACATACTTGCGATATCTGTACAAGTCTTGACCAGGAAGAAGAATATGAGATGTGGGAGGAAAAGGATAACAATGAATGATGATTTAGGAAAGCGGATGAAAGAGTATTATGAGCAGATTCCAAAGACAAGATTGGTGCGGCGTATGCCGGTAATAATCAGGATTGACGGGAAAGCATTTCACACCTTTACAAGTGGATTCAAAAGACCTTTTGATGAACTACTGATTGAAACAATGCAGGAAACTACGAAATATTTGTGTGAGAACATTCAGGGGTGCGTACTTGGTTATACACAGTCTGATGAAATCACATTGGTTCTTGTAGACTATAAGAAAATTACGTCATCGTCGTGGTTTGATTATGAAGTCCAGAAAATGTGCAGTGTCGCTGCAAGTATGGCAACTATGGCTTTTAATAGGCTTTTCAGAGGCAAGGTTCATGAGTATGTATATAATAACGGAGAAAATTATTATAGAGATTCTGATGAGTACAAGCTGCTAGAAGTCTATAAACGACAGCTGGATAAAGCCATGTTTGACGCTCGTTGTTTCAATATTCCAAAAGAAGAAGTGACTAATTGTATTTATTGGAGACAGCTTGATTGTAGTAGAAACAGCATTCAGATGGTGGGTCAGGCTAATTTCAGCCATAAAGAGTTACAGAACAAATCATGTAATGATATTCAGGATATGCTTTTAATCCAAAAAGGAATTAATTGGAACAATTGTCCTACATATCAGAAACGAGGAACTTGTGCAATAAAAAAGCAAATACCAGACCCTAAGAATGAATTTAATTTAGGAACCTTTTGGGAGATTGATAAAGATATACCTATTTTCAAAGGAGAAGATAGAGAATATATAGACAAACTAATTTATATTGGCGAAGAATGAAACACGTCTTTCATGTAAGACGATAAAGATAAAAAGGAGAATGAGATTATGAGTTATAGCACATTGTATGGTATTAAACCAGATTATACAGGAGAGGTTATTGCCGAATATCATAATTCGTGGTTATTTTCACCGATTGTAATGGGGGTATTACCAGACAAATATATTCCACAAGAAATCGCAACCCCATATGGCTACAAGAAATCAATTATTGGATCAGGTGGCAGCGATATATGGAGGAGTACAAACAGAAAAATTAATAACTGCAATAGTACACCGGATAGGATCTGTTGGGAGCTTAGCAATCAGCAAATTTTCTTTACAAAGGATCAGAAGTGTATAGCCGAAAGTATTAGACAGTTTATGGTCGATAACAAAGGTTATGATAAAAGTTCTGACGATGGAATATCTCCATTAGAAAGAGAACATATTGTTGAGAGATTTAGTGAACTTGCAAACGATATTGAAAATTTAAAAGAATCAGAGTTCCCTTATTTTGTTTTTAAAAATACAAGTGTAGATGACGGGGTTGAGTCATGGTTTAGACG